>NZ_JAASQL010000001.1:0-1935568 GCF_011762155.1 Wenyingzhuangia heitensis
CTGAGCCAGGATCAAACTCTTCATCGTTATTTTGTTTGATATATTACTATATCTTAAATTGTGATGATGCTCAAAAAAATCTTCGTATCTTCTACTGAAACTAGTTCAGTATAAACACGTAATTTACTCTTTAATTTTACGCTGTCAATTTCAATATCTTCAATGAACTTCGCACCTTAAGTGCCTTATTCCTTATCATTCCCTCTCGGTATGAATCACTTAACTCAATCGCTAAGCGGATGCAAATATAAGAACTTTTTTTCTTTTAAAACAAATAAAATTTAAATTATTTTTTAAATCTTTTTTCCTTCTAAAACTAACAGAAATCTCTGCCTAAATAAACCCTTATAATGTATCTGAACTCATCAACTTGACTAACTAAATAGTCGTTGTTGCGGGTGCAAAGATACGTTACTTATTCCCTTTTTACCAAATCTTTTTTTAACTTTTTTTAAAGTATTTCTTGAAAAATACTTAAACTATTTAAAACAAGGACGTTGTAAGCGTAAATAATTATGAAAATTTAACAAACATTATAAAACATCACCTGTTATTTAAAAGAAATACTGTAATACTACTAGGAAGAGGTCCTTTTATGATACTAAAGAAGTCTGAAAGATTATTATTCCCTCTATTAAATCCTAAATTAAAAATCAGGTATATTATAGCTTTGTTATTAAATAAAGAATGATTACTAAGCTAACCACATAAAAAAAACCATTTAGAAAAATTTCTAAATGGTTTTTTTTATGTGGTATTGACTTTAACTATCCTCCAAAGTCATCAAAACGTACATTTTCTTTTGGTACACCAAAATCATCACACATTTTAACTACTGCTTGGTTCATCATTGGTGGTCCACAGAAATAGAATTCTATATCTTCTGGAGCTTCATGATTGTTTAAGTAATTATCAATTAATGATTGATGAACAAATCCTACAAATCCATCCCCTTCATCATCATGTATATCTTTTTTAACCTTCCAATTATCCTCTGGTAGAGGCTCAGATAGCACTAACTGTAACTTAAAGTTAGGGAATTTTTCCATTAGAGACTCGAAATAGTGAATATAGAATAATTCACGTTTAGAACGTCCACCATACCAATAGGTAACTTTACGTCCCGTTTTCATAGTGTGGAATAATTCATATAAGTGAGATCTCATTGGTGCCATACCTGCTCCACCTCCAATATAAATCATTTCAGCATCAGAATCTTCGTTTATAAAAAATTCTCCATAAGGTCCTGAAATAGTTACTTTATCTCCTGGTTTTTGATTAAAAACATAAGAAGAGGCAATTCCGGGATTTACATCCATCCATCCACCCTTAACTCTATCAAAAGGAGGACAAGCAACACGTACATTTAACATAATCTCTCTTCCTTCAGCAGGATAAGAAGCCATAGAGTAAGCACGTTCTACTGTTTCTGGGTTTTTCATTTTTAATGGCCACAAACCAAATTTTTCCCATTCCGCTTGAAACTTATCAGGCTCTCCTGGGTGATCTGTTGGATGAGCAGTAATATCCATATCCTTATAGTCTACTTCACATGGTGGAATTTCTATTTGAATATATCCTCCTGCTTTGTAATCCATATCTTCTGGAATCTCTACTACAAACTCCTTAATAAATGACGCTACGTTGTAGTTACGAACTACAGTAGCTTCCCATTTTTTAATTCCAAAAATTTCTTCTGGAATAGAAATTTCCATATCATTTTTTACTTTTACCTGACATCCTAAACGAGCTCCTTTAGCTAACTCTTTACGAGTAAAGTGAGGCGTTTCTGTTGGTAAAGCTTCACCCCCACCTGAATGTACGTGACATTCACACTGGATACATGTTCCACCTCCACCACAAGCTGATGGTAAAAATATTTTTTCGTTACCTAAAGTTGACAATAAAGAACTTCCTGTTTCTACTTCAATTGTTTTTTCTCCGTTGATCGTAATTTTTACTTTTCCTGACGGTAATAATTTTGCTTTAGCTCCTAATAAAATACTTACTAAGATTAAAACAATAATCAAGAAAACAACGATACTAATTGCAATTACATTCATAATTATATCTGTTCTTTATTATTATAATTTGATTCCTGAGAAACTCATAAATCCAATCGCCATTAAACCCGTAATGATGAAAGTAATTCCTAAACCTTTTAAAGGTCCTGGAATATGAGAATATGCTATTTTTTCTCTAATAGCTGCAATAGCAACAATTGCTAACAACCAACCTATTCCCGATCCTAATCCATACACTGCAGATTCTCCCACATTGGCAAAATCTTTTTGCTGCATAAACAAAGAACCTCCTAAGATTGCACAGTTAACAGCAATTAACGGTAGAAAAATACCTAATGCTCCGTACAACGCTGGTGCAAAACGCTCAACAATCATTTCTACCAATTGTACCATAGATGCAATTACTGCAATAAACATGATAAAACTTAAGAATGACAAATCAATACTAGCGTAGTCTGCTCCTAACCAAGATAAAGCTCCTGGCTTAAGCAAATAAGAGTCTATTAAAAAGTTTACAGGAACTGTAATAGATAATACAAATACTACTGCCGCCCCTAAACCTACAGCTGTATTTACTGTTTTTGATACTGCTAAGTAAGAACACATTCCTAAGAAATATGCAAATACCATGTTCTCAATAAATATACTTTTTACAAAGATGTTAATATATTCCATCGTAACTATAGATTTTAGTGTTGTTCAATTAATTTTCTGTTCTTAGAACGTTGTACCCATATAATGATACCTACTGTGATTAATGCCATTGGCGACAATAACATAAACCCGTTATTTTCGTATCCTAATGCATACAACCCAGTAGAATCTGCTATTGTTTTCGCCTTGTGACCTAAAATCTCAATACCAAATAATTTACCAGATCCTAACAATTCTCTAAACACAGCTACCAATACCAATATTAATGCATAACCTGCACCATTCCCAACTCCATCTAAGAAAGATTTCCATGGTCCGTTTGCCAAAGCAAAAGCCTCTAAACGCCCCATTACAATACAATTGGTAATAATCAGCCCAACAAACACAGATAACTCTTTACTTACATCGTATGCATATGCTTTTAACACCTGATCAACCAAAATTACCAAAGAGGCAACGATTAATAATTGAACGATGATACGAATACGTCCTGGAATTAAGTTACGTATTAATGATACAATTACATTTGATGCAATTACTACAAATAATACAGCTAAAGACATTACAACTGCTGGCTTTAATTGCACAGTAATTGCCAATGCTGAACATATACCTAATACCTGAACTGAAATTGGGTTATTATCATTTAATGGATCTGATAATAACGCTTTATTTTGCTTTGAAAATAATGCTTCTTTTCCTTCTGCCATGACTAGTTATTTTTAAAATAAGGTAAATAATGAGACAAACGTTCATCTATCATTTTAGACACCCCATCAGAAGTAATAGTACCTCCAGAAATTGCATCTACTCCATGATCGTCTTCTGCTTTTGCTCCACCTTTAACAGCAGTAACAGAAACAAAATTGTTTGATTCATCTAAAATCTTTTTTCCTGTAAATTGAGTTTGAAACCAATCTGTAGTAATTTCTGCACCTAAACCAGGAGTTTCTCCTTTGTGATCGAAATTAGCACCTACAATTGTGTTTTTATCTGAAGCTAAAGCTATATACCCCCAAATAGCATCCCATAAACCTGCTCCATACAAAGGAACAATGTAAAAGGTTTCACCATCTTTTTCGGCTACATATAAAGGATAACGTTGTTTGTCTTCATCCTTTTTAATTTCATTTTTCAAACCAATTTTAAAAGCATCGGTACTTGTATCAACAGTTCCATCATTTTTTAAAGCCAATTGCTTTTTGATATACTTGTTAAATTCAAGTTCTGCTTCTTCTCTTGATACACCAGTTACCCCAACGGTTCCTAATATATTCTGCATTTTTTCTGCTTTTACGTTTGTATCCTGTAAAGGTTTTAAACTAGTGGCAGTAAATGCTAATAATCCTGCAATAATTGTTACAATAATAATTGCGAAGATAAACGTGTATGCGTTACTATTCTTGTTCATAATTATGCAGCTTTTAAACGATTTTTACGTTTTTTAATGTTCCCTGCAATCACATAGTGATCTATTGTTGG
Source organism: Wenyingzhuangia heitensis (assembly GCF_011762155.1). Lineage (GTDB taxonomy): Bacteria > Bacteroidota > Bacteroidia > Flavobacteriales > Flavobacteriaceae > Wenyingzhuangia > Wenyingzhuangia heitensis. Next base: position 4,161 of record NZ_JAASQL010000001.1, read on the forward strand.
AGCAAAAACGTTCATTAATAAAATAGCCATCATCATTCCCTCTGGATATGCTCCGTTAAACACACGAATCAAAATTGCAAAGAAACCGATTAAGATACCATAAATCCATTTTCCTTTTTCTGTTTGTGCTCCAGACACAGGGTCTGTAGCCATAAACACAGCACCAAAAGCAAAACCTCCTACTAGTAAGTGTTGCCACCAAGGAAAGTTCATTAAATCATTAACACCAAGTGTGTTAAAAATTAATGCCATTACAGCACCTCCTACAAAAGTTCCTGTTATAATTTTCCAAGAACCTACTCCTGTAAAAATTAAAACGGCAGCTCCAATTAGGATGGCTAGCACAGAAGTTTCTCCAACCGAACCAGGAATAAATCCTAGAAACATATCCATTACAGACCAGCCAGGTTCAGTACCTGCTGCTAATTGCCCTAAAATTGTTTCTCCAGACACTGCATCAATAGTACTTGCATCTGCAACCCATACCTTATCTCCGGACATTTGTGGAGCGTAAGAAAAGAATGCAAAAGCACGAGCAATTAAAGCTGGGTTAAAAATATTCATTCCTGTTCCTCCAAATGCTTCTTTACCAATAAACACAGCAAAGACAACAGAAACAGCTAACATCCACAAAGGAAAGTCTACAGGCATAATTAAAGGAATTAACATTCCTGAAACCAAATACCCCTCGTTAACTTCATGTTGATTGTATATTGCAAAAGCAATTTCTATAGCCAAACCAACACCATAAGAAACCAATAACATTGGTAAAAACTTCCAAGCTCCAAAAATAATACAGTCTATAAATGCTGTACTTTCTCCTAACTGTGAAAAGTGTTGATATCCTAAATTATACATTCCGAAGAACATAGCTGGTAACAATGCAAAAATTACAGTTACCATTACCCTTTTTAAATCTACTCCATCTCTAATATGCGCTCCTTTGCTTGTGTTGTGTTTTGGCACAAATAACAAAGTATCGATAGAATTGATTGCTGGAGCAAATTTCTCAAGCTTACCTCCCTTATTGAAAGGTTTTCTTATTTCGTCAAATTTCTTTCTTAAAAAATCCATTATCCTACTTCTTTAATCATTAAGTCTAATCCCTTTCTGATGATGTCTTGAGCTTCTAATTTAGAAGTATTGGTATAATCAACCAAAGCAAAATCTTCAGGAGCTACTTCGTAAATCCCTAAATTCTCCATTTTCTCAATATCATTTGCAATACAAGCTTTTAATAGTTGCATTGGATAAATATCTAAGGGAACTACCTTTTCCATTTCTCCTGTAACCACTAATGCTCTATCTTCTCCGTTTGTACTTGTTGTTAATTCGTACTCTTTACTAGAGTTTAACCAAGCAAATGAAGTTTTAGAGTTACTGTGTATTGATCCACTACCTACAAAAGGCAACCACCCAAAGAAGCGGTATTCTTTTCCTTCTGGAATTATTGTAATTACATTGTCGTAGAAACCTAAAAAGTCATCAAGTTCTATTTGAGTTCCTGTTAAAACATTTCCTGAAATAACGCGAGAACCTTCTACAATTGCATTTTGAGTAACAACTTCTTTTATGTTTTGACCTGCTGCCAACACATGATATTGAGGATTGTTAACCTGAGAACCTACCAAAGCTACAACTTTTAATGCGTTGTAATTTCCTGTTAAAAAAAGCTCTCCAATTACAGCAACTCCCTGAGGACTTACAGTCCAAACCTTATCACCTTGATTTACTGGATTTGTAGCTGCTATTTGAGTCCCTACATTTCCTGCAGGATGCTTACCATAAACATTTAAAATGTTTGCGTTTTCTATCTTACTAAAAAAACTAGCTTCACTACCATCAACCGCTAAATTAACAGCACCTTCAGTTAATTTTGACAACGCATTGATTCCTGCTTGAAAAGCTTCCTCTTTCCCTTTTAATGCATACGCATAATCGGGTCCTAATGGAGCGGTATCAAATGACGAAACAAAAATAGCCTTTGGAGAATCTGCTGGATCTGCAACAACATCATAAGGACGTTGTTTTACATACGCAAAGCTTCCACTCTCTAAGATTTTTTCTAAAACAGCCTCTTTATCCAAGTTTAATGGATTTGCTGCTCCAAAATCTTTGAACTGATCTTCTGATTTTGCTTCAATGATAATTGCTAAAACCTTACGTTTAGCCCCTCTTTTAACCTCTTTCACAATTCCACTTACAGGAGAAGTAAACTTAATCCTGTCATTTCCTTTTGAAAAGAAAACCACATCACCAACAAGAACTTCTTCACCTGCTTTAACAGCAAGTTTTGGTGTAATACCATGAAAATCTGTAGGTTTAATAGCGTAGAAAGCGGAACGAGAAGATGCAGCTGTAGTCAGAGCTGCCTGTCCTTTAAGCTTAATAGTTAAGCCTTTTTTTACCCTAATGTCTTGTGACATATTTATAAATTTAATTTATTTTGTACGTATAAAATATGCAACAAATTTAAATAAATTGATTCTTGATAGGTCTACAAAAGGCCTTTTATTTAGAGGCTTTGTTTTATTTATAATAATTCTAAGTAATTTTGTTTTAAATATTTCGTTAACACCAAATAGTTTCAAAAAAATGAACATCAATTTATTACAAAACAGTATTTTAACCAAAAATTATTTAATGTTTTATAGATCCTTCTTTCTGATTATTTTGTACAGTTCGTGTTTGTTTTCTCAAATAAACGATGCCCATTTTATTAAAAGTGTATCAGTAAAAAACAATAAGAGTGAATTCCCTCACACTGTTCATCCATTACAGAGCACCGTTACTTTTAGCTTTGATGATGTTACTGGAAACCAAGAAGAATACTATTATTTAATTACACATTGTGAGGTAGACTGGACTCCATCAGACCTTCCTAATTCTTATTATGTGGATGGGTTTAACAACTTACAGATTAATAATTTTGAAAACTCTTTTGGCACATTGCAAAATTACACTCATTACAATTTTACAATTCCCAACGAAAACACTACCATTACAAAAACCGGGAATTATCTGTTTCAAATTCTTAACGAAGACGAAACTATTGTTTGCGAGCGAAAGATTACATTTTACAACAATCAAGTTACAGTAGGACTTAAAATTTCGGAAAGTAGAGATTTAGCTAATTTCAACAAAAAACAAGCTGTTGCTCTAACCATCTACACAGGAAGCTTAAATATAAACTATCCAAATCAAGAGCTTAAAACATTTATTTATCAAAATGGAGATAGACAAAACAAAACTCCCTTTTTAAAACCAACCTTTACAAGCAGCAACACCTACACCTATAGACCAACCCAAGAAACTGAATTTTATGCGGGTAATGAATTTTATTATTTTGACAATAATGAAATTTTGAGAAACTCTAGGTTTGTTGCTAAAAACTACAGAGAAGACAATGACTATCACTCTATTTTATTCCCTAAGAAAAGTAGAACTAATAGTTTATACACCTACAACCCTGATATTAATGGAAGTTTTGTCTTTAGAAACTTCAACTCCGAAAACACAAACACCGAAGCAGAATACAGTAAAATACATTTTGCACTGCAAAATGAAAAAGAATTCTCAGATAAAGATATTTACGTATATGGAGCTTTTAACAACTTTCAATTTACAGATAATAACAAATTAAAACTAGAGGAGTCTGGGAAATATTTAACAACATCTATTTTACTAAAACAAGGTTTTTACAATTATGATTTTGTAATTAAAAATGATGATGATGATATTGACAGACACACTATTAGTGGTTCTTTTTACGAAACAGAGAATAACTATGAAAGCCTTGTGTATTATCAACCTATAAACTCTATATACTACCAAGTAGTAGGGTACGGAATAGCCAATAGTAAACAACAAATAGAAAATTAGTTGTTTACTAATTTTATCTTGATTATATTTAAGTAAACGAATTTTTAATTAATGACCGAAGCAACTACTCAAGGAATTAAAATATCTGTAAATTCTGTTTTTTGTGGAATGCAAGAGCGCAACCAACAAAAACATTATTTATTTGATTATTATATCATTATTGAAAACTTATCTCCTAACACCGTTCAATTATTTTCTAGACATTGGGAAATATATGATTCTTTAAATCAGACAGAAATTGTAGAAGGAGAAGGAGTTGTTGGTATACAGCCTATTTTAAAAAGTGGCGAAAGACACGCTTATAAATCTCACTGTATATTGCTTTCTAATTGCGGCTCTATGAAAGGCTACTATAATATGTTGGACCTAGATAAAAAAACTACTTTTAAAGTAGAAGTCCCTAGATTTCAACTACAAACAGACTCTATACTTAACTAATTCTTTTTAATAAAAAAACAGCATTGTTTTGTTTTACAACTACTTCTTTACAATTGGTTGGATGTATAAATTGATACTTTAAAGACGGATTAAACCTTAGTGACTCTTCAATAAACTCACCTTTAAAATCATTAACACCCATTGCTGTATATCTAGCAATTTTATATGTGTTTTTTACAACAGATTCCATTTTAAACCAAGCACCACTACCAATGCCACCTAACCAAGTTGCATTTTCTATAAAAAAATTCTCTTTATCAGGAAACTCGGTTCCTATTCCACTTAATTCAACATCAAACTTATTAAAGAAACAACTAAAATATTCTTTTAACACAGACCTGTTTGCATAGTGTTGTATTTTAGAATTGTGCACTACCAAAATTTCATTTTCAGTAGTTCCTTTTATTACATTACCAATAGGGCTTGGGGTAAATAAATTAGAAGTTTTTAATTTTAACTGTATCTGTTTATCGCTACAAGAATTTATAATTGTATCTGTTACAAACCTGGCACAGTTGCTTCCTTTTTTAACAAATGCTCCATACGGAATTTCTTTCTCATCAATTAATTTATCAATAAAAAAAATTGCCTTTCGATAGTTAATTTCAGTATTTACACTAGCCACCAACCGACCACTACCATGCGTTTTTTCAGGATGCTTATTTAGCCATAACAATAGCTCATCAATATTAATTAGTTGATTATTTTTAAAAATAGCTTTTAAAGGAACTTCTAACTCTACATCTGTTTCTTTTGAACGAACCCTACCCGCTCCATAAGAAGTAATATACCTACCAAAATCATAATAATCTACTGTTTGTTGCTCTTTATGAATTAACAACAATGCAGCATGTCCTGCCTGAACAGCATCTTTAGTTCCTACCCCAAACAAAGGCCAAATTTTACTAGAAAACTCGCCGTAAGCAGGACGAACCACAGTGTCTGGATACGATAAGATTACTATAACTCCATCAGTAACCATAGACTACACATTTACTTTATCAAAAAGATTGTTAAATCTATGCGTTTCATTTTTTACATAATCAAAATATTGCATAGACAACTTATCTTGTTCTTTTACCACCACCGTTGTACTGATTGTTTCTACAATATCTCTTTTCATTTTTGGAGCTATTTCTACACTCCCTAAACTATCATTCTGATGAAATTTTAACAACTTTTCTTTTACACATCCTTTTTGCGACAGAATATCTTTTGCAAACCATTCTTTACGAAGTACTTTAACCTCATCGGTATACAAAGTAGATGAGGACCATATATAAGGCTGATCTGCATTTAGCACAGTTACGTGTTTTGTTTTATTACACCAAACTAGCTCATAAGCCTTGTTTGTGCTTTCCCAGTCTACAACAGTTAATGTAAACGGTGCTACATCTGTTAAATCAATAGACTCTAGTGTTGTTTTTAAATTATTGCATGTTAAAATAGACTTTACCACAACACCTCTACTTTTTGGATATTTTATAGCAGGATCGTGATATATAAAACCACCATTTAACAAACAAACCAAACGTTTTTGTTCCGAAACACCAATCCAAGTTCCACCAGCTACATTGTCTTTTGGATACATTAAATTTACATCCAATTCTTTATAATAAGCAGGTGGCAAAGTTTCTCTTTCTACCTGTTCGTCTCTGTTAGAAATAAAAACAAATCCTTTTAATGTAGGAACATAAGTTACGGTACACATAGGCAATTTAAAATATAATTACTTTTTCTTTTGTCTGTAAATCTATTAAAAATTACACTTCTTTAGCATTTAGAGTGTGATGGTTTCTTAAGATTGTTAAATTTGCAACCTTAACAAACTAGCATGCAACGCATACAAAAGCAATTTTCTATTACAAATCTGTCTAAAATCAAAAATCAAATATTGATTTGGGGAAACAAACACTCTAAAATTGCATGGTTAGACTCTAACAAAAACACAAAATCTACCACGCAAGCATTGTTGGCTGTTAATGCAATTAGCACACTAAAAACCGATTCTAAAAATGCTTTTGCCCAATTAAAAGAATACATCAACTCTATTAACGATTATGCTTTTGGTTTTTTAGGATATGACTTAAAAAATGATGTAGAAAACTTAAGTTCTAATAATATTGATGCTAGTGAATTTCCTGAAATGTATTTTTTTCAACCCGAAAAACTAATAGAGATCACAACAAATACTGTCCTTTTTAAATATCCCGATTATTTAGAACACGAAATTGAAAAGGATTGGAATGATATTTTAAAAGCACACTACCATCCACAAACAAAAAACAGTTTAACAATTAAAAGTAGAGTTGATAAAACAACCTATATACAACAAGTAGAAAAAGCTTTAGAAAAAATTCATTTGGGAGAAGTTTATGAACTTAATTATTGTCAGGAATTTTATTCTGAAAACGCAACCATTGCTCCTTTAGAAACGTATTTAAAATTAAACAGTATTTCATTGGCACCATTTGCTACATTTTTAAAATTAGACGATTTGTTTTTACTATCTGGATCTCCAGAAAGGTTTTTAAAAAGAAAGGGAGATTATTTATTGTCAGAACCTATTAAAGGAACTGCTAAAAGAGACACAAATCCTGCAAAAGACAAAGCACAAGTAGAAAGTTTAAAAAACAATACCAAAGAAATTGCAGAAAACATAATGATTGTAGATTTGGTAAGAAATGACTTGTCTCACATTGCCCAAAAAGGAACCGTTAAAGTAGACGAACTATGTAAGATTTATACTTTTAAACAAGTTCATCAAATGATTTCTTCTATTAGCTGTAACATAAAAAACAATATTCATTCTGTAGATGCTATTAAAGCTTGCTACCCTATGGGAAGCATGACAGGTGCACCTAAAATTGCAGCCATGAATTTTATTGAAGAATTAGAAGCTAGCAAACGTGGCATTTATTCTGGTGCTGTTGGTTATTTTACACCCAACCAAGATTTTGATTTTAATGTAGTTATTAGGAGTATTGTCTACAATCAAACAAAAAAACACGTGTCATTTTCTGTAGGTAGTGCCATTACCTCTAAAGCAGACCCCGAAAAAGAATACGAAGAGTGCTTGCTAAAAGCCAAAGCAATGCGAGAGGTATTAACAAACTAAGATTTCTTATTTTTATAAAAAACAATCCTGTGCTTAAAGAATTAAAAAATCACTTAGCTGCCAACTTCCCTTTTTTAAACAATCAAAAACTATTAATTACTGTTTCTGGCGGAATTGACAGTATTGTTTTAGCACATTTATTTCATCAACTAGGCTATACTATTGCAATTGCACATTGTAATTTTAAATTAAGAGATGAAGAAAGTAATTTAGATGAAGCTTTTGTAAGCAACTTTGCCAAACAAAACAACATTCCTTTTTATGCAACTCAATTTAACACCAAAGAGTATTGCTCCAAAAACAAAGTATCTACACAAATTGGAGCCAGAGAACTAAGGTATGATTGGTTTGCTACTTTATGTAAAGACTTTACATACAACTATATTTTAACAGCTCATCATTTAAACGATGTGATGGAAACTTTTTTCATCAACCTATCTAGAGGAACAGGTATTGATGGACTTACCAGTATTCCTGCAATTAACAACAATATTATAAGACCCTTGCTTCCTTTTTCTAGAAAAGAAATTGAAACCTATGCTAATGATCAAAACATTAACTGGAGAGAAGACAAAAGCAATGCAGAAACGAACTATTTACGAAATAAAATTAGACACAATATTGTTCCTGAGTTTTACAAACTAAACTCTAACTTTGAAGAAAATTTTAAAACAACACTTTCTAATATTTACAAAACTAAAGCATTTATAGATTCTAAAATAGCATCCTTAAGAGACACTCTTTTTAATACTGATAAAGACATCATTCGCATTCAAAAATCAACTCTTTTAACATTAAGTGAGTTTGAAATTTATGAGCTTTTTAAATCTTTTAATTTTCATTCTCCATCAGAAATCAGCAAACTATTACTAGCGCAATCTGGCAAAGAAATTTCATCAACAACACATAAGTTACTTGTTAATAGAGAGTATTTTATTCTTTATCAACAAGATAAAAACACAGAAGAAAAAAGCTATTTAATCAAAAGTTTTAACGACTTAAACAAATTACCTTTTTTACTAACAAGCTCATCAACACAAACAACAACAACAACAACAACAACAACAACAACAACAACAACAACAACAATAGACAACAATAACATTGCTTTAGATCTTACTAAAACTAAACTCCCCTTACTAATAAGAAAATGGCAAGAGGGAGATGTTTTTTACCCTACAGGAATGTTAGGCAAAAAGAAAGTTAGCAAATATTTTAAAGATCAAAAATTTTCTAAGCTAGACAAAGAAAATTGTTGGCTGTTATGTAATTCTAAAAATCAAGTAATCTGGATTATAGGACACAGAGCAGACAGGACACAAACCACTAATGTAGCTAAAGAAAATACTGTTTTTTTACATAAAAAATGATATTTCTCAGTATCTATAGCGTTGTTAACTCTTTAACTATTTAATTAGAACTGTATTTTTTTACATTATTTTTTTACAGTACACAGCCATGTTGTATATTTATAAAAATTAATCTAATAAAACATGTCTAAACAAACCAAATTAACAAGATTCAATGATAACGTTCTTGCTAAATACCAGGTTTACAATAGTGTTTTTTCTACCCTACCTTTTGATAGCGTAAGTAAGACAGGAACACTTTTGCCTTTATTTAACGAGAATTGTATTGAAGGTTTTAAAAGTGGTAAAACTCCCACCGAAATTGTAGATGAATTCTTTGACAAATACAAAACAGGATCTACCGAAGAAGAAAAAATTAGTTTTCTTTTTAAGTTCATCCAATACATAGAACGTCAAGTAGTATTGTTTGATGCTATTGAAGATGCTGCTTTCCCTATTGTAAACAATATGGCGGGTGTAGGTACTATCAGAAATATTAAAGAAGAAGCTAGTTCTAAACGTGTAAGAAAAGAGTTAAGACAATACTTAAACGAATTTAAAACTCGCTTGGTATTAACCGCTCACCCTACGCAATTCTATCCTGGAACTGTTTTAACTATTTTAACAGATTTACAAGAAGCTATTAAAAATGACGATTTAAGTTTAATTAAAAAGTTATTAGCTCAGTTAGGAAGAACTACATTTTTTGCTGATAAAAAACCAAGCCCATATGATGAAGCAATTAGCTTGATCTGGTATTTAGAAAATGTTTTCTATCATTCTATTAGTAAAATATACGATTACATTCAATCTCATTTATTTGATGGTGATGATATTGATAACGAAATTATCAACTTAGGATTCTGGCCTTGTGGAGATAGAGATGGTAACCCATTTGTAACTACAGAGACTACATTAAAAGTTGCTAGAAAATTAAGACAAACAATTCTTAAAAATTACTACAGAGACGTACGTCAACTAAAACGTAGATTAACGTTCCCAGGTGTTTTTGAATTGATGAATGAAATAGAATCTGCTTTATACGATAGCTGTATTACAGAAAACTCTCCTATTAGAATTTCTGTAGAATCATTATTAAGCAAAATGATTTCTATTAAAAAAACCTTAAAAGAAGAACAAAGTAATTTATTTGTAGATGAAGTAGATAGCTTTATCAACAAAGTAAAAGTATTTGGATTCCACTTTGCAACCATGGATATTCGTCAAGACAGCCGTGTGCATCACGATGTATTTACGGGTATTGTAAAAGAATTACACGAAAAAGGAGATACAACTTTCCCTGCAAACTACTTAGAATTATCTCCAAACGAGCAAATTGAAGTATTAGCTAAGGTAAAAGGAGATATCAACCCAGATCAATTCTCTGAAGAAATGGTTGTTAGAACTTTAGGATCTATTAGAGCTATTGGAACTATTCAGAAAGAAAACGGAGAAAAAGGTGCCAACCGTTACATTATTAGTAACAACCAAACAGCATTAAACGTAATGGAAACATTTGCGATGCTTAACCTATCTGGTTTTGATGATGGTTTAAATGTTGATGTTGCTCCTTTATTTGAAACCGTTGACGATTTAGAAATTGCTCCAGAAGTAATGAGACAATTGTATTCTAATCCAGAATATCGTGCTCACGTAACAACTAGAGATAACAAACAAAACATTATGTTAGGTTTCTCTGATGGTACCAAAGATGGTGGATATTTAATGGCCAACTGGGGAATTTACAAAGCCAAAGAAGAGTTAACAAAAGTATCTCGTGAATTTGGAATTAAAGTAATATTCTTTGACGGACGTGGTGGACCACCAGCTCGTGGAGGAGGAAAAACATCTAAATTCTATGCTTCATTAGGAGAAAATATTGAAAATAAAGAAATTCAGTTAACCATTCAAGGACAAACTATTAGTTCTAACTTTGGAAACTTAGACTCTTCTCAATACAATATTGAGCAATTATTAGGAGCAGGAATTACCAATAAGATTTTTAACGATCCGATGAATGCTTCATTATCTGATGAACAAAAAGAATTATTAGAAAGCCTAGCAGAATCTAGCTTTAAAGCATATTCTGACTTTAAAAACCACGAAATGTTTGTGCCTTACTTAGAACGTATGAGTACATTAAAATTCTATGGTAAAGCAAACATTGGATCTCGTCCATCTAAACGTTCTAAATCCGATCAATTAAACTTTAGCGATTTAAGAGCTATTCCTTTTGTAGGATCATGGTCTCAGTTAAAACAAAACGTTCCTGGTTTCTTTGGTGTAGGTACTGCCTTTAAAAAATACGAGGATGCTGGCGAATTTGACAAAGTTCAAGATTTATACAACAACTCTAACTTCTTTAAAACGTTATTAGAAAACAGTGTAATGTCTATGGAAAAATCATTCTTTGACTTGACTAGCTACATGGCTAAAGATGCAGAGTTTGGTGAATTCTGGAATATTATTCACGATGAATTTGAATTAACTAAGAGATTGTTGTTAAAACTAACAGGTCACAAAGAGTTAATGCAAAACTATCCTGATGGAAAAGCTTCTATTGCAGTACGTGACTCTATTGTATTACCATTATTAACCATACAACAATACGCACTTAGAGAAGTACAAAACATGAATAGAGAAGGTATTCCTAATCCTACACGATTAGAGACTTTTGAAAAAATTGTAACTCGTTCATTATTTGGAAATACAAATGCAAGTAGAAACTCTGCTTAATAAAATATAGTGTATATAATATTAAAAGCCTTCTGAGAAAATCAGAAGGCTTTTTTTTATGATAGTATGTTACTAAAAAAGTCATAGAATATCATTTAAACCCTATTACTTTACTTGTATTCTTAATACCTACAACTGATTACACAATTCATCAGGAATATTATAATTATCATCTATATACTCCGTTTTATCAAAAGTAATTGTATGCTCATGACGACGACCATTGTAATACACTCTAAAACTATAAGGTTTATTCAGTTCCATATCATGTAATGTTATTTCTCCTCTATAAATATATCCTTTGTATTGCCAATAATTATACGTTTCATTAAACATATACAAATGTGTAGAAGGTCTAATAATTCTATCATTACACTCCCCTGAATATTTTACGTGTATTCTTATAGGTGCCGGTGGTAGTTTAGAAACCATTGATGAAGCATCTATATTTACTTGCCCGCCTGCACAACCATCAAAAGCAGGAGATCTAAAAATTTCTTCTCCTCTATTGTATCTAGAATCACCAGAATAAACAACAAGCTGTAAATTTCTTCCTGCAGGTGTATTGTTTAATTCAAAAGTTTGTCCATCGTACCAATATTGTGTTTTTGTTGCGTTGTAAGAAACCTCTTGACTGGTTCCTTCGTAAACAAAGGTTGAAAGCAACCTGCGAGAATCACTACTACTAACACCTGGCAAACTAAGCTGTAATGTAACCGGAGTACCATTACTACTGTCTCCCCACCAAGAATATCTACTACATCTTCTTCCATAAAAATCCATATTATACCAAGACAAGTGTGTGGTAGTATATTCAACCTGAAGTTTACCATCTATCATTACAACCTCACTATCTCCATGATAATCCCACTGCCCGTTATCTTTACTATAAGACCAAATAGGAATTACATCACCTAATTTAACCAACTCCCCTGTATCAGGATTCATAGAGCCCGTATCGACACTCATTGTTATTGTAATAGCTTTTGAAAAGTTTTTTACTTCTACACCTCCAACTTCCATATCTACAGAAACAAAACCAGCAGTTACAAATGCCACGTCATTTACAACTTCTCCACCATCTAACGTTACAGATTGAGGAGAAAAACCTCCAGGAAAAGAAGTTAATGCATCAATATTGGTAGGAGAAAAATTGGTTACTTCTAATTCAACCTCATCACCTTCAATAAGATTTCCATTTATATCCTGAAACTGAGTACCTACATCTATAGAAACTTTCGCTTTATTTTTTGTTTGATTTACTATTTCAGTTTCAATGACAATTTGCTCTTCAGAAACTCCATTTTTAATAGAAGCTGTTTTTTCTTCTCTTTCAATACCATCTACCGGAGATGTTTTATTAACTACATATGCCGAAACCTCAGTTCTTTCATCTATACCTATAGTAACCGGAACCGTTGTGGTTAAATAATTATCACCCGATATTTTTAACAACACTTCAACAGGATTATTTTCTATGTTTTTATTTGGGTTTACAACTAAATTAACAACACCATCAATAATTTTTAATTTAGATATATTTTCTCCTGCATCTGTAACCACTTTGTCTTTATCATCTCCTAAAACCTCTACACTTAAAGCAGTATCTCCTTCTAAATTAGATTGTCCAGAAGGATCAAAAACTTGAATTACCGCAATTTGATTAAATAAATCTGTATCAATAGTAACCTTAAATTGATCCTCAAACTTCTTATCTATACACCCTACTTGTCCTACAAGAAGTAGTGTAATTATTATATATTTTATTGTTTTCATAATTTAAATTATTAGTTAGTTATTAAAAAGAAAAAGCAAACCTAAATGCTACATAAGGCAAAAATTTATTTTCCTTAAAACTTTCTTGTAATAAACCCTCTTGATTTTTAGTGTTTTCTATCAGTCCATTTGCATTTAAAGACATTGATGGTCCATCAGCATCATAGTAAGCTCCTAATTCTAACCCAAAACCAAAACCCGATTTTGGTACAGGTCTACCAAAAGATATTCCAGCGTAAGGCAACAAACCATTCCACTCTGTATTTATAAGTAAACTCCCAATATCATCTGAAGTAAAGACCACCTCTCCAATAGTTACTTCATCTTTAAAAGTCATCATTACATCCACATCACTACTAGTAAAATACCCCGCCCCTAAAACAAATCTAAATGCTTTTCCAAAAGGAGCTATACTAATTAATGCATCTATATGACTAAAATCAAATTCAGCATCTACTAACATATCTTCTCCATCTATTTCATAATCAAAACCTTCTTTTTTATAAGGCAGCGTACTATACCTAGCAGTTGCATAAAAATAATTGTTAATTTTATAGGAATAGTCTATTCCTAAACCTGTACCCACACCAATAGAGACAGCGTGTTTTTTTTCTTTTTTTTCTTGTGCATTTATCACCCCTACGGAAGATAGAATGCAAATAATTAATAGTAATTTTCTCATACACATAGTTTTATAGTTAAATATTATAGTTACACTACTTTTATTACAACAAAGAATCCCCCTCCACCAAGCATCAAAAGATCAAAACTGTTTGCATTCTTTTTTATGTAAAGTAAAAGACCTTTTAAAAACCTATTTTCATACTAAAGTATGATTTACTCAAAACCTGTTAAAAAACAAGTTTACCAACCTAATAAATAGTACTTTAGTATGAAAATATGGAACACAACAGTCCTTAATATTGTTGTTATGAAAAAGATTTATAAAATAATTATTGCTGATGATAATAAATTCTTCTCAGATGCACTTGAAAGTTACTTAAACAACTTTGAGGATTTTAAAGTGATTGCAACCTGCAACACCATTAATGAAACTATTTCTTATACAAACAGCACTAATTTTGAAGTATTAATTTTAGACTTAAGTTTTAACGGAAAAAGATCTTTAGATTTCCTAAATCAGATTAGACCTAACCCTACTCTTTTTAAAACAATATGCTTAACCAGTTTTAATAACTGTATTATAAAAGATGAAGCTATTTCCTATGGAGTTGACTATTTTATGGGCAAAAACACAGACTTAATTAGCTTTCCTGATGTTATTAGAAACCTATTAACAGCTCACAAACCCAACAATAACACAAATAATTCAACTGACACAAAAGCAAATCTAACACTAAGACAAATAGAAATTATAAAAGCTTGTTTTGAGTTTAGCACAGAAAAAGAAATAGCACACTATTTAGACATCAGTATTAATACATTAAAAACGCATAAACAACATTTATTTAACAAAACATGTGCAAAAAATAACCTGGAGTTAATTAAATATGGTATAAAGGAGGGGATTATTATTATTTGATAGTCTAACTTTATAAAATGAAAAAAAATCTGTTGTTAACATTCTGTTTGATGAATGTGTTTTTATATGCTCAAAAAAAGAATATTTACAAGCAATGTTTTTTCTTAACAGATACAATTGAGTGTAACTCAATTATTAAAGCGATACACCAACTAGAAAAAGGAAATTTTAACAAACCCTTTGGAAACAACATTTATCATAAAATACCTAAAAACAAAACTGTTTGGTTCCATTTTAGATTGCCTGCTAATAAAGAAACGTCTTACTTTACCATTGCCAATTCTTATTTACATCACGGAAAAATATACACACACAACGCAAAACACATTGATAGTTTAAACACCATTAACTATTATGACAAATTTGGGTTTAAAAATGTTTTTTATAGACACCCTACTTGGGAACTAAAAGCAACCAACACTCCTACGGATTATTTTATTCAGATAAGAGATGATGAACCCAAGGCAAGACTAGAACTTTTTTTAAACTCATCAAATGATTTTTTAAAAAGAAATCAGATTGAATACTTTTTATTAGGTACAACTCTTACTTTTTTATGCTCTTTAATTTTAATTATACTTGCTTTATTTACAACTCAAAAACAATACAGCTTGCTATGGTACGGAGGTTTTGTTTTATTTTTAATTACCGCCATACTTGCCAACAAAGGTGTTGGAACACAGTACCTATGGAGTACATCAAAATTTTTAATACAATCTTCCAAAAGTTTTTCTCATACACTTGCAACCATGTGCGCTGCTTTTTTTTACGCTAACTTTTATCCTTTAACCCATAAACATAAAATCATCAAAAAAATATTTTTAGGCATAGGTTACTCCTGTCTACTTCTTACCACAGTCTATTTATACAAATTGTTGTTTGGAGGATTGCCTTATTGGTATTTATCTGTTTGGATTGTATTAAAAATTTCTTTGCTTATTATTGGTGTTTTACATTTTTATTTATTGTTTAAAAAAGTAATCCCGCTATACTTAGCTATTGGTTTTATTTTCTCTATTGCGGGAACATTTACCTATCAATTTTACAACCCAACTCAAAACTTTTCTTTGTTAAAAACCTACTTCTTTACAGATATTTTTTACCTAACGGTAGTATTAGAACTAACCTTGGTTATGTATTATATTATTTCTGAAATTGTAAAAGGAAAACTACTTTCTATTTATTTAGAAAAAGAAAATCTAACGCTAAAAAATTCTTTACAAAATATAGAAGACACACATAAACACAAATTCTCTAGTAACGTACACGATACTTTTGGAAGTTATATAGAGGCTCTAAATCTACAAGTTTTAGTAAACCCCGACACTCAAAAACTACATGAAATTATCAATTCATTTAGAAACGAATATCATCTTTTATTAACAAATATGTTTACTCCTAATTTAAATCCAGAGAATTTTATAAAATCTGTAGAAAGCTACTGTTCTAAAATGAACCATTTAACTAGTCTACAAATTGAATTTAATCATGTAAACTCTCACAATTTATCTATCCCAATAATTTATGCACAAGAGATCTATAAAATAATTACAGAACTAACCACCAATGTAATTAAACACGCAAATGCTAATAATCTTTTGATTTCTATTATATACTACAATAATTCTATTTTTATAGAACTGAAAGACAATGGTATTGGTTTTAACACAAACACCTACACCAAAGGAGTTGGTCTTGAAAGTGTGAACAACAGAATAGATCTTTTAAAAGGAGCGTTTACTATAAATTCTGGAGCTAATAAAGGAACTGTAATTAAAATACATCTTCCTATTTAAGATTTATCTTTTAAAAAAAAAGACCTGTTTTTTAGCACTAAGACAGTGATCGTAATATTGAATACGTTCTACTACAGAATTGACCTTTTACAGCCTCAATACCCATTTCTCCCTTTATTCTAATTACTTTTCTTGTTTAGTTTCTTATAACGTAATCATCAACAATAATAAGATTTTAAGAAGCTCTATTTACCTTATTAAACAAAGTAATTAAACTACATTGCAAATATTAAGCACAAAAAAAGGAGTAGCGAACACTACTCCTTTTTAAATACTAAATTTTATAAAAAATATTACCCTAAGACTTATAAAGCTACTTGGTGATAATATGTTTTAGCTTTTGTATCATCTTTAACTTCTAAGAAATACTTCACTTCTTTTTTAGCTCTAGGAACAATTAGACCTCTGTACTTTTTACTAAAGTTAGCCTTAACTTCATTTCCTTTAAAGTCTATCAACTTAATACTAGAGTAGTCACCATTATATCTAACTAACACTTCTGTTTTAGCTTTTCTAATAACAATATTACCTCTAGATGCATCACTATCTTTTCTCATAGCTGCTGCATATACTTCTGCTTTTGTTTTTGTCTTTTTCTTTACAAACTCCGCATCAGTATCAATATCTTTTAATCCAGATAACGATTCATAAGTATAAATACTACCTTGGTAGTTATAAACTTGCCCTTTTGTAGCTTTAGCAACGCTTGTGTAATCTACACCAACTTGAGGAGATGATGGCTCTAATAAAGTTGCATCAATTCCATTTAAAGCTCCATAACTCAAACCTAATGAGCTATAATTTTGTCCGTAAGATGTACCTACCAACAACAACACTGCGATTAAAATAAATTTTTTCATAATCATATCATTTATGTTTGATACAAAGTTACTGAACATCTACAGCCTTTGTTTTAACTTAATGTAAAATAAGAAGTAAAATAGCACTTTAGTGAAGTTGATAAATTTAGATTGATTAATAAATAGCAAAAATGCATCTTTATTTTTTTTATTGAATATTTAATAAATTTAACTCAATATTATTGACAATAATTCAAACTGCGAAAAAACAGGAACCAAAAACCGACTCTCTCAATGTTAATTTAATATTAACAGAAAGAGATTCAAACGCTTAAAAACCTTCTTTCATTACTTATTTTGAGTTAGTTACAAAATTAACATTAGAAAACATTCTGATTTTAGATACTTTTAACAATTTTTGAGCTAAATCATTAAATCTTCCTACATCTTTTAGATATCATCTCTAAAACTATTACACAAGAGCCCCTTATTTAACCAAACAACTAGTATTCTATAAGTGTATAGTTAGCTTTACTATCACATTAGACAAATAAATAAAACTTACTAATCACACAACCTTAACCCTAAACTAAGTGAACCCCAATAATGCACGTCTTTTGCTCCTTTAAACTCTTGACTCCTACCATTAATAGTAAAACCTAGATAGGCAGTATCAAAAAAATTAAAATTTACACCTGTACTACCCTCAAATTGATATCTACGAATGTCTGAATGATTTATTGTATACACACTATTATCTGCAAATAAGGCTCCTTCTAACGTACTGTTGTGCAAAACATGTCTTAATTTTGGCTCTATATAAATATTAACTCTTAGCAATTTCTTCTTTTTCTTCATCAATATAGCTTCCTTTTTCTTTTTAGCGGGTGGTGTCCCAACTATATAAGGCGTAGTATTTATATTACAAGCTAAATTTAAGCCCAAAGAAACATCTGTCATGTAACTACCTAAATTTGTACCCAATCTATAGGCAGATGCAAAATTAAATCCATTCCATTTTTTATTGGCGAATTGCTTTAAATAATTAACATTATAGTTAAATGTAAAAACATTATCATTCCCTATTTGATGATGCCAACCTTCTGGCACAATTCTTTTAGTTCCAAAAAGCTCTTCATCATGAATGTAAGATTGTCCATCCTTAGCCAAATCAAGCCCTAAAAAACCAATATACAATTCAGATTTTAAAAAGCTATTTTTCCCATAGTACTCTTTCCCAAAACTTAAAGCAGTAAAAGAAGCGTAAGGCCTGTCTCCATACTGTATTTCTGATCCTAAATTTTGAGGAGTAAATGCCGTAACACTAAAAGCAAAGGTGCTTCTTACATATTCAGCATTTTTTAAAGGGATAAAAGGTTGATAAAATTTCCATTCTGGTGTTAGCAATTCAACTTTTACACCTCCTGTATAATGATCATCATCATTTCTTAAATTTAAAAAATAAGCAAAAGAATCATTATCATGGGTAACCATTAACTGATATCCACCTCTATCTTGACTATAAGACAAGTTACAAACCAAACAACAAAATATTATAAGTAGTTTATTCATCTTTTAACCCTGTTAAATCAATAACACCTCCTACAACGTCATCCTTACTATCTTTTAAAAGTTTAGCAAGTTTTACAACCTCATTCTCACAACCATCAACTTCATTTATATTTGCTTTTATAACCAATACAATTCCTTCTGGATCTTCTTTACCTTTTTTATAAGACATATTAGGTATTGGTTTTATCATATCACTTGGTATAACTTCACCTTCTTTAAATAAATAACCCGACTCCTCAGTATCATTCAGTTTTTCAATAAAACTAAAATTAGTTGTAGTAAGAGTTTCTAAATGTTTTTCTCCTATCTTATCTTCCCAAGCCGCCATAATAGTAATTTCTGAATTTATTAAAACTTTAGATTCATCTTTCTCTTTACAAAAACAAGATTTTTTGGTGATTTTTGCTTTGGCATAATTAAACTTTAAGCTTTTAGGAACTAGCTTAAAATAATTGTCATGATTCTGAATTTTAACCTTTAATTCCATAGCTTCTTTAACATCATTGTCTAAAGTCCTTTTAACAACAATTGTATTTAAGCTATCCTTATAAAAGCCTTGTTGTTGCATTACTCCATTATAACTGGCCGTGTATTTATCTTTTTCTTTATCTATAAAATCTACTAGCTTAGTATAGCCAAAACCTATAAGTTCTTTTGCTATTACCAAACCAAGAGATTCAATAATTTTTTCTTGTCCGGCAACACTATCAACTTCATTTATTAAGTTTATAGTTACCTTAGAGTCATTATCCTGATAAGAATTTTTGTGAACGGTACAACTTGTTAAAAAGACAAGTCCTATTACTAAAATTTTAAAATTTTTCATGGTGATGCTTTTAATTTATTACATATATATTTAGTTATCAGAAAGGTAGACTATGGTAAAAGAGAAACCCTCATACTTTGGTATGGTTTTAAAAAAGAGACTAAAAAACACATTTAAAACAAAAAAACTCCATCTTAATTAAGATGGAGTTTTATATTTTTAAATCTAAGCTAATTAATAAGCTCTTTTGTTATTTCCTTCGTAAAAATTAATAAAAGCCTCGTTCACAACACGCTTACCTCCGTCTGTAGGGTAATCTCCTGTAAAATACCAATCTCCAGAATGATTAGGACAAGCTTTGTGCAATCCTTCTATTGTTTGAAAAATTATCTCAACATCTGCATTAATTTCAGAAGTCTTTAACATTTCAGAAATTTTAGCAGAAATTACTTCTGGCGTAAAAGGTTTGTATATTTCTTTTACAAAATTCACAATTCCAGCATCGTTTTTACTACGTTGTTTAATACACTTATTATAAACGTCTGTTACAATTTGGTACTGACCTGTTTCTTTTAACAATTCTACAGCTGCTCTAAAAGCAATAAAGTCTCCTAGTTTAGCCATATCAATACCATAACAGTCTGGATATCTAATTTGTGGTGCAGATGAAACTACTATAATTTTCTTAGGTTGAGTTCTATCTAAAATTTTAATAATACTCTTTTTAAGTGTAGTACCTCTAACAATACTATCGTCTATAATAACAATATTATCATCTTTCTTAACAACACCATAAGTAATATCATATACATGTGCTACCAAATCATCAC
This sequence comes from Wenyingzhuangia heitensis, assembly GCF_011762155.1. Lineage (GTDB taxonomy): Bacteria > Bacteroidota > Bacteroidia > Flavobacteriales > Flavobacteriaceae > Wenyingzhuangia > Wenyingzhuangia heitensis. The sequence goes on from NZ_JAASQL010000001.1 coordinate 24,767, forward strand.
GACTATCATCTGCCGTAATAAACGTTCTTAATTTAGCATCTTTAATTGCTAATTTTTCAAAACGTGGTCTTTGTGATAAAATTGTACTTACTTCTTCTGCACTTAAATTTTTACCTCCTGCTAAAATCTTTTCAGTTTTTTGTTGATTTAAAAAGTCTTCAGCAGCTTCAAACATCCCGTAATAAGAAGTTTCGGCTGTGTTAGGTATATAAGAAAATACAGTGTTTTCTAAATCTCCATTAATACTTTCTATAATCTGTGGAAAAACTCTAACTCCTAAATCTTTTCTTTCTTGATAAATATCTGCATCACTACCTCTAGAAAAATAAATACGTTCAAAAGAACAGGCTTTTTTCTCTAACGGTTCTAATATTTTTTCAATACTAACTTTTCCGCTTTTTTTGGCAATAATTGCATGACCCGGCTCTAATTCTTGAACTTTTTCCATTTTTAGGTTAAAAGCTGTTTGAATTACAGGTCTTTCAGAAGCGACAACTAAGACCTCATCATCTTTATAATAAAAAGCGGGACGAATACCAGAAGGATCTCTCATTACAAAAGCATCTCCATGACCTAACAAACCAGCCATTGCATACCCACCATCAAAACTGCGAGTTGCTCTTTTTAAAATATCTACTAAATCTACTTTTTCTGCAATAATAGGAGAAGCTTCTTTTTTAGTATACTTTCCTTTTACTCCTTGATAAATAGATTCTACTTGGTCATCTAAAAAGTGACCAATTTTTTCCATTACCGTTACTGTATCAGTACTTTCTTTTGGATGTTGCCCTAACTCTATCAATTCATCTAACAATTGACCGTTGTTTGTCATGTTAAAATTCCCTGCAACAATTAAGTTTTTGTGTCTCCAGTTAGATTGACGTAAAAAAGGATGTACATTCTCTATAGAATTCCCTCCTGATGTTCCGTATCTAGTATGACCTAAAAATAAATTTCCAATAAAAGGAATGTTCTCTTCTTGCCAAGCAATATCATTCTTCTTATCCGAATTCGCTTCCATAGTATCGCTAATACGGTTGTTAATCTTTTTAAAGATATGTTGAATTGGTTGCTGTTTGTTAGAACGGATTCTACTAATGTACCTGCTTCCAGGATTTACGTTAAACTTAATACTTGCAAAACCAGCCCCATCTTGTCCACGGTTATGTTGTTTTTCCATTAACAAGTACATCTTATTTACTCCGTAAAAAGCGGTACCATATTTTTCCTTATAATACTCTAAAGGTTTTAGCAACCTCACCATTGCAATCCCACACATATTGTATCTTTTATTGATTAAGTTTTACATCAGTCGTAAAACCGTTAATTTTTTGCAAAATTACAAAGAAAATTTCGTTAACTCCTTAAATTTCTCTAAACGCTGTTCTACTTCTTCTGTAGCAACCTCTGCAATTCGTTTTACACCAAACTCTTCTACTGTAAAAGAAGCTAAATTAGAACCCCAAATTACAGCATTCTTAATGTTTTCAAAAGAAAGTTCTCCTTGTTGAGCTAAATATCCAGTAAATCCTCCTGCAAAAGTATCTCCTGCTCCTGTTGGGTCAAAAACATCTGCTAAAGGCAATGCTGGTGCAAAAAACATTTTGTCTTCGTGAAACAATAACGCTCCGTGTTCTCCTTTTTTAATAACTACATATTTAGGTCCCATTTCGTGAATTACCTTCGCTGCTTTTACTAAAGAATATTCACCACTTAATTGCTGAGCTTCTTCATCGTTAATTGTAATAACATCTACTTTCTTTAACAATGCTTTTAAATCGTCTAAAGCAATGTCCATCCAAAAATCCATAGTATCTAGTACTACCATTTTAGGCTTTGTGGTCATTTGCTCTAATCCTGCATTTTGAACTAAAGGATGCAAATTACCCAACATTACAATTTCTGCATCTTTATATTTTTCAGGAACTACAGGACTAAAATGTTCTAACACATTTAATTCTGTAACTAGAGTATCTCTCTTATTCATATTGGTGTGGTACTTTCCACTCCAAAAGAATGTTTTTCCATCTTTTACAACTTCAATCCCCTCTGTATTAATGTTTTTTCCGTGTAACAAATCAAAATACTCTTGAGGAAAATCATTTCCAACTATAGAAACCAAACCTGTATCTACATTTTTAAAATTACTAGCAGACAAGCCAATATAAGTACCTGCTCCTCCTAAAATCTTATCTGTTTTTCCAAAAGGAGTTTCAATAGCATCAAACGCTACTGTTCCTATAACCAATAGTTTACTCATGTGTTTATTTTCAAAATTTAACTAGACCACAATCAATGTTTGTTGTAGTTGTATCCTAGCTTTATACTCAGTATCTTTGTGCCTGCAAAAATAAGTTTAAAATATGACTATCAAAGAAATACAAGAGGAAATTGTAGATGAGTTTGCAATGTTTGATGATTGGATGGAGCGCTATGAATATATGATAGAATTAGGAAAATCTGTTCCCGTTATTAACGAGCAATACAAAACAGACAATAACCTTATTAAAGGATGTCAATCTAAAGTTTGGTTGCACTCTGAATTACACGAGAGTAAAATTCAATTCTCTGCAGATAGTGATGCCATCATTACCAAGGGAATTGTTGCTGTATTGTTACGGGTTTTTAACGACCAAGCTCCTAAAGATATTTTAGAAGCCAATATGGATTTTATTGATGAGATTGGTTTAAAAGAACATTTATCTCCAACAAGAGCTAACGGATTGGTATCTATGATTAAACAAATAAAACTATATGCTTTAGGAATGCAAAGTAAACTTAACGCATAACCCCTAAAAACAACCATTATGAAACACGAAGAAACTGTAGAAATAGGAGATAAAATTGTAAACGTATTAAAGACTATTTATGATCCTGAAATTCCTGTAGATATTTACGAATTAGGTTTAATTTACGATGTGTTGGTAAACGAAAGTAGTGATGTTAAAATATTAATGACTTTAACATCTCCTAACTGTCCTGTTGCCGAAACAATGCCTAAAGAAGTAGAAGAAAAAGTAGCTGCCCTAGAAGAAATAAATAATGTAGAGGTAGAATTAACTTTTGACCCAACATGGACTCAAGACATGATGAGTGAAGAAGCTAAATTAGAATTAGGTTTCCTATAATTAGTACTAAACTAACAGTACAAAGCACATAGATCATGTTTGTTATTAGTTTTCTTAAAACCAATAGACCAACAACTGTGTGCCAAATACTAATTAACTATGGATGAAATTGTAAACAGAGTTGCCAACAGCAAACTACAAAACATAGATTTAGAGGATTTTTATCCATCTGGAGAACGAATTTTGTTTGATATTAAAGATTGGTTATTTCAGGAATTAATTTTAAAAGAAAAAGACTTTAGAGAAAAAGCAGATGCTTATGACTGGTCTTTACTAGCCAATAAATATGTAGCATTCACCTGCAGTGCAGATGCTATTATTCCGTCTTGGGCCTATCTTTTGTTAACTACAAAAGCAAGTACATATGTTAAAAAATGTGTAGTTGGAGATCTTAACCTTTTAGAAACTGTTTTATATGTAGAAATTATTTCTAAATTTGACCTAAGTCAATTTGAAGACAAACCTGTAATCATAAAAGGATGCGCAAACAAACCCATTCCGGAAACTGCCTACACTTTATTAGTACAAAAATTACTTCCTGTGGCTAAAAACATTATGTATGGTGAAGCTTGCTCTACCGTACCACTTTATAAAAAAACTAAATAATTATAAACACAAACTAAACTATTACTATGAAACAAATTATTGCCATAGCATTATTATTATGCTCTACAATTACTATTGCTCAAGACAAAGAAAGCAACTGGAAAAAAGGAGGAGTTTTTACTTTATTATTCAATCAATCTGCTTTTAACAACGATTGGCAAGGTGGTGGAGTAAGTAACATTGCTACTAGTGCTAATGTTAACTACGACTTTAACTATAAAAAAGACAACGTAGTTTGGGACAACAAAGTAATTTTAGCCTATGGTTTAACAAAGTTAGACGGAAATGATGATTTTAACAAAACAAATGATAAAATCGAAATTTCATCTTTATATGGTAAACAAGCAAACAAATTTTGGTACTATTCTGCTTATGCCAACTTAAAAACACAATTTGCAGCTGGATATAAATCTTCCGCTCAAATAGATGAAATTTCAGGTTTCTTTTCTCCTGCCTACTTACAAGCAGGTCCTGGTATGTTGTGGAAAAAATCTGACAATTTAAAAGTAAACATTACTCCAGCATCTGCCAGAGCAATTTTTGTAAGTAGCAAATTTACAGAAGATGGTTCTTCTTTTGGTGTAGAGCAAGGAGAAACAAGCCGTTTTGAATTGGGGGCAAACGTTGCTGCTTATTTCAAAACAGATTTTGTAAAAAATGTAACTATTGAAAATATTTTAAACTTATACGCTAACTATTTAGAAGATGCAGGAAATATTGATATTGACTACACGCTTAATGTTGCTATGAAAATTAATGACTATTTATCTGCTAACATTGCAGCGCAAGCAATTTATGATGACAATGCTGTGCAAGCTGTACAGGTTAGAGAAGTATTTGGATTAGGATTTAACTATAAATTCTAAAAAAAACACCTATTAAAAAAACCTCTAGTTATCTAGAGGTTTTTTTATGAAATAATAATTCCTTTAAATTTTATCACTCCTAGCTAATTAAGTAATTTAACATACTATTAGCAACTCTGATATTTATTTTATGAAAAATATACTTTTACTCACTTTTTCTTTATTCATACTTTCTGCTTGTAAACAAGAACAACAGCTAAGCTCTATAAGTCCTGTAAATTGGGAAAAAAGATATGCAACCATAAACCCAAATCAACAATTCGTAAACGGGGCTACTCACCTATCTGTTTATTCGCAAATTTACAGTTATACAGAGCATAAAAAACACGGATTAACCGCAACCATAAGCATTAGAAATATAGATAGAAAAGATACCATCTATTTAAGCAATGCTAGTTATTACGATACTCATGGAAAATTAATTAGGTCTTATTTTAAAAAACCAATTTATTTAATTCCGATGGAAACTGTTGAAATTGTGATTGACGAAACAGATAAAGAAGGAGGAACTGGCGGTAATTTTGTTTTTGATTGGATGACCAAACCAAACAGAAACGAACCCTTATTTGAAGCCGTAATGATTTCTACTTCAGGACAACAAGGATTATCTTTTACCACACAAGGTGTTAAAATACATTAATTGATGAAAGAAGTTTTTACCTCTATACTATTTATGATTGCCGTAATAGATCCATTAGGATCTGTACCGGTATACTTAGAAGCCACCAAACAATTTGATGAGAAACACAAGAAAAAAATAGCCATTAGAGCCTCTTTAATTGCTTTTTCTGTTTTGTTCTTTTTTATTATAATTGGACAAGTTATCCTAGAAGGGATGAATATTTCTCTGTATGCTTTTCAAATTTCTGGAGGGTTAATTTTATTCCTATTTGCCTTAACCATGATTTTTGGTGATGGTAAACCTGCATCTGAAAAAGAATTAATTAGCGATTACAGACATGTTACTATATTTCCTGTTGCCATTCCTTCTATCGCCTCTCCTGGTGCTATTATGGCCGTGGTTTTAATGACAGATAATCATATTTATACGCTAGGACAACAAGCAGTAACCACACTATTAGTACTAATTGTAATTGGTTTAACTTGTTTGCTTTTATTAGCAGCAAATATCGTTCAGAAAAGAATTGGAGATTACGGAATTACCATTATTAGTAAAATAATGGGATTAATATTAGCTTCTTACGCTATACAAAGTATACTTAGTGGTTTGCATGATTTTATTCAACTACAATAACACTTTAATATTCATAAAAAAACCGAGCTAAATAGCTCGGTTTTTTTATAACAATATATATATATATATATATATCTAATCAATAGCAACTTTCACTACCACTTTAATCACTTTGGATGATTGATTTATTTTTATACCTGGAGCATGTACATCTGTAGGATAAAAAACCATAAAGCTACCTGCGGATAATTTTATATTAGCTGCCTGTCCGTTGTAAAAAACAACATCTTTTTCTGTTAATAAATCCTCTGTTACTTCTTGATTATTTAAAGGTTCAACTCCTATAAATTCTTCTCCAGAAATTAAATACTGAATATCTATATATTTTTGATGAGACTCTAACCTACAATCAACTTCTTCTTTGGTATCATAAGTTTGTAAAATTGCAAAAACATTGTCTCCTTCTATTTTATAAACTCCCATTTCTAAAGCAGAAAAATCTGTCGTAGTAAGGTAATTAAAACCTACAGCCAAACGCTTGCTTAAATCTTTGTACAGCTTGGCATTTTCTATGGTATCTAAAATCATAAATTATGTAATTTTATTTCCGTCTTGATCGTATTCGGAATATAAATAATTGTTATAAGGAAAACGTTTTGCGTGAATCTCTCTAACCAAATCAAAAACTTTCTCTTTAAACTCTTCCATATTTTCTTTGTTAATGGCAGATATAAACACAGATTCTTCTTCTATTTTAGACATCCAAGAATTTTTAAGCTCGTCTATCGTATAATGTTTCTCTGTTTTTTCGGTCACTAAATCATCCTCTTCAATTACTTCGTGTGTGTAATTGTCAATCTTATTAAACACCATTAAGGTTGGCTTATCTGCGCTTTCTATTTCTTTTAAAATAGTATTCACAGAACTAATATGATCTTCAAACGTAGGATGAGAAACATCAACCACATGCAATAACAAATCGGCCTCACGTACCTCATCTAAGGTAGATTTAAAAGATTCTACCAACTGTGTAGGCAGTTTTCTAATAAACCCAACGGTATCTGTCATTAAAAAAGGAATGTTCTTAATCACTACTTTTCTTACGGTAGTATCTAAGGTTGCAAACAATTTATCTTCTGCAAACACTTCACTTTTACTAATCACATTCATTAACGTAGACTTACCCACGTTGGTATACCCTACCAAGGCAACACGAACCATTTTTCCACGGTTTTTACGTTGCACAGCCATTTGTTTATCTATGGTTGCTAATTTCTTTTTTAACAAAGATATTTGATCTCTTACAATACGTCTATCCGTTTCAATTTCTGTTTCTCCAGGACCACGCATACCAATCCCTCCTTTTTGCTTATCTAAGTGAGTCCACAATTTGGTTAATCTTGGTAGTAAATACTCACACTGTGCCAATGCTACTTGGGTACGTGCGTAACTAGTTTCTGCACGTTGGGCAAAAATATCTAGAATTAAAGTTGTTCTATCTAGTATCTTAATATCTAAAATTTTCTCTATATTTCTTAATTGAGCTGGAGATAATTCGTCATCAAAAATAACAGTTCCAATATCATGTGTATCAATATAAGCCTTAACATCTTCTAACTTACCAGTACCTATAAATGTTTTAGGATGGGGTTTGTCTAACTTTTGAACAAAACGTTTTACAGATACACCACCTGCTGTGGTTACCAAAAACTCTAATTCGTCTAAATATTCCGTAGATTTTGCCTCATCTTGATGCTGTGTAATTACACCCACCAATACTGTTTTTTCCGAGGTTACCTTCTTTTCTTCTATCATACTACAAATGTACATAATTCCCCCATTATCAATACTATTTGCATATGCTCATAATCTTTGATTTTTATCAACACATTCCTCAACCTTTCTTTGATGAATCTCATTAATAAAGATATCTTTACGCATCCAAAAAAAAACAATAGTGGCAGAAGACAACTTATTTTCAATTGCTTTTTACAATACCGAAAACTTATTTGATTATAAGGATGATGCCCATACTTTAGATAGTGACTATACTCCTGCTGGTAGAAAAAAATGGGGACACTACAGATACCAGCACAAAATAAATAAAATAGCCAAAGTAATTTCCAAAATTGGAACGGACGATTGTGTTTTTCCTCCTGTACTAGTAGGCTTGGCAGAAGTAGAAACCAAACAAGTTGCTTTGGACATTATTCACAGTGAAACACTTCGCTATTTAAATTACGACTGTGTTCATTACGAATCTCCTGATGAACGTGGAATTGATGTTGCTCTACTTTATCACAAAGACTTTTTTGAACTGTCTTATTCTGAAGCAATTCCTATTGAGGTTTTTGAACCTAACGGAGTTAAAGACGAAACTAGAGATATTTTGTATGTAAAAGGAAAACTTTATGGAGAAGTTACACACGTTTTTGTAAACCATTGGCCATCTCGTAGAAAAGGTGTAGACAAAACACATCTAAAAAGAATTGCTCTTGCCAAAATATTAGCTCAAAAAACTAAAGAAATATTAACAGAAAATCCTGATGCTAATATTTTAATTATGGGAGACTTTAATGATGATCCTATCTCAGAAAGTATTGATAAATTTCTTGTTTCTAATAAAATCATCAATCCTATGAAAGCTCTTTATCAAGATCAAAAAGGGAGCTTGGTTCACAACGGTGTTTGGCATTTATTTGATCAAATTTTGTATAGCAAAAGCTATAAAGACTCTAGCGACACCACGTTTATAAAATCAGAAATTTACAACAAAGACTTTCTTACAGACTGGACCGGAAGAAGCAAAGGAGAACCTTTAAGAACTTATATCGGTAAGTTTTATCGTGGTGGTTTTAGCGACCATTTTCCTGTGTATGCTATTTTTAAAAAATAACGTACCTTTCCTACAAACTGTATTTGTTTGATTACTTTATTATTACAACAATTAGAAAAACAACAATTAGATAGCCAAGCTTTAGGTTATCTAAAGGGTGTTTTTGCCTCTCAGCGTTTGCACTCTATTCTACCTTATACAAGAGAAGATGAAAACATGTTTTTTTCTGCAGCCATAGCTTTTACACTACAAGAAAATTGTGATTCACTTTCTAAAGAAAACCAAGCTACAGCACAAAAAATTATAAAAAGGATTGTAAAATGTTATCCTAACTTTAAGAATTTTAAAGGAGGTAGAACCTATAATTTTTTCAAAACAAACCCCATGGATTTCTTTCCTAACGGGCTAGTAATGAAGCATTCCAACTTTTTTAAACTAGCAGATGATGCTGATGATACTGTTTATGTATATTTAACCGATCCTAAAAAACAAAACCATAGCTGGTTAAAGGAAAAGTTAATCAAACATGCAAACGGAACTTTAAAGTGGAGTTTTCATAAAAGATCTAATTACGGAGAGTTAAAAACTTATAGCGTTTATTTTGGTAAAAAAATGCATATAGAAACCGATGCTTGTATACTATCTACTCTCTTATTATGGTCTTACAGAAATAAACTTGCCAAGACTAAACAAGACAAAGATTCTAAAACTTATTTATTAAGAGCTATTACTTCTAAAGACTATATTAAATACCCTTATTTAGTTTCTCCTTGCTACCCTACTACAGCACAAATATGTTATCACATAAGTAGATTGATAAAACAGTTAAAAAACACCAACAAACTATCAGCCCTAAAACCTTTATTAATTGATGACATTCAAGAACAATTAAAACAGCCTCAATCTTTTAGCCATCAATTATTTTTTCACATTTCTTTATTAAATCTGGGGGTAAAACCCAAAACAAAGCTTCGCTATCAGTTAAACGATGTTTTAAAAAGCACTACTTATTTTTACACATCTATTCCTTTAATGATTCCTAATTTAAGGATTAGAAAACTTCAGAAATATAAATTATTTAATTCTTTAGGATTAAGAACAAAATGTGATGGATACACAACAATGCTCGTTTTTGAATACCACGTTCTCTACAATTCTTTATAAACACAGAAACATATTGTTTGTTCATTGACAATCTGCTTTGTTTTAACACTTATATACAAACTAAAAAAAGGCTTGTAAATTAACATTTACAAGCCTTTATATTTTTAAAGTTGTTGCTATTAAATATTAGCAGCCAACCAATCTCCAACTTCTTTAGTTCCAAAAGATTTACCTCCATCAGCTAAATCTTCAGTTACTACACCTTCAGCTAAAGCCTTGTTTACAGAGGCTCTAATTGCAGCACCTTCTTCTTGTAAACCAAAACTTTCAAACATCATTGCAGCAGATAATACTGTTGCCATTGGGTTTGCTATATTTAACCCTGTTGCTTGTGGGTAAGAACCGTGAATAGGTTCAAATAAAGCAATATCAGACCCCATAGATGCAGATGGCATTAATCCCATAGATCCAGAAATCACAGAAGCTTCATCTGTTAAAATATCTCCAAATAAATTTTCAGTAATCAATACATCGTAAGAGTTAGGCCATTGTACCAAACGCATAGCTACAGCATCAACAAATTCATAAGCTACCTCAACTTCTGGGTAATCTTTTTCCATTGCCTGTACAGTTTCTCTCCACAAACGAGACGTTTCTAATACGTTGGCTTTATCTACACAACATAATTTTTTAGAACGAGTCATTGCCAATTCAAAACCTTTTTTTGCCAAACGAGTTACTTCTTCTTTTGTGTACACACAGTTATCAAAAGCTGTGTCTCCACCATCTCTTCTACCTTTTTCACCAAAGTAAATACCTCCAGTTAATTCGCGTAAAAAAACCAAATCAGTTCCTTCAATACGCTCTCTTTTTAACGGAGACTTATCTAATAAAGATGGAAATGTAAAAGTAGGACGTACATTTGCAAACAATCCTAATGCTTTACGCATTTTTAATAAACCTTGCTCTGGACGAACTTTAGCTGTAGGATCATTATCATACTTAGGATGACCAATTGCTCCAAATAAAACAGCATCAGAAGATTTACAAATCTCGTGTGTTTCGTCTGGGTAAGGCTCTCCAACTGCATCAATAGCAGCTGCTCCTGTTAAAGCAGGTTTCCAAGTTAATTCATGTCCAAATTTTGCAGCAATTGCATCAGAAACTTTTACTGCCTGATCAATTACTTCTGGTCCAATTCCGTCACCAGCTAATAATGCAATGTTTAATTTCATTTTATCTTAATTTATATAGTTTGTAAAGCGTTGATTTTATTAAAAAATGTTCTCGATACTATTTTGTTCATTTTGTAAACTCCACAAACAAAATCACTCGAACTGACATTTTAATTTTAAATCTTTATTCGCTAAATAATATTCAACATTTTTTCGGTTGCCATAATTGCAGATACTGTTTGATCTGAATCTAAACCACGTGTTTTGTATTCTTTTCCGTTTAAATCCCAAGTAATCACTGTTTCACACAAAGCATCAGAATTAGATCCTGGAGGAATACGCACCGCATAATCTGTTAACGTTGGCAAAACTAATCCTTTTTTATGATAAATTTTACGCAATGCCTTTATAAATGCATCGTATTGCCCGTCTCCACTAGCACTTTCTTCTACAAGTTCCCCTTCAAAAGAAACGGCTACTGTTGTAGATGGTTTTAAACCTTTAGCGTGTGTTAACACGTAGGATTCTACTTTTACTTTTTCTGATATTGTATTAGAGTTAAGTACATCAGAAATAATGTATGGCAAATCATTTTGAGTTACCAATTCTTTTTTATCTCCTAATTCAATCACTCTTTGTGTAACCAATTTTAACTCTTCATCATTTAAGTTTAATCCTAAATCTTGTAAGTTTTTTTGAATATTGGCTTTTCCTGATGTTTTTCCTAAAGCGTATTTACGTTTACGTCCAAAACGTTTAGGTAGTAAATCATTAAAATAAAGATTCTTTTTATTGTCTCCATCTGCATGAATTCCTGCCGTTTGTGTAAACACGTTTTCTCCAACAATAGGTTTGCTTTCCGGAATTTTAAATCCTGAAAAAGCTTCTACCATTTTACTTACTTTATACAAGGCTTTTTCATTGACCTCTACCAAGTAATCTGGCATAAAATCATTTACAACTGCTACCACACTTGCCAAAGGTGCATTTCCTGCACGCTCCCCCATTCCGTTTAAAGTTAAATGCAATCCATCTGCACCTCCTTTAATAGCTTCCATAGCGTTGGCAACACTTAAATCATAATCGTTATGACAGTGAAAATCTAAATGTAATGTTGGGTATTTGTCTTTAATTTCTTTAATATATTCAAAAGATTCTTGAGGTGTTAAAATTCCTAAAGTATCTGGCAACATAATTCTTTTGATAGGCTGAGTTGCTATAAAATCTAAATATTGATATACATACGCTCTAGAATTACGCATTCCATTAGACCAGTCTTCTAAATACACATTGGTTTCAATTCCGTTCTCTTTCGCTTCTTTTACAGAGTCTGCAATTTCAGAAAAGTGTTGTTCTGGAGTTTTACGTAGCTGGTGCTCTAAATGATTCATAGAACCTTTAGTTAACAAGTTTTGAACTTTGGCACCTGCTTCTTTCATCCACTGAATAGAAGTCCCTTTATCTACAAAAGTTAAAACCTCTATTTTATCTATATGACCATGTCCTTTAGCCCATTCTGTAATATTTTTAACAGCATTAAATTCTCCTTTAGACACACGTGCCGAGGCAATTTCTATACGATCCACTTTTAATTCGTCCAATAATAGTTGGGCAATTGTTAGTTTTTCGTTAGCTGCAAAGGACACTCCTGAGGTTTGTTCACCGTCACGGAGTGTAGTATCCATTATTTCTATTTTCTTTTGGCTCATAATATGATCGATAATTTTTAAGAGTCGATTATTTTAGTTACTGATTTACAATCATTTTTAACCAAACACCCCTTAAAAAACACAGAATGCAAATATAAAAAAAGCGTTTCACAATTATGTGAAACGCTTTTATAAATATACCTAAATCTATTTTTATCTTACTCTACCCAACATCAAACCTAAACCAACTCCATAAAAACTCTTCTTTTTATTTAGTATAACTTTTGGTGAAATATACAATCCTGAAGCACTGAATTTAACAAATTCAAACTTAGGGTTTAAGATAACACTATAAATATGGTAATCTTCAAATTCAGAATTATAATAATACCCATTATTTGTTTTTTCTCCTCTAGTATAATTATACTCTCTATAGCCTGAAGTTCTAGCTAATCCCATAGATAAATTGAATCTAAACTTATCTGAGTTCTTTATTTCAATTATCCTCCCAATACTAAAATAAATATGCCCTGCATCGTCTATACCTTCAAACCCTAAGCCATCAGTATCGTCTTTATCGCTAGGATAATTATCAGACCCATATAACATCCCTAACCTACCCAAAGAAAAAGAATATTTGTTTTTATAAATATAATTAACGCTTACATCAAACCCCAAATGATTCCCTACTTCTAAAGAGCCCGCTGCGTAAAATGCATTTATTGGCTTTGATTTTTCTTCTTGAGCATATCCCCGAATTACAACTAACAGCAACAACAATAGAGTCTTTTTCATTTTCTTTTTTCATCAAATATAACTTACATTATATCATAAAAAAAGCGTTTCACAATTATGTGAAACGCTTTTAGAAATATTATGATGTTCTACAAAAGAACTAGAAAGGTCTTTTACCTGCAAATTCAGTAATTTCTCCTTCAATGTTTTTTAAGTAATCAATATCATCAAATCCGTTTAACATGTTTCCTTTTTTGTAACCGTTAATATCAAAAGATTCAGACTCTCCCGTAGACAATAAAGTTACTGTTTGAGTTGTTAAATCTACTTTGATTTCTGTTTTAGGATCTGCTTCAATTGCGTTAAACAACTTATCAGCAAAAGGAGCGGATACCTGTACTGGTAAAACCCCTACATTTAAACAGTTGTTCTTAAAAATATCTGCAAATGCAGAAGAAATTACACAACGTAATCCAAAATCGTACACAGACCAAGCTGCATGCTCTCTAGAAGAACCAGAACCAAAGTTTCTACCTCCTACTAAAATTTTAGATCCTGCGTATTTTTCTTGGTTTAAAGGAAAATCCATTTTAGGAGTTCCATCTGCATTAAATCTCCAGTCACGGAAAAAATTAATATCAAAATCTTTACGCTCAGTTGCTTTTAAGAAACGAGCAGGAATGATTTGATCTGTATCCACATTCTCTATAGGTAATGGATAAGCTGTACTTGTTAATACTTCAAATTTATCGTAAGCCATTGTATTCTATATTTAAGCGTTAGCAGTTAAAATTGTTCTTGGATCAGTAACTACACCTTCTACAGCAGATGCCGCAGCAACTAATGGAGAAGCTAGTAAAGTTCTAGACCCAGGTCCTTGACGACCTTCGAAGTTACGGTTAGATGTAGAAACTGATAATTTTCCAGCAGGAATCTTATCATCGTTCATTGCTAAACAAGCAGAACATCCTGGCTCTCTTAATACAAATCCAGCATCTGTAATAATTTTATCTAAACCTTCTTCTTTAATTTGATCTACTACTTTGTGAGATCCTGGTACCAACCATGCTGTAACGTGATCTGCTTTTTTACGTCCTTTAATAACGGAACAGAAACCTCTAAAGTCTTCTATACGTCCGTTAGTACAAGATCCCAAAAACACAAAATCAATCTTTTTACCAATCATAGAATCTCCTTCATGGAAATCCATATAACCTAAAGATTTTTTATAGGTCTCAACTCCACCTTCTACAGATTCTGCAGTAGGAATAGAATTTGTTACTCCCATTCCCATTCCTGGGTTTGTTCCGTAAGTAATCATTGGTTCAATATCAGCTGCATCGTAGTTAAACTCTGCATCAAACTCTGCACCTTCATCAGTACTTAAAGTTTCCCAATACGTCATTGCTTTATCCCAATCAGCTCCTTTAGGAGTTTGAGCACGACCCGCAATGTAATCGTATGTTTTTTGATCTGGAGCAATCATACCTCCACGTGCACCCATCTCAATTGTTAGGTTACAAACAGTCATACGACCTTCCATTGTCATATCTTCAAAAACATCTCCAGCATATTCTACAAAATAACCTGTAGCACCTGATGTAGTTTGTTTAGAAATAATGTATAAAGCAACATCTTTAGGAGTTACTCCTAAACCTAATTTTCCGTTTACGTTAATACGCATCGCTTTAGGCTTAGACTGCATAATACATTGAGTAGACAATACCATCTCAACTTCAGAAGTACCAATACCAAAAGCAATAGCACCAAAAGCTCCGTGAGTAGATGTATGAGAATCTCCACAAACAATAGTTGCACCTGGTAATGTAATTCCATTTTCTGGTCCTACTACGTGTACAATACCGTTGTTAATATCTCCTAACCCCCAATGAGAAATTCCGTGATTTTTAGCATTTCTTTCCAATGCATTTAACTGGTTTGCAGATAAAGCATCTTCTACCGGTAAATGTTGATTGATGGTTGGAGTGTTGTGATCTGCCGTAGCGAATGTACGGTTAGGATATACTACACTGTTTCCTCTACTTTCTAATCCTAAGAATGCTACTGGACTTGTAACTTCGTGAATAAAATGACGGTCAATAAAAAACACATCTGGTCCGTCTTCTACGTGACGTACTACATGCGAATCCCAAACTTTGTCAAATAATGTTGTTGCCATATTGATTTCGACTTATTTATTGTTTTCTGTTATGGTTGCAATTCAATGAATTACAGGTCGGCAAATTTATAAAAAAACGAGGTATTATCACTTAGACTGGCTATAAATTATTACGATGCCCAAGAAAGGTTCTCTATCTGCTCAAAAGTTTAAAATTATATAGTTTACTATTTGCTCACTAATGTATTCTATATGTACCTTTATCACATCCAAACCTAAATGATGAAATATTTAAAGTGCGAGAGTTGTGAGCATTACAACCTACTGAATTCAGAATATCAAATTTTTTGTAATGCTTGTGGAAAGAAACTTTCTAACAATTTTAAAACATGGCAAAAAAAACATCCTACCAAAAACTTTGAAGCTTATACTAATGAAGTAGGCACTGAAAAAGGAAAACCTAAAAGAAATTTTAAATTTAGTATTAAAAAAACACTCCAAATTACCGTAATCATTATTGCCATAGGTTTTGGTGCTTTTTTTGGAAAAAAATACAGTGCAAGTGCCTTTGCCTTTTTTTATGAATATGCTTATCCTGTTTCAGAACTGTTAGATAAAGAATGGGGAAGACAGTTTTTTATGGGAAATAAAGTGGTGATAGAATCTCCTTATTGGTTAGAGAAACAAAAAGAAGAAATACCACTGCCAGCCGAAGTTAAAAAGCTTATTAAGGAAATGAATTACTATACTTATAACAATTTTGCTGGTTTTGGAACCGTACTCATGACTAGTGTTTATGACAAAGCTATTGGTAAAATAAATCCTAAAGGTGCCGGAGATGGAGCCATACAACAGACCTACCAAGTAATGAAGGGTTCTGATTTATTTTACAATGATGAAACCACTCAAATAAACAATTATCCTGCAGTATTAAAAAAGGGAACTTTTATGAGTGATGGTAATGAAATTCACTTTAAAAGTATTGCTTGTGTTAAAAACGATTTAACGCTTGTTTACATGATTACCTTTTGGGCAAACAACAATAAGGATTACGAATTACTTACAGACAGAATCATTGGTTCTTTAGAAATATATTAATTTATAATTCTAAAGAATCAAACACTTGTACTTTTTCCCACAAAGCAGAAGCTTCTTTTAAAAATAACAAATGAGCAGGTTCTTCTTGATATTTTTGATGCAATTCTTCATTTTCAAAACTAACCAACAAAGCATACGTATAACTATTATCTACAACAGACCTGTCTGAATGTGCAGGTTTGCTAATAGCTGCGGTTTTGGTATAAACAGATGCATTTAAAAACTTTTGCAAAGCAACTTCAAACGTTTTACAATATTCTTTATTCTCTGGCTGTTTTAACCAAAAATACACACTGTGAAAAAAAGTTTTATTTTCCATATTTACACTAAATTTATTTACCTGCAACTATTAATACAATCTCTCCTTTAGGTGGTTTGTTGGCGTAATGTTCTGCCAACTCTGTAACGGTTCCTCTTCTGGTTTCTTCAAATAGCTTAGTCAATTCTCTAGAAACCGAAGCTTGTCTATCAGCTCCCAAATACTCTGCCAAATTCCCTAATGTTTTTACTAATTTATGAGGAGATTCATATAAAATAATCGTTCTATCCTCTTCTGCCAACTTTAACAATCTTGTTTGACGACCTTTTTTAACAGGTAAAAATCCTTCAAACACAAATTTTTCATTTGGCAAACCAGAGTTTACCAAAGCGGGTACAAATGCAGTTGCTCCAGGCAAACAATCTACTTCTATATTATTTTGAATACAAGCACGTGTTAGCAAAAAGCCAGGATCTGAAATAGCGGGAGTTCCTGCATCAGAAATTAAAGCAACTGTAGTTCCACTTTTTATTTTATTGATGATATTTTCTACCGTTTTATGCTCGTTATGCATATGATGACTTTGCATATGAGTGGTAATTTCAAAATGCTTCATTAATTTACCACTGGTACGAGTATCTTCTGCCAATACCAAGTCTACTTCTTTTAAAACTTTAATCGCTCTAAAAGTCATGTCTTCTAAATTTCCAATAGGTGTAGGGACTAGGTATAGTTTCATTTTTATGTTTTTGACTTTTTACTGCTAAATTAAGACAATAAATGTATTATTCCTTAATGATTCTTTTCACAATTCTTTTCCCCTCTTGTTCTATCAATAATATATATATGTTTGGTGCCAATTTACTAAGATCTAACTCCTCAGTAAAAACAACACCATCATCTACATGCTCTTTATAAACAATAAGTCTTCCATAGTTATCAAACAAAGAAATTTTAACAACACCATTTGCTAGACCTGACACCAATGTTGTGTTAAAAACAGGATCTGTTTCAACTACAAACCCAGCTAACTCTTCGTTACTATACAACGGTACATCTGCTACCATGGAACTTAATAATTCTACCCTCCTAGGTGAGTTTTTTAATACCGTAAGCATTCTCTGTTTTTGATCCTCTGTAAATGTATCCATACAGCTATCATTGGTGTAATCCATATAGTTCTGCACCATATCATTCCCTAAATTATCTGACAAACATGTGTCGTATACTTCTTCACAAGAATAATGTTCTTCTGTTGCATCTGGAGTATCTAAACAATAATCTCCATTTCCACAAGTATCCGTATCTCCCCAAATATGCCTTAATCCCAGCCAATGACCAATTTCATGTGTAGTTGTTCTTCCTTGGTTGTACAAAGTATTTAAATTAAAAGAACCATCATCTTTAGTAATATCACCAAATGCATGATAAGCTATCACAACTCCATCTGTTAATGCATCGCCCCCATTCACATCTAATCCATCTAAATTAGAATCACTAGGGAATTGTGCAAAACCCAGAACTCCTTCTAAACCTTCATCTTCTACATTTTTCCCTCCCATTTTAACAACCCATATATTTAAATATTGGGTAGGATCCCATTGAGTTGTTGTTTTCATCAATTGTAGATCTTCATATGTTTCCCAATCAGCACCTTCAGAATTATTATAGACATTATTTGTATACGGAGTTATATTATGTCTTATAATCCCTGAAGTTTCTAAGCCATCTAGATCTTGTTTTGCTAAATAAAAATTAATTCCTACATCTACTGCAACTCCTGTTGAATTGCTTCCACCAGGAGTCCCTTGCATTCTTCTATAGTCTTGATTTAGGACATTTATTTGGGACTGTACTTGAGCATCTGATATGTTTTCTCCAACAATATTACCTATTGTATTTATAGGGTCGCCATTATGAACAACATGAACAACAACAGGGATATTATAAGTCTCTGCTGTTAGTTTTGCCATTGATCTATTAGCATTGAGTTGTTGTTTTTTTGATAACATCCAAGACTCAAACGCTACCTCTGAAGACTTATTAGTGTATTCTTCTGATTGTTTTTTTTCGTACTCAACCGTAAAGCACCTAACAAACCCGGTTACATCTTTAGCCCTTGTATTTGCTTTGGTTATTTTTGTCGGATTGGTGTTATCTTGAGAAAACAAACTAGTTCCAAACATAAAAGCTACAATTAATAAGACCGTTGTCTTATTAATTGTAGCTTTTAAAAATTTTACTTTTTTAGTATTTATAAATTTCACAATAGATGCTTATATATAATATTAGGCTTTAAAGTTTTGTAAAACATCTGCTATGTTACGATTGTCTGACAATTGAGGGATTTTATTTTGACCTCCAAATTTACCAATCGACTTCATATACTCATGAAAACCACCTTTTTTAACCTTAGTTACCACTATTGGTTTTAGCACACTTCCTTTTATTAAATCAAAATAATAAATATTTTGTGCTTGCATAGATTCATCAATTTTAGTTGCTAATGCTTCTAAATTTTCTGGCTCATTTTCAAACTCTATAAACCATTCGTGATATGGCAACCCACTTTCTGGATTTACTTGTGGTGCTACTGTAAACTCACTTATAGTTATATTGGTTCCTACAATGGCATCATTTAACGCTTTTTCTACCTCTTTACCAATTACATGTTCTCCAAAAGCAGATATAAAATGTTTAATTCTACCCGTAACTTTAATTCTGTGCGGAACTAAAGAAGTAAACTCAACAGTATCTCCAATATTGTACCCCCACAAACCTGCAGATGTATTTAAAATAATTACATAATTAACACCTAATTCTACCTCTCCTACAGATAGTCTTGGGGGATTTTCGTCAAAGAACTGATCGGCTGGAATAAACTCATAAAAAATCCCGCTATTTAACTGTAGCAACATTCCTTTTTCGGTTTGAGAATCTTGATAAGCAATAAAACCTTCCGAAGCTGGATACAACTCTACGTAATCTATTTTTTTACCTATTAAACTTTCAAATTTATTTTTATAAGGTTCAAAGTTTACACCTCCGTAGACAAAGAAATTAAACTTTGGAAATATTTCCGAAATTGTCTTTCCTGTCTTTTCTTGTAGTTTTTCAAAATACATTTGTACCCAAGATGGAATTCCACTAATTACAGACATGTCTTCATTAATGGTTTCTTCTACAATAGCATCTACTTTGGTTTCCCAATCTTCAATACAATTGGTTTCCCAACTTGGCAATCTATTTTTTTGTAAATAGGACGGCACATAATGTGCTACAATTCCACTTAAACGACCTAGCTGAACTCCTTTTAAATCTTTAAGAATTGGACTTCCTTGTAAAAACATCATTTTGCTATCAACAAAGCTAGCATCTCCTGTTTCTGCAATATAAAACAACAACGCATTACGTGCTGCTTTTATGTGTGTAGGCATAGATTCTTTTGTGATGGGAATGTATTTTGCTCCAGATGTAGTTCCAGATGTTTTTGCATAATACAAAGGCCTACCTGTCCATAAAACATCTGACTCTCCTTCTACCATTCTATCTACATAAGAACGGATTCCTTCATAATCATTTACTGAAACATTTTTTTTAAAGTCTTCATAATTTTTTATTTGCTCAAAATTATGATCTTTACCAAAAGCTGTATTTTTTGCCGTTTTAATTAAATATTGAAACGTTTTTTCTTGGGTTTCAACAGGATTGTTAGCCCACTTATATACTTGCTTACAAATTACCTTTGCAAAAGGCAATGCTATTTTTGATTTGATACTCATTCTTAAAACTTCATAAAATTAGTTGGATCTACTGGATAACCATCTTTCCACATTTCAAGATGAAGATGTGGACCCGTACTTAACTCTCCCGTAGAACCTACATTTGCAATTACCTGACCAGCTTTTACTAGCTCGCCCTGAGACACATTTATTTTGCTATTGTGCTTGTATACTGACACAAAATTATCGGTGTGCAATAATACAATTACATAACCTGTTTCTATAGACCATTCTGCAAAAATTACAACTCCATCTGTAATTGCTTTTACAGAAGCTTCTTTTGCCGTAGCAACATCTATAGCATAATGTTTAGACGTAACACTAAATTCTTGTGTTATATTTCCAACTGTTGGAACTACAAAAACTTGTGTTGCATTTTCTCTTTCATATCCAAAAATACTAAAGCGCTCTTCTCTTTCTACTTTTTCTCTAAAAACAGAATCTAATCTAGAACTTTCTAAAGACTCTAGCTCTTCATCAGACAAACCTTCTTCATCTGTAATAGCGACAATACTACTTGCACCATCAATTGTGTCTATTTCAAAACCTTTGTATTGTTCTTTTAAAGATTCTATAGTTTTGTTTTTTTGCTCTAATAGAGAATACAACCTTGCTAATTTGTTATGAATTGAATCATTATTAGCAATTCCTGACTGATAAACAGATTCTCCTTCTTTTGTTACATAGGGCAATTCATCTATTTCAACAGCCTTGTCTCCTATTAAAATTGGCTTCATAGATTCTGTATATAATTCTAAAGCATGCATTTTTTGCTCAATAGAATCTAACTGAAAATTTAGGGAAATTGCATCTTTTTTTAACTGTGGGGATTCAAAACCCGGAATATATTCTTTTAACGGAGTATAAACAATTAATCCTGATGTTAATGCTATTAAGAAAACACTAAAAACACCTCCAAAAACAAAAACATTTAATCGTGTTAATTTAAAAGAGAATTTTTCCTCAAAAGAGTCTTCTGTTAAGACTACCAATCGGTATTTCTTAACCAGTTTTTTCTTTATTTTTTTTCTCTTCTCTTTCATTATCTATTAAATGTAAAACATTTATTTATTACAAAACAACAATCAACAAATGTACTACTATCCTTTTTATTTGTAAAAATTCATTAAGTCTATATATTCCCAAACTTTAGAATCTAATAAATGCTTTACGCTTTTGTCGTTTTTAATTCCATTCCTTATAAACGTAGATGAAATTTCTACAACAGGAGCTTCTACAATATGAATTTTAGAATGTTTGGCTAATTGATTCTCTTTTAATGTATTTCCTATTCTTGGATACACATACACCTCATACTCTTCTAAAATAACCTCATAATTTTTCCATTTATGAAAAGATTTTAAATTGTCCTCTCCCATAATAATTGCAAATTGATGCGTTGGATATTTTTCCGAAATGTGCACCAAAGTATCAATGGTATAATTGGGTTGTTTTAACTTAAATTCAATATCTGTTGGATGGATATGTTCATAAGATTCTGTTGCTTTATAAACCATTTCTAAACGATGATGATTGTCTAACAACGTACTTTTCTTTTTATGTGGATTGTGTGGTGTAACCACCATCCAAACCTCATCCATATCTGTATAATGCAACATATGATTTGCCAATATCACATGTCCTACATGCACAGGATTAAATGTTCCAAAATACAAACCAACCTTCATAAATTATTTTTTTATAAATTCAGACACCATCGTATAGGCATCTTCTTTAGCTATAGACAAATCATTGTTAATTAAAACGGTATCAAACTTTTTAGCAAAATCCATTTCTTGAGCTGCTTTAGCAACACGCATTTTAATTTTTTCTTCAGTTTCTGTAGCTCTTCCTCTCAATCTTCGTTCCATTTCTTCTAAAGAAGGTGGTTGCACAAAAATGGCCAAAGTTTCCTTAGGAAATTGTTTCTTTATATTTAATCCTCCAACTACATCAATATCAAAAATCACATGTTTTCCTTCTTTCCAAATTCTGGTAATTTCAGATTTTAGAGTTCCATAAAAATTATCTTTATACACTTCTTCCCATTCTAAAAAAGCATTTTCATCAACTTTAGCTTTAAATTCTGATGCTGATAAAAAATAATAATCTTTTCCGTTTATTTCTCCTACTCTTGGCTCACGAGAAGCTGCGGATATAGAAAAGTCTAAAGGCAAATCTGTTTCTGACAACAAATGTTTTACGATGGTGGTTTTTCCAGATCCTGAAGGTGCAGAAAACACAATTAATTTTCCTGAAGCCATTACAATACGTTTAATATTTGTTCTTTAATCTTTTCCAACTCATTTTTCATTTGCACCACAACCTGTTGCATGGGTGCATAGTTAGATTTTGATCCTGTAGTATTAATTTCTCTTCCTATTTCTTGAACAATAAATCCTAATTTTTTACCATCAGAAATTTCACTATCTAATTCTTTTAAAAAATAGTCAAGGTGATTTGCCAAACGAACTTTTTCTTCGTTTATGTCTAATTTTTCTAAATAGTAAATCAACTCTTGTTCAAACCTATTTTCATCAACAGTAACCTGCAAATCATCAATAGCTTTGCGTAATTTTATCTTTACAGCAGCCATTCTATCTTCATCGTGTTGATTAACTTCTAAAGAAAAACTTTGAATATTCTGAATTCGTTCTCTAAAATCTAATTCTAAAGAAGCGGCTTCATCTTTTCTAAACTGAACCAAAGCCTCTAAAGCTTGCTTAATTCCTGTTTCTATACTTGCCCATTCTGTAGGATCTAACTCTTCACGTTCCGTTTTTAAAGTATCTGGCAAACGCATAGCCATTTCTAACAATTCTACATCAGAACCTGTTGCTATTTGCTTTAACTGATTCATATAATCAGCCACAACATTTACGTTTACTTTGGTTTGAGAAACCTCTGCAGTCATTTCTACATAAATAGAAAAATCTACTTTTCCTCTAATCACACTATTAGCAATAGTTTTACGAACGTTAATTTCTTTTTCTTTGTAGTACTGAGGCATACGAACGCTTAAATCTAAATTTTTACTATTTAAAGATTTAACCTCTACTGTTACCTTTTTGGTTGGTAATTGCACAATTGCTTTCCCGTACCCTGTCATAGACTGTATCATATATCCAAAAAATTTGGGTGTAAAAATACGTATTTTACATTGGATAGACTTCTCTACAATACGCTAACTTTATTCTTATCTATTTTTGGAGGTAAAGTAACCAAATAAACCCCTATAAAAATAAGCAAAGTACACAGCACTTTTGTCCACGACAACTGATCACTACCCATAAACAAAGCAAACAGACTTGCCAGTACAGGTTGTACATAAATAAAAGCACTAACCGTAGTTGGTTTTAAGTGTTTTAACCCATAAAGGTTGAATAAAAAATTACAATATGTTGCAAAAACTACCACATAAGCTATAATCCAATAAATATTAAAAGGAATTTTTTGCCATTCCACCTCTAGCACTTCACTAAAAACAAACGGAGTCATAAACAACAATCCAAACGTATATAACCACTTTACAAAAACAATAGGGTGGTATTTGGTAATCATTTTTTTAGCCAATATTAAATACAACGCATACCCCGATGCATTTACAAACACCAATAAATTTCCTAAAGGAATATTTTCTGCGTTTTCCGCAATTTTTTCTCCAGAGGTTGTTAAAAAATAAGCCCCCAACAAACCAATCACAATTCCAAACGCACGTTTTAATTGTAATTTCTCTTTTAAAATAATTAAAGAGAATACAAATACTAAAATAGGAGTAGTCACCATAATAGCAGCTCCGTTAATAGGAGTGGTTAAACTAAGTCCTTTAAAAAAGGATAAAATATTAATAACAATAGCTATAATAGACAACAAGGCTACTGGTAAAAAATCTTTTTTTTCTAACTCAGGTGGCTTTATTATAAAGGATGTCATCCAAAACAAAACGGTAGCTGCAAAAATTCTAATCCACACTAAGGCATAAGGACTCATATAAAAAGGCATTACCTTTTTTACCAAAGTATAATTAATTGCATAAAACACTGCTGTACTAAAAACAGCTAACAACGCTAGGTTTCTTTTACTCATCATTTTCTTTAATCTATTACAAAGATGAAAAGAAAATTAAGACAGGCATCCTTAAACATCCATAGAAAATAATTAAATTCGTTGCATGCAAAACAAAAAGCACCTTTTAGTTATTCGTATGTCTGCCATGGGCGATGTTGCCATGACAGTTCCCGTATTAAAAACACTATTATCTCAAAATAAAAACCTAAAGATCACTGTCGTTTCTAAGGGATTTTTAAAACCTCTTTTTGACAATATTGAACATGTCTCTTTTTTTGCTGCCGACACCAAAGGCAAACACAAAGGAACCCTTGGTATTTACAAACTTTACAAAGAATTAAAAAAATTAAATATTGATGCAGTAGCAGATTTACATAATGTTTTACGCTCTAAACTATTACGGATTTTATTTAAAATAGACGGAACTCCTGTTGCTTTTATCAATAAAGGTAGAGCAGAAAAAAAAGCGTTGACTGCCATAAAAAACAAAGTATTTAAAGTTTTAAAAACAACACACCAACGTTATGCTGACGTATTTAATTCTTTAGGATTTTCTGTTGATTTAATCAATCCATCATTAAAAGAAAAAGAAGTCTTATCTAACAAGTTAATGAACTTATTTGATTATATACCTAATGAAAAACTAATTGGGATTGCTCCTTTTGCAGCGCACGATGGAAAAAAATATCCTTTAGAATTGATAGAAGAAGTAGTTATTGAATTGTCTAAAAATCACAAAATTTTATTATTTGGTGGCGGACAATCAGAAGTAGATACCTTAACAACCATTACCCAAAAACACAAAAACACATTCTGTCTGGCAGGGCAAGTTAAACTAAAAGACGAACTGGCTATTATTAGCAACCTATCTGTTATGATTAGTATGGACAGTGGAAATGGACATTTTTCTGCATTGTACGGAATCCCTACCATTAGTATCTGGGGAGCCACACATCCTAGCGCTGGTTTTGCTCCATTTAACCAAATAGATAATTGTATTTGTGCTAATAGAAAACAGTATCCTTTATTGCCTACGTCGGTTTACGGAAACAAAATTGTCCCTAACTATGAAAACGTTATGAAAACAATAACTCCTAAAACCATCATCAACAAGGTATTGTCAATAATAAATTAGATTTGTTAATAAGTTTCAGGATTTTATATTTTAGTTTCTTCACAATCTATTTATTTTTGATTTTCAATAAATAAATGAAGACAGACATGCAAGTATCAGGAAAAATTAAATTAATCAACGAAACGCAAACATTTGGAGCGAGCGGATTTAGAAAAAGAGAATTGGTAGTTACTACTGATGAACAATATCCTCAAATGTTAATGATTGAGTTTGTACAAGATAAAGTAGATATTTTAGATGCTTACAAAGTAGGGCAAGACGTTACTGTCTCTATCAACTTAAGAGGTAGAGAATGGATTAACCCAGAAGGAGTTGCTAAATATTTTAACTCTATTACAGGTTGGAGAATTGAAGCGACTGCACCTGCTGCTCAAGGAGGAGAAGCACCAGCTACTTTTGAGACTACTTCTATAGCACAAAATGAAGAACCAGACGATTTACCTTTCTAAGAAAGTTAAAACACAACAATATTTAAAACGCTTTCAATAAAATTATTGAAAGCGTTTTTTAATTTTACAACCATGTATCTTTTAGAACCCAACTCAATAGAATTCCCTAATCCTTCCTTAGCTTCTGAAGAAGGCTTGTTGGCTGTAGGTGGAGATTTATCTACAAAAAGATTAATCGCTGCTTATCAAAAAGGAATTTTCCCTTGGTTTTGTGAAGGTGAACCTATTTTATGGTATAGCCCAGAATGGAGAATGGTGATAGACCCTAGACATTATACTCCTTCTAAAAGTTTAAAGCAAACGCTTAAAAAAGGAATATTTACAGTAACCTTTAATCAACATTTTAAAGAAGTTATTTACAACTGTAAATCTATAGACAGACAAGATGGATTAGGCACATGGATTACCAACGACATGGAAAATGCTTATATAAAACTACACGAACTAGGCATTGCAAAATCTGTAGAAGTTTGGCAAAATAATCAATTGGTTGGCGGACTGTATGGTGTAGATCAACTAAATGTATTTTGTGGAGAAAGCATGTTTAGCAAAGTTAGCAATGCTTCTAAAGTAGCATTTGCCTGGTTAAACAATTATTTATTAGAACATAAATACGATTTACTAGATTGTCAAGTGCACAACGATCATTTAGAAAGTTTAGGTGCCTATGAAATCCCTAGACAAGAATATTTAAATATCTTACAGAAAAAATAATCAATTCAAACCCTTATCTTTGAGCCGTTTTAAGTCAGAAAGATCAAACCGAATCATACATATATTATCATGGATATTAAGAATGCACAACTAGATGTAGACAATTGGATTAAAGAACATGGAGTTCGTTATTTTAACGAACTAACAAACATGGCTCAATTAACAGAAGAAGTTGGAGAGGTAGCAAGAATTATTGCTCGTAGATACGGAGAACAATCAGAAAAAGAAAGCGACAAAAACAAAGACTTAGGAGAAGAGTTGTCTGATGTTTTATTTGTTGTTTTGTGTTTAGCCAATCAAACAGGAGTAGACTTACAAGCTGCGTTTGATGCTAAATTAGACTTAAAAACAAAACGTGATCACGATCGTCATCACAACAATCAAAAATTAAAATAATGGCAAATCAAAAAATACAAAAGGTAGCAAATACTCCCATCTGGAAATTAGCAATCCGTTTTATGATTTCTTTTTCATTTATTTTGGCCATTGTTCTTACAGCAGCCGAATTATTTAGAAGCGGAAATTTAAACGCTATTCCACAAAGTTTTCAAAACGGAAGTTGGATTACTTTTGTAGGAATTAGATTGGCAATTATTACAGGATACGGATTTGTAATGGCTTTTTTAACCAAAAGAAAAGCTAAAAACACACTATAAAAATGGCACATGCAGACATAGGAACAAAATTCCTAAAACAATACAACGGAACTGTAAACGATGCTTTTCAAATTACAGGATCTAAAAGCGAAAGTAATCGTTTGTTAATTTTACAAGCGTTATACCCAAGTATAGAAATTAGCAACTTGTCTAATTCTGATGACACTAACTTAATGTTAAATGCATTAAACTCATCAGAAAAAGAAATTAACATAGGACACGCAGGTACTACTATGCGTTTTTTAACAAGTTATTTTGCAGTAAAACCAAACTCAGAAATTATTTTAACAGGATCTGCAAGAATGCAAGAACGTCCTATTAAAATTTTAGTAGATGCTTTGCGTACTTTAGGTGCCAATATTGAATATGTAAACAACGATGGATTCCCTCCTTTAAAGATTACAGGAACTACATTAACAGACAATAAAGTTAAAATTGATGGTAGCGTAAGCAGTCAATACATTTCTTCTTTGTTGTTAATTGCCCCCACTTTACCTGAAGGTTTAACAATTGAGTTTGACGGAAAAATCACATCCATTCCCTACATTCAAATGACATTAAGTTTGTTGAATGATTTAGGCGTAAAAACAAATTTTGAAGGACAATTTATAAGCGTTGCCCCAACAACAGAAATTAAAAACACAGACTTTACAGTAGAGTCTGACTGGAGCTCTGCTTCTTATGCTTACGGTTTTGTTGCTTTGACAGAAAACGGAACTTTAGAAATTTCATCGTACAAAGAAAACAGCTTACAAGGAGATTCTGTATTACAAGAAATTTATAAAGAATTTGGCGTAACTACTACGTTTAACGAACACACTATTACATTACAAAAAACACCAAATTTCACATTGCCAAAACGTGTGGAGTTTGATTTGGTTAAAGCACCAGACATTGCACAAACAATTGCTGTTACCGCTTTTGGTTTAGGTGTAGAATGTCACATGACAGGCTTACATACTTTAAAAATTAAAGAAACAGATAGAATTGTTGCCTTAGACAATGAGCTTTCTAAACTTGGAGCCACTTTAGAAACATCAAACGAAACTTTAACTGTAAAAGCATTTAACGGAACTATTAATTCGGATATACATATTGCAACCTACAACGACCATAGAATGGCCATGGCCTTTGCTCCGTTGTTATTAAAAACCAACATTAACATAGATGATGCTGGAGTAGTTTCTAAATCATACCCTAGTTTTTGGGAAGATTACGAGAGATTTCAATAAATTAAAAAGCACAAAGTACTGAGTATTCAGTCTACAGTTTTAAAAAAGCTCAAAAATTCAATGAATTTTTGAGCTTTTTTATTTGGTACAAAAACGCTTTAACACTATACAAACACTAGTATTCAGCATTTAATACTTTGTACTCAATCCTTAAAAAACAAAAATAAACATCAATATGCTTGACAACCCCTATTCTCAGATTGTATATTTGCGTTCTATTTAAAAACAACATATACATGAAGTTATCTGCATTTCATTTTGATTTACCAGAAGAATTGATAGCTCAACATCCTGCTGAATACAGAGACGAATCTCGTTTAATGGTATTAAACAGAAAAGAGCAAACTATAGAACACAAAACATTTAAAGACGTTATTAACTATTTTGAAGATGGGGATTTAATGGTCTTAAACAACACCAAAGTGTTTCCTGCTCGTATGTACGGTAACAAAGAAAAAACAGGTGCTAGAATTGAAGTTTTCTTATTACGTGAATTAAATGCGGAAAACCGTTTATGGGATGTTTTAGTAGACCCTGCTCGTAAAATTAGAATTGGTAACAAATTATTTTTTGGAGAAGATGATTCTTTA
This sequence comes from Wenyingzhuangia heitensis, assembly GCF_011762155.1. Lineage (GTDB taxonomy): Bacteria > Bacteroidota > Bacteroidia > Flavobacteriales > Flavobacteriaceae > Wenyingzhuangia > Wenyingzhuangia heitensis. Next base: position 54,163 of record NZ_JAASQL010000001.1, read on the forward strand.
GTAGCGGAAGTAATTGACAACACCACATCTAGAGGTCGTACTTTACGTTTCTTATACGATGGTTCTTACGAAGAGTTTAGACAAAAACTAGAAGATTTAGGAGAAACTCCAATCCCTAAGCACATAGAAAGAGATGTAGAACCAGAAGACGAAGATCGTTTTCAAACTATATACGCAAAAGAAGAAGGAGCTGTTGCAGCACCCACTGCTGGTTTACACTTTTCTAAACACTTAATGAAGCGTTTAGAAATTAAAGGAGTAGATTTTGCTGAACTAACATTACATATTGGTTTAGGTACTTTTAATCCTGTTGAGGTTGAAGATTTATCAAAACACAAAATGGATTCTGAAAAAATGAGCGTATCAGAAGACACTTGTGAAATTGTTAACAACGCAATAAACACAAAACGTAGAGTTTGTGCTGTGGGAACTACCGTAATGAGAGCTGTAGAATCTACCGTATCATCTAACGGAAGATTAAATCCTTACACTGGTTGGACAAATAAATTTATTTTCCCTCCATATGAGTTTAGTATTGCCAACTCTATGATTACCAACTTCCACCCTTCTAAATCTACATTAATGATGCAAGTAGCAGCATTTGCTGGTTACGATTTCTTAATGAAAGCTTACGAAGAAGCGATTAAAGAAGGATATAAGTTTAGTACTTACGGAGATGCTATGTTGATTATCTAATCAATAGTTAAAATATATTTTAAGAATCCCGAAGTTTTACACTTCGGGATTTTTCTTTTATAAGAGTTACGTACCTTTGCCAAACAGAATTTCACAAAACCATTATGTCTAAAAAAGATATTAGAGCCCTTAGCAAAGACCAATTAAGAGATTTTTTCGTAGAAAACGGAGACAAAGCTTTTAGAGGTAACCAAGTTTACGAATGGTTATGGTCTAAATCTGCTCATACCTTTGAGGACATGACTAACCTATCCAAACAAACTAGGGATATGTTGGACACCAATTTTACCATCAACCATATTGAAGTAGACAATATGCAACGTAGTAAAGATGGTACGGTTAAAAATGCAGTAAAATTGCACGATGGATTAATTGTAGAATCTGTTTTAATTCCAACTAGTGACAGAACTACCGCTTGTGTATCTAGCCAAGTAGGTTGTAGTTTAGATTGTGAATTTTGTGCAACCGCTCGTTTAAAACGCATGCGTAATTTAAATGCTGATGAAATTTTTGATCAGGTAGCTGCTATCAATCAAGAAAGTATAAAAACCCACAAACATAAATTGTCTAACATTGTGTATATGGGAATGGGAGAACCATTGATGAACTACAACAACGTTCTAAAATCTATAGAAATGATTACCAGTGATGAAGGCTTGGGAATGTCTCCAAAAAGAATCACCGTTTCAACATCAGGTCTACCTAAAATGATTAAAAAACTAGCTGATGATGACGTAAAATTCAATTTGGCAGTTTCTTTACATTCTGCTATTGAAGAAACTAGGAATAAAATAATGCCTTTCTCTAAAAACTTTCCGTTAACAGAATTACGTGAATCTTTAGAATATTGGTACGCAAAAACGCAAAGTAGAATTACCTATGAATATGTAGTTTGGAGAGATATTAACGATCAACAAGAAGACATTAACGCATTAGTTACTTTCTGTTCTTACGTTCCTTGTAAAGTAAACTTAATAGAATACAATCCTATTGATGATGGAGAATACCAACAAGCCAGCTCTAAAGCCACAGATGATTACGTGTATACTTTAGAGAAAAATGGAATTGTAGTAAACGTTCGTCGTTCTAGAGGAAAAGATATTGATGCTGCTTGTGGACAATTAGCTAACAAGAGTTAACTATTATTTGTATTTAAACTTTAAGATCAATAATAAAACAGCACCCAACGTAAAAAAACTATTGGTTACATAAATGTAGGGGTCTAATTTTAAGATTCCGTACATCAGCCAAAAAAAACCATTTAGCATTCCAATCACCAAGCCTGGCCAAGACAAGCTACTGGTATCTTTTTGCTTAAAAGATTTCCATACTTGTGGAAAAAACATACTGCTAGAAGTCATTGCTCCTAACACACCAAAAAGGGATGCAAAATTGCCCATAGTTCTTTAATTTTAAGTTGCTAAGATATAAAGCAATCTTACAAATACTCCCAATAATCTTTTTAATTAAAAGTATTATAAAATAACGTCCTCATAGACTCCATGTTACAAAAAAAGACTCAGAAAAACCTCTCCCAAAGACACGGTCAGTTGTATTTTCAGACGACACTTTATTTACAGGTGATGAAAAATCTATAAGAACAAGATTCAACTCTCCTTCTAAAAACTATTCATAACTAAAAAAAGACCTTCAATTGAAGGTCTTTTGTGTTTTTTATAAAAAAATGCTTGTTACTTCACAAACCTATACACATGATCATTTATCTTCAACACATAAACTCCACTAGATAGATGACTAACATTAAATGAATTATTATTCAAACTTAATTCTTTATTCATCATCATTTTTCCTTCAAGATTATAAATTGTAATATTATTATTTCCCTTTTTAAGACCTTGAATGGTTAGCTTATCGTTACGCATTGATATCCCTGAAATTTCATTATCCAAACCCTTTACTGACAAAGTTAAATCTCCTTTAGTTACGATTTTTCCTACTGACTCTTGTGGCATGTACAAAGTTGTTCCAGAAATAACAATATCCCTTAATTCTTTATTATGATCTGTATCCTCTGCTACTGTCGTTACATCGGAAGAGTTTTTTAACTGAACTTTTTTAACAACTCCAATATCAGTATAGTATAAAAATTCATTAAAAACATATATACCTTCAGTACTTACACCGCTAACAAATGTATTAACACTTGGTGAAGACAGAGAAACATCTACACTATATATCTTTTCAGCTTCTCTATCTCCAATATAAAGAATACTGTTCTTGAACTCTAAATCTTGTGGTTTCAAAAAACCACCAACAACATTAACAACAGTCGGATTGTTAACTGTTACATCTATTTTATTAAGAGTAGCTCCTCCTCCTGCTAAACTATTTTCAGTAAAATAAAGCTCATTATTATAAAAACCTAAAGCATTTACAAAACCTAAACCTGTAACTATATTATTTAATACCGTTGGAGTATTGATATTAAAACTAGCTAGGGTACTGTCTCCAACATCATCATTTATATATGAAATATAAAAAACATCACCTACTTTTACCAAACCACCAATTTCAAACGGCCCACCACTTGTAGGTAAGCTATTAAACAACACCGAAGCACTAGGTGATATATCAGAAAGGTTTATTTGATATATTTTACCAGGTAAACCACCTTTTACATAAATAACATTATTATCTATTATTAAACGTTTTGGAGAATTAATACCTGTTATAAAATCGTTAACCTGAGCATCTACACAAAAGGTTGTGATTAAAAATATAAATAGTAATTTTATTTTCATATTTAAAGTTTTTATTAAATAGCTAATTTATAGTTTAATAACAAAGAAAACGTCAAACGTAAAACTATTTTCAATCTTCAACTATTATAAAAAACTACTCTAAATAACAACCTAGATTTAGACATATTCAAATTGAAGCTTTATTTCTATTTATTACAACACAATGCCTACCTAAACCATACTCATTAAAAACTTCTGATTTAGAATTTTTATTTTATTACTTCTAAAACACAAAATAATTAGATAAGTAAACTAATCTTAAAAACAGGACACATCACACTGTTTTTTAAAAACACCAGAGCAACAACTAATACCTACTTTTTATATATGTCAATCAGTTATTCTAAAAGAAAAGTTTTATCAAAAACGAACTGGTGTTAATTAACATTCTAACCTATTTCTAAAATTCTAATCATAAATATTTAATTTTTAACTATATTTATGCCCGATAAGCTTTAGGGGTGTCTTTTAAAAAAAGGCTGAGAGTTACCCTTTGAACCTGATTAAGTTAAAACTTGCGTAGGAAAAAGCCTGATCAACAGATCAGTTTAGTTATATGTGGTAGCAATGTAATATTGTACACTCCTTTATCAGCTTCAAAAATAGGCATTCGCCTAAAAGGTTATCAAAACATATTTTATTTAAATAATGATGACCGTTAAAGTAAACAATCAATCCAGAGAAATTTCAGAAAACACTTCTGTTGCTCGTTTGTTACAACAACTCGAACAACCAGAAAATGGAATTGCTGTAGCTATCAATCAACTAATTATCACCAAAACAGATTGGACAACTAAAGTCATCAATCTAAATGATGATATTTTAATTATTCAAGCCACACAAGGAGGCTAATCAGTTACAAATTTAAAAATTAAACGTAGCTACGATAAGTCCTTATACTTTCTACCTACTACCAAATACCATAAAGAAATGAAAAACAAAGACACTGCACCAAAGCAAGACGGAATTACAAGAAATCCTTTTCCGAATTCAACAAAAATTTACGTAGAAGGAAAAATTCATCCACAAATTAAAGTGGCTATGCGTGAAATTTCTTTAAGCGACACAACAGATTCGATGACGAAAAAGAAAACTCCTAACGAGCCTGTAACCGTGTATGATACTTCTGGACCTTATACAGATCCTAATAAAGAAATTAACATTCATGCAGGAATCGAAAGAATTCGTGAAAGTTGGATTAAAGATCGTGGAGATGTAGAGGAATTAGATGCTTTTTCATCAGAATACTGTAACGAGCGTTTAAACGATAAGAGTTTAGACCACATGCGTTTTGACTTAAAACACAAACCAAAGCGAGCAAAAAAAGGACAAAATGTGACACAGTTACACTACGCTAAGAAAGGAATCATCACTCCAGAAATGGAATACATCGCGATTCGTGAAAATCAGCGAATTGATGAGATGACTGAAATTAGAAAGCAACACAAAGGAGAGCACTTTGGAGCTTCTATTCCAGACAAAATTACACCAGAATTTGTTCGTAGTGAAGTTGCTAGAGGACGTGCAGTAATCCCTTCTAACATCAACCACCCAGAAGCAGAACCTATGATTTTAGGTAGAAACTTCTTAGTAAAAATAAACGCAAACATTGGTAACTCTGCCGTAACGTCATCTATTGAAGAAGAAGTTGAAAAAGCTGTTTGGGCGTGTCGTTGGGGAGCAGATAACATTATGGATTTATCTACAGGAGAAAACATTCACGAAACTCGTGAGTGGATTGTACGTAACTCTCCAGTACCTATCGGAACTGTACCTATTTACCAAGCGTTAGAAAAAGTAAACGGAGTTGCTGAGGATTTAACTTGGGAAATTTTCCGTGATACATTAATTGAGCAAGCAGAACAAGGAGTAGATTACTTTACCATTCACGCAGGTGTCTTGTTACGTTATGTACCAATGACCGCTAAGCGTGTAACAGGTATCGTTTCTCGTGGAGGTTCTATCATGGCAAAATGGTGTTTAGCACATCATAAAGAAAGTTTCTTATACACACACTTCGAGGAGATTTGTGAAATCTTAAAATCTTATGATGTTGCTTTCTCTTTAGGAGATGGATTACGTCCAGGTTCTGTAGCAGATGCAAATGATGAAGCTCAGTTTGCCGAGTTAGAAACCTTAGGAGAGTTAACACAAATTGCTCGTAAGCACGAGGTACAGTGTTTTATTGAAGGACCAGGTCACGTGCCAATGCACATGATTAAAGAAAACATGGAAAAGCAAATAGACGTTTGTGACGAGGCACCTTTCTATACATTAGGGCCTTTAACTACAGATATCGCTCCTGGTTACGACCACATTACTTCAGGTATTGGAGCAGCCATGATTGGTTGGTTTGGTTGTGCAATGTTATGTTATGTAACTCCAAAAGAACATTTAGGATTGCCTAATAAAGAAGATGTACGTGTTGGTGTGGTTACGTATAAATTAGCTGCCCACGCTGCAGATTTAGCCAAAGGACATCCTGGTTCTCAACACAGAGACAATGCCTTGAGTATGGCTCGTTTTGAGTTCCGTTGGGAAGATCAGTTCAACTTAGGATTAGACCCTGAGCGTGCTTTAGAATATCATGATGAAACCTTACCAGCAGACGGTGCTAAAGTAGCACACTTCTGTTCTATGTGTGGACCAAAATTCTGTTCTATGAAAATTTCTCAGGAAGTTCGTGACTTTGCTGCAGAAAATGATATTGTAGACAATGAAGTAATTGCAAAAGGATTCGAAGAGAAATCTCAAGAATTTAAAGATAAAGGTTCAGAGGTATATCTATAATATAAGTCGGGAGTTGCTTTAGATGGACATCGAGCGAAGTCGAGATGCCCATCTAAAGCCGGGCTTTCGGTACTCGCTTTTTAAAACGAATATCTCGACTCCGCTCGATCAACGTTTTAAAAGAGCTCAAACAAAACCTCAATCCCTAACTCAACAAATGTCAGTTCGAGTGATTTTGAGGAACGAAAAATTGTATCGAGAACTTCTCGATACTAATTTTTACTCATTTCAATCGTAAAATTCACTCGAAATGACAAATTATAAGTAAAAATGATAGTACTAATAGCACCTGAAAAAGACATTCCAAACGAAATAGAGATATTACATCAGTTATTTAAAGAAGGTTTAGAATATTATCATTTAAGAAAGCCTAACAAAAATTACGAGGAACATTGTGAGTATTTAAATCTGATCGATAAAAAATACCACAACAGAATTGTAGTTCATTATTTTCATGAATTGATTAACGAATACAATTTAAAAGGAATTCATTTTCAAGAACAAAAACGAAAAGATCATCTAGACATTCCTACCGATTATTTTGTAAAACTGAATAACATGTTTGGAAAAACCATTAGTTCTTCATTTCATGAACCTGAAGAATTGGAGAATTGTACATTCGAGTTTGACTATCATTTATTAAGTCCTGTTTTTTCGTCCATCTCTAAACAAGGTTATAATGGTCGTGGTTTTAATGTCAACCATATTGACAAAACAATTGTGGGTATGGGTGGAGTTACAACCACCAATTTAGCTGAATTTGACAAACTTGGTTTTAAAGGTGTAGGTGTTTTAGGAGGTGTTTGGAATAGTGAAAATCCTATAGAAGATTTTAAAAAAATGAAAAGTCATTTTAACTAAAAGGTTCTCCATACAAATTTCACTCATTACAATCGTGAAATTTACTCGAACTGACTAGTAGTGATTTTAACAAAGAATATTTAAAGTCACTTCGAGTGATTTTGAGGAACGAAAAATTATATCGAGAAGTTCTCGATACATTTTAATTCGTAACCTCATTAAAACACTCGAACAGACAAAAAACACAAAATGCAAAACGATAAAAACTACATATTAACTATTGCAGGATTTGATCCAAGTAGCGGTGCTGGAATTACATCCGACATCAAAACCATAGAAGCTCATAATTGTTATGGTTTGTCTGTTTGCACAGCAGTTACTGTTCAGAATGATATCGCTTTTAAAAATTGTGTTTGGATAAACCCAACCATTATTATTTCTCAAATAGAAACCTTATTTGAACGTTTTGAAATCAATATTGTTAAAATTGGAATTGTTGAAAGTTGGGAGACATTGTCTCTTATCTTAGACAAACTGCACGAATTAAATTCCGAAATAAAAGTTGTTTTAGACCCTATTTTTAAAGCCAGTGCTGGTTTTGATTTTCATACCAAAGAGCATCAAAATTTATTAGATAAAATATGGAAACAATGTTTTATCATCACTCCAAATTATGATGAAATCCAAAGTATTTATCCTGAATTAGATATTGAAGAAACTATTGAACATATTTCTAGCTTCACCAATATCTACTTAAAAGGAGGACACAGAACAGACAAAAAAGGTTGGGACGAATTGTATCATAGCGGAATTGTTATGGTAAACATTCCTCCAAACGTAGAAAAAGTTTCAGAAAAACACGGAAGCGGTTGTGTATTATCTTCTTCATTAGCCTGTAACTTAACTCTTGACTTAGAATTAGATGACGTTGCTAAAAATGCAAAATATTATACAGAGGAATTTTTAAATAGTAACGAATCTTTGTTGGGAACGCATACTCAAATTCCAAAAAAAGAAACCCCGAATAAGGAAGAAGAAGTTGACGAAATTGATGATATGTTAAATTTCAATAAAACATATTCTAATCTTTAATTTCTTAACTCATTAAATTCTTAACTACTAAATTCTTAAAACATGATCATTAACAAACTACATTATATATCTCAAGGAGCTACTCCTAAAGAACACATAGAAAACATTCAACAAGCTTGTTTATCTGGAGCTGAATTGATTCAGTTACGTTTAAAAAATTTATCAGAAAAAAAGATTTTAAAAATAGCTCTAGAAGCTAGAGAAATAACAAATCAATTTCAGACAAGATTAATTATAAACGATTATTATAAAATAGCAAAAGAAGTAAAAGCTGATGGTGTTCATTTAGGAAAAACAGATACTTGCCCTACTGAAGCTAGAAAACATCTATACACTTGGCAAATTATTGGAGGTACTGCAAACACTTTAGAAGATTGCAAAACTTTGATTAGTAAAGAGGTAGATTATATTGGTTTGGGACCTTTTAGATTTACTACCACTAAAGACAATTTAAGTCCTGTTTTAGGCTTGGAGGGTTACACTGTAATTTTAGAAGAATTAAAGACCGATACTCCCATTATTGCTATTGGGGGAATTACAGTAGAAGATGTAAAAGCTATTTTAAAAACTGGAGTTTCTGGAATTGCTATATCAGGAGAAATTACTAAAGATTTTAATAAAATTAGAACTTTTCATCAACTCCTAGAAGCAGGAAGTAGCGAAGAACAAAAATATAAAATTTAAAAAATAGAAGTTAAAGCTTCCTTTGGAAGCAGGAGTTAAGGAGGTAACTACTAAAACCGTCCTATTCTTAACTACTTCAATTCTTAACTACTTAACTATTTATACAAAATGAACGATATATTAAAAATAGCAGATAAAGAATTTAGCTCTAGATTATTTACTGGAACAGGAAAATTTAGCTCTAACCAATTGATGTCTCAAGCATTAATTGCAAGTGAAAGCGAATTGATTACTGTAGCATTAAAACGTGTAGACGTAGACAACGAACAAGATAGAATGTTGCAAAGCATTATGAGACCCAACGTAAATTTATTACCAAACACATCGGGAGTAAGAAATGCGAAAGAAGCTGTTTTTGCAGCTCAATTGGCTCGTGAAGCTCTAGAAACCAATTGGATTAAGTTAGAAATTCATCCAGATCCAAAATATTTATTACCAGATCCTATTGAGACTTTAAAAGCCGCAGAAGAATTGGTGAAATTAGGTTTTGTGGTGATGCCTTATATTCATGCAGACCCTGTTTTATGTAAAAGATTAGAAGATGTAGGAACGCAATGTGTAATGCCTTTGGGAGCTCCTATTGGGACCAACAAAGGAATTAAAACTGTAGATTTTCTAGAAATTATTATAGAGCAAAGTAATGTTCCTGTAATTGTAGATGCTGGAATAGGTAGTCCATCTCACGCTGCATATGCTATGGAATTAGGGGCAGATGCAGTTTTGGTAAACACCGCTATTGCAGTTTCTCAAAACCCTATAGAAATGGCTAAAGCGTTTAAAATGGCCGTAGAAGCTGGTAGAATGGCTTTTAACGCAAAATTAGCTACTATAAAAAAACACGCAGAAGCGAGTAGTCCATTAACGAGTTTTTTAAATTAGTTATAACAATGTCACTTCGAGTAATTTTTGAAATGATAATTGAGAAAATTGTATCGAGAAGTTAACTCAAATAAGTTCTCGATACTTTTTAATTCGCTACCTCATTAAAACACTCGAACTGACATAAGAATACACACAATGAACAACACCTTTCAAAATTTATTTGACACTTATAACTGGGATGAAACTTTAGCGAGTATCAACTCAAAAACAACGCAAGATGTTGAATATGCACTTTCTAAAAACAAGAGGGATTTAGAGGATTTTAAAGCATTGGTTTCTCCTGCAGCCGCTCCTTATTTAGAGCAAATGGCACAGTTGAGTATGGCCACTACAAAAAAACGTTTTGGAAATACCATACAAATGTATGTACCCATGTACTTGTCTAACGAATGTCAGAATATTTGTACCTATTGTGGTTTTAGCATGACAAATAAAATTCCGCGAAGAACTTTAACCGATGCCGAAATTTTAAAAGAAGTAGCATTTCTTAAAAAGAAAGGATACGATCATATATTATTGGTTACTGGGGAAGCAAACAAAACTGTTGGAGTACCGTACATCAAACATGCTATGGAGTTGATTAAAGATCAGTTTTCTAACATTACTATAGAAGTACAACCTTTAGATCAAAATGAATATGAAGAGTTAATTGAAGCCAATTTGTATGCGGTTTTGGTCTATCAAGAAACCTATCATAGAGATGAATATAAAAAACACCATCCTAAAGGAAAAAAATCAAATTTTGATTATAGATTAGATACTGCAGATAGATTAGGAAAAGCTGGAGTTCATAAAATAGGGATTGGAGCTTTGTTTGGTTTAGAAGACTGGAGAGCCGATAGCTTTTTTACAGCTTTGCATTTAAAATATTTACAAAAAACATATTGGAAAACTAAATATTCTATTTCTTTCCCAAGATTAAGACCGCATTCTGGTGGATTAGAACCCAAAGTGGAAATGACCGATAAAGATTTGGTACAAACTATTTGTGCATTTAGATTGTTAGATGAAGATGTAGAATTGTCTATGAGTACTCGCGAAAGTGAAACTTTTAGAAACAACATTGTACATTTAGGAATTACTTCTTTAAGTGCCGAATCTAAAACAAATCCTGGAGGTTATGTAGTAGAACCACAATCTTTAGAACAGTTTGAAATATCTGATGAAAGACCTACCGAAGAGATTGCAGAAATGTTATCTTCTCAAGGATTAGAACCTGTGTGGAAAGATTGGGAAGCGTTTCAATAAATAAATTTATCCATGAAAATATCTGTAGAACTTACGTTAACTCCTTTGCAAAACGAGTTTGAACAACCTATTATTGATTTCATCATCAAATTAAGAAAATCTGGATTAACCGTTCTTGAAAATCCTTTAAGCACACAAGTATATGGGGATTACGACAAAGTAATGGAATTGATAACTGCTGAACTTAAGAACACTTTTAAGTTGATTGACAATGGAATATTATTTATGAAAATTGTAAAATCTGATCGTAGCGACTATGAACCATTTTTTTAATTTCTTATTTAGTCAATACGCAGACTATCAAACACTAGACATTAGTTTAGAAATTATTGCTGTGTTTTTTGGTTTGACATCTGTAGTATTCTCTAAAAAAAATCATCTATATGTATTTCCTACAGGGATGATTAGTACTGCTATTTTTGTCTATTTACTTTTTAAATGGCAACTTTTGGGAGATATGTTAATCAACGCTTATTACTTTATTATGAGTATTTACGGTTGGTATATTTGGTCGTACAAAAGTAATACGAGTGATGAAACTCCAATTTCTAGAACAACCTCTCTAGAAAAAAAGAAAAGTATCGTTATCTTTTTGGCTACCTTGGTATTTGTGTTTACAGTTTACACTGTTTTTAACAAATGGACTCATTGGACTGCTTATGTAGATACGGTTACTACCGCTATCTTTTTTGTGGGAATGTGGTTAATGGCCAAAAGAAAAATTGAAAATTGGATCTATTGGATTGTTGGAGATCTAATTTCTATTCCACTCTATTTTTACAAAGGATTTACATTTACAAGCTTTCAGTATTTAATATTTACACTACTTGCTATTTCAGGATATTTAACATGGAAAAAACACTTGAACAACAGCCATCAGACCTTATAAAAATTGTTTTGTTTGGACCAGAAAGTACCGGAAAAACAACTTTGTCTAGACAATTATCTGCCTACTACAAAACAAATTGGGTACCTGAATTTAGCAGAGATTATCTACAAGAAAAATGGGATAATGATAAACAAATCTGTGAACTCAAAGACATCATTCCTATTGCTAAAGGTCAAATAGCTTTAGAAAACAAACTGGCTTTAACCGCTAATAAAGTATTAATTTGTGATACGGATTTGTTAGAAACAAAAGTATACAGTCAGCAATACTACAACGGAATTTCTGATCCTAAACTTGATCTAGCCGTAGCAAAAAACAAATACGATTTGTATTTATTAACCTACATAGACACTCCTTGGGAAGCAGACGATTTGCGTGACAAACCCAATGAAAGAGAAGAAATGTTCAGTGCATTTGAACAAGCTTTAATTATACACAAAAAACCTTATCTAACCTTAAAAGGTGACAAAGAAACTCGTTTAAAAACAGCTATAAACGCTATAAACAAACTATTGTTAGCTAAATAAAATTGAACGGTTTTGTTTCGTTTATCCAAATTTACATTTTAACTTTGTAGTGTCTCATAAAGGGGTGCCTATTATCGGCTGAGATCATACCCAACGAACCTAGAACAGGTAATGCTGTTTAGGGAAATAAACGGAAAATCTATAGATTTTTCACACTAACTATTATTCAATAATAACAGAATAATTACCTCTTTTTATTCATTTTACTCAAAAAAAATGAATTTAAATCTAATCATCCAAAGGCAAAAAATAAGCGTTTTCTTTTTATTTCTATTGATGGAATTGTCAATACAAGCACAAACTATATTAACGGGTAAAGTTCTAAACCAAAACAAAGAACCTTTGTCTAGAGCTTCTGTTAGCATTAAAGAACTAAACAAAACCACCGTTACAGACAACAACGGAATCTTTGAACTAAACCTAGCAGAAGGAAACTATAGTTTAGAAATTTCTTATGTAGGATACACAACTTTATCAACAACAGCCAATACAAAAGACACCAACCTTATTTTTACCTTACAAGACGAAATGCATCAATTAGAAGAAGTATTCGTTTCTGCCGTAAGAGTAAAAGAAAACACTCCTATCTCTTATTCTAATTTAAATAAAAAAGAAATTGCCAAACGTAATCTAGGACAAGACATTCCTATTTTAATGAACTACATGCCTTCTGTAGTTACCACTTCTGATGCGGGTGCAGGAATAGGATATACCGGTATTCGTGTTCGTGGATCTGATGCCAGCCGTACCAACGTTACTATTAACGGAATTCCTTATAATGATTCCGAAAGTCAAGGTGTGTATTGGGTAAATGTAAATGATATTGCCTCCTCTACACAAAGCATTCAGCTACAACGTGGAGTAGGAACTTCTACCAACGGAGCAGGAGCTTTTGGAGCAAGTTTAAACTTGTTAACAGACAATGGAGCCAATGAGGCTTTTGCAGAAACTTCAGCATCCACAGGATCTTTTAACACGCAAAAAGTAACTGCAAAATTAGGAACAGGTTTGATCAATAATCGTTTTAATTTTACTGCTAGATTGTCTAAAACCACTTCTGATGGATACATAGATAGAGCCTCTTCTGATTTAACTTCTTATTTTTTACAAGGAAGCTATCAATACAAAAACACCTTAATAAAAGCCTTGGTTTTTGGAGGACATGAAATCACTTATCAAGCTTGGAACGGAATTGATGCAGCTACGCTAAAAACGGATCGTACTTTTAATTCTGCTGGAGCAAAATATGATAGCAATTGGAATGTAACTGGTTATTATGATAATGAAGTGGATGATTATGAACAAGATCACATTCAGTTACATTGGAATCAGAAATACAACAACAATTTGTCTTCTAACATTGCTTTGCACTACACTTCTGGAAAAGGATTTTATGAGCAATACAAACAAGGAGCCGATTTTTCTGACTATAACTTAACACCTATTACCATAGAAAACACCACAATTAATACGACAGATTTGGTGAGAAGAAAATGGTTAAACAACGATTTTTATGGAATCACCTACAGTTTAAACTATAAAAAAGAAAACTTAGATTTTCTAGTTGGTGGTGCTTTAAATGAGTACAAAGGAGATCATTTTGGAGAAGTTGTATGGGCTAGAAATGCTTCTGATAATGAAATTAGAGATCGTTATTATGATGACTATGGTGACAAAATTGATTTTAATATGTATGCAAAAGCTACTTATAAATTAAACAATCAATTTTTATTATATGGAGACTTACAATACAGAACCATTAACTACAAAGCCAACGGAGTGCAAGCAACACTTGTAGATGATACGTTTAACTTTTTTAACCCCAAAGCAGGGATTACGTATTTGGCTGATGGGAATAATAGTATATATGCTTCTTATGCTCGTGCCAACAAAGAACCAAACCGTACCGATTATGAAAATGGAAATCCAAAACCAGAACAATTAGATGATTTTGAATTGGGATGGCGTTATAAAACAGGAAAATCTAAAATAAACACCAATTTTTACTACATGTTCTATACAGATCAACTTACGTTAACCGGGCAAGTAGACAATATTGGTTCTCCTATTAGAGCAAACTCAGGAAAAAGTTACCGTTTGGGTATGGAGGTAGATGCTAGTTTTTATATTTCAAAATATTTAACCATTGCTCCAAACATTACGTTGAGCAGAAACAGAAATGTAGATTTTAAAGAAACAGATGGTACAACAATTACTAATTTAGGAGACACAGAAATATCGTATTCTCCAAACATTGTAGCGGGTAATAAAATTGTGGTTACACCTGTGGAAAATTTATACGTTGGTCTTTTGTCAAAATTTGTAGGATCTCAATACATGAGCAATACAGAATTTAAAGATTCTAAATTGAAGCATTATTTTATAAATGATTTAAACATCAATTACAGCATTTATCCAACAGTAACTTTTAAAGAAATTACATTAACAGGGTTGGTCAACAATATTTTTGATGTAGCATACAGCTCTAATGGTTATATGTGGGGAACAACTCCCTACTATTTTGCCCAAGCTGGAACAAACTTTTTGGTAGGAGTTACCTTTAAATTCTAACAAGAAAAATTACTCTGACTAAACTTTAAATGATTTGTACCTTCGCCATAGAACGTTTCATTGTAAATTCAACCAAACTCTTGGTAATTTTTAAGAAAGATGACATTAAATAAGAACGAAAAAATACTATACAGCCGTCACCTCTTATTAAACGAGATAGGATTAGAAGGTCAAGAAAAAATAAAAGCTGCTAAAGTTTTAGTAATTGGAGCTGGTGGATTAGGCTGTCCTATTATTCAGTACTTAACCGCTGCGGGAGTAGGAACTATTGGTGTGGTAGATGGAGATACAGTGGATGTAACCAACTTACAACGTCAGGTATTATTTACGGTAGATGATGTTGGAAAATCCAAAAGCCGTGCAGTAGCCAACAGGATGAAACAATTAAATCCGTACGTTAAATTTAATATCATCAATGCATTTTTATCTTCTGAAAATGCGTTGGATCTTTTTAGCCAATATGATATTATTGTAGATGGTTCCGATAATTTTCAGACAAGGTATTTGTGTAACGATGCTGCTGTTTTGGCTAACAAACCTTTAGTTTTTGGATCTATTTTTAAGTTTGAAGGTCAGGTTTCCGTTTTTAATTATAATAATGGTCCAACCTATAGATGTCTGTATCCTACACCTCCAAAAGAAGGCTCTGTTCCTTCTTGTTCAGAAATTGGAGTGTTGGGTGTGTTACCTGGAATTGTTGGGAACTACCAAGCCAATGAAGTTCTTAAAATTATTTGTGGAATTGGTGAAGTGTTATCAGGAAAATTATTGACCATTAATACGCTAAACAATCAGAGCTTTGTTCTAGGTTTTGAGAAGAATAAAAACATCCATATTACTGAATTAATCGACTACAATTTCTTTTGCGGTGTTGAAGAACTAGAAGGTGAAATTGAATTTTCAGACATTACATCATCTCATCAACTAATTGACATTAGAACTGATATAGAGCGAGAAATTAAAAATATCGGAGGAAAACACATTGCCGAAGTAGACATACGCAACAACCCTAGTTTAGTATCTAAAGACAAAAATATTGTTTTGTATTGCGAAACAGGAAACCGTAGTAAACAATTGATTAAAGATTTAAATTTAAACCTTCAATCCTTAAAAGGTGGAATAAAAAAAGCATCACAATTGTGATGCTTTTTGTTTTATAAATCTGCGATATAATTAAATCCCTCAATTCTATTTTCAACAAATATTTTTTTATCATTAAGAAAACGCTCCAATTCTTTCACTATTTCGGCTTTTCTATCAGCATCATAGTGAACAGCAAATAAATTTTTGTCTCCCTCATCTGTTAGATACTCAACAAAAACTGCATAATACACACAGGTAGTACCAAATTTTCTAGAAAAAGGTTTTGAAGTATTATTTTTCACAGTAGGAGTTCCCCCTGTTCTAATTTTTAACATGTTCTGACTACAGTCAGTGTATATATCATTATATAAAGCTTTTGTTTTATATTCTTCTGTTAAAAAATAACCACTGTACTCTTCAAAATGTCCTACAAAAACAATCTTATTAATTTTACTCCACTCAACAACATTACACCTTTTTAAAGAGGTAACAACATTTACACCTTTATTGTCATAAGACAACAAAGACTTTCCCTTTAATTTAGCAAATAACTTTTTCATACTGCAAATATACACTTTAAAAACTTTCTTATTGACGTATGTTAACTAAACTGTGTGAAAACACCTTTTTTCAACATATATCATTCTATCATTGCTATTTTTTCAAAATAACCCTCACATTCATTTCTTCAACTTTTTTATTAGATAGTTTTGATGGTGATTTAAACAATAAATCTTCTGAACTTCCTGTTTTAGGAAAAGCCATTACTTCACGTATAGAAGCTTTTTTCTCTAAAATCATCATTAATCTATCTACCCCCCAAGCAATACCTCCATGTGGTGGTGCTCCATAATGAAATGCTTCATACATCGTACCAACACTTTTTAACATTTCTTCTTTATTGTAACCCATATTTTTATAGGTTGCTTCTAAAATTTCTGGTTTATGAGCACGAACAGATCCTCCTCCAATTTCGTAACCATTCAGAATTAAATCGTATTGTTGTGCAATAATAGTTCCTATTTCTTCTCCTTCACCATTCATATGTTTATCCAAATCATAAATAGCTGGCATAGAGAATGGGTTGTGTGTAAACGTCCATCTTCCTTCATCTGTTTTTTCAAACATTGGGAAATCTACTACCCAAGCAGGTCTTAATTCCTTAGGATTTATCAATCGTAACATAGCTCCTAATTCTTGACGAACAGCATCTAAAGCTTTGTTAGCTGTTGCATAATCTGCTGCTGAAAAGTAAACTATATCCCCAACTTTTGCTTCACACTTAAGTATGATGTTTTTGGCAATCTCTTCCCCTAAAAACTTGATAATTGGAGATTGCAAATCATTTTCATTTACAATAATATAAGCCAACCCTCCTAACCCATGTTGTTGTGCGGTAGCTGTTAATTTTTCAATCTGTCCTTTAGACATACGTTTCCCACCTTGTTCTTCAGCAGAAACCTTAATACATTTTACAATTCCACCATCTTCAATTGGCTTAGAGAAAACCTGGAAAGTTGTATCTTTTACAATGTCTGTAATATCTTGCATTTGCAATCCAAAACGTAAATCTGGTCTATCACAACCATATTTATCCATAGCATCTTTATAGGTAATCACTTCAAACGGACGTAAAACCCACTTATTCCCATAAATTTTCTTGACGATGGTATTAAACATCTCTGTATTCAAATCTATGATTTGTTGCATAGATGCATATGCCATCTCCATATCTAATTGTGTAAATTCTGGTTGACGATCTCCACGAGAATCTTCATCACGGAAACAACGTGCAATTTGGAAATACTTTTCAAACCCACCAACCATCAACATTTGTTTAAACTGTTGTGGTGCTTGTGGCAAGGTATAAAAAGCTCCTGGTTCTTTACGAGTAGGCACAATAAATTCTCTTGCTCCCTCATCTGTTCCTGCAGTTAAAATAGGAGTTTCTACTTCTAAAAACTCTTGTTCGTCTAACATGTCACGTAGTAATTTAATTACTTTATGACGATTAACAACTGCTTTACGAACGTCTTGATTTCTGTGATCTAAAAACTTGTATTCAAAACGAACTGCTTCATTAGAACGTGTTGCTTTTTTAATTTCAAAAGGCAAGGTTCTAGACAAGTTTAAAATATCTAAATCCGTAGCTTCTAATTCAATCTTACCTGTTCTTAATCCTGCGTTGTAATCATCTTCTCTACGTTGCACAATTTTACCTGTTACAGATATTACAGACTCTGGTTTTAACTTTACCAATTCATCTAAGTTAGGGAATGACTCTCTACTTAAACGAACCTGAATTACTTCGTAAGATGAATCACGTAAATCAATAAACATCAACTCTCCGTGGTCACGAACAGAACTTACCCATCCTGACAACCCAACTGTTTCATCTATAGTTTCCTCAGTGATTTGAGTAATTACATGTGTACGGTATTCATCTTTAATAATGATTGGCACTTTTGGAAGTTCTTCTTTCTTAGTACTCAGTACTGAGTCTTCAGTATTCAGTTCCTCTGGATTTGTCTTTGTACTTTGTACTTTTGACTTTGTACTACCCGATAGGCTTTCTAAAATCAACTCACGAACTACATTTCCTGCAGCTCCTTTCCCAATCTTAGCAATTACTTTTCCTACTAAAACCCCAGCCTTTCCTTTGTTACCTCCTTTAATATCGTTGGCAATCGCTTCGTTTTCTGCAATAGCAGCATTTACAGCTTCTTGAATTTGTGCTGTAGAAATAGTATTGTCTGCAAAATATTTTTTATAGTCAAACTTAGGATCTTTTAACAATTCTTCAATTGCTTTCTGAACCAATACATTGGTTACTTCTCCGTTTTTAAACGCTTTAAAAATGGCTACTAAATCATCAATATTCTGAATTTTATCGTAGTCTTCTGCTTTTAAATTATTGGTTAATGTTTTTGCTACAAAAGCAACATCACCAACAGCATCAATTAAAGTCATTACTACTTTAGAACGCAAAGCATCTGCTGTAAAAAACTTAGCATCTTGCGGTAATACTTTTCCGTCAATCAACTTAGATTCTACATAATATGGCAATACTTTAGGGTCTACAGTAATTCCATCCACTACATTTTTAATGGCTACAAAAGGTAAATCTGGCTCAGAAATAAAACGATAATCTGCATCGTATTCTTTCTTACGCATCACCTTGGTTTGCTTTAAATCAGCATCCCACAAAACCGTAGTTTGATCGGGTCTAAATTCTTTATTTTCTAAAAAGTAATTTAATTGTTTTTCAATTTCTTCCTTTAAAGCTTCTACCATAAACTTAAACGAGTTTAAGTTTTTGATCTCGGTACGAGCATTTAAAACATCAGATCCTTTAACACGTAAAGACACAGATACATCAGACTTAAACTGACCTTTGTCTAAGTTCGCTTCTGAGATCCCTAAGTTTTGTACAATACGCTGAATGTATTGTGCATAGGTAGAAACATCTTCTATGTTACGAATACAAGGTTTGGTTACAATTTCAATTAACGGAACTCCCGCTTTGTTAAAATCTACCAAAGAAATGGTTTTTTCGTGTACCAACTTCGCAGCATCTTCTTCCACATGTACTTGCTCTATTTGTACAGTAAACTGAGAACCATCATTACGATAACAAGACACCTCTCCATCAGGAATGATAGGGTTGTGAAACTGTGTTATCTGAATATTTTTAGGGTTGTCTGGATATTCGTAATGTTTACGATCCCAAGAAATCACCTCATTAGAAAAAGTAGAATTTACCGCTTTTCCAAAGTATATAGCTTTTGTAATAGCCTCTTTGTTAATGGCTGGTAAAACTCCCATTTGACCTGTACACACAGGACATATATTTGTATTTGCTTGCTCACTTTCTTCGTTAGCACACCCACAAAACAATTTAGATTTTGTGTTTAAACGTACATGCGTTTCTATACCTGCAACCAACTCTAGATTATGTTCTTCTAGTAGTCCATTTAATTTATCTAATTCCATTATTGCACTTGGTTTAAGAAGTTTGCAAACTGTAAAATAGTTTGTTCTTTGTTTTTTGCCCCTGTTACTTGAATTCCGGTTTCTGTTCCAAACGGACAAGTTAAGGTTGGTAATTGTCCTAAACTGAAACCTACGGTATAAGCATCAGACAAATACATTGCATGTGGATTGTTTAACACCTCTCCTATTTTGGGTACAGGACCTGGAGTTACAGGTGATAAAATAATATCTACTTTGTTAAAATCAGCTTCAAAAGCTGTTTCTATCTCTTTTCTTAGTTCTTGACCTTTTAAATAAATAGCATCGGAAAATCCTTGAGACAATACTTGATTTCCTCCTACAATTCTACGCTTAGTTTCCTCCGTAAAATTTTCAGAACGAGTTACCATGTAGGTTTCTTTTAAGTTTTTATCTTCAATTCTGTTACCATAATTGGTACCATCTAATCTAGATAAGTTTGATGCCGTTTCTGCCATTGCTAACGTGTAGTAAGTAGAAACTAACGTATCTGCATCAAAAAAGTCTAATTCTTGAACTGTATATCCTGCTGCTTTTACTTTTTCTATCGTCGCTAAAAAATCAGCTTTTATCGTTGGGTCAATCGCATCATTCTCAATAAAGTTTTTAAAGTAACCTACTTTAATTCCTTCTGGTGTTGATGAAATTACCTCAGCTTTTATTTCTTCTGATGTAATTGAGGTTTGATCTTTTCCATCTTTCCCACTAATTACATTCATAATAATCGCAATATCTTCAATAGATTTTGCCAAAGGCCCAACCGTATCTGTAGACGATGCGTAAGCCATTTGTCCGTAACGAGAAACACGTCCGTACGTTGGTTTTAATCCATAAATTTTATTGTAACCTGCTGGCTGACGAATAGAACCTCCTGTATCTCCACCAATAGAAAACACGGTATAATCTGCTGCTACGTTTACTGCAGAACCTCCAGAAGAACCTCCTGCAACCAAACTAGTATCAACAGCATTTTTCACACTTCCAAAAACCGTATTTTCAGAAGAAGAACCATGACCAAAACTATCACAGTTTTCTTTAGCCATAGGAATTGCTCCAGCATCTAACAACTTCTGAATAGCCGTTGCCGTATATGCAGATTTATAATTTTTCAACAAATCTGAACTTGCCGATGTACAGGTTCCTTGTACCATATACACATCTTTAATTCCAAACGGAATTCCTTCTAACAATCCAATTTCTTCTCCGTTTGCAATTTTAGCGTCTACTTTTGTAGCAGCTTCTAAAGCCAACACATCTAAAACCGTATTTACAGAGTTGTATTTATTTTCTTTTAACAAGGCTAACTTTTCTTGTACCAAAGCAGTACAAGTATATTTTTTAGCAATCAAGTCTTGATGTATTCTTTTTATCTCGCTCATTTCTATGAGATTTAAACCTTCCAGATACTAAATTCTAAATCTTAGATTTTTGAATTATTAACGACCTAAATGGCATTAAAATTATTATCCTTCAATTACTTTAGACACCACTAAGTACCCATCTTTCTCTTTCGGAAAGTTTTCTATAATGATCTGTTTGGTGATTTCTGAACTATTTTCAACAACATCTGCACGTAAATCGTCTATAGACACGGCATTCTCTGCATTTTGATTTGAGGAATTCTGATTGATTTCAGCATTTTTAATTACGTCAAACAACTTATCCACCGCCTCAGAAGACTTAGCTCCTTTGATGCTAGACAAGATGTCTACAGGCATTATTTTACTCATTGTGTTCTTTTTTAAATTCAGACTTCAAGTTTGCGAAAATACAAAAGTTTTAACGGAGTAAAAAGCTTTGAAAGTCTAAACTTTAGACTGCTTTTTATCCCTAAAAAAAACAGCCAAATTCTTCTTAAAGAATCTGGCTGTTTTCACGAACAACTAATAAAAAAACAACTATTATCTAATGGTAATCTGATACTGCAATACCGCCATCCCTTTTCTATCTATTTCTTTTAAACTTGCACTATCAAAAACAGGTCTGTATTGATAGCCTAAACTTAATTTATTACTATGTCCCATTCCGTTTAGAAAAACATTTACCGTAAAATCGTATACAACCATTGCTTGGTTTAAAGCATCATAGTCTGAATATTGAACAGCAACATTGGGTTGTGCTACTATTTCTTTATTAATAGGAAATGCGTATCCAAACTGAGTAAACAGTGTCGCTCCTGTACCTATCATAGGAAATCCATTTCCATCACCATTGTATGTGGTTCCAGACCCACTATCAAACATAGAACCGTTAGCATCTACATTTCTGATATAATTTTTTCCAAAATCTAAATTGTAATACCCCAAATAAGCAGTAATTCCATGATCTGCCTCTAAAGGCAAACTTAGGAATGAATCTATCGCCCAAGCTTTCATATCATACAAATTAGTGGTTGATAATAACGCATCTCCATCAGCAAATGCTTTTTCTTGAAACTGACCTCCCAAACCAATATTAAACACTTTTTTTGTATTAATATATGTTCCTGTTTGATAAGATGATTTGTTTGATTCTTCTTCAAAAAACTGATACTTTACATAAGAAGACACTCTTTTTCGAGGTCTATTATTGGCAAAATCTACACTCCCGTTAGGGGCATTTGTTATAGATATTGGATTTGAAACAACCAAACGGTAATCAAACTTAGCTGCCTTACCTTTAATCCAAACACTTAGATTACGTCCTAAATCATCATTTTTATTTACTGTATTTAAGGAAAATAATGGAGAGTCTAACCCCATTAAAGATTTTGACGAACGTACATTCCATCTATTCAACCCTTGCCAACCAGACTTTCCCATTCCTACCTCTATCTTTTTAGAAAAAGAGTATTCTGCATACAAATCTAGAACCTGTAATGGAAAGTTTTTAGACTTATGGTTAAAATTATTTCCTCCAAACAATGCATATGCATATATTTTTGGTGTTATTTGAGAAGAAACAGGAATCCTTAATCTTCTTACAGAAACATCTGTATAACTATCTGTTTTTTCTCCATTTAATGTAGTTCCCTCATTTAAATCTGAATACCTAGCCCAAAACTGTGTGGTAATAGACCAATTTACTTTAGGTGGTTTACTTTCGCTTTTTTGTGCAAACCCCATCACAGTTAATAAACTTACTACTATCCCTAATTGAATTCTCATTCTTATTTCTTTTTAAAATTTAAGTCCGCTAACTTACACAAAAACTAAAGTTCCGTATTTACACTTAGCTACCTCCCTTACGTTTACTTAAATTAATCCTAGTAACTGAAACCCTAAGATTACCAACACTACAATGATAGGCCCCAACAATCCAGCAATTAACCCTCCAAATCTAAAGTCCTTTTGCGTTATTAACCCTGTACTAAATGCAATAGCATTTGGTGGTGTAGAAATTGGAAAAAACAAAGCTGTTGATGCACTAAACCCAATAACCAATGGTAAAATAATAGGATTGTCTGTTGCCAAAATAATAGCAATTGGAATTAAAATAGTAGTGGTTGCTGTATTACTCATAAAGTTTGATAACACTACAGTAATTAGAGCAAAAACACCAATCATTACATAACCGTTTAAGCTATATTCATTTAACAACCCAACATAATAAGCAGCCAAACCTGTTTCTTTAATAGCCAACCCTAAAGACAAACCTCCTGCTACCAACATTAAGGTATCCCAAGGTAATTTTCTAACATCTTCTGAATTTACAATTCTAAACATTGTTAACAACATGATAGGCAACATAGAAACTGTAGAAGCTGATATTCCATGAATTTTACCTGTTAACCACAACAACATGGTTACAATTAAAACTCCTAATACAAATTTCTTTTTCATTACAAAGATTTTCTCTGTAGATCCTTCTTCTGGCTCACCCTCACTTAAAAAACCTAAATCGATAGTAGACACTTTGGGAATAAATTTACTAATCATAATAAACCAGAAAATCAAAACCAAAACAATGGCAGTAGGAAAACCAATCATCATCCACTCTAAAAACCCGAATTTAATTCCGTTTTGCAACAACCCATCCACAGCAACTGCATTAGGTGGAGAACCTATAATAGTTCCCATACCCCCTAAAGAAGCGGCAGCAGGAATACCAATTAGCAATGCTTTTGTAATTTTAGCATCTTTTGGCAATGTTTTTAAGAAAGGCAACACGGCAGCAATCATCATTGCTGTGGTAGCTGTGTTACTCATAATCATAGAGAAAATAGCAGTTACCAACATAATCCCTAACAACACATATCTTGGTTTTGTACCAAATCTTTTAATAGTTAGCTTAAAAATAGTTCTATCTAAACCTACTTTCTGCATTGCTTCGGCCATAAAAAAACCACCTAGCATTAGCCATATTACAGAGTTAGACCATGTTTGCACATATTTTTGTACTATTTTATTAGAGGTTGTTGGGTCTATATCATGATAATGTTTTCCGAGTGCAAAGACCAGAAACCCAAAAATAAAGAGACCTACTGTAAAAGGTGGAATTGCTTCTGTTACCCATAAACAAACGGATAAGATTAATAAAAATAATACATAAACTTGTGGAGTATCTAACGCAGGAGATTGTAATAAATAAGTTCCTCCAAAGGCTATAATGATACTTCCTAAAAAATTAATAATTCGACTTTGAAAACTCACCATATCTTGAATTCTCGAATATTGTCTTATGGATGCTGATCTTGAATCTGACATTATTATAGTTGTTTTAGTTTGATGGTATAAAATTCTATAGAATATGAAAAACAATATATGACTTTGGTCATAAACACTCATTTTTAAAGATAATTTAATATTAAGCCTACATGCCAATTTATATTTCAATACATTGTAAAATCGACACACTATTTTTAATAAAAAGGCTTTTTTACAATCAAAATCAATTTTAATTACTTCTAAAAAAGAAATCACTATTGCATATTTTGCGTTTTCACACTCTAAAAAAATCCTTTTTAAGACAACATCTGTTTCTTTTTGAAAAAAATCTGTTTTAAAAAACACCAAATCAATCAGGAACTAATTTTTAAGTGTTTTAAGCGTTTTTTACCAAAACTCCCAATTCTTAAATTTTATTTACAATCTTTCTCCAAAAGCTTCTATTTAATTATATTTGATAGGGTTATTTTATAAACCCCCAACAAAACTTATAATCAATGAGCAATATAGAAGACAAACAACAGTATTCTGCAGATAGTATTCAGGCCCTTGAGGGAATGGAGCATGTTAGAATGCGACCATCCATGTATATTGGAGACGTAGGAGTTAGAGGTTTACACCATTTAGTATATGAGGTAATTGACAACTCTATTGATGAAGCTTTAGCTGGACACTGTAACAATATTGATGTTTATATTAACAAAGACAATTCTATTACCGTATTAGATGATGGTCGTGGAATTCCTGTTGATATGCACAAAAAAGAGGGTGTTTCTGCACTAGAAGTTGTAATGACTAAAATTGGTGCCGGAGGTAAATTTGACAAAGATTCTTATAAAGTATCTGGAGGTTTACACGGTGTAGGTGTTTCTTGTGTGAATGCATTATCAGATCATTTAAAAGCAACTGTTTTTAGAAATGGTCAAATATACGAACAAGAATACTCTAGAGGAAAAGCACTTTATCCTGTAAAATTAGTTGGAGACACAGATAAAAGAGGAACAGAAGTAACGTTTACTCCAGATAAATCTATCTTTCAACAAACAACAGAATACAATTACGATACTTTAGCAGCACGTTTAAGAGAACTTTCATTTCTAAACAAAGGAATTGTAATTCACTTAACAGATAAAAGACATCAAGATGATGAAGGAAACGACATTACCGAAACTTTTACAAGCACTGAAGGATTAAGCGAATTTGTAAAATATTTAGATGGTACTCGTGAGCAATTAACTGCAGGAGTAATTGCCATGGAGGGTGAAAAAAATGGAATTCCAGTAGAAGTTGCCATGGTCTACAACACTTCTTATTCAGAAAACCTACACTCTTACGTAAACAACATTAACACACACGAAGGAGGTACACATTTATCTGGTTTCCGTAGAGGATTAACATCTACCTTAAAAAAATACGCAGATGCTTCTGGAATGTTATCAAAATTAAAATTTGATATTTCTGGAGACGATTTTCGTGAAGGTTTAACAGCAATTGTATCTGTAAAAGTTCAAGAACCTCAGTTTGAAGGGCAAACCAAAACCAAATTAGGTAACCGTGAAGTATCTGCAGCCGTAAGTCAAGCGGTATCAGAAATGTTAACGGATTACTTAGAAGAACATCCAGATGATGCCAAAGTTATTGTACAAAAAGTAATTTTAGCAGCGCAAGCCCGTCACGCGGCAACCAAAGCTCGTGAAATGGTACAACGTAAAACAGTTATGTCTATTGGTGGTTTACCTGGTAAATTATCTGACTGTTCTGAAACTGATCCAGAAAAATGTGAAATCTTTTTAGTTGAGGGAGATTCTGCAGGGGGAACAGCTAAACAAGGACGTGATCGTGAATTTCAAGCAATTTTACCTTTAAGAGGAAAAATCTTAAACGTAGAAAAAGCTATGAATCACAAAGTCTTTGAAAACGAAGAGATTAAAAATATGTTTACCGCGTTAGGAGTTACCATTGGTACAGAAGAAGATCCTAGAGCCTTAAACCTATCTAAAGTACGTTACCACAAAGTAGTAATTATGTGTGATGCCG
This sequence comes from Wenyingzhuangia heitensis, assembly GCF_011762155.1. Taxonomy (GTDB): domain Bacteria; phylum Bacteroidota; class Bacteroidia; order Flavobacteriales; family Flavobacteriaceae; genus Wenyingzhuangia; species Wenyingzhuangia heitensis. The sequence continues at coordinate 80,882 of NZ_JAASQL010000001.1, forward strand.
ATGTAGATGGTTCTCACATTGCAACTTTAATTTTAACTTTCTTTTTTAGATATATGAGAGAAATGGTAGAGCAAGGATATATTTACATTGCTACCCCTCCTTTATATTTAGTTAAAAAAGGAGCCAAAAAAGAATACGCTTGGACAGATGACCAACGTGATATGATCAACTTAAAATTTGGTGGTTCTGCAGGAATACAACGCTATAAAGGTTTAGGAGAAATGAATGCCGAGCAGTTATGGGATACTACAATGAATCCTGAATTTAGAACTTTACGTAAAGTTGTTATTGATAGCGAGGTAGAAGCTGATAGAGTATTTTCTATGCTAATGGGAGATGAAGTTCCACCGCGTAGAGAGTTTATTGAGAAAAATGCAAAATATGCAAATATTGATGCTTAATTAAAGTTATCTATTTTAAACAAAAAAGGAGGTGAATGTAAATTCACCTCCTTTTTTAATCCCTTTATTCCTTTAAAACTATTTACGAGTATTTTTGTACATTCGTAAACAACATAAATCAACTATACTTATGAAAAAAATAATCTTATTAATGGCTTTATCAGCAGGTTTATTTACTGCCAAAGCACAAAACATTGAAGAAATTTTAGTATTAGGAAAAGATGCAGGAACTTTAATGCAATCTTACCTACAACCTGCTTTTGAAGGTACTATTTACAATTTAAATAGCGGATGGTACAGAACCGCCAAACCACATAGATTATTAGGTTTTGATATTACTTTAAATGCAACACTATCTTCCGTTCCGAGCAATAGAAAAAATTTCACATTTAATGTGGCTGACTACGAAAATGTTCGTTTAGAAAGTGGAGCTAGCCAAACAGAATTACCTACAGCCTTTGGAGGAAGTTCAGATGAAGTTCTTATTGTATCAAAAGATGTTGATACTCCATTAGGTACGCAAACAGCAGAATTTGATTTTGAGGCTCTTAATGGCTTAGGAGATGAAATTGGATTTGATCAAGTTCCTGCAGCTATGGTACAAGCAGGAATTGGATTGCCATTTAAAACAGATGTAACCGTAAGATTTGTACCAAAGGTAGGTAGCGATTCTTTTAAATCTGATTTATTTGGTATTGGTGTTAAACACAATATTTTACAATACTTTCCTATTGCGAAGCGTATTCCTTTAGTAGACATCTCTCTATTTGGAGGATATACTAAATTAAGCTCACAATACCTACCAGGGGAAGAAGGACAAAGTATTGACATGGAAGTTACAAGTTTAACTGGTCAATTACTAGGTTCTGTAGATTTAAAAATTGTTAACTTTTTTGTTGGATTGGGTTATTCAACAGGTACATCTAGCTTAGTTGTAAATGGAGACTATTACTTTCAATATAAAGATCCAAATACTGGTATAGCTCTAGGAGAACCTCAACAAATTGACTCAGAAGATTTACCTAATATAGAAAATGATGTAACTAGTTTTATGACTACCGCTGGGATGAGTTTAAACTTAGCCTTCTTTAAAATATACGGAAGCTACACACTACAAGAATACAATTCTATTAACGCAGGTATTGCCTTTAGTTTTAGATAAAAAAATTCTTATAAAAAATCACAAAGCCTATTGTTCATAAATACAATAGGCTTTTTTGATTTTATTACCTATTTTTAGAAGAATTATCAAGCTAAAAAAACTATGAAAAATATTTTAAGCCTATTATTCTTTTTAACGCTATCCTTAAATGCTCAAACATCAAAAGAGAAAGTTAAAGAAATGCAAGCTGATAAAATGGTGAGCCAAATGATGGATCAGATGATCCCCATGATGCAACAACAAATAAAGGCAACTTTAAAAACCGAAGAACAGAAACAAAAGTTAGAAAGCATAAACACCATTATACTAGAAGAAGTAAAATCTTTCACCAAAGAAATGATTAACGGCCCTATGGTAACTATTTATGCCAAACATTTTAACGACAAAGACATAAACGATCTTATTAAATTTTACAAAAGTGATACCGGTAAAAAATTAATAACGCTTACACCCGTAATTACCAACGACCTAATGCAAAACATGATGCAAAATGGAATTCCAAAATTTCAAAAAAGAATAAAGGAAAGAGTTGAACAAGTAAAGGCGGAATAATTTTAAACTGTTTAATGACCAAAATCATATTTTAGGCACAAACAAATAACTACATTTAATATATAAAAATTAATCATCCATAAAAACAAAATAAAATGAAAGTAACCGTAGTTGGAGCTGGTGCCGTTGGAGCATCTTGCGCAGAATACATTGCTATTAAAAACTTTGCTTCTGAAGTTGTGATTGTAGACATTAAAGAAAACTTTGCCGAAGGTAAAGCTATGGATTTAATGCAAACGGCTTCTTTAAATGGTTTTGATACTAAAATTACTGGGTCTACTAACGACTATTCTAAATCTGCAGGATCTGATGTTGCAGTAATTACTTCAGGAATCCCCAGAAAACCAGGAATGACACGTGAAGAATTAATTGGAATTAACGCAGGAATCGTAAAACAAGTTTCAGAAAATCTAATCAAACATTCTCCTAACGTAATTATTATTGTTGTATCTAACCCAATGGATACTATGACTTACTTAACCTATAAGTCTACTGGTATTGCAAAAAATAAAATTATTGGTATGGGTGGTGCTTTAGATTCTGGACGTTTTAAATACCGTTTAGCCGAAGCTCTAAAGGCTCCTTTATCTAATGTTGACGGAATGGTCATTGGAGGATTCAGATACCGGAATGATCCCTTTAACAAGATATGCAACACGTAATTCAATTCCAGTGTCTCAGTTTCTTTCTGAAGAAAAGTTAGAAGAAGTAGCACAAGCAACCATGGTTGGTGGAGCTACCTTAACCAAAATGTTAGGAACCTCTGCTTGGTATGCTCCAGGAGCGGCTGTATCTGCCATGGTACAAGCTATCGCAACAGACTCTAAGAAAATATTCCCTTGTTCTGCTTATTTAGAAGGTGAATACGGACAAGAGGATATATGTATTGGTGTTCCTTGTATTTTAGGAGCTAATGGTATTGAAAAGATTGTAGCTATCGATCTAAACGAAGCTGAAGCAACTAAATTTGCAGCTTCTTCTGATGCGGTTAGAAAAACAAACAGTTTGTTAGATATTTAAAATCAAAACCTGTTCATAAAAAAGGCTTTTACGTTTTGTAAAAGCCTTTTTTATTTATGAAAATCATACTATTATTCAGAATGTTTAACCACCTACTCTTTGTTTAAAATCTATAAATTTATTTTTAAAAACTAGATGATAAGGGAATAACAAAATCAATAAAACAATAGGAGCTACATTAAAAATTATGTCATTAAAAAAAGTATTAAACAAATGAAAAGAAACCAAGACCACTAATACTAAATTTGCGTACTTCCTACTACAAACAGCTAAAACCGCTGTAAGCTGAATACCAAAAACTAAAAGAGTAGCTATTTCCCATATATATGGAATTTGGTATAGACTAAACATAAAACTTGAAACTTCGTTATCTAACATTCTTCTATTAGTTATCGCGTTTAACTCAACAGCATCTTTATGTAACCAACTAACACTTTTAAAATCTCCTATATAAACAGTCTTAGCAAGAGAAAGAAATTTCCAAAAACCAGCCATACTATATGTTATTAATATTCCAAAAAGAGATAGTTTAACAATCTTTAAATCTATTCTAATCGCTTTGATATTCCTTTTATTATAATTAGGTGTAAATGCAAAAAACAAATGAGTTAATATAAACAGGTGTCCTACATGAGATGTAGACCCATAATTCCACCTAATCGCATTCAACAACATAACCAAAAAGGCTAACAAAAAACATTTAAAAAAACTTTTTGAAAGAAAATTAAATACCGATAATCCTATACTTAACAACACTATAATTACAAATAAAAAAGGAGGGATTAAGCTAGGTAAAAACAACTTCTGAAATCCCCAAATTGGCTCATATAACAAGACAGGTCTCTGAATTAAAATATTATAATCAAAGACAATATAAATTGTCCAAATTATTGTAAACAGCATTAAAGCTCTGTTTGCCATAACATGGTTATAAACCCAACTTAAATCTTTCTTTTTATCAATCATTTTTAGCTGAAAAAATTACCTTTACTTTATACGCATTCGGATTTCTTACAATATCCAAAGGATTAAATTCTTCCTCTACTATTAAGTACTCTTTACTATTAAAACCAAGAGCTTTTGCAAATATTTTAATTCTATTTACAATATGAATTGAATCTCGTTTATTCTTTAAAACACTTTGTGCTTCTCCTTGAATAAAATAAAAATAATCATCCTTATCAAACAAGGAATAACCCTTATTATTTATTCTAAAAGTGTCTAATTTTTCTGTAACCCCATACAATCGGTAATCTTTATAACTATACATACAACCCGTTGGCTTGGTGTATAATTTCCAGTAAAAGAAAGGATAAAAATCTTTATCTTCAAAATACTTTTGTCTAACAAATGAAAAAGCAGACATTAATATTGAGAAGCAGCAAAAAGTAAGTAGTAGGTAATATCTTCTCTTCATATTACTCTAATTACTTTTCCAAAAATAAGGAGTTAATACAATTAATACCGTAAACAACTCTAATCTCCCAATCAACATTAAAAAAGAACAAAATAATTTTGCCCCGTCCGTTAAGTGTGCAAAATTATTCACTGGACTTAAACTTCCTAAAGCAGGCCCTACATTTCCTAAACAAGATGCAGAAGCGCTAAAAGCAGATAGAAAATCTAATCCTAAAAATGTTAATACAACCGTACTTAAAATAAAGATTAGCATATAGATAACAAAAAAAGATAAGATGTTAAAAATAATTACTCTTGACACTCTACTCCCGTTATAACGTACAGATATAATAGCTTTAGGATGTAATTGTTTTTTTAACTCTAACATAGAGTTTTTAATCATAATTACATGACGAACTACTTTTACACCTCCACTAGTAGATCCTGCAGACCCCCCAATAAAAAACAAAGAAAACATTAATGCCGTGGCTAAATAATTCCACATTGTAAAATCGGCAGAAACAAAACCTGTAGTTGTTAAGACACTTACTACCTGAAAAGCCGCATGTCTAAATCCACTTTCTAATGCACCATAAGGCATAGGATGATGAATAGTGGTTTGCAAAGCTGGATCTTGAAACCATACAATTAATACGGTGATCGAAATCGTTACAAATACAGTAAGTAAAAAATAATATTTAAACTCGTCATCATTAAAAATCTTAGACACTTTTCCTTTTAATGCAAAATAACTTAAAACAAAATTAGCTCCTGCTACAAACATAAATCCAATAATTATATATTGAACAAAAGGATTATCATTCCAATAAGCTACACTTGCATTTTTGGTAGAAAAACCACCTGTACTAAGTGTTGCCATTGCATGGTTGATGGCATCAAACCATGTCATTCCCGCAATTTTTAACAACAAAAATTCTATAAATGTAAAACTAAAATAAATTAGCCATAAACGTTTTGCTGTTTGTGTAATTCTAGGGTGTAATTTATCTGTAGAAGGTCCAGGAGCCTCAGCTACAAACAACTGCATCCCTCCAATCCCTAACAAGGGTAAAATAGCTACCGTAAGTACAATAATTCCCATTCCACCAATCCAATGTGTTGCACTTCTCCAAAACAAAACTCCTTTAGGTACGCTTTCTATATCTGTTAAAATAGAAGCTCCTGTAGTAGAATATCCCGAAATGGTTTCAAAAATAGCATCAGGAAAAGATGTAATGGTTCCCGTCATTAAATAAGGCAAACTACCTGTTAAGGTTAGCATTAACCAACCCAAGGTTACAATTAAATACCCGTCTCTTTTATGAATATCTTTAGGTGCATTTCTATTAAAAAACCATAACAAAAAACCTACAGAAATGGTTAACAGACCTGCCGATAAAATTCCGGTACTAGCTGTTTCGTGATAATACCAACTAAAAGGCTCGGACAATAGCATGAAAAATCCATTCATCATGGAAGTTAATCCTAAGAAACTTGCTATAATTTTAAAGTTTAGTCCTTTCATCTATTAGTTATTAAAAAACTTTTCTACTTCAGAAATAGCATCTGGCAAGCAAAAAACAATGGCTCTATCTCCTGGTAAAATTGTAAAATCACCATAGGTCATTAATGCCTTACCTTTTCTAACCACTCCTCCTAAAACTGAATTTTTAGGTAAGTCTAAGTCTTTTATTTTTGATTCAGTTATTTTGGTATTTCTTCTTACAAAAAACTCTAAAACCTCTGCCTCTACATTGTGTAAATTTGCCAATGCCAACACACGACCTTTACGAACATGTCTAAAAATAGCACTTGCTGCTAATATTTTTTTATTGATTAAAGTATCTATTCCTATGGATTGAGAAATATCCATATAATTCATATTTTCTACCAAAGCAATGGTTTTTCTAACTCCTTTAGATTTTGCAACTAAACTAGTCATAATATTGGTTTCGGAGTTTCCAGACACTGCTATAAAAGCATCCATATTACTTAAAGACTCTTCTTCTAGCAACTCAATATCTCTACCATCACCATGAATTACCAATGTGTTTTTTAATTCATCAGACAAGTCAAAGCACTTATTTCGGTCACTTTCAATCATTTTTACACGCAAGTTTTTACCGCAAAGTCTTCTCGCTATTTTTTGTCCAATTCTACCTCCTCCTAAAATCATTACATCTTTAATCCCTATTTTTTCTTTATCTACCAGTAGGTGAATTTTACTTAGACTTTCTCTAGGAACCGAAAAATAAACCTGATCATTTAATTCAAAAACAGAATTTCCTCTAGGAATTACAATTTCATTAGATGTATCTCTTTTGATAGCGATAACAATAAAGTCAAAATTAAATTTAGAATTTATTTCTTGTACTGTTGCTCCTATTATTGGAGATCCTTCGGATAATTTAGCTCCTAAAACACTTAATTCTCCTTTTTCAAAATCAAATTTATCATTAAAAGCAGTTTCGTTTACTAAGATTTCAATCTCGTTTGCAGCCAATTCTTCGGGAGAAATCATATAATCAATTCCACTATCCGAAAAATTAATTTCTTTGGTCTTAATATATTCAGTGTTAGAAATACGAGCAATTGTTTTTTTAACTCCTAGCTTTTTACCTATTCCAGCTATTGTTAAATTGGTGTTTTGAGACTCTGTTACAGCAACCAACAAATCAGCTTCACTTATCCCTACCTCTTTTAAAACCTGAATAGATGCAGCATCCCCTTTTTTGGTAAACACATCAATATGAGTATTTAAGTGGTTTAGTCTTTGTGCATTTTGGTCAATCACAAAAATATCGTGTGCCTCCATAGACAATAACTTGGCAAGATGATAACCAATTTCTCCTGCTCCTGCAATAATAATCTTCATACCTGAATATTTGCTACAAATATATTACATTTAATTAGTATCTGTCACAAATAAAGCGCTATGAAACAAGATATAAAACCATTGACAATTAAAGAGTGGAATGAGGAAGATAGACCTAGGGAAAAATTAATTCTAAAAGGAGTAGCATCCTTGTCAGACTCTGAACTTTTGGCCATTTTAATTGGATCTGGAAACAGGAATGAATCAGCCGTAGAATTGTCTAAAAAAATTCTAAATCACTTTAACAACAATTTAAACGTATTAACCAAAGCTAGCATAAATGAGTTAATGAAATTTAATGGTATTGGAGAAGCCAAAGCCATTAGCATTGTAACTGCTTTGGCTTTAGGAAAAAGACAGCGTTTGTCTGCTGCATTATCTATCCCTAAAATTACTTGCAGCAAAGATGCTTTTGATATTTTTGAACCTATTCTAGGGGATCTACCTCATGAAGAATTTTGGATTTTACATGTAAACAACAGCAATAAGGTTATTGATAAGCAACTAATTAGCAAAGGAGGTCTTACGGGAACTTTGGTAGATTTACGTATTATTTTTAAGAAAAGTCTAGAATTACTTTCTACCGCTATGATTTTAGGACACAATCATCCATCTGGAAAACTACAACCTAGTCAGGCCGACAAACAAATTACTCAAAAAATTAAAAATGCTGCAGCCACATTAGACATTAAAGTATTGGATCATTTAATAATCACACAAAAAGCTTATTTTAGCTTTGCAGACGAGGGAATTCTATAAATTATGACAGAAGAATTATTAATATATACACAAAAAATAACTCCTAGAGTAAGCTATGTTTTTAAACATATTTTTGTTCGTATTTTAAATATTCCCATAAAATTTACTTCAACTATTGAAGAATTTGTGGCTCACGACAGCTTAAAGATGACTTATGCCAAAGCTCCGCTAGGTAACGAATTTTTTATTCAGAGTCATGGCTTGCTTTTTGAACAAGGTATTAATGATATAGAAATTACAATGTCTCAATGGGACAGCACTCCTTGTTTTTTTAGCAAGGGAAAAAAATCTGCTATTCCATTTGATATTTTTGCAGCTAGTTTCTACCTATTAAGTAGATATGAAGAATATTTACCTTGTGTTTTAGATGAAAATGATTGTTATCCTGCCGAAGAAAGTATTGCTTATCAAAACAACTTTTTAGACAAACCTATTATTGATGTTTGGGCTTATAAATTGTTAAAGGCTTTAAAAGAAAAATATCCAGAATACCAACATCAGCCCAACAGTTACAAATACATTTCTACGTTTAGTATCAATCAAACTTTTTTGTATAGATGCAAAGGAGTTATTAGAAATTTAGTAGGTGGTTTTTATGATTTTTTCACGCTAAAAATTTTTGAAGTATGGATGCGTATTGCTGTCTTTTTAAGAATAAAAGAAGACCCTTATGATACGTTTGATAAAATTATTTCGCTTCAAAAAAAGCACAACATCAAAACTATTTTCTTTTTCTTAATTGCCAATTATACTACGTATGATAACAATGTAGCTTTTACCAAAAGAAAATATCATTTGCTTATTAAATCGATTGCAGACTATGCAAAAGTGGGGTTATTAAGTTCTTATTTTACCATGGATAACGAAGAAAAATTATCGAAAGAATCTGATAGACTTTCTCATATAATCAACACTCCTACCAAATTATCTAGACAACATTTTGGTAGAAATAAACTACCTGAGACTTATCAAAAATTAATTGATTTAGATATTACCGAAGATTATTCTATGGGATATTTAAAACACATAGGATTTAGAGCTAGTACTTGTACTCCCTTTTATTTTTATGATTTAGATTTTGAAATTCAAACCCCTTTAAGAGTACACCCATATGCTTTTATAGACAACACCTTGCGTTTTAATTTACAATTAAGTCCTAAACAAGCACTTATGAAAATTAATCACATTACCAACATGGTAAAACAGGTAAACGGAACTTTAATTTCTGTTTTTCATAATGATTGCCTTTCTAATTTTGGTGACTGGAAATATTGGGAAGATTTTTACGAAGAGGTTTTAAAATGTGTTAAAGAATAATGATTACGTACGTTACAAGAAAAAATATTGATATAATAAAATACGATGCTTGTATTCAGAACTCAATTAATTCTAGAGTTTACGCACTAAGTTATTATTTGGATATTGTTGCTGATAACTGGGATGCTCTTATTTTAGACAACTACAAAGCAGTAATGCCTTTACCATGGAGAAGTAAATATTTTATTAAATACATTTACCCACCTTGCTGGACTCAGCAATTAGGGGTTTTTTCAACTAACAAACTAGATATTTCTTTAATCGATAATTTTATCAAAGCAATTCCAAAAAAATTTCTAAAAACAACCATTCAGTTTCATAGCAACAACTATTCTGATTTGTTTTTAAAAAAAGACAATTATATTCTAGACTTAAATCACTCGTACGAAGAACTACATAAAAACTATAGAAAAGACAGAAAAGACAGATTAAAAAAATTCAACAAATCTGAGTGTACTCTAGAAAAGAATATAAGTGCTAAAAAAATTACTACATTATTTAAAGAGAATTATACTAATGAATTAAACATCAACCTACAGGATTATAGAAGACTTGAGCAATTAGCAACCACAAAAAAATTAACCCCCATTACTTTGGGTGTTTTTGATAAAGAACGACAGCTTATTTCTGGCTCACTTTTCTTTAAAGATGCAAATAGAATTTATTATGTTTTTTCCGCCAACAATAAAAAAGGAAACAAAGTACAAGGGAATACTGCGGTATTAAATCACATAATCCAAACTTACGCTAACACTAATTATACATTAGATTTTGAGGGCTCTATGCATCCTGGAATTGCTTCATTCTTTAAGAGTTTTGGAAGCAAAATGGAAGCCTATTATTTACTTACCAAATTACCTATCGATTCTTTTTTAAGCTCTTTAAAAAAATAAACTAACAAAAAAGCATACATCAGTCCTTGCAAAACAGCCATTGTAATTACAAAATGCTTTATTTCAACAAACATAAACACACTTACAAATGTCATTACAATTAAAACAAAATTAGCTATTAGACTAATTTTGTTTTTACTCAAAATTTCTTCTAAATTACTAATAACACCATAAACACAAGTTGGAATATAAGCTACCACATAAACCTTTATAAAAAAAACAACCCCTATCCACTCTTTACCCAAAAAAAAATCTACAACATAAAATGACAGAAAAAAAATCCCCAAAGCAATAATAATTGCAATAAAAAAATTAAGTTTTACAACTTTTAATGTGTAATCAAATAATTCTTTTTTATTTGTTCTATACAACAATGATGCCTTTTTGAAATACAACGGAGCTAGTACAGAGTTACAATAATAAGTAGCTATAGATAATATTGTAATTGCTAAAAAATAAACCCCTGTTATATTTTTTCCAAAAAAATAAATTAGCAAAAGAGGCATAATACTACTAGAAACTACTCCTATCATATCTCCCGGAAAAGCATATAAAAGCAAATCTTTTCTTTTTAACAGAAACATCAATTTCTCTTTAATATTAATTTTATCAAAAGAACGATTTATACCTTTTGCCTGATAAATAACATTAAAAATTAATGACAAAAAAACTCCAAACCACAACCCTACCGAAGAACATCCTATATAAAATAAAAAAAACTGAATAAATATTTTACTCGTGGCTGTTATAATTTTTGTTTTTTTTATAAGATTATAATTAGAATTCACTAACAGTTGATTATTAAAAATATTCCCCACTCCTTTTAACAAGGCACAAAACAATAAAACAAACCAAAAAAAGCAATCAAACCCCCACAATGTATCTTTAAATAGAAAAACTACAAGTCCTGGTAACACAAATAAAAGAATAATTGTTATTGGTATTAATGTTAAATAACAAAAATTATTACTCTTATTATTTTCATGGTCTAAAATAATTACAGATTCTAACCTCAGAGTACTAAAACTAGAGATAATAACTAAAAAACTCATAAAAAAAGAAAACTCACCAAAATCTTCAGGAGTATATATTCTAGCCAAAAAAATGCCCCCAAAAGCCGCTAAAAACTGAGCTATTATATGCCCTACAGATAGATGAACTAAATCATTAGGTAATTTAATTTTTAACATTATCTATAAAATTTCTCAACCATAATTCATAAGAAACCAGTTGCCATATTTGTCTTGTATTTTTACTTTTCACAATATGATCCATATAACTATTATTAAATATATTTCTATTTCTCAAATCACTTAAATGATCCCCTACAAATTCACTCAACTCATTATTAATCCATTTTTCCAAAGGAAGGCCTAATCCTTTTTTTGACATAGCAAGACAACTAGGAGCTATATATTTTTTAGCAACTTCTTTTAATATATACTTTGATATACCATTCTTATTCTTGTAAACTGATGGGATTTTAAACGCTGTTTCAATAAACTGATGATCTAACATTGGAAGCCTACCCTCTATTGAAAAACTCATTGTACTAGAATCTACAGCTCTTAATTGATGATTCCCAATATAAGATTTTAAATTAAAATAACTAATTGCTTCAAAATTGTCAGAAAAGCCAATACCATCATCCATATATAACTCCTCTAACAAATTATCTGTATTCTTTATTTTACCTGTTAACAAACCCAATTCAGAATCTGAGAAAGTCGTATAATAGTGTGAATAGAATTGACCTATCTTTTCGTACGATAAAATTTGTTTTACTTTTTTAATTTTGGGATGAAAACTCGGAAAAAATTTTAGAACATTTTTGTGTTTTTTATTTTTTTCCCAGAAAGAAAGCTTTTTATAAACATCATACCCTCCAAATAATTCATCTCCTCCTAAACCATTTAGCACAACTTTTAAATTATTATTTTTTGCCAAGCTAGATATCGCAAAATTTGCAGACAAATGATGATAGGGCTCTTCATAAGCGACCACTGTTTCCTGTATTTTCTTAATAAAATCATCTGGATTAATTGTTTCTATAATATGATCTATATTATTCAACCTAGCAGTATCCTGTGCCTCTTTAATTTCATTAAGAGCCTCATAATTCTTAAAGCCCAAAGTTAAAGATTTTATATCAGGTTGAAATTTAGATGCTATTGCAGATATTAAAGTTGAATCTACTCCTCCACTCATAAATGTACCAACCTCAACATCTGCCTGTAACCTATATTTTATCGATTTAAATAAAGACTCCTCAATCATTATTTTCGATTGAGACTCTGTTAGACTAAAGTCTTGAGTACCTACAGGAATATTCCAATATTTTTTTTCCACAAAGTCCCCTGTTCGAAAATTCAAAACACCATAACTAGCAGGACTTAAAGACTTCAAAGATTCAAAACAAGTATGAGGTCTTTGAGCTACTGAAAACTTAAAATTCTCCCACACTCCCTGTTCTGATATTTTAGCAAGTACCATTCCTGATGCTAAAATTGATTTCTGAGTACTTCCAAATATAAAATTATCATTTGTTTTAGCGTAATAAAAAGGCTTAATCCCCATTCTATCCCTAGCCATAAAAACAGTAGATGTAGTTCTGTCTATTATAGAAAAAGCAAACATTCCATTAAATCGTAACAAAGCTTTATTAGACCATTCTTTATAGGCTATTAAAACAACTTCAGTATCCGAATTTGTTCTAAAAACATGCCCTAATCCTATTAATTCTGCTCTTAATTCTAAATAATTATAAAGCTCACCATTAAAGACAATTGCAAACCTTCTTTCATTATCAACCATAGGCTGATGTCCTAAATTTGATAAGTCAACTATTTTTAATCTTCTAAAGCCTAATACAATCTTAAATTCATCCATAAAAGATGCTGAAATATGCGGTAAAGATTTAACAACAGAGCCATCCCCTCTAAAAGAAAAAAAGTTATCTTTTAAACACAAATATCCTTCATCATCAGGTCCTCTATTTATAATTTTCTCAGTCATAGAAACCACATTAGATGAAATAGATCTACCACCTAAAAAACTTATTATCCCTGTAAATCCACACATTTATCGGTTATTTTTCATATTTATCTCCCCACCTATCTTTCATTACTTTTCTAAATTCATTTTCACGAGCATTTACTCCAGGATTGTATAGAGACATTCCTTTTAACTCATCGGGCATAAACTCTTGCTCCACAAAATTACCAGGATATGCGTGAGAGTATTTATACTCTTTTCCGTAGTTCATATCTTTCATTAGCTTAGTAGGAGCATTTCTTAAATGTAATGGAACTGGTAAGTCTCCTGTTTGTTTTACAACCTGAATTGCTTTATTAATAGCTTCGTAACTCGTGTTACTTTTTGCAGAGTTTGCTAAATAAACAGCACACTGACTTAGTAAAATTCTAGCTTCAGGATAACCAATAGTTGTTACTGCCTGAAAAGTACTTGTTGCCATAATTAAGGCTGTAGGATTGGCATTACCAATATCTTCGGAGGCAGAAATTAACATTCTACGTGCAATAAACTTTACATCTTCTCCACCTTCTACCATTCTTGCAAGCCAGTAAACAGCTCCGTTAGGATCTGACCCTCTTATTGATTTTATAAAAGCAGAAATAATATCATAATGTTGCTCTCCTGTTTTGTCATATCTCACTACATTACGTTGTACTTTTTGCAGCACCAAGTCGTTTGTAATTACAACTCCCTCTTCTTCTGATGCTACAATCAATTCAAAAACATTTAATAGTTTTCTGGCATCTCCGCTAGACACCTGTAACAAAGCATCAATTTCTTTTAAAACTACCTTTTTTTTAGCAATTACCTCATCCTCTTGCATCGCACGTTTTAATAATGCTTCCATATCTCCCTTATCAAAAGGATTTAACACATACACCTGACATCTTGACAACAAAGCTGGAATCACCTCAAAACTAGGGTTTTCGGTAGTCGCACCAATTAACGTTACCCAACCTTTTTCTACAGCTCCTAATAAAGAGTCTTGTTGTGATTTGCTAAATCGATGAATTTCATCAATAAATAAAATAGGATTTTTAGTCGTAAACAAACCTCCGCTCTGTTTTGCTTTGTCTATCACTTCTCTTACATCTTTTACACCTGCATTAATAGCACTTAATGTAAAAAAAGGTCTTTTTGATGTTTCTGCAATAATATTTGCCAACGTTGTTTTTCCAATACCAGGAGGTCCCCACAAAATTAAAGAGGGAATCATTCCTTTATTGATATGATTGGTCAACACTCCTGTTTTTCCTACAAGGTGTTGCTGACTGATATAGTCTTCTAATGTTTTAGGTCGAATGCGTTCTGCCAAAGGTTGATTCATACAGTAAATATACGAGTTCCTAATTGCAATTAACAACGGATGATTCGCAATTATTCTTCACTATATATTTCAACAATTGTATTGTTCAATACGTCAATTACTTTACTTATTTTTGACATCTAAAATTAAGAAACATGGCAACACAAAAAATAAGTTTAAACTGGAAAGATGGAGTTCATTTTGAATCTAAAGGGCCTGGAGGTAATGTTCCTATTGATGGTTCTGAAGAAGTTGGTGGACAAGGAAAAGGATTACGTCCTAAAGCATTAATGTTATCTGCTTTAGCAGGTTGTTCTGGTATTGATGTTGCTTCTTTAATAAAAAAAATGCGTATTGATGTGGATACTTTTGACATTGATGTAGAAGCTGAATTAACAGAAGAACATCCTAAGTTTTATCATAAAGTTTGGGTGAATTTTAATTTTTACGGAGACAACCTTAATCAAAAGAAAATAGAAAAGGCAGTTACTTTATCTGTAGATACCTATTGTGGGGTTATGGAAATGTTTCGTCAGTTTGCAACTGTAGAAACTAAAATAAATTATTTTCCCAAAAAATAGAGGTAACAAATCTCATCCAAAGCTTCGGGAAACTCAATGACCAGAATTAGTTACCTATACATCTGTAAACGAGACACAAATAGCACAAAATTAAAAAAGGGAAGCTAAATTTCAGCTTCCCTTTTTTCTATTTCACATGGTTTTTATCAAACCATTTATTTGTTAAATACTTTGCTAATTTTAGATATAAAACAGCTTCTACAACTCCTAAAGTGTATCCGCATAAAATATCTCCAGGATAATGTTTCCCCATATAAATTCTACTATAAGCAAACAATAATGGATAGATATAAAATAATATTGTCCATTTGTATTTTTTTCTAAAAAGCAAATACACAAATGTAGTTACTGCTGTTGATGTTGTTGCATGTCCTGAAACAAAACTAAAACTACGAGAACATTTTAAAATTCTAATTTGCTCTAAAACACCATCTTGCCAACATGGTCTTGGTCTTGTAGTAGCATATTTAATAATATTCACTAACACATCAGACAAGCCTGCCATAATACAGATAAACAAAAACAGAAAAAGTCCTTTTCTCCAACTATAGTTTTTAATTAACAAAAATAACCAGAAAAGAAAAAGTGGAATCCAATTGGTTGGTTTGGTAACAAACAACCAATAAGCATCAAACGGTTGACTACCAAAATTATTTAAATAAATTAATAATTGTTGATCTGCCTGAATAAGGCTTTCTAAAAAACTCATAATTTAGTTCTTCTTATAGGTCCCGTCATGTCATCAATATTTTCTTTAACATCATCAACAGCCTTTTTAATGTCTTTGGTTACATTTAAATCAACTCCTGATTTTGTAGCTGTATTGTTTATTTCACGCTTAATATCATTGGTTGCATTTTTAACCTGATTCATCCCTTTAGCCAATCCTCTAGCTATTTCAGGAATTTTATCTGCACCAAAAAACATGACTACAATAAGTAGAATAATAAAAACTTCTGGACCTCCAATAAATAAAAACATAGTGTTCTAATTTTTAACAAAGATACTAGGAATAAATGAATTCTATAAATATAAAATCCCACAAAAAAAGGTCTCGAAAAATCGAGACCTTTTTAAATATACTTTACAACTTAAATTAGCTTAATTTAATGTTGTTTTGCTCCATTAAGATATGAATATCTTCATTTATCACTTCTTTTTTAGTGTCTGCATAATCTAAAAACTTAGGGTAAATAGCATCTAACTCTAATTTGGTTAGTTCGTATCCTACATTCTTAGCTCTATAAGCCAAAGCTGCTCTACCACTACGTGCCGTTAGTACAATTGCAGATTCTGTTACACCAACATCTGCAGGGTCCATAATTTCGTATGTTTCTCTGTTCTTAATTACTCCATCTTGATGAATTCCAGATGAGTGAGCAAAAGCATTAGAACCTACCACTGCTTTATTAGCTTGCACAAACATTCCCATATGCTCTTGTACCATTTGAGAGGTACTGTACAATAACTTTGTATTTACTCCTGTATCTATATTTAAGTCTGGATGTTGTTTCATAATCATCACAACTTCTTCTAGAGAGGTATTTCCTGCTCTTTCTCCAATACCATTAATAGTACATTCTATTTGACGAGCTCCATTAATTGCTCCTGCAATTGAATTGGCTGTTGCCAAACCTAAATCGTTATGACAGTGACAAGACAACACTGCCTTTTCTATTCCCTTAACATTTTCTTTTAGGTATTTAATTTTAGCTCCATATTCATCGGGCAAACAG
Organism: Wenyingzhuangia heitensis; assembly: GCF_011762155.1. Lineage (GTDB taxonomy): Bacteria > Bacteroidota > Bacteroidia > Flavobacteriales > Flavobacteriaceae > Wenyingzhuangia > Wenyingzhuangia heitensis. The sequence continues at coordinate 97,918 of NZ_JAASQL010000001.1, forward strand.
TATCCTGTTGTATCTGGAATGTTTAACACTGTTGCTCCCGCTTTAATAACAGCCTCACAAACTCTTGCTAAATATTCATTATCTGTACGTCCTGCATCTTCTGCATAAAACTCTACATCCTCTACAAATCCTTTTGCATACTTAACAGCTGCAACTGCTCTTTCGATAATTGCATCTCTGTTAGAATTAAATTTAAATTTTATATGAGAATCTGAAGTACCAATCCCTGTATGAATTCTTGGTCTAACAGCATATTTTAAAGCCTCAGAAGCTACCTTAATATCATTTTCAACAGCACGTGTTAATCCACAGACCGTTGCATTCTTTACTAATTTAGCAATTGCCTCCACCGATTTAAAATCTCCTGGACTAGAAACGGGAAAACCTGCTTCAATAATGTCTACCCCTAATAAATCTAAACGCTCTGCAATTATTAACTTTTGCTCTGTATTTAGTTTACATCCGGGAACTTGCTCTCCATCTCTAAGAGTAGTATCAAATATTTGTACGTGATCCTTAGCCATTATTGTTGTTTTTTTACTTTAAGCAAACAAAAATAAACTTCTCAGTAGGCGAGCAAAACTCCTATTAATTTACCTTTCCCTTAGTCAAAAGATAATTTATTAGCTAAACCCTAACAAATACAGGGCTATATCCAAAATAAGTTTACGACATCCAAGAACCGAAATCTGAATATTTTTGTATTTTTGATATAAATTAAGGCAATCTTATATCATGAAAAAAGAAAAGAAAACAGACCCCTTATTTTCGCTGATTAAATCTTTAAGCAAATCGGAAAAAAGACAATTTAAACTGTATGCTGGTAGGTTAGAGGGAAATACACAATCTAATTTTATGGCATTATTTGTTTTAATGGATAAAATTAACACCTATGATGAAAAATTAATTTTAGCCAAAACAGGAATTAGAAAACAGCAGATTTCTAACACCAAAGCACATTTATATCGTCAAATCTTAATCAGTTTACGATTAAGTCCTGTTCATCAGAATAGTATTACTCAAATTAGAGAGCAAATAGATTTTGCCACTATTTTATACACTAAAGGCTTGTATAAACAGAGTTTGCGTTTGTTAGACAAAACAAAATCTGTAGCAGTAGCTAAGGAACAATACAATTTGGCTTATGAAATTATTGAATTAGAAAAAGTAATTGAGTCCCAATACATCACTCGTAGTATGAGTGACAGAGCCGATACGTTGGCTATTGAAGCTAAAAACATCAACCAAAAAAATGTAATCACCAGTAAACTTTCTAATTTATCTTTGCAATTATACAGCTGGTTTTTAAAACACGGATATGCTAGAAATGATACAGACACCCAAACCGTAGAGCAATATTATGCTGATAGAATTCCTAAATACAAATTTTCTGATTTAGGTTTTACTAGCAAAATGTATTTGTATCAAGCCAACTTATGGCAAGGTTTTATTACGCAAGATTTTTTATCCTGTTACCGTAATTCACAAAAACTGGTTCAGTTGTTTCATGATTTGCCCGACATGAAAAAACTCCATCCTGTATTTTACCTAAAGGCCGTTAATTATTTATTAGAGTCTCTTTTTTACCTACAAAAAAAAGACAAGTACCAAGAAACATTAGATGGTTTGACCAAAGAAATTCAAGACGAAAAAATATTTTCATCAGAGAACACACAAAACTTATGTTTCCTGTATCTGTATCAACACAAAATAAATTCTTTTTATTTAACGGGTGAATTTAGAAAAGGAACTGAATTTGTAAAAAGTGTTTTGATTGAATTGGATAAAACCGATAAAAAAATAGATGCTCATCATGTCATGCTTTTTTATTACAAAATAGCGTGTATGTTTTTTGGTGCTGGCGATTATGAAAAATGTATTTTTTACTTAAATAAAATCATCAAAAACAAAGATTTAAAAATGCGTGAAGACTTGCTATGTTATACACGTGTTTTAAACTTAGTTGCCCATTACGAGTCTGGTGATGATGAATATATTGAAGAATTAATTAAATCTACCTACAAGTTTTTATTAAAAATGAACAACTTATACGAGGTACAAAGAAAGATGATTAAATTCTTAAGAAATTTAAGCAATTTATATCCGCACGAACTAAGAAAAGCATTTAAAGAATTATATGAAGAACTAAAAGTGTACGAAAATCATCCTTATGAAAAAAGATCCTTTTTATACTTAGATATTTTATCTTGGCTAGAATCTAACATTAAAGGGGTGCCTGTAGAAGAAATTGTAAAACAAAAAATACAAAGACAAACATCTTGAAATACGAAAACGACTCTTATTACTTATTAAAACTACAATATTTAGGCTTTCGATTTCATGGTTGGCAAAAACAACCAAATGTTAAAACCGTACAAGGAATACTAGAGAAAACTTTTAAATTTATTTTTGATCATAATTTATTTAAAACATTGGCCGCTAGTAGGACTGATGCGATGGTATCTGCCCATGAAACCTATTGCCATTTAATTACAAAAACAGATTACGAATCCCATTGGATGCTCTATGAGTTGAATAAAAATTTACCTCAAGATATTAGAGTTTTATCTATTGATAAAGTGGATAAAAACTTTGATATTATTCAAGCATCTAAAACAAAAGAATATCACTATTTATTTTCTCACGGAGAAAGAAACCATCCTTTTTGTGCCTCTATTTTAACAGGAAAAAACAACGTACTAGATATTGATTTAATGCAACAAGGTGCTAAACTATTTGTAGGAAAACACAATTTTAAAAAGTATACAAAAAAACCTAGTGAGAACACTATATTTGAAAGAAAAATTTATAGTTCTGAAATTATAAAAAACAACACATACACGGCAAGCTTCTTTCCTAAAAAAAGCTACTTATACAAGGTTACCGGACCTGGTTTTATGCGTTATCAAATAAGAATAATGATGGGAATTCTTTTTCAACTTGGAAGCGGAGAAGTAGATTTAGACTTTTTAAAGAAAACATTAAGTAATTGGGATGATAACGTAGTTTTAAAAGAAATTGCTCCTGCTAGCGGATTAATTTTACATGAAATTAAGCTCTAAAAAACTATAATTATATCTTAGCTAAGTATAAGCACCACAAGGGCTTCCGTAGTATTACGTATTTTAAACAAGTATCCTAAAAACAAGCTATTTAACTGTGTTTGATTTGGTATTTTCGACTGAAAATCATCAAAAACCACAATGAAAATAACAAAACTATATAAAGAATTTTTTAACAGCGAAAAAACAAGCGGTATCATTCTAATAATTTGTACGCTTGTTTCTTTAATAATTGCCAATTCAGCCCTAGGGAATAGTTATCAATCTTTTTGGAACATTTACATTGGTAATCATAGTATTGTTCATTGGATCAATGATGGATTAATGACTATTTTCTTTTTACTGATTGGTTTAGAATTAGAAAGAGAAATATACCACGGAGAACTCTCTAACATTAAAGATGCATTATTGCCTATCTTTGCTGCTTTGGGAGGAATTATAGTTCCTGCAGGAATTTATTTGTTTTTAAATTATGGCACAACTACACAATCGGGTGCCGGAATCCCAATGGCTACAGACATTGCTTTTGCTTTAGGAATTTTAGCCTTGTTAGGAAGTAAAGTTCCTACTTCTTTAAAAATATTTTTAACTGCTTTAGCTGTAATAGATGACTTAGGTGCCATTTTAATTATTGCTACTTTTTATACCAAAACTATTTTCTGGGTCAATTTACTTATTGCTTTAGGTATTTTTGGAACACTTTTAATTTTTAACAAGCTAAGAATTAAAAATATGTTGATTTACATTATTGGTGGAATTGCCATGTGGTATTTCATGCTAAACTCTGGTGTGCATGCAACCATTACAGGTGTTTTGTTAGCGTTTGCCATTCCTTATAGAAATGGTGGAGAAGAATCCACTTCTTATAGATTACAACACTTTTTGCACAAGCCAGTTGCTTTTATTATTCTTCCTGTTTTTGCGTTGGCAAACACCGCTATTGTTTTAAGCGGAAATATAGAACAAGTTTTAACACAAAACTATAGTTTAGGTATTATGCTAGGTCTTATTATAGGAAAACCATTAGGCATCTTTTTAATCACTTTTATTGCCGTTTCTTTAGGACTATGTAAATTACCCGAAGACTTAAATTGGAAATCTATTATAGGAGTTGGTTTTTTAGGAGGAATAGGATTTACCATGTCTATTTTTATCACCTTACTTGCTTTTGACAACACTACTATTATAAACAATACTAAATTTATTATTCTAATTTCATCATTAACAGCTGGATTGATTGGCTTTTTAATATTAAAACTAAATTTAAAAAAAGAATACACAGACGACAACTAGACGCTAATCACTTTACTATCAAACAAATAAACACACAATGTTTTGTTACACAAATTATTACACATTAAAATAAAACTTGTATATTTGCCGTCCGATTACCAAAGTGGTAATCTGCATAATAATCATTTACATAAATATTAGCATGTCATTATCAAAAGAAGGAAAAGCTGAGATTTTCGCAAAGCACGGAAAATCAGCTACAGACACAGGATCAACAGAAGGTCAAATTGCATTGTTCACAAAAAGAATTTCTGATTTAACAGAACACTTAAAAGTAAACAGAAAAGATTACAACACACAACGTTCTTTAGTAAAGTTAGTTGGTAAACGTAGATCTTTATTAGATTACTTAACAAAAGTAGATATCTTAAGATATCGTGCAATTGTTGCTGAATTAGGATTAAGAAAATAATTCAACATATAAAAAGAGGCTTAATCGCCTCTTTTTTTTATTTTAGACACTTCGCTGGAATACATTTCCAGTGTTATAAAAATAAGAGGTCAGAACACAGCTTCTGAGTCCATTGTTAACAAAGCCCTACAACAACACAACATTTTTTGTTAAACAATAACCGTTGGTCTTTCTTATTTAAGCCAACATTTAAAACATTTTATTTATGATACCTAAGGTATTTAAAGAAGTTATCGAATTAGGAGACGGGAGAACCGTATCTATCGAAACTGGAAAATTAGCAAAACAAGCTCATGGTAGCGTTGTTGTGCAAATGGGAAAAGCTATGTTATTATGTACTGTGGTTTCTAACTACAAACAATCTGACGTAGACTTTTTACCTTTAACAGTAGATTATAGAGAAAAATTTGCTGCAGCAGGTAAATACCCTGGAGGTTTCTTTAAAAGAGAAGCTAGACCAAGTGATGATGAGGTATTAACAATGCGTTTAATTGACCGTGTATTACGTCCTTTATTCCCAAAAGACTACCATGCAGAAACTCAGGTAATGATTCAGTTAATGTCTCACGATCCTGAAGTTATGCCAGATGCATTGGCTGGATTAGGAGCTTCTGCTGCTATCCAATTATCAGATATTCCTTTTGAAACTCCAATTTCTGAAGCTCGTGTGGGTAGAATTAATGGAGAGTTTGTTATCAACCCTACTAGAGCACAATTAGCGGAGTCTGATTTAGACATGATGATTGGTGCTTCTGCAGATTCTGTAATGATGGTAGAAGGTGAGATGGACGAAATTTCTGAAGAAGAAATGGCGGATGCTATTAAATTTGCTCACGAAGCGATTAAACTTCAATGTGCTGCTCAGGTAAAATTAGCAGAAGCATTTGGAAAGAAAGCTACACGTGAATACGATCAAGCAATAGAAAACGAAGAATTAGCAGCTAAAATTAATACTTTAACATACGATAAGTGTTACGCTATTGCCGCTAAAGGGACTTCTAAAGTAGAAAGAACAGATGCTTTTGCAGTTGTAAAAGAAGAAGTAAAAGCTGCTTTTACAGAAGAAGAGTTGGCTGAATACGGAGACTTAGTTGGAAAATATTTTAACAAATCTCAGAAAGAAGCAGTTCGTGAATTAACACTGGCAGAAGGTTTACGTTTAGATGGTCGTAAGACTACCGAAATTAGACCAATCTGGGGAGAAGTAGATTATTTACCTTCAACTCACGGATCTTCTATTTTTACACGTGGAGAAACTCAAGCATTAGCTACCGTAACTTTAGGTACTTCTAGAGATGCTAACATTATAGATTCACCAACACACGAAGGTGAAGAGCGTTTTTACTTACACTACAACTTCCCTCCTTTTTGTACAGGTGAAGCTAGACCTTTAAGAGGTACTTCTCGTAGAGAAGTTGGACACGGAAACTTGGCTCAAAGAGCATTAAAAGGAATGGTTCCTGCAGATTGTCCTTACACAGTAAGAGTGGTTTCAGAAGTATTAGAATCTAACGGTTCTTCTTCTATGGCAACAGTTTGTGCAGGTACAATGGCCTTGATGGATGCTGGAGTTCAAATTACAAAGCCAGTTTCTGGTATTGCTATGGGATTAATTTCTGATGGTGATCGCTACGCTGTATTGTCTGATATTTTAGGTGATGAAGATCACTTAGGAGATATGGATTTTAAAGTAACTGGTACTGCTGATGGTATTACTGCTTGTCAGATGGATATTAAAGTAAAAGGATTGTCTTACGAAATTTTAGTAAATGCACTAAAACAAGCTCGTGAAGGACGTATGCATATCTTAGGAAAAATTACAGAAGTAATTGAAACTCCTAATGCAGATGTAAAATCTCACTCTCCTAAAATGATCACTAGAGTAATTCCTAACGAATTTATTGGTGCTCTAATTGGACCTGGAGGTAAAAACATTCAAGAGTTACAAAAAACTACAGGATGTACTATTGTTATTAACGAAGATCCTGTTACAGAAGAAGGTATTGTTGAAATTTTAGGTACTGGACAAGAAGGTATTGATCAAGTTTTAGCAAACATAGAATCTATGTTGTTTAAACCAACTGTTGGAGAATCTTACGAAGTAAAAGTAATTAAAATGTTAGATTTTGGAGCTGTTGTAGAATATACACAAGCACCAGGAAACGAAGTTTTATTACACGTAAGTGAATTGGCTTGGGAACGTACAGAAAACGTAACTGATGTTGTAAACATGGGAGATATTTTTGAAGTGAAATACTTTGGAAAAGACCCTAAAACTCGTAAAGAGAAAGTTTCTAAAAAAGCATTATTACCAAAACCTGAAGGTTTTAAACCAAGACCTCCAAGAGAAAATAACGATCGTGGTGGACGTGACAACAGAGGTAGAGACAATCGTAGAGACGATAGAAAACCAAGAGAAGAGAAAAAAGCTGAATAGTTTTTAACTTTTTCTAAATATATCAAACCCTTTCAAGCTTACTTGAAAGGGTTTTTTGTGTTTTAACCCATTTTTTACGTTGAAAAAACAAATTTTTAAAAAACTAAAAATCAACACTCTAAAAATAAAAGTAAAATAAACTCGTTATTTTTGTAACAAAAAATAAGGAATCCTCGTATATATAAAGACATACAAAAGTTTAACAAGTAGAAATCCATGAGACAACTTAAAATTACCAAGCAGGTAACCAATCGTGAAACAGCTTCTTTAGATAAATATTTACAAGAAATTGGTAAAGTAGATTTAATTACTGCCGATATGGAGGTAGAATTAGCCCAAAGAATTAAAGCTGGAGACCAAGCTGCTTTAGAACGTTTAACAAAAGCGAACTTACGTTTTGTGGTATCTGTTGCAAAACAATATCAAAACCAAGGTTTAACTTTACCCGATTTAATTAACGAAGGAAATTTAGGTTTAATTAAAGCAGCAAAACGTTTTGATGAAACTCGTGGTTTTAAATTTATCTCCTACGCTGTATGGTGGATTCGTCAATCTATTCTACAAGCTTTGGCAGAACAATCTCGTATTGTACGTTTGCCGTTAAACAAAATTGGTTCTATTAATAAAATCAATAAAATGTACGCTTTCTTAGAGCAAGAAAACGAACGTCCACCATCTGCAGAAGAAATTGCTAAGAAATTAGACATGACTGTAAATGATGTAAAAGAGTCTATGAAAAACTCTGGTCGTCACGTATCTATGGATGCTCCGTTAATTGAAGGTGAAGATTCTAACTTATACGATGTATTAAACTCTGGAGAATCTCCAAACCCAGACAAAACGTTGTTACACGAATCGTTAAAAGTAGAAATTGAAAGAGCTTTAGAAACCTTAACTCCTAGAGAAGCAGACGTAGTTCGTTTGTACTTTGGTTTGGGTGAGCACCAACCAATGACTCTAGAAGAAATTGGAGAAACTTTTGATTTGACTCGTGAACGTGTTCGTCAAATTAAAGAAAAAGCGATCCGTAGATTAAAACATACATCAAGAAGTAAAATTTTAATGACTTACTTAGGTTAGTCTAACTACCATACAAAAACAAAGATGAGTAAATTAGTAGCTCCATCGGTATTAGCAGCCGACTTTGCCAACATCCAACGTGATGTAGAAATGATTAACAACAGTGAAGCTGACTGGTTTCATATAGATATTATGGACGGAAGCTTTGTTCCTAATATTTCTTTTGGAATGCCTGTAATGCAAGCCATTAAAAAACACGCAACAAAGCCTTTAGATGTACATTTAATGATTGTAAATCCAGATCAATACATTAAAACCTTTAAAGAAATTGGTGCTGATATATTAACAGTTCACTACGAAGCTTGTACACATTTACACAGAACTATTCAGGCAATTAAAGCTGAAGGAATGCAAGCAGGTGTCGCTTTAAATCCACACACTCCAATATCTGTATTAGAAGATATTATTAAAGATTTAGACTTGGTATGTATTATGAGTGTAAATCCAGGATTTGGAGGGCAATCTTTTATTGAAAACACGTATTCTAAAGTACAGCAATTAAAAAATCTAATCACTTTTAATGGTTGTGATACTAAAATAGAAATTGACGGAGGTGTAACAGATAAAAATGCAAACAACTTAGTAGAGGTTGGTGCAGATGTGTTGGTAGCAGGTAGCTACGTTTTTGGAGCAGAAAGCCCAACACAAACCATTAAAGAATTAAAAGCAATGATTAATTAAAATCTTAGCTTACAACTATAAAAAAAAGGACAGCCTAAACAGACTGTCCTTTTTTTTATACTATATCTAACGTTACTTTATAACCTTCATAACTCCTCACATTAAAAACTTTTCCGTCTTCAAAAATTAAATACTGACCTTTAATTCCTTTTAAAACTCCTTGATAAAAATTTTCTTTTTCCAAGTTTAAAGAACTTACTTTTAAAGGATAGTTTTCTACCGGATAATTTATATCCAACACAAGATCTTCATTTATATAATACTCTTTAGTCTCTTCTGGTAAATATTGTCTTAGCTCTTTTTTTACAGCTATTAGATCTTCATCAGCCACATCATTCTTTAGCATTTTTTGCCAGCTCGTTTTATCACTTACATGTTCTTTTAAAGCTACCTCTGTAATTCCGGCTAAAAAACGATTGGGTACTTCTACAAACGGAATAGCTTTATTTGCTCCTTGATCTATCCAACGAGTTGGAACTTGCGTTTTTCTGGTTACTCCCACTTTTACATTGCTAGACAATGCCAAATACACAATATGCGGTTGCAATTGAGCTTTTTCTTCATAAGCTAAATTTCTATCCTCAATTCCCAAATGAGCTTTACTTAGTTCTGGCTTCATCACCCAATCTGCAACTCCAGGTTGTTCATAAAAACAATCGTAACAGTGACCTTGTCTAAATATTTTTTTCGCTTTACCACAGTTCAAACATTCATACCCATCAAAAGTAATTGCTATGCTTTTATTTAGTAATTGATTTAAATTGAGCACATGAGAAGATGTAGTTAAATAATATTGAACTTGCTCTTCATTTTCTGTTGCCATTTTTGTTAATACACCCTGATATTTCATAGAAAAAAACTAAATTAGATACATCAAAGATATCATTTTTAACCTGCAAATAGTATTTTAATCTATGGCATTGCCTATTGTAAACTCAATTATTTCTTGGTTTCTTAAAAAAAGAAAACATCAAGTAGAACTTTTTATAAAATATCCTGTAGAGGTGCAGTTTGAGCAAATGCTAAAGCTATTAAGAACTGCTACTAATACTGAGTACGGAAAAAGGTATGCGTTTAAAAAAGTGGAAAATTACAAGGATTTCACCACTCAAATCCCCTTGGTAAACTACGAAGCTTTAAGTCCTTATATTCAAGAACAAAGAACAACTGGTAAAAATATATTGTGGCCTAACAAAATAAAATGGTATGCAAAATCTAGCGGAACCACCAATTCTAAAAGTAAATTTATTCCTGTTAGTGAAGATGCCATAAAGCTTTGCCACTTTAAAGGAGGAAAAGATATGTTAACCTTATTTTGTAACAACAATGAGGATGCAAAATTGTTTACAGGAAAGAACCTAAGACTAGGTGGTAGTAGTGCTGTTTATGAAGATAACGATGCCTATTTTGGTGATTTATCTGCAATTATTATAGAAAACTTGCCTTTATGGGCAGACATGAGTAGTGCTCCTAAACAAGAAGTCGCTTTAATGTCTGAATGGGAATCTAAAATGGATGCTATTATAAAAGAAACTGTAGACGAAAATATTACAAGTTTAGCAGGAGTCCCTTCTTGGATGTTAGTTTTATTAGAAAGAGTTTTAAAATATACGGGTAAAAACAACATTTTAGAAGTATGGCCAAATTTAGAAGTCTACTTTCATGGAGGTGTAAATTTTAACCCTTACAGAGAACAGTATAAAAAACTAATACCTTCTGATAAGTTTAAATATTACGAAACCTACAATGCCTCCGAAGGTTTTTTTGCTATTCAAGATCAAAACAACAGTGACGAATTGTTATTAATGTTAGACTACGGTATTTTTTATGAATTCATTCCTATGGATGAATACAAAAGTATTAAATCTAAAGCCATTTCTTTAGCAGATGTAGAGCTCAATAAAAATTATGCACTAGTTATTACAACCAATGCTGGATTATGGAGATACATTATAGGAGATACCATAAAATTCACCTCTTTAACTCCACACAGAATTAAGATTACAGGAAGAACCAAACATTTTATCAATGCTTTTGGAGAAGAATTAATTATTGAAAATGCGGAAGAAGCTTTAAAAATAGCTTGTACAAAAAACAATGCTTTAATTAAAGAATATACTGTAGCCCCAATTTTTATGGCAGAGAATGAAAAAGGAAGTCATGAATGGCTAATTGAATTTGAACAAGCCCCTACAAGTCTAGAAAAATTTCAAACAGAATTGGATACTGCGTTGCAAAACATCAACTCAGATTATGAAGCAAAAAGGTACAAAGACATTACTTTAACCTTACCATTGATTAGCCTAGCATCTAAAAACCAATTTCATTTCTGGTTAAAAAGCAAGAACAAACTAGGTGGACAACATAAAGTTCCTAGACTTTATAATGATAGAAGTTTTATAGATGAGATTAAAGAATATCAGCTAGAACAACAGTGCTAATTTTCTATAACAACATCTTTTAAAATGGGTTCGATAGTATCTCTAGGGATGTCATTAATTTTCATAAAAATCAAAGCATCTATCGCATCGTTAAAATCTTGATCTATATTGTAAGCGACAAATTTTGCATTTTGCTTTATATATTGTTTTATCAACACTGGTAAACGCAACTTATCACCTTCAACCTCTTTGATCAGCTTGTCTAATTTTTTAACATCTCCATTTATATTATTTTCTACATAAAGTTTTTCACTCGCTGTTAAATCTACTTCAAAGGGATTTTTAGAGGTGATAAAATGTTTTACTTCTGCATTGCTATAATATTTATCTAGAAAATACATCAACATAGATTTAGAATACTCTGTAAATAAATTACTGATAGTAGCACCTCCCATTAAGTATTTGTATTGAGGATATTTTACCGTAACAGCTGCTATTCCTCTCCACAACAAAAATAAAGGCATAGGCTTTTGTTGAAATTCTGGTACAATAAACGCTCTACCCATCTCAATAGTCTCTGGTAGTTTTTCATTCATTTCTGATGAAAAATTAAAAAAGTTAGCAACATAAAAACTCTTAAAACCCCCACTTTTAAATATTTCTTGTCCTAACCCCATACGGTAAGCACCTACAAACTTTTCTTCTTCTTTATTCCACAAAATTAAATGATGATAATAATCGTCATATTTATCTGTATCACATTTCTTATTTGTTCCTTCTCCAATTAATCTAAAAGTTATTTCTCTAAGTCTACCTATCTCTTCCATTAAATTGGGAATATGATTTGCTTTGGTAAAAAAGACCTCATACTCATTAGAAACAAACAATCTTTTTTTCTGTTCTCTAATTGTATTAATTTCTTTACAAATATCTTTTTGGTTTTTAGGCAAAGCAACCTGTTTTACTCTTTTCTTTAAACGTTTTCGATATTGTTTTACCAATTTCTTTTTTCGCAGAAAGGACTTAGACAATAAATAGGTTTTTTCTCTTAAAAAGTTATTTAAAACGTTTAAATCATCTATTTTTTGAATCTCCTTTTCTTTTATAGGATCTCCAATTTTAATATGAATGACTTGTCTTTTCTTATTGTTAAGTTCTGACGGTAATTTTAAAGTTCTTAACACTGGATTAATCTTAGACAAAAAATAAAAGAGCCTGCTATTTTTAGCATGAAAGTAAACAGGAATTACAGGAACATTTGCTTTTTTAATCAATTTAACAGCTCCTTCTTCCCAAGTTTTATCTACATAAATATTTCTTTCTTTAAGCGTAGAAACTTCTCCTGCAGGAAAAATCCCTAAAGGTTTTCCTTCTTTTAAATGTTTTAAAGATGTAATTAATCCTTTAACACTAGATTGATCATCTTTTCGATCATCAAAAGGATTCACTGGTAAAATATAAGGTGCTACGGGTGCCTGTTTTTGTAATAAAAAATTGGCAATTACTTTGTAGTCATCTCTTCGTTCTAAAATGTTTTTTAAAAGTAAAACACCATCTATTCCTCCTAATGGATGGTTAGATATTGTGATAAAAGCTCCTTCTTTTGGTATTTTATCTAAATCTGATTGAGAAACATGAAACCTTATTTCATATTCATTTAAGAGTCCATTTAGATAGGGCAAAATAGGTTTGTGTTTGTAAGTATCATACACTCTATTTGCTTTGTTTAGCTGTGTAATAAATAATAAAAACTTACCTACTAAAAAACCCACCACAGGAATTTTATCAAGCTTTAATAAAGCAGCAAAATCTTTAGAACTCACTAACGACATAATCAAACTATTAATTCATAGCCTGCAAGAATAAAAAAAAACTTTCAGCTTAGCTGAAAGTTTTTCTTATCTAAATATTAATAAATTGTAATCTAATAAGTCCACATATCGGATTCTAGATTTCTAATTTCTTCTTTAATTTTTTCAGCTTCTCTTAATTGGAATAAAGAATTACCTCTTATATATTCGTTAATACTTCTATTTCCAAACATATTTTCTTCTTTGGTAATCACAGATGAAAATGCTCGAGTATTAAGTATATAATCATAAGATTCTACATGTGCTGCAAATCCATTTTTAGTAGGGTGTGAATTGTGTAATACAAATCTTGCATCAGGATAAAACACCCAAAACACAGGATAAAAAGCATCGTCTACAATATCATCTCTACCAATAGTTTGTACATCTGGAGCCATAGGTGCAATTGCTAACAAACGATAATTCATTTGACCAGACATTTTATTGAAGTACCAAATTCCTTTTATTTGATAAGCTTGAATATCTTGAGCTTTGATAAAGTTTTTATCAATATATTCATCAATATTAGTTTCTCCTTGATTTAACATATCATAACCATAACTAGCTGTATCTATTCTAACTAGTTTTTTTTCAATTTCTGAAACTGGTAACTTATTAATAAACTGAGAGTCTTCATAAACTTCAGTTATTTTTCCTGTTCTAATGTTTTCTAGCAAAGTGGTAAACAAAGATTTTGTATTGGCTAATACATTTTCTTCATTAGTAGGGTAATACAATCTATAATTTTGTTTTTGATACAGATCAATAGTTTCCCACACTACTTTAGACCATAAAATATCACGCTCATCCACATATTCATAAGGTAATGGTTTATCTTGATCTAAACGTATTCTTTCATCGGATTTTACTCCAATTTCAGATACCTTTTTGGCATTTAACAAACCGTAGTTTGATTGTGAAAAGGCTATTAAAGTTGTTGTAAAAAACAAAATTAAAAATGCACTAACTGTTTTATAATTCTTCATTCTAGTTCTTAATTAGAAATTTCTACACTAATAGGTAATACTTCTTTAAGTTTATAAGATGAATTTCCTATAATACTTGCTCTAATACCAAAGATAGTAACAATATCTCCTCTTTTTGCAGAAGCAATAGCTTTTTGCGCTTGAGAGTTCATTCTATTTCCGTTTACTATTACAGTAGTTTTACCAGGAACTTTTACTTTAAAGCTTAATACTTTTAAATTTAAATCGAATACAAAATCTGGTAAAGCAGCTGCTATAGAAGATTTTGCTAAACTTGTTTTAGGCATAGTTATAGAACCAAACTCTCCCCTAATACTAGCCATTGCTTGTGGTACATCTTTAATTCTAAAAGTTACAGGAGGAGATTTAATAGTCTCACCAGAATCCGTTGTTCCTGTAACGTTAATATTTACTGTAGTACCAGTACCAGGTTTTAACATATAGCTAGAACCTCCTTTTTTAACCAGTCCTGAAGCACTTGCTTTTATCTTTGTAGGACTAATTCCCGGCATTGAAATGGTAATAGGATTTTCTAAACCTCTATAAACTACATTCATTTTATCTGCCGACACATTTGCTTGATTAGAACCTGCCACTACAGAATAATTTCCGTTTACAGGTACTACTACTGATTTTCCATTTTCTACAAATGTAAAACTACCTACAATTGGTCTATCTCCTACAGCACCTGCTTTAAACTTATAAACTATTTTACCGTCTTCAAAGTTCTTAGGGTTCTTTAAATCTATTTTTGTACCATTAATTTTAACTTCATTAGGTACTTTTGTATCATCTTTACTTGCTAAAAACACAGTTGCTTCTACATTGTCACCTGGACTAAACGTATTTTTATTTAATTTAACAAAAGCTTCTAAGTTATTAGCTGATGTAGCCTTTTTTAAACGTCCAGAAATAAAACCACTTAAAGTTTCATTTTCAACACTTAGCACTACATTTTCCATGCTAGACAAAACGGCTAAAGATCCAATAGAAGGCAAACCGTAAAAGTTATAATTTAACCAAGGTATTTTTGCTCCGTCTACTTTTGTTCCTTCTGTATTAAAACTTGTCTCTAACTGGTTTTTTACTGCACTATTGTTACCCACTAACTGTAACATCCCTATTTTGTAGTTGGTTACCGTTTCTATAAACTTTTTTCCTGCTTTAGAAGTTCCACTACCGCTAAACAAATAGTTGTCTAAAACTTCGCTTTTATCCATATTTGCAGCTGGTAACTTACCAGTATCTTCATCTAACTCTACCGAGTTAATAATTTTAGTTTTTAAAATATTTAATTCTGTTACCAGGCTCTCAGACAATTCTCTTACTTTTTGTCCTGTATTGTACAAGTCTTCGTATTGAGCTGGGTTTTCTTTACTTAATGTTTTAAGTTCCGACAGAATTTCTTTATTCTTTTCTACACTTGTCTCAATAGTCTTTTCAGAGCTATCAAACAATTTAGAAAAGGCCTCCATTACTTCTGATGATACGTTTAATGCTAACATTGCCATTAACACCAAATACATCAGATTTATCATTTTCTGCCTTGGGCTTAATTTTGCTGCTGCCATAAAGTTTAGTTTTTAAGTGATTACTAGTTTATATGCAGAAACTACTTATTTCCCATTGCGCTTAACATACCACCATAAACATTGTTTAATGAAGCTATATTTTTAGATAATGTTTCCATTTGTTTGGTTAATTCCTCAGATTTTTCTGATACAGAACTCACTAATTTAGATTGATTATTTAGCACTTCCATTTGAGCAGTCTGAACTTTAGTCATACTGTCTTCTTGTGTAGCGTACATAGAATTAATTTTCTCTAAATGATTTGCTGCTGAATTAATTTCTTTGTTATACTTACTAGTATCTGCAACAGAACCAGAACTTTCACCTATTTGCTTTGCAGCATTAGATAGATTATTCATACTTGTAGTTAACTTATTGATCACATTCGCATCTAAATTAGAAGCCGCTAACATTTCATCAATTTTTTTAGTCAAAACTCCTTCTGGACTTTCTTTTTCTTTTTTTGATCCTATTACTCCTCCTGCTAATTCTGGATATACCAATGCCCAATCTAACTCTTCTTGGGGTAAAGGCTCAAATGCAGACAATAAGAAAATTAACGCTTCCGTTCCCAAACCTACAATCAACATTAAGTTTGCGTTTGGCAAGTGAATAATTTTAAATAAAGCTCCTATAATTACAATAGCCCCTCCAATACCATAGGCCATTGCCATAAACTTTTTAAATCCTTTTGAATGTAACATAGTCAGTATAAATTAATTTAATCTGTAATTTTTAATAGTTTAATCCTCCCCATCTAGCTTCACCTAAATAGTCTTGTACAGTTCTAAAACCAATATATGATTTTGCTGAATCTGCATATTCATAATCTTGGGTACTTACTTCTAAAAAGTAAGCAATGTCTTTCCAAGATCCTCCTCTAATAATTTTTCTTTTATTAGTGGGATCGTCTACATCAATATTTAAAGATGAGGTTACATAAGATGCTGATATATTATAAGCGGTAGATGTCCACTCTGATACGTTACCAGACATGTTGTACAATCCATAATCATTTGCTTGAAACGATAAGGCTTCTACTGTATAGGTAAATCCATCGGCTGCTAAGTTGTTTCTTTTAGGTCTAAAATTGGCTAAATAATAACCATATCTATCAGTAACATAAGGACCTCCCCATGGATACTTTCCGTTTTCTATTCCCCCTCTTGCTGCAAACTCCCACTCAGCCTCTGTAGGCAATCTAAAATCTGGTGTTTGTACTCCAGCTCCTATAGCTCTAAGGTAATCGTTTTTCTTTTTTGTTCTCCAATTACAAAATGCTTTTGCCTGATTCCAACTTACTCCAACTACAGGATACTCTTCATAAGCAGTGTGCCAAAAATAATTTCTTACCATCACATCGTTATGAGAGTATGCAAAATCTTTAGCCCAAACAGTAGTATCTGGATATACGTTGATATCTACCTCTGCGTATTGATTTTTTTTAGAAACGTTCATCACGTTACTTTTATGTTTAGATAAGTAAGAATATTTCAACAATTCTACATCAAAAACTCTTACATTTCCGTTGTCTTCTGCCGGTAAATATACTTGATCCATTACCTCTGCATATTCTTCATCGGGAAACTCGTCGGCTCTCCAGAACAAGGGTACACTCCAATTTAAAGGCATGCTTCCTTTTTGATTAGAATTTATAGAACCATAAGTTTTAATCATATATTTTTGATAAGGTGTATACTTATCTTCATCTTCTGGATTGTCTAATTTTTGTTCTATAAATTTATAATCTGAAATACTAAAATTATTGTTTTTTTTATCAGATGTACTTACTATAGATTCTGCGTAATTAGCCAATTCGGTTCTTACGATTGAATCTCTAACCCAATACACAAATTCTTTATACTCACTGTTTGTTATTTCAGTGTCGTCCATAAAGAATTCCTTAACAGATACAGATCTTGGAGGCACTTCAAATCCTCCCCATCTATTTTCTTCTGTTTTACCCATCGTAAAAGAACCACCAGGTACCAAAACCATTCCGAATGGTTTTTCTGAAAACCATGCAGTTTCAGATTTTGAACCTACAAGC
The DNA here is from genome assembly GCF_011762155.1 of Wenyingzhuangia heitensis. Lineage (GTDB taxonomy): Bacteria > Bacteroidota > Bacteroidia > Flavobacteriales > Flavobacteriaceae > Wenyingzhuangia > Wenyingzhuangia heitensis. The sequence goes on from NZ_JAASQL010000001.1 coordinate 115,721, forward strand.
TCTCCACGATCTCCAAAACCTCCACAACCAACTAGTGTGGCTATTACTAAGGAAAAGAACAGTATTTTCTTCATATTATATTGTTATCTCTTTGTGTATAGAATTTGGTAAACTTAGAAAAAAAATCTAAACCTACAATGAAACTCTACACCATATTACACTCCTATTAAACTAAGTTAATTTTCTATTTACATTAAACCATCTTTCTGGTATATTTTGTTCTATCGCTTTTAGATAATCGTCGTAAGAACAAGGCACCAAAACGTGCCTTTTATATCTACTCATCGTAGGAACGTCAACTTGCATCCACCAACGCTGACTCTTATCACTTTGATAAAAAGTAATAACATTTCCTTCAAACGGAACCAAGTATTTTAAATAATTTTCTTTAGAACCATATGGATAATCATTCGTTCTTAGCGAAAACCCTTCTATAAAGTACCAAATCATTTGAGAAATCAACTTACTTGTTTGATTATTGACATCAAATATTTTATTGTACTCATAAATTCCAAAAGAGGTTACTTTATCACTTATTCCTGCATATCTAGACAAAGCACATATCGCATCTCCCTTTAATCCATTTGGGTTTGCATTCCCATTTGCAGGAGCTACACTAGACCTAACAACTCCCATGTCTATGGCAACAATATCGGCATCTCTCATCACAGGTTCTGCAATAGAAATATCATTTAGAGCTCCTACTCTAAACGATTCAAAATTTAAACTTTCTATCAAAGATATTTCTTCTTGAGAATTGTAGTAAGTCTGATATCCTAAATTTGCGTAATTGAACAAATTACAAGGCTCCTCTAAAATAATTTTACTTAAATAGGAATTAGAGTTTAATGTATCCTCTATATCTCCAAAATTAAACTTTGGACTAGCAACTGCTAAATTAACCGTTTGATCTAGTTGATTATACCCTCTATAATTTGCATAAATCAAATCTTGACCTCCTCCTATAATAACAGGAAGTATGTTCTGTTTTACTAAAAAAGCAACTGTTTCCTGAACCGCATAATAGGTATCTGAAACACTATTCCCTTCATTAATACTTCCTAAATCTGCTATAGAAACATTCCAATTCCCTATACAAAGTTTGTATAATTCTTTACGAATTCCATCTGCACCAATAGCTGTTTCATTATTTCCAATAGCATTTCTTCCTTCTCTAACATCAAAAACAGCCAAACCAATGTTTTCTAAATCAGGAAAACCTTGCTCTTTTGTATGTTTGTGTACTTGATGTCCAATCTGATTACTAGAACCCTGATTTTGATCAAAAACATCTTTAGATATTGGAATAAAAAACTCTTGAATCATAGCCTAATTATTTCTTTTTAGCAACCCTTTTTGTTGGTGTTTTTTTAGCGGGTGCCTTTTTAGCTCTTGTCTTTTTCTTAGGAGCATTTTTTTCAATAATATCCTTTACTTCTTCTAACGTTAAAGCAGGTGCATCTATTGTTTTGGCCAACTCAATTTTTGTTTTACCTTTTAAAATATTATGTCTTCCCCAACGAGCTTTTTCTACTCTAATTCCTTCTTCTTCCCAGTTGTGAACAACCTTGTCTATTTCTTTTTGCTTTTTAACCTCAATTAGCTCTACAATATCATCATTTGATAAATTATCAAAATCGTATTTTTTATTTACGTTGATAAACATACCATTCCATTTAATAAAAGGACCAAAACGACCTACTCCTTTTTGAACGGGTAACTCTTCATAATGAGCAATTGGAGCATCTGCTTTAATTTTAGCCTCTATCAATTCTACCGCTCTATCAAAATCTACAGACATAGGATCTTCTCCCCTATCCAAAGAAACATACATAGCCCCGTATTTTATATATGGCCCAAAACGTCCGTTAGAAACCACAGCTTCTTCTCCGTTATATTCTCCTAAATTTTTAGGTAATAAAAACAAATCTAAAACATCTTCTAAAGTAACTGTTCCCAAGTTTTGTTCTTTTAACAAGCTTGCAAACTCTTTCTCCTCATCATCGGGACCACCAATTTGAGCTAAAGGTCCAAACTTACCTAAACGAACCAAAACTGTTTTACCAGATTCTGGATGGGTTCCTAAAATACGTTCTCCGCTTTCTCTTTCTGCATTTTCTGCTACATCTTTTACATTGGTATGAAAACCTTTATAAAAGTCTTTTATCATTCCAATCCATTCTTCATTTCCTTCTGCAATTTCATCAAACTGAGCTTCTACTTTTGCTGTAAAACCATAATCTAAAATTTTATCAAAATGAGCAACTAAAAAGTCATTTACAATATTACCAATATCCGTAGGTACTAATTTTCCTTTATCAGAACCTACTTTTTCTGTTAAGGTTTTAGCTGCTACTTTGTTGTTTTGCAATACAAATTGCTCGTACTCTCTTTCTATTCCTTCAACAGTTCCTTTTTCTACATAACCTCTACGTAAAACAGTAGAAATTGTAGGTGCATATGTTGAGGGTCTACCAATTCCTAACTCTTCTAATTGTTTTACCAAAGAAGCTTCTGTAAAACGATATGGTGCTTTTGTAAAACGTTGTGTAGCGGTAATATATTCATGTTCTAAAACATCACCAACAGTTAAACGTGGTAACATTCCATCTTGTTCTTCATCTTCGTTATCGTTTCCTTCTAAGTAAACTTTTAAGAATCCTTCAAACTTGATCATTTCACCATTTGCAGTGAATATTTTAGCATTTTTATCGTTTTCAATTTTTACATTGGTACGTTCTAATTGAGCATCACTCATTTGTGAGGCCAACGTTCTTTTCCAAATCAAATCGTACAATCTATTTTGATCGTATTCTTGATTGATTTCATGGCGTGTCATATCTGTAGGACGAATCGCCTCATGCGCTTCTTGTGCTCCTTTAGATTTTGTATTGTAATTTCTTGGCTTGCTAAATTCTGCTCCATAAGATGCTGTAATTTCATCTGCTGCTGCTTTTTTAGCTTCTTCAGATAAATTCACACTATCAGTCCTCATGTAAGTAATAATTCCCGCCTCGTACAAACGTTGGGCAACTGTCATGGTTTTAGATACTGAAAAACCTAATTTCCTAGATGCTTCTTGTTGTAATGTTGAAGTTGTAAACGGTGCTGCTGGAGATTTTTTAGCAGGTTTAGTTGTTAAATCTGCAATTTTAAATTGAGCTCCAACACATTCATTTAAAAACTTTTCTGCCTGTGTTCTTTTTTCAAATGCTTTAGAAATGTTTGCTTTAAACTTCTTTCCTTCATCATTATAAAACTCTGCAACTACTTTATAACTTGCCTCGCTTACAAACTCTAAAATACTACGTTCTTTTTCTACTATTAAACGTACTGCTACAGATTGTACTCTACCGGCAGACAGTCCTGCTTTTACTTTTCTCCATAAAACAGGAGACAATTCGTATCCCACAATTCTATCTAACACTCTACGTGCTTGTTGTGCATCTACTAAATTGTAATTAATTTTTCTTGGATTGTCTACTGCTTTTAAAATAGCAGTTTTTGTAATTTCATGAAAAACAATACGTTTTGTATTTTCTTCATTTAATTTTAACTGTTCTTTTAAATGCCATGCAATTGCTTCTCCTTCACGATCCTCATCACTTGCTAACCAAACAATGTCTGCTTTTTTTGCTAAAGATTTTAATTTTCTAACAACTGCTTTTTTATCATCTGACACTAAATAAGTTGGAGAAAAATCACCTTCTACATCAATTCCCAATCCATTTGAAGGTAAATCTGCAATGTGTCCAAAACTAGACTCCACTTGAAAATCCTTTCCTAAAAACTTCTCTATTGTCTTTGCCTTTGCTGGTGACTCTACTATTACAAGATTACTTGCCATACGCTATTTTCTTCCTTTTTTAGAACTCTAATTTGCCACAAAAGTAGGGAGAAAAATTAAAACCCACGTTTATATTCTTTCTTTTACCATTTTCTTAACTATATATATTCTGACATCTTGTCACAAATCGTAATATTTTGTGTAAATTTGCATCCTTAGAAATCTACACAAAATGAGCAGAACTACAACAGAAGAAAAAATTATTGATGCCAATAAACAAGGGCATCCTCTTTCTACTGATCAAAAGGACGGGAACACCAAAAAGCTTTATATAGAAAGTTATGGTTGCCAAATGAATATGAATGATAGTGAGATTGTTGCTTCTATTTTATCGGAAACAGGTTACAATACTACTTTAAATTTAGAAGAGGCTGATTTGGTGATGGTAAACACTTGTTCTATTCGTGAAAAAGCAGAACAAACGATAAGAAAACGTTTGCAAAAATACAATGCCATCAAAAAGATTAACCCAAACATGAAAGTAGGGGTTTTGGGTTGTATGGCAGAACGTTTAAAGTCTAAATTTTTAGAAGAAGAAAAAATTGTAGACTTGGTTGTAGGACCAGATGCTTACAGAGATTTACCCAATTTATTAGAAGAGGTAAATGAGGGTAGGAATGCCGTTAATGTTATTCTATCTAAAGAAGAAACTTATGCTGATGTTTCTCCAGTTCGTTTAAATTCTAACGGAGTTTCTGCTTTTGTAACCATTACTCGTGGTTGCGACAACATGTGTACATTTTGTGTAGTTCCCTTTACAAGAGGTAGAGAACGTAGTAGAGATCCACAAAGTATTATTTCTGAAATTAAAGACTTACAAGCAAAAGGTTATAAAGAAATTACTTTATTAGGACAAAACGTAGATAGCTACTTATGGTATGGTGGTGGTCTTAAAAAAGATTTTGAGAAAGCTAGTGACATTGCGCAAGCTACTGCAGTTGGTTTTGCTGATTTGCTAAAAATGGTCGCAAGTACTTTTCCTGAAATGTGGGTACGTTTTTTCACAAACAATCCTCAGGATATGGATATTAACGTACTACATACCATGGTAAAATATTCTAATATTTGTAGATATTTACATTTACCTGTTCAATCTGGAAGCACAACCGTGTTAGAAAGAATGAACCGTCAGCACACTCGTGAGGAATACATGGAATTGATAGATACTATTAAAACCTTATTACCCGATTGTGCTATTTCTCAGGATATGATTATTGGTTTTTGTGGAGAAACAGAAGAAGAACACAAAGACACTTTATCTTTAATGGAATATGTAAATTACGATTATGGATTTATGTTTTCTTATTCTGAAAGACCTGGAACTTTAGCCGAAAAAAGATTTCCTGATGACGTGCCTGCTGATGTTAAAAAAAGACGTTTACAAGAAGTCATCGATTTGCAAAGAAAAATGAGTCTTGCCAATACTGAAGCCTATCTTGGTAAAACAGTAGTCGCATTAATAGAAGGAAATTCTAAAAAATCTGATCAACATTGGATGGCCAGAAACTCTCAAAACTACGCAATTGTTTTTCCTAAAGGAGAAAATCAAAAGCCAGGAGATTTTGTGAAAATTAAAATTACAGATTGTACCTCTGCTACTTTATTAGGAGAGTTTGTAGAACAAGCATCATAATATTTAATCACATTGCAAAAAACAACTATGGAATCTGTTCAAGTAATTAAACAACGTTTTGGAATTATAGGTAACGATCCTCAATTAAATAGATCTATCGAAAAAGCTTCGCGTGTAGCCCCTACCGACATTTCTGTATTGGTAGTTGGAGAAAGCGGTGTGGGTAAAGAAAGTATTCCTAAAATTATTCACTCTTTATCTCATAGAAAACACAACAATTACATTGCTGTAAACTGTGGAGCTATTCCTGAAGGAACTATTGATAGTGAATTATTTGGTCACGAAAAAGGAGCTTTTACAGGAGCAACCAATGCTCGTAAAGGTTATTTTGAAGTTGCTGATGGTGGAACTATTTTTTTAGATGAAGTTGGAGAATTGCCATTAACCACACAAGTTAGATTGTTACGTGTGTTAGAAAATGGAGAGTTTATCAAAGTAGGATCTTCAGAGGTTCAAAAAACAAACGTAAGAATTGTAGCCGCGACCAATGTAAAAATGATTGAGGCCATTAAAAAAGGAACTTTTAGGGAAGATTTGTACTACCGATTAAGTACCATAGAAATTGAATTACCTCCATTAAGAAACAGAAATGAAGATATTCATTTATTGTTTCGAAAATTTGCATCAGACTTTGCTCAAAAATATAAAATGCCAACAGTTCGTTTAACCGACGAAGCTGTAAATTTATTATCTAGATATCACTTTCCTGGGAATATTCGTCAACTTAGAAACATTGCCGAGCAAGTTTCTATTATAGAAGAAAGTAGAAATATAAATATAGAAACCTTAAAACACTACTTGCCAGATTTAAGCAAATCATCTTTACCTATGATTTTAGATGAACAAAAATCTTTTAGTGGAGAAGAAAAATCTGGTTTGCTAAAAATGATTTACGAATTGCGTTCTGAATTAAATGAACTTAAACAAGTAACCTTAAACATTATGCATGGCGGTAAGGAAAGAGAAAAAGAGGCATACCTAGAAAACTCAATACCCAAAGCGTTGGCTCCATCTATTAACAAAAGTCCAAGTTTACTAGCCTATCAAGAAGATGATTTAGAGGAAACAACAGAAGAAGAAGATGACGAATACTCTTATATTGAAACCATAGAAGAAGACGAAAATCTATCTTTACAAGACAAAGAAATAGAAATGATTAAAAAATCATTAGAACGCAACAGCAACAAACGTAAATTAGCAGCAAAGGAACTAGGCATCTCTGAGCGAACTTTATATCGAAAAATAAAACAGTACAATTTATAACCTATATTTATTTATCAACTTTATATTATGTTAAAAAAAACACTCTTCAAAATTACATCTCTTATTCTATTAACCACTGTTATTAGCTGTGGTATTTATAGTTTTACGGGAGGTGATACTGGAAATGCAAAAACCATTCAGATAGATTTTTTTAACAACAATGCTGAATTGATTGAGCCTAGCTTAAGTCAAGAATTTACTATTAATTTACAAGATTTTTTTATTACACAAACCAACTTAAATTTGGTTAAAAGCGGTGGAGATCTTCATTTTGAAGGAGAAATTTCTAGATATACAATTACTCCTATGTCTGCCAATGCAGATCAAGGAGCTTCTCAAAACAGATTAACAATTGAATTTAATGTTCGTTTTTACAACCGTACTGACGAAACTAAAAACTTTGAAAAAAGATTTAGTCATTTTTATGATTATGATGCCAATGAAATTTTACAAGGAACGCTTTTAGAAACCGCTTTTGAAGAAGTTTTTGAAAGAGTGAATCAAAATATTTTTAACGCTTCTGTAGCCAATTGGTAAATTATGCAAGAATTTAACCAAGCAATAAAAAATAACCAAACAGAATCTCTTAGTCTTCAAAAACTAGAGGGTATTGCTGATGAATTCCCTTATTTCCAATTCGCCAAAACCTTACTTTTAAAAAAATACCATCAACAAAAACATTACAAGTACAACAATAGTTTAAAAAACGTTGCTGCACACACAATTAATAGAGAAGTGCTCTTTGATTATATTACTCATATACATCATACAACTACAACAGTTTCTACCAAACCTATTGTAGAAAAGACTCCTTTAACTAATTTAAAAGAAAAAATCATCCCTCAGATTATTACAGAGGAAACTCCTTTTGAATTTACACATTCCGAAAAACACAGTTTTCACCAATGGTTACAGTTATCTAATACAACTCCCATTGTAAGAGAAGAACCTAAAAAAATAGAAGAAACGGTAAATCCAAAGCTGAATATCATCAACCAATTTATTCAGAACAACCCTAAAATAAGTCCCGTTAAAAAAACAATTCAAACACCAACAACCGCTTTAACACCACCCAATTCAGACATTTCTAATGAGTTAATGACCGAGACTTTAGCAAAGGTATATTTAGCTCAAAAAAAATATGATAATGCCATTCAAGCTTATAAAATTTTAAGTTTGAAATATCCAGAAAAAAGTGGTTTATTTGCAGACCAAATACAAAGAATAAAAAATTTACAAAATACATAAATCATGACATACAATATATTGTTAATCTTAATCATGGTAGTTGCGGTACTACTTATCTTAATTGTTTTAGTTCAAAACCCTAAAGGAGGGGGATTGTCTTCATCTTTAACAGGTGGTTCTGGTAGCTCAATTGGAGGTGTACAAAGCACAAATAATTTTCTAGACAAAGCTACTTGGACTTTAGCCATTTCTTTATTACTGTTAATTCTAGGATCTAGTTTAGTAATCCCTAGAGGAGAAAGTACTAAATCAGAATTACAAGAAACAATTCAACAAAGAGATGTAGTTGCTCCTGCACAAGAAGATGCAACAGACATTGAAGATATTATTAATGACAATACTACAAAAGAAGAAACTACAGAAGAGTAATATTTCTTGTTAACAAACATAAAAAATGTCATCATGTCACCACATGATGACATTTTTGTTTTATAACAATCCTGTTTTTTAATTGGCATACTTTTAGTCCCTAATAAACACAACTAATAACAATTTTAATTAAATAATTATGAGCATAAACATTAAACCATTAGCTGATAGAGTTTTGGTAGAGCCAGCTCCAGCAGAAACAACAACTGCTTCTGGATTAATTATCCCAGATTCAGCAAAAGAAAAACCATTACAAGGAAAAGTAATTGCTGTTGGTAACGGAACCAAAGACAATCCTATTACCGTAAAAGAAGGTGACACCGTTTTGTATGGTAAATATGCTGGTACTGAGTTATCTTTTGAAGGAAACGATTATTTAATCATGAGAGAAAGCGACATTTTCGCAATTATCTAATTAAAAAAACATTTTAAAATGGCAAAGGAAATCACTTTTGATATTGAAGCACGTGACGGATTAAAACGTGGAGTTGATGCATTGGCTAATGCAGTAAAAGTAACTTTAGGTCCTAAAGGACGTAATGTAGTAATAGGAAAAGCATTTGGAGGACCACATATTACTAAAGATGGTGTAACTGTTGCTAAAGAGATTGAATTATCTGATCCTTTAGAAAACATGGGAGCTCAAATGGTAAAAGAAGTAGCTTCTAAAACTAACGACTTAGCAGGAGACGGAACTACTACAGCAACTGTATTGGCACAATCTATTGTACAAGAAGGTTTAAAAAACGTAGCTGCGGGAGCAAATCCTTTAGACTTAAAAAAAGGAATAGACAAAGCAGTAGCTTCTATTGTATCTGGTTTAGCAGAGCAATCTAAAGAAGTCGGTTCTGACTCTAGTCAAATTCAACAAGTTGCAGCCATTTCTGCAAACAACGATAATTCTATTGGAGATCTAATTGCTGAAGCTTTTGGAAAAGTTGGAAAAGAAGGTGTGATTACTGTTGAAGAAGCAAAAGGAACTGAAACGTATGTTGATATTGTTGAAGGAATGCAATTTGACAGAGGTTATTTATCTCCTTATTTTGTGACCAATTCAGAAAAAATGTTAGCTGAATTAGAGAATCCTTATATTTTATTATACGATAAGAAAATTTCTAACTTAAAAGAGTTATTACCAATTTTAGAACCTATTTCTCAAAGCGGAAAACCTCTATTAATTATTGCTGAAGATGTTGATGGTGAAGCCTTAGCTACTTTAGTGATGAACAAATTACGTGGTGCTTTAAAAATTGCAGCTGTAAAAGCTCCTGGTTTTGGAGATAGACGTAAAGCCATGCTAGAAGATATTGCTATTTTAACTGGAGGAACTGTTGTTTCTGAAGAAATGGGATTGACTTTAGAAAACACAACTTTAGACTCTTTAGGTACTGCAGAAAACATTACTATAGATAAAGACAATACTACAATTGTGAATGGTGCTGGTACTTCTGAAGCTATTACTGCTAGAGTAAATCAAATTAAAGCACAAATAGAAACTACTACTTCTGATTACGATAAAGAAAAATTACAAGAACGTTTGGCTAAATTAGCTGGTGGTGTTGCTGTTCTTTATGTAGGTGCTGCTTCTGAAGTAGAAATGAAAGAGAAAAAAGACAGAGTTGATGATGCTTTACATGCAACTAGAGCTGCTGTAGAAGAAGGTATTGTTGCTGGTGGAGGTGTTGCCTTAGTTAGAGCTAAAGCTGCTTTAACTGCTTTGGAAGCTGAAAATGCTGATGAAAAAACAGGTATTGCTATTATAAACAGAGCTATTGAAGAGCCTTTAAGACAAATTGTTAGCAATGCTGGCGGTGAAGGTTCTGTAGTAGTTGCAAAAGTTATTGAAGGTAAAGACGATTATGGTTACAATGCCAAAACTGAAGAATACGTTCAAATGTTTGCTGCAGGTATTATTGACCCTACCAAAGTAACTCGTGTAGCTTTAGAAAATGCTGCTTCTGTTGCTGGTATGATTTTAACAACTGCCTGTACTTTAACAGAAATCCCTGAACAAGCGCAAGCTGTTGGAGGACATGACCACGGACACGGTATGCCTGGAATGATGTAAAAAAATTTCTTACTTAAATACAACAAAAAACCCAACTCATTGAGTTGGGTTTTTTAGTATCTCTAAAAATTATATCCTAATCTTATTTAATTTTAGAATATATCAATTCTAATTGCGGAGCTTTGGTTGTACTGTTTACATCATTTAACATGACCAATCCTTTTGCTGTGGTAGATCTTAAATCTACAAAAGTAGTCTCACCTCTGCTCTCTTTAATCCTTAACTCTGTAACTTCACCACTTGCTAATGCTTCTTTTACTAAATCCGTAATAAAGAATCGTACGTAAGGTTCCGTTTCGTTTTCAGTATCTTCAAATCTAACAATCCCATCTACAAAGCTATAAGTTGTTCCTAAATAAAAATAATCATCAATTGCTGTTGCCGTTCCTTCATCATCTATAGCATAAATAAGTAAAGAACTTAAAACCTTACTATAATCATCAGCATCTTTAAGATAAATTTTTAAAGTAGCTTGGTTAATTAACCAACTCTCTTCTTGAGAAGTCACACTGTGCTCATTTATAAGACTAGAAATATCTACTTTTGCTTGATAACCACTAGCTCCTTGCACATATACCTCATTTGCTATATTCGCACTTACATGATTGTGGTTGTATAAATTGTGTAATGCACCATTTAAACTAAAAGACAATTCTTTTTCGGCATCTTCTTGATCAGCCTCTTGATTAGTGTAGTTAATTTTTAATTTAGCAGCTGTTAAATCTACTGGAAACACTAAACCGTCTCCAGATGTTTTAGTAACCTCTAGTTTTAATCCTTTAAAAAAGGCTCTCATTTCATCGTTTGTGGCAAGTGGATTTTGATCTAACTTAGCTAAAAACTCTGTTGCAAAATCGTATGAGTCCAATGGAATTCTTAAAGTATCGGCTGCTGTATAAGTTTCAGAAAAACTATAACCAGTTAACACTCCTAATTCTGTTAGAGCTCCTAAATCCTCTTTAGTTCCTGCACTATTTTTTCCATTAGAATAATAAGTTCTAGTAGAACCATCGGCATTAAATCTTTCTAAATAAGTTTCAAAAGTTGATACTTTAAAATCAAATACCGTTGCAAAATCACCTAGAGCATTAATCAGCTCTAACTCTTCTGTAGAATCTTCTTTTAACGTAAATGACAAAGGGATTTCCAAAACAGCACTAACATCAATCGTTGTTACGTCTTCTGGAACCTCATTAGTAGTTCTTTTTACAGGGTATGAATCTGCTGTTATTTGACCTACAAAACCCGCATTTACAGCTCCAAAATTACTATTTGTATAATCACCTATTAAGTAAGTTGATAATAAACTAGAAGGAACAAAATCAACCTCAGCAGTTTCAATTTCAGGATTAATACTTATCGTATCTTTTTTAAAATTGCTATTATTAATTAATCCATCAGCAGAGCTGGTAATCTCATTACTACAACTCACAAAAAAAAACATAGTACCTAAAGCTGCTATGTTTTTTAAAGACTTTATGTTAAAAAGTGTCATATATTTTTTATTGATTTAAAACTTTTTCTGAATAAAATTCCAAATAAGCTTCAGCAAAAGTATCTTCTGTTTGGTAATCTAAAAACGGTTTTTCTAAATCGTCTAAATAATCTTCTAGATCATCATTTACAAATCTACTTGCCTTTATAACTCCGTCAGAATTATCAATTGCGCTTTTTAATATATTCGCAAATGTAGACTCCTCTAATACAGCTATCTTAGCTTCAGGAATTTCATCGTAACGAACTTTTTCGGCTAAATTTTCTGATAAAGGACCTTCAAATTCATTATCATAAACGGAAGTTATTATCTTAGTGTTTGCAAATAAAGCATCGTCTTTATAATACTCCTTTAAATACAAAGGCAATAAACATGCCATCCAACCGTGTACGTGTATAATATCTGGTGCCCAGTTTAATTTTTTTACAGTTTCTACAACTCCTTTTGCAAAAAAGATAGCACGTTCATCATTATCAACAAACATTTCATCATTTTCATCGGTAAACGTAGCTTTTCTTTTAAAATACTCTTCGTTATCTATAAAATAAACCTGCATTCTTTCCTTAGGAATAGAGGCTACCTTTATAATCAAAGGCATATCCATATCATTAATAATCAAATTCATCCCAGAAAGTCTAATCACTTCGTGCAACTGGTGTCTTCTTTCGTTTATCACTCCATACCTTGGCATAAAAATTCTTGTCTGTACTCCCTTGTGATGTGCTTTTTTTGCGGCCTCGAAAGACATTTCTGACATTTCAGTTGGTGGTGTATATGGTGTTACCTCACTAGAAACGTATAAAACTCTCTTGTTTTTCATAAATCATTCAATTATTGAATATAATTTTGCAAAAGTACGAAAAAATACCCAATATATAAGGATTTATAGTAAGTTTGCAGTTGCTTAAATGTAATTCTAAGGAATGAAAGTATTCACTGCTAGAGATTTAACTCAATCGCACATTTTAGATCTTAAGAACAAAGGTCTTACTATTGGTTTGGTTCCTACTATGGGAGCATTACACCAAGGTCATTTGGCTCTTGTAAAACAAGCTAAAGAAAATAACGATATTGTGGTGGTTAGCATTTTTGTAAACCCTACACAGTTTAACAATTCTGCAGATTTAGAAAAATACCCTAGAACACTAGAAGACGATTTAGAAAAATTAAAAAGCGTAAATTGTGATTTAGTTTTCACCCCAAATACATCAGAAATGTATTGTAATGATGAAAAAGCTGAGTTATTTAATTTTGAAGGCTTGGACAAAGAAATGGAAGGGAAGTTTAGAGACAATCATTTTAATGGAGTAGGAACTATTGTTAAAAAACTATTCAACATTACAAGCCCTAACAAAGCTTATTTTGGAGAAAAAGATTTTCAACAGTTACAGATTATTAAAAAATTGGTTGAAATAACCAAACAACCTGTTTCTATTATTGGCTGTCCTATTTATAGAGAAGACGACGGTTTGGCAATGAGTTCTAGAAACATGAGACTAAGCAAAGAACACAGACAAAGCGCTCCTTTTATATACAAAACACTTCTTCAAGTTAAGGAATTATCCAAAAAATCTAGTCCGTCAGAAATAGAAAATTTTGTGATTGATAAATTTAACAATCATCACAATTTAGTATTAGAATACTTTTCTGTGGCCAATGAGAATGATTTAAAAACTGCAAATTCTTTTCACAATCTCCACAAGCAAAGAGGCTTTATAGCTGTTTTTGCTGATGAGATTAGATTGATAGACAACATTGCACTTTAAGAATTATCTAACTAGATATAGTTTAAATTCAGATATAAATAATTAATTTTGCAACATGCAAATTGAAGTCGTAAAATCTAAAATACACAGGGTAAAGGTTACTGGAGCCGATTTAAACTATATTGGTAGTATTACTATTGATAAAGCTTTAATGGAAGCCGCTAACATGATTGAAGGTGAAAAAGTATCTATTGTAAACATTAACAATGGAGAGCGTTTAGACACTTACATTATTCCTGGTGAAAAAAACAGTGGAGAAATTACTCTAAATGGACCTGCAGCTAGAAAAGTAGCTCCGGGAGATATTATTATTATTATTTCTTACGGTTTGATGGATTTTGAAGAAGCTAAAAACTTTAGTCCTTCTATTGTTTTTCCTAACGAAGAAACAAATACACTTACCTAATATTGAAAGCTAACACAAAAAAAACATTAAAAACAGTACTCCCTCTTTTATTGGGTGCGTTTTTAATTTGGTTATCACTTTCTAAATTCACCCAAGAAGAATTAAACGAAATAAAAATCTCTTTTTACAATGCCAATTATTGGTGGGTGGGTCTTTCTATATTTTTAGGTTTTTTAAGTCATGTTTGTAGAGCACACCGCTGGAAATACATGTTAAAACCTTTAGGATATCAACCTAAATTTTACAATAATGCCATGGCTGTTTTTGTAGCCTATTTGGTCAATTTAGGAATCCCTAGAGCTGGAGAGTTTAGTAGAGCTGCTACTATTAATCAATATGAAGATGTTCCTTTTGACAAAGCTTTTGGAACCATTGTCGCAGAAAGATTAGCCGATATGGTGGTTTATTTACTCTTAATCATTCTTGCCTTTTTTGCTCAATACGAATTAATTAAAGAATTGATTATTGACAGAATTCCTCCCAACCCTATTCTAATTGGTACTATTGGCTTAGTTTTACTAGGAATCGCTTATGTTATTTTTAATGCCATCAAAAAATCTACAAAACCTTTTTTTATAAAAATAAGAGAATTTGTTACAGGTCTAATAGAAGGTATTAAAACGCTTTTTACCATGGAAAAAAAATGGGCATATATATTCTACACTTTTTTAATATGGTTTTTATACGTACTAATGCTGTATGTGGTTATTTATGCATTTCCAGAAACTAGCCATTTAGGGTTAGATGCTATTTTAATATGTTTTATCATGGGAACATTTAGTTTTGCTACTACCAATGGCGGAATTGGAGCCTATCCTTATGTAATACAACAAGCTTTATTAATATATGCAATTCCAGAAACCATTGGAGCTAGTTTTGGATGGATTGCCTGGACATCTCAAACTATATTAGTCTTGGTTTTAGGAGGTCTTTCTTTTTTATTATTACCTATTTTAAATAAGAGCAGATAAACCACACACAAGTGTTGTTAATTTGCCTACAAGAATTTACATTTATAATTCCTTGCAAATTACATTATGGCCAAAACTAAAACAGCATACTTTTGTCAAAATTGTGGAACCCAACATTCTAAATGGATGGGACAATGTGGTACCTGTAAAGAATGGAACACTATTGTAGAAGAAGTAATTGCCAAAGAAGAAAAAGCCGATTGGAAATTAGAAAACGCTCCCAAAAAAGCCAACTTACCCCTAAAGGTAAAAGATATTCAGGTTCAGAATGAAATACGTTACAACGCGGTTAGTAACGAACTAAACAACGTTTTAGGTGGCGGAATTGTACCGGGTTCTATAATCTTATTAGGTGGAGAACCAGGTATTGGTAAATCTACCTTAATGTTGCAGGTAGCATTAAGCATGAAATACAAAGTGCTGTATGTTTCTGGAGAAGAAAGTCAAACACAAATAAAATTAAGAGCAGAACGCGTACAAAATCTAAACGAAGATTGTTTGATTTTAACCGAAACCAATACTCAAAAAATATTCAAAGCCATACAAATAGAACAGCCAGAAATTTTGGTGATTGATTCTATACAAACCCTACATACAGATTATGTAGAAAGTTCTGCAGGTTCTATTTCTCAAATAAAAGAAACCACTACGGAGCTGATTAAATTTGCCAAAGAAACCAACACTCCTGTTTTGGTAATTGGTCACATTAATAAAGAAGGTAGCATTGCAGGTCCTAAAATTTTAGAACACATGGTAGATGTAGTTTTGCAATTTGAAGGAGACAGAAACCATAGCTACCGAATTTTAAGAGCTTTAAAAAACCGTTTTGGATCTACCCAAGAATTAGGGATTTTTGAAATGCGTAGCGGAGGTTTACGTGAGGTTAAAAACCCATCAGAAATATTAATTTCTAAAAAAGATGGTGATTTAAGCGGAACAGCCATTGCTGCAACTTTAGAAGGAATGCGACCTTTAATGATAGAAGTGCAAGCCTTAGTAAGCACTGCTGTTTATGGAACCCCACAACGTTCTGCCACAGGTTACAACCTAAAACGTTTAAACATGATTTTAGCCGTTTTAGAAAAAAGAGCTGGTTTTAGATTAGGAGCTAAAGATGTTTTTTTAAATATTACAGGAGGTATTGCCGTAGACGATCCTGCCATAGATTTAGCGGTTGTTGTAGCTGTATTATCTAGCAACGAAGATGAACCCATTCCGCAAAATTATTCCTTTGCTGCTGAAGTTGGTTTGGCAGGTGAAATTAGACCCGTAAATCGGGTAGAACAACGCATTAGCGAAGCAGAAAAATTAGGTTTCGAAAAAATATTTGTCTCCAAATTCTGTAAAGTCTCACAAAAAGAAAGCAATATAGAGGTTATTAAAATTTCTACAATTGAAGATTTAGTTGGTTTGTTATTTTAAGAAAAATATTCCTTATTTTTCTTAAAACTTACTTTTCTTATGAAACTCTTAAAACTACTAGCATTTACCTTAGTTTTCTTTTTAAACAATGTACAACTTAGTGCACAGTATTTAGAAGATTGCTCTTGGCACACTATAAAAACCACAGATCAACCTGTGCAAAGACACGAGGCTGCGTTTATAGAAGCCAAAGGAAAATTCTATTTATGCGGAGGACGTGGTATTAGACCCGTTTCTATTTTTAATCCCAAAAATAATGTTTGGACTCAAGGATCTAAACCACCTATAGAACTTCATCATTTTGAAGGAATATCTTACAAAAACAACATATTGGTAGTTGGAGCATTTACAGGTCGCTACCCGCACGAAACTCCTGTTCCAAACGCATATGTTTACAATACCAAAAGAGACAAATGGACTCAAGAATTTGAAATTCCAAAAGACAGAAGACGTGGTTCTGCCATGGTAAAAATACACAAGAACAAATTGTATATGATTTGTGGAATTATAGACGGTCACTGGGATGGACACGTAAATTGGTTTGATGTTTATGATTTTAAAACCAAAAAATGGACAAAATTACCCAATGCTCCTAGAGCAAGAGACCATGCTGCTTCTGTAATTATTGATAACAAACTCTATCTAATTGGAGGAAGAAGAAGTTCTGGGAAAATTAAAAAAGTGTTTCACCTTACTGTTCCAGAAGTAGATGTTTTTGATTTTAAAACAAATACATGGTCTACCCTACAACAACCTGTACCCACACAAAGAGCAGGGTGTATGGCTATAGCCTATGGTAATACAATCCTTTTTGCTGGAGGTGAAAGCATTCATCAAAAAAATGCTCATAGCGAGGTAGAATGTTACGATACCAAAACCAAAGCATGGAGCACTTTAAAACCCTTAAATAGAGGAAGACACGGGTCTCAACTCATTTTATATAAAGATAAAGTTTATACCGCATCTGGTAGTGGAAACCGTGGAGGTAGCCCCGAATTAAAATCTATTGAAGTCTTTAAAATTGAATAACTGTTAAAAATCAATCCTCAAATTGTTTTAAATCAATCTATTAAAAACAAAGCCACTGTACTTTTAGGGTATCATTAATTAAATAAATTCTATGAAAATTTTATTCACCTTTTTAGCCATTTCAATCTCGTCTTTAACCTATGCTCAGGATTGCTGTAATGTTATTGACAGTGAAAGTACCAACATAGTAACTTCTAACGGAAATTGTGTAGTTACCAAAGCAGCAAATGGAGATTGTGATCAAACTCCTCTATTAGTAGTAGCCATGGTAGAGCCAAAACTAAAGCCTTATGAGATTAACATTTTAAACAAAGCTCTTAGAGGTGTAAAATTTAAGACTAATAGTGATGAATTATTACCTAAATCTTACACAAAACTACATGACGTTTCTACTTTACTAAAAACCCATGAAGATTTTATGTTAACAATTAATGGTTATACAGACAACACAGGATCTTCTGAATACAATCATAAATTGTCACACGAAAGAGCCGAGGCTGCAAAACAACATTTGGTAAAAGTTGATGGAATTGATGCCGACAGAATTACAACCAATGGTTATGGTGAAGAAAACCCTATAGCGACCAACAATACTGAAAAAGGAAAAGCTAAAAACAGAAGAGTAGAATTTAAAGTATTTCTTAAAAAATAATACTTCTATTTTATAAATAATATTAAAAATAAGGTCAAGTTTTAAAACTTGACCTTATTTTTTTAATTTACTATCCTAAATAGATGGTTATCTTACTGATTTGTATTATTTTACACATTCTAACCTAAATTTAAATTAACATGAAAACTAAATTACTATTATTAACCGTTTTAATTTCGACAACATCCTTTGCACAATCACTATGTAGCAATGTTGTAGATAGTGCTGGAATTAGCGTAATCACACAGAACAAAGTTTCCGTAAGCACCACGTCTGCTTCGGCAACAATTTGTTTAGATCAAGATGGAGATGGTATTGTAGATGCTGAAGATAAATGCCCAACTGAAGCCGGTACCTTAAACGGATGTCCTGATACTGATAATGACGGAGTTATTGATTCTAAAGACAAATGTCCTAAAATTGCTGGTAAACTTAACGGATGCCCTGATGCTGATAAAGATGGAGTAGCAGATTCTAAAGACAAATGTCCTAAAGTGGCAGGTTCTCTAAATGGATGCCCTGATACTGACAAGGACGGAGTCATAGATTCTAAAGACAAATGTCCTAAAGTAGCTGGTTCTCTAAACGGATGTCCTGATGCTGACAAAGATGGAGTAGCAGATTCTGAAGACGAATGCCCAACAGTGGTAGGTACGAAAGCACACCACGGATGTCCTGAATTAAGTAAAGAAGCAATAGCAACTTTAGGTAAATACGCAAAAACAATTCAGTTTAATACTGGAAAATCTAGTTTTAAACCTGGAGTGAGTACTACTTTAGATAAAATTGCTGAAGTAATGAAAGAATTTGATACTGTAGAGTTTACTGTTGATGGATATACTGATTCTGTGGGAGATGAAACTAAAAATCTTGAATTATCAGAAAAAAGAGCAAAAGCTGTTTTAGACTATTTAGCTACTCATGGAATTAAAGAAAGTAGATTAATATCTAAGGGGCATGGAGAAGAAGATCCTATTGCACCTAACAATACAAGAACAGGTAGAGCTGAAAACAGACGTGTAATAATTACTGCTCAGCACTAATCAATTGCATTTTAAATACTTTATAATAGAGGCAACAAATAATTTGTTGCCTCTATTTTTTTTCTAAAAGCAGTAAACACCGCTTAACTTTTAGTCAATGCTATTTTAATCCCCATAGTCACAAACACCAAACCCGTTAGTTTTCCCAAACGCGTGTTTATTTTAGGATTCTTTTTAAATTTATCAGAAAAAAATGTTGCGAAAAAAATTAAAATCATTGCCCAGACAATTCCAAAAATAGCATAAGTAAACCCCAGTAAAAGAAATGGGACAGGGTTTTCTATTTGATCTTTTTGAACAAATTGAGGAAAAAACGCTAAAAAGAATAATGCAACTTTTGGATTTAATAAATTGGTAACAAATCCTGATAAAAAATCTTTTTTAGTCGTTGTAGGTCCTATATATTCATGAATCAAAGCAATACCCTCTTTTTTTTTCAGCTTAAAAAAACCTAAATAAATTAAATAAAAAGCTCCTAAGTATTTTACAACTGCAAAGGCAACGGCAGACTTGGCTAGTAACACAGACAAACCTAAGGCAGCCAATAACGTATGTACTAATACACCTGTATTCACTCCTAAAGCTCCATAAAACCCAGATTTTTTCCCCAAACCAATTGATTTGTTTAATACAAATATGGTGTCAATCCCTGGAGTAATTACAAACACTAAAGTTGCTATTAAAAAAGTAATAAAATTTTCAATTCCCATAATTCTATTTTTAAAGGTTATTTCTAAATTTCAGGACAAAGGAAAAGCTTTAGTACTCTTTAAAAAATACATATTTTTGATTAACTAATGTGAAAAATGCATTAAACATGACAACTCAACAAATAAAATATTTTTTAACACTTGCCAATGAATTGCACTTTTGGAAAACTTCTGAAAAAGTATCTATATCACAATCGGCTTTAAGCAGGCAAATTCAAGCACTTGAAGATGAAATCGGCATTCAGCTATTTAAGAGAAATAAAAGGAATGTAAAACTAACAGATGCTGGCAAGTTTTTAAAAGAACAATGGACAAATGTTATGAGTGAATTGGATCAAATTCACAGGCAAGCTAAAAAAATTGACGAAGGAAAAACAGGCACCATCTCCATTACCTATCCAGGTTCTATTGCCTTTAGTTTTTTACCCGATTTTTTAGAAATCATCAATACAAAACTCCCAGATCTAAAATTAGAACTAACAGAACCTATAGATGAAAATCATCAAAAGTTACTTTTAAATTACGAAACCGATATTTCTTTTAATAGAGACCCTATAAAGAATAATAGTATCCATTCCTTAAAGTTATATTCAGAACCTGTTTGTCTGGTACTTCCTGAAAGTAAAAAATTACCACATGACATTCGTGAACTGCAAAACGAAAACTTTATAATTTCTGGTTTGCATAGAACTACATCAATAGCTGCACTTTTAAGAACTATTTTTAATGAATATGATTTTGAACCCAAGAGAACAATAGAGTCAGATTTTGGAGGTATGATTTTAAATTTAGTATCTAAAGGCTTAGGGATTTCTATACTACCACTATCCTATAAATTTGCCAATACCAAAAACGTATACTTTGTTCCTTTAGAAGTAGAAACCAACCTTTATGTACATTGGAGAAAAAACGAAGAAAACAAAGTGATTCCCAAGATTATAGATTTTGCAAAAAACCTAAACAATCCTAATTTTTAATTTTATATTTCTATAACAAATATTAAAAAATCATTCAACAACCCAAAACCTACTATTTGCTGTAATCCTTTTTTTAACTGACTTGGTAAATACCCCAACTTCTTTTTAAATGCTACTGTAAAATGTTGTGGATTTTTATATCCAACCTCATAAGAAGCTTGAGAAATGGTATAATTTTCTTTCTGAATAAGCTCTTTGGCTTTTTCTATTCTTAAAGCAGTTATGTATTTAAAAACTGTACTCCCATAAATCTGCTTAAAGCACTTTTTAAACTTAGAGGTATTCATCCCTGCTATTACAGACAAATCTGGAATGGTTAACTCCTTTTTTAAATTTTGTTTGATGTGATTTTCTACCGTAGTTAAATTTACAGTATCAAATTCGCTAATTAATTCATC
Source organism: Wenyingzhuangia heitensis (assembly GCF_011762155.1). Taxonomy (GTDB): domain Bacteria; phylum Bacteroidota; class Bacteroidia; order Flavobacteriales; family Flavobacteriaceae; genus Wenyingzhuangia; species Wenyingzhuangia heitensis. The sequence goes on from NZ_JAASQL010000001.1 coordinate 137,018, forward strand.
AACCACCTTGGTTTCCTTATTGGTTAAGGCAATTAACAACAGCTCTGTAATTTTAGCTTCCAAAAAAGCTTTTTTCATGGTTCCTTCAAACACACAATTAGAGATGTCTTTTAAAATTCCTAAAATTTGTTCGTTAATCAAATAACCTTCTTCTAAAAAAACATAAGGAAGCTGTTCTTTTTTAGCCTTTGTTAATTCTGCAGATTTCCCTGTAAAACAATAGCCCATATTATTTTGCAAAAAGGTTTCGGCAAAATAAATCTCTAGAGAATTTACACGACCTGGACTGTAAACATAGCTTGTGTTAGAACTGGGCACGTAGATTAAATTATAAGTTCCTTTTAAAAATTCTATAACATCACCTCTTTTTATATCGGTAGTACAAGTTACATTCCCCTCTAACTGAAAATGTAATTTAAACAAAGGAAAGTCTTGAGACACTTTAAAAACATAGTTTTCTTTTGTTTCTAGCTCATGAGACAACATACATAGTTTATTCAACTGAATATCTTGAAAGACTCCATAAACAGTACGATCGTCCACCATATTATTGTACTCCTCTAGCTTAAAAACCTCCATGTTTTTGTTAAAAACAATGACTCGATCCTCTTCTCCAACGACTTTACTATTTAAAACGATTCTCATTAATTCTTTTTGCGTTATAATAATTTCCATTTGCGTTATCTAGACTAGTTAAACACAAGGTACTTTTGCAAAAGTAATTTATTTTTATCAAATCTAAATAAGAAACTCCTACGGAGATGAAAAAAATCCTATTATTTATACTTTTTGTTAACTGCGTGGCTATTGCACAAAGAAACCACCATAAGCACCATGGTAAACACCAGATATTGGTAGGTACAATTGCTAACAATAACGGTGAGCCTTTAATGGGAGCTACTATTTTAGTAGACGATAACAAATATGCTACCGTAGCGAATGATAAAGGAGAATATTTTATTCACGACATATCAGAAGGAAAACACATTGTACAAGCATCTTATTTAGGTTTTTCTCCAGAAAAAAAAGAAATTTTTGTTAGCAAAGACATAAGATCTCAAAAAATAAATTGCCACTTCTCTTTAAAAGAAAGTTCAGAATCTTTGCAGAAAGTAAACTTAGTAGGTAAAACAAAAAAAACTAAAATTGAAACAGAAGGCTTTGCCGTTAACGTTATAGAAACCAAAGAAGCTAGTTTAAGAAACTTAACAACCAATGAGCTATTGGACAGATCTGTTGGAGTACGAATCAGACAAAATGGAGGACTAGGTTCTAGTGTAGAATACAACCTTAATGGTATGTCTGGAAGTGCTGTTGGAATATTTTTAGATGGTTTAGAAATTTCAACATACGGTCAATCTTTTAACTTAAACAATATACCTACTTCTATGATTGAACGCATAGAAGTGTATAAAGGCGTATTACCATCTCACCTTACAGGTGATTATGCTGGAGGAGCTATCAACGTAGTATTAAAAAAAGATGTATCTCAAAACAGTATTAACCTAGCCTCATCTTATGGATCATTTAACACATCACAATCAGATATTGGAGTAATGCTTCGCGATAAAAATACAGGACTTGCTTTTAGAGGTTCTGCTTTTTATACTTATACAGATAACAGTTATGAAACTTGGGGTGAGTCTACAACATATGTAAACTACCTAGGACAAATTATCAAACCCTATCGAGCTAAACGTTTTAACAATACATACAAAGCATTAGGAGGACGTTTTGAAGTTGGATTTACAGATAAGAAATGGGCAGATCAATTTTTTATAGGATACAATGGTTCTAGCAACTACAGAGAAATACCTCATGGTGTAACCATGGCTGTACCTTATGTGGGTAGATTTAGTGAAGCTGAAGCTCACGTATTATTGCTTAATTATAGTAAAAATGATTTTCTAACCAAAAATCTATCACTTAAAGTTAATGCTGCTAGAAGTTATCGTAGCACCTATTTACAAGATACTATTGGAATTGCCTATAATTGGGACGGTAAACCTAGAGAAATCATTCAAGAAGGAGAAAGAGTAATTCTAGAAACTCTTAATGGTGGACAGCAAGGAGAGAAAACCATTACAAATACCGACAGAAAGATCACAAACATGCGTTCTAACTTAGGTTACATGATAACGGATGGACATAGAGTTTCTTTAAATCATAAGTTCGAAGCAACAGATAGAAATAATGAAGATCTATTAAATTCAACCATTACAGAATACGCTACAACTAGTACAATCTCTCAGAATATAGTTTCTGTGAATTATGAAGCAGAAACTTTTAACAAGAAATTACTGACTAACTTGTTGGGTAAACACACCTATAATCATACAAGTAAAACAGAATACGGAATTGAAACTACAGACGGTATCAACTCAATTGAAAAAACAGATACTACTTCAAGCAACTCTAACTTTGGTTACGGTGCCACATTATCTTATAATGTTATTCCTAATTTATATGTAATAACTTCTACAGAAAAAGCATATGTATCACCTACAGATAACCAATTGTATGGAGCTCCTGAACAAAATATTTTAGAAAACACTCAATTAAAACCTGAATACAATATCAACTACAATTTAGGATTTCGTTTAAAAACATTACAATTTAACAAACATAAGATATCTGTTTATGCGAATCTTTTTTGGCGTAATGGACACGATAAAATTAAACAAGAAGCCGTTGATGCATCACTAATTGAAGAAGAGACAGAAGCCGATATAGAAGTAACTAGATACGTAAATCTTGGGGAAACACAAGCAAAAGGTTATGAAGCAGAAATTACATACATCTATAACAACAGACTAAACACCTCTTTTAATTTCTCAAAATTTAACAATGTATTTAAACAAGAGTTCGATGAAAATGGTAATCCGCACTCTTTATATAATTTTCAAGTACCCAATGAACCTTTTTTTACAATCAATGCAAACATACAGTATAGATTCAACAATCTATTCCAAAAAAAATCCATATTAAACACATATTACACCATGGGTTATGTTGGTGAGTATTACACTGTATGGGGACAACCAGATTGGTCAAAAACTCCTAGTCAATTATCACATGACATAGGATTGAGTTATCGTTTTCCTTCTAAAAAATTAGTAGCAAGCCTAGATGTTAAAAACATATTTAATGCTGAACTCTACGACAACTTCAGAATACAAAAACCTGGTAGAGGAATCTACTTCAAACTAAATTACACAATCAATAAAATTTTATAATTAAATAATTAAAATCATGAAAAAAAATCTATTTAAAATAGGATTATTAAGCATCTTTTTAGCTTTAGGGAGCTGTGATGACGATAATAGCATAACTGAAGATCCTATTGTAGACCCAATTGATGAAACACGTTACATCACCTTAACAGCATCATTCCCAGATGATGATGGAACCGGAGGTAATGGAGGGACTCGTGCATACGGTATTACTGTAGAAAATGCAGAAGATCCTAATTATGTTGTAGACCTTTTAAAATATGAAAATGGAGCATTTGTAGAAGGTATTGGTTTAAAATCTAGCCGTACTGCTCGTGTACAAGCTTCTGCAGATGGTAAATACTTATACAACATACAATATACGGGTACAGAAGGTGGTGTGTTTAACAAATACGAAGTTGGTGAAGGAGGTAACTTTGAAGAAGTTGGTTACGAACTAAACACAGCTGCAATTTTAGGTACTGCCCCTCGTTGGATGAAAGCAGCAGAAGGTACTGGTATTGGTGTTTATGCAAGCTCAAATGACGTAGACTACGAAGAAGAAAATGGAAACTATACATTCTTAAGTGCAGATAGTGAAATAAAAATAGCTGATTTAGACTTAGACCAAACAGCAATTATAAATACCGCTATATTTGATTTTCCTTGGACAGATGAAGAAAGAGCAGCTGGTTACAATGTAGGACGTGTAGATGTACCTATTTTAAACGAAGCAAAAACTAAACTTTTTATTGGGTGTAGAACTAGAAAATATGATGTTACTGCAACTCCTACTTTAGATGAGGATGGTATCCCTGTATGGCCATATGGAGAAATTGATGGTACAAAAACTTTAGTTTTAGATTATCCTTCATTAAAAAACCCTACAGTGATTACTTCTACCAATTCAACAGAAGTAAACAACTCTTACCGTACCATGACACAATATGTAGGTACAGATGGTCATGTATATCAAGCTACAGCTACATCGGGTGCTGATATTTTACGTATTAGTAGTGCTACTAACGACTATGACCAAAGCTACCACTTTGACTTAAACGATGCAATTGGTGTTACTGGAGCGCAAATTAAAGCTTGGAGATATGTTAAGGATGGAATAGGTGTTGTTTTGTATGTGTTTGATGACGAGGTATCAGATATTAGAGGTGGATACCTTGCCTTAATTGATTTAAATAACCCTTCAAATTCTGTTAAACTAGCTACAGATGTTGAGACTGATGCTGATTTAGAAGCTACATTGGGTCAATTCCAATACATTGGTTTGGTTGGGGACAATGCTTATGTTCCATTAACTCCTTCAGGTAAAGAAGGTAATATATATGTTATCAACACTTTAACTAAAGAAATTAGCAAAGGTGCTACGTTAAAAACTATTTCTGGTAGTTACTACTTAGGAGCATACTAAGTCTTAAATATTATTTCATAAAATAATTTTAAGTCCCTTTCTAAATTCAAATTTTAGAAAGGGACTTCCCAATAAAACATCCAAATGAAAAAAATAATCACGCTTTTAATGCTTGCACTTCCTTTGTTAACTTTTGCACAAAGACCGCAAAGACCACAGCAAGGGAATAGCAATATTTTTCACGATCGTTCTTTTTGGCAAACTCAGCCAGATGTAGCAACCGTAAAACAAAAAATTAAAGAAGGAAACGATGCAGTTAAGCAAAACAGAGCAGCTTTTGATGCCCTTACTTTTGCTATTATGGCCAAAGCTCCTGTAGAAACAATTGCTTACATATTATCTTTACCAGGTAACAATGTAAACAAGTCTACACACGATAACAGAAGCTATTTAATGTGGTCTGGATACGCTGGAGATATTGAGGTAATGAAATTATTACTTAGCAAAGGAGCAGATACCAAAGTAGTAGGAAGCCACGGTTTTAACTGGTTTACATTTACAGTAAATGCAGGTCACGAAAACACAGAAATTTACGACTTAATGGCTGCTAACGGAATTGATTTAAAAGAAACCAACCGAGCTGGTGCCAATGCTATTTTATTATTAGCAGCACATAGTAAAGATGGTAAAATTTTAAACTACTTTGAGCAAAAAGGATTAGACATTAAGGCTACAGACAAACAAGGAAACAATTTGTTATTTTATGCTGCACAACGTGGTAATTTAGAGTTGATGAAGAAATACATTGCTAAAGGATTTGACTACAAAAAAACAAATACTGAAGGAGAAAACATGGTGCTTTTTGCAAGTCATGGAGCAAGAGGTTACAGCAACTCTTTAGAAGTATATCAGTATTTTAATTCTTTAGGGTTAGATTTCACCTTAGTGAATAAAAAAGGACAAAACGCATTGCATTACATCGCTAGAGGTACTAAAGATGCTGCTGTGGTAACGTATTTCATCAAAAAAGGAGTTAACCCAGACCAAAAAGATGAAAACGGAAACACTCCATTTTTAAATGCAGTACAAGGAAATAATAAAGTCGTGGTACAACAATTATTACCTAATATAAAAGACATCAACCACAAAAACAAAGAAGGTTTTACAGCTATTACCCTTGCTACACAACGCGTAAACGTAGCTCTTTTTAATACTTTAAAAGAAAAAGGAGCAAATGTAAATGTTGTAGATGCTGATGGAAATAACTTATTCTATCACCTATTTAATGCTTACAACAGAAGAAGCGCTAAAGGATTTGATGCTTTTGCTACGGCTTTAGAAAGTGCAAAGGTTTCTTCTAAAAACGCTTCTAAAAACACAACATTGTTACACGTTGCTATAGAAAAAGGGGAAAGAAAACTAATTCAGAAAGCAATGGAATTAGGAATCGATATCAACCAAAAAAACAGTGATGGTTTAACACCTTTACACATTGCAGCTATGAAAGCAAAAGATGTTAAAATGTTACAAATGTTACTACACAAAGGTGCTGATAAATCTATAAAAACAGATTTTGACGAAAGTGTATACGATTTGGCAAAAGAAAACGAATTGCTGAAAAATGCTGACATTGCCTTTTTAAAATAATTTAATTTAAAATTTTATGAAACTTTTTAAATATACATTCTTAGTAATTTGCCTATCGTTAATGGCATTTACTACTTTGCAAAATGCAGAACCTACAGAAAAATATAAGTGTATGGTTCAGCTAAAAAATTATGAAGGGGAAGGTGCTTATGTGATTGTCTCTATAGTTGATAAGGATGACAACTACATTAAAACCCTACAAATTTTAGGTGATGACGAAAAATGGTACCCAGATTTACCAAAATGGTGGTCGTTTTTTGAAAAAGCAAAACAACCAGAAACAGATGCTATTACCGGAGCAACAATTGCTGGTGGAGAGCGTTCTATTTTTGTACTAAATGTTGCTAAAAGTGATGTAAACAACGGGAACAAATTAAGATTTGAAACTGCTGTAGAACACCAAGATCATCATTTAAAAGATTTAGAGGTTATATTAAACACTAAAAATCTTAAAAACAAATACGAAGGAACAGGATACATTCGTTACGTAAGAATTATCCCTAACTAATTTAGCACATGCTTCACAAAATATGGAGGTACAGTCATTTTTACTTGACTGTATCTTCTTCTTTATTTTTACTATTAGCTGCCATTACGGGGGCTATTTTGGCCTTTAAACCTATACAGAACAAACTGCAACCTTTTAAAGTTGAGCAGACAGAAAATGTAGTATTGGCAGACTTGGTAGACAGTTTAAAAACCAAATATGAAGAAGTTTTAGATCTAGAGGTAGACAAAAACTATTTTGTAAAAGCCAGTGTTTTTAGCATGGAATCGGAATTGGATGGACAGTTTTACATCAATCCTACCAATGGAGCTAAATTGGCCAACATCCCTAAACCCAATGCTTTTTTTGAGTTTATTACCGATTTTCATCGCTCTTTATTTTTAAAAACTCCAGGAAGGTTTTTTGTAGGAATCACTTCCTTTTTATTGTGTTTAATAGCCATCACAGGTTTGCTATTAGCCATTAAAAGACAAGGAGGTTTTATTCTATTTTTCTCTAAAATTATCAACGATAAATCTATACAATACAACCACGTTGCTTTGGGTAGATTGTTGTTAATTCCTATCATCATTATTGCTTTTACGGGAACCTATTTGTCTATGGACAGATTTTCTTTGTTGCCTAAAAATAATACTGAAATCGTGAATGAAAACACCTTAAAAAACCAAATTCCGTTTGCCGAGTTTCCTATTTTTAAAAACACCACACTTAAAGATGTTCAGAAATTAGAATTTCCTTTTTCTACGGATGCAGAAGATTATTTTACCTTAACATTACATGATAAAGAAGTACAAATTCATCAAAAAACAGGAGCTATTGTAAGAACTACTGTTTTTCCTTTTATACAAATTATGTCGGTTTTAAGTTTTAACCTACACACCGGAACAGGAAGTATTCTTTGGTCACTTGTTTTACTAATCAGTTCTTTGGCAATTCTATATTTTATGTACTCAGGAACCGTTATTTCAATACAAAGATTGCGTTCTAAAATAAAGAACAAATTTACTGCCAACCAAGCAAACATTGTTATTTTGATAGGTTCCGAAAATGGAAGCACCAAAAGATTGGCCAAAACGCTGTTACTGTCTTTATTAAAAGCGAATCAAAAAGTGTTTTTAGATGATTTAAACAATTATCAAAACTACCCAAACATAGAGCAGTTAATTGTATTAACTGCCACCTACGGACAAGGAGAACCGCCTAGCAATGCACATTTGTTTTTAGACAAATTGCAACAAACCCAAATAGACCATTCTCTTGATTGTCATGTAATTGGTTTTGGATCTTTTTCTTATCCTAAATTCTGTGAGTTTGCTAAAACTATTTTTAAACAAACCTCAGCACATCAACAAATAAATGTTCCTGCAGAAGCACCCTTGTTAATTCACAATCAGAATTACAAACAATTTAAAAACTGGGCTACAAACTGGTCTCAATCTTTAGGAATTCAATTGGATTTACCGACCGAATTAACAGCTAAAAAAACAAAAGAAACCACCTTTACAGTTATTGACAAAGAAGTGGTAAAAGACAACTATGATGAAACTTTTACGTTGACTTTGGCTTTGCAAAAAAGAAAGCGTTTTTTACCGGGTGATTTGCTAGGAATTATTCCTCCCAACGAATCTTCTGAAAGACTGTATTCTATTGGAAAAAATGCAAAAGGTGATCTATTGCTAAGTATTAAAAAACATACACACGGAGTTTGTTCTAACTACTTGCATCAGCTAGAAACTGGAGCAAAATTTAATGGAACCATTCAGCAAAACAAAGAATTCCATTTGCCTAAAACCAACAAAACCGTCACGTTAATTGCTAACGGAACAGGAATTGCTCCTTTTTTAGGAATGGTACATCAACCAACAAAAGCAAACCTTAGTTTGTATTGGGGAACTAGAACTCACACCTCTTTTGAATTGTATAAAACAAGTATTTTAAAGGCTCAGCAAAAAGGAACTTTACAACAATGCAATATTGCTTTTTCTAAAGAAGTTACGGAATACAATTACGTTCAAAACCTATTGGCTAGAGATGAAAACACCATTGCTAACAACTTAAAAAACGGAGGTTATTTTATGCTTTGTGGATCTTTAAACATGCGTGATGCCGTTTTTATTCAGTTAGAAAAAATTTGTATAAAACACCATTTACCATCTTTTGAAACTTATAAAAACAACGGACAAATTTTAACGGATTGTTATTAACCAACTTTAAATTCCCCTTTCTCAAGATCTCTAAAAGAGTGTTTTTGAAAGAAGGCATCCTTTTCATACAAAAATTAACGTCTATTTACATGCATCCTTAACAACCTGTTTTTCTCTTTTACTACACTAGGATGTTTTTTGTGACTCCAAATTTTATCCCTAGCTGCATTAGAACTTTCCTTTAAATAAACTATTGGCAAAGGATATTCTTTCCCAATATGTACTTCACAAAAAGTTTGTTCCATAACAGACATTTTCCAAGGTTCGTGAATGTAAGCTTCAGGAATATTTTTTAATTCTGGCACCCATTTTTTTATAAACTTTCCTGCTGGATCATGTTCCTCAGAATTTTTAATAGGATTGTAAAGTCTAACCGTATTAATACCTGTTGTACCCGCTTGCATTTGAAACTGTGGATAATGAATTCCAGGTTCGTAATCTAAAAACTGTTTGGCCAAATGGTAGACTCCCTCTCTCCAATCTTGATCTAAATTAAACACCAAAAAAGAGACAACCATGGCACGCATTCTAAAATTAATCCACCCTGTTTGTTCCACTGCTCTCATACAAGCATCAACAATAGGATACCCTGTAGTCCCTGTTCGCCATGCTTTTATATAGGTTTCATTCTTGGTGTATAACAAAGATTCATATCCTTTGTTTACACACATTGTTTCGTAGTTACAAGCTCCCTCAAACTTTTGTATAAAATGACAATGCCAATGCAACCTGGTAAGCATTGCCGAAAAAGTGTTGCTATTCTTAGTGCCATTAGGATGTGTTCCTACATATTGAAAAACTTGTTTGATACTTATATTTCCCCAAGCTAAAAACGGAGATAGTCTACTGCAAGACATTCTGCTCTCTGTAGGTTTGGAAATATGTTTTTGATAGTTAAAACCTCTTTTATTTACAAAAGATTGTAAATACCGCCAAGCATTTTCTTCTCTTGCAGGTTGGTATTGCTTTCGGTATTCTTTTAATTGATTTGCTAGTTTTATAGATAAGTTAAAATGATGATTTGGAATTGTAATTACTCCTTTTGTGTATGTATTTTCAAGAATAGGTTGATGCATTTTTTGATGCCACAACCTATTCCAGTTATCCCTATTCTTAATACCACGGATAACTCCATCCTTTTGAAATTCTTGCCACACAATTCTATTTAATTTGCAAAAATCTACAATGGCTTTGTCTCGCATCCATGTTTTTTGAATACCACTTTCTTGGTAACTAAATAGATGTTCAATTTTGTACTGTGTGTTTAAAAACTGAAATACTTCTATAGCTTCTCCATAAAAGAAATCTACTTTTCTATCAAAGAGTGCTAATCTCTTGTTAAGTGATGCTATAGAATAATACGCAAATTGCAAATGCCTAAGACTAGTATCTGGATATTGAATGAGTAAAGGTTCAAATAAAAAAACAATAATATAAGGCAATTTACTTTGTTCCGCTTTGTACAAAGATGCATGATCTTGCAAACGTAAGTCACGTTTTAACCAAACAATATTAATAGATTTCCTACTCAAATCTTATACAGTTTTTCTAATATTCCTTTTATCAACGCTTGCTAATTTTGTTTCCTGTAATAGCTCTTTGCCTTGTACATTTAAATCTTGTAATTTCAGAACTTCTCTTTTTTAAATGTTTTTGACTAACACCGCTATGCACTCTTTTTCTCCAACGCTTAAAACTGTTTTCTTTTAATGTTGATCTCATCAATTTAATCACCTCTTTTTCTTGCAATCCAAACTGAAATAAAATAGCTTCAAAAGGAGTTCTATCTTCCCAAGCCATTTCTACAATTCTATCCAAAGCTCTTTCTGTAATTTTTTGTATTTCTTTCATGACTCTATTCTTTTTTTTGCCAAACCAAATCTGCACTCAAATAAAAACTTCCTAAAGAACTAAAAGAACATTGATTGGGAGCTATCATAGATAAAAACGTGTCTCCATTGTCTCTTTCATACAAGTGATACGCTTCTCCTACAATAGGTTCAAAATTAAATTTTGCAGTAAAAATTAAATGATTGTACTCATACTCCTTCATCATTTTATCATACTCCTCTTTAATTTCTAGATACCTTGTTTTCATTTTTTGATTTACTTTATGAATACTTTTATTTTTCCAAGCAACAGTATCATTGGGCGTAATAACAGGAGCTCCCACATTGGTTGCATAAGGTTTTAAAGCAGCATCGTACGTTTGATTTTCAGTATTAAAAACAACATTGTCTGGCTTTTTTGCTTTCATATATATTAGCTAATAACTATTTATAATAAAATTAAAAAAAGAAATTCTAGATGCATTAGTATCTGACCGAATGTGCTATTTTAGAATTAATTAAGATAATTTTAAACACAAAAAAGCTCAACTTATTTCTAAGTTGAGCTTTTTTGTGTTTACTCACCTTCTTAGACTAATACGGTGCATAAATAAATGAAACAACAGTAAAATCATATAATTCTATATAAGCAACATACATATATTCATTTTTTGCGCTGTATGGCATATAAATTATATTTTCTCTTCCTGCTCCCCATGGTTGACTAGCAACCATGTTACCATTATAGCTAAAAATATTTATATGACCTGAACTTGAATTGTAATACGCCAGAGTCTCATTACTGATAGGCTCATACATTCCATTTTCTTTTAATTCCCGTATAGTTACATTTATTTTATTATTGTGATAATCTACAATAACATTCGGCATTAACCTTTTTCTAATTATTATTCTTTTCTCAAAGACTAGATTTCTAAACTTAGCTCTAATATACCCTTCGCTTCTTTCAAAAGGATTAATATTAGTAACTACTGTAATACTTCTAGAGTTTGAATTTACAATACTCAAATTACTTGAAGCCTCCCACTCTATTTCTGATGCCTCAAAACAATTTCCAAAGTTATAAGTAGCCTCCCCTATAAAATATTCTGGCCCTGTTATTTCGTAAAGTTCCTCTTCTGCTTCTAATTGATTATAAACATTATCATTTTGAGCTATATCATCAAAAGTTAATTGTTCCGTTAACCAATTTACATTTTCTTCATTTAAAGAAACATGTTGCTCATTATCACTAGGTGCATAGTAAGCATCAAAAGGTATTTTACCAGCACAAGCAAGGTCTTCTCCACTTATATCTTCATCCAAAACTTCACTCTTTTGGTATGCTAAAGCACTTTTAGAGGGAATAAAACAATGGGTCGGATCAATCACATATTTACTTAAACTATGAAATACATAGGACAACGATTTTTTCTCAAAACCAGAATTGGGCGTATTAGATTCATTTGCTAGTACTACTTGCGCATTGAAATACCCTCCTGGAGCAACATCATAACTCCCTTTTCTTGACGGTCTAGATTTATAAGTTACTCTATTAGTCCACCATTTCCACCATAAAAATTTACCTCTAATCCCTCCTTCAAATATTAACGATTCTGATATTCCTGTTTTTTCATTAGTAACATGAAAAAAATTAGCTTTCATTTTATCTGCAACAATATTTGTTAAAAAACTACCTAAAGGACCAATAAAAAAATCTAAACTCGAAAGATGTGTTAAATCATCCTCTATTCCTAGATATTTAGCTTTAGAAACTCCATTTAAGCTTCCTTTTACACTACCGTTGATTAAGGCTACCCTTCTTAAACCTTCTGCTTTTGGAAAACCTAATGCATCTAGTTCATTTTGAAACCTTGTTCTAAAACCAACGGCTCCTCTTACATAAGAACTATTGTTGGTATAATGATTTACCAATAACTGTTTTGGGAAAGGTTTGTCCAGTTGTTCCGTAATAAATTCTTTTGCAGTTTCAACCCCCAAATCGTTAGCAAAATATTGAATTCCTTTTTGTACTCCAATAGGTATATTAGCTCCTTGGTGTGGACTATCAAAACTTACCCATAGTGCTGTTTTATGATCCCATTTTTCTGTATCTCCTGTTTCTGCTAGTTTTTTCTCCATATAAGCCAACGCATAACGAGACACCAAACCTCCCATACTTGGCCCTATAATGGTAAATTTATCTTCTGGTTGCATTCTCTTTTTTAATCTTCGTAACAAAGCAATAAACGTAAAAGCATTTCTTTGCAAATAGTCGCTACCCGCGACTACCTCTACTCCATCTTCTCTTCTTTTGTACCTTGGATGATTTACCAAAATAACATCATAACCTTGTTCTCTGTATTTTTGGACCATATCAACAGTATTATCTGTCTCTGGATTATTATCTGGATCGTAGCTCATTTGTTCATACAAGCTTTTTTCCAAACCATCTCTACCATCTACTTCCACAGATATTTTCCTGGAATCAGCGGCATCATAACCATCAATAATAATCATCGGTTTGTTTAAGATCTTGTCTTTATGAATCAGATCGTAATAAATTTTGTATTCATTTTTTCCTTCGTAGGGTCTACTTTCATCATAACCTTGATACAATAAATCTCCATCCAATACATTGTCCTCTTCACCATGATTTGCCCAAATAGGAATCTCTTCGGTTTCTAAATCTAAACTACCTGCAACCGTATCTGCTCTTTCCCCTGCTGTTGATAACTTCTCTACACTAAGTACTGCATAGGTAATTTTACTGGTGTCATCAGAAAATGTAATGGTAAATTTTAAACACTCAATCCCAGATTCGGAATAAGTAGTATTAAAATACTGTGTGCTCGCAATAAAATTGTCTATTAACGTAAAATTAGCTCCATTAGTAGTTAACAAAAGCTTTTTAATTCGTTTTCCTTGTTGGTACAAACTACAAGCTTCCTCCATTTTAAAAGAAAAACTACTCCCAACTACCTTGTGTACCAAAGGGGATACAATAGTAGTTTGTTTTTTAACAAAAGGGTTGAGTCCTGCTATGTTTCTAAAAACCTCTTCGTTTTCATCAAAAGCAACTTTGGCATTGGCTTCTGTGGTTCCAAAATCTGTCCGATGAAATTCGGTATTTATAAACCCTATGGGTACTATATGTTGATCGTAATTTTTATGATACAAACCTGTTTTTAAAGTTTCTAAACCCACAAAATCGTGATGATACGAAGCTCTATACAATTCTGACCATGCTTGTTTGTAATGTCTATAAGAAGAAGTATCTATTCTAACTCCTTGATTAAACTCTTGTATATTAGCAGCAGGAAAAACTCTATCAATTAGAATATCCGTGTCTATAGCTGTTTTATCTAAATACTGGAACATTCCATCCATTTGAGCGGTGTAATCATTCTCTTCTTGAGCTTGTGTCTTATATACAAACAAGCAAACGAGGATTGTAAAAATAATGTAGGTCTTTTTCATCTTATTTTAGTTTAAAAATTGACATAAGTTTCCCTAGTAAAGCAGTATATTATACTGCTTTACCTAAAAGATTTTTTTTTAGTATGTATTAATTGTTTTTTGTTAATGAGGTTTTAATTAAAAAGTTGTTTTGTCTTTAAACTCTTTTCTCAATCGAATTACATCGATATCGAATCTTCCTTCGGTAATTTCAATTATATCATTTGAGTCATCTCTATTTACGGCTTTAAAAGAAAATGTACCAGAATAAATTCTTTTCTCAGGATCATATTTAATGATTGTTATCGAACCTGAATCTCTATATGTCAGATATATTTTATTTTTTTCTCCCATTTTTCTTATAACTGCATGATGAACCTCCAGTTCAGAAAAATCACCTCTTGGAATACACCCCTCTTCAAAAAGATAAACTCCTTTCTCATTCATATTATATATATATATATATATTTCATCACCTCCACTATCTTTATAGTTTCCTCCTATTAAAGTTAGATTACCTTTACTATCTCCCTCTAAAGAGTTATGTAATAATTCTATTCCGCTAACAGGACTAGTTCCTGGAGTCCAAGAAGCTAGATTGTCCTTCGGCACCAGTAACTCTCCATCTATATAACAACCAAAAGTGTTGGCCCCTGTGGTGGTTATGGGTGGTAATTTTTCGTTTATAATATCTTTGGTACAGGCACATGCCGCTAATAAGAATATTCCTATCAATCCGTTTAAAAATTTTCTTGTTTTCATATTATTTTGTTTTTATTAAAAAGTTGTTTTGTCTTTAAATTCTTGACTTAGTTTATCTACGTCTATATCAAATCTTCCATCATTAATTTCAATAATATCATTGGGGTCATCTCTATTTACGGCCTTAAAAGAAAAAGTTCCTGAATAAATTCTTTTCTCGAAATCGTATTTGGTAATTTTTACTGAGCCTGAATTTTCAAACGAAAAATAAACTTTACTCTTTTCATCTCTCTTTCTTATTGTAGCATGGCTAAAATTAAACTCCGAAAAATTCCCCCTTGGAATGTTACCTTTTCTTAAACTGTATACATCTTTCTTTTCCATTTTATATAGATACTATCACCTCCATCATCGCTAAAATTTCCTGCACTAATTGTTAAACTATCTTCTACTTCACCCTTTTCTAATGTATGATATATTTGAATTCCGCTAATAAGACTAGTTCCTGGAGTCCAAGAAGCTAGATTATCCTTCGGCACCAATAACTATCCATCTATATAACAACCAAAAGTATTGGCTCCTGTGGTGGTTATGAGTGGTAGTTTTTCGTCTATAGTATCTTTGGTGCAGGCACATGCTGCTAGTAAGAATACTCCTATCAATCCGTTTAAAATTTTTCTTGTTTTCATATTAAATATTTAAAATTACCAAACATTAATTGTTAGTCCAATCCCAAGAAAAGGGTTTATTCCGTTATAATTCATTTTTACTTTGACTCCAATTTCAGAAATTTTGGATATTGCCATCAAATATGACACATTAGCATTTAAACCTAAAAATATATTTTTTGTGGGTTTATAATCATAACCCGTTCTACAAAAAACAAGAACCCAACCTTGACAACCTGAACTTACTTTTCTAAATTTTTGTTTCACAGAATACAGCATCGCCCCCCTAAAGACAGCATTATTTTTTGATTCTTTCCAAAAGTTTCTATCTGTTTTACGTAACTAAGTGTTATTGGATACAAATAGTCATTAGGATGTTTATTGCTATCTAAAAAGTTCATTGATTTGTAATCTATAGGAGTATTGTGGTCTTTGTAAGTAATAAAAGAAAATCCTAAAGCAATTCCTTGATTCCCCTTTAGCCAATATAAATTTCCGTCTAAATAGAAGCTTGCTGTTTCTTTAGGTAAATACCCAACTCCTAAGTTGTTTTTAAGCTTTATCTCTTGAGAAAAAATTAATTGAGTGGAAAAAACCATAAAAAACACAATTCTTTTCATAAGTACAAAGATTTTAACTTTACTCCAAACTTATAGGTTTTGCTATGTATGAATGTCCCAATATCTCCAAACCAAAGAATTCCGGACTTATTTACCTACAAAACCTTATCACTATTAATACTCTAAAACAAAAAGCATATTATTTTAGAGTCCTATTTCTTTTAAAATATTGAAAATAAGATTTTTACATACGAGTATTATGTTTTATTTTTTTGATAGGCAACAGGAGTACACCCCACTCGCTTTTTAAAGGTTGCGTAAAAGGTAGATTTGGAATTAAACCCCGCTTCTAGACCAATAGCCAAAACAGTATAATTTTGATATAGAGGATCTAGTAGCATTTTTTTAACCTCTTGAACTCTTAAATCATTGACATAGTCTGAAAAAGATTTTTCAGCACATTTGTTAATTAGCTGAGATAAGGTAGAAGTCCCCATACTTAACTCTTTTGCTAAACTTTCTAAAGAGAGGTTTGCATCTGTAAAACTTTTTTTTTCAAGAACATATTTCTCTACCGTATAGAACTTATCTACATCCTTTTGCGCAACCCTCTGGTATTTATCCATTGATTTTGAAACCTCTATAGATCTGGAACGAATGTTTCGAATTTGTTTTCGTTCTCGCACCAATTTTATTTGACTATATCCTTCGTAGCCCAGCCAATAAATCAATACAGTGGTTACAAGTTTTAATGGATGGTACGCATGCTTAAACTCATAATTATTGAATAAAGTTATCACTAACGCAATCGCCCACAACACATAATTTATGACTCCTAATGTTAGAATTTTTTTTAACCAACCCAAATCATCATAAACCAATACCTTTTGATAAGCTTTATGTTGGCTAACAAATACGTAAAAAGCGTACACAAAACCCGTACACGAAAACATCAAACTTAACAACTCCTCATAAACAGTATATTTTTTAAAAATCCAAGCTAAGCTTTCTACTTGTTCAGACTGATATTGGTGATAAACATAGATCCGAACACCAATTACCATTAAAAACACTAAATAGATACTTTTGGAAAACCAACTCTTAGCATTCCGTATTTCTAAATAATGAGTCAAAAAATCATAAAAGTAGACTCCTATTAAAAAGTGCCACGGATAATAAAAATAATGTATAAATCCATACTCTTTTAACAATGGCTTTACACCCCAAGTCTGAATATTACTTAAAGAAATCATCAAAACAAAAAGAAGTAAATACCGCAAACTTTTCTGTTGTTTCGCGTTTGAAAATAAAATAACAACACAAAATATCAGTCCTTGAAAAGCTCCAAGAACTAAAAAAAAATTAATACCGTTTTCAATAGAAGAATTCATTCAAAGCAATTTCATCTAAAATATAAAAACTTCTTGTTAAACTGATTACCTCTAATTATTAAGTTTATAACACAAAAAAACCGTCACTAATATTAGTAACGGTTTTTTGTGTTATTCTATAATCTTTAATTACACCAAAGGAAATCTTGTCATATCTTCTGGTTGTGCTACACCAATCATTTTTAAGATGGTTGGAGCAACATCACCTAACACACCATCTTTAATTTCTTTAAGATCTTTGTCAACTAAAATCATAGGAACTGGATTGGTGGTATGTGCTGTGTTTGGAGATCCATCAGGATTCATCATTACCTCACAGTTACCGTGATCTGCTATTACTAAGGTAGAATATCCGTTTTCTAAACCAGTTTCAATTACTTCTTTAGCACAAGCATCTACAGCCTCACAAGCTTTTATGGCAGCATCCATCATTCCGGTATGCCCAACCATGTCTCCATTCGCAAAGTTTAAACACACAAAGTCTGCTTCTCCTTTCTTTAAGTCTTCACACAAAGCATCTTTTAACTCAAATGCACTCATTTCTGGTTGCAAATCGTAGGTAGCTACTTTTGGTGAATTACGTAAAATTCTAGATTCTCCCTCAAAAGGTTCTTCTTGTCCACCAGAAAAGAAGAAAGTTACGTGAGGATATTTTTCTGTTTCTGCAATACGAATTTGTTTTTTACCTGCTTTAGATAAAACTTCTCCAATGGTATTTTTAATATTATCGTTGTTGTAAATCACGTTGATTCCCTTAAACGTTTCGTCGTATAAAGTAATAGTTGTGTAATACAAGTCTAATTTTTTAGTATCGTATTCAGGAAAATCGTTTTGAGACAACATATTTGTCAACTCTCTTCCTCTATCCGTTCTATAGTTAAAGAAAAGTACTACATCTCCTTCTTCAATTTTTGCTTTAGGAATTCCATCTGCATTGGTCATAATTACTGGCTTGATAAACTCATCAGTAACATCGTTCGCATAATTTTCTTTTAACGTTGCTACCGCATCTGTAGAAGGTGTCCCTTCTGCTTTTACCACAGCATCGTACGCTAATTTTACACGTTCCCAACGGTTATCTCTATCCATTGCATAGTAACGACCTGTCATAGAAGCTAACTCTCCAGTAGTAGCTGCCATATACTCCTCAATCTCGTTGATAAAATGAGCTCCAGATTTAGGATCTGTGTCTCTACCATCGGTAAACGCATGTAAAAACAAGTTTTCTACTTCATTTTCTTTAGCAACATCTAACAACCCTTTAATATGGTCTATGTGTGCGTGAATTCCACCGTTAGAAACCAATCCCAACAAGTGAACTTTTTTATTGTTTTCTTTTGCGTATTTATAAGTATCAACTAAAACTTTTTCTTGACCTAACGTTTTGTCTCTAACCGCCATGTTAATCTTAGTTAGGTTTTGGTATACAATTCTACCAGCTCCTAAATTCATATGTCCTACTTCAGAATTCCCCATTTGTCCATCTGGCAAACCAACATACTCACCATCGGTACGTAAAGTTGCGTTTGGATATTTGTTGTATAAAGAATCGATGTATGATGTGTTTGCATTAAAAACTGCAGATACTTTTGGATCTTGAGTTACACCCCATCCATCAAGGATCATTAAGATTACTTTTTTGTTCATTTTAGTTGAATTTTAATTCTATCTACAAATATAAGTAGATGAACTTATATAACGAGGTTAAATGACTATTAAACAATGAAAACCTTTTCGGTAATCTGCCTTGATATCTAATTGGATGGTAGTCTCTAAATCCGAGTTTAACACTACATTATTTTATCGTCTTAAACCATCCTAGTCATTATCATAAAATCATTGTTTTACAGAAAAACATATCATTCTTAAATTCTTTTTTGATTTTGATTAAGATTCTCCTAAATTGATGTCCGCAAAAACACCGTTTACCATGAAAATAAAATCATACAAACAATACAAAGACGACTATAAAGAAAGTATTAAAAACCCTGAAGTTTTTTGGGCAAATATTGCCAAAGAATTTACGTGGAGAAAAAAATGGGACAAAGTTGTTGAGGCTGATTTTAGCAAACCCGACGTAAAATGGTTTATTGGAGGAAAACTAAATATTACAGAAAACTGTTTAGATCGTCATTTGGAAAAAAACGGAAACAAAACGGCTATTATTTGGGAACCTAACAATCCCAAAGAAGAATCTAGATACATTACTTACAAGCAATTGTATCACAAAGTATCTGCGTTTGCCAATGTGTTAAAAAACAAAGGAATTTCTAAAGGAGATAGAGTTTGTTTGTACATGCCTATGATCCCAGAACTAGCCATTGCCATGTTGGCTTGTGCTAGAATTGGAGCGGTACACTCTATTGTGTTTGCAGGATTTTCTGCATCTGCATTGGCTAGTAGAATTAACGATTCTGAATGCAAGTTGCTAATTACCGCTAATGAAGTGTATAGAGGAACCAAACCCATCAACCTAAAAGCGGTTTGTGATGAGGCACTAGAAAACACTCCTGGTATAGAAAGCGTAATTGTATACAGAAGAACCGTAGAACCTACCGAAATGAAAGAAGGTAGAGATACGTTTTGGTTTGATGAATTGCAACAAATAGAAGACGATTATTGTCCGGCTGTAGATATGGACAGCGAAGATATGTTGTTTATTTTATATACTTCTGGCTCTACAGGAACTCCTAAAGGAATGGTTCACACTTGCGGTGGTTATATGGTGGGAAGCACCTATACATTCCAAAATGTATTTCAAGCTAAAAAAGACGATGTGTATTGGTGTACAGCAGACATTGGTTGGATTACGGGTCATTCTTACATTATTTATGGACCTTTAGCTAGCGGAGCAACTACGGTGATGTTTGAAGGTGTTCCCTCTTACCCAGATTACGGACGTTTTTGGGAAATTGTAGACAAGTTAAAGGTAACTCACTTTTACACAGCTCCAACAGCTATTAGAGCCTTGGCCAAACAACCTTTGCATTTGATAGAAAAGCACAAGTTGAACAGTTTAAAAGTATTGGGATCTGTAGGAGAACCTATTAACGAAGAGGCTTGGCATTGGTACAATGACAATATTGGAAAAGGAACCTGTCCTATTGTAGATACTTGGTGGCAAACAGAAACGGGAGCAATTATGATATCTGCCATGGCAGGGATTACTCCTTTACGACCTACTTTTGCGACACAACCTTTGCCTGGAGTACAACCTATTCTGCTAGATGAAAACGGAAAAGAAGTTACCGATTCTCCTGCCGAAGGAAGTTTAGCTATTAAAGGAGCTTGGCCAAGTATGGCACGTACTATTTACGGAAATCATCAGCGTTATAAGGAAACCTATTTTTCTGCTTTTCCTGGATATTATTTTTCTGGTGATGGGGCATACCGAGATGCCATGGGGAATTACAGAATTACGGGACGTATGGATGATGTAATTATTGTATCTGGACATAATTTAGGAACGGCTCCAATAGAAAACGTAATTAATGAACATGAAGATATTGTGGAATGTGCCATTGTAGGATTTCCGCATGATATTAAAGGAAATGCCTTGTATGCTTATGTAACCAAATACAATGATGTTACTACAGATGAAGATGTTTTACGCAAAGAAATTAATACACTAATTACCAAAACCATTGGTGCCATTGCTAAGTTGGATAAAATTCAGTTTGTAAGCGGATTACCCAAAACACGTTCTGGAAAAATTATGAGACGTATTCTAAGAAAAATTGCTTCTAACGATGCAGAAAACTTAGGTGATATTTCAACGCTATTAAATCCTGAAGTGGTCGAAGAAATAAAAGAAAATGTGCTTTTGTAAAAAACATTACAAATACAAAAAAGCAGTAACTGATGAGTTACTGCTTTTTTTATCCTAAAATTTTAGCTCTATTTATTTCTCTTTCAACTTCCAAGTTCTTACCCAATCTACACGCATAGTGTTAATGGCATCGTCTAACAATTCTTCTTTCTGAGGCAACCCTCCTACCCAATTAGAATCTTGAGTCCATAAATCCCAAATTAAAAACTGTTCTATAGTAAAGGGTTGTTTGGTGGTTATTTTACCTGATGGTTCTCCATCTAAATAAAATTGTACGTTGTAAGCATCCTTCCACCAAGCCCCCACTACATGGTAAGCTTCGTTCCAAGCAACACCTTTTAACGTGTTTCCTTCTGATAAATTTTTATTACTAGAGTTTCCTTTTGCTCTTTCTGTAACCCCATCTTTTACAATAAAGTATTGAGAATTCATTTGCCAAGGATACTCATCCAATGCAAAACTATTTGTTGGTTCTAAAGTGGGTTTAGAATTGTTTTCTATAATATCAATTTCATCTCTGTTTTCACTATTTCCATTGTTTAGCCAAAAAGTATTAAATGCTGATATATGAGCTGTTTTTATACTACACTCCGTATACATAGGAAATTTAATAGAAGTTTTAGATCGTACTCTAGAAGTTTTAAACCACTGATCTTCACTTTTAGTATCTAACGTTGCTTTGATCCATAGTTTACCATCGGTAACTCCAGAATTACTATTTAACATATTTACAGGAGTTCCTCCATAATTCCAATTTGTTTTGGTCCACTTGTTGGTGTTCCAATAATCAAATTCATCAGACAATGCATCTACTTTTTCCCACTCCATTCCTTCTGGAGTAGTATTGTTAAAAGACACAAATGTTGGATATTTAGCATCTGCCTTGGTCACATCAATTACGTTAGTAGCTTCTTCTTTTGGCTCCTCTTCTTCTATTGATTCGTCTTCTATTACCTCTTCTGAATCTACTGGAGGTACAAAATCTACAGAATCACTTCCGCAACTACCTGCCATTATAAATAAAGAAAACAACATTACTGATGCTCTTTGTAACAATTTAATTTTAAACATAATTCTCTAGTTTTTTGTGCAAGCTAAAATTAGAGTAAAACAAGTTTACTTATAATGACATATGTTGAATTCTACACAACAGAGTCATAGTCTAGAGAATATCTAGTTCTAAAAAACAAAAAAGAGGCTACACATAGTGCAACCTCTTTTATTAAATTTTAGCTATTTACTATAGTAAATCTCTTAATCTTTGTGCAGCACCTTCTGCTGTAATATCACGTTGTGGTGTCCCAAACATTTCGTAACCAACCATAAATTTCTTAACAGTTGCGCTTCTTAACAATGGTGGATAAAAACTCATGTGCCAGTGCCAGTGAGAATTGTCTTGACCATCTGTTGGAGCTTGGTGAATACCACTAGAATATGGGAAAGATGTATTAAATAAAGCATCGTATGCTTTTGTTAACACAGAAATAGCCTCTGCATATAACGTTGCTTCTTCTTCTGTCATATCCAAAATAGAATTTAAATGTCTCTTTGGAGCAATCATTGCCTCAAATGGCCAAACTGCCCAAAAGGGAATCAACACTACAAATGCATCATTTTCATAAATAATTCTATCTCTATCTCCATTTAATTCTTGCGATAAATAATCACCTAACAAACTAGACTTTTTATCAGCAAAGTATGCTTTTTGAGTATTGTCTTTTTTAAATACTTCATTTGGTAAACTAGACTGAGACCAAATTTGTCCGTGTGGATGTGGGTTACTACATCCCATTACAGCTCCTTTGTTTTCAAAAATTTGCACATAATTAATTGCCTCTTTAGAACCAATTTCTTTGTACTCTCTTTGCCAAGTTGTTACTACTTCTGTAATTCCAGGAACATCCATATCGGCTAAACTCTTAGAGTGATCTGGACTAAAACAAATTACTTTACAAATACCCGTTTCACTTTGTGCTTGTAACAAACCATCGTTTACTTCAAAAGAAGGAGAGTCACTTTGTAAAGCGGCAAAATCATTGGTAAAAACGTATGTCCCTTTGTAGTCTGGATTTACATCTCCACTAATTCTTGTATTCGTAGCACATAAATAACAAGACTCATCGTACGAAGGTCTTTTTTCGTTGTTAACCGCTTCGTTCTGACCTTGCCAAGGACGTTTAGATCTGTGTGGAGAAACTAAAACCCATTCTCCTGTTAAAATATTAAACCTCTTGTGTGAGTAATCTTCTAAATTCTTATCCATCTTATTAAATGTTTTTCTTTGTTAAATTAAGTTTGTTCCATCAGACAACGCTACCTCGTAAGGAGAACATTCGTGTCCAAATTGCTTTGTATAAGCCGCTACTGCTGTTTCTTTAAACGCAGCAACTGCTGTCTTTTTAATTAAGTTGATGGTACAACCACCAAAACCACCACCCATCATTCTTGCACCAAGAACATCTGGATTTTCTTTTGCTAAGTCTACTAAAAAGTCTAACTCAACACAACTTACTTTGTATTGATGTTGCAATCCGTTGTGAGAACCGTAAATTAGTTTTCCTAACTCTTCTAAATTTCCTTCCTTCATGGCAACTGCTGCTGCTTGTGCTCTGTTGTTTTCTTGCACAACGTACACTACTTTCTGAAAATCTTCTGCAGACAATTGGTCTTTTACTTTTTCTAGATCTGCTTCGGTAGCATCTCTTAAGGCATCAATCCCTAACAATTCTGCTGTTTTTTCACAAACTGCACGTCTGTCATTATAAGCACTGTCGGACAATTTATGTTTTACGTTGGTGTTGAATAATAATAATTGATAATCTCCAAAATCAATAGTAAAAGGTTCTGCTTGAGCCGTTCTACAGTCTAATAATAACGCACTGTTCTCAATCCCGAACATAGATGCATATTGATCCATAATTCCACATTTTACCCCCACATAATTATGTTCTGCTGCTTGTGAAATTAAAATCATTTCATATTTAGTCAATCCTAAATCAAACAATTCGTTAATTCCAAATACAACACTGTTTTCTAAAGCTGCTGACGATGACATTCCAGCTCCATCAGGAATATTCCCTCCAAAAACAATATCAAAATTACCTACAGTTTTACCTTTCTTTTGAGTTTCTGCAACCACACCTACTACATAAGCATGCCAGCTAGATAAGTTTTCTGTATTTAGGTTATTGGTATCAAATTGATACGTTTCATCCATATCTATAGCAATCGCTGTAGATTGTCCACTTTCACTTTTTTGAATAGCAGCTACAATACCTTTATCAATTGCAGCAGGAAAAACAAAACCAGCGTTGTAATCTGTATGTTCTCCAATAATATTGATACGTCCCGGAGAATAAATAAGCACCGGTTCTGAGGTAAAGCTTTTTGCAAAACTTTCTGAAACTTTTTGAATTAATTTAGTATCCATTTTTTATGAATTTATATATTAATGATTGGCTAACTTTTATGCAAAAGTTAATTTTGGTTTATTTTTTTAGTTGATGGCAATACTCCAGTTTACACTGTGCGATGCTCCTGCTTGCAATTCTTCTAATCCTAATTTGTTGTTAAAACTATCTGATATTCCTGTTACAGGCTCTAATGCAATGGTATTTGCTCTTGGCGGTGTGTACATTTGAAAATAATTTTCTTTGGCAGAAGATTCAATAGTCATTTTGTAACTAGGTGTGTTAAAAACAACAGTTCCGCTATCTAACGCGTAACAATTGTCTAATTGCTGCTCTTTAATTTCAAACGGCATTTCTACTTTTCCCGCTACAACATCACTAGTAATCATTCTATCGTCAAAAGCAACCGTTTTAGAACTTAAAAATTCTAAACTACTTTTTGATAGATCTTTACACACAAAATATGGATGCCATCCTAAAGTAAACGGAAAGCTAGATACATCATTATTTTCTATTTCTATTTCTAACACCAAATTTGCTTCTGTTAGTGTAAACTTTAAAGCAATTGTATATAAATACGGAAATCCAACAGCCTTTTCTCTTTCTACATATTTTAAAGTAACGGTAGCTCCATTTTCAGTAACATCAGAGTTTACAACAGAAAAAGTTTTGTTATAAATTAACCCATGTAGTGCGTTATTTAAGTTTCCTTCATTACAATCTAATTGAAATTCTTGATTGTTATAAGCATACTTTCCGTCTTTAATACGGTTTGCAAACGGAAATAAAACAGACGAAGCATAGGTGTTTTTATATTCTAAAGGACTTAAATCTTCTATAATCGTTTCCGATTTTAAGACCAAGCTCTCTAAGGCACCTCCTCTATTTAAACAAATTTTAGCTTTTGCTGTAGCGCTAGCATTTGCAAGCTCTACGTAGTCTAACCCTTGAGACTGTAATTGATTAACTGTATACAATTTTTTATGTTTTATAGTGATTCTCTTATAATTAAATGATTTGGGTTTTCTATTCGCAACTGTTCTTTATTGTTTAACATTTGTGCTAAACGTTTTCCCATTTCATTAAAATCTGTAGAAATGGTTGTAATTCCTCCTTCTACAATTTCTTTTAACAAAGTGTCGTTGTACGATATAATTCCAATATTTTTAGAAACGATCAAACCTTGTTCTTTTATTTTTTTTACAATTCTTATTAAGTTTCTATCATCAGGAATTACATAGACTTCTCCTTTAGATAGAATTCTATTTTCAATAGAATCTACAACTTCATATTCAATATCAAAATCTTCACAAAAAGATCGATATCCTTTTAACATTCCTTGAGGTTGATTTTTTTTAGAAAAAAGCAATATCATTTTAGAATACTCTTTTATCTTTTCTACTCCTTTTTCTAAATTTTGATAAATATCTTTTTCAAAATTTTGATAAATTCCTGAATACATGTTTAATTCAGGATGCATTTGATCTAGAATATAAACCTTTTCTTTAGGAAGTTTTTCTATAATTTGTTCAGTGTTTTTTAAGTTGGCTGGCATTATTACATAAGAACTGTAATTTCCAATACTATCAAAAATCAACTTACTAAACACCTCATTATTAAAATGATGAAAGTAAATATCTACTTCTGTATTAACCTCTAAATATTTTAATAAAGAATTATACAAGTCTTCTTTAAAAGCATTTAATTCATCAAATAAAACAAATACTTTTTTACCAACCTCTACATGCTCACTTAAAACATAATAGCCTTTTCCCGCTATAGATTGAATAATTCCTCTAGTTTTTAATTCGTTAAGAGCAGTTAATACCGTATCTCTAGATACTTTATTTTCTTTCTGAATTTTACTAATAGACGGAAGCTTATCTCCTTTTCTAAGCACTTTACTTACAATAGCCTCTTCTACAGATGCAATAATCTGCTTGTATTTAGGCACACCTAACTTTCTTTCTACTGGAGTTAATGTCATTTAGCAAATATAAACAAAAACTAGTATGTACTAGTATGGTTTTAAAAATAAATCATAAAAAAAATTCCAACTCATGAGAGTTGGAATTTGTACCTAGGGCGGGAATCGAACCCGCACTTCCGAAGAAACTGGATTTTGAATCCAGCGCGTCTACCAATTCCGCCACCTAGGCATTTAGACTTGGAGGTTGCAAATGTAAAAAAATATCAATGTATTCACACATAGTAAACCAAAAAAATTTCTACTTTTGCAAACAAATTAATCCATTCACAACAATACAAACACAAATGTCTGTTAATCAATTAACTCCAAAAGTTTTTGCATGTTCGCAAAGTACAGAATTAGCAAAAGCAATCGCTAAACATTATGGTACTGAATTAGGTGATTTAACTGTTTCAAGGTTTAGTGACGGTGAATTTCAGCCTATTATTAATGAAACCGTTCGTGGTAGAAGAGTCTTTATCATAGGATCTACTTTTCCAAACTCAGACAATTTAATGGAGCTGTTATTAATTTTAGATGCTTGTAAAAGAGCATCCGCAAAACACGTAACCGCAGTAATTCCTTATTTTGGTTGGGCTCGTCAAGACAGAAAAGATCAACCTCGTGTAGCTATTGGAGCTAAAATGGTTGCCAACTTACTAACTGCTGCAGGTGCCACTCGTGTAATGACTATGGATTTACATGCTGGACAAATTCAAGGTTTCTTTGAAAAACCAGTAGACCACTTATATGGCTCTACAATTTTCTTACCTTATATAGAAAGCTTAAACTTAAGCAACTTAACCATTGCTTCTCCAGACATGGGAGGTTCTAAAAGAGCTTATGCTTATGCTAAGTACTTAAATAGCGATGTAGTTATTTGTTACAAACAAAGAGCAAAAGCCAACGTAATTTCTCACATGGAATTAATTGGTCAAGTAGACGGACAGCATGTTATATTAGTAGATGATATGGCAGATACTGCTGGTACACTTACCAAAGCAGCAGATTTAATGATGGAAAGAGGAGCTTTAAGCGTTAGAGCAATTGTAACACACCCAATATTATCTGGTGATGCTTACGACAAAATTGAAAACTCTAAATTAACAGAATTAATTACTTCAGACACTATTCCATTAAAACAACAGAGTTCTAAAATAAAAGTATTATCTTGCGCTCCCTTATTCGCAGAGGTAATGGATAAAGTTCAGAACTTCAAGTCAATAACGGATAAATTTATCATTTAATATATATTATGAAATCAATTACAATCAAAGGATCTCAAAGAGAAAGCGTAGGTAAGTCAGCGACTAAAGCCTTACGTAATGCTGGACAGGTACCTTGCGTTATATACGGAGGGGACAAAGTTTTACACTTTTCAGCAGAAGAAAAAGCATTTAAAAACTTAGTTTACACACCAAACGTATATACAGCTACGATTGAAGTAAATGGAGAAAAATTTGAAACTATCTTACAAGATATTCAATTCCACCCAATTCACGACCAAATTATTCACGCAGACTTTTACCAGTTACAAGCTGATAAAGAAATCTCTATGAGCGTTCCTGTAAAAGTTGTAGGAAAATCTAAAGGTGTTGCTATGGGAGGTGCTTTACGTAACAACTTACGTAAATTAAAGGTAAAAGCAATTCCTGCTAACTTACCAGACTCTGTTGAAGTAAATGTTACAGAATTACAAATTGGTAACAAATTATACGTTTCTTCTTTAAGAAACGATTCTTACCAAATTTTACATAACGACAACACTGTTGTTGCACAAGTAAGAATGTCTCGTAATGCTGCTAAAGCTGCTGCAGAAACAGAAGAATAGTATTCTTTACTACATAACATTAAAAAGAGCGTTACAATGTAACGCTCTTTTTTTATACTAAATTTTCTTAAGACATTGTATATTTGCGAAAAAGTTGCGATGACATTCTTTTCTAAATGGTTTCAACCCAAACAAATTTCTAACGAAAACCCCATGAAAAAATTCTTAATAGTAGGACTTGGTAATATAGGATCTGACTACGAAAACACCAGACACAACATTGGTTTTAAAATTTTAGAAGAACTAGCCAAACAACAACAAGTTTCTTTTAACACCGACAAACTAGGTGATGTAGCCGTTTTTAAATTTAAAGGAAGAACCTTTATCCTATTAAAACCATCAACTTACATGAATTTAAGCGGGAAATCTGTTAAATACTGGATGGACAAAGAAAAAATACCACAAGAAAACATCTTAGTTATTTCAGACGATTTAAACATTGACTTTGGAACCTTTAGACTAAAAGCCAAAGGAAGTGCAGGCGGACATAATGGACTAAAAGACATTAATGAAAAACTAGGCAACCAAAACTACGCTAGATTCCGGTTTGGAATTAGCGCAATGTTTGGAAAAGGAAAACAAGTAAATTATGTTTTAGGAGAATGGGATAAAGATGAAGAACGTTACTTTCCTGAATTGTTAGACAAAGCTGCCAAACTAATTATCTCTTTTGGAACTGCAGGTATTGGTAACACTATGAATCAATACAACGGAAAACAAGTAGACGATTTATAGCCAAGGCATTTCCCTAAAAAAAGTTTAGGGTCGGGCTTTTACTACTCGCTTTTTTAACCACCAAACTAAGTTTAGTAGTTAAAAAGAGCTCAGACACATCGTTCAATCCCTAATGCAAAAATTATTGATCACTAGCATACCATTCTGCAAAAGAGCTACTTGTTTCCTCTAGCTTTAAAGAATGTAATGCTATATTTTCAGGCAATCTGTTTTTAATTTTTTCAGCAAAATCTATCAGCATCATTTCACTAGTTGGCTGGTAATCTACCAAAATCACATCATGTCCTCTGTCTTTTAATTCTTTTGCCAACTCTATATGCGGTGTGTTTTTATTAAAAACACTTGCATGGTCAAAAACATCTTCAATTTCAGATTTTACAATATTTTTTAAATCTGTAAAATCAATCACCATTCCGTTTTTAACATGGTTATAATCATCAATAGGTGTTCCAATTACCGTTACGTATAGTTTATAACTATGCCCGTGTAAATTACTACACTTACCATCATAACCATATATAGCATGACCTGTTTCAAAACCAAACTTTTTTGTAATCCTTATTTTATTCATTCTATTTATTTTTAAACTGAGCCAATGCTTTTTTAGCTTGGTCTGATAATATTAACTTACCACTAATTGCAGCTCTTTCTTTTAACAATTCCCCCCAATCACTAGTACCTCTCCAAAATGTTTTCTTTATTGCAGCTACTGCATGCGAATTGTAGATAACCAATTGCTGTAAAAATAAATCTACTTGTTTATTTAACTCAGCCAAATCTTTATAAACCTTAGCATACAAACCTACTTGTTGAGCCCACGCTGCAGTTTTCCATTCTGTAGGGTTTAAACTTAATTCTGTAAAATTTGTCAATCCTATTTTTCTAGTTACAGCTGGTTCTATTACAAAAGGACCAATTCCTATGCTTAACTCCGACATTTTAATACTTGCTGTATCTGTTGCTAAAACATAATCACTAGCAGCTGCAATACCAACACCACCTCCTACAGTTTTACCCTGTATAGAAGTAACGATCATTTTACTGCTCTTACGCATTGCATTTATTACATTAGCAAAGCCCATAAAAAAAGCAGTTCCGCTCTCTATGCTTTTCACCTCTAACAACTCATCAAAAGAGGCTCCTGCGCAAAAAGCTTTTTCGCCTACACTTTTTATATGAATTACGCGTACATCTTCATTTTCTTCGCAAAGTAAAATAGCTTTGCTTAATTGTTTTAACTGTTCGCTAGTTAAAGAATTACTCGCTGGATTGTAAAACTCTATAGTTGCTACTTTGTCTATTAAAGTAGTTTTAACGTGTGCTAAATCTATCATATATATTTTTATTGAAGGTTTAATTTTAAAAGCTTAGCAAATTTCATACCCAAAAGTAAGGTTCTTAACAACATCCAAACAAGGAAAGCGATCCAAATTGCAAAAATTTTAAAACCTAACAAATCTAAGATAATCAAAGTAGGAACAAAACCCACAAAGGTTGCTATTAACTGAGTATTTCTTAAAGTTGCCGCTTGAGCCATTCCTTTGTAAACATCATCATAAACAAAAGCAACTGCATTTAAAGGCTGCATGACAAGTACCATCCAGAAAAAATTTTCAAATGTATTGATCACTTCTGTATTTTGTGTAAATACTCTTCCAACAAATGGATACATTATAAAAAATAAAATAGCTAAAAAAACAGAAACTACTAAAGCATACTTTGTAATTGTTCTTACCAACAAAGCCAAATCTTTATAATTATCCTCTCCTTTTAGCTTACCTGCTATAATGGCAGAAACACTTGCATATCCATCAATAAAAAAAGCAAAAAACAACCATATTTGAAATGCAATGGTAAAAGCCGCTATATAATTAGAGCCATACTTTGTAGCGTATGCATTAGACAGCACCAAACTTGTGTTTAGTGCAATGGTTCTAATCAGCATATTTAAACTAATACCTATAGTTCTTTTTAACTCTGGGTGCACCTTCCAAATTATTTTTAATCGGAATCGGGTTTTTACAAACAACAAAACCAACGCAAAAACAAACATAACCAACTGAGCTATTAAACTTGCCCAGGCAGCTCCTTCTACATGCAAAGCAGGAACTAGTCCATCTATACCATATACCAACACAAAATCTAATACAATGTTTAAAATAGCTCCTGTGGCACTAATAACCATAGGCCAAAAAGTGTTTTGCAAACCTCTAAAAATAGAAAAGACAGAAACTATAAATAATAACAACGGAAAACCCATTGCTCTTATCCGATAATAAGAAACAGTATAATTTAAAACCAATCCATCGGCATTGTAAAGTTTAAAAATTTGAATGGTTAAGAAATAGGTAATTAAATAAATAAGAAGCCCCAATATAATATTGATTCCAATCATTTGAGCAGGCAATCCTATAATTTTATCTAATTGTTTTTTACCTAAATATTCTGCCACCAAAGCAGCAATTGCAACTTTACTTTGGGTAAAAATCCATCCTAATGTTGCTATAAAAGAACCTGCAATACCAACAGCTGCTAACGCTTCGGTTGCGTTTACAGAAACGTTTCCTACAATAGCAGTATCTGTTAAAGACAGAATAGGCTCTATAACCCCAGACACAATAGCAGGAACAGCAATACTATTAATATACTTAAAAGAAAATTTATTTTTGCTCATTGATAAATTGAATGGAGTGTGCTACCACCTTTTGTAAATCTAAGGGCATCTCTTTTTCTGTGTAAGGCTGATTATTTCCTAATGCATGGTTCATGTTTTCTATCCTAATTAATGTACTACTTGGATTCCATTTTTTTACATTTTCTGATTCTACCACTTTTACCACAACATCATCTGTACCGTGGACTAATAAATGATTTGCTGTTAGTTTTTTAGCTGCTTGCTGAATATCAAATCGTTCTTTATTATTGATGAAATCTTTGTAAAAAGAAATATAATGTGGCATTTTTTGTTTGGTTCGTGCATTTTTAATAAAACCAACCCCTCTTACTTTCCACCACCAAAGCTTAAATCCTTTAGGAAAACGAGCCTCAAAATCTGACACTCCTGCCCAAGAAATTACATTTTTAATTCTAGGTTCTTCATTTGCTTTTAATGTTACAATCCCTCCACCTCTAGAATGTCCTATTAGCGTAATATTATCTACGTCTATTTCTGTATTTAACTCATCGTGATCTAATACAAAATCGATAACCGATTGTAAATCATCCATTTCTTTGCTAAACGTATTTTGTCCAAAGGCTTTTAAATCTGGAAAGTCTATAGGCTGTGTTACCGTTCCTCCGTTATGAGAAAAACTAAACTTTGTGAAAAAGAAGTTTTGTTTGGCAAATTCTGTAGCCATTAAGTTCCAAGCACCCCAATCTTTGTACCCTTTATAACCATGACAAAAAACAACAATTGCTTTTTTTTGTCCGTTTTTGGTATAATGTAAATCTGTTAAAATTGGTCTTTTATGTTTTCCTTCTACCTGAATATTTTTATGAACCATTATACTTCTTTTTTAAATTTTTTATCTAAATTTTCTAAAAAATTACGTTTGCTATCTAATATCTCATCAATTAAAGCAAACAAACTTTGTTTAAAATCTTGTAAATGTTCTTTTGAAACTTTTTCTTCTTTTTTGTATTTATTTTCAGCAAAGTTCATTGCTAAAAATCCAGATTTAAAGTTTTTAAAAGAATAAATCCCTGTTTGAAGTAGGTTTCTTTCAAGATCAAAGTTTTCTGTTTCTGTATACAACAAGACATAGGTCATTACCTGTAAAATTTTATGATATTTATAATCTGTTGTTGCCAAAGAAACATTTGATAACTTTAAGTCTTTAGCCTCTACTTTTCCTGTTTTATAATCTACAATTCTTCTAACTCCATCAACCTCATCAACTCTATCTATTTTACCTTTTAAAAGTATTTTATGTCCATTGGGAGTGACTAGAATTGCTTTGTATTCACCTTCTAAACTTTTAACCACAATCTCTTTACCCGACTCAACCTCTTGCAATTCTTTATTTAAAAAATTTAACACAAATTGATTGGCAACTTCATTGATTAATTTGTTTTTTCCGGTAGTAGTATCCCCTTCTTTAAAATATTCTTTAAACTTAGAAGACACCATTGTTTTAGCCTCCAATTTCATTTTTTTGAGATCTTCTACTATCAATATTTTATTTAAATACGGCCTGTACAAAAACTCAAGAGAATCATGAACTACTGTTCCTAAAGTATTGTGAGCTACTTCTTCTTCTACCTTATCTGTTTCTCTAATTTTTAAGACAATTTTTCTATAAAATTCTAAAGGATCGTTTACGTATTCTATAATTCTACTTGGTGAAACTCCTTTGTTAAAATAAGCTTGTAATAACTCTATTACTCTAGGTGTTTTTATAACTTCTCTCGCTTTTACTTCAGAAATATGTACAGGAGCTACAATGTTTTTATGAGTTACGTCTTCTTGCTTATCAATTAACAACTGTGTTAAAAAACGACTCATTTCACCTCCACCAAAATCGTTTGGCTTGGTGTTATACATTAAATATATGTTTTGTGCTCTTTGAATTAATCTGTAAAAATGATATGAGAAAATGGCATCTTTTGCCAAATAAGTTGGCATTTTAAAATGTTTTTTAACTTCAAAAGAAATAAATGAACGCTCAGTTTTTCCCGAAGGCAAAACACCTTCGTTTACCGATGTTAAAATTACATTCTTAAAATCTAAACAACGGGTTTCTAACACTCCCATTAACTGCATTCCTTCCAAAGCTTCACCTTTAAAATCTACAGTTTCTAAAGGCAATAATTTTTTAAAAATCTTATAAAGTACCTTAATATTATTAATGTATTTATATTGACTATTTAGGTTTACAATTTCTTGAAACACTTTTCTATACCCTTCTACATACAACAATTCAATTCCTTCTAAAAGAGTATTTAAATAATTGATAAAGTCTAGAACATTTGATAAAAAACCTAATACCGTAGAAAATTCATCAAACAAAGAAACAATTGACTTATTAAAATTATAGACTTTACATAGTTGAACTAAATTTTCTTTAGTAAGAAACACCAAATTGTTTTTGGTAATATGTTCTATGATTTGATTATTAGTGTTTTCTGTAATTTTGGCAACGTAAGGATGTCTAAAAAAAGACAAAATATCTTTGTAATAAAAAGCCTCTTTCCCTAATTTTTGTTTATTTAAATGTGCATCAAACAAAGACTGAAACAAACCTGCTAACGGAATATTACTCAATGCATACCCCATTGTAATGTTTACTTTATTTACATTGCTAGGCAATGAATTTAAGACCACTGGTAAAATAGACTCTTCTGCCAATACAAAAGCGGTTTCTTCTGGATTGATTTGATTTTCTAAAACAGAAGTTGCAGCCTTAATTCCAGTAACACTTATGGGAGTTCCTAAAATTTGAATGTTTTTTTTCTGCTTAAAATGATTGTTTACAAAGTTTTTTCTTCCTTCTTTTTGCAAACACTCCCATTCACTAAAAAACTTTCTAATAAAAAGTCCGGCCTCGTGCTTATTCTCTAAATAATACTCATCTACATCCCAATAAATATGATTGTAATCTATTGCTAAAAAACTTTTAAAAATTTCTTCTTCGGCTTTATTTAATGCATTAAACCCTATAAAATGAAAAGATTTATTTTTATGTACCTCTAAATATTCTTGATGATTTTGATACGCTTGTTTGTAAACCAAACCTTGATATCCAGCTTTTTTTTCTAATAAAGAATCACTTAATTTTTGATAATATATATATAAGTCTTGTATAAAAATCATATAATTTTTTACCGTAGTTGTTTCCTCATCATTTTGGGGAGACCAATCTTTAATATTCTGAATATCTGTTAAATAAGAAAACATTTCTTTTGCATTGACCAAATGCCTATCAATCTCATTAAAATCTTGTATTACAATGGTAGCCCATCCTATAAATCTTTCAAACGTATCTGGCTCTTGGCCTTTATATTCCTGATTATAGACGTTAAAAAATTCAAAAACTAAAGACACTTGATCCATGGTCTCTAAACCAGATATTTCTTTAATAAACTTTTCTATACTTATTATTTTAGGCAAAAAAGAGACCTGTCCTTTCAGTTCTTGCTTAAAACAGTTTTTAATATAAATACCTGCACGTTCACTAGGAACAATACAAATTGTATTTTTTAAATCTTGTTGTTTTGCTATTACAGCTTTTGCTGTTTCTGCTAAAAAAGTATCCATATATAATCAAAAAAAAGCGAGTACATAAAGGAACGGTTTTTTTAAAGAGTATAAAAAATTAGACACTAAAAAAGCCGTTCCAAATTGGAACGGCTTTTCAATATATTTAATCTTTATTATTCTGACTCAATAGCTGTTAAAACAACTCTTCTGTTTATTGCTCTACCTGCTGCAGTTTTGTTACTTGCTATTGGTTTAGTTATACCATAACCAACTGCATGTAATCTTTTACTATCAATTCCGTGAGTACCTAAGTAATCAACAACCGCTTGCGCTCTATCTTGAGATAATTTTAAGTTTTTAGCTTCGTTTCCAGAGCTATCAGAATGTCCTTCAACATCAAACTTAATATTCTTAAATTCTTTCATAACCTCTGCAATTGCATCTAAAGTAGTAGTTACACCAGCTTTAAAGTTTGCTTTACCAGAGTTAAATTGAATTGTTTTAGCGTAAGTACCTAATTGTTTTTTAGCTTCTTCTGTTAATTTTTTAATAGGACATCCGTTGTTATACTTAGGACCTTTAACGTTTGGACATTTATCAACATTATCAGCCAATCCATCGTTATCAGAATCTGGACATCCATTAAATTTACCTGCTAAGTTTGGACACTTATCTTTATCGTCAGCAAATCCATCTCCATCCGCATCAGGACATCCTCCTAATTTACCTGCTTGATTTGGACACTTATCTTTACTGTCTATAACTCCATCTCCATCCGCATCAGGACATCCGTTAGTCGCTGCAGTTCCTGCATATTCAGGACAAGCATCATCTTTATCAGCAATTCCATCACCATCCATATCAGGACACCCTTGTAATTCTTTTTTTCCTACAATATTAGGACACAAATCGTCTTTATCAACAATTCCGTCAGAGTCTGTATCTTTAGCTCCAAATTTTATAACCAAAGAAACTGAGTGTTGAAAATGGTATGCTCCAATATATTGCGCACTTCCAGCCCCATCGGCATCAAATAACGAGCTTGCTTTATAAGCTGATTCAAAGTTTAAACCTACCTTATCGTTAAACCAAGTATTAAAACCTAAACCCGGTGATAATGTGATTGCAGAATCATCTTCTACCCAAGCACCACCAACACTAAATTTTGCATAAGGATCAAACCATCCTGTTTGTCCAAACCATTCGTTTAAATCGTATCTTAAACCAAGATCTAAAGAATAATAATTTTTTTCACTTACATCTCCCGATGGAATCTCATCAATAGAGTTAATTGCTCCAGCAATATCCACCGTAAATCCTTTATTTAAGTATTTAGCTACATACAATCTACTCAATACAGGTAATGCATTTAAATCTGACAAACCTACGTAATCTTTAAGCTGATCAAATGGTTTAGAAATTCCGTATCCAGAAACATCAACCATATTAATACCCACTCCTATTGCCCATGGATTTTTTTCATCTTGAGCAAATAACTTTCCTGATAAAATAAAAATAGCAATAAAAGATACTATTGTAATTTTTTTCATAATAATTTATATTTAGTTTTATACAAATATACAAATTAACATACATCAATTCCAGAACAGCATTAATAATTCGTTAAAAAAGGTAATTTCACATATCAAACAACCTTTTAACCCGCCAAAAAACAATCTGTTAAAAAACACAAAAGATCAACTCTGTACAGAGTTGACCTTTTTAAATCTTACTTTATAAAAAATATATAACTAACTATTCATCAAATCTTAATATAAAAGAAATTGAATGTTGAAAGTGATATCCTGAAGTTACTAAAGAATCATCGTTTCCAAGAGTACTTGTTTTGTATGCAGATTCTACATTTAAACCTACATTATCATTAAACCAAGTATTAAAACCTAATGTAGGCGACAATACAAGTCCTAATGATTCTGAATCTAACCAAGCTCCACCTACAGAAAATTTAACATAAGGATCAAACCAAGCTGTATCTCCAACTAATTCATTCAAATCATAACGAGCACCAAAGTCTACAGAATAATAAGCTAAATCATCATAATCGCCAGAAGGAGTCTTACTTATTGTATTAATTGCTACGGCTCCATCTACAGTAAGCCCTTTATCTATGTACCTAGCCAAAGATATTCTTGATAAAGATGCTAAAGAATTCCAATCACCAACACCAACATAGTCAGTTACCTGATCTCCTATGTTACTTAAACTTGCTGAACTGATATCAACAACGTTAACTCCAAAACCTACTGCCCATTTGTTATCTTCATCTTGAGCATTGGCATTTACTGTAACTAAAGATAGCAACAACAAGAATAATCCTGTTATTTTTAAATTTTTCATATTTATTTGTTTTTAATTTTAACAAATATAAAAAAAAATACATATTTTAAAACACATTACGCATATTCTACACTTTTAAAACTTCCATACTATCATTACAGTAAACTAGATATTTGTTTTTAACCACATACCCAATATTCTTTAAAATGTTCCCATAGTTTTCTATTTGTAATTGATGTTGAGAATTAAAAACACCCGTTTTATAATCTATAATAGTTACCTCTTTAGCATTAAACACAACTCTATCCATTATATTCACCTCGCCGCTTTGTGTTAAAAAAGATCTTTCATTATAAACCTCCATGTTGTTTTTATAATAGATTTTTAATTCTGGATGATGAATTACATTATAAATAATTTCTTTTGCTTTTTTCTCTACTTCAGTAGACAAACCTTGCTGATGAATATAACTATAGGCTACAGGAAGATCTTCTATGGTTATAATTTTTTCAAAAGCTTGATGTATTAAGTTTCCAAACAATCTAGCCTCATCATCTATATCTTGATTTTGAACTACAACTATCTGATTTTCTTTTTTATCTGTACTCATAAAATCTTTTAGCATCCAACTTTCTTCACTTTCTTTGGGTTTTGATATTCTTGTAGCATCTCCAACCTCGTAACTAAACTCCTTTCCTTTGTCTGCCATAAACAGCATAAAGTAGTCTGAATAATTTTTAGTTGTTACAGAAGCACTTTTTTTGGTATCACACAAAATAAAAAGTTGTTCTTCTGCTCTAGTTAAAGCCACATACAATAAGTTAAAGTTATCTAACTGAATGTCTTGATTAACTTGTTGCAAAGCCATATCTCCTTGCTCTCCGTACAAAGTTAGCTTGCTAGACACAGGTATTTGAAAGCTTTCAAAATTTTGAAATAATTCTTTTCCTTGGGTATCATACCATATTTTTTCGTTCTGAATATATTCTGTATCCAAATCAAAAGGAAAAATAACTACAGGAAATTCTAAACCTTTAGATTTGTGAATCGTCATTATTTGTACAGCATTTTTACTTGGAGAAACCTCTACAGTTAATTTTTCTCTTTTTCTATTCCAATAAGCTAAAAAAGATTGTAAACCTCCAGATTCTTTTAACTGAAACTGCAATACTAAATCTAAAAAGGCTTGGCCAAAAACATCCATCACAACTTGTAACTTAAACGCTCTAACTATATACTCTAATCCATCATATAAGGATTGCGAAAAGAATTCAGAAAGTTTAAAGTCCACCCCTAAATAGGCTAATAAATGCTCCGAAGTTTCTGCTTTTATACATGTTTCATAAAATTCATGATCCGAGGTTTGTACTCCTAAATGCTCTTTAAAAAAACTTACTATTTCTATTAACTCCTCTTTATCATCTTTATTTTCTAGCCATCGCATAAAACGAATAAAAAACTGAACTAACTGATTGTTTTTCAACAACAAACTATCTGGAGAAATTACCTCTATTCCTTTAGATACCAAATAATCTGCCACTGCAATACCATTGGCTTTTTTTCTTGTTAAAACACAAATATCTCCTTTGTTAAAACCATTTTCTTCTATTTGTAAAATTTGCTGATGAATCTTTTCTGCATAAAACTCTTGAGCTTCAAACTCTTCTTCTCGTTCAAACACTTCTAATTTTACATATCCTCCTTTTTTATTGTTTACTCCTTGATTTTTTTCTTGATGATAAATATCTTGATACACGGGCTCTTTTAAATAGGAAGAAATAAAAGAAAAAAACTGATTGTTAAAGTTGATAACATTGCTATAACTGCGGTAATTGGTATTTAACGTAAGAATCTCTTTGTCTACAAAAAACTGATTCTCACTTTTGTTAGACAAGTCTACAAACTGAGATGCTTTTCCTCCTCTCCACCTATAAATAGATTGTTTGGCATCTCCAACCAACATCAATCCTCCTTTTTTTTGAGAGAGTGTGTTATGAATTAGGGGAATTAAATTTTGCCATTGTAACTCAGAAGTATCTTGCATTTCATCAATAAAAAAATATTGAAACTTTTCTCCCAAGCGTTCATAAATAAAAGGCACAGGCTCATCTTTAATTTGATTACTAATAAACCTATTAAACTCTGCATTTAATCTAAAATTGTTTTCTTCTTTTAAATTAGAAAACTCTTTATTTATATAACTCAACACTGCTAAAGGCACCAGTGTTTTTAATATTTTTTTAACTAAGAAATATTGACCAAAATGTGCTTGAATTAATTTTTGAGAAATATCAAACAAAGGATACAACTCACCTTTTATTTCATCAATTTTATCTCTATCAGCTAATTTTACAGGATCTTTTGGTTTTGCTTTGGCATAAAAGCTATCTGTATCAAAACACTTCTGAACCGTTTTAATTGCAATCTCTTCTTCTTTTACATTCCACCCTAAAACAAGCTTTTTAAAATAATTAGGAACAGCACTCGATGTAAAAGAGTTATATGTAATATCGTTTTCATCTATTAAACTTAATGCCTGAGTTCCTACTTCCTTAAAAGCTACTTCTGTGTCTTTTAAATAGTTTCGAAGATTTTTTTCTAGTTTTTTAAAGTCCGAAAGATTGGTCTTGATTAGTTTAGAAATTTCTATTTCGTTCTCTTCATTCAATAGTAATTTTGCTACCTCTATTAAGGAGTCACTAATATTCCAAGATTTGTCATCGTTTACCTGATGAATTGCATAATTCACCAAAACATCTGTCAACTCTTTATCCTCTCCTATTTTTGCAATCAACAAGTCTATTGTTTCTTCTAACAAAGGTTCTGCATCCATTTCTACTTCAAAATCTAAAGGCAAACCTAAGTCTAAAGAAAAAGTTCGAATAAGCTTGTGCGTAAAACTATCAATCGTAATAATGTTAAAACTAGCGTAATTGTGAAGTATATTTTTAAGAACTCTTTTAGATTTTTCTTGTATTTCTAAGTCCGACAATCCTGTTTCACTTTTTAAAGCCTCAACAATTTGGTTTTCTTTTGCTACCGAAGCATCTTTTAATGTAGTTAACACACGTTGTTTCATTTCTGCAGCAGCCTTATTGGTAAAGGTGATGGCTAATATTTTCTGAAATTCAAAATCGCCCGATGTAAGCACAATTTTTAAATATTCTTTAACCAATGTAAATGTTTTACCACTACCTGCCGATGCGTTGTATACCTTAAAAAAACTTTCTGAAATCATAGCATAAAAAAAGAGATTGTCTAAAATAAACAATCTCTATCAATTACAGGTCTAATACTTTTAGTCTTTTAAAACCGTATTGGCTATTTTTATTTCTTTAGCAAAAACATCAATATCTACTTTTTTCTGAACCATTTCTACAGCTTTTTTAACCACCTGCTCATGAGTTGGCAATGGAAAACCTAACCCTACTGCTAATTTTTCTAGTAATTTTACAGACAAATCATAAGATTCTTTATCTACCAACAACATATCTGTAAGCTTAAACAAACGCTCTATTCTTTCTTCGTAATTAGACGGAGGATTGATAGGGTATTGCTCAGGTTTTCTGATGATACTCCTATATGCCAAATCACTAATATTTAATTCTTCTTTAACCTTTTTTATCAATTTAATTTCGTCTCTATTTAGCTTTCCGTTAGATTTTGCAATCTTTACAATGTTTGCTAAATGACCTCTATTTTTCTTTTGTGTTCCGCTTAGGAAAATATTTAATATAGACATAATTATTGTTGTTTTATGATGTTGTTTCTTAAAAATAAGTTTTTAAACTCACTTTTACAACTCCAAAAAACATACCACCTTAAAAAAAGCACTAACCTCTAAACAAAAAGAACTTTTGTTTAATCCCCTCTAACTCTGAGTTTTTATTGTCTGATATATAAGAAACAGCCTTAGTAGTAAACTCCAATCCTTTAGCGGTTAAACTAATAATTTCGTTCTCAATTTCAATCATATTATTTTGCATTGCCAGCTTTACTACTTTTTTTGCTCTTTGCTGACTCCAATTTATGTGTTCCTGTAAATGATTGATATTTCTTTCTTTTTCCTCTTCATGATTGGCAATATGCAACATAAAAACCAACATAGCCACCTCTGTTTTTTGTTGTTTGATTTTATACCATTGAGAAAAATAACCTTTACCAGGAGCAAACAGATATACCAAAAAGAAAATAAGTCCTAAAACAGTAGCAATAGTTCCTGCAATAGAAGCATCTATAGCATGTGCCAGCCAATAACCTGTAACGGATGCAAAAACACCAACCAAAGAAGCCCCTAATAATAACTTTTTTAAATTGGTTGTTAACAAATACACACAAGCAGCAGGTACAATCATAAAAGCAACTACTAACACAGCTCCAATAGCATCAAAAGCTCCCACTGTTGTTACCGATGAAATGGTCATTAACCCATAATGAATTCCTATGGGAGTAAAACCTAAAGAGGCTGCCAAGCCAGCATCAAAAGTAGCTACTTTCAACTCTTTGTAAAACAACACTAATAAACATATAGTTACACTTAAAATAGTTCCAATCATCCAAAGTGACTTGGGTCCCATATCTGTTCCGTTATACACCCATCTATCAAAAGGAGCAAAAGCCACTTCTCCTAACAACACTGCATCTACATCTAAATGAACATCTCCCGCGTTTCTAGCAATCAAAATAACACCAACACTAAACAAAGAAGGAAACACCAAACCAATGGCCGTATCTTCTTTTACCAATCCTGTTTTCTGAATGTATTCTACCAATACAACGGTTAACACACCTGTTAAAGTTGCCATTAATATCAACATAGGCGATGCCAAATCTTGTGTCATAAAAAAGCCTATTACAATACCTGGCAAAATAGAATGACTGATAGCATCACTAATCAAAGCCATTTTTCTCAACACCAAAAACACACCTGGCAACGCACAAGCAATGGCTACCAAACTTAAAATAATCTGTATTTCTAACTGTGCACTGGTCATAGTTCTTGACTGTATAAGTTTTTAGCAACCAAAAATCCTTTTTCTGTTAAAGACCAATTGCTTTTGTTTAATAAAATTAAATCTTCGGCCTGCAGCCTTTTTAGACTTTTACGGGTATATCCTTGAAAATTATTTAACATTTGTATTTTATGAGGATGTGAAATATTTTCATGTGTTTTTACAATATCATACATAAAAGACAAGGTCTTCATTAACTTTAAATCGTTCCTGTTTTTCCACAATTTAATCTGCTTAAACAACAAACCTCTAATTGGCGAAAACACAAAAGAAAACACCACAAACAATGTTGCAATAAGGACAATTACCGGTCCTGTAGATAAATTATTAGCACTAGCACTTACTGCAGTTCCTAACACTCCAGACACTGCTCCAAACAAGCCTGCCAACAAAACCATTTTAGCCAAACTATTAGTCCATTGCCTTGCAGCTGCAGCTGGTGCCAATAACATAGCACTCATTAAAACTACACCTACAGTTTGCAATCCCATTACAATAGCAATTACAATAAAAGAAGTAATAAGTGTGTCTATAAATTTTACATTAAAGCCTAATGTTTTGGTATAATCAGCATCAAACAAAACCATTTTAAACTCTTTCCAAAAAAGGAGCACTACTAACAAAGCAATGGTAGCAATGGTAGACATTAACCAAACATCACTTGCTAAAAGTGTAGCCGCTTGTCCAAATAAATATTTTTCTAATCCCGATTGGTTTGCATTGGGCAATTTCTGAATATAGGTAAGTAACAGCATTCCAAAACCAAAAAAAGTAGACAACACAATTCCCAATGCAGTGTCCGATTTTAAATGTGTTTTAGATATAATTCCTTTGATAAAAATAGCCGCTATCAAACCACTTAACAATGCACCTAACAAAAGACCGTTGTTGTTTTTAACACCCAATACCAAAAACACAATGGCAATACCTGGTAACGATGCATGAGAAATCGCATCTCCCAACAAGCTTTGTTTTCTTAACACAGCAAAACTACCTAACATACCGCAAACAGCTCCTAAAACAGCGGTTCCAAGAGTAATAATTTGTAAGGTATAATCTACCATTAATAAATCTAGATATTCTTTTATCATAACTTTCCTTCGGTAATACTTGTCTTGTAGTTTATTCCGTAAGTTTTGGTCAAATTATCATCATTAAAAATTTGAGCTACAGGACCTGTTGCAATTTTTTTAACATTTAAAAAAGTTACCCA
This sequence comes from Wenyingzhuangia heitensis, assembly GCF_011762155.1. GTDB lineage: Bacteria > Bacteroidota > Bacteroidia > Flavobacteriales > Flavobacteriaceae > Wenyingzhuangia > Wenyingzhuangia heitensis. The sequence goes on from NZ_JAASQL010000001.1 coordinate 181,063, forward strand.
ATCAAAGTATTCTGGTACAGTTTGCAAATCATGATGCACCACAATTACCGTTTTTCCTGCTTTTCTTAATTCTTTTAAAATCTGAATAATCGCTTTTTCTGTAGTCGCATCTACTCCCTGAAAAGGTTCATCCATAAAATAAATAGCTGCGTTTTGCACCAAGGCTCTGGCTAAGAAAATACGCTGTTGCTGCCCTCCAGACAATTGAGAAATTTGTCGGTTCTGAAAAGGCAACATTCCTACTTTTTCCAAGGCTTCTAAAGCCAATTTTTTCTCTTTTTGCCCTGGTCTCTTTATCCAACCTAAAGAACCATACGTTCCCATCATCACCACATCCAAAGCCGTGGTAGGAAAATCCCAATCTACACTTCCTTTTTGAGGAACATAAGCCACTAAATCTCGTTGTTTTTTATAAGGCTTTCCATATACAGTTACAGATCCTGCCAAAGGTTTTATAATATCTAAAATAGATTTTAACAAAGTCGATTTTCCTGCTCCGTTAGGCCCTACAATAGCCATTAAGACTCCTTCAGGAATTTGCAAATCAATATCCCACAAAACAGGTTTGTAATTATATGCTACCGTTAAATCATCTATAGCAATAGCTATTTTTGGAATTTCATCATCCATAATTATCTTTCTTTTGGGTGTTTCCTTTCAGGTCGTGCTTTCCTTACTCGCTTTTAAAAACTCTCGACTCCGCTCGAGCACCTTTAAAGAGCTCAAACAGGCCAGTCAATCACTAACACAATTTATAAAAGAATTTAATATTCATAGGGGCTTCTCAGTTCTCGACTCTACTGAAACAAATTCAGTATCAACAGCTCGAACACCATTACTAAAATTCTTAACTTCCCCTTACTTCAACGCATCCACAATTGTATTCACGTTGTATTTAAACATTCCTATATATTTTCCTGTTTCTTCTGTTGGGTTTCCTAAAGCATCAGAGAATAACTCTCCTCCTATAATAACTTTTTGTCCCTTAGAATTTACCGATGCTTGCAAAGCCTCTACCGTTCTTTTAGGTACAGAACTTTCTACAAAAATGGCTTTTACTTTATTTTTAATAATATAATCAGAAATGCGTTGTACATCTTTTACCCCTGCTTCTGTAGCTGTAGATAAACCCTGCAGTCCCACAACTTCAAAATCAAACTCTTTTCCAAAGTAAGAAAATGCATCATGTGCTGTTACTAAAATTCTTTTCTCTATTGGCAACTCTGCTATTTTAGCCTCCATTTCATCTTTCAATGCTCTTAATTGCTTTACATAAGCAGTTCCGTTTTTTGTATAGATTGCTGTATTTTCAGGATCCTTTTTTATCAATTCATTCACTAACAACTCAGTAATACTTTTCCAATTATTTATAGAAAACCAAATATGTGGATCATGAGAACTTGCAAAAGCTTCTGAATTGATAATTTGTTCATGACTTAAAAAATCTCCCAAGGCAAGAGTTTGTTTCCCCATCTGATTCATTTTCTCAAAAACATCCACCAACTTTCCTTCTAAATGAAGTCCATTATATATAATTAAATCTGCCTGACTCAATTTAGTTACATCTCCTTCAGATGCTTTGTACAAATGCGGATCTACTCCTGCTCCCATAATTCCTTTTACCTCAATAGCATCTCCTCCTAAAACCTTAACCAAGTCCGTAATCATGGTAGTCGTAGTAACCACAGTAAATTTTTCATTTTCTGTTTTTTGTGCAGGTTTACAGGCCACAAACACAATAAACAATACCAACAGTAAACTTATTTTTTTCATTTTTTTAATCGTTTTGTTTTACATACAAATTGCTAGAAATTTGCTGTGATATAGATACTTTTTGTCCGTTAATTAACAACAACATAGAATTGTCAAAACTCTCCTTATAAAGCACCTGTATTTCTGCCCCCAATTTAATATCTGCATTGTCTAAATACTTTAAAAAAGCACTAGAACTGTCTTTTACTCCAACTATTTTACTTTCTTCTTTTTCTTTTAAAGCAGATAGAACTGTAATGTTTCTTTTGATAAAATTCCCGTCCTTATCTGGAATTGGGTCTCCGTGTGGATCGTACCTAGGAAACTCTAAAAAAGCATCCAATCCATCGGTTAATTTTCTAGACTTTACATGTTCTAACTGTTCTGCAACCTCGTGCACTTCATCCCATTGAAATCCTAAGTGACGTACCAAAAAAACCTCCCACAATCTATGTTTACGGATTACATGCACCGCAATTTCTTTTCCATTAGCAGTTAAAGAAACCCCTTGATATTTTATATAATTAACCAAATCTTTATCCGCCAATTTTTTAACCATGTCAGTAACTGATGATGGCTTGGTTTCTAATTTTTCAGCTATTTTATTAGTACTTACCGCTTTGTTGCTCACAACAAATAAACTATAAATAGCTTTTAGGTAATTTTCTTCTGTTTGTGATAAATCAAATTTCATTATTACAAATATATAAATTAAAACAACACACTGTCTTAAAATTATTTTTAGACAAGTCTAAAAATTTATGTAGGTTTGTAAAAAATAATATTACAAACACTAAAAAATATACAATGAAAACTATATGCTCTATAATTCTACTATTCAGTTTCTGGATTATAAATGCACAGCAATCTTTTTTAAAGGGAAAAGTTGAATCTAATGGAACTCCTGTTCTTGCAAATATTTCTATAAAAGGAATTAACAAAACTGTGGGTACAGATTTAGACGGAAACTATTCTTTACAAACAACTTTAGGAACACATGTTATTACAATAGCTGCAATTGGATACAAAGCTCAAGAAGTAGAATTAACTTTTACAGAAAATAAAATTCAAACAAAAAACTTTAATCTAAAAGAAGATATTTTAGGATTAGAAAAAGTAGTAGTTACCGCTACTAGAGGTTATTTAAACAGAAAAAAAACTCCAGTAATTGTTACTGTTACCGATGCTAAGATTTTAGAAGCTACACAAGCAGTGAGCTTGTCAGAAGGATTGAACTTTCAACCAGGATTACGAATGGAAACCAATTGTCAAAACTGTGGAACCTCCGAAGTAAAAATGAATGGTTTGGGCGGATCTTATTCTCAAATATTAATAGACAGTCGTCCTATTTTTAGTGCTTTAAATAGTGTTTACGGATTGGATCAAATTCCTGCCAACATCATCAAACAAATTGAAGTGGTTCGTGGTGGTGGTTCTGCTTTGTACGGATCAAATGCCATTGCAGGAACTATAAATATCATCACCAAAGACCCATCAGAAAACAGCTTTACTATTGGGAGTAATTTAGCGTTGATTGATGGAACTACTCAAGACAAAACTATCACTTTTAATGGAACCATAATTAACGAAGATTTTGACACTGGAATAGCTTTGTTTGGTATGAAACGTAACCGAGGTAGTTATGATGCCGACAACGATGGATTTACCGAAATTACAGAATTAGAAAACACCTCTTTTGGATTAAAAGCGTTTACTAGACCTACGGACAGAAAGAAAATTACAGCAGAATTTAATGCAAATAACGAGTACCGTAGAGGTGGAAACAATTTAAATGTATTGCCTTTTTTAGCCGATGTTACTGAGCAAATAGAATCTACCGTTGTTTCTGGAGGATTGACTTATGAATATTTAAGCCCAACTTTAAAAGACAATTATTCTGTATACGCATCTACTTCTGTCTCTAACAACAATAATTTCTATGGCGGTTTGGCAGGCAACACTGCTACTGATGAAAACATTAAAGAAAGTATTGAAGGTTTTGGAAACTCTAAAGACATCACTTTTGTAACAGGAACTCAATACGCTCACAAATTCGACCAGTTTTTAAACAACACTGGAACTTTTACAGGTGGAGTAGAATACAAATACAATGATATTGACGACCGTAAAGAAAACCCCGATTTTGAACCTATTTTACAAACCACACATATTTTAGGAATCTACGGTCAACAAGAATGGGTCGTAAATAATAGACTTAGATTTTTAGGAGGATTGAGAGGTGATATTCACAATTTAGCAGATGAATTTGTAGTGTTAAATCCAAGGGTAAATATTCTGTACAGCATCCATAAAAACTTACGATGGAGAACTAGTTACGCCAAAGGTTTTAGAGCTCCACAAATTTACGGAGAAGATGTACATGCAGGTTTGGCTGCAGGTGAAATTAGCAGAATTAGAAATGCTGATGGATTAAAATCGGAAACATCTCATAGCTTTTTAACCTCTTTGGACTGGACAAAAGAACTAGCTCATGGTGATTTTTCTTTGGTTACCGAAATATTTCATACTCAATTAAACAATGCTTTTGCTTTGGAACAAGGAACAGAAATAGCTCCAAATTCTGGAATATTCGAATGGATTAGAAGTAACTCGTCTGGTGCAAAAGTATATGGTGTTAATATAGAAGTAAAATATGCTCCCAACATACAATGGTTATTCCAAGCAGGAGCTACCATACAACGTTCTTTATACAATGATAAGGTGGAATGGTCTGAAGACGAACTAGACCAAGCTACAAGAGAATTTAACAAAACACCCAATGTATATGCCAATTTTGTGGCTACTTATGCTCCAACCAAAACTTTTCAGAACAACTTGTCTGGAGTATTTACAGGACCTATGCATGTGCAACATTTAGCCGGATTTATACCTAATGACAAACTAGAAAAGTCTCCTTCTTTTTTTGAATTGAATTGGAAATCATCGTATCAATTTTATTTAGACAATCATAAGCATACTTATTTTGAAGTTTCTGGCGGAATTCAAAATATATTCCACGCATATCAAAGTGATTTTGACCAAGGAGCAGACAGAGATGTAACTTATATTTACGGACCACAAAGACCAAGAACCTTCTTTTTAGGATTAAAATTTGGGATTTAAAACTCATCTAAAACTAAAAAACAGCGTAATTGTTACGCTGTTTTTTAGTTTTTACTCTTAGTTTCTAGACTTTCTTTAATTACTTTTTCTAATAACTTAGGTTCACTATTTGGGCCAATGGTTAGTAGTTTAGGTCCAGTAATAGGTTCTCCATTAAAGGGCCTTATAAAAACTTCTCCGTCTGGATTTCTTTCAAAATAAGTATACTCTTTTTCTTGTCCAATTATGGTGCATCCTTTTACTCTAAGGATACTTTTAGGTAATTTTTCACAAATTGTGTAAATACAATCCTTGCTAGGTAAACCAGGCAAATCAACAGAACACGAAGACCAATGTGCTTTTAAATGTTCTAATTTTTGAGCTGTATTTTCTGAAGGTGAAAGTTCCGGAAGCAACCTCACATCAATAGCATCCATGGTGATAATATTTGCAAAAGGGTTGATTTTTTTTAGTTCATCAATAACTAAACTTTGTCTGCTTTCTGTTATTTTTTCAAGATGAGTAAGTACAATTAATGAGGATACTTGAATTTGATTTGATTCCAATTCATTATGCTCTCCTCGTTTTTGCCAGTTTTTAACATCCACTACAGAGATTTGAATAGGTGGCAAAAAACGATCATTTAATCCAACCCCTAAAAACTCCATTAAAGAACAAGCATCAGAAGTTCCGTTTGCTTCTATCAAAGTAATTCCATTAACTCGCTCAGGAATACGATTCACATAATCTCTCAATTCATTAATCCCACTGCAACAAATACAGCTCCCCGTAAGTGCTTTAATATGCTTGATATCAACTTGCTTTAAAAACTGCTGTGCATCTAAATGCGCGTTTTCGTAATCATTTAATATGATAAAAGGACTCCATCCATTTTTAGAAAAACTATTGATTAAATATTTTAACAAAGTTGTTTTTCCTGCTCCTAAAAACCCAACAATTGTAATTATAGCTTCCATATTTTTATTTTTTCTTAGGTCTAAAAGGTTTTATCACCTCTTGATTACACTTTATAAAAGGTCCTTCCATAAGATCTATACAATACGGAATTGCAGGAAAAACAGCATCTAAACATTCTCTAATTGATTTTGGTTTTCCGGGTAAATTCAGAATCAAACTACTCCCTCTAAGACCTGCTGTTTGTCTAGACAGAATAGCTGTAGGTACGTATTTTAATGATTCTGCTCTCATTAATTCTCCAAAACCAGGCATCATTCTATCGCACACAGCCTCAGTAGCTTCGGGAGTTACGTCTCTTTTAGCAGGACCTGTACCTCCTGTAGTAATTACCAAACAACAATTTTGATGGTCTACGAGATCTACAATGGTTTCTTCAATTTTATCTTGCTCATCTGGAATTACATGGTAAACTTTTTCCCAAGTAGATTCTAAATATTCTTGTAACGTATCTATAATTGCTTTTCCACTTATGTCCTCATAAACTCCTGCACTTGCTCTATCACTTACCGTAATAATTCCTATTTTGATTGCTGACATCTTTATTTTTAAAATCAAATTACCTGTGGTTGCAATAATACACAAACACACCATCAACTGCAACAAAGATGCAACTAATGATGTGTTTTAAAATTAACTAATCCTATGTCTCATTTTTTTTAATGATGATGTTCTTCCCCACCAAAAGGACTAAATTTTATTCCTACAGAAAGAATAAATCCATCTGTAGGTGCATAAATTTCATTAAAAATAGGATTGCTATGAGTCCCCGAAACTTCACTAGAAAATTTACTTTGTCTTACATCTGTAAAGTTTTCAAAATTCACATAAGGACTTCCCCAAGAAAAATGTCTTTGCAACAAGAAACCAAACAACACATAATCGGTTGTTCTAGTACCATTAGACAAGTTTTGTTTTCCTGTATAATAAGTTTCAAAACCGGCTCGCCAAGTTTCATTTTCATACATAAAAACAGAACCCGAAGAATGTTTTGGAGTTAAACTCTTTTGTGGGTTTCCTGCTAAATAATTCAACGTTGTATTGTTATACGCATAGCTTAAAAACCACTTTAAATCTTTGTACGTAAATTTTATATTACTCTCCGCTCCTCTACTTAACACAAAGCCATTTGCATTTACAAACTGAGAAACATTGTTATTGTCTGTTTCTAGAACCAAAGCATCGTCAATTCCCGTAACATAAAATAATTGGTTCCAAGAGAAACCAATGTTTGGACTTAATTTGGTTTTATAATTTAGATCCCAATTTCCTCCATAAGAAGTTTCTGCATTCACTAAATCATTATCAATTTTTAAAACATTTTTAAAATTAATAGCTGCGGCTTCTTCAGAAAACATATCAGGTAACTTGTATCCTAAACCTCCTCCTAAACGGGTACTAAATTTTCTATTTTTGTTCCACAACAAAGAAACTCTAGGCAATACAAACACTCCGTAATTATAAGAATAATCAGCTCTTAACCCTGTTTCTAAAACAAATTGTTTGCTAAAATCGTGAGTGTTATTTACAAATGTCCCTAAGGTGTTTTTATTTTGGTTTCTATCACCCGAAATACGATCTTCATCAAAAGAGTTTTGATAATAATTAGTCCCTAATACCCAATCATTATTTTGTTGATGAATTTGATAATTTACTTCTGAAAAAACATCTAATTGACTTCCCGAAAAAACAAGATCTGAAGTCGTTAAAACTCTATCATAGTAAGAAACACTTTGTTTGATTGTTAGATTTTCATCCTCATTAAATTGATGTTCAAAAACCGCCTGAGTACTTCCTCTTTTAGACTCATTTATTTCTTTATAAGTATGCATTCCATTAACTCCATTATTTATAACAGATACATCTCCTCCTTTACGCTCATCAAAAGTAGCATTTAAGCCTAGCCAAAACTGAGTAGCTTTATTAGGATAATAAAATATTTTAGGATTAAAAGAAACTGTTCTTGTTTGTGGAAGATTGCTAAAATCATCGTTGTTAGGATCGTATATATTTTGATAATTTCCAGATCCATATAATGTATATCCTATTTTACCTTGTCTATCACTATAAAAAACATTGGCGGTACTACCCCCTACATGTGTTTGTGTTAGCAAAACATCTAAGGTAGCTTCATCTCCTGGAGTTTTAGACACCATATTGACCAAACCTGCAATGGCTCCACCACCATATAAAGTAGATGAACTTCCTTTGATAATTTCAAACTGAGCCAAATCTAAAGGAGGAATTTGCATCAAACTCAATCCGCCAGAAAAACCACCATACATAGGAAAACCATCTTTTAGTAATTGTGTATAACGACCATCTAATCCCTGAATCTTAATAGAAGTGTTTCCACTGCTTAAAGAAGTTTGTTGAATTTGAATTCCGTTACTTTCTCTAAGTACCATAGATATATTAGCTCCGTTCATCATAGCTTTTTCTCCCAATTCTTCTCCTCCAACAAATTCAATTCTTGTAGGTATGTCTTGAACCGTTCTGGTACTTCTTGATGCTTTTATAATAATACTCTCTAGTTCCTCATTACCTGCTTCTAAAACAACATTTACAAACTGTTCTTTACTTGTAATTTTTACTTTTTGCTGATAGGTTTCATATCCTAGAAAAGAGACTTTTAACAAATAATCTCCAACTGGGATAGTATTTAAAACAACTTCTCCATCTACATCTGTAATGTCTACAAAATTTGTTTTTTGTAACAAAACGGTAGCTCCTAAAACAGGTTCTTTATAAACAGCATCTATTACTTTAATTTTAAGCGTACTTTTTTGTGCAAATGCATTTGCACAGAACACAATGCTAAGCATTGCAATCCATATATTTAATTTCATATTTAAATTTTAATAAGTTTACATGTGCTGAAATACATCAGCATTAAGTTTTGAATGTAAACTATACTATTGGGGGCTCCCAAATACTATTAGAATAATAGCTTTTATAAAAAGATTTATACCCAAATACACGGGTAGAAAACAGTTCAATTTCTTTTAGTTCATCAAAAAAAATGACAGAAACCAATTGTACAGATGCTCCACAGCAAAGACAAATACAAAACGCAGAACAGTCATCTTGCGCATCCGAATTGTGAGAATGTGTGTCACCAACCTGCACGTATTTTTCATCTTCAGCATGAGGCTCCTTATCAGCACAAGGATTTAATGCTAACAAACAGATAAAGACCGCTAAAACAAAGGCTATTGCTCTCATACATTTGCAAAAATACATATTCTATTTAGAATAAAATCAAGCAAGGTAAAAAAGTAGTGTTTCGTATTTTTACATTGATAAATTTGTATTTTAGCTACCAATCAAAATAATTAAACACACACAGTCGATATGGCAAAAGAGACCAACGAAAAAGATGCTAAATTAAAAGCATTACAACTTACCTTAGATAAATTAGACAAAACTTATGGTAAAGGTGCTGTAATGAAAATGGGAGATATGGCAGTTCAGGATGTAGAAGTAATTCCTTCTGGATCTTTAGGTGTTGACTTAGCTTTGGGTGTTGGCGGATACCCTAGAGGTCGTATTATTGAAATTTACGGACCTGAATCTTCGGGTAAAACTACATTAACATTACACGCTATTGCAGAAGCACAAAAAGCAGGTGGTATTGCCGCTTTTATTGATGCAGAACATGCTTTTGATCGTTTTTATGCTGAAAATTTAGGAGTTGATATTGACAACTTAATTATTTCGCAACCAGATAACGGAGAACAAGCTTTGGAAATTGCTGAAAACTTGATTCGTTCTGGTGCTATTGATATTGTTGTAATTGACTCGGTAGCTGCCTTAACTCCAAAAAGTGAAATTGAAGGAGAAATGGGAGATTCTAAAATGGGATTACATGCCCGTTTAATGTCTCAGGCTTTGCGTAAATTAACAGGAACCATTAGTAAAACAAAGTGTACTGTAATATTTATTAACCAGTTACGTGAAAAAATTGGAGTAATGTTTGGTAACCCAGAAACAACTACTGGAGGTAACGCTTTAAAATTTTACGCTTCTGTTCGTATTGATATTAGAAGAAGAACACAATTAAAAGATGGTGACCAAGTAATTGGTAACGCAACCAAAGTAAAAGTTGTAAAAAACAAAGTGGCTCCACCTTTCCAACAAGCAGAATTTGACATTATGTATGGTGAAGGTATTTCTAAAGTGGGTGAAATTTTAGATATTGGTGTAAACTACGGAATTATTAAAAAGAGTGGTTCTTGGTTTAGCTACGGAGAAACCAAATTAGGGCAAGGTAGAGATGCTGTAAAAAGCTTAATTAAAGACAATCCTGAATTGGCTGAAGAATTAGAGGCTAAAATTATTGATGCCATTAAGAATCCAGAGGGAGAAGAATAAACCTCTTTTTCTTTATAAAACGTAAAAACCCGATAGTGTTTCTATCGGGTTTTTACGTTTTATAAATTGTCAGATCAAGTGCCCTAAACTTGTTTTAGAACGTATAAAGAAAGACAATTGAAAATGTTATTCTGAATACTAAAGTCTTCCAGAATTTCACTTCTTTTATTTTTTTTAAAAAAAATTAATTCTTTTTGGTTTTGTCTTCTAACTCTAATTTTTCTGCAAAATATTCGCAAAAATCTTTCATTGTTGCTGCCATTTTCTCATCGTTTGTCGCTCGTTCAAACGTATCTGCCATTTGCACTAGTGTTTGATGAAAGAAAACTTTCATTTCGTCTACAGGCATTTTTTTTGTCCACAATGGTAAATACAAAGCCTCTTTTTCTTTAGGGTCCCAAACAGAAATTAACGTTGCCTTAGAAGCATCTTTAGTAATTCCACCATCTGTTGCTGACCAGTGAATAGTTTCTGGAATTTTATTTTCATCCAACCCTATTTCAAACTCTATTTTTGATTTATGTGCTACTGCCATCTTCTTTATTTTTAATAAGGCAAAGGTAAAGAATTTGTTTTCTACAGCATTGTTACCAGACTCATTCTTAAAACATTTTAACCAACTTAGATTTATCAACCACACGGGTAACCTCATAAAAATAATTGGATTGCCATTTTTGAGTTGCCATAGCTTGTTTACTTGTTGGCAAATCCCAAAGAGAATATACTCTAAAAGCCCTTTTTCCTTCTCTTAGCTTAGTCGATATAATTCCTCTTTTTATCAATTCTGATTTTGGGAACATAAAAAAGCCTAATTGTTCTTGATTTTCTACACTTACAAAATAAAAATCAACAGTATCTTCTTCATAAAACGGCTCTATAACTCCCCTAAGATTTCGTTTGTAAAAAGTAACAAACTGCCCAATTTTCTTAGGTGTTTTTTTAGCCGTTCTATATTTAATGATACGACTCTCTAAAGTAAACTGACTCGCCTTGTATTCTTTACTTTCTTTTTCTTCAAAAAAATTGTCAAATTTTAGACCACAAGCATCAAACACCTTTAATTTGATTTTACACAGTAGAACATCCATTATTTTTTTGGTTTAAAACCAGATTGATTTAAAATTGTTTGTGCCTCTAATTCCATTAACTCTTGTGGTGTTTTTTGATGTTTGCTCATATATGCCTTTACAATTTGCAACCCAATGTATTTTCCTATTTGACCAGGAGAATCTTTATCTATAGACATGTAGAATTTAGAAAATGGAGCCACATCAACAAACCGTTGTTTTAACTTAGCATCATTACTATACAATAATTCATTTTTAATAAAATAACTCCACACAGGAGCTTCGTTTTTGGTAGCCCACTCCATTTTTGGATTTGTGTACCCTAACAAATATTTATCCGTTGTATTTGGAACAAACAATTGAGTTAGGTATAGTTTTTTTCCTTCAAAAATAATTTGTCCTAAAAAAGTTCTATCCCTACTAAATTTATATTTGGTTTCTATTAATTTTTTAGCCACATCAATGGCAATATAATCTGGTGTAAATGTTTCTGCCAAATACTCTGGATACCCACCATAAACTTCATGCTCTTTTCCTAAATACATATCTAAAGAAATTAACAATAAGTTGTTTGCATATAAGATTCTATCTTGATACGACACTCCCGTAATGTCTGTTACCACAACAGGTATTGGAAAATTATTATCATAATATTTTATATGCTTAAATAAAGAGATCAATTCTTTTTTTTGCTTTTTAAACGTAGGATATACATGCTTTACTTGCTTGTACAAAAATTGTTGAATGGTGTCTTGTTGTCTCTCCAAAATCAAACTATCAGACATTTGAGAAGGAAACATATAAGGATACTCTTCTTTTACATTAGATAGCTCATTAATACTACTTGTAAAAAAAGCATCGTGAAACATTGCAAATTTAACAGCAACTTTTACCTTGGCTATTTCTTCCTCTTTTTTATCTATTGATGTACAAGCAACTAGAATGCTAATTATAAAAGATAAGCCAATCCACTTTTTCATGCTGATTATATTTTGAGTAAATTTGTGTAACCACAAAATTAAGAAATAAGCAACATGGAAACTCAAAAGATCGCAGAACATATTATTGGCTGGTTAAAAAACTATGCAAATAAAGCAGGAGTTAAAGGATTTGTAGTAGGAGTATCTGGAGGAATAGACTCTGCAGTAACCTCAACTTTATGTGCCAGTACAGGACTACCAACAGTTTGTGTAGAAATGCCTATCCACCAACATCCAGATCAAGTAAACAGAGCTCAAGAACATATCACCCAATTAAAAGCTCGTTTTAACAATGTAAGTGATGAACGTATTGATTTAACAGAAAGTTTTGAAACCTTTAAAAAAGCAGTTCCAACTACAAGTAACCAAGCTATTTTAAACTTAACATTAGCCAATACAAGAGCAAGATTAAGAATGACATCTTTGTACTACATCGCTGGCCTACACAGTAGTTTAGTTGCAGGTACGGGGAATAAAGTAGAAGATTTTGGTGTCGGTTTTTACACAAAATATGGTGATGGTGGTGTAGATGTGAGCCCTATTGCAGATTTGGTTAAAAGCGAAGTTTTTGCTTTAGGAAAATATTTAGAAGTCCCTAGCGCTATACAAACCGCAGCTCCTACCGATGGATTGTTTGGAGATAGCAGAACAGACGAAGATCAATTAGGTGCTAGTTATGACGAATTAGAAATAGCTATGAAAGCACAAGAAGAAGGAAAAACTATAGATGATTTTACCGGTAGAGAAAAAGAAGTTTACGCTATTTACAGCAAGCTAAACAAAGCCAACCAACACAAAATGGAACCAATTCCTGTTTGTGAAATACCTAATAAATGGAAATAATAACTTTTAAAGAAAATCAGCTCTAAAATTGTAAATAGATTTAATATCTTTATCAAATACGGTAATAATTTTTTAATTTAAAAAAAGTAGATGGCAGAAAGTTTCGAAAAAAAAGAACGAGAAAAGAAAAAAGCAAAAAAACGTAAAGAAAAAGCACTCCGTAAGGAACAGCTAAAAGAGTCTGGTGTAAAAACCGCTGAATTCATGTACATGGGACCTGATGGGACATTGACTACAGAAAAGCCAGATCCTTCAATTATTAAAGAAGAAATATCGTTAAGCGATATTCATGTAAGTACTCCTAAAAAAGGAGATTTAGAACAAGAAGATCCTGTTAAAATAGGAATTGTAAACCATTTTAACACAGATAAAGGATATGGGTTTATTGATCAAAAAGAAACAGGAGAAAGTTTTTTTGTACACATAAACAATATTGAAGGAACAATTAAAGAAGGAAACAAAGTTTCTTTTGAAACAGAAAAAGGAGACAAAGGTTTGGTTGCTGTAAAAGTTAAATTATATGTTTCTTAAAATAGCTGATTAAACAATTATAAGTCAACAAAAAACTTTTGCGATATTTCGCAAAAGTTTTTTTCTTTTTTAAAAACTTTTTAAAGTTTTAAGGGTCAAAGCAAACACATATCATATAAAAGTAAATCTTATGACCTTTTTATTCCAAAAACACACTATTGCTCTTAGCTGCATAATACTATTTATTGGTAGCTCTTTGTTTGCTCAACAAAATTTTCAAGGAAAAGCCTATTATTTTTCTAACACAAGCATGGATATGAGTAGGTTTGACAATCCTGACTTTAGTGAAGAACAAAAAAAACGAATTATGGATCGTATGAAAAGTATGTTTCAAAAGAAGTTTATTTTATCATTCAACCAAACAGAATCTTTATATAAAAAAGAAGAAAAATTAGAAGCCCCTACACAAGGTGGTGGTGGCGGAAATCGTTTTGGTGCTATGATGAGTGGTGCTACTGATGGCGATCGTTATAAAAACATTCAGACTCAAAAAATGTTAAAAGATGCTGAATTGCTAGGTAAAGCATTCTTAATTAGTGATCCTTTAGAAAAATTAGAATGGAAAATGACAGGTGAAACTAAAAACATTGGTCAATACACTTGTTTTAAAGCTACAGCCAAAAGAGTAGTTACAAATACAGGAACTCCTGGTCCACCACCTAGAGGAAATAAAAAAGAAGAAGAGTCCCAAATTAAAGAAAAAGAAATTATTGTTACCGCTTGGTACACTATGCAAATTCCTGTAAGTCACGGACCTGACGTTTACTGGGGACTTCCTGGTTTAATTTTAGAAATTAGCGCAGATAACACTACTATTTTATGTTCTAAAATTGTATTAAATCCTGTAGAGTCTATCAAAATTAAAAAACCTACAAAAGGAAAAAAGGTATCTGAGAAGGAATATGCAAAAATATCTTTAGAAAAATTCACCGAAATGAGAGAAAATTTCAGAAGAGGTAGAGGACAAAATTCTGACAGAAGAAGATAAATCCATGAAAAAATCAATTTTATTCCTAATGCTGATCGTAACAGCAATAGGGTTTTCTCAGGTAAAAGTAGAAGGTATTGTAACAGATAGTTTACAACAACCCATGGTACTGGCCAATATAGTTGCCATCAATCAAACCACCAAAATTTTGGACTCTTACAGCATGACTAATGATGAGGGATTTTATAAGCTAAACCTAAAACCCAATACTTTATACATGCTTCAAGTCAGTTATATTGGAATGAAAACAAAAGAGTTTTCACTATCAACCAAAGAAACAAACTTAAATCAAAATGTGGTTTTAGAGGCAGACAATCAATTAGACGAAGTAGAATTGGTATACGAAATGCCTGTACAAATTAAAGGAGATACTTTAATTTACAATGCTGATTCGTTTTCTAACAAAACAGACAGAAAGCTAGGTGATGTATTAAAAAAACTACCTGGTGTAGAAGTAAATGATGATGGCGAAATTGAGGTAGATGGAATTGCCGTTCGTAAAATAATGGTAGAAGGAAAAGACTTTTTTGATGGCGATTCTAAATTGGCTACACAAAACATTCCTTCGGATGCTTTAGATAAAATTGAAGTTTTAAAAAATTACGATGAAGTTAGTCAGCTTAAAAACGTTCGTAACAACGATGAGAGTATTGCTATTAACATCCGTTTAAAAGAAGGGAAAAAGAACTTTTGGTTTGGAGACGTTACAGTAGGAGCTGGTTTAGACGATCGTTTTTTAATTCGTCCAAAATTATTTTATTACAACCCAAAATACAGTGTTAATATAATCACAGACCTAAACAACATTGGAGAAGTTCCCTTTACACGTAGAGATTATTTTAAATTTACAGGAGGATTTAGAGGTTCTAACAGAAATAGCGGGACCGAATTTAGTGTAGAATCTACTGATATTGGTTTTTTAACCCTACAAAACAACAAAGCAAAATCTATTGATGCTAAGTTTGCTGCCGGAAACTTTAACTATTCGCCTAGCAAAACATGGGATTTAAGTGGGTTTGCTATTTACTCAGGAAATAAAACTGACATCTCTCAAAATAGTTCTAAAAACTATGCAGAAGGGTTTAACCAACCAGACGAAACCACACAAAGTAATACAACGCAAAAATCAGATTTAGGACTGTTCAAGATAAGCTCTAAATACATTCCAAACAGTAGTAATCATTTAGATATTGACTTATTTGCTAAAATATCTAAACAAGATGAATACAACGATTTTTATTCTTCTGTACTACAAAATATAGATGAAAATCAGGCACAAAACCCATTTACCTTAAATCAAAACTTAAACTATTACCACACCTTAAACGAGAAAAATATTTTTGCTGTAGAAGTTCAAAACTTAATTCAAGATGAAGATCCTTTTTATCAAGCCATTTTAGAAAGCAACAACGATGTCTTTAAATTCTCTGAGGTTTTAGGGTTAAATAATTCTCAAATCAACTACAACTTACAACAAAACAAACGCGTTAAAACTACTAAGCTAGATGCAAAAGCAGATTATTGGTATGTACTAAACGACAAAAGCAATATTAATGTTACTTTGGGAGGAATGACGAGTACTCAACGTTTTAACTCTGAAATTTTTCAAGTACTAGATAATGGAGACAAATATATTTTAGACAATACTCAAAACAATATTTCTGTAACCAATGATGTTACTTATCATTTAAAAGATGCATATGCCGGTTTATTATATACATTAAAAACTGGAATATTTACTTTTAGACCTGGTCTTTCTGTTCATTTGTACGATACACAAAACACACAAATAGGAATAGACACTCAAGAAACATTTGTACGTTTTTTACCTTCATTCAATACGCTGATTCAGCTAAAAAAATCAGAAACTTTAACCATTGATTACACCATGAAAAACACATTTACAGATGTAAATCAATTGGCTGAAGGATTTGTTTTTAACAATTACAACTCCTTGTTTTCTGGAAATAAAGAATTAGAAAACTCACTAACTCACAATGTTAGTTTGCGTTTTTTTAGTATGAATATGTTTAACTATACCAATATTTTTGCAAGATTAAATTATAGCAAACGTATAGATCAAATAAGAAACAACACAACCCCTTTAAACGGAAGTACCAACCAAACCTCTAGCCCATTTAACTCTAATTTTGACGATGAATCTATTAGCTTAAATGGTCGTGTAGAAAAAACACTTTGGGACATTAAAGGAAGTTTGGGAGCTAATGTATCATACAGTAAATTCAATCAATTTATTCAAGATCAAGTAAATGTAAACGAGTCTTTAACACAAACCTACAATACTAAGTTTAACACCAATTTTGACAAAGCCCCAAATTTTGAAGTTGGATACAGTGTAAAAATAAACCAATACAACCAAGGTACTGGAGACACTACTTTTTATACCCACAGTCCGTTTATTAACATGGATGCTTATTTTTGGGATGGATTTTTATTTACTACAGATTACACGTATTCTAACTACCAAAATCAGGACAGAACGTTAAACAAATACAATTTTTTAGATGCTAGCTTATCGTATCAAAAAGAAGATAGTAAATGGGAATATAAATTGTCTGCCACCAACCTGCTTAACAACAAATCTTTAAACACAGACAATATTAACAGCTCTTACACCAGTACTAGCGAATATTTTGTACAACCCAGATATGTGGTATTTAGCGTAAAATACAATTTATAACAACATAATTATACCCCTTATCCATAAGCCCTTCTTAATTTTTTAAGAGGGCTTTATTTTTTATTATTCACCAACAATAGGTATACGTTGGTAAGATTTTCTGTATTTAGAAGGAGATACCTGCATGTGTTTTTGGAACTGCCTATGAAAAAAAGTAAGATTGTTGTATCCCACTTTGTATCCAATTTCTGAAATAGACAAATCGGTATCTATTAACATTTTACAGGCAATACTAATTTTGTATTCGTTTAAAAACGTAAAAAAAGAACTATGAAACGTCTTTTTAAAAAATCTAGAAAACGTATCACTACTCATATTCATCACTTCCGAAATATCATCTACCGTAATTTTATTTAAGTAATTTTCTTTTAAATAATCATAAACCACATTAATTCTCTCGCTCTCTTTATAAGACAAACTATTGGTGAAATTAGGACCTGCCAACAGCTCAAACTGACTAGAAAGAGCTAGTTTTTGTAATACCTGCATAAAAAGAATTAAGCGTTCAAACGGAGGCAATTCAACCATTTTTAACAACATAGGTTTTATCTCACAAGCCAACTCTTTATCAAACCTAATTCCTCTCTGAGCTCTTTTTAACAAGTCTTTTATAAACTTAATTTCTTTTTTATCTAGCCAGTTTTTCAATAAGTCTTCTTGCCACTGAATCACAATACATTTTACATCTTCAGTTTGTTCTCCAATAGTTTTCCAACAATGAGGCAAATTTGCTCCCACCATTACCAAATCATCATTATCAAAAGTTTCCATACTATTCCCAACATACCTCACTCCCGTACTTTTAACAATATAAGTCAACTCATACTCTTCATGAAAATGCCAAGCTGCAGGAAACTCCTTATCTTCAAATAAAACAGCTCTAAAAGAACTTCCTTGTGAGGGAATAATGTTATGATATTTTGCTTTCATTTATTGATGTTATTCTTTTAAAAGTATATCTTTTTGTATTAAAAACTAACAAATAAAACAGTAAATAACAAAATAGTGTACAATTATAGTTGTATTGTGTCAATAGTGTTACCTAACAATAGATATTTTTGTTATAAATATAAATGATTCTATAATAAACTACTAAAATCGCAAACCATGTCTAAAGACATTACCATTAGAAATGCCAAAATATACAAGGCTATTGCTCCTTTAAAAAAACCAATATCGGATGCAACACATACCATTACAGAAATTTCTTTTCTAGTATTAAGAATACAGTTAGAAAATGGAATTATTGGTGAATCTTACTTGTTATCTTTTCAATATTCTCCCAACGCAATTGCAGGAGCATTAAAAGATGCCATTCCACATATTGTTGGACACAAAACCAACGAAATGGGAGTTGTTTATGATAAATTAGACGATTTGGCTGAGTATTTTGGAAATCAAGGAATCAATCGTTGGGCACAAGCTGCTGTTAACATTGCTATGTGGGATGCTTGGGGAAAAACCTTAAATCAACCCGTTCATAAAATTTTAGGAGTACATAAAGAAAAAGTTTCTATTTACGGAAGCGGTGGATGGATTTCTTACTCTATTGATGAACTAATTGAAGAAGTTACTGGCTATGCAGATCGTGGATTTAAAGCCGTAAAAATAAAAGTAGGTTCTCCTAAAGTAGAAACTGATTTAGAACGTTTGCGTTTGGTTAGAGATGCCGTAGGAAACAAAGTAGACATTATGATGGATGCCAATCAAGGAATGGATTTACCATCAGCAATGAAATTAGCTACTGCTGCCAAAGAATTAAACATCAACTGGTTTGAAGAACCTGTAAACCATCAAAACTTTCAAGCATTTGAACTTTTAAAAACACAAGCAGGAATCTCTTTAGCCATGGGAGAACGCGAGTTTGATACGTTACCGTTGCGTGAATTGGCAACAAGAAATGCTTTAGATATTTGGCAACCCGATATTTTAAGAATTGGTGGGGTAGAAAAATGGAGAGAAAGTGCTGCATTGGCTCAAAGCTTTAACATTCCTGTACTACCACATTATTACAAAGATTATGATGTGCCCTTATTGTGTACTATTTCTAACGGTGTGGGTGCTGAATCTTTTGATTGGGTAGATCCGTTAATAGACAATCCAATGGTGATTCAAAATGGTTTTGCCAAACCTCACGACAGACCGGGTTGGGGATTCAGTTTTATAGATGATAAATTAACCGAAATTAAATTCTAATGAGCTTAAACGTATTTTCCTTAAAAGGACAAAGAGCTTTGGTTACTGGAGGTGGAACCGGAATTGGTTTAGGAATTTCCAAAGCCATTATAGAAGCTGGTGCCAAAGTAGTGATTACAGGTCGTAGAGAAGAAGTACTAAAAGAAGCTGTAGCTCAATTGGGTGAAAATGCTACGTATCGTGTGAATGATATTACCATTAGAACCGAAATTCCTGCATTGGTAGAAAGCATTGAAACAAAAGAAGGACCTATTGATATTTTGGTAAACAATGCCGGAATACACCACAAAGCTTGGGCTCAAGACACCACCGATGATGATTTTGAACGCATTGTTCAAACCAACTTAATTAGTGTATTTTCTTTAACCAGAGAATGTGCTAAATACATGCTAAAACGTAAAAAAGGAAGCGTGATTATGATTGGTTCTATGGCAGGTTTATTTGGAATAGATAGAGTAATCGCTTATAGTGCTTCTAAAACAGCCTTAACAGGATTGGTGAATGGTTTAACGGCAGAATATGCAAAAGATAATGTACGAGTAAATGCCATTGCCCCAGGTTGGATTACCTCTAACATGTTTTTAAATGCCGTGAATAAAGATCAGGCTCGTAAACAACAAATTACCAACCGTATTGCGATGGATCATTTTGGAACTACAGAAGATATTGGGAATGCTGCTGTCTTTTTAAGTTCAGAAGGTGCAAAATACATTACAGGTGTTATTCTTCCTGTAGATGGTGGAGCCACCGTAAATTTTTAGACTCAATTAGATATTCTAAAAGGGTGTTCGAGCGGAGTCGAGAACCAACAACCTAAACGAAATCTAAGTTAACTAATTAATAATCAGATACTAGCATCTCGACTCCGCTCGATGACCAGTAGCTATCTAAGACATAACTATACAGTGTCCGAACGTCCCGAAATTTCGGGAGAGAACCAAGAGCTAATAGCTAAAAAAAAAGAAAATAATGAAACCAACATATATTCAAGGTGATGCTAGTATAAGCCCTTACTTTAACAACCAAAGCCGTTTGGCTTATGGAACTTCTGGACTAGGAGGGGTTTGGGGAGCTGTACAAGAAAGTGAATCTATAGAAGCTCTTTTATACGCTTTAGAAAACGGAGTGTCTGTTTTTGACACCGCTCCATCTTACGGAGAAGCGGAAAATTATTTAGGAAAAGCGTTAAGACAATGGAAAGGCAAAAAACCTTTTGTTAGCACTAAAATAGGAAGGTTAAAAGGTGCAGATGCCTTTGACACAAAACTAGACTATACTCCTGATGGATTAAAACGTAGCTTAGAAAACAGCCTAAATACTTTAGGGGTTTCTAAAATAGATTTGTTATTTCTACACGAACCTCAATTGGTTCCGTTAGCACAAATGGATAGCGTATTAGATACCTTAAAATCTTTTAAAGCACAAGGATTGGTAGACAGGTTAGGAGTTGGTGGTAATCCATCTGCAACATTTATGCCCTACATCACCAAAGAAAATTTTGATGTTGTTTCTGGATTTTTAAAAATGAATGCTTGTAACCTTTCTGCCTTTGATGGAGAAATTCAACAATATCAAAAAGAAAACATTGCTTATTACGCAGCCTCTGCCTTGCACTTTTCATTGTTAGGAAATCGTTTTCAAAAATATGTAGATGAAGGTGTAGACGGTGAATGGGTTACAGAACAAGATTTACAAAACGCAATTGCTGTAAATCAACTAGCCAAAGAATTAGACATGCCTTTGGCAACACTGGCTCAACGTTACTTATTTTCTATCCAAGAAGCAAACAGAATTGTTATGGGAGCAAGAACATTAGCACAAATAAAAGCCACCATTCAAGATTGGAATCAAGGAAAATTACCGCAAGATATTTTTGATAAAATTACACACATCATCACCAAAAAATAAGCTTATGAAAGTAGTTCGTTTAAAACAACCTGGGGAATGGGAAACGCTAGAAATAGCACAACCCACCACTAATTTAGCTAGTGGACAAGCCTTGTTAAAAGTAAAAAAAATTGGAGTTTGTGGTACAGACTTGCATGCTTTTAAAGGACAACAACCGTTTTTTAGTTATCCAAAAATTTTAGGTCACGAGTTGGCCGTAGAAGTTGTTGCCATTGCAAAAGATGTAACCAATGTAAAGGTTGGTGATAAATGTTCTGTAGAACCTTATTACAACAATGTGGTTGGCCAAGCTGTTAAACGAGGAAAAACCAATTGTGGAGAACATTTACAAGTGTTGGGTGTACATGTAGATGGTGGAATGCAAGAGTACTTTGTGTATCCTGCAGAATTTTTACATGCAACCAACTCGTTAACAGATGATCAATTAGCAATGATAGAACCGTTGGCTATTGGTTGTCATGCTGTAGATAGAGCTGCTATTCAAGAAGATGATATTGTGTTGGTTATTGGTGCAGGCCCTATAGGTTTGGGAACCATTCAATTTGCACAGCTAAAAGGAGCTAGAGTCATTGCCATGGATATTGATGATGCAAAATTGGAACAATGTAAAAAAATCACCAAAGTAAAAGATACAATTAACGTTTTAGGAAACGTAGAAGAAGAGTTGCAAACACTTTTAAATGGAGATTTGCCTACAGTTATTTTAGATGCTACAGGAAATTCAACCTCTATGATGAATACGTTTAAATATGCAGCAGCAGGAGGAACTATTGTATTTATTGGATTGTTTATGGGAGATGTTGTTTTTCACGATCCTTCTTTTCACAAAAAAGAATTGACCTTAAAAGCAAGTAGAGCTGCTATGGGAAGTGATTTTGGAAGAATCATCCGACTGATTGAAGCGGGTAAAATTGATGCGCATTCTTTTATTACACACAGAATTTCTTTTGATGCTGTTCCCACAGAATTTGAAAAACTTTACAAAGAAAAAAACTTAATAAAAGCAATTATAGAACTTTAACAAGCATTCCATGAAATCTAACAAAAAGAACGGTTCCCAATTTTTAGTGCCATTAATAATTGTAATGGCCTTAATGTTTTTTTGGAATTTAAGTAGAAACATAAATGATGTGTTAATTCCGCATTTAAAAAGAGCTTGTCAATTAACCGATTTTCAATCTTCTTTAGTGCAATCTTCCTTTTTTGGAGCTTACTTTTTAGTAGCCTTACCAGCAGGTTGGTACATTCAAAAAAAAGGATATCGTAACGGAATGATTACTGGTTTATTGGTTTCTGCTTTTGGAGCTTTTTTATTTTACCCTGCAGCAGAAACACGTATTTATCCTTTTTTCTTATTGGCTTTGTTTATTATGGCCGCAGGATTTGCCATTTTAGAAGTAACAGCTTCTCCTTATATTGCTAAACTAGGAAAACCAGAAGGTGCCTCTAGTAGACTAAGTATGGCAGCAGCTATCGGTTCTGTAGGTGCTACTATTGCTCCTGTTTTGGCTTCTCTTTTGTTTTTACACGAACAGGACATTCCCCAAGCTACCATAGAAAATTTTAGTCCTAGTAAGCTAGAATCTTTTTTATCTAACGAAGCAGCTTTGGTAAAACCTCCCTATATCATTTTAGGAATTATTTTAGTCGCAATTGCTTTGGTCGTAAAATTTATAAAACTCCCTAAAATTAAAGACGAGCAAAGTGGTGGGAAAAAACCCTTGTTAGATATTTTAAAATTTAAACATACACTATACGGTGTAGGAGCAGAATTTTTTTACGTAGGTGCAGAAGTCGGAATTGTAAGTTTTATTATTCGTTATGCCAAGTGGTTTCAAATACCAGAACTAACAGAACAAAAATCTGCACAATATATTACTGCGTTTATGGCATTGGTATTAACAGGTAGGTTATTGGGAGTTTATATTTTAAAAAGGTTTCAGCCTCAAAAAGTATTAGCCTTTTGTAGCATTAGTGCTTTCATCATGGTGACTATGGCCATTGTAACCAACGGCTATTTTTCATTGGCTTGTTTATCAATAGTAGGGTTATTTACCTCTATTGTATACCCTATTATCTTTAGTTTAAGTATGAAAGATTTAAAGGAATATACCAAAACAGGTTCTTCTGTGTTTTTATTGGGAATTGTAGGGGGAGCTATAGTACCTCCTTTAATGGGCTATATTTCAGACACTGTCGGAATTAAATTTTCTTTTATTATTCCACTTATTTGTTATGTATACTTATTGTTTTTTGCTGTAAAAGGACATATTGTAAAAATAAAAGCTTAGTGTTATGAAACCTTCTCTATTTCGTCGATTTACTTATTTAGTGAGTGATGCAATTTTTAGTATTAATTTTTTAGAAAAAATCAATGCTAAAGAAACAAAGCAAAAACTACACAAGGCAGGAATTATAACTTTGGAAGTGTATCAAAAAGAAGCTGTTTATTTTCTGTTAATTGACACAATATCATCTTTTAATAGTTTGACATTACAGGGTGTTTTATCGAATTTAGGAATTACTATTATCAACTTTTCTTTTGAAAAAACTCCTTTGGAACGTATTTATGAATTAGATCAAAAAGAGATCTACAAACCCAAAACAGGACAATTAAAAACAACGACAACTCCCTACAAAAGATTTGTTTGGACTTTATTATTGCAAAAAGACTCTGAACTTATTGCTGAATACAAAAAAGTACACAGCATAGGACAAGCTTGGCCAGAAATTACAACCAACATGAAATCTGTGGGTGTAAAAGACATGGAAATCTACCTAGCTGGAACACAAGCTATTTTAATTATGGATACCATTCCTGACTTTAATTTAGAAGTAGTCGGACCAAAATGGCAACAAATGCCTAGAGAAACAGAATGGCAAACCTATGTTTCTAAATTTCAGAGAACAAATCCAGAAAGCTCTATTCAAGAAAAATGGCAAGACCTAAACTTGATTGCATCTATTTTAAAATAAAAAACATCATGAAAAAAATAATTTTAATAGTAACCATTTCTTTATTAGCTACATGTCAATCTAATAAAAAAAAGGACGAAGCTACGACTACTGAAACTCCTAAAATTACCTACCAAGAAAACTGGGAGAGTTTGCAACAATATCAAATTCCACAATGGATGAAAGATTCTAAATTTGGAATTTTTATTCACTGGGGACCAAACTCTGTTGCAGAAAAATATACCGATTGGTATCCGCGTTGGATGTATTCTGACAAAGGAGTGGCCAACCCTCAAACAGGAATTGTTACAAACGGAAAACCACACCCAGCAGTAGCATATCATAAAAAGAAATTTGGAGATCAAAAAGAGTTTGGATACAAAGATTTAATTCCTATGTGGACCATGGAAAACTTTGACCCAAAAGAATGGGTAAGTTTGTTTAAAAAATCAGGAGCGCAATACATAGTGCCTGTAGCGGAACACCATGATGGTTTTGCTTTGTACAAATCTAGCATTACACCTTGGAATGCAGTAGACATGGGGCCTAAACGTGATGTTTTAAAGGATTTATCTGAAGAAATAAAAAAGCAAGGGTTGATTTTTGGTCTAAGTTCTCACTTAGCTTTTAACTACAATTTCTACAATCAGCAACCTTACTTTGACAATTCCAATCCTAAATATACTGATTTGTATGCACCTCCTCATAAAATGGGAGACTCTGTAAGTTCTGATTGGTTGGCAAAAACATGGTGGCCTAGAACTAAAGAAATTATAGATTTATACCAACCTGATATTTTATGGTTTGACTTTTATTTAGATCGTCCAGAATTTGCTCCTTATCATAAAAAATTAGCAGCTTACTACTACAACTCTGGTTTAAAAAGAAACAAAAATGTGGTCTTACAAACTAAAAATTATAAGTACGAATCTTATAAAACAGGAACACACATGTTAGATTTAGAAAGATCTAAAATGGACAATATTAAAAAAGAATATTGGCAAACAGATACATCTATAGGAAAAAACTCTTGGTATTATGCGACCAACTGGATTCCAAAATCGGCAGAAGATTTGGTGGCAGATCTAGTAGACATTGTTTCTAAAAATGGATGTTTATTATTAAATATCGGCCCTAGAAAAGACGGAATTATCCCAGAAGATCAAAAGAAAACATTGTTAGATATTGGTGCCTGGTTAGCAGTAAATGGAGAGGCTATTTATGGTTCTAAATATTACGAAATTTATGGAGAAGGACCAACCGAAACCGCAACAGGACATTTATCTGAGGATAAAAATAAAGGATTTACCCAAAATGATATTCGTTTTACAACGAATCATAAAAACTTATATGTAACGGTTTTAAAAACTCCAACCAAAGACATTCACATCAAACATTTAACAAAGGGAAAAATGGAAATTAAATCTATTGAATTGTTAGGTTCTAATGCTAAAATTGAATTCAAAAAATCTGCTACAGGAACTACTATTAAATTACCTAAGAATGTAGATTTAAATTATGCTTGGGTATTTAAAATAAAGCAATAAAATATGTTACTCAAAGAATTAAAACCTTCAATTTCACTATTGTTAAGAATGTTTTTTACGGTCTTAACAATATTGTCTTTCTATAAAGGGAACTCTCAAACATCAAACGGACAAAAACCAAATGTTATCATTATCCTTACAGATGATCAAGGTTATGGAGATTTAAGTTGTCATGGCAATCCTTATATCCAAACACCCAACATGGATCAGTTGTACTCGGAGTCTGTTAGATTTACAAACTTTCATGTAGACCCTACTTGTGCTCCTACAAGAGCTGCTTTAATGACGGGTAAATATTCTCATCATGCAGGTGTGTGGCATACAGTAGCTGGAGGAAATTACTTAAGAAGTTCAGAAAAAACAATGGGTGATGTGTTTAAAGCATCAGGATACAAAACGGCTATGTTTGGTAAATGGCATTTAGGTGCTAATTACCCATACAGACCTATGGACAGAGGTTTTGAAGAATGGCTAGGGAATGGAGATGGAGGAACTGGAACCACTGATGATTGGTTTGATAACGACCGAGTAAACGATCATTATTGGCACAATGGAGAAAGAGAAAAACACGAAGGTTATGCTCCTGATGTCTTTTTTAACAAGGCGATGGACTTTGTTAAAAAAGATCATAAGAAACCATTTTTTATGTATTTAGCTACTTATCTGCCACACGATCCACACTCTGTTCCAGATCCATCTCTAGCAGAAATTTATGGAGAAAAAGTTCCAAAAAACATTGCTTATTTCTATGCGGGTATCAATCGTATTGACCAAAATATTGGAAAGCTTAAAAAGGTTTTAGAAACCTCTGGAAAAGCAGACAATACTATTTTAATTTTCATGTCAGACAATGGAGGGATTACAGGAGTTAGACTTTACAACGCAGGTATGCGAGGTAAAAAAACACAAGCTTACGAAGGAGGACATAGGGTTCCGTTCTTTATTAAATGGCCAAAAGGACATTTAGCACACGGAAAAGAAGTAAAGGATTTAACAGCACACATTGATATTTTACCAACCTTAGTTGATTTATGTCACTTAAACCCTAGTCCTACAAAATTTGATGGTAGAAGCTTTAAACAGCAATTGTACCAGCCTAGTTTAAACTTAACTAAGCGTACTTTGTTTGTAGAAAACCAACGAACATTTACAGCTCAACAATGGGAAAGAACAGCCGGAATGACCAACAAATGGCGATTGGTACACAATACCGAATTGTACGACATTGTTAACGATCCAGGACAGAAAAACAATGTAATTAACCAACACCCTGATGTTGTAGCCAAAATTCGTAAAGAATTTAAACAGTATTGGAAATTGGTAAGCCCTAACGATCGTGAACTTCCCAAAACTATTGTTGGGCATCCAAACGACAAAGAAACTTATCTAACACCATCTGACTGGTATTTACCCAAAGTACCATGGAATCATGCTCAAGTAGCAGAAGGAAAACCTCTGTCTGGTTCGTGGGATGTTCATATTTCAGAATCCGGAACGTATCGTATTGAAGCAAGACGATGGCCTAGAGAAGCAAACACTCCTATTTGCGGAATTCCAACATTTTCCAAAACAATAGATGCTTGGAAAAAAGACGGTAAAGTAGATAGATTATTATATGGTAGAAAAATGAAAGCTCTGCCTGTAAAAACAATCACCCTTGAAGTTGGCAAATATCAAGAAAAGACGAGTATTTCTAACACAGATACCCATGTGATTTTTGATGTTAAATTGCCAAAAGGAGATACCCGTATACAAAGTCAAATGCTAGATGCTAATGGAGAAGTTATTGCAGGTACATATTATGTATACATCACCAAACAAGACTAAAAGAATCTAATTTTCACCAACTGTTCTTATCATGAAACATATATTTAAACTGTTTTTAGTATTTATTCTATCAATTAATTTAGGTACTCAAGCACAAAATTCTTTTATAAAGAAATTAAAAACAGAAAAGGTAAGCTCTACCAATACCATTACTTGGTCACAAGTTTCTCCAGGAAATGCGGGTTATGCAAACTTTATCCGCTTCCACCCTACTATTTCTGGAAAGGTTGCCATATCTCAAGATATGTGGAATCATTACCAAAGTGATAATAATGGAGCAAGATGGTACAGTACTGTAGATTATGATGGAGACGGTCGTTTTGGTCGTATGTTAGATGTAGAGTGGTGTTATACAGATGCTAAAACAGCTATTTCAATATCGACTTCAGAATTGTGGGTATCTCGTGATACTGCACGTACTTTTGAGTTGGTAAAAAACTGCCCTTGGTACAACACAGATGCAGATGGATCTGACAAAGCAAGTTGGCGAAAAAAAGTAGCCGCTGTTGCCATTGATCCAAATGATGCAAATACTTGGTTTGTAGCAGGAGGAAACAATATACGCGGACAAGATTGGATGTCTTATTTAAATAATGCTAAGGCAAAACAACCTCATGGAAAACCTTCGGAATATGAAGGAAAGCTATGGAAAACTGCCAATGCAGGAAAATCTTGGAAACTGATTACAAAGGAGTTAAATCCTAAAGCACAAATAGGAAGAATAATTGTAAACCCAAAAAACTCTAAACAAATTTTTGCCTCTTCAACACACGGTTTGTACAAGTCAGAAAACGGAGGAAAAAGCTGGAATCAAATTGGACAAAAGGATTTAGACAACAATATTATCATGGATATGGATTTTTATTTCCATCCTAAAACCAAAAAATTTATTCTTTATGTAATAGATCAGGTTCAGTACCATCCTAACGGAAAATCTACCAAATGTAGTGGAGGAGTTTTTGTAAGTAACAACGAAGGAAAATCATGGAAAATCATTAACGGAGATTTAGGCTTAGATATTAATCAACTAACGGGTGGTGTTCCTAAAAGCTACTATCAATTTCTTAGCAGATGGTTTGGTATTTCACTTGCACAGGCAAAAAAACAATACCCAGAAAAACCAAAAGAAGCCTTACAGTATTTTAATCAACTTAGTACAGACCCTAGCATACAAGGTAGAATTTATGTAGGTTTTGACGATCCACATCATAAAAAATCTATTGTTCCTGGTAGACTTTGGGTTACAGAAAACAACGGAAAACATTGGGTAAATACTGCTAGATTATTTAGCAATATCTGGAAAAATGATGCTGCATATTGGGAATCTCGCAACAATCCGTGGCAACAAAACATGAAAGCTGGACATGCACATTATCCTATCCAATGGGGAGACATTTATCCGCTTCGCGCGAGCAGAGGTTTTGATGTAGGAGCCGATGGAAGTGTCATGATGATTAACGGACACAATACCTTTTTAAGCACCAATGCAGGAAAAAGCTGGAAACAAGTAGATGAAGACTACAGCCCTTCTGGAGCTATTATAGGACATGGAAACAGCAATATGCCTGCCTTAACTATAAAGCAAGACAAACGTGAAGGAATTACCTTGTTAGGAGCAGGAGAACACCGTATGTGGATTCCTGTAAACGATAGCCCTGATGAACGTCAAGCCATAAAATTTATTAAAAGTGCTCCCGAAACTGCTTCTAATTTTGCTTTTGATCCTTACGATGCCAAAACGGTATATTTAACCTCTAACAGACAAGAACACAAACAAAACATTTTTAAGTCTGTAGATGGTGGGCAAACATGGAAAATTCATGGAGTGGCAACTCCTGCTAGCAACCAATGGTTAGATGATTTTTATACCAATGGATTGACTATAGACCCTATCAACAATCAATATATGTATCATGGAATCACCCAAATTGTAAATGCCAAAAGAGGACATGAAGGAGGCTTTTTTAGATCTGAGAATTTTGGAAAAACCTTTACACAAAGCAATAAAGGTTTGCCACAGCCTTGTAGAATTAACGAAATTGTATTTGATCCTAGAGATCCAAGTCGTGCTTCTTTATTTGTAGCGGCACAATACAGCAATGATGGTTATTTTAAACATGCTCCAAGAGCAGAAGGAGGTCTATACCACTCAACAGACAGAGGACTTTCTTGGAAAAAAATAAACACTCCTCAACAAATAAAAGGAGTTCAATTTATTAAAATAGACCATAGCAATCGTATGTATATTACTACAGGTCACAACAAAGGAGGATCAGGAGTTTGGTATACTGATAATTTTGGAAAAAACTGGGAGCAAATTTTTAAATATCCAGGAGCAGAATGTATTGATGTCTCTCCATTTGACAGAAACTTAATAGTAATTACCTGCAGATTTGGTTCTAAAAATCCTGGTGTTTTTGTGAGTAAAGACAGAGGTATAACTTGGGAAAAGAGCAACAAAGGTCTAGTTCAACCACAAGAAATAGAAGATGTAAAATTTGATATTTTAGAAGCTAATAAATTATGGATAGGTTCTTTTGGTACAGGATTTTACAAAGGAACCATTACAAATGTAACTTTACCCATAATAAATATTCATCAAAATTCTATTGAATTTAAGAATCTAAAAAGTCAAAAATTGACTGCAAAAATTGTAAATTCATACTCACAAAATCCAATCGTTTGGAAGTCTGAAAATCCAGCAATAGCCAAAGTTGATCAAAATGGAAATGTGACTCCTATTAGCAAAGGACAGACTAAAATTTGGGCTACTACAGCAGAAGGTCGTTTTTCTGACTATAGTGTAATTACCGTAGCTAAAAACATAAAATAATCACTTGATAATAAATACAATTACCATGAACAAAACAGCCTCCTTTTTACTACTCTTTTTCACGCTTATTAATGTAAGTGCACAGAAAAAACCCAACATTATTTTTATTATGTCCGACGATCATGCTGCACATGCCATAGGTGCCTATGGAGGTAGATTGTCTAGACTAGATATTACACCTAATATTGACAAGTTATCGGAGCAAGGAATTCGTTTTAACAATGCCTTTTGTAACAACGCTATCTGTACACCAAGTAGAGCTTCTATTATATCTGGACAATACCCTCAAACCAATGGGGTGTTAGATTTAGATGATAAATTAGATACCGACAAACAGTACTTGCCTATAGAATTAAAAAAATTAGGATACAGCACTGCGGTAGTAGGTAAATGGCATTTAAAAAACGAACCTGTTAATTTTGATTATTACAAAGTATTACCAAGCCAGGGAAAATACTTTAATCCTACCTTTTTAGAAAAAGGAAAAGGAAATTGGCCAAAAAATAAAGTAAAATCTACAGGACATTCTAGCGATGTTATTACGGACATTTCTCTTGATTACTTAAAAAACAGAGACAAAAAGAAACCTTTTTTCTTAATGCATCATTACAAAGCTCCTCATGACTTTTTTGAGTATGCACCAAGGTATGAAGAATTTTTAGCGGATACCGAAATCCCGGAACCTTCTAGCTTATACTATCAACCTAACTGGGGATCTGAAGGAGTAAGAGGTATTAACGATTCTTTAAAAACATATATTGGTACTTCGGTATCAGACAGGCATATGTACCGTAACTACAATTGGATGTTAAACGGAGGAAAATACAAAGGAAAAGAATCTGCACACCAAGGATACCAAACCTACATGAAACGTTATTTACGTTGTGTAAAAGGTGTAGATGACAACCTAGGACGTTTGTTTGATTATTTAAAAAAAGAAGGTCTTTGGAAAAACACCGTTATCATTTATACAGGAGACCAGGGAATGATGTTGGGAGAGCATGATTTACAAGACAAACGTTGGATGTACGAAGAGTCTATGCGCATGCCATTTATTATGCATTATCCAAAAAAAATCAAACCAAATCAAGTATCTGATTTGTTGATTAACAATACGGATTATGCCCCAACTATGATAGAGTTGGCAGGAGGAAAAACTCCTGAATACATGCAAGGAAAAAGTTTTATAAGAACTTTAAAAGGCAAAGAAGAAATAGACTGGAGGGAAACCACTTATTACCGTTATTGGATGCATATTATTCACCATTATGTACCCGCACACATGGGGGTTAGATCTAAGGATTATAAATTGATTTTTTACTACGGAAAACACTATTTGCCAACTTCAGAATTTAAAAAACACTATTGGGCAAAACAATATTATGGAGTTGATCGTGAAACACCACATACTTGGGAATTATACGATCTAAAAAATGATCCACAGGAATTAAACAACCAATACAACAATCCAAAATACAAAGACATTATTGCCAAGTTAAAAACGCAATTAAAAGAACAAAGAGAAGCTTTAAACGAAACGGACAAAAACTATCCAGAAATTAAAGCCATTGTAGACAAACATTGGAACGATTGATCGTATTAAGTTTAAAACCTAGCTAATATTAAAAAGTACGGTTCAAAAAAATGACCCGTACTTTTTTGATTCTCGATTAAATGAAAAATTAGTAAGCAAATACGTCTATGTACACTAACCTTTTCTTTTTTAGCCTTCAACCTTAAACAGTGTATTAAAATAAAAGTTCTAATACGGGATATTTTCGTAAAATTCAGTAAGCTTTTTATTAGTAAACAGAGGAATATCAGAAAAATCTATTCTTTATAAGTTGATCGTCAATCAATCAGAACAAAAAAAAACTTGCGTTATCTTTTAAAAC
Source organism: Wenyingzhuangia heitensis (assembly GCF_011762155.1). GTDB lineage: Bacteria > Bacteroidota > Bacteroidia > Flavobacteriales > Flavobacteriaceae > Wenyingzhuangia > Wenyingzhuangia heitensis. The sequence goes on from NZ_JAASQL010000001.1 coordinate 213,537, forward strand.
CATACTAATTATATTCGTAGTGTCGTTCTTCAAAATCTGATTTTAGTAAAGAGATAATAAGAAAAAATAACATTTTAGATATGAATAAAAAAAGAAGTCAACTAACCGTAATTATTTTAGCCTTATTTACTATTCTACTAGCCAACGCACAAGAGTTTAGAAAAGACAAACAAGTCTATACCGTAGGAACAGAACCACATGTAACCACACATTTTGTGTATTCAGATTCCTTAGCAGCTATAAAAGGAAATTATAAAAACTCACCTTATTATAAAAGTTTAGATGGGAGTTGGAAGTTCCATTGGGTGCAAGATGCATCACAAAAACCTACCGATTTTTATAAAACAACTTTTAACGATAAAGATTGGAAAACCATTCCTGTGCCCTCTTGTTGGGAACGTCAGGGTTATGGAGATCCGTCGCATCGTGGTATAGGGAGCTTGGTAAAAGAAGGAAAAATTAAAATTCCAGATGTTCCAAAAAAGGACAATCCTGTGGGGAGTTACAGAACTACTTTTACGGTTCCTAAGAATTGGGACAACAGACAAACAATGTTGCATTTTAACGGAGTTGCGAGTGCTTTTCATGTTTGGGTTAACGGGAAACATGTTGGGTATGATGAAGATTCTATGACAAGTGCTGTGTTTAATATTTCTGATTTTTTAAAAGAAGGAGAAAATACGTTGGCTGTACAAGTGTATCGATGGTCGTCTGGTAGTTACTTAGAATCCGGAGATACTTGGACCTTTAGCGGAATTTTTAGAGATGTGTATTTACAAAGCAGAGCCAACGTACAACTTAGAGATTTCTTTTTTACATCGGACTTAGATGAGAATTACAAAGATGCTGAACTAAACGCAACTTTTAAGGTTTACAATCATACAGACTCTATCATTCAAGGACATAAAGTAAATATTGCAATTTATGATGACAACGGAATTATGGTTCCCAACACCGCATTTAGTTCTAAAAAAGTAGGATGGAAACAAGGTTCACCCGGAGCAGAAAGTGTTTTGGAGTGTAAAACAACCATTCAGAACCCTAAAAAATGGTCTGCAGAACATCCTAATTTATACACCATTGTAATGACTTTGGTAGATAAAGAAGGAAAAATCATAGAGGTTACTCAATGTCCTTTTGGTTTTAGAGAAATTGAAATGAAGAATTTACAGGTTCATATTAACGGAAAACCAATATTGTTTAAAGGAGTAAATAGAGGAGAAGCAGATCCTGAGCATGGAAAAACCTTGACGGAAGCATCTATGATTCAAGACATTTTGCTAATGAAACAACACAATATCAATTCGGTTCGTTCTAGTCATCACCCAAACGATCCTCGTTGGTATGCGTTGTGTGATCAATATGGATTGTATGTCATGGATGAAGCTTTAGAATCTCCAGATTATTCCATTCGTGGAAACTCTTTACCAGGGAGCGATATTTCTTGGTTGGCAACTTCTTTAGACAGAGCGGTGGCTATGGTAGAAAGAGCTAAAAATCATCCTTCTATTATTTTTTGGTCCTTAGGAAATGAGTCGGGTTACGGAAAAAACTTTGCGTTGATGAGTGATTATATCAGAAGATTTGATCCTTCTCGTCTAATTTCTTACGATGGTCGTGAAACTGATATGTGGGAAACCAAAGATTATTTTGACATCAACAGTTCTATGTATCCTTTTATAGAAGACGATCCTAAGCAAAAACATTGGAAATTGTTGAGCTTTTGGGCTAAACCAAAATACAACAAACCTTATATTATGATTGAGTATGCTCATGCTCAAGGAAATTCCTTAGGGAATTTTGGAGAGTATTGGAGAGTGGTAGAAAAAAATCCATCGTTTTTAGGAGGTTATATTTGGGATTGGGTAAACCAAACGTATAATGAAACTACTGCGGATGGAATACAATATCAAAGTCATAAATTAGAATACCATCCAGAAGAGGGGGTAAACATCAATTCAGATTTTTCTATAATAGACCGTCCTAATGATGGTTGTGCCAAAGGAGTGGTGTTTGCAGACAGAACTCCAAAACCTTCTTTGTTAGAGGTTAAAAAAGCACAACAATTTATAGAGATTAAAGCAGATGAAGCTCAACAAGGTGTTTTTTACGTTAAAAATAAGTACAACTTTACCAACTTAAATGAGTTTAAAGGAAGTTGGAAATTGCTAAAAAATGGAGATGTTGTTAAAAAAGGTGAAATTCCATCTTTAGAGATTGTTCCAGCAACCAAGAAACGTTTTAGTGTAAAACTTCCAACATTAGATACTTCATCAGAATATACGTTGAATTTTAGTTATCAATTAAAGAATGCAACCGTATGGGCAAAAGAGGGTTTTGAAGTAGCCAAAGAAGAAATTATACTACAAAAAAGAATGCCTGTAGTAAAAGAAGCTTCGGGAACTGTAGTTGTAAAAGAGACATCTAAAGCATTCATTGCGAGTGGTAAAAACTTTAAGGTTTCTATTGATAAAAATTTGGGAACCCTTACTTCTATCCAAATAAATAAAAAGGAATTGATAGCACAAACCGGAGAGATTAAAGGACCTAAGTTAAATATATATCGTTCTCCTATAGAAAATGACCAACATTATATAAAAGGATGGAAAGCAGCTCAACTTAAAAATTTAAAAGAGCAGGTTATCTCTGTTCGTTCTAAAAAAGTAAACAAATCTTTAATAGCTGTTACTATTGTTAAAAATTTTGCCTCAGATTCTATCAGTTTTACGCATAAATGTGTGTACGAAATTAATGGAAAAGGACAAATTACTTTAAAAAACAAATTGACACCTACTGGAGGAAAAAGCATAGAAACACTACCAAGAGTTGGTTTAAAATTAGGATTGGTTGCAGGCTTAGAAAATGTAAATTGGTACGGAAGAGGACCTCAAGAAAATTATCCTGATCGTAATGAATCTGCTTTTTTAGGAAACTATAAATCTACCGTTACTAATTTGTTTACACCTTATTTAACACCTCAAGAAAACGGTGCTCGTTCTGATATTCGCTCAGTAGCACTTTCTTTTAAAAACAGAAAAAAGGCTACTGTTCACATTACATCAGACACTCCTTTTGTTTTTTCTGCCTTGCATTACGATGCTAGTGATTTGGATAAGGCTATTCGTCCACAGTTTTTAAAAGAGCGAAAAGAAACTATTTTATGTCTAGATACTAAAATGTTAGGATTGGGAAATGCTAGCTGTGGACCTAAACCTTTAAAAGAATATTTAGTGCCTGTAAAAGAGTATGAATTTAATTTTACGCTAAGTTTTTAATCATCTGAGTCTTTCTAAAATAATTAAAAAACAAAAAAGTCCTGATAAGAAATTTATCAGGACTTTTTATTTATGGATTGTGGAGGTGCCGGGAATCGAACCCGGGTCCAAACAAGCAACTTCGTAGCTTTCTACATGCTTAGTTTTTATCAAATTTTCGTCAAGAAGCTAGTCAAAAACAACTTACCTCAAGCTTAACTTATTGAGTTTCGAAAACGCAGCTAAGTAATACGTTTCCTATCTAGACTTTTACGACATCTCTAAATTGCACGCGGTCTATCAGCGCTGGCATGAGATGCATAGCTTGCTCACCTTGTGAGCCTAGGCCTTATCTTACTATTAATTCAGATAATTAGGCAGCCATGGCGAAAGATTCTTCACCGTTTATTGTTGTGGAACCTCGATTTACGAGAATGAACTCCATCTCTCGGCATGCTTACTAGTCAATTGATCTCGCTGTCAAAACCAGTCACCCCCATAATTTCAAAGAAGTTTGCAAATGTATATATTTATACGCTCAAAACATATACCAATATACAAATAATGAACAATTTGTCAGATAAAGAATATTTAATAAAACTTGCCAATACCAAAATGCCCTTTGGAAAGTATAAAGGCTACGATTTAATTAACCTGCCAGAGCATTATATTGTTTGGTATAGAACTAAAGGATTTCCCGCAGGGACTTTAGGCAAAATGATGGCAGAGGTATATGAATTAAAATTAAATGGATTAGAAGATCTTATTAGGCAACTTAAAAAATAAGTAGAGAGTACTGAATTATTTAACAGAATAAAACAAAAAAGGACTAGAAAATTATTTTTCTAGTCCTTTTTAAATATAATCTCGATACAATTTTCCATTGTTACACTTCAGAAAATCATCATAAGGTCATCAAATGTAGTCGAAACACACAGTTCTCGACTCCGCTCGAACACCTCTATAAAGTATTGATCACTTTTCTAATAGCCGTTAAATCTGTCATTAATTTTTCTAAATATTGAATATCTAACATATTGGCTCCGTCAGATTTTGCATTTGCTGGATCAAAATGTGTTTCTATAAACAAACCATCTACTCCTGCTGCAATTCCTGCTCTTGCAATGGTTCCAATCATATCTGGTCTACCTCCTGTTACACCGCTTGTTTGGTTAGGCTGTTGTAACGAGTGCGTTACATCTAAAACCGTAGGTGCAAATTCTCTCATTTCAGGAATCCCTCTAAAATCTACAATCATATCTTGATACCCAAACATGGTTCCTCTATCAGTAATCCAAGCTTTTTCTGAACCTGCATCTTTCACTTTTTGAACCGCGTGTTGCATAGCTCCAGGACTCATAAACTGTCCCTTTTTTAAGTTGACAACTTTACCTGTTTTTGCAGCAGCCACCACTAAATCTGTTTGACGAACCAAAAAAGCCGGAATCTGTAATACATCTACATATTCTGCTGCTTTCTCAGCATCCGAAATTTCGTGAATGTCTGTAACCGTAGGTACATCAAAAGTTTCGGAAACTTTGCGTAATATTTTCAAAGCTTTTTCATCACCAATCCCTGTAAAACTATCAATTCTAGATCGATTTGCTTTTTTAAAACTCCCTTTAAAAATATAAGGAATGTTTAATTTATCGGTAATAGTTACCACTTGCTCAGCAATTCTTAATGCCATATCTTCTCCTTCTATAGCACAAGGTCCGGCTAGTAAAAAAAAGTTATCGCTGTTTGCGTGTTTAATTCTTGGGATTAGATTTAAGTCCATCTTGTTTTTTATTTCTGTGGGTTCAAAGATACATTTTTACGAAAATCAACAAGTAGTTCTCTATATAATTTTCGTCATTACATTCTGAAAATTACTCGAACTGACATTTTATTGTTATTCTAAAAAAGAAGCTCAAAAAACCGTTAATTACTTCACTTCAATTTTAATTCCTTTACTATGACTGCTAAACTCTGGTGCATACATACTCTGTATGGTGGTAATTCCGTTGCTAAACATTCCTTTATGGCTAACTCTTAAATCGTATTCAAAAACATAAATTCCTTTGTATATTTTATCAAAAAAGAAATGTGTACTAGCATCTTTGGTACTTTGGTAATATCCTAATCTGTCTTGTCTTTTATAGCCAGATAAAACATCTACAGGCTCTAAACCAGCAGCTCTCATGTCTTTCATATGTATAAATTCCATATCTCTGTCTGTAGACAATTCTATTCTTACCGTTAACAAATCACCTACTTTTAAGGTTGTATTTTTACCCAATTCCGTTAATAGCTTTCCTTTAGATGTATTGGTTTTTACAAACACTTTTTTATCAATTTTTAACGGAGTAGTTGCCGATTTAATTTTGTCTAAATCCTCAAAATACTGCCAATACAATCCTCCCCAAGCAAGACCTTTGTCCTTTTTGGTTAACGTAACTGTACCCATTTCTTTATTAATTTCTGCTGGTTTCCATTGGGTTTTAAAATAACCTGTACCTGCTTCTGGCTTTACCTCTTTTAAATTATTTGCCTTTAATTCTTTTCCTCCAATAGTTATTCCTACCGATTCATCAATAGCCAACCAATCAGAACCTTGTAATAGCAAAGCATACACAGCTTCGCTAGTTGCTTTGGTGGTTTTCCACTGTTGCGTTTGTTTGTTTTTAAGCAACCACTTTTTTAAATGATCAATAGTTTTGGTTTCTTTTCCTATTTCAGAAAAAGCTTCTATTAGCAAACTTTGAGTTTCTATAGGAGATTGATACCAATACCAACTCGCTTTATTTTCTTTCCAATACATTCCCATTTCATCGGTAGTAATGCTATTTTCTTCTAGAGAACTTAACACACTATTAGCCATTTTTAAACGGTTATTTCTGTACTGAATTAAGCCAATTAACCCTTTATTGTACAAACTTTCTTGTTTCCAATATTTTGTGGTTTGATGAAAATAATAATCCACAGCCTCTTTTAACTTTTTATTATTAATTTGCTGTATATCAAAACTATGGATGTATAAATATTGCAACTGAACACTGTACAAATGTTTTTTATTTAAATAATCTTGAGCCAACAACACTCCTTCTTTTTCAGTTTTTGCTTTTGATTTTATGTTTTCTGCATATACCAACAATTGTTTATAATCCTCTAACAATTCTGCATCTAAAAAAGCTTGAGCTTTGGTCATCATTTCCTCAATCTTTTTATTTTGCATGCTTACTCCCAAATGTTTTAAATGCGCAAATCCTTGTACAATATGTTGTGTAATATATCTGTTAGGGCGATCTGATCCGCTAAACCAAGGAAAACCTCCATTATAAAACTGCATTTCTTCTAGTTTTGCAATAGCACGCTCTAAATTGTTTTCCATTTTAGACAAATTGAACAACAAAGCAATTCTCTTTTTTTGTTCCGTTTCTGATTGTGCACTTCTTAACCAAGGAGTTTCTTGAATAATGATAGATTTTAACTCTTGATTTTTTTCCAAATTACTCACCAAAGCATCTGAATTTTCCCATTGCTCAAACACCTTTTTAATTTTAGGATTTGAATTTACAATGTGACTTGCCAATTGATTTGCATAATATCTTGCAAAAGTTTGTTCTGCACACTCATGCGGATATTCCATTAAATAAGGCAATGCTTGTATGGCATACCATGCCGGATTAGACGTTATTTCTAACGTTAATTGATGTTGTTTTAAAGTCTGCGAAATATTTCTTTTAAGTCCTTCTAACGTAAAGGTTTTAGTCTCGCCTCCGTTTACCCACAAAGGCAAGGTTTCTGTAACCAACATTCGGTTAGACAATACCGGGAGTACATTTTGCTCACCATCTGAATAATTATTACTAGCCGCTACTACTTTGTATTGTACTGCCGATACATTTTCTGGTATTTGCAATTCCCAAACTACTGATGTATTGCCTTGGCTTGCAATTGCAAAATCTTTTGTAGTTGGATTGTTTTGCAACAACGCATCTATATTTTTACCAGTAATCGCATCTGTTAACTCTAACTTTACTTTTCCTTGCTGTACCTCTTTACTTAAATTGGCAATTTTAGCACTAAACGTAATAGCATCACCTTCTCTTAAAAATCTTGGTGCGTTAGGCGTTACCATTAATTGCTTTTGTGTAACGGTGTTTAATCTTTCTACACCTGTATTTAACTCTTTGTCATGCGCTAACAATTGCAACTTCCACTTGGTTACATCTTCTGGCATGGTAAATTCAAAAGAAATTTCTCCGTTTTTATCCGTTTTAAGTTGCGGAAAAAAGAAGGCCGTTTCATTAAAATTGGTTCTTGCTTTTACCGCTCCTAATTGTGCTTCTAATTTTTTAGCTCCTGCTTTGGTGGTTACTACAATAACTCCATTAGCACCTCTTGTTCCATATATAGCTGTTGCTGCTACATCTTTTAATACATCAATAGCTTCAATTTCACTTGCTGCCAATCCAGGATCTTCTTCTGTAGGCACACCATCCACCACATACAAGGGTTTGTTACTAGCATCAAAAGAAGAAGTACCTCTAACTAAAATAGTATCTTCAACCTTCTCAAATTTTTCAGGTGATGGTGGAGACATCACCGAAACAGCCCCTGTCATCTCTTTCTTTTTTTGTGCTCCATAACCTACAACAACTACCTCTTCTAGATCTGTATTACTTTCTTGTAGATTTATAATATAATGATTGTAGTCTTTATTTATTTTTAAAGTCGCTTTTTTATACCCTAAATAATGTAGGTTCAATACATCATTATCCTTAGCTTTTAGCTTTGCTTCTCCCTCAAAATTTGTAAGGGTTGATTTAGAAATTGAAGATCCTGAAACTGTAACTCCAACTATAGGCTGATAATTAGCATCTATAATGGTTAGTTTTATTTGGTCTTTTGCCAAAGTAGCATCGTGTAATTTATTGATGTTATTCAGTTCAAAAACTTTATATCTTATAGAACTAAGGTAATTTCTATGTACATAAGTATTGTTGGTAAAACTAAATCCAAACCAATTAAACTCATCTACATATAACCTATTCCTATGATACAGCCCTCTGTGACCAGACTGACTAACAGACAAGGTATGTGTGTGAAAATTAGCATATGAATTGATAGAATTACTAGTTCTATATGTAGACAATTGTATGGGATTAAAACTCCAACTATGAGGTTTAAACTGATCCAAAGAAACATCGTACATAGAAGCCAACACCTCTGCAGTTGCATTTTCTTTTTCTGTCCCTTTTATTTTAAAACTCCATTTTTGCGTAGCTCCTGGCTGTAGTAAATCTCTAAACGTGCGTGTTTCTATATGCAAGCCTCTTGGTTTGTGAGGAACCGTTACGTTTAAAACACCACTGTCTAACACATTGTAATTTACCCTGTGCCATTTAATTGCAAAACCACCTCTGTCTTTTTCGGTTACGGGAATTTTAATCTTTTTTATTTGATTGTTTAATTCAATTTGATGAATGGCAATTGTTTTATGATCTTTTTCTACCTCCACAAAAACGGTGATGTTTTTTGCTGATGAACCTACAGAAAGTACTACTTTATCTTTAGGTTGATACACATCTTTATCTAAAGAAATTTGAAACAGTTGGTTGTCTGCTACTTTTTTAGCTTTAGGATTGTAAAAGGTAACTCTCTGTTCATCTTTTACCAATTGTCCCCATTTGTCTTTAGATTCTGCAACAACAATGTATTGTCCTAATTCCCAATTTTTTGTTTTTCCTAAACTGATTTCTGGTTCTTTTTCCGTATCAAAATCTTTAGAAAACACCAATACTCCTTTTTCCCACTTGTTAGGATCTTGATCTTCTTCTTTATAACTTTCAAAAGGAAATAATTTGGCATATTCTTCTTTAGAAAAAGTTTGAATATCTGGCTTTGACCAAGGTCTTTTTCTATATACTGTTTGTGGTGCTATTAACTTGTAAATTTTAAGGGTTCCTTGTGTGGCAACAAATTGTCCGTTTAAATTTTCGCTGTCTATTTTTATCTCATTTTCATCACAAACATCCATGTTATTTTTAACAGACAATTCTAAATTTAAGGTATGATATCCTACAGCAACTTCGGTTTCTGTACTTCTAGTTTCTCCATTAATATCCGTAACATCCGCATAAACGGTATAGTAAAACGTAGGCTGATTTTTGGGATCTAAACTCACATCAGGAAATGCTTTAAACACAATATTATAATTCCCGTTGGCATCGGTTGTGGTGGTTCCGTGCTCAATTTCTGTTGGAGCTTTTGGAGTACCCCACCAGTACCACCTAGGGAACTTGGCTTTTCTAACCACTCTATACTCCACTTTTGCATTTGTAATTTTACTGCCAGACAAAGCAGTAGCTTCTCCTTTTACCGTAATAGAATCGTTTACTTTGTAGGTTTCTTTTACAGGCTTAAAAGAGGTTTCAAACTTAGGTCTTTTGTATTCTTCTACAGAAATTTTGGTAGCTACATAACTTGTGCTCTGTCCATTTCTAAAAACTTTAAAACTGTATTGTCCATTTAATCCGCTAATAGGCAAATTAAAAGTAGAGGCTACAGAACCAAATTCATTTAAATCTAAACTTACTCTTTGTACTTCTTGATTGTTGACATCATACAAAGCAACCTCTACCGTTTCGTCTGTTAGAATTTCTGTGTTTTCTCCTTTCTTTTTTAAAACAATGGCTTTAAAATATACTTTTTGTCCCGGTCTGTAAATACTTCTATCCGTAAACACAAACGGTTTGTAGTAAATTTCTGTGCTAGGATTGTAGTTATTACGGCTGTACATATAAATATTACCAAAGTAAGCCGTATCTGTTTCTGTGGTTACTTTGGCTGTTACGTTTCTGTAATAATGATTGTTTTTAAATTCAAACATCCCGTTTTTATCAGTGGTAAAATCTTTGTTTATTTTATAATAGTTTCTACGCTTATAATCTTCATTTTCTAAATGAACTTTTGCATTGTTGTAGGCACTACCGTTTTGTCTGTTTAGCACCTGAAAAACATGATTTTCTTTTTTTAAGAACGTTATATTGGTTTTCTGAAAATAGCTATACCTATTATTTTTTTGATTTTTATTGTATTTCCCTACCAAAAGATACTGTCCTTGTGGAACGTTTGGTACTAATACTTCTGTACTGTGTTTTTGGTAATCTTTTTGATTTGATAAAACTGATGTCCACTCTTTAAAAACCGTTAAAGTGTTGATTAGAGAATCTCTTTTTCTGTATACTTTTGCATTTTTTAAGTACTCATATTCTTTTGCATTCAACTTGTAAATGGTTCCATAAAATGCATTTACATTTCTATAAGAAATTAATGCTTTTGTTTGTTGATTCACAGATACATATTCCTCTATTTTACAAGACACCTCTTTGTATTTGATAGAATTTATCAATGCTTTGTACTTGCTAGACAAAGAATGTTCTGGGTATTTTTGTAATAATTCCTCACAAATCTCTAGTGCTTTTAAAAAATCGTATTGATGTTTTTGGTTTGATGAATTATAGGTTTCTGCAAAATCATAGTACGTTTTTGCTATTTCAAAATCTATAAAAGCTCTTGCTACCGAAGATTTGTGTTTTTGTTGAATCTCTTTCAAAAAAGCCAATTTTAGCTGATCAAAATCGGCAATAGTTGTATTGTCTTTTATGTAATCAACCGCTAGTAATAAGGTTTTAAAATACTCTTGTTGATTTCTTTTTTTATGAAACTGAATCAGTTCTTGATACAGTTGTAAAGACTTATATTTAGTAGACAAACTATCTGTAGTTCTAAAAGGATAGGTTTCTATTTGCGTTAGATATTCCTTTTTATCAACCACAAAAGGTTCTTTGGGTTGGGTAATACTACTTTCATTTTCTCTGTAAAAATCTAATGCATTGTAAGCTACAAAATCAAAAAGAGTAACTGTTTCTGTTCCACTTCCATCATTCACTTTTATCAGCTCTTTGTAAGTAGAATAATTTGCTTTTTTTAAATGTTCTTTGTCTTGTAAAGATTCCTTAAAATGATGGTGTATTTGAGCATACAAGGTTTTAATATCCCACGTTCTAAAATCGTTATTTGCCTTTTTGGCCGTTTCTGTTCTGTTGTAAATTCTCCATCTATGTTGTTTAAAATAATCCCAATACATATGAGCCAACATACTATGTAAAAGTGCTTTTTCAGTTTTGTCTTTGGTTCTTTTTATTTCTGATTTAAAATTAGTCACAATGCTTAATTGAGCATTTTCTTCTAGCGTAAGCGCAAATTTACTTTGATACAGTAAACTTTTAATTTTCTGTACTTTGTTCGCTTCATTTACTGCTATCTCATAAATTTTATCTACTTTTTTCAAGGCCGATTTTGGCAATAAATTCAACTCATCTTCATAAACCTTAAGCCACAAATCATCGTATTTACCGGGTGATTTTTGGGCATATATAAAACAAGTAAATAACAACAGAACAAGCAGAAGACTCTTTTTCATAACAGCAGTTTTTTTGAACAAATTAACAATTTATAAACTCTATTAAAGTTTTATAGCAATAAGAATACCGATTTTTTATCACACAAAAAAAGCCCCTGCTACAAACAGAGGCTTTTCCTATTTTTAAATTCTAATCTAAAATTTATAACGAACACCTAAAGCCACCTCTAAAGACAAGTCGCTATCTCCGTTAATAATTCCAATTTCTGGTCTAGTATCTAAAGACAATTGTAATGGGAACTCAAAATTGTATTCAATCCCAACATTTCCTGCTGCATTTACAAAAGTTTCACTGTCTTTTTGTCCCATAAAATCAACCTGAACAGTTCCTAAAGCAGCCCCTGCTCCATAAAACCAATTAAAACCATCAGCCAAAGCACTTAAATCTTTAACCCATTGGTAAGTTCCAGATAATTTGTAGGCATCAACATAGTCTTCACTTCTCAACCCTAAATCTAACTGTAATCTTGTTGCCTCAGACAAGGCTCTTTGGTAAGAAATTTCGTACCCTAAACCATCATTGTCTCCTAAACGCAAACCAATTGCATTCTTAGACAAATCTTGTGCTTGCGATGCCAAACCCGCTAACAGCAATCCTGCTGTAAAAATTAATTTTTTCATAATACTGTTTGTTTTAAAACTCCCTGCAAACATAAACTTTTTACTAAAACTAACACAGGTTATTTTTTTTGATTTAAAATCATCTTTTAATTCATCTTAATTCCATTACTTTTACATTAAAATCACCTTATAGATGAATATACATTTTATTGCTATTGGCGGAAGTGCAATGCACAACTTAGCCATTGCATTACACAATAAAGGATATCAAGTAACTGGAAGTGATGATACTATTTTTGAACCTTCAAAGTCTAGATTAGCAAACAAAGGACTACTTCCTTTAACTTTTGGATGGTATCCCGAAAAAATAACTACAGAATTGGATGCGGTAATTTTAGGAATGCATGCCAAACCAGACAATACAGAATTGTTAAAAGCTCAAGAATTAGGTTTAAAAATATATTCTTATCCTGAGTTTTTGTACGAACAATCTAAACAAAAAACAAGAGTTGTAATAGGAGGTTCCCACGGAAAAACCACCATTACTTCTATGATTTTACACGTATTAAACTACAACAACATTAAGGTTGATTATATGGTAGGTGCCCAACTAGAAGGGTTTGATACCATGGTACATTTAACCAAAGAAAATGAATTTATAGTTTTAGAAGGTGATGAATATTTATCTAGCCCTATAGACAGACGACCAAAATTCCATTTATACAAACCTAACATTGCTTTGTTAAGCGGTATTGCATGGGATCATATTAATGTTTTTCCTACGTTTGAAAACTACCTAGAGCAGTTTTCTATTTTTACAGACTCCATAACTCCGGGTGGAATTATGGTATACAACACAGAAGATGAACATGTGAAAAATGTAGTTGAAAACTCTGAAAATACCATTAAAAAATATCCGTACACCACTCCTACTTACACTATTGATGATGGTACTACTTTATTAGACACTCCTGAAGGTGATTTGCCTTTAGAAATTTTTGGAAAACACAATTTGCAAAACCTAGCAGGTGCCAAATGGATTTGTCAGCACATGGGAGTTGGAGAAGAAGAATTTTACGAAGCTATTGAAAGTTTTAAAGGAGCCAGCAAACGTTTAGAAAAAATTGTAGAAAACAATACTTCCGTAATTTTTAAAGATTTTGCACACTCTCCTAGTAAAGTAGCAGCAACTACTACTGCAGTTAAAAATCAATACAAAAACAGAACGATTTTAGCTTGTTTAGAACTACACACCTACAGTAGTTTAAATGCTGAATTTTTAAAAGAATACCAAGGAGCTTTAGACAAAGCTGACAAGGCCGTGGTATTTTACTCCCCCAAAGCAGTAGCCATTAAACAATTAGAAGAGGTTACAGAACAGCAAATTAAAGAAGCGTTTAAAAGAGACGATTTGATTATATACACCAACCCAGAAGCGTTCAAAAAATTCTTATTCTCACAAGATTTTAACAATACCGCCACATTGTTAATGAGTTCTGGTAATTATGGAGGATTGGATTTTGAGGAAGTAAAAAATATAATTCAATAAAAAAAACGAGCTGTTTTAAATTTAAAACAGCTCGTTTTTTTTATTGTTTGATTTAAAAACTTTTTCCTACTCCAATTCCTATAGAAATATTAGAAATACCGTCAGTTGCATGATCATAGAAAAAACTTGGAGCTACATCCCAATGATGACCTAAAGCCAAATCATACTCAACTCCAATTCTTACTAAATCTTTTACTTCTCCATCTTCAAAAATAACACCAGGTCCTAGTACAAATTCTAAATGTTCTATAGGATTCCACAAAGCATCTAAAGTAATCACTACAGGATATCTTCTATCTATAACCCCGCCGTGTAACTCCTCTGAAACTTTACTAGAAACTAGTTCAATATCACTAAAGACACCTATTCCCCATTTCTCTTTAAACCAGTATTCATAATCCAACCCAAAAGAAGGAATAGACAATACATCTTTGTTTCCTTCTTCAAAGCCTAAGTTTAAATAAGAATGTCCCAACACTACACTAATTCTGTGCTTTTTTTCTCTTACCTCTTCTGTTTCCTGTGCCACTAAACTCACAGTTCCCAAAAGCAATAATGCAATTAAAATAAATTTATTTTTCATGTTTGTTTTGTTTGTCACTAGCAAAAATATTAAGACTTTTTAATCTTTTATACAACACATTGCTTATTTTACGAAAACGTATTACATACAAAAAGAGCCTAGAGTTTCTGTAAACAGAAACCCCAGGCTCAAAACAAACTAAACTACATGAAAATAGTATCTTAATTCCAACCTCCCCCTAATGCTTTGTACATATTTACATACGCATTCATTTGGTTCTTTTTGGTTTCTATCAATTCAAATTTTGATTCTAATGCATCTCTTTGTGTTAACAAAACTTCCATATAATCTGCTCTAGCAGATCTGAATAATTTATTAGAAATAACAATAGATTCTGCAAGCGCACTTACTTCTTGTTTTTTAAGTTGGAAACTCTTTTCCATATTACTCATTTTAGATAATTTATTAACCACCTCTACATAAGCATTTAAAATAGTACGCTCATAATTATACACTGCCTGTATTTGTTTTGCATTTGCATTGTAATATGTTGCTTTAATTGCTCTTTTATTAATTAGAGGAGCTGTTAAATCTCCTGCTAAAGAATACAATAACGATTTGGGTGTGTTTAACAAATACTTAGCATTAAATGCCTGATAACCGATACCTGCAGACAATCCTAGTGAAGGATAAAATCTAGCTTTAGCAACTTTAACATCTAACTTAGCTGCAGCCAATTCTAATTCCGCTTGTTTAATATCGGGCCTATTGATCAACAATTCAGCAGGAACTCCCGCATGCACAATGTCTGGTTCTAAGGCAACAAATCCTTTATGACTTCTTTCTATTTTACCAGGATATTCACCAATCAAGAAATGAATTCTATTTTCGGTTTCAACAATGTTTTGTTCAATCTCAAACTGAATACTTTTTGTACTGTACACTTGAGCCTCAAATCTACGAACTGCTAACTCTGTAACTCTAGCTGCTTGTTTTTGTAATCTTACAATTTCCAAAGCATCTGTCTGAATTTTGATATTTCGTTTTAAAATTTCTAATTGATTGTCTAAAGCCAACAATTCATAATACGAATTGGCTATTTCAGCAATTAAATTAGTCACCATAAAATTCTTACCTTCTACACTTGCCAAATATCTGCTTACAGCAGATTTTTTGGCATTGTGAAGTTTGTTCCAAATATCAATTTCCCAAGTAGCATAAGCACCTACCATAAAATCTGGCAAAAACTCTGGATTCTCTTTAGTTCCTTTAAACGGAGTCGTCGCATCATTGGCACCTTGGCTAGTATATCTTCCTACTTTTTCGCCACCAGCACCTGCTTGTAAACCTACAAAAGGTAAATACTCTCCTTTTTTTGCACTAATTTCATTTTTAGAAATTTCTATTTCTTGCTTTATAATATTCAATTCCTGATTATTTTCTAAAGCAACATCTATCAGATTAATTAAATTAGAATCGGTAAAATATTCTTTCCAATTTAAGGTAGCCACATTTACACTATCTTTTAAGTTGTTAAAACTCTCTGGAACTTTTGTATTGGCTGTTTTTTGAATGATCTCAGGAGTTTTACAAGCCCACATAGTCAGGATTACTCCTGCTATGAAAAGCCTATACAAACTCTTTGTTTTATTGATTGTTTTCATCTGTTTCTTCTTCTTTGTTAATGGAAAATGTGTCTACTGCATGTACAAAATCATCTGACAATGAAGTTTCTTCTTCATCTTTTATCAGTTTACGACCATCTGCTAGAGTACCAAATATATAATACAACCCTGGCACTATAACAACACCAAAAATGGTCCCAAACAACATTCCTCCTAATGATGAGGCTCCAATGGTAAGATTCCCTACAGCTCCTGGTCCAGAGGCTACCAACAATGGTATTAATCCAGCAATAAAAGCGAAAGAAGTCATTAAAATTGGTCTAAAACGAGCTTTAGCTCCTTCAATAGCCGCATTTAATACTGTTGCTCCTTCGTGATGTTTTTGAATTGCAAATTCTACAATTAAGACGGCATTTTTTCCGAGCAGTCCTACCAACATTACAAGTCCTACTTGCGCATAGATATCGTTAGCTACACCTGCAAATTTGATCAATAAGAATGCACCAAAAATACCAGGTGGTAAAGATAAAATCACCGCTAATGGAAGTATAAAACTCTCATATTGAGCGACCAATACTAAATACACAAATACCAATACGATGATAAAAATATAAATAGCTTCATTCCCTTGCTTTACTTCATCTTTTTGAAGTCCTGCCCAGTCAATATCATATCCTTGTGGCAACGTTTCTTTAGCTACTTCTTGAATAGCTTTAATTGCTTCTCCAGAACTGAATCCATCTGCAGGGGAACATCTAATAGAAGCTGAGTTATACATGTTGTATCTATTTACTTCATAAATTCCTTGAGTCTTTTTCATTCTCATAAAAGAAGAATAAGGAACCTCTTCTCCTCTATCATTTTTAACATAAAGTTTCATGATATCTTCAGGAAGTCTTCTGTATTTTGGATCTGCTTGCACGTATACTTTAAAGTAACGTCCATACTTAATAAACCCTTGATCATAGGTACTCCCTACCAAAATAGATAGATTTTCCATGGCTTCTCCAATAGATACTCCTTTTTGCATTGCTGCTTTGTTATCTATTTCTAATTCGTATTGCGGATAATCTGTGCTATAAAAAGTAAACAGAGATGTAATCTCTTCTCGTTTTTCAAGCTCACTCATAAACTCTTTAGTTGTTCTATCTAAACGCTTATAATCTATGGTGTTGTTTTTATCTAACAACTGCAAAGCAATTCCTCCTGCTGCTCCATATCCTGGCACTGCTGGTGGGTTAAAGAATTCGATTTTTGCTCCAGGAATATCTTTTGCTTTTTCTTCTAATTCTTCTATAATCTCTTTTGCTGTGTGTTCTCTATCTCCCCAAGATTCAAGGTTTATCAATAAAGTTCCTGAGTTAGATCCACGACCTTGAGTTAAAATTTCATATCCTGCCAATGCAGAAACAGACTTAACTCCTTCTACTTCTTTAGCCGCTTCTTGTAATTTACGACTTATAGCGTACGTTCTTTCTAATGTAGATCCTGCTGGTGTTTGTAATACAGAGTATATCATCCCTTGATCTTCATCGGGTACAAATCCTGCAGGAAGTATTTTTGAAATTCCTAAAACACTTATTGAAAAAATAATTAGAACACCAAAAGTGACTGTTTTTCTATTCACAATAAGCTTTAACAGCTTAACATAACTATTTGTAAGTCCATTAAACTTATTGTTAAATCCATCAATAAATTTATTAATAAAGTTCTTTTTCTTTTTAACACCGTGATTGTTTTTTAACAAAATTGCACATAACACAGGTGTTAATGTAAGAGCTACCGTTCCCGAAAGTACAATTGAAGATGCCATTGTAATTGAGAATTGTCTGTAAAAAACACCCGTTGGACCAGACATAAACGCTACAGGTACAAATACCGCAGTCATTAAAAGTGTAATTGCAATTACAGCTCCACTAATTTCACCCAATACGTGTTTAACAGCTACATATGCAGACATATGTGGATTTTCTTCCATTTTAGCATGGACGGCTTCAACCACAACAATGGCATCATCTACCACAATACCAATAGCCAACACCAGAGCAAATAAAGTAATTAAGTTAATTGTTAAACCAAAAGAGAGCATTACAAAAAAGGCACCTATTAAAGACACAGGTACTGCTAAAATTGGAATTAATGTTGATCTCCAATCTCCTAAGAAAATAAATACAACAAGGGCTACCAAAATAAAAGCATCTCTTAACGTATGTATTACTTCATCTATAGAAGTTTCTAAGAAGTTAGAAACGTTGTAACTAATTTCATAATCTACCCCTGGTGGAAAATCTTTTTTTAATTCCTCTAACTTTTCTTTTAATCTATCTATAACCTCTGTAGCATTACTTCCGTATGCTTGGTTTAGTGTAATTGCTGCAGATGGAAATTCATCTTTATTTGAATAAACATCATAAAACTCACTACCCAACTCTACATCAGCAACATCTCCTAAATGAAGTATTTCACCATTAGGTTTGGACCTAAGAATAATATCTTTATACTCTTGAGCCTCATTAAACCTACCTTTATAGGTTAATACATATTCTATAGATTCCGACACTTTACTATCTGCCCTACCAAGTCTTCCTGGAGAACCAATAACACTTTGTTGATCTATGGCTTCCATAATTTCTTTGGTAGAAATATTGTAAGCCCTCATTCTGTCTGGTTTTAACCAAACACGCATTGCATATTGTCTTGTACCAATAATTTTTGCTTGCCCTACTCCTGTTACCCTTTGTAACTCTGGCATTACATTTACATAAGCATAATTAAAGATATACTCCATATCAATGTTGGTAGTATCTTTCCCGTACAAGTTTACATACATTAGCATGTTAGGCATTAATTGTTTTACAATTAAACCTTCTAACTGAACTAACTTAGGCAACCTGTTCTTCATTTGAAGTACGCGATTGTTTACATTTACCAAAGCCTGATTAGGATCTGTTCCTTTATTAAAGACTACTGTAATGTTTGCTTCCCCTGAACTTGCTGCAGTAGAAAACATATATTTCATTCCAGGTACACCGTTAATAGCTTGTTCTAACGGAATAAGAACAGATTTTGTTAACACTGTTGAACTAGCTCCTGGATACGCTAAATACACAACAATCATTGGCGGAGCAATGTCTGGAAATTGTGACTTAGGTAATGTTTTTATGGCCAACATACCCATAAAGACGATTAGTAATGAAATTACTATCGCTAAGGCAGGCCTATGAATAAATTTTTTAAACATGTTCTTTTATTTTTAAGTTTTAGAACTACAATTATTCTGCATGTAAATCTAAATGGGCTATTACCTTCTTAGGATCTTTAAGCTCATATTTAATTTCTTGATTTTCTTTTACTTTTCTAATTCCTTCTAAAAGAATTTTATCACTAGTTTTTAAACCATGGGTTATTACAAACAAGTTTTTCATTTCAACTCCTGTTTCAACCATTCTTGCTTCAAGAATATTTTCATCATTTACCACATAAACATATTTCTTGTCTAAAATCTCATAGGTTGCTTTTTGTGGTATTATCACTACATTTTCTAAAGGAACATCCATTTGAATGTTACCAGTTTCCCCATGTCTTAATAGTTTATTTGGATTAGGGAACGTAGCTCTAAAAGGAATGTTTCCTGTTTCGTTATCAAAATCAGCTATAATTGTTTTTACCAGACCCTTGTCACTAAACAATTTTGTGTTAGCCATTTCTAACTCAACCTCTAACGGATTGTCTTTACTTATTTGTTTGTTTAAATTCAAATATTCAGCCTCTGGTACATTATAATAAACCCACATTTGACTATTATCTGACAAACTTGTTAATAATTGTCCTTCATCAATAAGACTACCTAACCTTACATCGTTAAATCGACCAATATATCCATCAAAAGGAGCTCTAATTTGTGTAAATTGAAAATGTACTTTTTTTAACGACAGCTCTGCATTCGCTTTTGCCAACTTAGCTTTTGCCATTGCCAACTCATTTGATGACACAACGTTTTGACTTGCTAATTTTTTAGTGTTTTTATATTCTATCTCTGCAAAATTTACTTCTGCTTCTGCTTTACTCATTTCTGCCTGGTATAGGTTTGGCATAATTTGAAACAACAGCTCTCCTTTTTTAACATGCTGTCCTTCGTCCACGTAAATGTTTTGTAAATAACCCATTTCCTGAGCTCTCAATTCTATATGTTGAATTGAATGAATTTGGCATACATACTTTTTCTTTATGATAGTATCCATTCTTACAGGAGTAGTAACGTAGTATATATCTTCTTTTTCTTTTTTCTTTTCGTGTTTACAGCTTGTGTGACATAATAAGACACACAGACCCATGATAACTATGAGTGTTTTTTTCATAATAATTCGGTTGTATTTAAATTGTATTTTGTTTGTTTTTAAAAATGTGTGTAGCATAATACACGCGTGCGTTAAGGCTAATAAAAGCCATAAGCATATAGCAGTTTAAATAGATTAAACTGAATAGAAAGAATTAAACAACGTATTGTTTAATTGTAAAAAAAATCAAATTCTAATAACACAAAAAAGAATATGTCTTTTTAAAGACACATAAGAAAAGCTCTTATATACAGAACTTTTTAAAGTAAAAAAGCCTAAGTTAGGCTCTTGTCTATAAACACTTGTAAAGTTACTAAGTGCTGGTAATATTTTATGATGTGATTCTGATTCTTCTTCTTCATCTATTTCCAACACATAATCTTCGTGATGATTATGAATATGCATTTGATGAATAAAAGAAGCTTCTTTTTGATAAGAAATATTATCTCCAGAACCTTCTTGAAGATTTTCTAACTTTTCAAAATCAAAATCATTTCCAACTAAACTAGCATAGCTATTGCTATATCCGCTTAGGAAAACAAGTATTGATAGTGATATTTTAAAAAGAAAATTCTTCATTACCGAGCGAAATTAAATAAAAAGGAGTTCTAAGACAAGGAACTTTTTAAAAAAGTAAGCAATCTGAAAATCATTAAGTTGAACACATACGAATACACAAGAGTTTTAAGGCAAAAAAACAAGCAAGTATTTTATAACAATTTTATATGAAAGAATTATTAAGTTTTTGAATACCTTAACAATTCACCTCTAAAATTAGCCTTTATTCAGTTGAAATATTATATTTGCGGACTTACATAAAATTTAGTTGAGAAAACACATATAAAAAAATGCAAAACAAGGGACTTATCAGATTATTTGCAATCCTTTTCGGATTGGTTAGTTTGTACTCTTTATCTTTTACTTTTTTCGCAAACAAAGTAGAAAAAGAGGCTAAAACTTACGCATATGCAAATGCAGAGGAAAACAGTGGTAGAGAAATTGCTAGATTAGAGAAGGCTTACTTAGATTCTGTAGCTAACATTGAAGGAGTTTTAGGATTTGGAAAATTTACCTACAACGACATTAAAGACAAAGAAATTAACTTAGGTCTAGACTTAAAAGGTGGTATTAACGCTACTTTACAAGTATCTGTAAAAGACATTTTAGTTGGATTGTCTAACGACTCTAAAAACCCAGCTTTTAACAAAGCCTTAGAGGCAGCAACTGTTGCTCAAAAAAATTCATCTCAAAGTTATTTTGAGTTGTTCTACCAAGAATTTGAAAACATAGCTGGAGACACTAAACTGAGCGATCCTTCTATTTTTGGAACTAAAAACTTAAGAGAAAAAATTAAGTTTAACACCACAAATTCAGAGGCAAAAGAAATTATTGCTAGCGAGATAGATGCATCTATTTCTACAGCTTTTCAAGTATTGCGTTCTCGTATAGATAAGTTTGGAGTTACACAACCCAACATTCAAAGAATTGGTACTTCTGGTAGAATTTTAATTGAATTGCCAGGTGCTAAAGATGTAGAACGTGTAAAAAAATTATTACAATCTACTGCAGAATTACAATTTTGGGAAGTACATACAGGACAAGAATTGGTTCAATTTTTAGTAGCTGCCAACCAACAAGTAGCAGAAACTATTGAAGCTGAAACTCCTGAAAAGAAAGAAACAAAAGAAGGAGACGATTCTATCAACGATTTATTAGGAGATGTTGAAAACGATTCTATCAACCAACCTAAAGTAGTTAGCTTGTTTAGCTTTTTACAGCCAACAGGTCAAGCATCTTCTGTAATTGGATATGCTTCTGTAAAAGATACTGCTAAAGTAAATAGTTACTTAAATAAAAAAGAAGTTAGAGCATTATTAACTGGAGAGTTTAAATACACTAAGTTTTTATGGGATGCAAAATCTAAAGATGATTTTTTATCACTATATGCAATAAAGTCTAACAGAAACGACAAAGCTCCTATTGAAGGAGATGTAATTTCTGATGCAAGTCAACAGTTTGACCAATTAGGAGCTAATCCTGAAGTAAGCATGAGCATGAACGGAAACGGAACAAAATTATGGGCAAAAATGACCTCTGAAAACGAAGGGAAATTTGTTGCTGTAGTTTTAGATGATTACGTTTATACTGCACCTAGAGTAAATGATGCTATTACAGGAGGTAGAACTTCTATTTCTGGAAACTTTACTATTGAAGAAGCAACCGATTTAGCTAACGTATTAAAAGCTGGTAAATTACCTGCTGCTGCTCACATTATTCAATCTGAAGTTGTTGGACCATCATTAGGTCAAGAAGCTATTAGCGCTTCTATGATTTCTTTTGCTATTGCAATCTTATTAGTATTAGTTTGGATGATTTTATACTACGGAAAAGCAGGTTGGTACGCAAATGTTGCTTTGTTAGTAAACATCTTATTTATTTTTGGAGTACTAACATCTTTTGGAGCCGTGTTAACATTACCAGGTATTGCAGGTATTATTTTAACCATTGGTATGTCCGTTGATGCGAACGTTATTATTTTTGAAAGAATTAAAGAAAACTTGGCAGCAGGTCAGGGAATTGGAGCAGCTATTTCTAACGGGTTTAGTATTAAAGGTGCTTTATCTGCTATTATTGATGCCAACATTACTACTTTGTTAACAGGTGGTATTTTATATATTTTTGGAACAGGACCTATTCAAGGATTTGCTTTCACATTAATCGTAGGTATTTTAACATCATTATTTACAGCAATTTTTATTACAAGAATGTTGTTAGATGGAGCTACTACCAAAGGAAAAACATTAGCATTTGCTACTGCAACTACTAAAAAATGGTTTACAAATATTAACATAGAATTTTTACAAAAACGCAAACTAGCCTACATCATTTCTGGTGTTGTAATTGTTATTGGTATTGGATCTTTATTTACCAACGGGCTAAACTACGGAGTTGATTTTGTTGGAGGTAGAACTTACACAGTCCGTTTTGACAAAGAAGTAAATCCATCAGAAGTTTCGGGATCTTTAAAAGAAATTTTTGGATCGGCCCCAGAAGTAAAAACTTACGGATCTAACAACCAGTTAAAAGTTACCACAAAGTACTTAATTGAAGAAGAAGGTGCAGAAGTTGATACTAAAGTTCAAGTTGCTTTGTTTAACGGATTAAAACAATATTTACCAGCAGGAACAACTATAGAAGACTTTAAAGGAGGTTTTGATGGACAAACAATTGGAGTATTTTCTTACGCTAAAGTAGAGCCAACAATTGCTGATGATATTAAAGAATCTGCAGGTTTAGCTGTTATTGCATCCTTAATTGGAGTGTTTTTATACATCTTGTTAAGATTTAAAAAGTGGGAATTCTCTTTAGGAGCTGTAGCCGCTGTATTTCATGATGTATTAGTTGTATTAGCAGTATTCTCATTAACTTATAAGTTAATGCCATTTGATATGGAGATTGGACAATCCTTTATTGCAGCAATCTTAACCGTAGTAGGATACTCATTAAACGATACCGTGGTAATATTTGATAGAATTCGTGAATTTACAACAGAACACCCAAAGTGGTCTTTCTTAGATGTTGTTAACAAAGGATTAAGTTCTACATTAGGACGTACCATTAACACGTCTATTACTACATTGGTTGTATTATTAGCCATTTTCTTATTTGGAGGAGACAGCATTAAAGGATTTATGTTTGCATTAATTGTGGGAGTTGTAGTTGGTACTTACTCTTCATTATTTATTGCATCACCTATTATGTACGACATGGCTAAGAAAAACGCAGATAAAAAATAAGACACCGTCTATTTACATAACAAAAACCGCTTCATAAATTGAAGCGGTTTTTTTATACATATTAAAATATGGACATTAAATTACACAACAAAACATTTGAGCCTTATATAAGCTCCAATACAATTGCAAAAGCGGTTTCTAAAGTTGCTGATGAAATAAGCAAAGATTATCAAAATGAAATTCCGCTATTTTTAGGCGTTTTAAACGGTTCATTTATGTTTTGTACCGATTTACTAAAACAATACAATCACTCTTGTGAAATTAGCTTTATCAAACTAGCATCCTACCAACAAACAAGTTCAACAGGAATCGTAAATCAATTAATTGGTTTAAATGAAGACTTAACAAATAGAACTGTAATTATTGTAGAAGATATTGTTGACACAGGAAACACCTTAGAAAAAATAGTATCTCTTTTAAAAGAACATCCCATTAAAGAATTTAAGGCAGCTAGTCTTTTTTTAAAACCCACGGTTTACAACAAATCTATTCCTATTGATTATGTGGGATTAGAAATTCCTAACGATTTTATATTGGGTTATGGATTAGATTACGATGGATTGGGAAGAAACTTAGCCGAAATTTACAAACTAAAAGAAAAATAAGATTTCTTTGTTTTAGGAATTCAACTGTTATACGTACATTTGCAATCTGTTATTAACTAATTATTATTTCCTGACTTACAGGAATTTAAACATACATAGATGAAAAACATAGTTTTATTTGGACCTCCAGGAGCAGGAAAAGGAACGCAAGCAGACGTTTTAAAAGACAAATACAATTTGGTACACATATCTACAGGAGATGTGTTTCGTTTTAACATAAAAAATGAAACTGAATTAGGTCTGTTAGCTAAATCTTATATTGACAACGGAAACTTAGTGCCAGATGAAGTAACTATTAATATGTTAGAGGCTGAGGTTGAAAAAAATTCTGAAGCAAACGGATTTATTTTTGATGGATTTCCAAGAACAGAATCTCAAGCAGAAGCTTTAGATGCCTTTTTATCTAAAAAAGGAGCTACTATTAATGCAATGATTGCTTTAGAGGTAGAAGAAGATGTTTTGGTAACTCGTTTGTTAGAAAGAGGAAAAGTATCTGGTCGTGCAGATGACCAAGACGAATCTAAAATTAGAAATCGTTTTAACGAATACAATACCAAAACAGCTATTGTTAAAGATTACTACGAAAAACAAGACAAATATTACGGAATTAACGGAGTAGGTTCTATTGATGGAATTACTGCTTTGATTTCTAAAGTGGTAGATTCTTTATAAGAAATCAACAAAACATATAAAAATAGCTATCAACTTTAGAATTAAGTGGGTAGCTATTTTCTATTTTTGCACTATTAATTAGGTTTCATCATTTTAGAAACCAAAAGCTATTAACATGACTGACGGAAATTTTATTGACTATATTAAAATATATGCAGCCTCTGGTAAAGGAGGTCAAGGTTCTATGCACTTACACAGAGAAAAGTTTGTAGAAAAAGGAGGTCCAGATGGTGGTGATGGTGGTCGTGGTGGACATGTTATTTTAAAAGGAAATAAAGAAATGTGGACCTTACACCATTTACGTTTCTTAAAACATACCAGAGCAGGACATGGTGGTTCTGGTAGCGCAAGTAGAAGTACCGGTTCTGATGGAGAAGACAAATACTTACAAGTCCCATTAGGAACCATAGTTCGTGATGCCGACACTCAAGAAATTTTATTTGAAATTACAGAACACGAACAAGAAATTCTTTTATGTGAAGGAGGTAAAGGTGGATTAGGAAACTGGCACTTTAAAAGTTCTACCAATCAAACACCAAGATATGCCCAACCAGGTATGCCTATTGTTGATGGGTGGTTTCAAATTGAATTAAAAATATTAGCAGATGTTGGTTTGGTTGGATTTCCCAATGCAGGAAAATCAACTTTACTATCTGTTGTTAGTGCAGCAAAACCAAAAATTGCAGATTATGCATTTACTACCTTAAAACCGAATGTAGGAATTGTAGGATATAGAGATTTTCAAAGCTTTGTAATGGCAGATATTCCTGGAATTATTGAAGGTGCTAACGAAGGAAAAGGTTTAGGTCATTATTTTTTACGTCATATAGAACGCAACTCTACCTTATTATTTATGATTCCTGCAGATTCCGATGACATTAGAACAGACTATAACATTCTATTAAACGAGTTAAAATTACACAACCCGGAATTATTACACAAAGATAGATTGTTAGCCATTACTAAATCTGACATGTTAGATGATGAGTTAAGACAAGAAATGGAACAAGAACTTCCTGAAGGTATTAAGACGTTATTTATATCTTCTATTGCCAACATAGGGATTACAGAGCTAAAAGACGAACTTTGGTCTATGTTAAATAAAGAAACAGTTTAAAAAAAAAACCCGATTTTAAAATCGGGATTTTTTTTATAGGTTAATACCTACAAATACCTGGTACATGGTATTAAAAGCATCAGTATCTTCATAAGCAGATATTAAACCATGGTAATACCTTACTCCAACCGTTATACCGGGGTTAATAGCAATACCTAAACCTCCGTTTATCCCCATATCAAATGTATTGGGTGATGTGGTTTCTGTAGTGCTCCCAAAAAGTAAATCTGTTTCTTCTTTTTTACTAATATTCACAGCAAACTGTGGACCAAGCTCAACATATAAAGGTTTTGCAATGTAACCTTTAAACATTAAAGGCACCTGAATATAATCCAGCTTAACCGTTTTAGCAGCATTATCTTTAAAACCTAATTGAGAATAAATAATTTCTGGTTGAAAAGACAAATGATCTGTTATTTGATGCTCTCCATACACACCAACATGAAACCCGTTTCTATGATCAACATCGTTATCTGCACTTAACGATGACAAGTTGTAACCCGCTTTAATTCCAAAAAAAGATTTTTTTCCATCTTCTTGTGCAAAAACAGTAACTCCAACAAATAAGGCAACTAATAAAACTTTAACTTTCATAATTTTAAATTTTATGGTTAGTAGTTTTTATAATCCAAAAAATATACCAAGAAAAAAATTACTTATCTATAGGAACCACAATATGCACAGTAGTTCCTTTGTTAGGTTCTGATGATATTCTTAATTCTCCCCCAAAATAATTTACACGTTCTTTCATAAAACGCAAACCATTTCCCGTTCCTTCAACTGTATTAGTAACATTTTTAGGATCAAAACCAACACCTTCATCTTCTACTTTTATTTTTAAATAAGAATCTGTATGGTCTAAAGTAATTAGAATATATTCTGATTCTGAATACTTTAAAGCGTTGTTCACAGCCTCTTGCACAACCCTATATATATTGACCTCTACGTTATTATCCAAACGTTTATCAAATTCAGATACGTTTTCGTACAATACTTTATGCCCCGTAAAGTTACCAACCATATTGGTCATTTTTCGAATGGCAGATGCCACACCGTGATCTGTTAATTCTGGTGGTGCCAAACTAAATGTAACTGCTCTAACATCTTTAATCAATTGTCCAAAAACCTCTTTTAAAGAAGTTAAACTTTCTTCGGCTTTAGTATGGTTTGTCAAATCAATTCCATCAATGTTAAAACGCAATGCCGTTAACATTTGTCCAATACCATCGTGTATATCTTTCGCAATACGTTTACGTTCATCTTCTTGAGCCGTCATAATTTGCTGAGATAAATCTTTTTGAGATTGTACCTCTGCCACAAATTTACTCCTGCTTACTCTTTGCATTTCTAAACCTGCATGTTTACGTTTGGTAATATCATGACACACAATTAATCTACGTTTAGAATTTTTTAGATTGTCCATATTAATAATCGACATTTCAATCCAAAAAATTTCTCCTTGGTGGTTGGTCAATCTCAACTCCTTATTCACCAACTCACCCGTTGCTGTAGTTAATATTTTACGGATCTTATGGTGTTGATTGTGTTTATAAGTTAAAACCTCCTCAAATTTACGGAACGTTAGATCTTCTTTATGTCCTAAATATTCTTCAAATTTTTTACTGATGTATGCAATTCTATTTTCATCGGTAATGGTAGCATATAAAACTGCATTGTTTACGGCAAAATTTAATTCTCTAAAACGGAGTAACGTATTTTCTCTAGACGACAAAGGCCTGTCTGAATTGTGTACATTATTTTTAATAGCCAACAAATCAGTAATTAAATCTAGATAACTAATATAGGTAGGTCTAATTAATTTAAATAAAATCCACCCTAAGTACCCTAAAACAAAAACAGAAATTAAAGCTAAATTAACTTTTAGACTTTTGATATCATCTTGTGTCATTAAGACTGTATTCTCTTTGGATAGTTGATTTTGTATAATGTAACTCATCACAATAACAACCACAAACAACAGGAAAAATGCTCCTGAAATTTTGGATCTTCTTTTTTGCAAAATAGATCTTTCCCTATCCGATAAATACGTATCTAATAACCCCATATTATGCTAATGCTTTTTGTACCAATGCCAATCCTGTGCTAGAAAAAGGTAGCTGCATTGCTGCCTCGTGTCCTTTTTCAGACATTTTACCCCAAGTTTTCTGAACAATGTCTATCATTTTTTCTTCGCTATGTTTGGCAGCAAAACCATCAAAGTAAAATTCTAAAAACACCAAACAAATCACATCTTCAATTGCTTGTGTTAATTCATTCTTTTTCAATTGTTTTTTTAACAACATCATGGTCACCTCTTCTATCAACTCTTGTTCATAACCTACAGAGCTTAATATTTCTTGTGCTTTTTCTGCATGTAGTTTTTTCAATTCATTTCGCCATTTTAAATAACCGACTCTATCCATAGGATAAGAATCTCTAGCTATTTCCCATCTGCAAATGTGCTGACATCTAGCTGCTATTTTTAAAGATTCTGGAGCATTTGGCATAAACTCTTCTAACCTACGAGTCATTCTAACACCATAAATATATTCCTTAGCATAACTTTCTCCTTTATAAACTTCTTTATTAGGGTCTTTTTTGTTTGCCTGATCTATCAATTCTATCGCTTTCTCGTATTTCATTATTTAGTATTTAATATCACTGTTTTACTATGCCTTATCTATTTATACAAAGTTCGTTAAAAAAGCAACAAATTTTACACAGAAAGCAAAGTAATAGCAAATATTCGAAAAAATTACGTAGATTTTTTTGTGTATTTACGTAATTTCGTTGTAGTTTTACGTAAAATTTTATTAAGTATCTGATATTATATTAATTAAATGAATCAAATTAACATTCTACTCGTTGATGACCACTTACTTGTAAGAAATGGGCTACGTTCTTTACTAGAAAGTGAGCCTAATTTTACTGTTGTTGGAGAAGGTACTAATGGACAAGAAGGGGTTGATTTAACACTGGAGTTAAATCCAGATATTTTAATTATAGACGTTAGAATGCCTATAATGAACGGAATAGAAGCTGTTGCTAAATTGACCGAAACAGGTACTGCAACTAGATCTATTATTCTGTCTATGCATGACTCTGAAGAATATATTTTAAAAGCTATTTCTGCAGGAGCTAGCGGATATTTATTAAAAGACACCAATAAAGATGAATTTGTAAAAGCCATTACAAGTGTACATAACGGTGGAAAATACTTTAGCGGAGACACTACAGATGCTATTGTAAAAAGTTTGATTAATGGAGTAGGAAGTCAACCTTCTAAACCTAGTCCAATGCAAGCAAACACTGCTGTATCTAAATTAACTAAAAAGGAGTCCGAAATTTTAGAGTTTATTTTAAACGGATTTACCAATTTAGAAATTGCAGAAAAACTAGGAAAAAGTAAACGTACTATTGAAACACATCGATTTAATTTGATGAAAAAACTAGACGTTAAAAACCTAGTAGAATTATCTAAAAAAGCTCAAGAATTAGGCTTTCTATAACTTTAATTTTATTTTAATAACTTTAGTAAGAAATTAACTTGCTATGTTAGAAAAAGTATACGCTGCTGCCTTTCTGGGAGTAGATGCTACCATTATTACTATTGAAGTAAATATAGACAAAGGAATAGGATATCATTTAGTTGGGCTGCCAGACAATGCTGTAAAAGAAAGTAACTTTAGAATTCATGCAGCTTTAAAAAACAACAATCTTCACTTTCCTGGTAAAAAAATTACGGTAAACATGGCTCCAGCAGACATGCGTAAAGAAGGAACTTCTTACGACATTTCTTTAGCCGTAGGAATACTAGCAGCCTCTAAACAAGTAGATTCGGAAAAATTAAAAGACTATATTGTAATGGGCGAACTTTCTTTAGACGGAAGTTTACAATCTATAAAAGGAGTATTACCTATTGCTATTGAAGCAAAAAAACAAGGATTTAAAGGAATTCTACTTCCTGTAGAAAATGCAAAAGAAGCTGCTTTAATTGATGACTTTGAGGTTTATGGACTACAAAACATTAAAGAAGTAACCGATTTTTTAGATGATACCACAACATTTACTCCTCTACTATTTGATACTCAAAAATACCTAAACGAGATTGAAAACAAGTTTAGTTATGATTTTATGGATGTGAAAGGACAAGAATCTGTAAAAAGAGCCTTAGAAATAGCTGCCTCTGGCGGACACAATGTGTTGTTAATTGGCCCTCCTGGATCTGGAAAAACAATGCTAGCTAAAAGATTACCAAGTATACTACCCTCTATGTCTTTACACGAAGCCATAGAAACCACTAAAATTCATTCCGTAGCAGGCAACACCAAAAACAAAGAAGGCTTAATTCTAGAACGTCCTTTTAGAGCTCCACACCACACCGTTTCTGATGTGGCTTTAGTTGGTGGTGGACAATATCCCCAACCTGGAGAAATTTCTTTAGCACACAACGGAGTCTTGTTTCTAGACGAATTACCCGAATTTAAAAGAAGCGTATTAGAAGTGATGAGACAACCGCTAGAGGATAGAGAAGTGACCATTTCTAGAGCTAAATTTACCATTACCTATCCCAGTAGTTTTATGTTAATGGCTAGTATGAATCCATCACCTAGCGGTGATTTTATAAATGATGATAGTAAAATTCAATCTTCTTCTTTAGAAGTAAAAAAGTATTTAAACAAAATATCAGGACCTTTATTAGATAGAATTGACTTACACATAGAGGTTAATCCTGTTCCTTTTGAAAAGTTAAGTAATGAAATTCCTGCCGAATCTAGTAAACTCATCAAACAAAGAGTGCAAACAGCAAGGGACATTCAAACCAAAAGATACGCAGACAAAAGAAATATTCATTACAACGCACAAATGGATGTGAAACAAATAAAAGAATACTGTAAGTTAACTACAGAGACTAAAAATTTACTAAAAAAAGCAATGGAATCTTTAAACTTATCTGCTAGAGCTTATGATAGAATTTTAAAAGTTAGTAGAACTATTGCAGACTTAGACAATTCTGAAAACATAGAATCTAGACATATTGCCGAGGCTATTCAATACCGAAGCCTAGACAGGGAGCATTGGGTTTAATCTTACTTTTTACTTCTTTTTAAATAAACATTATAAATCAATCCAAACATAATTAAGAACACCCCTAAAAGAGTCCACAAGTTGTAGGCTTCTCCAAACCAAAAAGCTCCAATTAAAATCATAAACACCACCTCTAAATACTTTAAAGGAGCTATTATATTTGTTTCGTAAGATTGAAATGCTTTTGTTAAATACAACTGTCCAAAATATCCAAAAACACCTAAACTTAACAACAACAGCCATTCTATTATATTAGGATTCTTCCAATAATTAATAGACATTATTCCTCCAAAGACAAATGCCATTACCATAAAATAATTGATAATCACTAATGGATGTTCTGAGTTTCCAATTTTACGAATCAAGACAAATATCAAACCTAAAAAAACAGCAGATAATAGTACAAAAAACAAACCTATAGAATTTACATTTACTCCAAATCCTTTAATAATTAAAACCCCTGCAAATGCAATTAAAAACAACAACCATTGTATCGGTTTTATTTTTTCTTTTAAAAAAACAGAGGCTAAAACTGCAGCAAATATTGGAGATGTATATCTTAAAGAAACAGCCGTACCTAGTGCTAAATAATTTAAAGACTGAAAGAAACAGGTTAAAGAAATTACTCCTGCTAAACCTCTAAGGAGCAACCATTTTTTATGATTTCCTAGAATTGGAATTTTATATTTAAGAAGTAACGGAAGTGTAAAAAATAATGTTCCAATAGATCTAAAAAAAACAATTTGATAAGCACTAAAATCATTTAAGTATTTAACCACTGTATTCATTAACGAAAAAGCAATTACACTAAAAATCATATATAAAATTGCTTTTGAGCTTTGCATAAAAAAAGTTTTTACTATTTAGACTGTAAGAGCTTATAAAATTAATATTTAAAAACTAAAAAAGACTTTAGATTCTCTAAAACAAAAGCAAAAGACACGCTGCATTATTTTACCTCTTGATAAATTCATTCCTTTTTCTTAATTTAGAAAGAGTTGAAAATAACCTAAAATATAAATTATGCTACCATTTAGAACAGAAATAAGAAATAGTCCTAAAAACCAAACCATTAAAGTTTACATTAACGATACTACCTGCGACAAGGAATGTAAAGATTTATTAGATAAAATTAGCGGAATCGATTTTATAGAAATTCAAGAATCCGTAAGTAGAAATAGAGTAGAAGAGAATATTACTGTATTTGTAAAAGAAAGTGCAGATGTAAACAGAGTTCAACAATTAATAGAAAATAAATTAGATCAACATTTTGCTTTTGATTAGCAAACACCTTTTAAACTAAAAATAGGTAGTACAAAAAAAGCGTTCTCTAATAGAACGCTTTTTTTACAACTGTATATATAATTTCTTATTTGTAAACTTCTTTTACAAAATCTTCATAAGAAACTTCTTTTTCTTTAAAAGAAACTTTTTCTTTAAACAAGTCTAACATTTTAGAACTGATTAACTGAGACTGTAACCTCTTAGCTTCATCTTGGTTCTGTAACACACGCATTGCAATATCTTCTAACTCTTTATCCTCAGGATTGTTTTGTCCAAACTGAGCCATTTGTTGTTTAATGAATCCAATTGCGTAGTCTTTTAATTCCTGAAAATCAACTTTTACATCATTATCAGCCATTATTTTTCCTTCAATTAATTGGTAACGTAAACCTTTTTCAGATTTTTCATACTCAGCCGCAGCTTCTTCTTCAGTTAAAGGCTTTTCTCCTGCAGTTCCTAACCATTTAATTAAAAACTCTTTTGGCAAATCAAAAGCTGTTTTTTCTATTAAGTTTTCTGTAATAGCATTTAATAAGTGCTGATCTGCTTGTTGTGCAAACTGTCCTTCTGCATCTTCTTTAATCTTAGTTCTTAATTCCTCTTCAGAAGAAACAACTCCTTCTCCAAAGATTTTATCAAAAAACTCTTGATTAATTTCTGCAGGCTCAGTAATATTAATAGCTTCAATAGTAAAAGTTAAAGGTGTTTCTAACCCTTCTACTTCATTAG
Source organism: Wenyingzhuangia heitensis (assembly GCF_011762155.1). Lineage (GTDB taxonomy): Bacteria > Bacteroidota > Bacteroidia > Flavobacteriales > Flavobacteriaceae > Wenyingzhuangia > Wenyingzhuangia heitensis. The sequence continues at coordinate 247,151 of NZ_JAASQL010000001.1, forward strand.
CTTCCAACCCTAAAGATTGTGCTAACTTTGCGTTTTCGTTAAATAAGTTTTTAGATTTTAACTCTAAAACATCTCCTACTTTAGATCCTATGAATTTTTTAGCGTTTAGTTTTCCTTTAATATCTTCTAAAGTAACTGTTGCTTTATTTTCAATTGTTTTTTCTTCGTTTGTAAAAGTTCCTTCAATTGTAGAAACCTCTGCAACTTCTTCTTGCTCTATTTTGTTTCCTAAACGAGTTTGTAAGTTTTCTACCTCTTTGTTGATTAACTCATCATTAGCAACAATATTGTATTTTGTTACTTTTCCTGCTTTTAAATCAACTTTAATTTCTGGAGCTAAACCTAATTCAAATTCAAAAGAAAAATTCTCTGCATCCCAGTTAAAATCTCCATCAACTTTTGGTAATGGATTTCCTAAAATATCTAATTTTTCTTCAACCAAATAGTTATTTAAAGACTCTTGTAATAATTTGTTTACTTCGTCAACCATTATAGATTTTCCGTACTGCTTTTTCACTAATCCCATTGGCACTTGTCCTGGTCTAAAACCTGGAATGTTTGCCTTCTTACGGTAATCTTTTAATACAGATGCTACTTTCTCTTGATAATCTTCTGCTGTAATATCAACTTTAACTACTGCATTTAATGCATCGATATTCTCTTTAGTAATATTCATTTGACTATTTTATTTAAAATCTCTAAAAAATTGGGTGCAAAAATACGATTTTTTTGTTAAGGTACAAAAGGTATAATTAATTGTTGCTCAACCTCTTTAATTCTTTATCCTTCTTATTTTAAAAAGTGTATCAACTTATTATAAAATTCTGTTGGATTTTCGGCATGCAACCAATGTCCTGCTTTTGATATAGTTTCAATCGTCGCATTTTCAAAATGTGCGGTAATCAATCCAAAATCATCATCTAAAATATAATTAGATTTTTCTCCTTTTAAAAACAATACATCACCATCATATGTTGTAAAAGAAGGCAATGCTTCTCCAACCTCTGGATTATGATCTGTTAGACTTGTTAAATTAAAACGAAAAGCCATTTCTGTTTTTGTTTTTCTGTATACATTTTTTAACAAGAATTGACGAACTCCTTCTTCTGGAATGGTTTGCTTTAAAATGTCATCTACCTCTGTTCTTAATTTTAACTGAGAAAAATCTACACTATTTAACGCACTAATAATAGTATGATGGTGAGGTGCATAATGTTTAGGTGCAATATCTGCCACCACTAACTTTTCTACCAATTCAGGGTATTCTACAGCAAATAACATGGCTGTTTTCCCCCCCATAGAATGTCCTAAAACAATGGCCTTTTCAATATTATTTTCATCAAAATAATGTTTCAAATCTGCTACCATTAGCTCGTAATTAAATTCATCAGAATGAAAACTACGACCGTGATTACGTTGATCTACTAAATGAACTTCAAAATTTTCAGCCAACTTATTGGCTTGCGATTTCCAATTGTCTCCCATTCCAAAATAACCATGAAGAATTATTAACGGAAAACCAGATCCTACAATATTTGAATGTAATAACTCCATTATAATACGTCTTGTAATTTATATAAATACATGCTTACTACATTTTGCAATCCATAATACAATGCTTCAGAAATTAGAGCATGCCCTATTGAAACCTCATCTAGTTCTGGAATATTTTTAGCAAAAAAGTTAATATTTTTTAGACTCAAATCATGCCCTGCATTTATTCCCATTCCTAATTGCTTAGCCAATTTAGCAGCCTCAGCATATTCGGTAATAATTCCTGTATTTCCTTTTGCATATTCTACTGCATATTTCTCGGTGTACAGCTCTACTCTATTAGCTCCAGTAGTTGCAGCCGCTTCTATTAACGCAGGATTTCCTGTATCTATAAAAATAGAAGTTCTAATTCCTGCTGCTTTAAACTCTGCAATTACATCTTTTAAAAAAGATTGATGTGTAATTGTATCCCAACCTGCATCAGAAGTAATATTATCATCACCATCTGGCACCAAAGTTACTTGAGCCGGTAGTGTATCTAACACCAATTTTTTAAATTTAGGAATTGGATTTCCTTCTATGTTTAATTCCGTTGTTACCGCTTTTTTTAAATCAAAAGCATCTTGATAACGAATATGTCTTTCATCAGGTCTAGGATGAATGGTGATTCCTTGTGCTCCAAATTCTTCTATATCTTTTGCAACTTGCACTAAATTAGGTACATCGCCTCCTCTAGAATTTCTTAATGTTGCAATTTTATTAACATTTACGCTTAATACCGCCATATTCTGTATTTTTATGAGTGCAAAAATATTCAAAATAGAACGAACAATTCACAATTTTCATTAATTTGAACACTATGGAACTAACAGATTATATTTCTACAGACAAAATAACGGTAACCAATCAAAAAACAGCACAACAAACATTGGCTATTTTTAACGATATTAACTACTCTCATATACCGGTTATTAACAACAAAAAACTAATTGGTAATGTTGCTAAAGAAGATTTAATATGCATTGATGATGCTTCTCAAAAATTATCGGAATTAGAATATTTGTATGAATTTTTCTTTGCCAAAAACACAGATACTCTGTTAGAAGTGTTTTCTAATTTTGCAGTAAATAACACAAGCTTACTTCCCGTTGTTGATGATCATAACAATTATATTGGGTATTTAGATATTAATGATTTATTAGACTGTTTTGCAGATACTCCTTTTTTAAGTACCGAAGGAAATATTCTTTTATTACAAAAAAACACCAAAGAATATGCAATGTCAGAAATATGTCAAATTGTAGAATCTAACGCTAATGTGGTTTTAGGTTGTTTTTTATTTGATCAAAACGAAGAAACCACTAAAATTACGCTAAAAGTAAAATCGTTAAACATAAACGAACTAATTCAATCTTTTAGAAGATATGATTATTACATATTAAATGATTTGTCTGAAGATTCTTACCTAGAAAGTTTAAAAAAACGCTCAGAATACTTTATTAAATATTTAAACATTTAAATTCGCAACATCAAAGCTAATTGAAATGAAAAAAGTAGCCATTTTTGGACAAGTATATAAGGATTCTCACGAGAAACACCTATCTACATTAATTAATACCCTAAATAAAGCAAAAGCTTCTATTCATATTTTTAAAGATTACGCAAACTCCGTACAACAAACAGGACTCACTTTTGTTGATAATCTTGAACTTTTTGACACAACCACACAACTAGACGAGTCTTTTGATGCTTTAATTACACTAGGTGGTGATGGAACCATTTTAAGAGCCTTTAACTTAATTAACAAACTAAACATTCCTATTTTAGGAATTAACCTAGGTAGATTAGGTTTTTTGGCAACCGTTCAAAAAAGTGAAATCCCCGATGCAATTGCCTCTTTTTTAAAAAGCGAGTACACTATAGACGAACGTGTAATGCTAAAAGTAAAGAGCAACGAAAACCAAAAAGAATTTACCACACTTGGGTTTGCTTTAAATGATTTAACCATTGCAAAAAAAGACACCACCTCTATGATTGGTGTAGATGCCTATTTAAATGATGAGTACTTAACCACCTATTGGGCAGATGGATTAATTATATCCACTCCTACAGGATCCACCGGATATTCTTTAAGCTGTCAAGGTCCCGTAATTATGCCCAATACCAACAATTTTTTAATCACCCCTGTTGCTCCTCATAATTTAAACGCAAGACCTATAGTAATATCAGACAACACTATTATTAAACTAAAGGTATTGCGAAGAGAAGATCAGTTTTTAGCTTCTTTAGACTCTAGAGTAACTGCTATAGATGTTGAAACAGAACTAATTGTGAGTAAGGCCGATTTTTCTGCTAAAATTATCACATTAAAAGACCATACATTTATCAATACATTAAGAGATAAACTTTTATGGGGGCAAGACACCCGAAACAAATTTTCTAACAAACAATAAATCCCCATATTTCTTAGTTATATTAATTATATTTGCCAAGTTTTATCATGATTATGAGAAAGTTAGTTTACTTACTACTTTTATTTTTTATCCAAATAGGATTTTCTCAGGTGTACGAAGCCGGAATTACGTACAACCTAGGAAATGTTATGGGCGAAAAAAATCAAACATTTCCAATAACTACATCTAGCAAAAACTGGGGTATTGTTCTAAAAAAGAATATGAATCCTAGAATTGCTTATCGATTTGGTCTTAATTTAATGGAAAGTGGTGTTACCCAATTAGCAGAAATCTCTGCAGGTATTGACTTTAACTTTAAAGACTACAACTTAATACGAACCAATTCCACCAACAAACAAACTCCTTATCTTATATTAGAAGCTGCTTCTATTTTTTACAACACAAGAACAGAAACAAAGTTTGCAGTGGTATTACCTATGGGAATTGGATATAAATATGGAATAGGTAAAAACCTAGCAGCATCTTTAGAAGCTAAGGTTAGAGCAGCTTTTACAGACGATTTGGATAATATTGAAACAAATAAGAGCACTTTAGATGCTTATTACTATATTGGGGCCTCTATTTATTATACTTTTGGCTGGCCTAAGGGTAGTAAAAATCAAATTAGATTCTAAATGAATTTATTAGAACAAATTAAAAACAATAAAATTCCTAAGCACATCGCTATTATTATGGACGGTAATGGTAGATGGGCTAAAAAACAAGGAATGGCCAGAATTTTTGGTCACAGAAATGCCCTAACAGCAGTAAGAGAAGCCGTAATTGGTGCCTCAGAAATTGGAACAGAAGCCGTTACTCTATATGCTTTTTCTACCGAAAACTGGAATCGTCCCAAATTAGAAGTAGATGCTTTAATGACTTTATTAACAAAATCATTAAAAAAAGAAGTTCCCGATTTTCAAAAAAACGGAGTAAAGGTAAATGCTATTGGTAGACTTACGGATTTACCTAAAAAAGCTTTAGAAACCTTAAAAGAAGTAATAGACGTTACCAAAACCAATACAAAAATTACCCTAACCTTTTCTTTAAGCTACGGAAGTAGAGAAGAGATTACCTCTTGTATAAAAAAAATTGCAACAAAAGTAAAAGAAGGAGTTTTAGATATCAATGCTATTAATGATAATGTTGTTCATCAAAACCTATACACTCATAACCTACCAGATGTAGATTTAATGATTCGTACAAGTGGAGAACAAAGATTAAGCAATTACTTATTATGGCAAATGGCTTATGCCGAATTGTATTTTACAGATGTACTTTGGCCTGATTTTAGAAGAGAAGATTTGTACAAAGCTATTTACACATACCAAAACAGAGAAAGAAGGTTTGGAAAAACCAGCGAACAATTAGACGGAGAACATGAACAAACTACTTAAAAACTACCTTTTAACACTTATTTTATTTGTTACAAATCTAGTATTCTCCCAAGACGGTCAACCAGATTTATCTACCACCAAAAGATATCTTTTAGGAGGGGTTACCGTTACAGGAACTAACGAATTTTCAGAAGAATCTGTAATTTCTTATTCTGGTTTAAAAACAGGACAAGAAATTAAAATACCTGGAGACAAACTAACAAGTGCCATAAAAAAACTTCACAAATCTAATAAGTTTAGCGATGTAGAAGTATACGCAACTAAAATAGATGGGAACACCATTTACTTAGAAATTGCTATCAAAGAATTGCCTCAAATTAATAAAATCACCTTCTTAGGGGTTAGTAAATCCAAAGCAAAAACTTTTCAAAAAGACACAGAACTTGCTACAGGTAAAATGTTAACAGAAAACTTAGTTACCTCTACAGAGAATTACATTCGTCAATATTATGTAGACAAAGGTTACTTAAAAGCATCCGTAAACATTACCACAAAACCCAATGCAACCAATGCCAACCAAAGAGATGCCATTGTTAGAATAGACAAAGGTGATTTGGTAAAAATTAAAGAAATAGTAATTGTTGGAAACGAACAATTTGAAGACAAAGATGTACGTAAAGCTTTAAAAGACACCAAACGTAAATTTTGGGGGAGATTTTGGAAACGTTCTAAATATGTAGAAGATGCTTTTGAAGAAGACAAGAAAAAATTAATAGACAAATACAGGCGTAAAGGTTTTAGAGATGCTAGAATTTTATCCGATAGTATTAGTTGGAACGAAGGTAAAAACACCATCAACCTCCATATAGAGTTAGAAGAAGGGATTAAATATTTTTACAAAGACATTCTTTTCTTAGGGAACAAAACCTATCAAACAGACTTTTTACAAAGAATATTAAAAATTGAGAAAGGAGATGTTTACGACTCTAAAACTTTAGAAGAAAGAGTAAAAGGAGACGGAAGCCCCGATTCTGAAGACATTTCTACCCTGTATCAAAACAACGGTTATTTGTTTTCTCAAATTAACCTAGTGGAAACCAAGGTAGAAAATGATTCTATTACAGTAGAAATTAGAATTCACGAAGACGATCCCGCTACAATTAGTCACGTATCTGTTACAGGAAACGAAAGAACCAATGACCATGTTATTTTTAGAGAATTAAGAACTCGCCCAGGTGATTTATATAGTAAAGACAATATTATTCGTTCTATTCGTGAATTAGGTCAAATGGGATTCTTTGATGCAGAAAACATTACTCCAGATCTAAAACCTAATTACGCAGACAAAACAGTTGCTATTGAGTATAGTTTAGAAGAAAAAGGATCTAGCCAAATAGAATTACAAGGTGGTTATGGTGGTGGTTCTTTTATTGGAACTCTAGGATTGTCTTTTAACAACTTTTCTATCCGTAATATTTTTAACAAAGAAGAATATAAACCTTTACCTTTGGGTGATGGGCAACAATTATCTTTAAGACTACAAGCAAGTAGATTTAACACCTCTAATAGTATCTCTTTTACAGAACCATGGCTAGGAGGTAAAAAGCCAAGATCTTTAACATTTTCTATTTATAACCAAAAACAATATGGATACGGGAGCTCTTACTACGATGTAGATAAAAGTCAAGAATTAAATATTTTTGGTATTTCTGTAGGAATAGGAGAGCGTTTAAAGTGGCCAGATGATTATTTCACTATCTCTAATGCTATTAGTTACAGACGTTACAAAGTAGACAACTACAACTTTGGATCTATTATCGCTTTTGATGATAATCAAGGAGTGTCTCACAACTTATCTTATAACGTAACTTTACAAAGAAACTCTGCAGGTCCTAGTTTAATATTCCCAAGATACGGTTCTACATTTACAGTAGAAGGTAAATTTACACCTCCTTACTCTTTGTTTTCTAACAAAGAATATGACAGCAATAACGAAAAATTTGAATTGTTAGAATATTACAAAATTAACCTAAAGGCAAAATGGTATACCGCTTTAGTTGATAAATTTGTATTAATGACAAACGTACAATTTGGATATTTAGGAAGCTATAATAGTGAAAAAGGAGAAATTCCTTTTGAACGTTACTATGTAGGAGGAGACGGATTAAACACAAACAGTTTTGATGGTAGAGAAGTAATAGGACTAAGAGGATACGAAAACTCATCCCTTTCCGGTTTTGCTACAGGAACTAACGGAGATCTTACCTCTGGAGATAATGTATACGATAAATTCTCTATGGAAGTTCGTTACCCTATCACACTAAAACCATCAGCCTCTATTTATGCATTAGGATTTGTAGAAGCAGGTAATTCTTACAGTGATTTTAATAACTTTAACCCGTTTGACATTAAAAAATCTGCTGGTTTTGGAATTCGTATTTTTATGCCTGCATTTGGATTGCTTGGAATAGACTTTGGTCATGGATTTGACAATGTTCCTGGAGCAGTAGAAAAATCTGGATGGCAAACACATTTTATCATCGGACAACAATTCTAAAAAAAATGGCATGATTATTTCTAATTATACTAGTAAGCTCTTTAAAAAAATAATTTTATTTTCACTTTTTTGTGTACTATCTACAAATGCACAGCAATTGCAAAGAATTGGTTTTGTAGATATAGAATATGTTTTAGATAAAATTCCATCTTATGCAGATGCGCAAAAAAAACTAAACACAGAAACCTCTACATGGAAACAAAATTTAGATAAAATGTATCTAAAATTAGACACCATGAAAAAGGAATTTTTAAACGAAAAACCCTTACTTACAGAAGATTTAATTAAAGAAAGAGAAACGGAAATAACAACTTATGAAAACGAAATAACAAAAGCAGAAAACACTTACTTTGGTGTTGAAGGAAAACTTTTTGAATTAAGAAAGCAATTAGTCACTCCTTATCAAGATTTAGTTTACAATGCTGTACAGACTATTGCTAAACTTCGAAAATATGACATGATTTTTGAAAAATCTTCATCTATTGTTATGCTATATACAAATAACAATTACGATATTAGCGAACTCGTATTAAGATACATTCAAAAATCTCAAAAAGAGATAGAACAAGAAGAAGCTGCTATTAAAAGAGAAGAAGCAAAACTAGCTAGAGAAAAAAGAATACAAGAACAAAGAAAAAAACGAGAAGAAGCTCTTAAAAAGAGAGAAGAAGAACGAAAAAAACGATAAACAAATAACGAAATGAGAACAGTAAAAACTACATTATTAATTGCAATTATAGCTTTAGGATTCACTCACTTTACCCAAGCACAAAAAATTGCTCACATCAACCTAGACGAAGTTGTTGCATCTATGCCCGAAGCTAAAGCAATGCAAGCAGACATGGAAAAATTAGGTAAAACTTATGAATCTGAAATTAAAGCAGCATCTACAGCTTTAAAAGCCAAGTTTGACAGATACACTGCTGAAGAAAAGTCTAAGACTCCAGAAGAAAATCAAAAAAGAGCTGTTGAAGTTCAACAAGAGCAAGGTAAAATAGGACAGTTACAACAAGCTGCTCAACAAGAATTACAAAAAAAGCAAAACGAATTGTTAGAGCCAATTATTGAAAAAGCTCAAAATGCAATTAAAACATACGCTAAAGAAAAAGGATTCCAGTATGTTTTAGATGCTAGAACTATTATTTATGCAGAAGGAGGAGTAGATATTTCTACTGCTATTAAAACAAAATTAGGAGTTAAATAATCCCCTTTTTACATTTAAAAAAACGCTATCATAATTTTAATGATAGCGTTTTTTTTTGTTCTTTGTTTTATCGAAATTTGTATTAGACATATAAAAATGAATAATAATCCTATTGGTGTATTTGATTCTGGTGTAGGTGGCACCTCTATTTGGAAAGAAATTATCCAAAGGTTGCCTTACGAAAACACTCTTTATTTAGCAGATAGTAAAAATGCTCCCTATGGAGAAAAATCAAAACAAGAAATAATAGATATCTGTATTAAAAACACAGAGATTCTTATTGCTAAAGGTGCTAAAATTATTGTTGTTGCCTGTAACACCGCAACAACAAACGCTATTGATGTACTTAGAGCAAAATACAACATTCCTTTTATTGGTATAGAGCCTGCAATAAAACCTGCTGCTTTGGCTAGTAAAACAAAATCCATTGGAATTTTAGCCACTAAAGGAACATTAAGTAGTGATTTATTTCATAAAACCACACGTGAGTTCGCTTCAAATATTTTAGTAATAGAACAAGAAGGAACAGGTTTAGTTCCCTTAATAGAAGCAAACAAAATTGAAAGCCCTGAAACAGAAAGACTATTGCAGCAATATTTAACACCCATGGTTGAAAAAAATATTGATTGCTTGGTATTAGGCTGCTCCCACTACCCATATCTAATTCCACAAATCAAAAAAATTCTTGGAGATAAAGTAACAATTATAGATTCTGGCTTTGCCGTAGCAAAACAAACTGAAAGAGTTTTAAATGAACACAACTTATTAAACTCTTCTTTAGAACTTGCCAATCATTACCTAATGAGCAACACAAATTTAGAAACACTTAAAACAGTAACCTTTGATGTTTCTCTAAATAAAAAAATTGTGTTCACTAATCAAAAAGCAAAATAGCGCTTTAATTGGTTTAAAATAAGTTGTTTTTTACGATTACCTAAGCCTAATTTTAAAATTCTAAATCAACTTAAAATGAAGAAAATAATCAATCTGTTATTTATAATAGTAGCTTTTATCTCCTGCTCGGCAAATAACAACACTATAGAGCCTATAAAACAAGAAACAGATGAAGAAACTACCAAATCATCAACTACAACAGTAAACCCCGGTAATGTTTCTGACACCAGCTTATATAACCCTCTTCCATATAACGAAGATGGTGCAGGCTATAATGGAGAAGACTTTACAAACCTTCCCGAAGATAGAAATGTAACTTTTACAACAGGAGCTGATGAATCCGATAGATTGAGTGAATTAATTCAAGATTTATATCAAAAAGGAGGAGGTAAAATCCTTATCAAAAAAGGAGATTATTTATTTAAAGACGTTTCCCTAAAATCTAACATTCATATTACCATAGAATCAGGAACAACTATTACGATGGATCATGACAAATGGAAAAAAGGAATCAAAAATTTTTTGTTTAACATTGGAATGCTAGAAGGGGAACCTATAGTAGAAAATGTGAAAATTATAGGATTAGGTGATGTCAATACTCGTCCAAAATATATTTTAACTAGACCTAAAAATAGTTTTTACAGAGCCATTGCTTTTGGTTACGCTAAAAATGTATTAATAGAAAACTTTACTATTGAAGATCATCTAACCAAAGGTGCTGCTATAGCTTTTAACCCTGTAAAAGTGAGTGATGAAACCGCAAACATTGCAGAAAACGTAACGATAGCAAATATCCAATTAACAGGAGGTTCAATCGGTTACGGATTGGCACAGACCAACGTAGGAAAAAACATTTTGCTAAAGAATTTGTCTTGTCAAGGAGGAATGACTTGCAGAATTGAAGCTCACACAGGTAGACAATATGATATAGGGGTCTCTAATATTGTGATAAAAAACGTAGCAAGTATCAACGGAAAAGCAGCCGTTTTATTACAACCACATTCCGTATTAAATGGTAGAATTATTGTAGACGGTGCCAAATCTGAGGGAAGCACATGGACCTTGTTTTTAAGAGATGGTTTTGTAGGTAAAGATTCTAAAAGAAGGGCTAAAGGAACTTTTGCAGCAACATCATACTTTAAAAACATTAGCCTACAATCTACTGATGATACGGCTACCTTGTCCTATAAAAACTTTGTACACGTGCCTCAAGAATTGCATCATTTTTACAAAACTCCTGATTTTATCCCTATTGTTAATGATGCAAATTACAACACTACAGAAACAGGTGAACCTACCAATGAGAGTGCTGTTAGAGGAGCATCCATTGCCGTTATTTTTACAGATGCCACTTATCCTATGACCATACCCAATGAAAGGGATATTGTATTAACAGGTGAAACAGAAAATAGATCTAAAATTATAACTAAGTAATTTTTAAAAAAGCGCTAACTAAATAATTGTTAGCGCTTTTTTATTAATCTTTATACCAACCTGCATATTTAACATAAGCATCTGCAATTCTATTTACTTCTCCATTTAGCAACTCTTCACTTAAATCTTTAATTTTTTTGGCGGGAGTTCCTGCATACACACTTCCAGATTTCACAATAGTCCCTTTGGTTACTACTGCACCTGCAGCAATAATACAATTAGACTCTAAAACACAATCATCCATTACAATAGCTCCCATACCAATTAACACATTGTCATGAATAGTACAACCATGTACAATAGCATTGTGACCTACAGATACGGAGTTTCCAATTGTCGTTGGTGATTTTTTATACGTGGCATGCACCACTACTCCATCTTGAATATTTACTTTATTCCCCATTGTAATTCTATGTACATCTCCCCTAATTACTGCATTGTACCACACGCTACAATCATCTCCCATCACCACTTCACCAATAATCACACAATTCTCTGCTAGAAAACAATTTTCCCCAAACTCAGGTTTATTTCCATTTAATTCTTTGATAATCATCTTTAAATCTTTTAATCAAAAGTAAATAATTGTAATATTGTAAAAAAGAATAAAACGTGTCAATTCCAAATCATCAAACAATTATTGCTGTAGATTTTGATGGTACCATTGTAAAAGATGAGTATCCTAAAATTGGTCCTGCTCAACTTTTTGCATTTTCTACCCTAAAAAAAATGCAAGAAAAGGGATATCGTCTAATTCTTTGGACTTTAAGAGATGGTAGAAAATTAGATGAAGCCGTTGCTTATTGCAAAGAAAATGGAGTAGAATTTTACGCTGTAAATAAAAATTATCCTGAAGAAACGCTAAACAATAAAAGCATTCGAAAAATACATGCTGACTTGTTTATTGATGACAGAAACATTGGTGGATTTATAGGATGGGGAAAAATTCATCAACTCCTTTTTGATGACAATGCTATTGAAGAACCAAAGAAAAAAGGTTTTTTAGGTTTCTTTAAATAAATACTATCTTTGCACTCCATAAAAAACAGGAATATGATTGTTATTAAAAGCCGTGAAGAAATAGAACTAATGCGTGAAAGCGCATTAATTGTATCTAAAACACTAGGAATGTTAGCCAAAGAAGTAAAACCCGGAGTTACAACTTTGGAATTAGACAAAATGGCTGAAGCTTTTATTAGAGATCATGGTGCTGAACCTGGTTTTTTAGGACTGTATGACTTTCCCAATACTTTATGTATGAGTCCCAATGAACAGGTAGTACACGGAATACCAAACAACAAACCTTTGGTAAATGGTGATATTATTTCTATTGATTGTGGTGCTTTAAAAAATGGATTTTATGGTGACCACGCTTATACATTTCAAGTAGGTGAAGTAGCACCCGAAGTAAAACAACTATTAGACATTACACAGCAAAGTTTATATGTAGGGATTGAACAACTTAAAGCAGGTAACCGTGTGGGTGATGTTGGTTATGCCATTCAGAAATACACCGAAGATCATGGATATGGTGTGGTTAGAGAGTTGGTAGGACATGGTTTGGGTAGAGAAATGCATGAAGACCCACAAATGCCAAACTACGGAAGACGTGGTAGAGGTAAAAAATTTGTAGATGGAATGGTGGTTGCTATTGAACCAATGACCAACATGGGAACCAAAGATATTATTCAACTAAATGATGGTTGGACTATTTTGACCAAAGACGGAAAAGCATCTGCACATTTTGAACATGATGTTGCTATTGTAGACGGAAAACCAGAAATACTATCTACCTTTAAATATGTAAACGATGCTTTAGGAATTGTTACAAATATTGAAGACAAATATAGAGCGACTCCTTACGGTGCATAAATGGGAATCTTTAAAACCATACTAAATATAATTCCAAGACCTTGGTTAATTAAAGCAAGTTTTATTGCCAAGCCTATTTTAGCAATTTATTACAAAGGAAACACATACACAGATCCTATTGATCAAAAGTCTTATCGTAAATTTTTATCCTACGGATACAAGAACCAACGTGAAAATGTATTAGCTCCAGGGACTTTATCTTTAGAAAGACACAGATTGTTATGGCTGTACTTAAATGATCATTCTGATTTTTTTAAACAACCAAAAAAAGTTTTACACGTTGCACCAGAGCAATGTTTTTATAAAATTTTTAGAGATCAAAAAAACTTAACCTACACGACTACCGATTTGTTTTCGCCATTAGCAGATGTTAAAGCAGATATTTGTGACTTGCCATTTGCAGACAATTCTTATGATGTTATCTTTTGCAACCATGTTTTAGAACATATTGCAGATGATACCAAAGCCATGTCTGAATTGTACCGAGTTTTAAAACCTGGCGGATGGGGTATTTTTCAAGTTCCACAAGACGTAACAAGATCTAAAACTTATGAAGATTTTAGCATTACAGAACCTAAAGAAAGACAAAAACATTTTGGTCAATACGACCATGTAAGAATTTATGGGTTAGATTACTTTAAACGATTAGAAAACGTAGGCTTTAATGTAATTCAATTCAAAACAGCTCAACATTTTTCAGAAACAGACATTATAAGGTATGCGTTAATGAAAAATGAAATTCTTCCTATATGCATCAAACCTAATAACTAGTCCTTAAATTCTAAACTAGGACTGGCAAATGTTTGAACCTCGTCATTTTCTAAATAAACTAAAAAAACTTTCATTTTAGGAAAGGTAGCCGCTATAGTTTTTGCTTTTTTAACTCCCATAGACATAAAAGCCGTAGCATAAGCATCAACTTCTGCACAGCTAACAGGAGCAATTACAGAAACACTTAGCAAATCTGTTTCTGCCGGAAAACCTGTTTTAGGATTTAAAGTATGTGCTATTTTTTTTCCAGTAACCTCATCAATTCTAAATTTTCTATAATTTCCAGACGTTGCAATGGCTTCATTTTTTAAAGTTGTAACCTTTTGCAAACTTCTAGTACCATCAAAATTGGGTTCTTCTATTCCTATAGACCAGTTTTCTCCTTTTGCATTTTTACCTCTAGCTCTAATCTCACCACCTATTTCTACCAAATAATTTTTAATATTCTTACTTTCTAAAAATCTTCCTAATTCATCTACTCCATATCCTTTTGCAATGGCATTAAAATCAATATAAATTTCTGAACTCGTCTTATTTAAAATATCATCATCCAATGTAATTTTATCAAACCCCACAAACTGCATTAAACTATCTACCTGAATATTTGTAGGCTCCTTATCTATTTTAACAGGACCAAACCCCCATGCGTTTACCATTTTACCCACTGTGGGGTCAAAATACCCGTTTGTTCTCTGATGAACCTCTTTTGCCAATAAAAAAACGTTTTTAAAATGATTGTCTACCTTTGAAAACAACAATCCACCATTAATTTTAGTGATTATTGAGTTTGAATGATAGGTTGACATAGAATTGTTTATTGTTTTAAATAACGAATCTATACTTTGGCCTAAATTTTGATTGTTTTTATCTGAATATTTGATATGGAAGGTGGTTCCGAAGACATTTCCTTGAAGTTTTAAATATTCAGCCTGTTTATGTTCACAGCTAGTAATTAAACAAAATAAGAGTATTCCAAACAAATGCTTTTTAAGTAATTTAATAGAATTAGTTAGGTACATATAAAAATAGGTTTTTAATAGAAAGTTATTATATTTGTTAAAACAAAAATACAATTTATAGACCATGAAAAAAGTTTTGATATTAATCGTTTCAGTTTCTTTAGTTGCAACATCATGTGTATCTAAGAAAAAGTATACAGATTTACAAGCTGAACAAGCAGCACTACAAGACAAATTAGCTTCTTCTCAAAAAGATTTATCTGTTTCAAAGGTAGACTTAGGAAAAGCTGACAACCAGATCGCTTCTTTAGAAGATAGAATTAAATTCTTAGAAAAAGGAAACGACAAATATTTAGAAAATGTTGACAACTTGATTGCAGTATCTAGATCGGCTACTGAAAACATGAGAGAAACATTATCTCAATTACAAAAGAAAGATGACTACATCAAGTACATCAAAGAAGCTAACTCTAAAAAAGATTCTATCAATTTAGCTGTTGCTTTCAACTTAAAGAAAATTTTACCTAACGGTTTAAACGACGAGGACATTTCTGTTAACATTGAGGGAACTAAAGTATTTATCTCTATTTCAGATAAATTATTATTCAACTCTGGATCTTACAGAATTTCTAAAAGAGCAGAAGCTATCTTAAAGAAAGTTGGTACAGTTGTTAACGAATACCCTAACATGGATGTTATGGTTGAAGGACATACTGATGACAAATTAGTAAAAGAAGGTGCTGCTATTAAAGATAACTGGGACTTATCTGTACAACGTTCTGCTGCTGTAGTTCGTGAGTTACAATCTAAGTACGATGTTTTACCTTCTAGATTAATTGCTGCTGGTAGATCTCAATACTCTCCTGTTGCAGAAAACAACACATCTGCTAACAGATCTAAAAACAGAAGAACAAAAATTATCATCATGCCTAAATTAGATGAGTTCTTTGAATTATTAGATTCAGAAAAATAAGAAGTAATTTTTTACTACATACTTTAAACCCTGCTAAATATAGCAGGGTTTTTTGCGTTTATAATTTAGATAGATATAAAGAGTTGTTTCCAGTCCATACAAAACTCACTTCTTAAATATTATTAAGAATAAAACACACCTACTTTCAACAACTAACATTGTACATCTAAAAAGGAAATAACACGTACCTTTGTTAATAATTAACATATTATTTACCAGTAACTTACAAAAAAGAAACACCCTGACGTTTTGGTAACACTAGCACTACATTAACTTCATCATGTCTTATTCTTAACATAAAACAAACCCCTCCTCACAAGTGTTTATTACTATCTAGTTTTGTCAAACAAACAAAACTTAAAACACAAAATGAAAAAAATTATTCTACTTACCTTATTGCTTACTTCTATAGCATATAATGGTTTTGGACAAAACACAATTTCAGGATTGGTAAAAGACACCTTTGGGCAACCTATACCTGTAACATCAATAAAACTATTAAACGCTAACGACAAAGGTACTTTTACTAACTTTAATGGAGAATTTGAGTTAAAAACTCCTGCAGTAACTGGAGAAATTGAAATATCATCTTTAGGATACTTAACAAAAATTATTGCCTTTAATACATCTACCAACAATTTAAACATCACCTTAGAAAGTTCTACTGTAGGTTTAGACGAAGTAGTGGTCTTTGCTTCTAGAGCTATTGACAGAAAAACACCTGTTGCATACTCTACTGTAAAGCAAGAAGAAATTGAGCAAAAATTAGGAAACCAGGAATTTGTAGAAATATTAAAATCTACTCCAGGAGTATACACAACTCGTGCAGGTGGTGGTTTTGGAGATGGTGAAATTACCATGCGTGGTTTTAATTCAGAAAACGTTGCCGTTGTAATTAACGGAGTACCCGTAAATGCAGCTAAAGACGGTAGAGTCTTTTGGTCTAACTGGTCTGGTATTGGTAATGTAACAGCATCTACCCAAACACAAAGAGGTTTAGGAGCTTCTAAATTAGCAGTTCCTTCTATTGGTGGAACTATTAACATTATTACACAATCTACAGAAGCTAAACAGGGCGGTAGATTTGAATATGGTATTGGTAATGATGGTTATCAAAAATATGGTTTAAAACTATCTACAGGCTTGTTAGATAATGGTTTTGCTGTAACTGCATATGCTGATAAAATTACAGGACAAGGATATGTAGACGGAACTTCTTTTGAAGCCATGTCTTACTTTACTAGTATCTCTAAAAAATTAAACGACCAACACAAACTATCATTTTTTGTAACAGGTGCACCTCAAAACCACGGACAAAGATTTGACATGTTAACCATTCAACAATTTAGAGAAAGCGACCGAGGAAGAAAAACTAACAAAAACTGGGGATATAGAAACGGTCAAGAATATAGCTTAAGTTCTAACTTTTTTCACAAACCAATAGCATCTCTTAACCACTATTGGAAAATAGACGAAAGCAGTAAATTATCAACCTCTATATATTATAGCAAAGGTGACGGAGGTGTAAACTTTGAAGAAGGTCCAGACAGTGGAGATTTAGACAAAGCAGAATATCGTTTTGGGGATGAATATTCTCCTGTAAACTTAGATCAAGTTGTGTCACAAAACAAAACCAATGCAGAATCTACAATCTACATTCAATCTCGTACAAACGACCATACATGGGCAGGTGGTTTAACAAGCTATAATTTAGAAATTAATAAAGAATTAGACTTTACTGCTGGAGCAGATTTTAGATACACTAAAGTAAGTAGCGGTAAAGAAATGCTAGACTTATTAGGCGGTGAATATATTATTGATTTAGACGGAAACGTAAACAACCCAAACAATGTAGTAACTGTTGGAGAAAAATATGATTTTTATAGTACTGCCTTTAACACCACTTATGGTGGTTTTGCACAAGTAGAATATGACTACGATCAAATCACAGCTTTTGTAGCTGCAAATATTTCTAACACCGTGTATGCAAGAGAAGATCATTTTGCAAAATTAGACGGAGATCCAAACCAAAAAACGGACGATATTAACTTTGTAGGTTA
This sequence comes from Wenyingzhuangia heitensis, assembly GCF_011762155.1. GTDB lineage: Bacteria > Bacteroidota > Bacteroidia > Flavobacteriales > Flavobacteriaceae > Wenyingzhuangia > Wenyingzhuangia heitensis. The sequence goes on from NZ_JAASQL010000001.1 coordinate 265,159, forward strand.
CGGAGCAAAAGGAGGAATTAACTATAGAATAGATGGATACCACAACGTATTCTTTAACACAGGATATTTTGAGAGAGCACCTTTCTTTAGTAGTGTATGGCCTACAAATGACAATGACCAAACAAACACAAATGCAGAAAATCAAAAGATTTTTAGTTTGGAATTAGGGTATGGTTTAAGAACCGACAAATTTGCTGCAAACGTAAACATTTATAGAACCGCTTGGAATGATAGAACAGAAACAAGAAGTAGGTCTTTACCTGATAACGGAGGAGTTGTCTTCGCGAATATTTTAGGTGTAAACGCATTGCACCAAGGAGTTGAATTTGATTTTGAATACAGACCCTTAGAAACCTTAACACTTAAAGGAGCTTTATCTTTAGGAGATTGGACTTGGCAAGATGATGTTACTGCAATTTTAACAGACGAATCTAACAACGTAATTGATGAAATCAACATTTTAATTAGCGACTTACCTGTAGGTAGATCTGCACAAACCTCTCTTGCACTAGGAGCAGAATATAAAATCACAAAAAACACAAGCATTTTTGCTGACTTTAACTACTACGATAGGTTTTATGCCGACTTTGATCCAAGTAACAGGAACTCTGAGGGTGTTGATCCCTGGAAAGTACCTTCTTATAGCTTAGTAGACTTATCCTTACAGCACAAATTTAAAATTGGTGTGTTAGATGCAAAATTAATGGCTAGAATGTACAACGCTTTTGATACAGAATACATTACTCGTGCAGATGATATTGATGGTACTGCAGCAAATGCAAGAGTATACTATGGAGTAGGTAGAACATTTAGTGTAAGTTCTGTAATCAACTTTTAAAGTCAATCACAATTAAAAAACTTAAAGACATGAAAAATATAAAACATATAACCCTAGCTATTTTAACAAGCGTACTATTGTTCTCTTGTGAAAATTCACTTGAAGATGTATATGACGAAATTGGAGAAGTGGGAACTCCAATTAAAACAGACATTAAATACACTTTAACAGAAGACGATTTTGAAACTTTAGATTTAAGTTCTGAAAAATTTGCTTCTTTTGAGCAAGCAGAAAACATAATCCCAACCGTTTTAAACCAAGTATTGCCTAACTCCCCAGGAGCAAAAGCAGCCTTAATGGTAGATATTTACAACGATAACAACACCATTATTAGTAACTTATTTGATGCCAAAGAAGTAACCTTAACAACCGAAGATTACCCTACGGCAAACAGTGGAGCTTTTCACCCAAGCGAAAGTGCTGCAGAGTTATTACCCGCTATTATTACAGGTAAAGTAACAGGGGCAGAAAGTGGAAATTTTTACAAAGTTACTTACTCTAACTTTACAGAAGAACCCACCAAAGCAACAGCTGGTCAAGTTGTAGCTTATGATTTTACCAACGAAACCTTTAACGGATGGACAAGCGTAGACGTAACAGGTGATCAAGCTTGGGAAGATGCTACTGGTTTTGGAAACATATCTATGAGTGGTTTTGACGGACAAGCTTATGAAAACGAAGATTGGTTGGTTTCTCCAGAAGTTAATTTAACAGGAGAAACTGAGTTAAAATTTCAAATAGACGAAAATTTAAGATATGGTTCCGATTTAAGTTTGGTAAAAGTATTAGTTTCTGAAAACTACACAGGAGACATTAACACAGCAACGTGGAATGAATTAACCATTACAAATAGAAATTTTCACTCAGACAACAACCTAACCCCAAGTGATGTGATTGATTTTTCTGCCTATGATAATAAAATCATTCATATAGCATTTAAATACAACTCTACCACTAGCGATTCTACTAGATGGTTAATTGGTAACGTATCAATCTCTAAAGGAGAAGGAGATGAGTTTACAGGAGATACAGAAACCTTAACTGCATATTATACCTATGATGGTTCTACATACAGTGTTCCTGAAATAGCTTATGAATTAACCTCTGAGGATTATGATGCAATGGGTACAGAAAGTGGAACTCCAGGACAATACAACAATTTTAGTAGTTCAATCTCGCCAGATGATTATTTACCTCTTTTCTTAGCAAACAAATATCAATTTGCTACAACAGGAACTCAAAAATTAATTTTCTACAAATATTTTAGCGGAAGCACATCCACTAGGTTTGATTTGTACAGCTATGAAAACGGAGCTTGGATTATGCCAGAAACTAGTACAGAAACTGAAATTAGATTCATTAACAAAAAAGGAACATGGGTATCAGACAACCCAATTGTATACAGCATAACAAGTGATGATTTTGTATGGATTTCTGAATCGTCTTTAAAAAGTGATGCAGACTATGCCTCTCAATTAGACAGTGCTGGTCAATACAAAAACTTTGATAGAAGACCTGGAGGAGAAGCATATTGGTCTGATGAGCAAATAGAGGTAGCTTTAAACCTATTCTTAAAAGATAAGTTTCCAGAAACTGAAGTAGGAACACAATATGCCGTATCTGCATTAACCTATGTAGGTAGTAGCGCAATAGAAGAGTTTAGATTAATTCTAGACGAAAGTGGAGATTACATATACGTAACAGAATAAGTTTCTTTAAAAAAACAAAACCTCTTTCATTCTTTATGAAAGAGGTTTTTTAATCTAAAACAAAAATGAAAACCAACTTTTTTTTATACCTAAGTGCAATTGTATTAGCGGCTTGCTCTAGGGGAGACAATACTTTTATAATAGAAGGTACCAACACCCAAACAGAAGAACCTGTAGAGATTATAGCTCCTGTTGCCAATAACGATGCTTTTTTTGCAGACAAGAATACTGCTTATAGCTTTTCTGACATTTTAAACAATGATGACAATGTAGAAGACGTAACCGTAACCCTAGAATCTACAAGTAGTAACAACGCAACAATTACTACAAACACAAACGGGACTTATACCTATACTCCTGCTACAGATTTTACAGGAACAGATACTTTTAAATACGAAGTTTGTACCAATGCTACACCACAAGAATGTAGTACTGCTACCATTACCATTACTATAGTAGAAGATGGTGTTACAGATCTTTTTGGCAACATTCCTAGTGAATTAAAAGCTTATTACAGTACGGTAACTTTTTCCACAAATTCAGAAACTTTAAAAAGTGAATTGCAGGAAGTAACAACAAACAAGCACACTAACATTATTTATTACTCAGGTAGACATACCCCATTGTTAAAAGCAGATCAAGATACTGGCAACTCTTCTAATGTCATTTTAGTTTACACAGGAGAAAGCAGAGACAAATCTTTTAGAGATGTTACAGGAAGCGGTAAACCTGAAGAATTTAACACAGAACACATTTATCCTCAGTCTTTGTATAAAGTTTCTGATTCTACAGATGATATTGTCAAAGGAGATTTACATCATTTAAGATACTGTGATGCCAATACAAACAGCAGCAGAAGTAATGACAAATTTGTAGATGGAAGTGGAAGTGCTGGCTCTATAGGAAGTGCATGGTATCCGGGAGATGAATGGAAAGGAGATGTTGCCCGAATGATTTTATACATCCATTTACGATATGATAAAAGCATTAGCAAAGTTGGTGATTTAGATACTTTTTTAGAATGGAATGAAGAAGACCCTATCTCAGATTTTGAAATTCAAAGAAATGACATAATTGCAGATGAGCAAGGGAACAGAAATCCTTTTATAGACAATCCTTATTTAGTAACACTAATTTGGGGAGGTACACCTGCAGAAAACAAATGGGAATAATCAACTAAAACTATATACAAACAACTAAACATCAATCATCAAAAAAATTACTTTAATGATCGCTTTTCTTGTGAGCGGACTTACATTTGCGCAAGAGGTTTTATTAAACGGGGGATTTGAAAACTGGGATGATGCCAACTCTCCCACTAATTTTACTAAAAAGGAAAATATAGAAAAAGAAAGCACAGAGGTACATTCTGGTGCTTTTGCAGCCAAACACACAGGAGGTACAAAAGACTTAGGACAAACTGTTGCTGTAACAGCAGGAAACAGTTACACAATTTCTTTATGGTACAAAACAGGAACAACCGCAGAAGGTGATACAACTAACTCAAGAATTTGGGCTTATTGGAAAAATGACGATGGAACTATTGATGATAATGGAGAAGAATTAAGAGGACCTAGTAACTCATATTTTACTGACAATACTAGTACATGGACTCAGTACACAACCACATTAACTGCTCCTGAAACTGCAACTAACTTTTATTTTGAAGTAAGAACCTACAAAAATGCTGTTACTTATTGGGATGATTTTTCTGTTATAGACAATGGCCCTAGCTTATCAATTAAAACAAACGTAATTCCTGGCTTAACCGTTACAGCTAACAATGGTACTGTAAACACTAACAAAGGAAGTATTGTTGCTATTTACAACATAGTAGGTGTACAAGTAGCTAACCAAAACTTAGCTAAAGGTGTGTACATTATTACCGTAAAAGAAAACAACAAAGTAGCCGTTAAAAAAGTATTAATACAGTAAATCACAACATCTTTAACACATACTTTTAATATTCTAAAAGAGCCAGAGAAGATTTTCTTTGGCTCTTTTTCTATTTTATGAGTTGTCTTGTTAGATTCTCTAATTTTACCTTTAAATCCCTTAAAAAACATTCTTCAGTTGTTCACAATTATAAATTATGTCTAAAAACACAACTTCACATCACCTTTAGCATACTTCTTTTGTCCAAAATCAAAAAATACACTTGTGTACAAAATAGGAACCATAAAAAAATCCAATTCTAAATAGAATTGGATTTTTAAAATTGGTAGTTGCCATCATTTTTTCTAAAACGGAACACACAGCAATCCTTAAATTAGTTTTTTATTATTTCTATAAAAAAACCTTGATTAAATGTTCTTTAAAAAAGAAATTAACCAAGCAGATTCCTTTTTAAAAACCTCATCTAACACCATAGCCAAACGAACCCCTCCTTTTTGTAGTTGTTGTTTTACAATAGGGAAGTTATGATACATATATACATAACTTTCATTTTTGTCCTCCTCAGTAGATTCGTACACTTTTAAAGCTATTGCTCTTGTTTCGTGAGCCCAGTCTGTTAAAGTTCCTTTGGTAATTTTTTGATTTTCTTTTGCGGGTACAATGTCTAAGTTAGAGGCTAATTCAGAATAGCTCATTTTATAAGATTCAATCATATCTGTATCCCACAACCTATGTAAATTGGTATGGTTTCCAAACCATTTTAATTTGATGTCATTTCCTCCTTTATCATGCTTGTTTCCTGCATGTAAGGGCATGTGTAAATCTCCCACAAAATGCACCAACATTTTTAAGTAAAACGCTTTGTCTTTTGTACTGGTATTTTTATCTCTTATTTTTAAAATACACGTTTTTATTCCCTGTAAAATATCTCCTTTTGGATTTACAGGTTCTTCTTTGTATTTTTTATCTCCGTTAAAACTTACATAATGCCATGGAGCAAAAGAATTGTATTCAGGATTGCTTCTAATTTCATCGGCATAAATAGACACCATTGCCAAAGACTCTCCTTGTAAAAGTTTGTTTACTTGTTTTTCTGTGTTCTTAGAAATATGTTTTGCAGCAATTTCTCCTACGGTTCTGTGTCCTGTTTTCCCCCAATCGTTATTCGCAAAAAGACTTATAGAAGTGCATAAAATTAAGATGTATTTTATCATGATTTGTTTTTTAAAAAAGTGAACAACAATAGTACTAAAATGTAAGTATCTACCCACTATATTGTGTATTAACTAAAAACTATGTAGCTGATAAATTAACACTCCTAAATTGTTAGCTAATTATTAAGAAACTTTTGTTTCATTAAAAAACCTCAATTCTAGATGATAGAATTGAGGTTTAATTTACTTTAAAAATTTCTTTGTATACTTCTTACTTTCCAAACAATCCGTTTAGTAGCTTTTTACCTGCTTCTTTTACCTTGTCTGTAGAAGAAGCTTCTGTTTTGGTACTATCTGTACTTTCTTCTTTTTTAATCCCTAACAAGTCGTTTAATTTCTTTTTGGCCTCTGAGGTTACTTTTTCTTTCGCCTTTTCTTTTTGGTTGTCTATCGCTTTTTGAGCCAAACTAGCCACAGCATCTTTCATCCCTGGCAATACAGATGGATTGGTTACTGTACCTCCTACTTTTACATCTAACGGAACCGTTAAGTTTTCTTGATCTGATCCGCTTAATTTGCTTACAATACTTGCAGCTTCTTTTCCTAAATACTTAGCAGGTAAATCAAACTTTAAATCATAATTCATAGTGTTGTCAAATCCATGAGTACCTCCTACTGTAACAGGAATTCCTTTAAATTTTAGAGTAAATGGAGCTACGTTTACTTTACTATTTTCAAACGTTACTTTTGTTTTTAAATCTTCTAAATCTGTTTTATCAAAATCTAGAAAACTCATCTTACTTTCTGCTAAACTTAAAAATTTGTTTTTGCTTGCATCTACTTTATCCACTTGTAAATTGGCAAAAGCATCACCTGTCAGTTTAGATAAATCGGGCATAAAATCGGTTCCTAAATCACCTTTAATATCTAAATCTGTATCAAAACGACCACTAAAAGCCCCTATAATAGGTGCTATTTTTTGCAACATTCCCATTCCGTTAAAAGCACTTGCAATATCTACTTGTTTTAAATTCATCACAAAATCATACGCTGTAATAGCAGGCTTGGTATCTACAAAACCATTGATAGCAATGGCTCCCTGAAACACATTAGCTCCAGCATTGTTAAATGTCATTTTTTGATCTTTAATAACTGCTGTTCCCGCAAAGTTGGTTAATACAATATCATCGTACATTATTTTTTTAGCATTTACCGTTGCAGTAACATCTATATTTTCTGGAATTTTAAATTGCTCACTTTTTATAGTATCCGTAGTTGTTACCACCGCAGTAGTATCCGCTTCATAAAAGTCGCTTACCTTAAATACTGTAGAAGTTGCGGCTACCTTTCCTTTTAAAGTTGCATTAGAAAATGCATATCCATAAATATTGTCTATGTTCCCCTTTAACTGCACGTCAGACTCTCCTGTAGTGATTGCGGTTTCTTGTAAGGTTACATTTTTAGTATTGAATACTAATCCCGCTTTTTTTATAAAAATAGGTTTTGGAGTAAATTCTGATCCTACAGTAACCCCTTGTAAACTAATATCTCCTTTACTAGCTATTTTATTATATTGTTCTTTTTCAATCGCATTCATATCAAAAGCTGTAGAAATATTGGCTTTTACAATCCCTTTTAAATCGTAATCTAATGGCGGAATTGGATAGGCATTTTTTAGATTTCCTAAATTTACTTGTCCTTTTACTGTTGCTTTAACGGTTGGGTTAGAAATAGGTTGGGTTACTAAAGCATTGGCTGCAAACACATCTTTTGCTATTTTAAATCCAAAGTTTTTTATTTCTACCACAACATCATCCATTACACCTGTTGTGTTGGTGATGTGTGCATCAATATTAATGTTTTCTATACCATTCGGTAAGTCTGGATATTTTACCGTTGCATTGTCTGTTTTTAACACAATGTCTAAAGTAGGAATGGTAGTTTCAGAATATTGTCCTTTTACATTTCCACTAAAATCTAAAGCTCCTTTGGTTTGCACATCTTTAAAATCTGCTGTATAAGCATTGGGCACTAAAGACAATAAACTCTTAAATGCCGATTTTTCTGATTTAAATGTAAAATCTAGATCATAAGCTTCTTCTAACATGGTAAAAGCACCATCAAACACCAAGTTTAAATCGTTTATTTGGGCTATATTATCTTTAAATGTCAACTTTAAATCGTTGGCATAATCTACTCCAACAATAGCATCATAATTTAATTTTAAGTCTTTTAAATACGCTACATCATCCATCATAAATGTAATGGCTTCTGCTGTGGTATGAGTATCTAAATCTACTTTGTTTTGTGACAAATCTCCACTACCATTGTGATTAAAATTCACCACTTTGGCACTCATGTTTGCTACAATATCTACATAGGTTATATTGATGTTCTCAAAGCTATATTCTTGAATGGCTAAAGAAAACGGAGCAGACTCTTCTGTAGTTACTTCCTTTTCTTCTGTGGATGGCAAAGCAATATCATAATTTGCAATGCTGTCTTTGTTTACTTTTACGTTTACAAAAACATCAGATAATTTTATGCTGTTTACTTTTGGAGTATCTCCCATTAAACTGGTTAAACTAACATCTACGTACGTATGGCCAATAGCTGCCAAAGTATCTCCGGTAAAAGGAGCTTTGTTTACGACCGATAAGTTTTGTAAGTCTACAGATACATCTGGAAAACTTCTGAACAAAGAAATGGACAAATCCTGAAAATCAACCTCAGCATTTACACTGTTATTAATTTGTGCTTTGGCTATTTTGGTGATTTTTCCTTTAAATGCAAAAGGAATAATGAACAGCAATAAGATCACCACTCCTACAAAAATGGCCAATCCTTTTAATATTTTTTTAATCATGATTTTAGTTTTAACACTATAAAGATACTACAGTGGTGAATGTAGAACAAATAATACTGATTGAGCATTGTCAATTTAACAATTGTTTGACATCAAAAAATCCCTACTACAACTGCAATAGGGATTCTTTATATTATTTTATAAATACGTTTTAAACCAACTCTACAAACAAACCTTCTTCGGTTTTGTTTACAGCAGCCAAGTCTTTACCTGTAAGTCCTTTAATGGTTTTATCCCATTTTTTGTTTGATAAACCTATATAATCTATTAATAAACATCTGACATACATAATTATATTGTGATAGAATCTACTGTTTAATCAGCAAATTCCTACTTCATGTTTTCTTTATTATCTGAATACAATTAAATTATCTCGTATTTTATTTCATCTATTTTTTGAACTACATCTGCAAAACGCAATGGCTTTGATTTATGTTTAATATATACATCTTTAATATCTTTTATAAGTTTATAAATATAGAATTTATCAAAACTCTCTTCTCTCACCCTTAATTCAAAATTTTCAACCTTCTTTAAAATATCAAGACAATCCTCAGCTTTATTTTTTTGGCATATTTTTATTAAAATACTACTTCCTATTCTTGATGGATTCTCATCCTCTCTGATTTTAAATCCTAACAAATCTAACCTCATTATTTCTATTGCATCATCGACTGATTCTAAACTATTATAACCTACCCAATCATCACTAGCGAAACTATAATGAAACTCCTTTTTAAAATAAGAAAAATTATTCCTCATAAAATCTAACAATAATTTAGTTGATTTACCATATTTTGACAAAAACAAATACTTTATTATTCTAAGTTCCTTTTCAACTACCTTATTGATTGAGTTAAACTCTAATAATTTATCAATTACGAAATCAGTTTCTCTAAATACAATCAATATTTTTAAGGCTTCCCAAGAAATTCCATCATTATTTATTTCGTTAGGATTTAAGTTAATTAACGACTTCAGTAGATTAACGTCTTTGTTTTTTTGAACATATAAACTCAATAAGTTAGATCTATATGATAAATAGTCATTTTTCTCATCTAAAATAAACTCTCTAATATATTTGTAAGACTTTACGAAATCGTAATCTAAAGCTATTTTAGCCTGTTTATAAAAAACATATTTATTTATGCATTGATGACTCATGTTTTGTTCAATCCTTTCTAAGACCTTATCTATTCCTACGGTTTTAATTATATAATCATGACCAACATCTTGTTCATTATGTTTTAATTTACCATCCATGTTAAGTAAATCTAACAAATAACTCTCTGGATAATCAAATTCATATTTATTTTTAAAAAACCATAAAAATTTACATCTCTCCTCATTAGAGACACAATTACATAATTTATTAAATACAGCTTTTGATAAATTATTTAAGCACCAATTTTCAATATAGTCTTTATGTTTTTGTTGAATTTCAAATTTTAAATTTTCTGAATAAATATGCCCATAAATTTTTCTAATTAAATTTAAGTCTGAATTAATAAATTCCTTTACATCATCATAAGAAACTCCTCCTACATATGCATTAATCGCACTATATAAAATTTGAAAAAAAGAATTCGGAAATCTTTTTCTTAAATCAACATCTTCCCTAAAGTCTTTTTTATCATCCTTTAAATCTATTCTCGTAATAACATCTTTACTTGTAAAAAGCATATAATCCGAAAACTTATCAAGAATGAGTTTTTTATCAAAAAGTAAGTCAAAATCTAATCTTGGGTTAGTTTCATGAAATGTTCTCCATTTTAAATTTATTTCATCACTTAACAATTCTCCATCAAAATTAATATCAGTTGCAGAAATAACTTTTTCCTGAAACAGCTTTGCAAGCTCATAATCATGACAACTTAAATTATTTCTAAAATAAATTATTTCTGCAACTGATACATATCCTGATTTATAATGGTCAACTATCATACAAGATTCATTGTCGGTAAACAAACGAACTAGAACTCTTCTCTTATCTTCAAACTTTATTTGCTCACTACCTAATAACTCATAAAAACACCTTGTTTTAGTGTTGGTTTCAATAAAAAAATCAACTATCATATCTTCACAATGGTAAAAGCTTCCTACTTTGGATAATCCAGTTTTAACTTTATTGATAATAAAACTATATACTTCATCATTTCCACTTTGGAATAGCTTAACGAGCTTCGTTATTATACTTTTTATCTCTTCATCTTTCAAACTTAGACTATAAATATTTCGGCTATCCATTAATATCTCTAACGTAAATGATAAACTTATTAAGTCCTCAAAACCCAGTAAAATATCTTTTAAGTTTTCTTGCTCTGAAAAATTAGCATAATTATCACTTTTAGTATAATTTCTTTTATTATCGTCAAGTATTTTAGGAGTTATCTCTTTTAGATAATTTAAATATTTTTCAACTCTTACATCATTAAGAATTTTTATCATACTGGATGTAATAAAGTGATAATCAAAACAACCTAAAGCCTTAATGATTTCATCTACACATCCATCATCTTCAATATGATAATTTAATTTTCTTATAGCATCAAGTAAATCACCTTTAAATCTAAAATCTACTTTATCAATTGATGCAGACAACAATTTTAAAGCTGTATTTTTAAACTCTTTTTTTCTAGAAGATAATTCCATCTTTGAAAGTAAACTCAAAGCAGATGACCTAGTTCTTTCATTAATACTAAAGTCCAAAATTTCAGCCAATAAGAAATCTATATTCTCTATACTATTTCCAAATTTAGCTATTTCTAAATAATCAAAATCTGTAATAAACAAAGTCTGTTTTTTACAAACTTCAGTATAGTATTTTTGAAATAATTCTATTCTCAGGTTCCAGTTAACCCTATCAGAATCTAATTTAAAAAGAACTTCTATTTGGTTAATTTCAAACCAGTTTACTATTTCTTTATAAGACTCACTTTCTTCATTCAAAATATTCAATAAATATGAAACTGAATTTACCCAAGAAGGGTGAATTTTTTTATCATCTCCATTTATGGATATAAATTCAATAATCTTTTCAAAAGTTAATTTTGACAAAGCATCTGCAACAAAATACTCCTGCAAGTTTCTGTGTTCAAATTTCCATGAATTTTCTCCTAAAACCTTCTCTACAAAACAACAATTAGTAAATAACTTTTTATTCTGTTCAAGTAGAACTGATAAATACATATCCTCAATAATATTTATTTGCATAGCCTCCATTGACAAAGCAACTTTCTTACAAATATTTAAAACCAACGATTTATCATAATCTTTGTTGTTATATTTTTTTATCCTATCATCCTCCAGTCTTTTAGAAACATAAGCTTCAATTAACCCACATTTATTTAAAATTACATTTCCATTATTAAAATTTTCTCCAAATAAATCTAAATAATAAGGGTTCTTTAAAAACTCCATTTGATTTCTATCAAGAATAACTCTATCAACATCACATCTCTTTATTGAATACTTTTTTTCCAAGTAACTATAAACCTCATGAAAATATAATTCTTCTAACACAACGCATTCCATTTCCGAAATTTCTTTAATAGTGTTTTCGTACAAAGATGACCTACAGCTTAAGATAAAATTAATTGTTGAATTTGAATCTGCTATGAATTTACTCAGTTTAGATTTAAAGTTCTGAACATCTGAAACCTCATCTAATCCATCATAAATAACTAGTAAATTAGGAATATGTCTCCATTCTTTTGGTAAAAAATCTTCTATGTTATTATTTATTACAAAAGTGTTTAAAGACCTAAAAAAAGGAACAAATTCTCTATTCTTATCTTCCCATAAATTAATTGCCAAATTTTTAAGCTCACTTGACTTACCGAGACCTGGATTTCCAATTAAAACATAGCCTTTATGACCTCTTCTAAACTCTGAAACTAACTTCTCTTTTAAATCAAATGTATCTGTATTAAATAAACCTTCATTATTATTTACTTCAGAAACCCTCCTTTTAGTATACATTCCATTTTTAGTAATATTAGTAATGTATTCTATCCTATCATCCTCATCTAAAACAATCTTTTTTAAAGGTTTTGTAGAAAAAACAAATCTTTTAAAGTCCCTTAATTTCTCCTTTCTATCAATCTTAAAATCAACTTCTCTACCATAAATCAACTTATATAAAGACTCATTTAGAGCAATTAATTCCTCAACTTTATTGTCTGGTGTTAAAAATTCAATAGGTACATTGAATTGGTCATAAAAATCTGACAACCTTGTATCATTGTATGGATTGTTAAAAGGTTTTTTAGGAGATATAAAAATTAATATACTAGGTTTATATGAAGATATAATTTGAGGTATTTTAACAACCGCTTCTGAATAAGATAGCTTAGATGAATAATCTTTACATTCTAGATAAATTTTATGCCTATTATACTTATCATCGATTGTAATAATCTCATTATCCATTCCATCTTGCGTACCACTATTTTGAATCCTACCTTTATGAATAGTATATCCACACTCTGAAAGTAAGTTCTCAAAAAAAAACTGAACTTGCTTTTCTAATTCTTTCCCATCACTTCTTTTTCCCATAGAACAACTTATTTCCTACACAATTTATACAAAAAAAGGAAACCCAAACGGATTTCCTTTCTTAAAATATATTTTCTGTTTTTATTAAACCAATTCCACAAACAAACCTTCTTCAGTTTTGTTTACAGCAGCCAAGTCTTTACCTGTAAGTCCTTTAATGGTTTTATCCCATTTTTTATTAGACAAACCAGATTGTGTTTTTAAATCACTCAAAGCAATTTTTTCTGCTTTTTCTAACAAAGCAAACAATGCTTTTTCATCTTCATTTAACTCTACAGCTGGAGCTTTTTTCTCTGGTCTCATTTGAGGAAAGAACAATACTTCTTGAATAGATTGGTTGTTGGTTAAATACATAATCAAACGGTCCATTCCAATTCCTAATCCAGAGGTTGGAGGCATTCCGTATTCTAAGGCTCTTAAGAAATCTTCATCTATAAAGTTAGAAGCCTCATCATCTCCTCTTTCTGCTAATTTTAATTGCGCTTCAAAACGTTCTCTTTGATCAATAGGATCGTTTAATTCAGAATACGCATTTGCAACTTCCTTTCCACAAATCATCAACTCAAAACGTTCTGTTAATTCAGGATTATCTCTATGCTCTTTACACAATGGAGACATTTCTTTAGGATAATCTGTAATAAAAGTTGGCTGTATGTAGTTTCCTTCACATTTTTCACCAAACATTTCATCAATCAACTTTCCTTTCCCCATGGTACTGTCTACTTCAATACCCATTTCTATAGCCCCAGCTCTTAATTCATCTTCGTTTTTACCTGTAATATCAAAACCTGTAAAATGTTTGATAGAATCTGCCATGGTTACTCTTGCAAATGGTGCTTTAAAGCTTACCTCGTGCTCACCAAAAACAACATCTGTAGTTCCGTTAACCGCCATAGCACAGTGCTCTAACAAGTTTTCGGTAAACTCCATCATCCAATTGTAATCTTTGTACGCTACGTAAATTTCCATAGCCGTAAATTCTGGATTGTGCGTTCTGTCCATTCCCTCATTACGGAAGTTTTTAGAAAACTCGTACACACCATCAAAACCACCAACAATTAAACGTTTTAGGTACAATTCATTCGCAATACGCATGTACAACGGAATGTCTAAAGAATTGTGGTGTGTAATAAATGGTCTTGCAGATGCTCCACCAGCAATAGGTTGTAATACTGGAGTTTCTACTTCAAAATATCCTGCATCGTTAAAAAAGTTACGCATAGCGTTAAACAATTTTGTACGCTTAACAAATACTTCTTTTACATGTGGATTTACCACTAAATCTGCATAACGCTGACGGTATCTTAGTTCAGGGTCGTTAAACTCATCATAAGTTTTTCCTTCGGCATCTGTTTTAGGTAACGGTAAAGGTTTTAATGCTTTACTTAGTAATTTAAAATTACGAACCATTACAGAAATTTCTCCTACTTGAGTTTTAAACAACTCTCCTTCTACCCCAATAAAATCTCCTAAATCTAGTAACTTCTTAAAAACGTCATTGTACAAAGTCTTATCTTCACCTGTACAAATTTCATCACGATTAAAGTAAATCTGAATTCTTCCTTCTGCATCCTGTAATTCAGCAAAAGAAGCTTTTCCCTGAATTTTCTTTCGCATTAAACGTCCAGCAATTACTACTTTTTTTCCTTCTTCATAACTTTCCTTAATCTGTTTAGAGTAGTTATCTACAGGAAATAAATCTGCAGGGTAAGGGTTGATTCCTAAAGCTCTTAACTTGTCAAGCTTTTCTCTTCTTACAATTTCTTGTTCTGATAATTGCATGCTGGTACTTTTTAAATGTATAATGCGTTAATTCTGAGTTCGCAAAGATAATAAGAACTTAAGAATTCATAAGCTAGAAACCAAAAGTTATTTTTAACCGTATTATACAGGCTTATTAGAGAGGTTACTTCTTGGTCACAAGTAACCGAATGTTACAATATTTCTGGTAATTTGATTTTCTATTAAAGGTAATTGTAAATGATATGGACAATTGTTAGGGCTTTGTTGTAAACCATACTTAATGTTAAAAGTGCGCATAATACTTTTGTAATGTACGAGATTAAAACACTACAGAAGTACCTATTTAAACATAAAAACCTACTGGTTGCTTTTTTAAAAAAATAATGTTACATTAGGTATTCAACACTAAACCAAAAAACATGGCTATAAAAAACTTTAAATCACCAGACCTGAAAACAACGGCTATAGCCGAAAAAATATTAGTTTCTGATTATATGGTACATAGAGATAGATTGATTACTTTTTCTCCTAAAATTAGTATAGGTGAAGCTATGCAGACACTAGTTACTAACAATATTGCTGGTGCTTGTGTTATTGATGAAAATGATCAATTAATAGGTATGATATCCGAAGGAGATTGTATGAAAAAAATAGCCAATAGCAGGTACTATAACATTCCGTTACACGATCAAACAGTTGAAGAGTACATGGCAACTATTGTAGAATCTATTAAAGGGGATACTAATATTTTTGATGCTGCTCATATGTTTTGTACTTCAAGAAGAAACCGTTTTCCTGTAGTTGACAATGGTAAAGTTATTGGACAAATAAGTAGAAAAGATATTTTAAAAGCGGCTTTAGAAATTAAGTAAGTTTACTAACTAAGCCTGTAAATGCAAAGACACATTATAGTTATAATGTGTCTTTTGTATTAAAATGGATATCCTATGGCAAAGTTTAAGATCGTATTACTTAATTTAATATTGTTAAAAGAAGTAGACGTAGGCTGCTTTACTGGTGTTGCAAAATCAAACCTAATTACAAAACTCTGAATATCTACCCTTAATCCTGCTCCCGCACTTATTGCTAATTCATTTATAAAATTAGATGTAAATTGTCCCCCATCTAGAGCACTATTACTGTTATACAACCAAACATTTCCTGCATCGGCAAACAAAGCTCCTTTTAACAAAGAATAAACAGGAAACCTGTATTCTAAATTGGCTTCTAAACGAATGTCTCCAGAACTATCAAAATAAGTACTGCTTGTAGAACTACCATTGTAGGTTCCTGGTCCAATAGATCTTGAAGCAAAACCTCTAACACTATAGGGACCTCCAGAAAAAAATTGTTTTGTAAATGGCAAAACTTCAGAATTTCCATAAGGAACTCCCAAACCACCATACAATCTACTAATTAATGTTTGTTCTTTTCCTAAATCTAGATAGTATCTAAAATCTGCATCTACTTTTGCATATTGTGCATATTCCAACCCTAAAAACGTTTCTTTTCCTCCACCTGAACCCGAACTTACTAAGTTTAACGCGTTTCCTGCAACATCTAAATTAGCGGCAAAAAATACTTGATTTTTTTTACCACTTCTACCCAACTCATTATAAGTAAAATTATACGTTAGCCCTGCTATAAATTGCTGATCAAAACTATTTTGTAAAAAAGGATTATTCTCTAAAATGGCATCAAAATCAGAAGTAGTGTTAAATAGTTTTACATAATTAATATTAATGGGATTAATTTGGTGACTTAAATATTTATTAGCATCCCACTGATAACCATAGCTTGTTGTAAAAGATGTTAAACCATACAAATTAGATCTACTTAAATATTCCGAATCAAAAGATATTTTAGTTCTGGGTACCCCATATTTAAAACGACCGTCTAAATTGCCCGGAAAAATTAATCTAGGAAATGTTAAACTTGCCCCTAGTCCTAATTTTATTCCGTTTAAGTTTTCGGTATTGTTACCTATTTGTGTTTCATAGGCAAAACTTCCTGTAATATTTAACAATTCTCCTCCGTTATATAAATTTCTATTTCTATAGTTTAAAGACAATTCTGGCCCTGCAAAACTGTTAGATTTGGTAACAGCCTGCAACTCCAACCCTAAAGATCTTTTGTTTAATGGGGATAAATAAATAGCTGCATTTAACAATCCTAAACTATCATTTTCTTGATTTTTAATTTCGTCAAACTGAATATTTACATATTTATACGTTCCTATAGAAGATAATCTTTTACTAGTTATTTTAGACTTTATAGGATGGTATAAATCACCTTTACCAAACAATAAATAGTTGTGCAATCTCTTAGGTTTAAAAAATAGCGTGTCTTGTAAAAAAACAACTCCTTTATAGTTTATACTATCTAAAACACTGTTTTTTTGAGACAAATTATAGCTAGGATATACCTTTACTTCTTTAATTTTATAGGGAATTAAAGCCTTTTCAGGAATTTCTTTTTTAACTCTTAAATACAAATCAAAACGTTTGTTGTTGTATTGGTTGGTATCTGCTTCAAAAATGACAAAATCCTGATTGAAATTGTAATATCCTTTTGCTTTTAATTCTTCATCAATTTTTATTCTTTCTTGTTTAAAAGATTCCAAGTTATACCGGGTTCCTTTTTTTAACAAACTACTTGCTAAAATCTCTTTAATTTCTTTATAAACAGGCAAAGTATCGTTTTCTAATTGATAGCTTTCTAACACATAAGGTGTTGTTAACTCTATTGTATATTTAATACTTTTACTATATATTTTTTCTTTGACAGATGCGGTTACTTTACTATTAAAAAAACCTCTATTGTCTAATCTATTTTTAATTAGATCTATTACCTTATTTTGAGATACATTGGAATAATAGACAGGTTTTTCTCCTATTTTTTTATTAATGTATTTTGTGATAAAATTTTTGCTTCCTTCTTTTGTTTTATAATGATAATACAAGCCTACTCGTCTTCCTAAAATTTTACTATTTGGTTCTGGTCTTAACAACTCTTGCAGCTCATCTTCTAAACCCGATAACTTTTTTACATTGTTCTCGTTTTTCATTTTTAGGCTTGCTCCGCTGTATAATTTTTCTCCTTTGGGAATAAAACGCGTTACACTACAAGAGGTTATAATAAGCATTATTACAACCAACCAGCTTGCTTTATATTTTTTTAAACTCTCCATTAATCCGTAGGTTTTTTAGTCCTTTCTTTAAGCCAAAGCTCTCGAAACTTATTAAACTCTCTGTTAAACAAAAAAGCAATTCCGGTTACAATTACCTGTCCATCAATTACGCTTTGGTACTCGTTTTTACGAAACCCTTTTAATCTAAATCTTCTATTTTCGGTTAATGCATATTCAATATTTACATTTCCTATAATAGGAGTTTTTTCGTTTTGACTGTTGGATGAGTTTTCTAATTCAAACCCGCTACCTACCTGTACTGTTAATCTATCGTTAAACAGTTTTTTTTGAGCACTTACATTTAACTGTGTATTGTTTTCTTCTCCTTTTTCGGTATAATCCGTATAACTATCTAACTCAAAACCTAACTCTACACCTGTTTTTCCCACTAATTTGTTTGAATAATTATTTAGCTGATTGGACAATGCTTTGTTTACATTATCACGGGCAATGGATAGAGATCCTCCGCTACTACCATCGCTAATATTAGATGGAAAAAATTGATTTAACACTAATAAAGAAAATACTTGTTTGTTTAAATCTTCTTCTCTGTTATTTAATTGCTGAACCTGTGTATATACTTGTCCACCTAACTCTCCTCTAGAATCTTCCGGAATATCTAATTCAAAACTAATTTCTGGTTTTAGCAATTCGCCATTCAAATTTAAATACACCCAAAAAGGAACTTTTTTTCTGTATGTATTTAATGTTTCTGCATCCATTCCAGAGGTTAAAGAAGACATTAAACCACTTGCAGATGTTTTTACTTTGTATATGGCTTTTAAATCCATTTTGGCCTCTAGTGGATCTCCTTGCCAAAGGATACTACTTCCTTTGGCTATTTCAAATTTTCGGGTTACTAAATTGTATAAACTAGCTTCATAATGCCCACTGTTTACTTGATATTTTCCTGATAGAGTTGTTCTTCCGTTGGGAGTTAATCCAAAATTTAAATCTGCCGTTCCCGAAACTTGTAAATTATCTCCTGTTTTTTTGTCTATAATAACATTTAAAATTGCAGATTTATCAACCTTCAAAATAGTTTTAATATCCAGTCCTGTAACAACATTGGTAGTTACAGTGTTTTCGCTAGCCGTTAAAATATCATTCGTTACTTTTTTATTCACAAAAATAACCACACCCTCCCTTTCTACAGCTTCTATTTCCGATTCTGGAACTACATAGGTAAAGTCAGAATTTTTATCAATTTTTAAAGTTCCTGTAACTTTGGGTATGTTTAAATCTCCTCCTATTTTTACATCAGCATCTATAAATAATTTACCAAAATACAGGTCATTATCGTCTATGGTAGAATTTAAAACTTGTAAGTTTTTTGTGTTTAACGATAGATTAAACTTGGGGTTGGAAAAATCATTAGTTTCAATTTCTCCATCCAACATAAAAGTATTTTTATCATTATCTAAAATGGTAAACTTATTTAACAAAACACTAGAATTATTTATTTTAATAGACTCTTCGGGAAAAGTAAAATTGGTGTTAAAACTATTTACTTTTAGTTTTGCTTTGTTAAAATTTAAATCCCCGTTATAGATAGGGTTTTCAAACAAACCTTTCATATTAAAATTGGCAGATATACTACCCGATGTTTTGGAAATATACTCTTTTCCAAAAGCTTCTATTTTAGACAAGTTCAAGTTTTTTAACGCTATTTTTAAATCTAAAGGAGATGTTTTTTCTAAGGCATTGTAACTTCCTTTTACCAATAAATTAATATTATCTTGTTCTTGTAAAGACAAATCTACTTGGTAGTTTTTAGCACTTGTAGTCTCTGCATTTATCTGTAACACACCCAAAAGACTCTCTAACACTTTTAGATTTTCTATTTTTAATTTAGAAGCTAAACTTTGCGCTTTGTTTACCTGGTTAATTTCTACGGTTCCACCTACAATACCACTTGCTAAATTTTGTTCTGGATTTAAAAAAGAAACTAAATTTAGCAATTCAAAATTATTAAAATTTACAGCTAAATTATTATCGTTATTTTGATTGACATCAGCCTTAAAACTAATTGTTTGATTGTTCCTAAACAATTCAAAATCTGTAGCAATAATGTTTCCGTTTATCAAAACCTTATTACTTTCTGGTATTTGCCAACTCTTTCTGTTTAAAATAAGATTTTGTGGATTAATATGAAAATTCACCAAAGAATCTGTGGCTTTAATTTGTGAATTAATGTTGATAATTTTTTCAGTTTCATCAGAAGTAGAAAAATCTAATAGCACAACTCCATCTATCACTTTTCCTTGTACATTTATGTTCTGAATGTTTACAGGATCATATTTTACATTGTCTACTTTTAAATTTAAATCAAAATTTTTATCAGAACTATTTAAAGCGAATTGTGCTTTGTTAATACTGCTTCCGGCATATTCTATAAACGGAATGTTAAACGTTGTGTTTAATTTTTGATTTTTTTCATTAAAAAGAAGATCAAACGTAATGGGTTCAAATTCTTTTAATCCTTTTAAAAATACTTGATCTAAAAGTGGGTCTTGACTTATAGACACTTCTGCTTTTAAACGTGTATTCCCTAAAATAGTATCCGTTTTTTTATTGGTAAAATAAGTATTCACATGTTTGCGAATAGCCGTGGTAATCTGTTGTGGATTGGCATTAGAATCTAATTTTAGATTTAACAAATTACTAGCTATATTAACATAAGTAGAATCTTGATTTATTTGGGTATTGATGTTAAAATTTCCTACAGGAAAAGATTCTTGATTATACACCAACAAACCATTTTCTGTTTCTGCTTTTATATTAAATCCTAAAGGATTTTTTTTATAATCTACAGAAAGTGACAATCTTGCTTTTATATTTTCTTGAGTAATTTTTAATGCTTGTAAGTTTACTCCATTTACTTTTATAAAAGACTGTATTCTAGACGTTAGTGAATCTATATTGATATTTGTCTTGGTACTAAAATCTAAATTATCGTCTTTAAAATTGGTATTTACAACTCCTTTTCCTTGTTTTATATTGGCTTTAATTTCTAAAGGATTGTAGTTGTATTCGTTAAAAACTAAACTGTTAAACTTGGTAGATAATTCTGCATTTAAATCTTGAAGCTCTAACCAATCTGCAGTTACCTTTGTTTCAAAATCTAACACCCCTATTTTATTGTTTTTAATTATTTTTCCTAAATTAAAATAAGTTACTTTTAAAGTTCCATCTGCTGTTATTTTTTCCTTGTTTGTAAGACTTCCATCTAAAGTAATTTTTCCTTTATCTAGGTTTAATATTGTATTGGTTTCCACCTCTAACAAACTCCCTTTTATTGTTGATTTTAAACTGATTGAACTTGAAATATTAACTCCTAATTTATTTTCATCAACAAAATTTAAAACAGCTTTTTTATCCGTTTTAAAACGGATATCAGGAAGGTTGAAATTCAGCTTATCATCAGACAAAAAGTTGTTTATTTTACCAGACAATGTAAGTTTGGTTTTTTCTCCCCAATTTAAATTTAAACTAGGAATACTAAGATTTTCTAAATCTCCTTTTACTTCAACATTACCAACAATATTATGCTTAGATAGCTTTTTTACATATTCATTTTTTTGCAAACTGTGATTAAAATAATAAGCATCTTTAGTATTTAAACTTAGTTCTTTTATAGCAATATTAAACTGTGTTTTTTTAGGTTGATTGATAAAATTATTAATAGAATTATAACGTACTACTCCTTGACTCTTTAAAGAACTATTTGTAGTTTTTAATTTAAAATTTAAAAGGTCTATTTGTTTATTATTCAGTTCTGCATTTAAAGCCAATTCCTTTATACTAAAACCACTTTTTTCTTTAAAAGATATTTCTTTAAGATCTAAAGCTAACTCATCTTTCACCAAACTAAAATCATCTAACAAAATGTTAAATTGATCAATTTTAAAATTTTGTGGATTAAATATATTTGCTTTGGTTACAGTATTTCCCGTTTGTAATGCAATGGAGTTGTTTTTAAACATTAACGCATCAATATTTACATTCCATTTAGGCCATTCAAAATTATTTGATTTTATTGGCTGCTTCTTTTTTCCATTTATTAAATTTTCGTCGTTTATAAAAGATAAATCTGCAATGGTATTTTGCAAACCAATACTATAAATAGCAATTTTCTGATTTTTTAAATCAACCAAAGCATCCTTAATTGTAAACAAGTTAAGATTTATATTGGCTTTATTATTTGCTACTTTATCTTGATAATTAATCCTTATGTCACTTAAATTTAATTCATCAATTTCTACTATAGGCAAAGGGCTTTCTTCTTTACTTTCTTCTGATGCAGGAAATGGTTTGTTTTGAATGTAACTAAAGTCAGCATTAGTGAATGCTATTTTTTTTACAGGAAAATTAAATGTATTTATATTAAACTTTCTTCCAAAACTGAATGCCAAATCACCTAATTTTAAATGAGTATTTATTCCTAAAACCTCATCGTTAAAAAGCAAATTAAAATCAGAAAAATGAATAGTTCCTATTTTTATTTCTAAAGGATTCGTTTCTGATTCTGTTGTGGTTTCTACTGGTGCATTAGGGTCTACAAAAGCATTAATAATATAATCAAAATTGTATTGATTGTTTTTTTCCAATTTAAAAACAGTAGCTTTTAAGCCTGTCCATTCTACTGCTTTTACATTAATGGTGTTTTGAGTAAGAATAGGCAACACAGCTACAGAAACTTCTAGTTCTTTACTATACAACAACGTATCTTTTTGCTGATCTTCTACATACAGTTCTTTAACCACTAAGTTTCCCGAAAAACTTAGATATAATTTTTGAATACTAAATTTAGTATCAATCTTTTTAGCAACAAACTCAGTTACTTTATTTTTGATTAAGTTTTGTCCCCAAGAACTTCGGACACACAAAATCAAGGTTACAAATAAAATAAAAAGTCCAAAAAACAACCATTTTATAAAATGAAATGCCTTTTCTAAATAGGAGGTATTGGGTTTAGACATATTTGTTTACTGCTTGATTGGTTCTTTTTTAACCTCATTTAACAACAAATATAATGCCTACCAACTAGAATATAACATTATTTTAAAAGACTAATTTTTAGTTTAAAACTCCTGTTTTTTATTTTTTTGCACAAAAAACTATTTTTTGTGATATATATTGCTATATTTACAAAATATCCACGCTAATAATGTAGATAAACTAAACTAACTGAAGCTATATATTTAAAAGGTCTGTATAAATTTTTATACAGACCTTTTTTTAATTGTAAGAAAATAAACCGTCCCTTAAAAGTTTACAATATACAATGTGTTTCCATCAATATTTTCTGCTGTTTCAGTTTTAGAAATATATTTCTGAATAGTTGCACTATTATCACCTGTCCAAACAGCAAAATCATCATCGTTAATAACTCCAATAGTATTTGAGTTTATCAACCAAATCCCTTCTAACTTATCATGAGGATAATCTCCTAACTCTGCTATTAAATCTACCGCTAACATTTTTGTTACAGGAACAATTCCTGCAGTTGTTAACTCATCCCAAGTACATTGCTCAATTGTTTTTCCATTAATTAATTTACCATTAGTAGTATCTGCAACATCAGAAACATCTGTAGCATTAGAAATATCTATTTTATAAATATGTTTTTGAACTTCACTCTTATCAGTATCTTTTGTAAACGCTCCATCTCTTTCTACAAGTAAAAATTCTGTATTGCTTAAAGCAACAATTTCTGAATTTGAATTTTTAGCCTTTTCTTGCTTGTATAAATATTGCTTAGTTGCTCCAGTTGCAATATTAAATGTTACAATTCTGGTAATTGTAAAATCTGCAACATCCGCCTTTGAAGGGTTGTATAAAGTAGATTGCATAATTCCTACCAATGTAGTTTCATCTGGAGTAACAGCCAAACCTTCCATACCTCTGTTTGCCCACCTTGTGGCAAAAACCGCTGGTAGTTTTCTATCTCCTGATTCTCCTGTAATTCCTTTAGGACTTAATCTTTCTAACTGTTTACCTGTAGTATCAAAATGAGCAATGTGTGGTCCATACTCATCAGAAACCCAAAAAGTTTCATCTTTCAATGCA
Organism: Wenyingzhuangia heitensis; assembly: GCF_011762155.1. Taxonomy (GTDB): domain Bacteria; phylum Bacteroidota; class Bacteroidia; order Flavobacteriales; family Flavobacteriaceae; genus Wenyingzhuangia; species Wenyingzhuangia heitensis. The sequence continues at coordinate 289,184 of NZ_JAASQL010000001.1, forward strand.
ACCAACCCTTCACTGTCTAAACCATATTTATCAAAGTCTAAAACAGTTGTTTGATCTTCGTTATAAGGAACTTCTCCTGTTGCTCCATAACCTTCTGGGTTTGGTCTCCCGCTAATATTTGCTCCTGCAGGATTTTTAAATAAAATCTCATTAATCATTTCAACTGTTCCGTTTTCTAACAATTTAAAATGACCAATTCTAGGCGTATAGTCTGGTGTAGGAAAAATTTTATTGCTTCCAAATTTAATATTGGCTCCTCTATCTGTTAGAGCGTAAAACTCACCTTCATTTATAGGATGTGCTGTAGCTGCAGAACCAAACCCTCCATTTCTTACCTCTACATTATCTTCTGTTATTTTTAAAACAGTATGTGGCAATCTAACTCCGGTAATTGACACTTCTGGCAATTTCCATTCTTTTTTAACCTCTTTTACATCGTCTTTACAAGAAATAACCGATGTTGTAACAACTGCCAATAGCAATATTTTAATTGTAGTAATTTTCATTTTTTATGTTTAAGTTTAAAAAAACGAAAGTAAAGAAAGCAGGTTAAGAGAATAAAAGTTGTGTATTAACTCACAATTATTAAAACACACAAAACACTAAATTTCTTAATAAAAAAGAAACCCCATTTTTGAAACATATCAAAAATGGGGGTTATATAGATTGTAACTTGTTGTGCTTAACTCACAAACTCACCATTCGCTACGTTATCTTCAGAAGGAGCTAAAAATGATAGTTTTCCATCTTTGGTATCTGTCATTAAAATCATTCCTTCACTTTCTACTCCTCTTAATTTACGTGGAGCTAAGTTTACCAAAACCGATACTTTTTGACCTATAATATCTTCTGGCTTATAACTCTCTGCAATTCCAGAAACAATGGTTCTAACATCAATACCTGTATCAACCTTTAAAACTAATAATTTTTTAGCTTTTGGCATTTTTTCAGCTTCTATAATAGTCCCAGTTCTAATGTCTAATTTTGTAAATTCCTCAAAACCGATGGTTTCTTTTTGAGGCTCAACTACTTTAGCTTCGGCAGCATTTGCCAATTTAGTTGCTTCTAATTTATCTATTTGAGCTTGAATTTCTACATCTTCTATTTTAGCAAACAACAATTCTGCTTCTCCAATAACATGACCTGTAGGAATTAATTCGTCCTTATTTTCTACATCATCCCAAATTAAATCTGACATCTCACTTGAAGCCCCTAATTTTAAAATCTCTTTTAATTTTGTAGCACTAAATGGTAAAAATGGTTCTGATAAAATTGACAACGCAGCAGAAATTTGCAAAGCAACATACATAATAGTCTTCGTACGCTCTTCATCTGTTTTTATTAATTTCCAAGGCTCTTCATCTGCTAAGTATTTATTACCCAAACGAGCTAAATTCATCATTTCTGCCATCGCTTCTCTAAAACGGTAACGCTCCATAGATTTAGAAATAATGTTTGGAAACTCCTTAACCTGAGCTAACACATCCTCGTCAACCTCAGAAAAAGCTCCTGTAACTGGAACTTCTCCGTTATAGTATTTGTTTGTTAACACCACTACTCTATTGATAAAGTTTCCAAAAATAGCTACTAACTCGTTATTGTTTCTTGCCTGAAAATCTTTCCAAGTAAAATCATTGTCCTTGGTTTCTGGTGCATTTGCCGTTAAAGCATAACGCAACACATCTTGCTTACCCGGAAAATCTTCTAAATATTCGTGTAACCAAACTGCCCAATTTTTAGAAGTAGATAACTTGTTTCCTTCTAAATTTAAAAACTCATTCGCTGGCACATTGTCTGGCATAATATAATCACCATGTGCTTTTAACATAGCAGGAAAAATAATACAGTGAAATACAATATTATCTTTTCCTATAAAATGCACCAACTTGGTATCTTTATCTTTCCAATAAGGTTCCCAATCTTTTCCATTTGCTTCTGCCCATTCTTTAGTTGATGAAATATATCCAATAGGAGCATCAAACCAAACATACAATACTTTTCCTTCAGCTCCTTTTAAAGGAACGGGAATTCCCCAATCCAAATCACGAGTTACTGCTCTTGGTCTTAATCCGTCATCAATCCAAGATTTTACCTGACCGTAAACATTGGGTTTCCAATCGTCTTTATGCCCTTCTAAAATCCATTCTTTTAAAAATGCTTCGTGCCTATCTAAAGGCAAAAACCAGTGTTTGGTTTCTTTTACAGTAGGTACGTTTCCTGTAATTGCAGATTTGGGGTTGATTAAATCTGTAGCATTGTGAGATGTTCCACATTTTTCACATTGATCTCCATAAGAATTCTCATCACCACATTTAGGACAAGTTCCTACCACAAATCTATCTGCCAAAAATTGATTGGCTTCTTCATCATACAACTGATGTTCTACCTTTTCTATAAATTCACCTTTTTCGTACAAATTTATAAAAAACTCAGAAGCAGTTTTGTGATGAATAGGTGCTGATGTTCTTGAATAATTATCAAAAGAAATTCCAAAATCAACAAAAGATTGTTTGATGATTCCGTGGTATTTATCAACCACATCTTGTGGAGTCACTCCTTCTTTTTTAGCTTTAATAGTAATTGGCACTCCATGCTCATCAGATCCTCCTACAAAAGCCACATCTTTCCCTTTGTTACGTAAGTAACGTGCATAAATATCAGCGGGTACGTAAACCCCTGCTAAATGTCCAATATGGATAGGTCCATTGGTGTAGGGCAAAGCTGCAGTTAGGGTATATCTTTTAGGATTGTTCATCTTATTACATAATTTTAGACGGCAAAAATACAATTCTGTAACCAAACATTATAATATTGATTTGTAGAATATCATCAACCTTATATGCTCTAAATATTAAATCCTTATTTTTGAATACCAAATCAACATTATGAAATCCTTTTTTAGGCTCATTTTTTTCTTTTTGATGACCACTATGAACAGTCAAAACATCACTTTTACACAACCTGATTTTTTACAAACTGGAGATACTATTTTAATTGTTGCTCCTGCAGGAATTATAAAACAACCTCAGGCAATTATAACTGCAAAAGAAACTTTTGAAAGCTGGGGATATACCGTAATTATAGATGATACTGTTTTTAATGAACATTATCATTTTGCAGGGACAGATACTCAACGCTTAAAAAGTATGCAATGGGCATTAAATCATAAAACAGCCAAGGCTATTTGGTGTGCTCGTGGCGGCTATGGATCGGTAAGAATTATTGATGATTTAGATTTCTATCAATTTGCCAAACACCCAAAATGGATTATTGGCTATTCTGACATTACAGTATTTCACAATAAATTGCACAATTTAGGTTTTCAGAGTTTACATGCTCCCATGCCTATTAACTTTAAAGAACCCTGGCCGGCAATTCAACAAAGCATAGAACAGTTACATAATTTTTTACAAGGAAAAATTACTACCTACACAGTTCCGTCTAACAAATACAACAAAAAAGGAACCTGTTCTGGAGTTTTAATTGGTGGAAACTTAACTATTTTAGAAAACATGATTGGTACCAATACTTGTTATTCGGCAAAAAATAAAATCCTTTTTATTGAGGAAATTGGGGAATACAAATATCATATAGATAGATTGCTAAGAGCATTAGATAGAAAAGGATATTTTAAAGAATGTTCTGGTTTAATATTAGGTGATTTTACCGATACCAAGCAAAATTATCCTGAATTTGGACAAACCATAGAAGAGCTTGTTTTAACCATTGTAAGCAAGTACAATATTCCCGTTTTATTTGATTTTCCGGCAGGTCATGAAGACAGAAACATGAGTTTAATTTTTGGACACTCCATAGAGTTAAATGTTGGTAAAACGGTTTCTAAAGTTAAATTTACTAAGTAAAAATTACGACTACCATTAAACAGCAGTCGTAATTTTTAACAAATACTATATAAACAAAATAGGTTCATCCTCTTCACTTGTTTCTTCATCAAACAAATAAGGCCTTGGATACAGCTTTCTGTTAATTAGGCTAATGTTATCTATAAAATCATTTTTAAATATTTCGTTAATTCTTTTTAGGTTACTTTTCATGGTATTTAAATTTTAATCAATAAAAAAGACACTTTTAAATTAAGTGCCTTTATAAATATTGATTTGGTGAGTACTTAGTACATTCAATCTGTTTTATAAAGGACTTTGTTTGTTAGCCAGACCTGCATAGATTTGGCACAATTTGTAACATTAATCTGCTTTAATGTTGAATAGGAAATGTGATAATTTGTGTTCATATAATTGTTATTTAGAATTTGTTGTAAACGAAAAAAAGCATCCAATTGGATGCTTTTTTATATATTTTTAGTTTTATCTTTTTTTAAAAAACAGAAATACACAATAACATCCTAGCTGTATGGTTCTTGACCATCATAGCTTGATTATACGATTTTGCACACGTAATAGACTGGGTGTTATGTAAATTGTTGTATTTCATTTCTAATGCAAAACTCAGAATTTTTTAACTGATAACCAAATATTTGATAAAAATATTAAATCAAAAACTTATCTTAGAAACTTAAATGGCACAGCACAACGATTTAGGGAACTTAGGTGAGCAATTGGCAAAAGATTTTTTGCTAAAAAATAGCTATACTATTTTAGAAACCAATTGGAGATACTTAAAGGCTGAAGTAGATATTATTGCAAAAAAAGAAAACACACTTGCCATTGTAGAAGTAAAAACAAGAACTACTGACTTTTTTGGAAGCCCAGAGGAGTTTATCACAAAGGGAAAGATAAAGTTATTAATTATGGCTGCAAATGCATACGTAGAGCAAAAAAATTTAGATACAGAGGTTCGTTTTGATGTAATTGCTATTGTAAAAAACAATAAAAAAACAGAACTAAACCATATTGAAGAAGCTTTTTTATCTTTTGAATAAAGTATTAAATTTAAATTTTAGCCTCCGTTTTTTGCTTATGGTGTTCTAAAAAAATATATTTAGAAAAAATATGCTCTATGAAATTTAAAAACTTTTACCTGCTAGTTTTAATTAGCACTTCTACTCTTTTTGCACAACTTAAAACACCTACTAAAGAAGATTTAGCCAAAGACATTGTAATTACTTATGACATTAAATACGAACGTGAATTAACAGACTTAGAAAGAAAATCTTCTAATTTTTTAAATGAAATTAATGTCATTTTTAAAAATGATAAATTGGTAGAACGTACACTGTACAGAAACACCTCTAGCACAGACCATTTTAGATTGTACGATTACAAACAAAATAAATCTTATTACTGCCATCAAGAAAGTAAACCCAAAAAAGCTATTTCTTATACTTTAAGGGAGCCATACAACGAAGCCGCTTTACAAAAAGGAGATACTAAAACCATTTTAGGAATCAATTGTAACAAATATGTTACAATTAAAAAGGGAAAGTTTTATGAAATTTATGCTACAGATTTATTCCCTATAAATTATCACAAGAATTATAAAATTAAAGGGTTTGTAATGCAATATCCTGGTTATAGCAGCAAACTAGGACACTATACAGCTACTGCCAAAAAAATTAATTACTACACCATGCCTGCATCTCTTTATTCTTTAGAGAGCTACAAGATTGAAACTTATGCAGAGTATAAAGCAAACCGTAAAAAAACAAATGACCAGAAAACATTTGTAGAAAAATCTAACATTGGAAAAAAAAGTCCAGAGTTTAAAGTAAACACACTTAAAGGAAGAACACACGCTAGTAAAAAATTATTAAAAAACGTAGTGGTTCTAAACTTCTGGTTTACAACATGTCCTCCGTGTAAATCAGAAATTCCAAAATTAAACCAACTTCAAGAAAAATATAAATCTAATAAAAAAGTAAAATTTATAGCAATTGCGTTAGACAATAAGGAACGAATCCAAAAATTTATAGCAAAAAACCCTTTGTATTACGATTTGGTAGAACAAGGTAGATGGCTAGCCAAAGAATTTGGAGTTACACGCTACCCTACTAATATTATTATAGATAAAAAAGGTAAAATTCAATTCTTTGAAACCGGTTACAAACACAATATTAATGAAATTATGAGTGAAAAAATAGAGGAATTATTAGACTAAATTATTGAAATATTTCTTGTAATTTTTCTAAACTACTTGGTTTTGCAATAATCCTCTTATTAGCATTTAACACAAAATAAGAGGGTGTTGCATTTACACTATAATTTTTAGCATCTATACTACTCCACTTACCTAGGGAAATTACATTTTTCCAAGTTGGATACTCTTTTATTTTAGATGCCCATTTTGTTTTATCTTCTTTTTTTTCTAATCCTACAGAAACAACTGTTACTTCTGTATGTTCTTTTAAAAGTGCTTTTACTTTTGGTATTTCTGCCGTACAGTGTGAACAACTGCTGCTCCAAAAAACAATTAAATAATTTTTTGAACCCGACAGACTATATAAATTTTCTGTAGTAGAAATTTTAATATTTGGAGCTACAACTCTCAATAAAGTCTTAGACAATTGTTCGGTTTCTTTTAACAGCTTATCATTTTGAATTGCTAGTGGTAAATTTTTATAAACAGCCACCGTTTCTTTTAAGACTACACTGTTTTCTTTAGCAATTAATTTCTGAATTAAATCGGCCAAGATCCCTTCTTTTAATTCAGTATTTTCTAATAAAGAATCTACTTTTTTAATAGCGCTTATAAACAATCTATTCTCGGTCTCTTTACTTTCTGATTGATGTAAATAAAACACATAATCTGTCACTCTTTTTTTTAAGAAATCAGAATCTTGCAAACCTTGATCTTTAAAGTCTATATAATCAAAAAAATGTTTCTGAATAGAGCTAATGTAATTTCCTGGTAACGTATAAGGTATAGGAGCATTGTATCGTTTAGATGCTTTTATCAAACTTAAACAATAATCATTTTTAGCCAAGTCTTTATAATAATTTTGAGCCCCATCAATTTTAGATTTTATTTCTTTATAAAAAGCAACATCGGCACTAGGTTTTCTAAAAAAAGCCATTTGTACAGAATCTAATTTAGACTGTAATTGCAACATACTATAGTTGTATGAAGCTATTAATTGATTTTCTCTAGAAGACAAATAAGCAACAGAAGGCTGCCCCACTTTACTATTTATTTTAAATTTTACATTTTCTTTATTATATATAAAATCTACAAAACCAGACGTTACATTTTGATACAAAGCTTTATAATAACCACTAGGCAAATTGTCCATGGCAAATGTAAACGTGTTTTTATCTACCTCTGTAAATTTTACATATTCTGGAGTACCATTTTTAAATTGATAAAGCGCTACACTTTTAATTTTTGAAATTGAATCTGTAAACATTCCCGTTACTGTATTTTGAGCAGCAACAAATTGGGTAATTATTAAAAACAAAAAACGGATATACTTCATAACTTTATATTAAACAAAAAATGTTCCAAAATTACTCATCAAAATAACGAACAATCGCTTCTTTCATTAACAATGTTTGTTCTCCTGGTTTTAAATTTGGCAAAGCTTCTAAAGCCTTATAATGTGGCCAGCTGTCTTCATCAAAAAACTCAAACTCATAATACCCATAAGGCTCTAACAATCTGCAAATAGCAATGTGCATTAAGTTTAATTTTTCATCTTTTTTAAAAACCTTATATCCCTGTCCTAACTCTTGTACACCAATTAAGTACAAAATAGAATCTACATCTAATGTATCACCATCGGCAAACTTGTCCGACAAGTCTTTTACCACTTCTTTCCATCGCAACTTTAATTGCTCATCATTAACCATCGTTCCTTTTTTTAACAAATATAAGAAGTCCTAAAGGGTAAAACGATAAAACTGTATCTTTGAATCAAATTTATTTATGGAGATTTTAGATATTGTTATTGGGGTAATTCTTTTATACGGATTGGTAAAAGGAATAATGAAAGGTTTATTGACTGAAGTAGCTTCTTTAGTTGCTTTAATTGCTGGAATTTATGGATCTATGCATTTTTCTTTTTATGCAAAAGATCTGTTAATTAAATATGTAGATTTAGAACCCAAATACATTGCCTTAACTGCTTTTGCTATTACTTTTTTAGTGATTGTTATTAGCATATCTTTAGCAGGAAAACTACTAACAAAATTAGCATCATTAATTGCCTTAGGATGGATTAACAAAATACTAGGAGCCATTTTTGGAGTTATAAAAGTAGGCTTAATTTTAAGTGTAATTCTTGGATGGTTAGAAAGAATAAACGGAGTCATCCCTTTTTTAGAGAAAGAACAAATAGAAAAATCAATTCTATTTACTCCTGTTAAAAATTTAGCTCCAGCTATATTTCCTACTTTGTTAGATAAATTAGAAAACAACACAGAAAAAGACAATGGAACAAAAAGTATTTAGTGTTTTAGGTTGCGGATGGTTAGGATTACCTATAGCAACTGCTTTTGTAAATAATGATTTTATTGTAAAAGGAAGTACCACCACTATTTCTAAACACGAAACATTGTTAGAATTGGGAATACACCCCTACACAATTACTATTGACGAAGAAATTGAGGGAAATATTCAGCATTTTTTACAAAGTGATATTTTATTTATCAACGTTCCTTTTAGAAAACAAAAGCCGTTTATAAACGCTTATAAAACACTAGTAAAAGCAATAGAAAAATCGACTATAAAACACGTTGTTTTCATTAGCTCTACCTCTGTATATGATGACATTAACGCAGAAATTACAGACACCGATAACTTTAAAATAAACAGTGCAAAAAAAGAGTTGTTTGATTTTGAAAATTTATTCAAAAACAACACTCATTTTAACACCACCATTATTCGCTTTGCAGGATTGATTGGAGGAACTAGAAATCCTGGGAGCTTTTTTAAAGAAGACAAAACGGTACAAAATGCATTGTCTCCCATAAATCTTATTCATTTAGAGGACTGCATTGGTATTGTACAAGCTATTATAGCTCAAAAAAAGTGGAATATTACCTACAACGCTGCTGCCACCACACACCCAACAAAGGCAGAGTATTACACAAAAGCCACGGAGCAAATGGGTAAAAAACCTGCCTCTTTTATTAAGGAATTAAATAATTTTAAAGTAATTTCTAATCAAAAAATACAAACCGATTTGAATTATCAGTTTGTATATCCTGATTTATTAGAATCTTTACACATCTTTAAAAACTAAGCAACACAAACATTTCTTTTTAAAAGCACATATTCACCATTCTTTTTAAAATCTCTAATAGAAGAGCCTGTGTATTTTTTAAAGGTTTTAGACAAATGACTTGCATCAGTAAAAGCCAACTCGTCCGCAATTTCTGTAATGGTGTAATCTGAATTTAACAACCTTATTTCTACCAGTTTTATTTTAGCTTTGATGATATATTCTCGCAAAGACATTTTTACTTGTTTTCTAAAAAACTCGCTAACATATGTAGGCGACATCATAAAAACATCTGCCAAGTTCTCTACTTTTAACAATTCTGTTTTGTCAATATTTTCATTAATATACCCAAGCATTTTGGTAATTCTATCATCATAATTATTTTTAGTTCCCTCAAAATAATTACTCTTTTTTATATTCCTAATCAAGAGCTCTAAAATACTCGTCATTAAACTTTTAATCAACATTACAGATTCTTCTCCAAAACTTCTAGACTCTTCTAAAATCATAGAAACCAATCTGGTTAAATGTTTTCTATCTATTTCATTTTTCACAATATCTCCCGGCAATTGATTGTAATTGGATAAAATAAACGAAGCTTCTTTAAACCATTCATTTCTATCAATAGAAGTTCTGTTTGCGTTTTTAAAGAATGAATCTGTGAATTTTAAAAACACAAATTTCGTAGGCTTTTCTATAATAAAAGAGTGACATTTTAAAGGAGGTAATAAAAAGATACTTCCTTTATGATAAGGATACTCATTGTAATTTATGCATTGTGTTCCCTCTCCTTCTTTGATTAAAACCAATTCAAAAAAATTATTTTTAACGGCACGTTGTTTCCACTCCGACAACTTCAACTCTTGTATTTCAAAAGGTTTATACGCCTCTAAAACTTCCATAATAATGATATTTTAAGACAAACCTATAAAAAACAAACGAACAAAAACCTAAAACAACTATAAAAACCTTTTATTATACACTAATACCCTTTTTTAATACTTATTTAGTATTTGTTTATCCTATTACCTTTGTTCAAACAAAAAAACAAAACTATTATGAAAACAAATAACAAAGCACTTGCACAAGCTCGTGCACTCACTCTTCCAACTCGCCAAGCTTCACTAAACCGTGATCCTTCTGTGTCACAATTTTGGAATAGTAACCGAGAGTTACTTGAAAATGCATGGAGCGAATGGGAAATTGAAAACAAAGACAGTTTATTAATTCCTGATGAAACGCTACTTGATCCAAAATTAAGAAAAGCAATTAACGATGCCTGGGAAAATCCAGATAAAGAAAATGCTGTTGCTGATTTATGGGAAGAAATAATCCCTGGTGTTTATTCTGCACAATTTTTTGACCTTGACCGTTTGGCTGAATTTCGTAATTATTTAGAAGATGTCGTAAATTCACAAATTCCTAAACGTGCACCCTATGGGATTCAATTAAACCGTTACGGAATTATGCTTGATCCTCGCTCAGAAGGTCATCTTGCTGCTCCTAATTTTCAAGCGTTTTACAACGAAATCATGGATCGTTATATGAGACCTATTGCTCGTTTGTTATTGGGTACTTATGGGTACGACAATCAAACATTTGGTTTTTCTATTCAATACAACCCAGATAAAGACAAAGACTTGCATGCGCACACCGATGCTTCTGCAGCTACTTTAAATATAAACATCAACCTACCTGATGAAGAATTTACAGGTTCTCAAGTTGATTTTCATGACAAATCTACGGGAAAAGTTGTTCAAACTACTTTTGAGCCAGGAAAAGCAATAATTCACACAGGAAACGTACCCCACGCTACACACCCAATTATTAGCGGACAGCGTAGTAATTTGGTAGTATGGTTATACGGAGACCGTATGCAAGTTCCAAGAGGTGGTACTAGCAGTTATGGTAATACAGGTAACTCAACACCTACAAACACCACAACAAAAAATGCCACACCTCGTGAGCGTTGGAGTGTACCCAACAGTCCAAAAGACACCATTGCACCGTTTTAAAAAGTTTATTTCGCTTGATTAATTTTATAACCAAAGCAGATGTAAACCCTAGAGAAACAAAAACATAAGAGATAACAACCTTAAAAGCGTTACCTCTTTTTACTCAAACTAAAAAAATCATGAAAAAAAATATTTTAATTACAGGAAGCACAGACGGTATAGGAAAACTAACCGCTATTAAACTAGCCAAAGAAGGACATACGGTTTTTGTACACGGTAGAAATACCGAAAAATTAAATACGGTTGTTACAGAAATAAAAGAACTTAGTCAAAACGGAAAGATTAAAGGTTTTGTGGCAGATTTTTCTGACTTGTCTGCTGTAAAAAGTATGGCAGAACAAATCCTTAAAGAAGTATCAGGACTGGATGTTTTAATTAACAATGCCGGTATTTTCACCAGTTCTGTTTCTAAAACTAAAGAGGGAATAGACATTAGACTTGTGGTAAATTATTTAGCTCCCTATTTATTAACAACTGAAATACTTCCTGTTTTTAATACAGAATCACGTATTGTAAATTTAAGTTCTGCTGCACAAGCTCCGGTTTCTATAAACGCATTAAACGGTAAAGCTCCGTTGTCTGTAAATGAGGCCTATGCACAAAGTAAACTAGCATTAACTATGTGGAGTTTTAATTTGGCAGATCATTTAACAAACACAACTGTAATTGCTGTAAACCCAGGCTCTTTGTTAAACACAAAAATGGCAAAAGAAGCCTATGGGCAACACTGGTCTCCTGCAGAAAAAGGGAGTTCTATTTTATATGATTTGGCTATTTCTAATGAATACAAAGGAATCACTAAAAAATATTTTGACAACGATAAAGGAGAAGTAAAAGGTGTTTTTTCTAACGCACACTCCGATGCTTATAATAATACTAAAATTACAGAACTATTGAGCTTTACAAAACAAGCCATAAGCATCAACTCCTAAAAAACATATGTTACTCTTGTACATTTAAAGGGATTAGTTGCAAAAATAGGTCTTGTAGTGTTTAATAACAATAAAACACGTATTATTTCATATACAAACCTTTAAAAAAACCTTTAAAAATACACAAATCACCTTTTTAAATACTTTAAAAAAGGTGATTATGGTTTTACATTTGTGTTAAAATAAATAAAATCAACTTAAAAAAAATATAAAATGAACTTACAAGAAACACTAAACTGGAGATACACAACAAAGGAATATGACACTACCAAAAAAATATCTGATGCAGATATGGTTGAAGTCAAAAATTTATTAAGAATGAGCCCTTCTAGTGTAAACCTACAACCTTGGCATTTTATAGTTGCAGAAACTACAGAAGGAAAAGCACGTATGGCAAAAGGAACACAGGGTTTCTTTAGTTTTAACGAACCTAAAATAACCAATGCTTCGGCTGTAGTATTGTTTTGTTCAAAAATTGATGCGGATGATGAGTACTATAGCCATATTGCTGATGCTGAAGATAAAGACGGAAGATTTCCTAATGAAGATATAAAAAATGGATTTTTAGGTGCCGTAAAAGCATTTGCTGGTATTCATAAATACGATTTAAAGGATTTACAACACTGGATGGAAAAACAAGTATATCTTAACGTTGGAAGCTTTTTATTAGGGGTGGCTAGTTTAGGTATTGATGCAACTCCTATGGAAGGAATTGATGTAAAAGCATTAGATGAAGAATTTGGATTAAGAGAAAAAGGATATACTGCATTGGTAGCAGTTTCTTTAGGATATAGAGCTGCATCTGATTTTAATTCTACTGAAAAAACACCAAAATCTAGATTGCCAGAAAGCGAAATTTTTACTGTAATATAATTTTATAAAAATTTAAGTTTAAAATGAAAGCAATAGGATATAAAGAGAATTTACCAATAGATAACATAAATTCTCTACAAGACGTAACGTTAGAAACTCCAATAGCTACCGGAAAAGATATTTTGGTAGAAATTAAAGCCATTTCTGTAAACCCTGCAGACTATAAAGTACGTGTAGGAATGCCTGTTAAGGGTGATGATTGGAAAATAATTGGTTGGGATGCTACTGGAACTGTAACAGCAATTGGTGACGATGTTACCCTTTTTAAAGTAGGTGATGAAGTTTGGTATGCTGGAGATTTTACTCGCCAAGGAAGTTATGCACAATATCAAATAGTTGACGAGCGAATTGTGGGTAAAAAACCAACAAGTTTATCATATGCAGAAGCTGCAGCATTACCATTAACCTCTCTTACAGCCTATGAAATGTTGTTTGACAGATTACAGGTCTCTAAAAATGATGCTAACAAATCTATTTTAGTAATTGGTGCTGCCGGTGGTGTGGGTTCTATTTTGGTACAATTGGCAAAAAAGCTAACAAAACTAAACATTATAGGTACCGCCTCTAGAGAGGAAACAACTGATTGGTTAAAAGAGTTAGGAGCTGATTCTGTAATCAACCACAGAAACAAATTGAGCGAAGAGTTTGAAAAATACAACTTACCTGCTCCAGAATATGTTGTGAGTTTAAATGCTACAGAACATCATGTAGATGAAATAGCGAAATTAATTAAACCACAAGGTAAATTTGGCTTTATTGACGATCCAAAATCGTTAAACGTAATGCCTTTTAAAGGAAAAGCGGTTTCTACACATATTGAGTTAATGTTTACACGCTCTATGTTTCAAACAGAAGATATGATAGAACAACATAACATTTTAAATAAAGTATCTGAACTAATAGACAACGGAACGATTAGATCCACTTTAGGAGAAAACTTTGGAACTATAACTGCTGAAAATCTTAGAAAAGCACACGCATTTTTAGAAACAGGAAAAGCCAAAGGAAAAATAGTTTTAGAAGGATTTTAAGCCTTGCATCTACAAATATCACTTAGAGTGAATTTTGAAGTACTAAAAATTTATATCGAGAAGCTTTTAAATCATATAAAGTTCTCGATACAAAATTCTGAAAATAGAATTTCACTCGAACTGACAAACTAACTAACAATATATATATAAGAATGTCATTTCGAGTGTTTTTATGGAAATAAAAATGTATCGAGAACTTAGGTACACGGTTTCGTTTCAATACTAACAACAGTAGAATTAGTTTCACTGGAACTGATGTATTCAATAAAATATAGAAATGAAAAACACACTAGCAGCAGTAGCTGTAACCGCTTTATTTGCCAGTTACACAGCAAATGCACAAGTAAACACCGTAGATTCTATAGCTACATCAAAAGTACAACACTTTAATTTTGATGATATGGAATCTGAAACTATCGGGAAAGGAATAAAACGCAAGTGGTTTCATGGTCAAAAAGGGCAAATGACCATTTTTAATTTAGAGAAAGATGCACATATTCCTTGGCACAAACATCCAAACGAACAGATTACCTACATCATGTCTGGTAAAGTAAAAATCAAAACTATTATTGATGGTAAAGAAACATTTGTAGAAGTTGGAGCAGGTGAAGTGATTGTATTTCCAGAAAATATACCACACGAATTTTGGGCTTTAGAAAAAACGGTAGATTTAGATGTGCACGTTCCAATTCGTCAGGATTGGTTAAGCAAAGAATTACCCGAATATTTAAAAGAAAGTAAATAAAAACATTTATAATATGAAAAAAAAGATACTCATTGCCTTGGCAATAACAGCTGGACTTTATGCACAAGCACAAACTCCAAAAACAGATTCAACAACTTCTAAAAATGAAGTTGTAACCGCTGATAATATAGAATGGGGTTGGTTAAATCCGCTACGTGGAAATAAAAGTCCAGCAGCAGGAAAGCTTTGGGGAGATCGTACAAAAAATGAACCTGCAGGGTTTATAGTAAAATTCAACAAAGGATTTTCTTCTCCTCCACACATTCATAATATAACCTATCGTGGTGTAGTAATTCAAGGATTGTTGCATAACGATGATGAAAATGCTAAAAAACAATGGTTGCCAGCAGGGTCTTTTTGGCAACAACCAGCAGGAGAAGCACATATAACAGCTGCAGATGGTAAAGAAAATTTAGCTTTTTTAGATATTCAAGAAGGGCCTTATTTGGTAAAACCCACTTCAGAAGCTTTTGACAATGGTGAACGTCCTATAAACGTAGATAAAACAAACATGGTTTGGTTAAATGCTAAGGATATTGAATGGGTTGCAAATAAAAGTAATGTAGAAACTGCTTTTTTATGGGGAAGTCATGAAAAAAATCAGCTTCGTGCAACACTTTTAAGATTGCCCGCTGGTTTTAAAGGAAACATTAAAAACTTAAGTCCAAACTTTAGAGCGGTTGTTATTTCTGGTCATTTAACACATCAATTTTCTAAAAAAGGTGAAAAGAACGAATTAGAACCTGCATCTTATTTTGGAGCTGAAAAAAATTCAAAATCAAGAATCTCTACAAATAAAGAAACCGTTATATATATAAGAAGTAACGGAACGTTTAAAATTAAAGGAAATCACTAAGCTATTTAGTCAATACATCTTTTAAGATAGTCGCTAAATCTGGGTATGTAAAAGTAAAACCTATTGATTTAATTTTAGAATTGTTTACAGCGCTACCTTCTAATAAAATAGAAGCCATTTTTCCAAACAATAGTTTTAACACAAAACTAGGGACGTTAGGCATAAATAGAGGCTTTTTTAAAACAGAAGCTATTAATTTGGTAACCGTACTATTGGTATTATTATCAGCGACAGCATTGTATGCTCCTTCCATTTTTAAATTCTGAATGGCTTGAATGTACATAGCAACTAAATCTTTAATGTGTATAAAAGACATAACTTGATTTCCCAATCCTAATGGAGAACCTATTCCTAAACGAATAGGTTTTTCTATTTTTTGCAAAGCAGAATCTTCTTTTGCAAAAACAATTCCCGTTCGCAAACAAACCGTTCTAATTCCCAAATCCTGAAATTGATTCGCAGCTCCCTCCCATTGTTCACAAACATTTGCTAAAAAATCAGTTCCAAAAGAATCCGATTCTTTAAAAATTTGATCAGTAGTTTTTACCCCATAACAATCTGCTCCAGAAGCGGAAATAAAGGTAGAAACGTTGTGTTTGTTATTTTGTAACGTATCAAAAAGTAAACTTGCTGATTTTACTCGGCTATCAATAATTATTTGTTTTTGTTTTTTTGTCCATCTACCATCTGCAATATTGGCTCCCGCAAGGTGTATGATAAAATTTGCACTACAAACAACTTCTGTGTCTATAGTCTTTTTATCAATATCCCAAACCGCGTAAGAAAGACCTTTTGTTGTTGATGTTTTATTTCTTCGGGTCAACACAACAACCTGATACCCTAAAGCCAATAATTCCCTTTGTAAATATTGACCTACCAAACCCGTTCCTCCCGTAATAACAACTTTCATCTATACATTTGTTTATATGCCTAAAAATAAGAAAATTACAATTTTATTTAGCAAAATAACATAGGTTATTCCTATTTAAAATAATTATATTTGATTTTTTAAAAAACTAAACATAAAACTATGGATTTTAACAACATCATGGAAACAGTATCAGAAAAAGGTTCTGAATACATTACATTATACGGATTAAAGCTTGTTTCTGCTATTGCCGTTTGGATTATTGGAGGATTTATTATTGGAGCTATCATAAAAGGTTTTAGTAAAATGCTTGAAAAGAGCAAAACTGATCCATCTTTAAGACCTTTCTTACAAAGCTTGGTAGGTTCTTTATTAAAAGTAGTTTTAGTAATTACTGTATTATCTACTTTAGGAATTGAAATGACTTCTTTTATTGCTATTTTAGGAGCTGCTGGTTTGGCTGTAGGTATGGCTTTATCTGGTACTTTACAAAATTTTGCTGGTGGAGTTATGATTTTAATCTTTAAGCCTTTTAAAGTAGGTGATGTTATTGAAGCACAAGGACACACTGGTGGTGTTAAAGAAATTCAAATTTTTAATACTATTTTAAAAACTCCAGATAACAAAACGATTATTATTCCTAACGGAGGGTTATCTAACTCATCTATGGTTAACTATTCTACAGAACCTAAGCGTAGAGTAGACTTTACTTTTGGAATTGGATACGGAGATAGTATTGAGCAAGGTAAAGAAGTTTTAATGGCTATTTTAAAGGCTGATTCTAGAATTATTAACGATCCTGCTGAACCTTTTGTAGAGGTTGTTGCATTGGCAGATAGTTCTGTAAATTTTGCAGTTAGAGCTTGGGTAAATTCTGCAGATTACTGGGGAGTTTATTTTGATACAAACGCAAAAGTATATAACGAATTTAACAAAGTTGGATTGAATATTCCTTTTCCACAGATGGATGTTCATGTTCACAAAGCGAGTTAATTTAAACTTTATAGCATAACAAACCCCGATTCTATTTATTTAGAATCGGGGTTTTGTTTTGTACCTATTTTAGCTGTATATAAAATTGATTTTACCTAATTAATCAATTTTTACATGTCCCCAATTTTCACCTGTTTTAATTCTGTGAATTTGCATGTCTGACACTCCAAACTGCTTTGCAATCATTTTTAATCTTGTGCTACTTTTGGTACTTGCTAATTTTCGTTTGATGATTTTCACCTTCCCTTCATCTAACTTATAGTTTACTTTTTTATTCTTTACAGCTTCTATAAACACAGGGTTTTTAAACTGATGTAATTCTTTTTCTCTTTTAGTAGCCCATTTTAAATTAGACACATGATTGTTTAGTTTATCATAATCTAAATGAATAACATATTTATCTTCTTCTTCTTTTTCTAAAAAATGTTCAGCTACTATTTTGTGCACAAAGCGACTTGTTTTTTTTCTATTAACCAATTGTCTTACTGGAACTGCAGGATACCCATTAATTAAGTTTTTGGTATGTAGTTTTTCTTCTTCTTCTTTGCAGTTTAAAACTCTTCCAAAATTAGAAATTTTCCATTTTTCTAATGGATCTATTTTACTATCAAACTTAATTTCTTTCCATTCTTCATTTCTAAATCCGTGTATCATAAATTAAAATTTAAACGTATTAGTTTATCTCATAGATATTCTATCTACAAATTTATTAAATCCTAATCATAGCATTGATTATAAGGGTATTTTGTCTAAAAAATTACTTTGGGGTAAGTAACATTAAGTGTTTCAAATATACTAAATAGTTTTTAAAAAGCCTTAATGCTTTCTTTAGGAATCCAGCCTACCTGACCATCTGCAATTTTAACTTTATGCCAATTTCCTACTTTATCTAAAACCTTTAGTTTGGTTCCTTGGTGCAAGGAAAAAATTTCTAAAGCACTATTTCTGGGTGCATTTTTAACAGAAACTTCATCGGAAAACACAATGGCATATACCGTATTCTTAGTTTTTATATATTGTTGAGATGCTACACCTAACCCTATAAAACAGGTAATACTTATAATAACTCCTAACGTAAAAAACATCTTTTTTACTCCTGGTTGAGTACTAAAGAAAAAGAACATCCAAACCAAACCTGCTAGCAAAGAAGAAGCTACCGCGATTTTAGCCCATGTGTTGTATGATAATAATGCTAATACATTATCGTTAAATTTATCTAAGGTAGATTTTGGGATTGTTTTTATACTATCTATAATACTACGGTTAGCATATGCTAAGTTTGTTTTGGCATCTTGGTTAGATGGATTTAAAACCAATGCTTTTTCAAAACTATAAATAGCTTCTGCCATTTTATTGGTTTTGTAGTATGCATTACCCAAGTTAAAATACACTTCTGAAGACTCTAAACCTTGCTCTAAAATGGCTTTATACGATTTAATGGCCTTTGTGTAATCTTCTGCCCGATAGTAGTTGTTTGCCTCTTTAAATACGTTTTGTGATTCTTGAGCACTCACAAAACTAATGAACATTGCAAAAATTCCAATTATAAAATTTTTCATCTCTTAGGTTTTATAAGTTTTTATCAATTAAAGTGATTGCTTGTTTTGCTTTTTCAAAATCTTCTTTCATTTTAGTATCAGAAGACGGTGCATATCTTGCAAACTCACAAGCAGCAAACACATTGGTAAATTGATGAATGATTTCATCTGAAACTCCTTTTTCTTTTAATATTTCTGCAATTTTATCTTTGCTAATATCTGTAGTCTCTACTCTTAGTTTTGCCTTTAAATAGTTGTGTAATGCTTTTTCTAAAGAGCTGTAAAAAGTTTCTTTACTACCCAACTCTTTTTTAGCACTTGCTAAATACTTTTTGGTTAATTTATCTGCTTGTTTTAGTTTATTTCTGCTAATATCTTTACTTAACTCTCTTTGTTTTTTAGAAGCAAAAACTCCTAAAGGCAAAATAATTAATGGCAATAACAGTAAAATATAAAACAGTTTGGATACATAAAAATCTTCTTTATTTATGGTTTCTAGTACCGTATTAGTTTGTATATATCTAAAATTCTGATCGCTTTTACCAATCACTTGTTTTATAGCTCCATTTGTATAATCTGTAGAGGGTGCCGTAATTAGCTCTTTTCCCTCCGTAACATCTAATACAATTTCATTAGAAGTTATGGTGTGGTATTTTTCTTCTTTAGGATTAAAATATGAAAATGAAGTAGCCGGAATTATAAATTTTCCTTTGTATTGCGGAACTATTGTATAAGCATTCTCTATACTTCCTTTTAAACCAATTGTCGTAACCTCAACATTTTCTTTTCGTTCTGGATCGTAAACTTCTAATTCTTTAGGTGTTTTTATGGATGGTATTTCAAACAACTTTACGTTTCCGTTACCTGATACTTTTACTTTTACTTGTGCAGATTCATTGGCTTTAAAAACAGCTCTACTCGTATTTACAGCATAATTATAATCACCAACAGCACCAGAAAAGTCTAAAGGCTTACCCTCTAAAGGCAATGCTTTTACTTGTATGTTTCTTTGTGCAGATGTTAGTTTTTGATTGACGTTACGGGTAATCATATTTCCAAAAAAGTCTCCTCTTCCTGTAGGAACTCCAATCGTTAAATCTGCAGCCATAGAGTTTACAGATAAAGAACCTGATCTTTGCGGAATTAATAATACTTTATGTAACGTAGCATATTGCCACGGCTCTCCTTTGTAGGTTCCGTCTTTAAATTGTGGTTTATCATTTTCTAAAGTCTGACTCCAAAATCCTTCGTAATTTGGTGGTGTATCTACATTAAACCCATTAATCGCCATTTGATTTACATACAATCTATATTCTACATAAACAGGTTCTCCAACATATGGATTTTCGTTAGAAATGGTGGTGACCATTTTTACGTTCTGACTTGCAATATAATTAGGGTCATTAGGATCTTTTGGCAAATCTATAGCATCTACTACCTGAATGGTAATTGTATTAGATCTTATTTTTTTTCCTTTGTACTCTATACTAGCAGCAGGCAACGTAAACGTTCCTTTTCTTTTAGGCTCTAACATATAGGTAAAGGTTTTGGTAAAATTACTTTGTGCCTTACCGTTTATAAAAGTATAAGAATTACTAACCGACTGACTAGGTCCTTGTACAACTTTAAAATCTTTAAAATTTGGCAATTGAAAATCATCTGCTTCTTGATTATTGATAGTATACTCTAACCTAAATCGTTGATTTTCTCCTAATGTTTTTTTACTAACCCTTGCCGTTAAATTTACCTGTGCTATTAAATTAACACTGATGAAAAACAAAAACAAGTTTAGTGTTTTGAATAAAAATGTATTACCAGTCTTTTTCATTTTTGTTCGTTTTTGCTTTTACTTTTTGAGCATTTACTTTTTTCTGTGTTTTTTGCTCTTCATTACTCATAGACTCTAACAACTGCTCCATTTGTTGCGGGGATAATTTAGACTCTTTTGGCTGACCAGGTTGTTGTTCATCTTTCTTATCATCTCCTTTATCTCCATCCTTTTTATCAGAATTTTGATCTTTTTTGTCTTCATTTTCTTTATCATCCTTCTTGTCTCCGTCTTTGTTGTCTTTTTTGTCTTTTTTGTCACTATCTTTATCTCCTTTGTCGTCCTTATTATCTTTATCGTCTCCCTTATCGTTTTTATCTTTGTTCTTATCTTTATTTTTATCGTCTTTGTTGTCCTTGTTATCTTTATTGTCTTTGTTCTGCTTGTCTTGATCTTCTTTTTGCTTTTTAGCAGCAATAAATTTTTGACGTAAAATATCGTCTTTAGGATTTTTTAACAACGCTTGTTTGTACGATTCTAGAGCCTTTTCTAACTCTTTTTGTTTTTTAAAAGAATCTCCTATCAACTCATTCGTTTTGGCTTTATCACCTTTATTTTTGGCCAGTTTATTTGCCAATTGGTATTGCTCTATTGCTTCTTTGTACTTTTTTTGATTAAAGTAAGAATTTCCTAAATTATAAGCTCCTTTATAATAGGTACCATCTTCTGCCAAACTTTTTTGATAAGCAATAGCAGCATCTGCATAATTCTTCTTCTCGTACGCGTTGTTTCCGCTTCGTAATTGTTTTTTTGCTTCGTATAATTTTTCTTTTGGCAAATCTTGACCGAAAGTTATACACGTAACTAAAACTATAAATAAGGATAGTATTTGTTTCATTCTACTTTTCATTTTCATTAAACAAATTCACACTTTTCACCCATTTTGTTTTCTTTTCAAAAACAAACAAATCTAACAATAACCACAAAACCCCTAGTCCAATAAACCATTGGAATTGACTTTTATAATCTGAAAATTGTTTGGTTTCAAATTCTGTTTTTTTAGCTTTAGACAACACATCTATAATTTTATTTACCGACATAGCTGTTCTGTTTCCATCTACATAAAAACCACTAGCACTTTCCGCTATTTCTTGTAAAACCTGAGCATGCCTTTGGGTAATTACAACTTCTCCATTTTTATCTTTTTTTAAGCCTTTTTTATAACCGTTAATCATGTCTGGAATTACACCTCCTTTTTCGGTTCCAACTCCAATGGTAATAACTTTTATTCCTTCGTCAGCTAATTCTTTTGCTTTTTCAATGGTGTTTTCTTCATGATCTTCTCCGTCAGACAAAATCACTAAATATTTATTGGTTTGTTCTTGATTATTGTAGTAATTTTTAGCAGAACTTAATGCTTCATTAATAGCTGTTCCTTGACTAGAAACCATATCTGGTGTTGCATTTTTTAAAAACAACTTAGCTGCTGCATGATCTGTAGTAATAGGCAATAAAGGATAAGAATTACCTGCATAAATAATAATTCCAATTCTATCGCTCCCTAGTTGATCAATGGTTTTTAGAATAATTTGTTTTGCTTTTTCCAATCGGTTGGGTGCAATGTCTTCTGACAGCATACTTTTAGAAACATCTAAAGCAAACACAATATCTACCCCTTCTCTTTTAACAGTTTCTAGCTTTGTTCCTATTTTTGGGTTGACCAACGCAATTACCAAACTTGCAATTGCCAAAGCTAAAAACACATACTTTATTGTGGCTTTGTATACCGAGAAATCTGGAGCTAATTTTTGTAATAACCCAGCATTTGCAAAAGCTTTTTGTGTGCGTTTTTGCCACCAAAATTTGTATAGCAAAACCACCAATAAAAATGGAAGTAATGCAAGGGCATAAAAATATATAGGTTCTTCTAATCTTTGCATAACTATATAAAACTTTTAAATAAAGTGTTTTTTAACAAATACTCTAAGGCCAATAAAGCCAATGCTGCTAAAACTAAATTTCTATACAGCTCTTGGTAATTGTAATATTTAAACTCTTCTATTTCTGTTTTTTCTAACTTATCAATTTCATCATAAATAGTTTTTAACTTGGTGTTAGAGGTTGCTCTAAAATATTTACCACCTGTTTCTTCTGCTATGTATGTTAATAATTTTTCATCTATTTCTACTTGCATTGGTTTGTATAACAATCTACCCTGATAGTCTTTAGCATAAGGCATTTCTGCCATTCCGTTAGTACCAATACCAATTGTATATACTTTAACACCAACTCCTTTTGCCAATTCTGTAGCGAGCTTAGGGTCTACAGATCCTGCTGTGTTTACACCATCTGTTAACAAAATAATTACTTTACTTTTGGCTTTGCTATCTTTTAATCTGTTTACAGCAGCACCCAAACCCATACCTATAGCGGTACCATCTTCTATACCTCCATACTCTATACTTGCAATGGTTCTTTTTACAATTGATTTATCGCTTGTAATGGGAGTTTTGGTATAACTTTCTCCCGCATACAATACCACACCAATTCTATCGTTAGGACGTTTGTCTACAAATTTTTCTGCAACATCTTTTAATGCTTCTAATCTATTTGGCTTTAAATCTTTTGCCAACATAGATCCAGAAACATCGGTTGCCATTACAATATCTATTCCCTTATTTTTTTTGTTTTTGGTTGTAACTGCAACATTTCTAGGTCTTGCCAATGCCACTATTAACAAAGTAAGTGCTAACAATCTAAATGCCCACAAACCACGGTACAAATATGTATAAAGCCCTGATTTTTGAATGGATTTAACAGAGGAAACAGATAATTTTGCTTGATTTCTATTTCTGCTGACATATAACCATGCCGCTAACAAGGGTATAATGATTAATCCCCATAAAAACAATGGGTTTGTAAATTCAAAATTACTGTACTTCATTTTCTTTTACCGTCTTTTTAGAGGTTACAATTTTATGAATGGTTTCTATCACCGCTTCAGCATCGTATTTATGCCCTTTGATATCTCTTTCTAGTGGTTTTTGTTTGGCAAATTTTACAAAATCTGCTTGTGACAAAAGACCTTCTAGTTTTTCTAAAATATCTTTATCTAATCCTAATTTTTGTTGTTTGTTTTCTCCTTTTAATAAATCCATCAATTCTTCTGTGGTAGTTTCTAAGGCCTGAACAAACAATTCATCTCCAATATATTTTCTTACAATATCTGTTAACTCAGAGTAGTATTCTTTTATCTGATTATTTTGCCACAATTCTTTTTCTTCTAATTGTTTTAATTCTTTGGTTGCAGCTATATATGGTGGGATTTTAGGAATAACAACCTCTTCTTTTTCTTCTTTTTTACGGAATAAAAAGTACAAGGCAACTATAAACAAAGCAATTCCCAAAAGAATGTATACGTAATTTTGATAGCGATACCAAACTTCTCCAAACGTATAACTTTCTGTTTCTTGCCCTTTGGTTTTGTAATAAGGAGCCAATTTAGTAGTATCTACAGCCACGGTGGCTACATTTATCAATAAAGAATCTGTAAAATAGGCTTTGGCATCTAAAAAAACTTGTTGTTTTTTAATATAAAAAGAACCACTATCAAAACCTGTAATTAAGTACTTTTTTAAAATTTTATTGTTTACTGTATCCGCTGGTAAATCCTCGGCTACCTCTAAACCTTCCAATTCTAATTTGGTAAACGTTACTTGTTTTCCTTTTGGAACTTGAATACTATACGTTAATTGTTCTCCTATTTTAATATGGGTAGTATCTACTTTTATAGTGATAGATGGTTCTGTTTGAGCCATAATAACTACACTAAATATGCAACAAATACTAGTAATGAAATACTTCATATTATCCTCGTTGTTTAAAGTATGTCAATAATTTTTTTGCGTAATTCTCTTCCGTTCTACAACTTAAGACTCCTGCACCACTCTTTTTAAAAGCAGTTTCAAAATTTTCTTTCCAGGTGTAGAACTGTTTTTCGTAATGGGTACGAACCTTTTTAGATGATGTATTTACCAAAACAGTTTCTCCGCTTTCGGAATCTAACATAGGAACCAATCCTAATTTTGGCAATGTTTCATCAAATTGATCATAAACTCTTACTCCGGTAACATCGTGTTTATTTCCTAAAATTTTTAAGGTATGTTCATAACCATCATCCATAAAATCGGACAAAACAAAAACAATGGCTTTTTTTCTCATGACGTTAGACATGTATTTTAAAGCTTCGTTAATGTTTGTTTTTTGACTTTTAGGTTCAAATTCAATCATCTCTCTAATGATTCGTAGTACGTGACTTTTTCCTTTTTTGGGCGGAATGTACAATTCTATAGCGTCAGAAAACAATAACAAACCTACTTTATCATTATTTTGAATAGCCGAAAAAGCTAGTGTTGCTGCAATTTCGGTAAGTGTTGCTCTTTTAAATTGTTCTTGAGTCCCAAAATTTCCAGAACCACTAATATCCACCATCAACATCATGGTTAGTTCTCGTTCTTCTTCAAAAACTTTTACATAAGGCTCATTGTAACGAGCGGTTACATTCCAATCTATGCTACGGATATCATCACCAAACTGATATTGCTTTACCTCGCTAAAAGTCATACCACGTCCTTTAAAAGAACTGTGATATTCTCCTGAAAAAATATGATCAGACAAACGACGTGTCTTGATTTCTATTTTTCTTACTTTTTTTAAGATTTCTTTGGTATCCATGTTTTTTTAGTAATGAGTATTAAGTACAAAGTATTAAGTCAAATATGAGTAGTATAAATATTAAGTACTTTTTAATCTATGTACTTAATACTATATACTCTGTACTAAACTAAGGTACTTCTACTACGTTTACTATTTGGTTAACAATATCTTCTGCAGTTACATTTTCTGCTTCAGCTTCATACGTAATTCCTATACGATGACGTAAAATATCTAACACAACAGCTCTTACATCTTCTGGAATTACATACCCTCTACGTTTGATAAAAGCGTGACATTTAGCGGCTTTGGCTAATGAAATACTACCACGAGGAGAGGCTCCAAAAGAAATTAATGGTTTTAAGTTTGCCAATCCATATTTTTCTGGATAACGAGTTGCAAAGATTAAGTCAAGAATATATTTCTCGATTTTTTCATCCATGTAAACCTCTTGAACAACTTTACGAGCATTTATAATTTGCTCTAAAGAAACCACAGGATTTACTTTTTCATAAGCTCCAGATAAGTTTGCTCTCATAATTAATTGCTCCTCTTCTAACTTAGGATAATCAATTACTACTTTTAACATAAAACGGTCTACTTGTGCTTCTGGCAGCGTATAAGTTCCTTCTTGATCTACTGGGTTTTGAGTTGCCATTACCAAGAAAGGTTCGTCTAATTTAAAGGTTTCATCACCAATGGTTATTTGACGTTCTTGCATGGCTTCTAACAATGCTGATTGCACTTTTGCAGGAGCACGGTTAATTTCATCTGCCAATACAAAATTTGCGAAAATTGGACCTTTCTTAATAGAAAAATCATTTTCTTTCATGTTATAAATCATCGTTCCTACAACATCGGCAGGCAATAAATCTGGAGTAAACTGAATACGACTAAAAGCTCCATCCACCGCCTTTGCAAGTGTATTAATAGCTAATGTTTTTGCCAATCCTGGAACTCCTTCTAATAAAATATGTCCGTTTCCTAACAATCCAATCAACAACCGGTCAATCATGTGTTTTTGACCTACAATAACTTTGTTCATTTCTAGGGATAACAAATCCACAAATGCACTTTCTCTTTCGATTTTTTCGCTGATAGCTCTTACGTCTACTTCCATTATTTATAAGGTTTTATTCTTAATACAGTTGTTTGCAATCAATTTGTGTACCAAAATACAATATTGATTGCAATTATGTAAATTTGACAGAATTTTTAAAAACAAAAAAAGTCAAGAAATAATCTTGACTTTTTTGATATCACAATAATAAGAAATTATTTTACATAGTTAATTACGGTTTGTTTATTTCCAATTATTAATCTAAAATTTCCAGGTTCTGTAACTCTTTGTAATTGCTGATTTACAAAAGACATATCTTTGGCATTTAATTGAAATGTAACCGTTTTGGTTTCTCCTGCTTTTAGTGCTATTTTTTTATACTTTCTAAGTCTTTTTACACTAGGAGCAATGCTAGCATATTCATCTTTAGAATATAATTCTATCGCTTTTTTTCCATCTCTTTTTCCTGAATTTGTTACAGATATAGAAATTTTTATAGTTTCATTTCCTTGAATTTCTTTAGATGATACTTGAATTTCTCCAAAACTAAACGTTGTATAACTTAGACCAAAACCAAATTCCCATTGAGGGTAAAAAACAGCAGGTTTATTTCCTTTTAAATCTTTATGAGTTTCCGAAAATTTATGATCGTAAGTTAAAAGATCTCCTGTAGCTCTAGGGTAGGTGTAGGGTAATATTCCGTTAGGGTTGTAATCTCCAAACAACACATCAGCTATCGCATTGGCTCCCTGACTTCCTGGCCAATAAGCTTGTAAAACACCTGCAATATTATCTACAAAAGAACTTACAATTCTTGGTCTTCCTTCTGTCATTACTAAAATTACAGGTTTTCCCGTTTCTATAGCTGCTTTGGCCAATTCTATTTGATTGGCATCTAAGGTCAAATCATCTATACTTCCTGGAGATTCTGCATATGCGTTTTCTCCCAAACACAACACAATATAATCTGCATTTTTAGCATTTTTATTTATTAAATCTGTCTTAAAATTCTTTGGATTTTTAAAATCTGAAAAAGAACCATCAATTACGTTTTTAGTTCCTATTTTTTCTTGAATTGCCTGTACAATGGTTACTTCTTGTTCAGGATATAAATCTTCTCGTTGTCCTTGCCAAGTATAAGACCAACAACCATTTAAGCATGCATGAGAATTTGCCCCAGGCCCCATTACCAATACTTTTTTATTTTTTGATAAAGGCAAAATATGATCTGTGTTTTTTAACAACGTAACAGATTCTCTAGCCGCCTCTAAGGCTGCATTTTTATACGATTCTTGTCCAAATAAATCAATAGCTTCTTTTTCTGGATAAGGATTGTCAAACAAACCTAGGTCAAACTTTAATTTTAAAATTCTACCTACAGCCTCATCAATTCTTTGCATAGAAACTTCTCCGGCATTTACCAATTCTATCAACAAATGATAAAAAGAGTAGTTTGAAGGAACCATAGACATATCTATTCCGGCATTTACAGCTATTTTAACAGCTTCTTTTGGGGTTTTGGCAATCTTGTGTTTGGTGTGTAATCTAATTATGTCTTCCCAGTCTGAAACAGCGACTCCTTTAAATTTAAACTGATCTCTTAATACTGTTTTTAATAAATATTCGTTTGCATGACCTGGCACACCGTTTAGGGTTCCCGAATTGATCATAATAGTTGCAGCACCTGCATTTACAGCCGCTTTAAATTGAGGTAAGTAATATTCCCACAATTCAATATCTGATAAATAAGCAGGAGTTCTATCTTTTCCAGATTTTGGGGCAGAATATCCAACAAAATGCTTCATGCAAGAAGCTACGCTATTCACAGATTTTAAATCATCTCCCTCGTAACCTTTAATGGTTTCTATTCCCATATTTGTAACCAAAGTAACATCTTCTCCAAACGTTTCTGGAAAACGAGACCACAATTGCTGACGACCCACATCTAAAACAGGATCAAAATTCCAACGGATTCCAGAAGCTCTAACTTCTTTAGCGGTAATTTGTGCAGCTTGTTTTACCAAGGCATCATTTCTAGTAGCTGCCATTCCTATATTATGAGGAAATAGGGTTGCATTTAAAGTATAACCTGCTCCGTGAATAGCATCTATTCCATACAAAACAGGAATATTATGTGGTGTCTTTTTTGTAGCATTTTGTAATTGGGTAATTACATTTCTCCAAGCACCTGCTTCTAAAGCATGGTTCACAGAATTTAACACAGAACCAATATTGTATTTTACAATACTATTTTCAAGATTTTTTTTAGGAATTACCGTATGTTCTGTAATTTCTTTTGTTCTAAAAACTTTGTTTAACGTTAACTGAGTCATTTGACCCACTTTTTCTTCTAAAGACATTAATTTTAAAAGACTGTCTACCTTAATATCTGTTTTACTTTTGATGGGTTTTTTAGTATCCGAACAAGATGTTACCGTTAAACAAAATAGAAAAATGAAAAAAAGACTCTGAAAAAAAAACTTCATACTTAAAATATTTGAAGTCTAAAAATACTGTAAATAACAACAGTATAAATTTTTAAAAGAATATGAGTTAGGTATTTAACCTTATGTTGCTTAAATACTATTTTTATCTTTACTTTTTATTTTTTTTCAATAGAAATAGCACTAATTTGATATTCACAATCTTTAATTAAAGTTTCATCAGCAGGTTCTATCCTTATCTGAATAGAGTTTAAGCCTAATTGTAAATAATCATGATAATTTGAAGCATGATTTTGGTTTCTTAAAGCAAAAGACAAAATGTTTTTTTTACCTCCTTTATCCTTTGTTACATTTACAAATTTGACAATGTCATTATCCCTATTGTTGTTAAATGTAAAAGTCAACTTAATAGATTTATTCCCTATTTTACAGTGTTTTATACATAATTGGTAATCGTTTACTACATCTGCCACTTTAAAGTAAATGTTTAGATTTAATACTTTGTTTGTTTCTGAAAACTTTGCCACTAATGAAGTTTCTACCACACTAAAAAGAGCAGGAGTTGGATATTTTCCTCCGTTATAAGTAGTATTATCTTCCATTAATAAAGTATTACAAGAAGAAGCTATTTTAAACGGTGCACTAATAGGAAGTGTTGTAAATTTATTAGAGATAAAATTAACGATCGGGCTAGATGAAACTATAACATCTAATGCCATTATTGGTAAATTAATTGTAGTAGTTAAATCTATATTGTCTTTTTTTTGCAATAAAATAGGTTGTTTTTCAGCGTAAATATTTATTTCCTTATTTTCAATAAAATGTGATGCTTTGCTATAAAAAATATTATGCATAATTTCTATTTCGTCTGATGCCGAGTTTTTAAGTGAAATTAACCATGTACCCATCCTAACAAAATTAGATCCAAACAATAAAGACTGAGAAGGAGGCACTAGGTTACCTACATCAAAAAGATGAGTATTAGTATCTGTTGGGGCAATTAACTTGTGTTTTTTCTTATTATTTAGAGTGGTGTTTTTTGTTTTTGATTTAATTACACCCCACGGATGTTCTTCTGCAAAAACACGATTAGTCTCTTCATTTAATGAATCTGCAACTCCATGTGCTTCTAAATCTATAACACTCATTAAATTAGAGTTTAATACATTCTGATTTTTATAAATAGAAAACCCTGTCTCAGAAATACCATCATCGATGAATTCTACTGAACCAGATTGCTTTACTTTTGTCTTTACTTTTTTAGAAGTGTAATCTAAAAATTGCGATCTACTAACTACGTTATCTCTATTATTAATATCAATAAATGTTTTAACTAGAGTGGGGTAGTTCTTATAAGAGTTTTTTTGGTTACTTGAAGTAATACTTAAGTTATTTGTAATAACTATTCTTTGTGTAGAGTGTAATACAAACTGTCTATTTGAAAATTTATTTACAGAATTAAATTCTTTAGCTTGTATATTGTCATATTTGCTTACTCTATAATCTACAACTAAATAGCCTAATATGTTTGTTTTATTATCTGGGTCTGGTAGCTTATAATAAACAGAAAACGAATTTGGATCACTTTTTTTAAACATACTGAAAAGACTTAAACGATTAAATTAACAACTTGAAAAGGCCGTATTTTACTATGATGTTTATTTGTACTATTATTTTTCATATTAAACACCCGTTTAACAAACCTCTTATGAATTAGTAAACTAATACCTTACTTAAAATTTATATTAAGTATTAAAACAAAAGTAGTCTCTTCAAAAAAAAAGCAATAGACCATTCAGACAAATCAATAGCCTAATCAGACACCTTGATGATATTTTAAACAATAAAATCACTCTAGCTTAAAATTATCTATAAAACTAACTTTTATAAAAAAATCCCATTTAGTTGTCACTAAATGGGATTCTTATAATTTGTATTAGTTCTTCTCTATTGTTTTATAAACCTTTTTAAAATAGTTCCTTTATTCGTTTCTATTTTAATTAGATAAACTCCGTTTTCTAATGTTGTTATATTAACTTGATTGTTATTAACAACTGTTGAATACAATCTTCCTAAATTAGTTATTACTGTTATTCTGTTTACCGTTACAGTAGTGTTACCTATAATCTCAATTTGGTTACTTGTAATTTTAACACTAATTTCTTTATTAATTGTATTGTTATCAGTATTCAAAGTATCCTCCTCAGTAGTTTTAAAATCTTTCCAAACTTCAGCTAATTGATACGTGTCTTTAGCAGATGTACTAGGTGTTTTTAAGGTTATGTTATTTAATGTAAGTCCCTCAAAAACATTTTTACCGCTAATATCTACAGGGTTTGGGTTTTCAACAATAATTGTTTCTAATTTGTTACAATTTGCAAAAGCCCCTTCTCCAATACTTATTACTGCTTCTGGAATTGTAATACTAACCAAACCACTAGAAGAAAAAGCGTAGTCACCAATACTTGTTAAAGAATTACTAGTTTCTGTAGTAGTTTTGTTTACCCTACTGTATTGATTCGTAATTTTAGATGATGAAGTCTCTTTGTTTTGTTCACCAAAAGTAACAACTTCTAAACTAGTAGTGTCTGCAAAAGCACTTTCTCCAATACTAGTTACTGTATCTGGAATAAGCACTGTTTTTAAATTGGTCGCATTTTTAAAAGCTGATGCCCCTATTGTTTTTAAATTAGTAGCTCCTGATAAATCTATACTTGTAATATCGGTATTATCTTTAAAAGCATCGTTTGCAATAGCAGTTACCTTATAAACATTACCATTAAAAGTAACTGTAGCAGGAACTGTAACAGAACCTGTATGGAGACTATTAAAACCTAACTCTACATTATTAGTAGTTTCATCTGTAATATTAAAATCAAGATTGTTTGCTGTAAATGACACACAAATTCTAAAATCTTGCCAAACACTTGCTACCTCATAAAGTTCTTTTGATGCAATATTAGGTACTTTTAATGTTATATTCTCTAATGTAAGACTATTAAAAACATTAGAATTAAGACCTGCAATTGGTGTTGTGTTTTTTACAATAACATTTTTTAAACTACTACAACCAGAAAAAGTATAGGATCCAATACTAGTAACTGCACTACCAATGGTAACACTCACTAAACTACTACAGTTATTAAAATTAGAGGATTTAAGATCTGTTAATGAATTTCCTATAACAGCTGTGGTTAAACTAGTACAACTAGAAAAAACACCATTCCCTATACTTGTTACTGAGTCTGGAAGAATAATACTTGTTAAACTACTAGAACCTCCAAAGGCAAAATCATCTAAATTGGTTACTGAATTTGGAAGCGTTACCGTTAATAAGTTGGTACAACCTGAAAAGGACTCTTGACCTATTGTTTCTAAATAAGTTGCTCCTGATAAATCAACACTTATAATATTGCTGTTTTGTCTAAAGGCTTTGTCTGCAATACTAGTTACTTTATAAGTCGTTTTACCATCAGTAACCGTACTAGGAATGGTAACTGTTGTTCCTGCATATTCAATATTATCTCCTAATTCTACCGTTTTATTCGCTAAATCTGTAACCTTATAAGTAATACTCTCAAACATAAATATGGGTGCTACTATAGGATTAAAATCTTTCCAAACAGCTGCAGTTGAATAAGCAGATATTGCAGAGCCACTAGAAACATTTAACGTAATGTTACTTAAAGTTAATCCTTCAAAAACAGTAGCATTGATACTTACGGGTATTGGATTTTTTGCTGTTACGCTTGTAAAACCTGTACAGTTTTTAAAGGCAGCATCTCCTATAGTATTTAAGGTATTTGGAAGCGTTAATTCTCCAGTTAATTTACTACAATTTAAAAAAGCAGAGGCTTCAATAGTTGTTACTAAACTAGGAAAACTTAACGCTCCTGTTAATTCTGTACAACCTGAAAAAGCAGCCGCTCCAATCGTTTTTAAACTTGCTGCTGCTGATACATCAAGAACTGTAATCGTGGTATTGTTTTTAAAAGCATTTTTAGAAATACCTACAACATTGTAAGTAACACCTCCTTCGTTACCTCCTCCAACATCACCAAGACCTCCGTCATCGTAACCTCCGTCTCCAAAGCCACCATCACCTCCAAAGCCACCATCATCAATACCATCTCCACCACCTTGGTTGGTCGTTGTGTTAGGGTCGGTTACCGAATCTGGAATGCTAACCATTGAGTCTGCAAAAGAAGTATTATCTCCTACTTCTACGGTATGATTGATAGGATCCACAATTGTATAAATAAGACCTCCAACGGTAAATTCTGGTACTGAAATAGTCTTAAAATCTTGCCAAACTAAAGCTAACTCATATGCTGTTTTAGCCGTTGCATTAGGAACATTTAAATCAACAGTACTTAGTGTAAGTCCTTCAAAAACATTTGATTCTATAGACACTGGCACTGGGTTTCTTACGGCAACACTAGTAATAGCAACACAGCCTGAAAAAGCACGCTCTCCAATACTTGTAACCAAACTAGGAATACTTAAAACCCCAGATAATTGTGTACATCCTGAAAATGCAGCTTCTCCAATTGTTTCTAATCCAACAGCTTCTGAGATGTCAAGATAGGCAATATTAGTATTGTCTTTAAAAGCATTCTTTGTGATGGCTGTTACTTTGTACGAAATGTCTGTACTTGGGTCTGTTACTTTTTCTGGAATTTTAACTGTTATTTGAGTATAATTAGTATTATCTGCTACTGCTACCGTATTATTAGCAGAATCTACAATACTATAAACAAGACCGTCAACAGTAAATTTTGTGTTTAAATTATCATCTTCTTCAATACTTTTAAAATCTTGCCATACTGATGCTGCCTCATACAATGCTTTGGCTCCTCCTGGAACTTTTAAAGCTATATTCGCTAAAGTAACATTGCTAAAAACAGCAGTATTAATAATTACTGGTGTTGGATTTTTTACCTTTAAACTAGTTAAACCTGTACAAAGCGTGAAAGCATTTGTTCCAATAGCAGCCACCATACCCGGAATGGTAAGAGAGGTTAAACTATTACAATTGTAAAAAGTATAAGATCCAATACTCTTTATTGCTTCTGGAATATTAATACTTGTTAGAGCACTACATTCCGAAAAAGCAGCTTCTCCAATAGTAGTTAAAGACTCTGGTAACGTTAAATCACCTGACAATCCTGATTTATAAAAAGTTCCTGTTCCTATAGCTGTTATTGAACTACCTAGTGTTAGACTGGTTAAATTACTAGTTTCCACAAAGGCATAATCTCCTATACTTGTTACTGCATCTGGAATATTTAAAGTTGTTAAACTTGAACAACCATAAAAAGCATTACTACCAATAGTTGTTACCGTATCTGGAATATTAATACTTGTTAAACCTGAACACCCATAAAAAACATACGGCTGAACACTTGTAATAGCTTGTGGAATGTTAATAGCTGTTAAACCACTACATTCTGAAAAAGCAGCATCTCCAATACTAGTTATAGACTCTGGTAATGTTAAACTACCTGACAGTCCTGATTTATAAAAAGCTCCTTTTCCTATAGTAGCTATAGAAGTACCTAATGTTAGATTGGTTAAATTACTAGTCTCAACAAAAGCATAGTCTCCAATATTTATTACTGCATTTGGAATGGCTAAAGTTGTTAAACCTGAACAACCATAAAAAGCATAATTTTCTATATTTGTTAAAGATTCTGAAAGAACAAGACTTGTTAATCCATTGCACTCTGAAAAAGCAGCTTCTCCTATTTTTACTATAGAATTTGGAAGAATTAAATCTCCGCTTAATCCTGATGTATAAAAAGCTCCCAAACCAATGGTTTTTATAGAGTCACCTATTGTTAAATTAGTTAAATCTTTGTTTCCTACAAAAGCATAATCTGCAATACCTGTTACAGTATATTCAATACTACTATCAGTATCTGTAACAGAGTTAGGAATGTTTGCAGCTCCAGTATAAGATCTATTATTTCCTACTATTGCTGTTTTATTTGTTTTACTTGTTACAATATAATTGATGTTATCAACCGTAAATAACGTACTTAAACTTTCGTCTTCTATTATACTTTTAAAATCTTTCCAAACAGCTGCTACCTGGTACAAAGCTTTAGTTGTATAAGGTATTTTTAACTCTATTTCAGCTATATCAACATTATTAAACACAGCAGGGTTAATACTTGTTGGTGTAAACATTTTTACACTTACACTTGTTAATCCTGTACAAGAATCAAAAGAAAAATCTTTAAGACTTGTTAGAGATTCTGGAAGCACAATATTTGTTAATCCCGTACAACCACTAAAAGTGTAAGTTTCAATACTGGTTAAAGATTCAGAAAGCTCTATACTTGTTAAACCAACACATTCTGCAAATGCATACTCTCCAATACTAGTTACAGACTTTGGAATAATAATATCTCCTGTTAACCCTGATTCTTTAAATGCATTTTTTTCAATACTTGTTATAGCATCTCCTATCGTTATACTTGTTAAACTACTAGCTTCTGAAAATGCATTTTTTCCTATACTAGTTACTGAATATTCTATAAAAGTATCTGAATTTGTAATTTTATTAGGAATTATTGCTACCCCTACAAAACCTGTATTAATTCCTACTTTAACTTTTTTATTAGCTGAATCAGTAATAATATATTTAATTCCATCCACTGTAAATTGTGGACTTAAACTTTCATCTTCTGTAATCGTTTTAAAATCTTGCCATACAGCTGCTGCCTCATACAATGCTTTGGTTCCAATAGGAACATTTAAATCTATAGCACCAATAGTAACATTATTAAAAACACTACTGTTGATACTAATAGGAGTTGACATTTTTACCCCTATACTAGATAAATCAACACATCCTGAAAACGCATTATTTCCTATACTTGTTATTGTTTCTGGAAAAACTATATTTGTTAAACCTATACATCCTGAAAATGCAGAGTCTCCTATACTAGTTACAGAAACAGGCAATGTTATTCCTGTTAAATTAGTATCATCTAAAAAAGCAGAATTTCCTATACTATTTACAGTGTACTCAATAGTAGAATTTTCATCTATAACAGTACTAGGAATTACAGCCGCTCCCACATAAGCAGTGTTTTTTGCCACAGCTACTATCTTGTCAACTGTGTTAATTACAATATAATTGATTCCATTAACTGCAAATTGTGTACTTAAACTTTCGTCTTCTGTAATCGTTTTAAAATCTTGCCAAACTGGTGTCGCTTTATGTAAGTCTTTAGAATTAACAAGTACTTTTAAATCTACATTTTCTATAGCAACATTTTCAAAAACATTCGCATTGATAGTTATAGGTTTCAGTATTTTAGAACTTACTGTAGTTAATCCTGTACAATTAGAAAAAGCATTTTCTCCTATTGTTTTTATGGAGTTTGGAATGGTTAAAGTGGTTACCGTTGTATTCCCTAAAAATGCTCCTGTTCCAATACTAGTTACTGTATATTCAATATTAGAATTTGCATCTGTAACTGTATTAGGAATGGTTAAACTTACACCACTATAAGCAGTATTAATATGTACTTCTACTGTTTTTTTAGCAGAGTTTGTAACTACATAATTAACACCATTATCCGTAAAAAACGTACTTACGTTTTCACTATCTACTCCGTTTTTAAAATCTTGCCAAACTGCTGCTCCAGCATATACTGACTCAGTTCCAACGGGTACACTTAAATTTATATTATTAAGTATTGCATTTGCAAAAACAGTATTACTAATATTTAATGGAGTTCTAAGCTTTACCGTTACTTTGGTTAAGCTTGAAGAATAATCTCCCGTAAAATAATCTCCTTTATTCACCATCTCAAAAGCATAGTTTCCAATACTTGTAACAGCATCTGGAATAATTAAGCTTACTAAGTTATTACTCCCTTTAAATGCAGAACCCCCAATACTTGTTAATGAATTCCCTAAGGTTAAACTTGTTAAGTTTAAAGGTTTACTGTCATTAAATAAACTAGATGAATTAGTTGTTGAAAATGCAGAGTCACCTATGCTTATTACAGAGTCTGGAATTACTAAACTTGTTAAATTAATACAACCTTTAAATGCATTAGCACCAATACTTGTTAATGAACTCCCTAAGGTTAAACTTGTTAAATTTAAAGGTTTATTGTTATTGGAATAACTAGAAGAATTAGTTGTTGAAAATGCTGAATCTCCTATGCTTATTACAGAATCTGGAATGGTTAAACTTGTTAAATTGGTACAACCTTTAAATGCGGAAGCTCCAATACTTGTTAATGAATTCCCTAAAGTTAAACTTGTTAAAGTTAAAGACTTATTACTAGACAAACCGTAATCATTAATTGTTGAAAATGCAGAAGCCCCAATGCTTATTACCGAATTTGGAATGGTTAAACTTGTTAAATTAGTACAACCTCTAAAAGCATTGTCTCCAATACTCGTTATTGAATTCCCTAAAATTAATGTGGTTAATTTTAAACTAGATTCTTCACCAATAAAAATATGATCCTTAACGGCTTCAAAAGCAGAAGCTCCAATACTAATTACGGAATTTGGAATGGTTAAACTTGTTAAATTAGTACAACCCTTAAACGCAGCAGCCCCAATATTTATTACTGAGTTTCCTAATGTTAAACTGGTTAAGTTATTATACCTAAAATGTAGGGAATTAGAAGTTTCAAAAGCAGAAGCCCCTATGTCTGTAACAGAATCTGGAATGGTTATGCTTTCTAAACGATGACAATTTTTAAACGCAGAAATACCAATCGTTTTTAAGGAACTACCTAATGTTAATGATCTTATAGAGGAAGAGTTATCTATCGAAGATATTAAAGAACTTCTGATTCCTCCTCCTCCTCCTTCAAAAGCAAAGTCTCCAATACTTATTACAGAATTTGGAATGGTTAAACTTGTTAAAGCTGATTGCTTATAAAAAGCATATTCTTTAATTGTTGTTACCGTATTAGGAATCGTTAAACTTGTCATATCTCCACAATCCTTAAATGCACCTACTCCAATACTAGTTACTGTATAAGTAGTTCCTCCATTAGCAACAGTACTCGGTATATTTACACTATATCCTCTAAAAAAACTTCCAAATCGATCAAGATTATTAACATATTTATAGTAAGAAGTATTGTCTCCAACCTCTACGGTTTTGTTAGCTTCATTGGTAATGTTATAATTAATACCGTCTGCCGTAAATGTTTGTGCCTGTAAGCTTATGATGCTAAACAATAGCAATAGTTTAAAAAGTAATTTTTGTTTCATTTTTTTAGTTTTTAGCTCCCCTTTATACATATAAATAATACTAGTTTTATACAAATATTTTTATCTATATGATTGTTTATTAAACCAATACCTACTATTAAGATTAGTATTAAGTTCTAAAACAAAAGTAGTCGCTTCAAAAAAAAAGTAGTAACCCATTCGGACAAATCAATAGCCCAATCAGACATTATAATAAAAATTAAAAAAAAAATTACTCTTAGTTAAAATAGAACTAGAAAATAAAAGGGCATTCTTAGTGTAAAAGAATAAAATTCCATCTTTTATTACTCTAAATTGTACGCTAAATATTAGTGTTTCAGTATCTAAATCTAGATTAGATTTATTGTTTTTAAAAAGTAGTCTTCTATTTGTATTCTTTAATATCAAACACACCATTTTCTAATACTCCGTAAGTAAAATAGCTAATCCAGTCTCCTGTGTTGATATATTGGGAATTGTGTGGTAAATCAAAAATCATGGGTAAATGACGATGACCAAACACAAAATAATCGTAGTGTTTTTCTTTTAAAACTTCTTTGCAATAAAGTATTAAATGCTCTTTGTATTCTCCTAAAAAGTGAACATCTTCTGCTCCAGAAATGGTTTTGTTTTCTACCGATAAATATTTTGCCAATCCCATTCCTAAATCTGGATGTAACCATTTAAACAACCAGTTAGACAAAGGGTTTACAAAAATTTTTTTTAGAAATTTGTAACCCTTATCACCCGGTCCTAAACCATCTCCATGACCAATTAAAAAAGTTTTATTGTGTAACGTAAATTCTGTAGGTTCTCTATAAACAGGAATGTTTAATTCTTTTTCAAAATAGTCGATCATCCATAAATCATGGTTTCCTACAAAAAAATAAATAGGAATTCCGGCATCTCTAATTTCTGCTATTTTTCCTAAAACACGTACAAATCCTTTAGGAACAACATGTTTGTATTCAAACCAAAAATCAAATAAATCGCCTAATAAAAATATTGCTTCTGCATCTTTTTTTATGGTATCTAACCACTTTACAAACACTTTTTCGCGTTGTAAACTTTTTTCTGCATTGGGAGCTCCAAAATGTTGATCGGAAGCAAAATATATTTTTTTAGCCTTCAATACTTAATCGTTTTGATGTAATATTTTTACTTTTTCTATATAAGAATCTCTTAGTTGTATCAACTTAAAATAAACTTCATCGCTAGTTAATGTAGTAGCAAAGTTTTCTTTTAAAAGTTCTTTTACTATTTCTTGATTTGAAAATTTATAAGGAGCTATGTAGTTTTTAAATTCTTTTAAAATGCTAGCTGTTATTTTAAATTCTTCTATAAAATTAGCATCTGTGTATTTTAATAATTCTTTTCTGTTTTTATCTACGTAATTGTACACAAAATTATTGATTAAATTTAACTCGTAATAATTACTAGAATTGGTTGTGTCTAAAGGAATAAATACATCGGGAGTAATACCACCACCACCATATACAATCTTTCCTTTTGGAGTGGTATATTTTAAAGAATCTATTACTTTAATACTATCTCTAAAAAATAATTCTCCACTTTTATATCTGCTTGCTACTTCATCATCGTAATTGTTATTTCCGTATGGTTTTTGAATAGATCTACCAGTAGGAGTGTAATATCTGGCAATGGTTAAACGCATGGCAGAACCATCATTAAAATCTATTTCTTGTTGTACCAATCCTTTTCCAAAAGTTCTACGACCAATAATGGTACCTCTGTCATTGTCTTGTAAAGCTCCCGAAACAATTTCGCTTGCCGATGCTGAATTTTCATCAACCAACACATAAATATGTCCTTTTTCAAAAGAACCTTTACTTGTTGCTACCGAATTTTTTTGACGTCCTTTTTTATTTTTTGTGTATACTATTAACTTACCATCTGCTAAAAATTCATCTGCCATTTGGTCTGCAATGTGCATATATCCTCCAGGATTTCCTCTAAGATCTAACACCAAATCTTGAATTCCATTATTTTGTAAACTGTCTAAAGCCGTTTTAAATTCATCATATGTAGTCATGGCAAATCTGTCTACTTTTATATACCCTAAATTTTGGGTTAATTTAAAAGCAACTGGTACACTTTTTATAGCAACTTTACCTCTGGTTATGTTAAAATCTATCAAACTTGATTCACCAGGTCTGTATACTTTTACCAATACCTGACTGTCTTCTATTCCTTTTAATTTACTAACAATGTCGTTAGAATTTAGTCCTTTTCCGTAAATGGTATCTTTATCTGCTGTTAACAATCTATCTCCAGCTCTTAATCCTGCATTTTTACTAGGTCCATCTGGCAATACTTTTACCACTACAACCGTATCTTTTTTAACTACAAATTGCACTCCAATTCCTACAAAGTTACCCTCCATAGTTTCTCTAGCATATTGCTGTGCATCTTTAGATAAATAACTAGAGTGGGGGTCTAATTTGTCTAATAAATCTGTAATTAATTCTTCTGTAATTTTATCAGCATCTACATCATCTACATATTCACTTTCTATGTATTTAAGCACTGAACTTAATTTACCTCCTTCTGTTGTATAACTTGGGTTGTATATTTTTCCAACATTTCTAATGTTAAAAAAGCTTCCTAAAATAATACCAAAAGCGATAGACAATCCTATAAAAATAGGAAGGTTGTTATTTTCTTTCATCAATTTCTATTTTCAATAATTCTACACCAGCTTTTCTTAAAAAATCTACCCCTGTAGTATCTTTATATTCATTTGCATACACTACTCTTTTAATTCCCGATTGGTGAATTAATTTGCTACAATCTTTACAAGGTGATAGTGTAATGTATAAGGTAGCTCCGTTGGTAGATTGTGTAGAAGCTGCTACTTTTAAAATAGCGTTAGCCTCGGCATGTAAAACCATCCACTTAGTGTCAAAATGTTCGTCTTCACAACAGTTATCAAACCCAGAAGGAGTCCCGTTATAACCATCAGAAATAATCATTCTATCTTTTACAATTAAAGCTCCAACTTGTTTTCTTTTGCAATGTGACAATTTTGCCCACTCAAAAGCCATTCTTAAATAGGCAGTATCGTATTTTAATTGTTTTTCATCCAGCATTAAACTCATTTCAATTCTTTTCTTTTTTGTTTAAACCATTCAACAAAAATAGTATCTTATTGTTACTTCTTACTAAAATATAGATATAAATAGATAATATTGCATTTATAATAAATAAATAAATAAAATGAACTACTTTTTAGCCATACTTACCACTGTTTTTATATTAACATCTTGTAAAAATGATAAAAAAAACAAAACAACAACTGTTAAAACTGAAACAACTAAAGAGCAAAACACATCTATTAAAAATGTAGACACTTCTAAAATGGTTTTATTTAAAGGAGGATCTATAACCATTGGTGCTAATGATAGAACTGAACTAGAAGCTCCTGCTTTTGAAACTAATGTGCAACCTTTTTATTTAGATATTAATTTGGTGAGCGTAGCTGATTTTAGAAAATTTGTTGAAGCAACAAATTACACTACCGAAGCAGAAAATTTTGGAGATTCTGGAGTTTTTGATTTTGAAAATATTGGATGGAATTTAGTAAAAGAAGTTACTTGGGAATATCCTTTTGGAGTACATGGAGAAAAAGCTAAAAACAACCATCCTGTAACTCATGTAAGTTGGAATGATGCTGTTGCTTTTGCCAATTGGGCTGGTAAAAGATTACCAACAGAGCTAGAGTGGGAGTTTGCAGCAAAAAACGGAAAAAATTTAAAATATCCTTGGGGAAATTCCGTTACAAAAGAGAATAAAATTATGGCCAATACTTGGGATGGAAAAACCATACAAGATCAAACGGTAAAAGATGGTTATCTATTTACTTCACCCGTAGCTAGTTTTCCTAAAAGTAATAGTGGTATACATGATATGGTTGGAAATGTATGGCAATGGACCAGTACTATTTTTGCTCCTTATGATAAAAATATACCTTTTCAGAAAAACACAAATGTTGTTGTTACCAGAGGAGGGTCTTTTATGTATGATCAAGCTTTGGAGTTAAGTTTTACCACCACGTTTAGAGCCCAAAACACTAAAGAATCTTCTTTGTTTAATACCGGATTCAGATGTGCAAAATCTGCTAATTAAATAAAATACTTTTTAGTATTTTATTATTATATTTGACTATCTTTTAAATCCATCTCTTTTGAAAAACATTTATATACTACTATTCACAACTTTGTTATTTATTTCGTGTAAAAACACTAAAGATGAAGGCTATAAAAAAGTAGATCCTATGTCTATTTTTACCAATACAGATAGCATTCCAAATAAACATTATGTAGGTAGTCAAAAATGTAAAGAATGTCATGCAGATCAATTTCAACAATGGGAAGGATCTCATCATGATAAATCTATGCAAAAAGCAGCTAGAGAAAATATTTTAGCCCCGTTTAAAGGAGAAGTTTTTAAAAGTCAAGGAGTAACTTCTACCTTTTTTCAAAAAGAGGGAAAATTCTACGCAAATACAGAAGGTAGAGA
This sequence comes from Wenyingzhuangia heitensis, assembly GCF_011762155.1. Classification (GTDB taxonomy): domain Bacteria; phylum Bacteroidota; class Bacteroidia; order Flavobacteriales; family Flavobacteriaceae; genus Wenyingzhuangia; species Wenyingzhuangia heitensis. The sequence goes on from NZ_JAASQL010000001.1 coordinate 331,932, forward strand.
TGGAAAAAATCATGATTATGAAATTATTTACACGTTTGGATTAACACCTTTACAACAATACATAGTTTTGTTTCCCGATGGACATTACCAATGTTTAAGAACTGCCTATGATACCGAAAAAGAAAAATGGTTTGACTTGTATCCAGATTTTAAAGTAGTACATAGTGAATGGTTGCATTGGAGTAGAGGAGGATTAAATTGGAATACCATGTGTTCTGATTGTCACAGTACCAACGTAAAAAAGAATTACAACGAAAAAGACCATAGTTACGATACCAATTATGCTATTATAAATGTAAGTTGTGAAGCTTGCCACGGACCGGGAAAAGACCATGTTTCTAATGCCGTAATTAAAGGAAATAATTACAAAAATGATGGAACCATGCAAATGACCAATTTGGGTTCTAAAGAATTGGTAGATGCTTGTGCTCGCTGTCATGCTCGTAGAGAAAACATTAGTTTATTTCACACTCCACAAGGTACTTTTTTAGATCATTATTTTCCACAATTAATACGTGAAAATTTATACCACGCAGATGGTCAAATTTTAGATGAAGATTATGTGTATGGTTCTTTTGTACAAAGTAAAATGTACCATGAAGGAGTAAGTTGTAAAGACTGCCACAATGTACACTCTACCCAACGAAAATTTAATGACAATAGATTGTGTTTACAATGTCATGAAGGACCTAAATACGATACTGAAACGCATCACAAACACCCAATGGGAACTGAAAGTGCTTTATGTATTAATTGTCATATGCCAGGGAAACATTATATGGGAAATGATTTTAGAAGAGATCATAGTTTTAGAATTCCTAGACCCGATTTAAGTTTAAAATACAACAATCCAAATGTGTGTTCTGGTTGTCATAAAGACAAAGACGATCAATGGGCATATGATAATTTTGTAAAATTGTATGGAGAGCCTAAAAAAGATCATTTTTCTGATAAATTAGCTCCAGGAATTACAAGAGCAGTAGGTGGTAAGGATAGTTTAATCGCTTTAGTAAAAGACACAACTTATCCTGATATTGCTAGAGCATCGGCAGTATCTAACCTAAATAATTATGTTTCTGAAATAAATATTAATGAAGTTCTTAACTTTTTAAAAGACAAATCGCCGTTAGTAAAAGGAGCTACAGCAGATTTGCTATTTGAATTAAAAGCAGGTACTGATAATTACAAAGTTTTATTGCCTTTATTAAAAGACAAAAAACGAGCTGTTAGAGTAAAAGCCTTTTTTGCATTAAGTGCAGTGCCTAGCTCTAAAATACCAGAAGAATACAAACCTTTTTATGACAAAGTAAGAATTGAATTTGCACAAAATTTAAAAGTAGGAGGAGAGTTTTCTGGTGGTAAAATGAAACGTGCACAATACTACATGGGAGTTGGTAAAATTAGTAGTGCTATTAAAACCTTAGAAGAAGCTTTGGTATTAGATCCAATAAACAATATAGTACGTACTACATTGGCTAATTTATATTATCAGAATAAACAGTATACAGATGCAGAAAATGCCTATAAAACCATTTTAAAACAAGAACCAGGTTTTGGATTGACCAACTTTGATTATGGTTTGTTATTAAATGAAATAGGAAAACCTAAAGAAGCTATTTTACAATTAAAAAAAGCATTAGAGTTTATGCCAGAGAATGATAGAATTGTCTATAATTTAGCTTTGTTATATTTCCAAAATAAACAAACAATTAATGCTGTGAGTGTTTTAAAAGTGCAATTAAAAAGAAACCCAACTAATACCGATTTAATGTATTTGTTAGCATATATCTACAATCAAAACAAACAAGTGGGATTGGCAAAAAAACAGGTTGAAAAATTATTACAATTAGATCCAAACAATCAACAATATTTGCAATTTTATCAAGCATTAAATTAATAGTATAAAACATTCATTCATAAAAAAAGCCACCAAAATTTGGAGGCTTTTTTTTATATTATAATTAATTTTTACAATTCTGCATTGGTTCTTACTCTACGTTTTGTTACACTAAATCGTCTAATAATAACTCTAGATCCTTTGTTGTAATTTGCGTAATTGTAAATCCAAGTAATTAGAATTACCAATCTATTTTTAAAACCTACTAAAGAAATTAAGTGAACTGCCATCCAAATAAGCCAAGCAAAAAATCCACCAAATTTTAGTTTGTTAATATCTGCAACGGCTTTGTTTCTACCAATAGTAGCCATAGAACCTTTGTCTTTGTAAACAAATGGTTTTAGATTGTGATTTCCTTTTAAAATTTTAGGAAAGTTTTTAGCCAAATTATGAGCTTGTTGTATAGCCGGTTGTGCTACTTGCGGATGTCCTCTTGGATAATCTTCAGAAATCATAAGCGCTACATCACCTAAAGCAAAAACATCTTTAAAACCTTTTATTTGATTAAATTCATTTACAAAATATCTTTTACTTCTAGGTTCAGAACATTCTTCATCAAAACCATTAATTCTGTTGGCAATAACTCCAGCAGACCAAATTAAAGTTCTGCTGGCAAATTCTTTACCGTCTTTAGTTTTTGCCAATTTACCATCGTATTCTGTAACTATGGTATTGGTATAAATTTGTACCCCTAATTCTTTTAAAAATTGAGTCGATTTTTTAGAAGCATTTTCACTCATAGGAGGTAAGACTCTACCAGCTCCTTCTAACAAATTAATTTGCATTAAACTAGTGTCTAAATCCGGATAATCCAATGGCAACACACTTTGTTTAAATTCTGCAATAGCACCAGCTAATTCAACCCCCGTAGGACCAGCACCTACAATTACAAAATTTAATAAAAACTTTTGAACCTCTACATCCGTTTCTACAGTTGCACGTTCAAAATTTTGTAAAATTAAACTACGTAAATTTAATGCCTGAGGAATGGTTTTCATAGGCATTGCGTGTTTTTTAATTTCTTTGTTTCCAAAGTAATTAGTCTTGGTTCCTGTATTGATGATTAAATAATCATAAGACAAGTCTCCAATGTCTGATTTTACAATTTTATTTTGAGTATCAATCTCTTTAACATCGGCCATTCTAAAATAAAAATTCTGTTGCTTTTTGATAAACATTCTTAACGGATACGCAATAGAATCTGACTCTATACCACTGGTAGATATTTGATACAATAAAGGTTGAAAAGCATGATAATTGTGTTTGTTAACCATTACCAATTGTATAGGCAACTTACGCAATTTTTTTACCAAATTAAGTCCTGCAAAACCACCACCAATAACTACTACTCTAGGTAAATCTACTTTAGGTATATTCATGTTTTAAAAAATTTATAGGGATATAAATAAAAAAACTGTATTGAAATTTCAATACAGTTTATAGTTAATTTATTTTTTATTTATGAGCAAGAAATTTTATCTACTCTATTTTGGTGACGACCTCCTTCAAAATCGGTAGCTAAAAAAGTTTCTACCATTTCTATAGCTTGTTCTATAGCTGTAAAACGAGCAGGAATACATAAAATATTAGCATTGTTATGTTGTCTTACTAAAGAAACTATTTCTTTTGTCCAACATAACCCAGCTCTTACATTTTGATATTTATTTGCAGTCATAGCAACACCATTTGCGCTACCACAAATTAAAATTCCAAAATCTACAGCTTTTGTATCTACTGCGTTTGCAACTTTATGAGCATGGTCTGGATAATCTACACTATCAAAAGTATCAGTTCCATAATTTACTACTTCAATACCTTTTTCTTCTAATAATTTTACGATAGCTAATTTATAAGCTGGTCCAGCGTGATCGTTTCCGATTGCTATTTTCATAACTGTTGTTTTATAATTTAAAACAAATTTACAAAAACAACCCTTATAAGGACTAACTTTAAATATACAAATAGCTATCTACAATTGTTTATATCCATACTTGATAAAATGCTAACAACTATACAATGTATTTTTAAATGAATTTTAAGGTAAATAATATCTTTGTATTTAGTTAAAATACTGACTGTAAACAATTCATAAAAAGATAGATTATTTTACAAAAACCAACTAACTATAAATCAATACATTACACTTTTATCATTTACTAAATATTTAATAATCAGTAAGTTTTATTATATAATTCACATTATAAACAGTTATTAACATACTAAATAATAAGTATTCGTAAAAACCTTTAAAATCAGCTAATTACAAAAACTAGTAAATTGTTGATAAACTGTGGTTAAATAAACGAAACTAAATTTTGTAATATGACATTAAAAAACAATACGTGACAGACCTAATACAAAGCAAATTTATTTAACACAAAGTTATAAACGGTTATTAACAATTTATCCACGGTTTATTAATAATCAACACTTAAAATTTTATACCTAAAAAAAGATAAAAGCAGGTTGTTAACAACTGTGAATAACTAACATTAATATGTTTATTTTAAACAAATTAAGAATCTAATAAGATGTTAATAAAGTAAATTTAATGTTAAATCAAAATTAAATTAAGTGGAGTTATTGTATAAATCAACACCTAATAATACCCTATCATTTGTTTTATAAATTTTAAAAAAGAAAAAATTAGATATTATATAGGTGTTGATAAGGTTTAAAATAAATTTTTAATCTATTTAAATTTCAGTTAACATAGGTTATAATGTACCTTTGCAAAAAATAAAACAAAAATAAAACAAAAATAAAACAAGAATGAAACAAAAACTACTCTTTGTATTAATGTTAATTACACAATCTTTTTTTGCACAATGGAATCAAGTAGGATCCGATATAGATAGTGATAAACAAGATAATTTTTTTGGAAAATCTATAGCTATAAATAATTTAGGAGATATTGTTGCTGTAGGTGCTACAGATGATGATGAATCATCTACTATTTTTAATAATGGTGTGGTAACTGTATATAAAAAAAATGAAGCCAATGAATGGATTCAATATGGAAATAAAATAATTGGAGAATCAGCTAATGATGAATCTAGTTATTCTTTAAGTATAAACGGAGCAGGAACTATTGTAGCTGTAGGAAGTATAAAGAATAATGATGCTGGTATTAATTCAGGTCATGTTAGAGTTTATGAATACAATGCTGGAACTTGGACTCAAATAGGTGCTGATTTAGATGGTTTATCTGGAGATTTTTCTGGAACTTCTGTTAGTTTAAATCAATCAGGAACTATTTTAGCTGTAGGAGCTCCTAAAAATTCTACAAATGCATTAGAATCTGGAGCTGTAAGAATTTATGAATATTCTTCAGGTAATTGGACTTTAAGTTCTGTTTTTTACGGACAAACAGCTGAAGATAACTTAGGATTTTCTGTTAGTTTAAATGGACAAGGAACTAAGTTGGTAGTAGGTGCTCCAGGTAATTCTACAAACGGAAATTTTGCAGGTTTGGTAAGAATTTATGAATATTCTTCTGGATCTTGGGCTTTACATTCAGATTTATACAATCAAACAGCTGAAGATTATTTTGGAGTTTCTGTTGATATGAATGAACTGGGAAATATAATTGTTATTGGAGCTAGCAAAAGTGATGGAGAAGCAGGTGTAGATACTGGACATACAAGTGTTTATCAATACAACTCAGGAGCATGGTCTAAAATAGGAAATAATATTCAAGGAGAAGGATCTCAAGATGAATCTGGTAGTGTAGTTAGTATAAATAGCAATGGTTCTATTATTGCTATTGGAGCCAAAAGAAATGGAGAGTCTGCTAGTAAGCATGGACATGTTAGAGTTTATAAAAATGAAAGCGGTACTTGGTTACAACAAGGGAATGATATTGATGGAGAAGCAAATTTTGATGAATCTGGAATTTCTATAGATCTAAATAATGAGGGATCGATAGTTGCTATTGGAGCTTCTTTAAATGATGGAGTAGGACCTAATAGTGGTCATGCAAGAATTTTTAAATATGAAGAAGTTCTGTTAACAAATTCAACTTCTGTTATAAATGGTTTAACTATTACGTTTGTAAATAATTCTTTTAAAAGTAATTTACCGAATATTAAACTTTTAATTAAAAATATTTTAGGCCAAGAATTACCAAATCATTCAATTCAATCTGGAGTTTATTTTGTACAAGCTCAAAACTCTACAGGTGCTATTCAATTGTTTAAATTGCTAGTTAAATAAATTATTTTAAATAAAAAATGTATATAAAAAAAACACAACCAAAATGGTTGTGTTTTTTGTTTTATAAAAGCTTCTTTATAAAAAATTAATTTTAGATAAACATTCGGTACTTCTATTTGCAGTACCTTTATCAACGATAAAATAAAGAGAGAAATATGCCAAGAGGTAAAAAGACAGGTATTTTTAAGAAAAAAGGAGGAGTTATTAAAGATCTTACTCGTAAGGTGTTTAAAGTATTAAACGAGAATAGTGGAAATCCTTTAAACTATAAACAAATTGCCGCTAAGTTACAATTAGAAGATCACGGTAGTAAACAACAACTATTGTTAAAATTGGAAGAGTTAAAAGCTCAAAAAAAAATAAAAGAAGAGGATAGAGGCAAGTTTGTGTTAGATGCTGAAAAAAATTATCACATAGGAACTTTAGACGTAACCAGTACTGGTAATGCTTACTTTATTTGTGATGATTTTGAAACTGATGCTTTCATCAATAAAAATAGCGTAAACGGAGGTTTAAACGGAGATACCGTTAAAGCTTATGTTTATAAACGCAAACAACGCAACAAATTAGAAGGTGAAGTTGTAGAAGTTTTAGAACGCAAAAAAACAGACTTTGTAGGAACCCTACAATTAAGTGCTCGTTTTGGTTTTGTGGTTGCTGATGATAGATCTATGAACAACGACATTTTTATTCCTAAAGATAAAATAGGGGAAGCTGTTGATGGAGACAAAGTAGTGGCAAGTATTACAGATTGGCCATCAGACTCTAAAAATCCTTACGGAACCATAACTAGAGTTTTAGGTAAAGCAGGTGAACACAATACAGAAATTCATGCCATTCTTGCAGATTATAATTTGCCTTATGAATTTCCTGAAGAGGTTGAAGCTGCAGCAGAACAATTAGATGTTACTATTACCGAAGAAGAAATAGCCAAACGTAGAGACATGAGAGATGTGTTAACATTTACCATAGATCCACGTGATGCTAAAGATTTTGATGATGCATTGTCTTTTCAAAAATTAGAAAATGGAAATTACGAAATAGGAATTCACATTGCAGATGTTTCTCATTATGTAGCCGAAGGTTCTATTTTAGACGATGAAGCTTATACCCGTGCAACTTCTGTTTATTTGGTAGATAGAGTAGTACCTATGTTGCCAGAAATGTTATCTAACGGAGTATGTTCTTTACGACCTGAAGAAGAAAAATTAACTTTTTCTGCTATTTTTGAATTGAATGATAAAGCAGAAATTAAAAAAGAATGGTACGGTAGAACGGTTACTTATTCTGACAAACGTTTTGCTTATGAAGAAGCTCAAGTTATAATAGAAAATGGAACTTTAGAAGAAGGTGAAATTCATACCATTCCTGCAGAAATATCTATTACTGATGAAGCTTATGATGTAGCTCCAGAAATTGCTGATGCAATTTTAAAAATGGATACTTTGGCTAAAATTATGCGTGGCAAACGTATGAAATCTGGTGCTTTGGCTTTTGATAAAGTTGAAACCAAATTTAATTTAGACGAGAATGCCAATCCAATAGGAGTGTTTTTTAAAGAATCTAGAGATGCTAATAAATTGATTGAAGAATTTATGTTATTAGCCAATAGAAAAGTGGCAGAATTTGTTGGAAAAACCAAATCTGGTCAACCTAAAAAAACATTTATATACAGAACTCACGATGAACCTAATACGGATAAGTTAGAAGCTTTAGGAAACTTGGTTCAAAAATTTGGATACGGAATAGATACTAGATCTAGAATGTCTACATCATCATCTTTAAATAAATTATTAAGTGATGTGCATGGAAAAGCAGAATCTAACATGATTGAGACCTTAACCATTCGTTCTATGAGTAAGGCAGAATATACGACTGAAAATATTGGGCATTACGGTTTGGCTTTTGATTATTACAGTCATTTTACATCGCCAATTCGTAGATATCCAGATGTAATGGCTCACAGGTTGTTACAACATTATTTAGACAAAGGTAAATCTGTATCTGCAGAAGAATACGAAGAAAAATGTGCACATTCATCAGAAATGGAAATGTTAGCCTCTAAAGCAGAAAGAGATTCTATTAAATACATGCAAATTAAATACATGCAAAACTTTACAGGAAAAGCTTTTAAAGGAGTAATTTCTGGAGTTACAGAGTGGGGTATTTATGTAGAAGTGATGGAAAACAAATGTGAAGGAATGGTAAGAACTAGAGATATTACTAGTGATCATTTTGTTTTTGATCAAGAAGAATATGCTTTGATAGGTAGAAAACACGGAGACGTTTATCGTTTGGGTGATGAAGTTTGGATTAAAGTTAAAAATGCCGATTTAGAACGTAAGCATTTAGATTTTTATTTGATAGAAGAGTAGTTAGGTATTAATTTTGATACTTCTTTTTGAATTGAATTTTATAAAAAATGAAAAAAATATTTTTAGCAATTCTATTGATTAGTCAATTTACTTTTGCTCAAGATTTGGTTAAAAATTTAAAACCTTTTAAAGCTATTACCATAAATAGTGCTATGGAGGTAGAGTTAATTTTAGCCAATGGTTTTAAAATTGAAGTTTTTGGAAACGATGTAGATAAATTATCTATTAGTGATAAAAACAAAGAATTAAAATTATCTACTTCTTTAAAAAAGAAATTTAAAAGCGATTTAAAAGTAAAAATATATTACAACAACGGTTTAAGGCATATAAAATTAGCCAATCAAGTTGTATTTACTTCTAAAGAACCTATAATTGAGAAATTTTTAGAAATAGAAGCAATTAACAATGTTAAAGCCGATTTAACGGTTCAAACTGATGATTTTATAGCTAACCTAGACTTAGGAAGTAATTTGCTTTTAAAAGGCTTTACAGAAAGCCAAAAAATTAAGGCTAAAAGTAAAAGTTTGTACGATGCTTTTAATTTTAAAAGTAAAAAAGCATTTGTAGAAGTTAAAGCTGCTCAAGCTGGAATTTATGTATCAGAATTTTTAGATGCAACAGCAAAATACAAAGGAGATGTAACGTATATGGGAACTCCTTTTTCTGTAAATGAAAAAACTTTTTTAGGAAATGTAATTCATAAAAAAGAAGAGTAATCTTCTGCATATTATTTATTATTAAAAAATGTATATTTGTAATTCTTAAAATACACAAGAAATGAACACTTTAAATATATCTTTAGGATTTGTAGGACCAGGACAATGGGTAATTATAGCAGTTATTGTATTGTTGTTATTTGGAGGTCGTAAAATTCCTGAATTAATGAGAGGCCTTGGAGGAGGAATCAAAGAGTTTAAAAAAGCAACTCAAGATGAAGAAGAAGATAATAAGAAAATAGATGACGATAAAAAATAATTTATTTCTTATTTTTAACAATATACCTATTCTGTAAAGAGTAGGTTTTTTTTTTACTTTATGAATATTATTCCTCTTATTAAAAAATCTATTTTAGATTTACGTGGCTATTTTGGTTTACTCTTATTAGCCTCTTTGCCTTTAAGTTTTTTACCTCTATTAATTCAACAAAATAAAATTTTAGGAATGTTATTGTTGTTAATTTTTTCTGGACCTTTAAAAGCAGGTTTGTCAAAAATTTCTTTAGCAATAGTTAAAAAACAAACGTTACAATTTTCTTTTTTGTTAGAAGGTTTTACTTATTTTAAAAATTCTTTAGGAGTATTTTTACTTTCATTAGTTTTTATCATAGGAGGATTGTTTCTATTAATTATTCCAGGAATAATTATAGGAATATGGTTATCTCAATCTTATTTTATATTGTCAGAAAACCCAACAATGGAACCTATGGAAGTATTTAAAAAAAGCAAAGAATTGATAAAAGGAAATGAAATTCAGTTCTTTTTAATTATGTTATTTTTCACTTCAATATCTTTATTATTAATTTTAAGTAAATTAACGTTAGTTAGTTTGTTAATTGTTCCTTTACAATATGTAACCTTATCTAATTTTTATCAATTTTTAAAACATAAATAAGAAAAATTATTATAGCTTTAGTGCACCCCGTTTGTACTACTATGCTTAAAAAAATATACCCCCTAGTTTTTTTTATTTCTCTTTATTCCTATGCTCAAACATCTGTAAATTTTACAGATAATTTTTCTGGAATAGAAAGTGTATTATATAATCCTGCTAATATTGCCGATTCATTTTATAAAGTTGATATAAATATTTTATCATCAAGTACCACAACAGGTAATACCTATTCTACCGTTAAGCCTTTAACTATTCTAAAAGACAATAAATTTGGTTTAAATGATTTAGATGTATTTAAAAAAATATCTTCTCTAGATGCTACGATAGATACTATTTTTAAAATTTCCAAATTAAAAGATCTTGATAGTTATGTTTCTAAAAAAGAATTTTCTGAAGATTCTAATTTTTATGGAAATTCTACTATACTAGGACCTTCTTTTTTATGGACTGTTAACAATTACAATACAGTTGGTTTTACTACTGCAATTCGTTTTAACGGTTATGCTTATAACTTTAATAGTGAATTGTATAATCAGTTCACAGAAAAAACATATTTAAACAATCCAAAAAAATTGTTAGATAACAATTTTGGAAACTTAACCGGATATGGTCAAGCGTTTGCTTGGTATGAAGTTGGTTTTACTTACGCAGGTGTTCCTATCCATACTCCAACAGAATTTTTTAAAGTAGGGGTTAGCCTTAAATTTTTAAGGGGAATTAAAACGTATTCTTTTTTATTAAATGATTTTACGTCTAATTTTTCTTTAAATGAAGATGTTCCCGAAGACAGTGTTTTAGATTTTAATGGATCTGTTTCCGTTAGTTCATCTGATACAGGTGCTAATTACGGTCAAGGTTTAGATATTGGTATTGTGTATGAAAAACGAAATAAAACTTTACCTATAAATAATATAGATAAACACGGTAATATTTATTACAGCAAAGCACCTTATTCTTTTAAAATTTCAGCTTCTATTACTGATATTGGATTTATAAGTTTTAACAATATCAAAACTCAAACAAATAATGTTGATTTAAATTTAGCCAATAGTAATTTTGCTATCTCTGATTATTTATCAATAGGTTCTAATAAAAACCAAAAAGAAACCTATTTATTACCTACTACAGGTCATCTTAATTTTGATTATAATTTAAATAATCATTGGTATTTAAACACTAATTTAGATGTATATCTTTTTTCTAAAGATAGAATAAATGCCATGAAAACAGTTTCTAATATTAGTTTTACTCCACGTTATGAATCTCAACACATTTCAGCTTTTTTACCATTAAGTATAAATAATTTTGGAATTTACAAAGCTGGGTTTGGAATTAAAACTGGTTTATTTTATGCTGGAAGTTCATCTGTATTAACTAATTTAACAAACCTATCTAAAGAAGGTGATTTTTTTATAGGTTTAAAAATACCTATATACAATTCTAAAGTTGTTAGTGAGTATAAAAAGGGAATTAGAAAATATTCTCTATTAAAAATAATAGAAAATATAGATGAAGAAGAAAACACAGATTCTGAACTATAATCTGTGTTTTCTTTTTTATTTTTATGAATTACTTTTCATTTTATCTGCAGCAACCAAACTTGTTACCATGTCGTTTAGCATACTACTTGCAGCATTAGGATTGTTTGGTAGCAATATTAAATTACTCTTGCTATCAGATCCTATAGATTGTAACGTATCGTAATGTTGTGTAATTACAATTAAAGCAGAAGCTTCTTGACTATTAATACCTGCTTTGTTTAATACATCTACAGATTCTTCTAAACCACGAGCAATTTCTCTACGTTGATCTGCAATTCCTTGTCCTTGTAAACGTTTACTTTCTGCTTCTCCACGTGCTCTTTCTACAATTGCAATACGTTGTGCATCTCCTTCAAATTGAGCTGCAATTTTTTCTCTTTCTGCTGCATTAATTCTGTTCATGGCTGCTTTTACTTGTGCATCTGGATCTATGTCAGTAACTAATGCTTTTACAATGTCGTATCCGTAGTTTAACATCGCTTCTTTTAATTCTCTTTGTATTGCTAAGGCAATATCATCTTTTTTCTCAAAAACATCATCTAGCTTCATCTTAGGAACTTCTGCACGTACTACATCAAAAATATATGCTGTAATTTGATCATGAGGATTTTGTAATTTATAAAAAGCATCTTCTACCTTTTCTCTTAAAATTTGAAATTGCACAGATATTTTCATTTGTACAAACACATCATCTTTTGTTTTGGTTTCTACCAATACATCTAATTGCTGAATTTTTAAACTTACTCTTCCTGCAATTTTATCAATAAAAGGAATTTTAAAATTAAGTCCGGCTTGTCTTGTTCCTACAAATTTTCCAAATCTTTCTACAATTGCTGTTGTTTGTTGTTGTACGGTAAAAATACCTAGTACTAGTGTTACTACTATAAATGCAATAATAAAATAGGATGCTGTCATAATGAATGTTTTTGTTTTAAAGATACTATTTTTTAACACAAAAAGTCCTGAGTTTTAACTCAGGACTTTCTAAATTTTAATATTTTAAGAAAATAATTATCCTAATTTTTGAATAGCATTTTCTATTCTTTTTATAGCATTTTCTTTTCCAATCATTTCTATAATTTCAAATAAATCTGGACCTTTCATTGCACCTACTATACTTAAACGTAAAGGCTGTAAAACTTTTCCAAAACCTAATTCATTTGCTGTAATATATTCTTTTACTTTTCCTTCAATGTTTTTACTATTAAATTCTGTTACGTTTTTAATAGTTTCTAATACTGCTGTCATAATAGCAGAAGTATCTTCTTTCCATTGTTTTCTGGCTGTTTTTTCATCATAACTTGTAGGGTTTACAAAATAATAATCAGACAATTCCCATAGATCTTTCGTAAAAGTTGCTCTTTCTCTTACAGATGTTATTACTTTATAAATGTAATCATCATCATAATCAGATATTAAATCTTTGTTTAATATTTTAAATTCAATTACAATTTTTGATACATCTGTAGACATCATGTATTGTTGATTGAACCATTTTGTTTTATCAATACTAAATTTTGCTCCAGATTTTGATACACGTTCTATGCTAAATTCTTTACACAATTCTTCTAAAGAAAAAAGTTCTTGCTCCGTTCCAGGATTCCACCCTAACAAAGCCAACATATTTATAAAAGCATCATTAAAATAACCTTCTTCTTTATAACCAGTAGAAACTTCGTTTGTCTCTTTATTTATATAATCTAAAGGAAAAACAGGAAATCCTAATTTATCACCATCACGTTTGCTTAATTTTCCTTTACCAACAGGTTTTAAAATTAAGGGTAAGTGAGCAAATTTTGGAGCAATCCATCCAAAGGCTTCATATAATAAACTATGTAATGGTAAAGATGGTAACCATTCTTCACCACGAATTACATGGCTAATTTCCATTAAATGATCGTCTACAATATTTGCCAAATGGTAGGTAGGCATTCCGTCAGATTTAAATAAAATTTTATCATCTAATGTATTTGTATCAATGGTTATTTCACCACGAATCATATCATCTAAAATTAGTTTTTGATCTTTTGGTGTTTTAAAACGGATGACATATTTTTCACCAGCAGTCAATTTGTTTTCAACTTCTTCTTTAGATAAGTTGATAGAATTATTTAATGTTTCACGTGAAACATTGTTGTATACAAATACGGTTTTATTAGCTTCAGCTTGATTGCGTATATCAGTCAATTCTTCAGCAGTATCAAAAGCATAATAAGCTTGGTTACTTGCAACCAAAGCATCCGCATATTTTTTATAAATATCTTTCCTTTCGGATTGACGATAAGGACCAAATTTTTCATTCTTACCAGGACCTTCATCAAAAGGAATTCCACACCATTCTAAAGATTCAGTAATATAGTTTTCTGCATTTGCAACGTATCTAGTTTGATCGGTATCTTCTATTCTTAATACAAACGTTCCGTTGTGTTTTTTAGCAAATAAGTAGTTAAACAATGCTGTTCTTACTCCTCCAATATGTAAAGGACCTGTAGGGCTTGGTGCAAATCTTACACGTACATTTTCCATGGTTACTTTTTTAGAATTTTATATTTGTTTTAATTGCTTGCAAATATACTTTATCTACCCATTAATATGATTGATATACTTTAATTTATTGTCTTTCAATGTACCAAGTTATTTAGTACCTTTGCAAATCAAATTTTTACAATGATAGATTTTACTTACGAAGCTGATTTTGAATTGGTTAATACAAAGCAACATGTAGAGTGGATACAAAATGCTTTATTAGAAGAGGGTTTTGAAGAGGGAGATATTAATTATATTTTTTGTGATGATGAATATCTTCATAAATTGAATGTAGAATTTTTAAAACATGATACTTTAACAGATATAATTAGTTTTGATTATACGATGGGTAAATTAATTTCTGGTGATATTTTTATATCTGTAGAGCGTGTTTTTGATAATGCAAAAGATTTAGGTATTGAGTTTAGTGAAGAAATTAATCGTGTTATGATTCACGGTATTTTACATTATTGTGGTTATAAAGATAAACAAGAAGACGATGTAAAATTGATGCGTAGCAAAGAAGAATATTATATATCTAAAATTGCTAAATAGTTCCACGTGGAACAAATATAAAAAGATAAATAAGATTGAATTTTGATTCGGTTTTTTAATAGAAAATAAATATATGAGTTTATTTACGGATACTTACGATGTAATTGTTGTTGGAGCAGGTCATGCTGGTTCTGAAGCTGCGGCAGCTTCTGCTAACATGGGTGCTAAAACTTTGTTGGTAACTATGAGTTTACAAAACATTGCTCAAATGAGTTGTAATCCTGCTATGGGTGGAATTGCAAAAGGACAAATTGTTAGGGAGATAGATGCATTAGGTGGATATAGCGGAATTGTTACTGATAAAACAGCTATACAGTTTAAAATGTTAAATAAGTCTAAAGGTCCTGCAATGTGGAGTCCAAGAGCACAATCTGATAGAATGCGTTTTGCGGAGGAATGGAGAAATATGTTAGAGCAGACAGATAATTTAGATTTTTATCAAGATATGATCAAGGGTTTGATTATTGAAGATGGAGAAATTAAAGGTGTAAAAACAGGATTGGGTTTTGAAATTAAAGCAAAATCTGTAATTATTACTGCGGGTACTTTTTTAAATGGATTGATTCATATTGGTGAAAAATCTTTTGGAGGAGGTAGGTCTGGTGAAAGTGCTTCTACAGGAATAACCGAAGATTTGGTAAAAGTTGGTTTTGAGGCTGGAAGAATGAAAACAGGAACACCACCAAGAGTAGATGCTAGATCTTTAGATTTTTCTAAAATGATAGAACAACCTGGTGATGAAAATCCTGAGAAATTTTCTTATTTAGAATCTACCAAACCTTTAGTGGAGCAACGTTCTTGTTATATGAGTTATACTTCTCAAGAAGTGCATGATTTGTTGCGTACCGGTTTTGATAGATCTCCTATGTTTAATGGTAGAATTCAATCTACTGGACCTCGTTATTGTCCATCTATAGAAGATAAAATTGATCGTTTTGCAACAAAAGATAGACATCAAATTTTTGTAGAACCAGAAGGTTGGAAAACAGTTGAAATTTATGTGAATGGATTTTCTACTTCTTTACCAGAAGATGTTCAAGATAAAGCACTTCGTAAAGTTGCTGGTTTTGAGAATGTAAAATTCTTAAGATATGGATATGCAATAGAGTATGATTTCTTTCCACCAACTCAATTAACACATTCTTTAGAGACTAAGTTGGTAAAGAATTTGTTTTTTGCTGGACAAATTAATGGTACTACTGGTTACGAAGAAGCAGGAGCACAAGGTTTAATGGCAGGAATAAATGCTGCTTTAAAAGTTCAAAAGAGACCTCCTTTTATTTTAAAAAGAGATGAAGCTTATATTGGTGTTTTGATTGATGATTTGATAACGAAAGGTACAGAAGAACCTTATAGGATGTTTACTTCTAGAGCAGAATATAGAACTTTATTACGTCAAGATAATGCAGATATTCGATTAACTCCATTGTCTAACGCAATTGGTTTGGCTTCTGATGATCGTTTAGAAAGAGTAAAAGAAAAAGTATTAAAATCTGATTTATTGGTTCAGTTTTTACACGATACAAGTATAAAACCGGAAGCTGCTAATCCTATTTTAGAAGCTAAAGGATCGGCAATAATCAATCAATCTGTTAAAATGTTTAAGGTAGCTTCTCGCCCTCAAATAGATTTTAAAGACGTGATTACTTTTCCTGGAGTATCAGAATTTGTAGCGCAAAATAATATTAATGCAGATGCTCTAGAGCAGGCAGAAGTAAAGGTTAAATATGCAGGTTATATAGAAAAAGAAAAGAACAATGCAGATAAGTTACAGCGTTTAGAAAATATATCTATCCCTAAAACTTTTGATTATTATAAAGTTAAATCATTATCTACAGAAGCTCAACAAAAACTAACTAAAATACAACCTGTAACTATTTCTCAAGCGAGTAGAATTAGTGGTGTTTCACCATCTGATGTTTCAGTTTTATTGGTTTATATGGGAAGATAATATATAAAGTTCCACGTGGAACAAATAGATAATTAAAACCAATATTTTTATAATAAAATATTGGTTTTTTTGTTTCTTTAGTATGAATTATTTAAGATGAAAAGAAAACTTATATTTTTAGCCATTGTTATAATTACATCTGTTTTTTTACCTAATTACATTGTTAATATAAAAACAGAAAATGAGGTTTATAATGATGTGAATATAATTCCAAAAAACAAAGTTGGACTTGTATTAGGTACTTCTAAGTGGAGTAAAGGAGGGGGTGTTAATTTGTTTTTTAAATATAGAATAGATGCTACTGTAGAACTTTATAAAAAAGATAAAATAGATTTTGTTTTGGTTAGTGGAGATAATGCATTAATGGAATATAATGAACCAATTTTTTTTAAAAATGAATTGGTAAAAAGAGGAATACCTGCAGATAAAATCTATTTAGATTTTGCAGGATTTAGAACTTTAGATTCTGTTATAAGAGCTAATAAAGTTTTTGGACAAACATCCTACACTGTAATTTCTCAAGAATTTCATAACAAAAGAGCTATCTTTATAGCTTCATTAAATAACATAGATGCAATAGGATATAATGCAAAAGACGTAAGTAATGATTATGGTTTTAAAGTATATTTGCGTGAGTATTTAGCAAGAACTAAAGTTTTTGTTGATGTGTTGTTTAATGTAAAACCTAAATTTTTAGGACCTAAAATTGAAATAAAATAAATGGCATTAGAAACTTATATAAAAACTAAAGATTTTTCTGTTTCAAAAGAAAATTTTGATTTATTATTAGATGATAGAATTGATTTGTTAATAACAAACCCAAGGCCTGAAAAAGAAAAACTAGGGAAATACTACGAAACTGAAAACTATATTTCTCATACAGATCGTATAAAATCGGTAACAGAAATTGTATATAGTTTGGTTAAAAAATATACATTAAATAAGAAGTTACAACTATTAAACTCTTTTACTACTAAAGAAAAAAAACTTTTAGATATTGGTTGTGGTACCGGAGATTTTTTAAATGTTTGTCAAAAAGAAGGATGGAAAGTAACCGGAATTGAACCTAGTGAGAAAGCAAGACAAAAAGGTTTAGAAAAATTAGATAAAGGAACTTATATTTATTCAGATGTGCATGCTTTTTTTGAAGAAGACTTTGCTGGTGAAGAAAAAGATTTGGATTACAAACAAAGTTATAAGCAAACAAAACTATATCATCATTCTGAACATGAAACTAAAAATGTTGAAAAAGAAATTTTAAAATTTGAGGAATCTTATACTCCAGAAAATAAACCTTATCAATTTGATGTAATAACCTTATGGCATGTTTTAGAGCATGTACATGATTTGGATATGTATATTTATAGATTAAAACAATTGTTAAAACCAGATGGGGTATTGGTAATTGCAGTTCCTAATTATAAAAGTTACGATGCAGAAATTTATAAAGAACATTGGGCTGCTTTTGATGTACCAAGACATTTGTGGCATTTTTCTCAAACTGCTATTCATAGATTGTTTGCAACCGAATTAATGAAAGTGGTAAAAACTATTCCTATGAAATTTGATGCCTTTTATGTTTCTTTATTAAGTGAAGAATATAAATATGGAAAAAAGAATTTTATAAAAGCTGTAATTAACGGAATGAAGTCAAATAAAGAAGCAAAACGAACAGGAGAATATTCTTCTCTAATATATATATTAAAAAACATGAAAAAAGAATAATAAAGACTTTTAAGCGTTTATTAAAAATATATAAATAAAAACCCTTATTAAAAATAAAACCCCTCTTAAAATTGTTTTAAGAGGGGTTTTATTTTATGATACAATCTATTGTGAAAATAAAAATAATCAATTTTTCTTATAGTAGATAAAAAGCGATCGAAGAAGTATATACTATATTAAAACCATGTTATTTTTTAGAATTACTATTTCTTAAAATAAATAAATTTTTAAATGAAGTTTATTTAGCAATCTATTTTTTGCTAAATATTTAGATATTATTTATTCATTTTAAAATGTTTATAATTCTTTTTAATCTACTAAAAATTTATAGCTAAGTCCCTTTTTGGTTGTAAGTATATAAATTCCGTTAGTTAAGTTTTTAATAGAAATCTTATTACTTATTTCGCTGTCAAAATCTATAATTTTTTGTCCTGTTATCTTGTAGATATTTCCTTTTAAAGGTGAATTAGTTTTGTTAAATAATATATAATCGTTCTCAATTTTAAAAATATTATTTGATAGATTATCTATATAACTATTAGATAAAGTCTCATTATTAAAACTTACAATTTTATTAGAAATAGATGCATATGCTGTGTTTGTATCTACTGTAAGACCATTAAAAGAACTACAATAGGTGGTGTTATAAGTGCTTTGTTCAAAAACACTTCCATTAACAGCAATTTTTTCTATACTAGCGTTTGGATTTATACTGTTTAAGTTAACTTTTTTAATTTCTTGATTAATTGATAAATAAAGAATACCATCATTAATAGTATAATGTTGTATGTATTGATTGTTTGCATTTAAAAATACAGAAGGAGTATTTGTTAAATTATTTAGGTCTCCTTTTAAAATTTGATTGTCATCATCATTAGTGTAATAAATATCATCTCCAGTTATAGCAAACTCTTCTATGTAATAATTAAAACTAAGACCAGTATCTGTAACGGTATTGTTTGTGGTGTTTAGTGTATGTATTGTTACAATAGGATCATCATTGGTATCATCTATTTTACTAAATAAAATATCAGTTCCATTAATTTCTAGAGCCTGTATGGTTTCTGATTCTAAGCTAGAGCTTAATATAGTTGTTGCAGTAAATGGAGTACTAGATAAATTTATTTTTTTAATATCAGAAGAAATAAAATCGAAGGTAGAAACATTTATTGTTCTTGATGTAAAATAAAGGTTGTTATTAAGAATTATAAACCTTTGTAAAATTTCATAATTATTTCCGGTTTTTAACGCTGTGTATATTTCTGTTTTAGCTTTTGTGTTGATGTCTATTTTAGAAATACCTTTTATTTGCTCTATTAAATAAAGATCATTATTATGCTTTGTTAATTGCCTAGGACCCTCTAAATTATTTACAAAATTATTAAGTGTTGAGCCTGAATTTTCACAATTAGAATCACTTGATATTTCTTCTGTTTTTACAATTAGGCCACTGTCTGCAATAGTCATATAAGCAACACCTTTGTAAATAAAAACATCATTAAAATTTTTATTATTTACTCCATCTTTATAAGTGGTGTTTTCTATAAGTGCATATATGTCTATGTTTACATTTTTATCGTATAAATAACCTTCATAAATTTTATTGTTAGCAGCTATAAATAGCCCATCATTTATTACTTGTATACCTGTATTTCCATTTATGGTTTCTCCTAAATTTAAAGGTAAATAAGAAGGAGTATTTGCTGTGATATCTACAAAATTAACACCTCCATTTCTGGTAGAAATAAGAATTAAATTTTTAAATATATCGATACTGGTTACCACACCATTAAAGCTTGTAATATTGCTGTAGCTTGATGCTGGAATAGCGGTGTCTCTAACAGATAATATACTAAGATCATTTATTTCATCTTCAGTAATTCTATAAAGTAAACTGCCATTAAAAGTTGCAGCACTTACATAATTATTTTCTGTTTCTAAAAGAGTGGTGTTTGCTAAGTTGCCTAGCTCAATTTTTGTTATTTTACTTGCTACAAATACATCATCTACAAAGTTTACTTTTTCATGACCCACATAAATAAAACCATTATTTATGTTAAAAAAAGTAATATATTCTTCAGTAGTTTCTGTAGCGCTAGGTGCAGTAAAAATAACATTAGCACTTGGGTTTTCTGTAGTTATATTATAGCTTAATATTTGTGTTTCTGTAGCTACATATAATATGTCATCTAGAATATTTAAGTCGTTAGGACTGTTTAAATTAGTAACAATTTCTGTTAGGTTGCTGTATTCAGTTTGCGCTTTTATAAAACCTGTTGTTAAAAGCATTAAAATTAAAAGTAGTGTTTTTTTCATAAAATGGGATTTATCATTTTATGCGAAATTTAAGTATTAATATATTTACTTATATAATACTTAAGTACCATCCTAAAATTGTTAAAATCATATAAATTCCTAGGTTGGCTGCTCCTTGAAAATCTCCAGCGATTCTTTGACCTAAAAGTAAAATTAAAATGGTGATGGCACTTATTTTAAAATTAATAACAATTGGAAATAAATAACAATTTAGCAAAGTAGAAAAGAGTCCTGTAAATAAAACAATAGTTGTTACAGAATTTATACAAACTAAAAACCACCAAAATAGATTTGCTAATTTTTTGTTTTTTAAGTGATTTGCTAAAAATAAAGTATAGCCCTTTTTATCTTTTAATTTTTCGAAAAGAGAGTAGCCAAAAGAAATAAATAAAAAGCATAAAAGAGATAAAGTCATTACATGTGTTTAATGCAAATTTGACTAAAAATAAAAGGGCTTGCAAATTTTTTAAATTTACAAGCCCTTTTTATTCTAGCAGTTAAAAAATTATTTTTTCTCTGGTTTTTTACCTTCAAAATAAGCTTCTAAATCTTCTTGACTTTCAATTTCTACAACTGTTTCGTCTTTTTCTTCAATAGAAATAGGAAATTCAAAAGCGGGTTTAACTCCTTCTTCTAAGGTTTCACGATACGCTTTCATTGCTTCTCTATCTTCAATAACTGTGGTTGTTTCATCAGAATTAATAATATTTATAGGAAACACTAAATGTAATGGGAACCTTCTGTGTTTTCTTTTATTAAAAAGTATCATTAATTCCTTTTTAGATTCAATTATAACTTCTTCTCCGTTTATTGTAATGGTAATAGGAAATTCTATTTTGGGTTCATTTGTTGTTTCTCCATAATCATTTAATTCTTCATCAGAAGTAATAATTTCATCTTCACCATTATCATTTACCGTAGTAATTGGGTAACTAATACTTAATGTTTCAACTACAGATGTTAAATCGTCTTGGGTAAGATCGTCGCTTAATTGAGAACTAATTTCTGATTCATTTTCAATAGAAGAATCGTTGTTTTCACAACTAGCAAATAATAAAGTTGCTGTTGCAATTGCTAAAATAGATTTTGATAATTTCATTATATAAATTTTTTTGGGTTATATATCTTAAACCGATTAGTTTTAAAATACCCTACCCTAATTTTAATATTTTTTAAATAATTACTGTTATTATTAAACTTATTCTAATTTTAAATGATTTATTTTGGATAATATAATTATATAATATGTTAAAAAAACCTTCAGTTTGTGAAGCTAAAATTTATGAATCTCTCTATAAAAAGTACAGTAAATCTTTATATAGCTTTATGTATTTTAAGTGTGGAGATAAGGATAGAGCAGAGGATTTAGTACAAGAAGCTTTTATAAAATTATGGAATAATTGCGCAAAAGTAATTTATAACAAAGCAAAATCTTATTTATATACCATAGCCAATAATCAGTTTTTAAACGAAGTAGCTCATTTTAAAGTAAAATTAAAATATCAGCAAAATGCGAATGGTGAAGATGCTAATATAGAAACTCCAGATTTTGTTTTAGAGGAGAAAGAATTTATGAATAAACTTGAAAAAGCAATAGATAATTTAACTCCTGGTGAGCGTGAAGTTTTTTTATTAAATAGAATAGAAGATGCTAAGTACAGAGAAATTGCTGAAATGTTAAATATATCGGTAAAAGCTGTAGAAAAAAGAATGCACGGAGCTTTGGTTAAGCTTAGACAAACTATAGGAAAAGATATTTAAATATAAAGTAGGGTAAAAGACTTGTAATTGGTTATATATATAAAGCACGGAATGAATAAAAATTACCATATAGACGATACTTTTTTAGCCAAATGGTTAAATAATGAATTAACAGAAGAGGAATTAACAGCGTTTAAAAAATCTGAAGATTATGCGTTGTATCAAAAAATTGCTGATAAAAGTAGACAGTTTAAAGTTCCTGTTTTTAATCAAAATAAAGTATATCAAAAAATACAAAATCAGTTAGAGCAACAAAATTCTGTTAAAAAATTAGTGCCTATCTGGTTTTATGCAGTGGCAGCTTCTGTCCTAATTTTATTAGGAACAACATTCTTTTTTACAAATAAAACCAATTATAATTCTGCAATAGGTCAACAAATTTCTTATGTTTTACCAGATGGATCTAATGTTCAATTAAACGGAGAATCTTCTATTAGTTTTAGTAAAAGACAATGGGAAAAAGGAAATAGAAACTTAGAATTAGATGGAGAGGGGTTTTTTAAAGTTAAAAAAGGATCTGTATTTTCTGTAACAACCAAAGAGGGGGTAGTTACAGTTTTGGGGACTCAATTTAATGTACAAACAGTAAAAAAATATTTAGCTGTAGAGTGTTATGAAGGAAAAGTTAATGTAAAAAGTGACTTAGCAGAATTTGTATTAACACCAGGTAAAGGAGTTAGATTTTTAGATAATAACACAAAAAAATACAATACAGTAAATACAGAACCTAATTGGTTAACAAAACAATACCAATACAATGCAATTCCGTTGTCTGTGGTTTTTAAAGATATAGAAAATGTATATAAAGTTAAAATTATAAATAAAGGCGTAAATTTAGAAAATAAATATTCTGGGGTTCTTATTAAAAAGGATTTAGAAAAAGCTTTAAACGTTATTTCTAAGTCTATGAATTTTAAGTATGTTGTTAAAAGAAATGAGGTAATTATTTCTAACTAAAATGAAACATTTTTTATGCTATTTTTTATTTTTTACACTAGGTGTTTTTTCACAAGAAAAAACAAGTTTAAAAAATGCTTTATTTCAACTTTCTACAAAGTATAAAATACAGTTTTCTTACAAAGATAGTAGTGTAGAAAAATTTAAAAATATTTCTTTTAATAACTCACAATCTATTGATAGTATATTACTTAGTTTGTCTTTACAAACACAGTTAGTTTTCGAAAAAATAGACAATAAAAACTATGTTATTCGTTTTTTAAATACTAAAAAAAAATCGATATGTGCTTATGTAGTAAGTTCAAAAAAACACACAAAATTACCATTTGTAACCGTTTATTATAACGCTCAAAACAAGTATACAAACGCAAGTGGTTTTTTTAAAATAAAAAACGTTATATCAGATGGATTTATCACTTTAAGCTCAGTAGGATATCAATCTAAAACAATAGCAATAAATACGTTTACTAAGGAGTGTAATATAATTGTTTTAGAAGAAGAAATAAACTATTTAAACAAAATTGTAATTACAGATTATTTAACTAAAGGATTCTTAAAAAAGAAAGATGGAAGTATTACGTTAAATTCTAAAAAAATGGGAATTTTGCCCGGTGTTATAGAACCAGATGTATTACAATCTTTACAATTAATACCAGGAGTACATAGTCCTAACGAAACCGCATCTGGAATACATATAAGAGGAAGCACCCCTGATCAAAATTTGGTGATTTTTGACGGGATGAAAATGTATCATTTTTCACATTTTTTTGGATTTATTTCTGTTTTTAATCCCTATATAACCAATCAGGTAAAGTTATATAGATCTGGAACCCATGCAAAATACGGAAACAATGTAGGTGGAGTTTTAGACATTAGTGTAGACAATCCTTCTCTCCAAAAAACAACTATCGGTTTTGGAACTACTTTTACACATTCTGATTTTTTTATTAAAACACCTTTATTTAAAGACAAGGTAGGTATCGTTTTTTCTGCCAGAAGATCTATTACCGATTTTATAAACAGCATTACTTATCAAAAATATTCAGAAGTTGCATTTCAAAACAGTAAAATTTCTGAAGGTTTAGATGATGAGAGTTTAAAAATAGTAAATGCAAAGAATAATTTTTATTATGAAGATTATCACACAAAAGTGATGGTTCAGCCAAGCCAAAACAGTAAAATATCTTTCAGTTATTTGTACAATTTAAATGATTTAAATTTTACAGGAAATACACCAAATATCAACCAAAATTTTGAGGATGATATTCGCATAAAAAATCAGGGTTTTAGAATAGATTGGAAACAAGGATTGCTTAAAAACGGAATACATCAAATAGGATTTACATCGACCAATTTTGATAAAAATTACCAAGGTTTTAGAGATAGAACATTAAGAAACGGAAATAGTGAAATAGCAAATTATGGAAAAGAAAATGGAGTTAAAGAACATAGTTTTGAATATCTTTTTGAAAAATTAACGACTAAAAATAATAGTTGGCAATTAGGATATCAATTTCATAAATACCATGTAAATTATCTTTTTTACAGAGAAATTCCAGGTGATAGTAATACAATAAATGACCTTATTGATGAACAAGCCAATAGCTCTGCTTTTTTTACAGAATACCAATATAACAACAAGCATAATTGGCTGTTAAATTTAGGTATAAGATTACAGCGTTTTAACAAACCCAGTAAGAGCTATTTAGAGCCAAGATTAAATGTAAATTATAAACTAAATAAAAGTTTAAATGTTAGTTTTTCTACAGAAGTAAAGCATCAATCTATAAGCCAAGTAGTAGATTTTAGAGAGGATGGTTTAGGAGGTGTTTTTGATCGTTTTTGGACCTTATCTAACACTCAAACATTTCCTGTTTTAAAAAATACTCAAATAAGTTTTGGAGCTAATTATCAAAAAAATAACTGGACTTTTGATTTGGAATTTTATCAAAAAAATATAGAAGGTATTGTATTGTTGATAGATGAAAATATAAAATCAGAAAAATATTATAGTGGAACAAATATCGTTTATGGAATTGATTTTTTGATAAAAAAACAATGGAATAATTATAATACTTGGGTTAGTTATACCTGGTCTAATAGTCAATATCAATTTAAAAATTTAAACAATTCTAATAAGTTTGATGGGTCTTATGACATTCCCCATAATTTTATTTGGTCTCACACATATAGTAAAAATAAAATGCAGTATTCTTTAGGATGGAGATTTAGATCTGGATTGCCTTATACTGTAAAAACAGCTGTTCAAAACAAGAAAAATGAAGGACTTAAAATTAATTTTGAAGATTTAAACACAGAAAGATTATCCAATTATCAAAGAATAGATTTTTCTACAGCCTATAAATTTTACATAGGAAAAAAGAAGAAATACAACGGTGTTTTAGGATTAACACTTCAAAATTTATTAAACAAAAGAAATATTTTAAGTAAAGATTACGAAATACAAACCGTAATTATAGAACAAGGAACTAGTAGAGAAGAAAAGCAAGTTTTGGTAGAAACCAATAGTCTTTCTATGGGGTTTGTACCTAATGTTATGTTTAGAGTAAATTTTTAAAAAGAGTCCTACGCGTATTAATATACCCCTATATTTGCGTAGGACTTAAGGTATCCCTTTTTTCACTTAACACCCTTGCAGGTTTAACAACATAATTAAGCTGTATATTAGTAAGAAAATAATCCTAACTAATTATTAAACAAATTAACTATTTATCTTAATCATTAATCATTCAATTTTAATCACAAATTGGTCAAAAAATAGAAATAGATAAAAAGGGTTGTTTGTGAAAAATAATTGTCAATCAGATGTTTAACCGTATGATTAAAAATATTTCTATCATAAATAGACTTTTTATAGACAGTAATATGTCTAAAACTACTTTAAAAAGGGTAAACCTTTTATTGCTGTTTTCTTTTGTTTGGATGCTAGAAGCTTTGGTGTCAATTCCACTATCCTCTACTCAAAGCAATCCAGAATTGGTTGTTAAAGGACATGTGTTTAATTTAATTACAGTAAGTATTGTTTTGGTTTTTTTATATTTTAAAAAATACAATTGGGCTCTTGTTGTATTTATGCTTTCGGTGGTTTTAACCATTTTATTATTCACAAATTTTATTACACCAGGAACTTATTCAGAAATTCATTACTTGCATGTTCCTTTGTTAATGCTTGTGTTAACAGATAATAAAAAGTTAATATTTATAAGTTTAATAATATCTTATTTAGGTTTTGTGTTGCCCAATAAATATTTAAATATTTATTCAGATTCAAATTATATGGATCCGTTTTCTAGCTTTATTTTCTTTTTAATTTCATTTTTATTAGTTTACTTTTTTAAGGTAAATAATCTTAAAAACGAAAAATTATTAGAAGATAAAAAAACAGAATTAGAAGAATTAAATAAATTTCAATCTCAATTTTTTATCAATATTTCTCACGAAATTAGAACACCATTAACAATTATAAAAGGGGAGGTTGATAAGTTAAAAGAAATACCATCAGCTAAAAAAATAGAAGAAAAATTAAACCAACAAATAGATAGAATTAAAAATATTGTAGATGATGTTATAGACCTTTCTAAAATGGACAACACTTCTTTTAATTTAAATTTAGAGTTGGTAGATTTAAAAGATATTATCACCAAAGTATTTGTGTCTTTTCAGCCTTTGTTTGATCAAAAAAAAATACAATTTAAGTTTATATCTTCATTAGAAAGTTACATCATTAATGGAGATGAAGTATACTTAGAAAGAGCCATTAACAATTTGGTGTTAAATGCATATAAATTTACAGACTATAAAGGAACTGTAACATTAGAACTTATTACAAATGATGATACGGTGTCTTTAATGTTAACGGATAATGGAATAGGAATATCTAAAAAACACATTTCAAAAGTATTTAAAAGGTTTTATCAGGTAGATAATGATATTAATAAAAGTGGAGGTAGTGGTGTTGGGCTGTCTTTTAGTAAGGAGATAATAGATTTACATAACGGAACATTTGTAATAAATAGTAAGCCTTGTGTAGGAACCAATATAGAGTTAAAATTTATAAAAGAAAACACACCTGCAAATGCGAATTATAAAGTTGTTATAAACACAGAAAAGACAATAACGCAGCAGTTAGATTTACAAAACGAAACAAGTAACAACTACACCGTTTTAATTGTAGACGACTCTTATGATTTAAGAATTTATTTAAAAGAAATTTTAAACAATTACAATTGTATAGAAGCTAAAAACGGAATGGAGGCTTTGTCCATATTAAGAACTTCTAAAATTAAATTTGATTTGATTATAAGTGATTATATGATGCCTAAAATGGATGGTTTAGAACTGTTAACCAACATCAAATCTTTTTTGCATACAATTCCCGTGTTAATGCTTACAGCAAGAACAGATCAACAAAGTAAAATAGATCTTTTAACGTTAGAGGTAGATGATTATTTAAACAAACCTTTTGAAAAAGAAGAGTTTTTAATAAGGGTTAAAAACCTATTAAAACAAAACAAAAAAAGAATTCAGTATTTAGAAAAAGAAAACATATCTAAATCAGAAATAAAAGTAAATAGTGTTTGGGTAAAAAAGTTAAAAACTTACATAAAAGAAAATTACTCAAACCCTAAGTTAAATCAAGAAGAAATAGCAGAGCATTTTAATTTGTCTAAAAGTTCTTTTTATAGAAAAGTAAAAATAGAAACAGGTTTAACTCCTAATGGATTTATTACAGAAATTAAATTGCAAGAAGCTAGAAGTATTGTAGAAAATAAAAAAGAAATTACGTTAAAGGAGCTTTCATTACAGGTAGGATATTTGCATACCTCTTATTTTGTAAATAAGTATGAAAAAAGATTTGGTAAACACCCCTTAAAATAAAGTTATTCCTTTTTTGGTAGACAAAAAGACCGATTCATTAATTTAGAAAAGTAATATTTTTCATTACAATTTGCACACCTGTAAACAGCTACTAATATTAAAGAATGATAAGCTTTTCTCTTCCTGCTTTTATATCTTTGTAAAGATCCACAAGAGGGACATTTTTTTTTTCGCAACATTATTACCTTAAATTTAGGGTGGTAAAACATTACAAAGATAAACATAAAATTACTTATGTATTTACTATTAACACATTAAGTAATTATAAACAAGTTGGTTTATTCTTTTGCATGTAAAAGTCTAGTTAGTTTTATAGAGGTGTCTAGTAATATTAATTTTGCATTACCATTTCTTTCAACATGGTAAATAGCATCATTTAATTCTTTGTTTATAGCTTCTATATTTGCACTATGAATAAAAGGAGCAAACTTATCAATACTAAATCCACTAGTTTCTGGCTGCATAAAGACCAATTCCTTCGCTCCGTAATTCCATAATAACGCTTGTCTAAAAAATTGCAAACAAAAATTTAAAAATTGTTTTTGTTTTTCTCTACCCATAGCACCAATAGTGTCGGACCAAGCAATTAAATCTTGAATTACACTTGCGTTACCTTTTGCTTTAAAAGCAGCTCTAACCCAAAGAATAAATAATTGTTCAAACTCTAAATCATCTCCTTCTTTTTTTAAAAGTTCTAAAGCTTTTTTATAATTTCCTTCTGCTCTATGTGCAATTTTTTGAGCTTCTGCCGGAAAAGAATTTTGTCTCTCTATCAAAGCATCAGCAATATTTTCTTCACTTAATAATGGAAACTCTAAAAGTTGACAGCGAGAAAGAATGGTGTTAATTAACAATTCTTTTTGTTCTACCACCAAAATAAAAATGGTTTTTGCAGGTGGTTCTTCTATTAGTTTTAACAATTTGTTGGCAGCAGCGTTGTTCATTTTTTCTGCCATCCAAATAATCATAATTTTGTAACCACCTTCGTAAGATTTTAACTTTAAAGATTTTACAATTTCCTCAGCTTCATCTACCCCAATTTGACCTTGTTTGTTTTCTATTCCTAAATGTTGATACCATTGAAACAAACTTCCATAAGGTTGTTCTTTTACAAAAGACCTCCAATCTTCTAAAAATAGTTTACTAACTGGGTGTTTTTTAACTTTATCATTAATAGCGGTAGGAAAAGAAAAATGCAAATCAGGATGTTGTAATTTTTCTGTTTTTAGGTTGCAAGTTTCATCATTATTACACAAAATATATTGTGCATAAGCAATTGCTGTAGCCAAGGTACCAACACCTTCTTTACCCACAAAAAGCTGAGCGTGTGCAATTCTACCATTATCAACCGTAGTTTTTAAATGGTTTATAATATGTTTCTGACCAATAATTTTGTTAAAAAGCATAAGCAAATATAGTAGATTCTAAATTCTTACAATAGATATACAACTGACAAGAAAAAATTAAAAATCTTTTTTATCTTTAAGTTAAATTAATATCATGAAATACAATGTTTTATGTTTTTTGTTAATGTGGCTTACTCTCTGTTTTTCTCAGAAAAAAGAAGTTAAAGGTACCGTTGTTACTTTTAAAGAATATCCGCTAAATAATGTAAAAATAAAATCTAGCAAAACCAATCATGTGGTGTATACAGATAGTTTAGGTCATTTTAGTATAAAATGCAAAAAGAAAGATTATCTATACTTTTATGCCGATGGGTTTTTTCAAGATAAAATAAGAATAGATTCAGACGTGCAAAGTCCAGTAGATATTAACCTCTATTATGATGAAAATAGTAGTGGTTCATTTTTAAGAGCAACCAAATCTAAACACGTTGCAACAAAAATATTAACGCACGCTTTAGAATACAAAAGAGCACAAAATAATATTTTAGAAACACTAGCCTCTATATTTGATATTATTCAATACAAATACCCCGGAGCCAAACTAATGGACTATAACGGAACCACACAAGTATTGTTAAACGCTAGAGGAGAAAATTCTTTATTTGCAGACATTCATGCACTATTAGTTATCGATGGATATGTTGTAAATGACATTTCAGGAGTAATGCCTATGGAGGTTAAAGAGGTAAAAATCCTTTTAGGAAACCAAGCAGCACACTGGGGAATGAGGGGAGGAAATGGAGCAATAGAAATTAGTACAAAGTACAGTCCTTAAATTAAAAAAATAATAAGGTGATAAGAATTTTTAACGCTTATTATAACGTTTTAGTTAATTTACTTATTAAGTAAATTTATAAAAACAAACAAGTATTATATTTGTAATCAATCAACTTAGATTTGACAATATGAAAACAATTAAAGATTTTAATTTTCAAGGTAAAAAAGCCTTAGTAAGAGTAGACTTTAACGTTCCTTTAGACAAGGATTTTAACGTTACAGACACAACAAGATTAAAGGCTGCTAAGCCAACAATTATTAAAATTTTAGAAGACGGTGGTGCTGCTGTATTAATGTCTCACTTAGGACGTCCAAAAGGAGTAGAAGATCAATTTTCTTTAAGACATATTGTTAAAACTACTTCAGATATTTTAGGAGTAGAGGTTAAGTTTGTACCTGCAACAGTTGGAGCAGAGGCAGAAGCTGCAGTTGCTGCCTTAGAGCCAGGAGAAGTGTTGTTATTAGAAAACTTACGTTTCTTTGCAGAAGAGACTAAAGGAGATGTAGCTTTTTCTGAGCAATTATCTAAACTAGGAGACGTTTATGTAAACGATGCTTTTGGTACTGCTCACCGTGCACACGCATCTACAACTATTGTAGCGCAATTCTTTAAAGATAAGTTAGCTGGTTTTGTAATAGAAGCAGAATTGGTAAATGCAGATAAAGTTTTAAAAGGAGGAGTTAAGCCTGTAACAGCAATTATGGGAGGTGCTAAAGTTTCTGATAAAATTTTAATTATCGAAAAATTATTAGACGTTGCTGATAACATTATTATTGGAGGAGGAATGTCTTACACATTTGCAAAAGCAGAAGGTGGTAGTATTGGTAACTCTTTATGTCAAAACGATTTATTAGACTACGTTTTAGAATTAGAAGAAAAAGCAAAAGCAAAAGGAGTTAAATTAATTTTCCCTATTGATAACTTATTAGGAGATGATTTTTCTAACACGGCAAATACACAAGTTGTATTAAGAGGAAACATTCCTGATAATTGGGAAGGATTTGATATTGGACCTCAAACAATAGAATTGTTCTCTAAAATTATTAAAGAATCTAAGACTGTAATTTGGAATGGACCAATGGGAGTTTCAGAAATTCCTTTATATGCAACAGGAACTATAGAAGTTGCTAAAGCGGTTAAAGCTGCAACAGAAAATGGTGCATTCTCTTTAATTGGAGGTGGAGATTCTGCTGCTGCAATTAACAACCTAGGTTTTGGAGATGATGTATCTTACGTATCTACAGGTGGTGGAGCATTATTGGAATACATGGAAGGTAAAACATTACCAGGTATTGCTGCTTTAATGGAAGTTTAAGAAAGTTAACATACTTTTATAAATAAAATCAAAAACGTTTCGAATTTTTCGAAGCGTTTTTTTTATGTAATTTTAATCACTTAAATTTAAGATGAATATGAAGTATACAAAAATCCCTAATACAGACATTAAAGTTTCTAAAATTTGTTTAGGAAGTATGACTTGGGGGGAGCAAAATACCGAAGCTGAAGGTCACGAGCAATTAGACTATGCTTTTGATAATGGAGTTAATTTTATTGATACTGCAGAATTGTATTCTATTCCAGGTAGAAAAGAAACTCAAGGAAATTCAGAAAGAATTATAGGGACTTGGTTAAAAAATCAAAAAAGAGAAGAGCTTGTTATTGGAAGTAAAATTACAGGACCTAACCCTGGGCTTTCATACATTAGAGAGCCACAACAATACACAAAGAAATTAATTCTAGAAACTGTAGAAAATAATCTTAAGCGTTTACAAACGGATTATATAGATGTGTATCAGTTGCACTGGCCAGACAGAAATGTTAACTTTTTTGGAAAGCTAAATTACAAGCACAACCCAGAAGAAAAATGGGACGACAAGATTGCTGAAATAGTAGAAGCAATGAATATTTTAATCAAAGAAGGAAAAATTCGTCACTATGGATTGTCTAACGAATCTCCTTGGGGAACAATGAAACATTTAAACGAAGCAGATCAAAAAGGACTGTCTAGATGTAAAACGATGCAAAACCCATATTCGTTACTAAACAGAAGTTATGAAGTAGGAATGGCAGAAGTAGGAATGAGAGAAAATGTTGGTTTATTAGCATATTCTCCTTTAGCTTTTGGAGTGTTAACAGGAAAATACTTTAACAATAATTTACCAAAAGGATCTAGAATAGAAAAATTCCCAAACTATAACAGATATAGCAATCCACAAGCTATGTTTTTGGCCGAAAAATTTAGCGAATTGGCTCAAAAACACAATTTAAGTTTAGCAGAACTATCATTGGCTTTTATAGAACATCAGCCTTTTGTTACTTCTACAATTATTGGGGCAACCAAAATGAGTCAGTTAAAAGAAAATATAGATACTATCAACATTAAACTAGCTAAAGAACTTTTAGAAGAAATAGATGAGGTTCATAAACTGCAACCTAATCCAGCTCCATAACAAACCATAAAAAGCACCTTAATTAAGGTGCTTTTTCGTTTAAAGAGAATAAAGTGTAATTATCAGTTAATAAAAATTAAGATATTGCTCTGTTAATAATAGATTTTTGAGGTTCTGATGTTATTATGATAATTATAAGACAACAAAACCAAAACCATTATGAAAAGTTTATACACACTACTTTTTTTATTTATGAGCTTTACAAGCTTATTTTCTCAGCAAATAGATCTTTTAAAAAATTGGAAATTTTCCAATTATGATTACGGAGCTGCTTTTCAAGAAAATTTTAACGATGCCGATTGGGAAACTGTAATCGTGCCCCATGATTGGGCTGTAAAAGGAGATTTTGATTTTGCCAATGATTTGCAATTAACCATGGTGGTGCAAGATGGAGAATCTAAACCAAAATACAGAGCAGGTAGAAGTGGAGCTTTGCCATATGTTGGTATTGGCTGGTATCGTACTAAATATAAAGTTACCGCTGCCGAGTTAAAAGAAAAAGTACAGTTACTTTTTGATGGTGCCATGAGCAATGCAAAAGTATATATAAACGGAAGTTATGTAGGGGAAAGACCTTTTGGATACATATCTTTTTACTTTGATATTACTCCATTTTTAAAAGAAGGAAAAAATAGTATTGCTGTTCGTTTAGAAAACTTTAACAGTCAGTCTCGTTGGTACCCAGGAGCTGGTTTGTATAGAAAAGTATCGGTAATTAAAACCAATAAAACACACGTTAAAACTTGGGGAACTTTTGTGTCAACACCTCTAGTTACCAAAAGAAAAGCCATTGCAAATCTAAATTTAGAGTTGTTAGGAAATGGAACTTATACTATCAAAAATCAAATTGTAAACCCTAAAGGAAAAGTAGTTACTACCAAAGTACAAAAAGTAATTATTAAGGGAGAAACTAATGTTAAAGAAGATTTTAAAATAACCAGACCTGCATTGTGGAGTATAGAAAAGCCTAATTTATACAAATTAAAAACGTCCATTTTAAAAGGTGATACAGAAATTAATACCTACACAACTACTTTTGGAATTAGAGATATTAATTTTAAGGTGGATGGTTTTTATTTAAACAATAAAAAAGTAAAGTTTAAAGGAGTAAACATGCATCATGATTTAGGTCCTACTGGAGCAGCATTTTACAAAAATTTGTTTTTAAGACAGATGGTAAAAATGAAAGAAATGGGGGTAAATGCGATTCGTTTTTCTCATAATCCACCAGCACCAGAAGCTTTAGATATTTGTGATTCTATAGGTTTATTAGCTATTGACGAAGCTTTTGATGAATGGCAAGTGGGTAAAGTAACCAATGGTTATGCAATTCATTTTGATAAGTGGGCTAAAACAGATTTAACAGATATGATTTTAAGAGATCGTAACCACCCAAGTGTAATTATGTGGAGTATTGGAAACGAAATTTTAGAGCAATACAAACAAGATCCTAATCACATAACAAAATACTTAAACGATATTGTAAAATCGGTAGATACAACAAGAGCTACCACAGCCGGTTTTAACGCTGCAAAAGGAGCTTTAGTAAGCGGAATGGCTAGTATTGTAGATGTTGCAGGTTTTAATTACAAGCCGGGAATTTACGGAGCTATTCGTAAAGAATATCCAAATTTAAAATTTTATGCTAGTGAAACAGGTGGAACTGTAAGTGTGCGTAATGCATATAAGTTTCCTGTTGTTTTTGATACGCTTCATAACAAGAGAGGAAATTCACTAAATACAAAAGTATTTGCTGATGGTCTTCCTGGAAATTTTGAAACGACTCAAGTTCCGTGGGGATATCCACCGTTTAAAGAATTTGCATCGCAAGAAAAAAACACCACGGTGTACGGAGAGTTTGTTTGGACAGGTTACGATTATTTAGGAGAACCATCTCCATACCATGAAGCAAAGTCTAGAAGTTCTTATTTTGCTCCAGTAGATTTTGTAGGTCTAGAAAAAGATAAATTTTATTTATATCAAACACAATGGAAAAAAGAGAAAGAAGTACTTCATTTCTTTCCGCATTGGACATGGCCAAAGTTAGAGGTAAAATCTTTTCCCGTAGTTTGTTATACATCTTATGAAAAAGCAGAATTATTTGTTAACGGTAAGAGTTACGGAGTACAGACTAAAAAGGCTTTAAAAGATTTAAAGTTTGAAAACAATACAATTGACATTCCTGCTTCTGGAGGTGGAAATTGGGATTTACTAAAAGCTTATGCTATTGTTTGGGATGATGTGGTGTATGAGCCTGGAGAAATAAAAATAGTGGCTTATAACAAAAGAGGTAAAAAGGTTGCAGAAAAAATAAGAGTAACTGCAGGAGCTCCTTATGCAATAAAAATAGAACCAGAAATTAAAACCATTAAGAATGGAGAGGTTGGAGTTTATGTAATTTCTGTAGTAGATAAAGACGGTAATCTTTGTCCGCATTACAACAAAAACATGACGATTGATGTAGATGGGGCGGCTATGTTTTTAGCTTCTGGAAATGGAAATCCTACCAACATGCAAAACTTATCTATACCTAAAAGAAAGTTCTTAAATGGACAAGCGGTTGTTTTTGTAAAAGCAGTTAAACAAGGAAATGTGATAATAAAAACAGTTTCTGATGAATTAAAACAAGAAAACAATAGTTTAAAAGTTAAGTAATATTTACGATGGTAGTATGTAAAAAAAGAGCAGATTCTAATTAGAATCTGCTCTTTTTATGTAGTTTTAAAACCTTAAAACAAACAGACTAGATACTTGTTAAAATGAAATTATTAAAATTGTTTTTATTGCTTCCTTTTTTAGCATATAACCAAAATTTTAATTTTTCTGGAAATCTTTTTTCAGACAAAACTAAGGAACCTATAGCTGGAGCAATTGTTAAATTTAACAATAAAGAAAGATTAGTAGTAACTAATCTTAATGGTGTTTTTAAAATAAAATCAGAGTCTAATAAAATAGAAATTACTTGTGTTGGATATGCTACTTCAGTTTTTTATTTACATAATGGAAATAATACACTGTATTTAACACCTAATATTGAAGTTTTAAATAAAGTTATATTAAAAAATACACTTAAAAGTTCTGGTTCAAAAGTGGTTTCTGGTCAAATAGTGTTGGATGAAGGTTATATAGAAAATGCTCCTGTAACTTTAGGAGAAAAAGATGTTTTTAAAGTTTTACAATTAACACCAGGGGTTCAACAAGGTAGTGAAGGACAATCTGGTTTGTTGGTTAGAGGTGGTAATCAAGGAATGAATTTGGTTTATATAGATGAAGTATATTTACATAATTCATCACACTTAGGGGGACTGTTTAGTTTGATTAATTCTGATTTTGTACAAAAAATAACCTTTTTTAAAACAAGTTTTGATGCTTCGTATGGAGGTAGAATTTCATCAGTTACAAATGTAGACACAAAAAACAATTTTAATAATTTCTTTTTAAAAGGAAGCTTAGGTCTGATAACATCAAAATTAACATTAGGAATACCTATAAAAGAAATAAGGACTAAAGTTTTAGTTTCTGGAAGAAGAACCTATTTAGATCTGATACAACCTTTGTTTGAAAATAGTATTGATACTGAAAATGAAAATTCTGCTTTAGGTAAAGGAAAGAGTTATTTTTTTTATGATTATTTAATAAAAACATCAACAAGGCTGAATAAAAAACATGAAATAAATTTTTTGTACTACAACACAGTAGATAAGTATACAGATACAGATGGAATAGATAAAAGTAATTCCTCTTGGCAAAATAATATTTATGGATTTAACTGGAAATATAAACTAAACAGTACTTTTAGAAATGAATTTTATGTTTCTAAGAGCGATTATCAATTAAACTTTAAGGGAGCTTTTTTTCCTATAGACTTTAAAGTAAGTTCTTTTTACAAACAAAATACTATTAAAAATCAGATACTGATTCGTAAAAATAAACACTTTATAAAAGTAGGAATAGAGTACAAGCAAATAGAAAACTTGCCTAAAAAACTAAATGCAAGTCAAAATAATATTGACTATGATATTCCTAATCAAGAAAAATACAGCTATGCTTTCACCAGTTTGTATATAGATGATAAATTTAGGTTAACAGACAATTTAAATTTAAAACTAGGATTAAGAAAAACATTTTTTAATTTAAAAGAATCATCCATTTTTAAAGACTATTCAAATTCTGTTTTAGAACCTCGAATTAGTGTTAATTATGAATTTAAAGAAGATGAATATTTAAAATTTGCTTACCAAGATTTGTATCAATTTATACATCAATCTCATATAGCATCATATAGTACTCCAGTAGATTTTTTTATTCCTAGTCAAAATAATTTAAAGCCACAAAGAGGTTTTCAATACTCTTTTAGTTATGCCAGAGATTTAGAAAATTTAAATTTAGAAATAGCAGTTTACTATAAAAAAGTTAAAAATTATTCAGAGTTTGTAAACGGTTCTATCAATACCTTATTTTTAGAAAATATTTATGATGATATTATTACAGGAGAATTAAATTCTAAGGGAATTGAATTTTCTACAAGTTTTCGATTTTCAGATAAGTTAAAAGGAAATTTAAACTATACTTTTTCTAAAACAGAAGCACGATTTAAAGAATTAAATAAAGGAAATCGATTTCCTGTAATTTTTGATCGTCCACATAATATAAATATGGGTTTAAATTATGATTTAAATAAGAAAATAGAATTAGGAACAAATTTTATTTTTACAAGCGGACAAAATTTTACTCCACCTATAGATATTAGAATTGTTGACGAGACCCCTATTATTACCTATGGAGAGAGAAATAGTGTAAGGTATCCTAGTTATCATAGAATGGATGTATTTGTTTCATATCTTTTTAGAAACACTGAAAAGTACAATTCTAAATTAAGTTTAACATTGTATAATATCTACAACAGACAAAATCCATTTTTTATAAAGTATCTTGTGGGTGATTTTGAAGAAAGTTCAGAAGGTGTTAAAGCTGAAGTAGAAACACTTTTTCCTTTTGTTCCATCTATTAGTTGGTCATTTTCATTTCAATAAAATTATGAGGAAAATAATTTATTCTATTGTATTTGTTTTTTTAAGTTGCAATACTGACAATTTAGAGTTTTTAGATATAACTAAAGAGGGCTTAACTGTTGAGGCATATATTGAGGCTAATAAAACTCCAGTTGTTTATCTAACAACAAGTTTACCTTTAAATGGTTTTAAAGAAATAGATTTTTTAAAAGCAATAGAAAGTACTGCTAAGGTTGAAATCTTCGAGAATAATAAAAATGAAATTGCTGTTTTTTCTAAAGATAACTCTAGATATCCTTCAAGATATTATGGTTTTGAGGAACTAAAAGGTAAAACAGGAGAGTTGTATACTTTAAAAATTACTGTTGGAGATAAAGTATATACTTCTGAGGCTAGTGTGCCAGAAAAGCCTATTATGTCTAAAATTACAATAGTAAAGCAATCTGCTCTTAAAAAGGGTACTTACAATCTTAAAATTGATTTAATGAACCCTAAAGTAGATAGTTATTTTAAGTTTTATATAAAGAAAAGTAAAGATGATGTTTATAAAAAAACATCTCTTTTTGTAGTCTCTAATGAGTTAATTAATGCTCCTGTTTTAACTATTTATAACGATTTTTTGGGTCTTGATGAAAATGATAAAACAATTAGTTTGTTAGAAAATAATGAATCTTATGATTTAAGAATTGTATCCATAAGCAAATCAGAATTTAGATTTTGGGATAAAATTTTAGTTTCTCAAACTCAAATAGTAAATTTACCTAGTACGGCAAAAGAGGTGCCTACTAATATTTCTAATGATGCTTTTGGTTTTTTTAGTGGAAATTCTGAAGTATTTAGTTTGATAAGAATTGAAAAATAAAAAAGCCCACTTTAACTAAAGTGAGCTTTTTTATTTGGTGCTTAGAGTGCTAATTATTCGCTATATGCATTTAATGTATTGTCAGCAGTATCCATCATATCTTCAAAACCAAATTCAAAATAAGCTTCTAAAGTAGATTTACTTCCATCCTTAAAAACCAATCTAACATCTGGTGTTTCATATTCTACTTCTTCGGATACATATCCATTACCAGTATAGTAATATTCCATTTGAGAGTATGTTCCTATGTAAAACTCTCCATCAGCAATTTTATTTTTTCCAGATTTAATAGTAATATCAAATGTTTCGTTTAAAATTGAAACTTCATTCTCAACTGTTTTAATTTCTTCGTTTAGTTTATCAGATATTTTAGCATCAACTGATAAAGAAATTTCACCAACATATAAGGTGGCATTTGCAGAGTTAAGTAATAAATCAATTGTTTTATTGCTCTCACCAGAATTGTTGATTTCTGCATAATTCCCTTTACCACTAAGGTCTAATCCTAAAACTTTAGTATTTCCAATATTTAAAGATTGATTGACAGAACCATCAGTATTATTGTTAGTTACTACAGCATTGTAAGATAAAACTCCTAATGATAATGAACTAGATACTTTGGTAGGAATGTATTCATTATCAGCAATGGTTGCGCTATAATCTATTCCCATTATTTTATTGTTATTAACTTTCAGTTCAACTTTAATAGATTTTGGAGCTTCTTCCCCTGAAGCGTGTTCGTATGCAGAGAAGTTAGAAATAGTTAAAACTGCTGTTTTATTATTTTGAGTTACAGAAAAATTGATTTTCCCATCATTTGATTCTGAAAAATCAAAATCATCACTATTACTATTCCAAGTGTGTGTCCCAACAGATTCGTTAAACTCTTTTTCTAGTTCTGTTTGACTAGGAGCCGAAATTGCTGCGAATAATGTACTAGGATAGTTAACAGTAGAAATTTTATTTTGTTTTACTTGAGTAGAAATATAAAGAGTATTTTTTACTTTTTTTAAAATCTCTTTATTTTTGGTGTTTTCTTCAGTTGTTAAAAACTCTAAAAATTCTTCTATTTCTTGTAAAGCAGAATCATTTCTAAATTCTTCAAATTTATTTAAAACAGCAATACTATTGTCTTCTAAACTTTGTTTTCCTTGATCTTCACTTAAAGCGTTGTCTTTTTTACTAGATTTAGAGCAAGATGTTAATAACGAGATACATAGTAATAATAATCCTAATAATTTTTTCATAGTTTATTTTTTTAGACAAAAATAATTATAATTTACTGACAAATGTTATTTAAAGATTAATTTTTAATAACCTAGTTTGGTTCTAACTCTATTTAAAGTCTCGTTGGCTATTTTGTTTGCTTTTTCTGCTCCTATAGCTAAGGCTTTGTCAATTTCTTCAAGGTTTTCTATGTAGTAATTATATTTGGCTCTTTGTTCTTTAAACTCTTCAATTAGCAATTCATAAAAAGCTTGTTTAGCATGTCCGTAACCATAATTACCTCCTTCGTAATTGGCTCTCATTGCTGCAATTTGTTCATCAGAAGCAATAATTTTATACAAGGCAAATAAGTTACAAGTATCTGGGTTTTTAGGCTCTTCTAGCGGAGTACTATCCGTCTCAATTTTCATGACTTGCTTTCTCAATTTTTTATCATCTTGAAAAAGGTTTATAATGTTTCCTTGAGATTTACTCATTTTTCCACCGTTAGTTCCGGGTACATACTTTGTTCCTTCTTGAATTTTGGCATCTGGTAACACAAAAGTTTCTCCCATTTGATGGTTAAATCTACTGGCTACATCACGAGTTATTTCTAAATGTTGTAATTGATCTTTTCCTACGGGTACTACTTCGGCATCGTATAATAAAATATCGGCAGCCATTAACATTGGGTAGTCAAATAAACCAGCGTTAACATCTTCTAATCTGTCTGCTTTGTCTTTAAAAGAATGTGCAAGCGTTAATCTTTGATAGGGAAAAAAACAGTTTAAATACCAAGTAAGTTCAGTAGTTTGTGGTACAGAGCTTTGACGGTAAAAAACAGTTTTGTTTATGTCTAAACCAAATGCCAACCAAGCAGCCGCAGTACTATATGTGTTTTCTTTTAATGTTTTTCCGTCTTTTATTTGGGTTAATGAATGCATGTCTGCTATAAACAAAAAGGATTCATTTACAGGATTATTTGCCATTTCTATAGCTGGTATAATTGCTCCTAATAAGTTTCCTAAATGTGGAGTTCCTGTACTTTGTACACCTGTTAAAATTCTTGCCATATTCTTAAAAAAATAATGTTTTGCACAAAAGTACACTTTCATTAAAAATAAGCGATGATACGCTGTAGTTTATTTAGTAAATACAGAATATAACAGTAGTTAATTGGTCTGTTTTTTTGTAAATTATAGAGTAAAATATAAATAATGGACTTTAAAGTGAAATATTACGAAGAAGTTGAGGAAAAATGGAATGTATGGTCCCATGCAATTGGTTTTTTTTTAAGTCTTTTTGTATTTCCTTTTTTAATGTATAAGGCCATTGTGTCTAAAGACACCAACACAATTATAAGTTATGCTGTTTACGGAATTAGTATGATGTTGTTATATGCAGCATCTACTTTATACCATAGTGCGGTGAACAGAAAAATACGTTACTATTTAAATATTTTAGATCATTCAGCTATTTATGTATTAATAGCAGGGTCTTATGCACCAATTTGTTTAATAGTGTTAAACGGAAAGTTAGGTTGGCTTGTGTTTGGTGTTTCTTGGACAGTAGCTATATTGGGGGTTGTTTATAAAATCTACTTTATTGGTAAATATAAGTTACTGTCGGTCTTATCTTATTTAATAATGGGATGGTTGATTCTTTTTTTTCTAAAACCCTTAATGCAAAATTTACCTCTTTGGGGACAAAGGTGGCTGCTATTTGGTGGGATTTTTTATTCTGTTGGTGCCTTTTTTTTTGCGTCGAATAAAATAAAATACAACCATGCAATTTTTCATATACTAGTTCTGTTAGGGAGCCTGTGTCACTTTATTACCATTTACTATCACACAATAAAGTAATTTACCAGTTTTTAAAGGGGTTTTTACTTAGTTGAGAGTTGTAGTATTTTACCTGACCTGTAACCTCATCACCTAGCCAGCTTGGTTTTGTAAAAATTTCGTTTTCACTACTTAATTCAATTTCGGCAACAATTAATCCTTTGTTATCTCCATCAAAAACATCAACTTCATACGTATGCTGATTGTTTTTTACTAAATATCTAGTTTTACGAATAACACCGGATTCACAAATTCCTAACAATTGAGTAGCTTCTGATACAG
Organism: Wenyingzhuangia heitensis; assembly: GCF_011762155.1. Lineage (GTDB taxonomy): Bacteria > Bacteroidota > Bacteroidia > Flavobacteriales > Flavobacteriaceae > Wenyingzhuangia > Wenyingzhuangia heitensis. Next base: position 374,098 of record NZ_JAASQL010000001.1, read on the forward strand.
GTATTTCTTTTTCCCATTCAAACCTGGTAGTTCCTGCTTGGTTAGATTCTCCTTTAATGGTTAAATATCCTTGCTCATTTTTTATTCTAACTCTAACAGCTCTTTGTTTGTGAGAATTTAAATACCCTTGTTCAATTCTGTTGTTATCAAAACTCTCTTTTATAAAGTCAAGATTGTTTACTAAAAATTTACGTTCTATTTCTTTGTAATTCATTGGTAATCTTTTATTACTGTTTAGGTATATTTGTGTATCAAAAATACTATTAATGCTTTTTAGCGATCCTATTTTTTTGTTTCTTTTTTTGCCTTTGGCAATACTGCTATTCTACTTAGTACCTAAAAAATTAAAAAATATTATTTTATTAATTTTTAGCTTGGCATTTTACGCTTGGGGTGAAAGAAAGATGGTTTTATTATTAATAGTATCTTCTTTTGTTGATTATATTTCAGGAATTTTAATAGATAAAAAACACAGAAAATTGGGCTTATATTTTTCTGTGTTTTTTAATTTAGGAATACTTATTTATTTTAAATATTCAAATTTCATCATTCAAAACCTGAATGAGATGTTAAGTTTTACGGGGGCTTCTGTAAGTTTAAAACCAATGAATGTTTTAATGCCTTTAGGTATTAGTTTTTTTACTTTTCAAACGATGTCTTATACTATTGATGTTTACAGAGGAAAAGTAAAAGCATGTTATAGCTTTTTGGACTTTATTACCTATGTTACATTATTTCCTCAATTAGTTGCAGGCCCTATTGTTCGATATGAAGAGATTCAGGAACAATTAAAAAATAAAAATGTATCAATTTCAAGGTTTTCTTACGGAATAGAAAGGTTTGTTAAGGGGCTTTTTAAAAAACTATTTATTGCAAATAATTTAGTTCTAGTAGCCAATATAGCATTTGAAACTCAAGAGGGTTATGGTACATTATTTAGTTGGATAGGTATTATTTGTTACACGTTATATGTTTATTATGATGTTTCTGGATATGCAGATATGGCTATTGGTTTGGGGAAGATTTTTGGATTTGATTTTCCAGAAAACTTTAACTATCCCTACATAGCAAATTCTATAAGAGATTTTTGGAGAAGATGGCATATAACAATGTCTACATGGTTTAGAGATTATGTATACATATCTATGGGTGGAAATAGAAAAAGCAAAAATAGAGTATTATTTAATTTGTTAGTTGTTTTTGGTGTTACTGGACTTTGGCACGGAGCAGCTTGGAATTTTCTAATATGGGGACTTTGGCATGGAGTGTTTTTGTTATTAGAAAGGCAAGGGGTTTTAAACTTTGTACCTAAAAAAATTAGACATATTTATGTAATTTTAGTAGTAATTTTAGGGTTGGTAATATTTAGAGCCAATAATATTACTCATGCTATAAATTATATAGAACAAATGTTTGTTTATAAGCCATTAGAAGATTTTAATTTGATTCGTTTTTCGTTTAGATATGAGACGATAGTTGCTTTTATTTTTTCACTTTTATTTTCGTTTCCACTTTATAAAAAATTAAAAATTCTTATAAAGAAATTAATAAATAAACAGGAAATTATATCCGTACTTAGAATTGTTACAATAACAGTAATGTTGTTAGTTTGTTATACATATATAGCTATAGGAGCTTATAATCCATTTATTTACTTTAAATTTTAAAAATGAAAGGTAAAATTGTACTTATTTCTTGTTTTATGTTAATGTTGCTAGCTCCAACAGTTCTTATGTTTACAAGTTTTGAAGATTCTTTTAAAAAAGATGAAAATAGAGAGTTAACATCATTCAATGTAAGTTCGTTACGAGATATAAAAAAAACTATAATAGACTTAAAGAATTTTTATAAAGATAATTACGGAACAAAATTCATATTGTATAACTTATATAAGAATAAAATAAGTGATCCTTTAAACGAAAGTCCTAGTAACAATAAAGTAATATATGGTAAAGAAAATTGGTTGTTTTTAGGAAATAATTATAATGATGCTTTTTCTGAAGCCAAAGGAGAGTTGGTTTTTAATAAAGAAGAAATTTATAAAATAAATAAAAATTTAAACATTATTAAAAGTTGGTGTACAACTAAAAATATACAATTGTATATATGTGTCGTGCCAGGAAAACACACAATTTATAAAGAGTATTTACCTTATAAAATAAAGCAAAACAAAACAAAACTAGATCAATTTATAGAAATTTATCCTGCTACAATAGATTTGAGAGCTAGTTTAAATAAGGCAAAAAAAAAGAATCAAATATATTTTAAAAAAGACACACATTGGAATCACATAGGGGCTTTTGAAGGGTACTTAAAAATGATGGAAATGATTAAGGTGAATAATAAAAACCTTAAAAGTTTAACAAATAGTGATATTTTATCAATAACTTATAATGGATCAAAAGTTGGAGACATTAGTGGTATTTTAAACGAAAATGAAAAAGAAATAAGACCAGAAGTTATCTTAAAAAATAATATAGGTAAAAAAGGAGTTAAAAAAATAAAAGTCCCTTATTATCATAGGTTAAGCAAAGACTCGTATGAAAAAAGGTATATAAATCCAAATGCACTTAATCAACAAAAAATACTTTTATTAAGAGATTCTTTTTCAAGTTCTTTAATACATTACTTTAGAGCAACTTTTAAAGAGGTTGTATTTGTATACAATCATTGTTTTGATGAAAAAATAATTTTAGACGAAGCACCAGATATATTACTATACGAAATTGGAGAAAGGGTTTTGGATAGTTTTTTAACAATACAAGAAGATAAGTAATGAAGAAAGTAATAAGTATATTAATTTTATTTTGGAGTATAAATTTAATAGCACAAAAAGACTACTCTAGTCAATGGGAAGATTTATTTTCTTATAACGAAATTATAGATTTTGTAATTCAAACAGATATTATATACGCTGTTACCGAAAACGCAATGTTTATTTACAATCTTAAAAACCAAGAAATTCAAAAAAAATCATCTATTAATGGTTTGTCAGGAGCTAAAACTTCAACAGTGTTTTTTGACGAGAATTCAGAAAGTGTTTTTATTGGTTATGAAAATGGTTTGATTGATATATTGGATACAAACCAAGATGTATATCCTGTAACAGGAATTAATCAAAACATAATTTTAGTTAATAAAAAGGTTAACGGTTTTTATAATGATGGAGATAAAACATACGTTTATGGTAGCTTTGGAATTTTAGAGTTTGATATAGAAAATAAAGAATTTGGAGATTCGTATAAATTGTCTAATTCAGAATCTCCACTAGAGGTAAATGCTGTAAGTGTGTATAATGACAATTTATACGCTGCCACTATTGACGGACTATATAGCATTAATGTATCAAAAACATCGCAAGTTAGCCCTAATAAGTTTTCAAATTGGACACAAATTAGTACAGGAAATATTACTGGTCTTTTAATGGTAGACACTGCTCTTTATTTTTATAAAGAAAATGTGGTTAGAAATATAAACTCCCCCAATGATAACAGTATAAGTTTTCCTGAAACAATTATTAATTTAGATAAAACAGATACTGTAAATCAAATAACAGTTAGTAGTTCTAAAAGAATTAAAATATATACTATAAATGATTTTAATGCTTTAACGGAATTAGATTTCAGTCAATCCTTAAGTCATACGTTTACTGCGAGTAAAACTCTATATGATAAAAATAATTTTTACGTTGCAACAACAACTAATGGTATTTTATCAACAAAAATATCAGATAATAATCTATATACCGAAATTCACCCTGAAGGACCTAGTAGGAATGATACTTTTTCTATAACAGCCAGAAAAGGAGATTTATGGATTTCCTACGGAAGCTATAACAATATCTATAACTTTGGAGGAAAAACAGTAGGAATATCGGGTTTTTATAACAATCAATGGTATTCCATTCCTTATTCAGAGTTCAATGCTCGTGATATAATTAAAATAGAAGTAAACCCTTTTGATTCCTCAAAAATATACCTTGCATCTTATTTTAATGGTGTAAATGTATTGTCATTTGATGAAAAGTCTAAACTATGGAAAACAACAGATAAATGGACAGATAAAACAACAGACAATGGACTTGCAGGTTCTGGTGCAACTTCAGAGCCTATTATACCTTATCTAATTATAGACAATAATGATAAACTATGGGTGCCTAACACTTACGCTAAAGAAAATAAAAACTTTAGCAGCTATAATTTTAAAAGTGAAACTTGGGAAGCTTTAATAGATTACTCTTCTTATGCAAATAGATTAGATGTTAGAATGAATAATATGTATGTGCATAACGACGGAAATATTTTTGCGGGTACGTCTGCCAACGGATTATATGTTTTTAAAGAAACATACGATCAAAATTTATCTATAGATAATTCTGATAATAAAATTACAGCTATTAATGAGCTAAGTGACAGTGGGAATTTACCATCAAAAATGGTTAGAGCAGTTGTTGTTGATAACAATGATAAGGTTTGGATAGGAACAGATATTGGTTTGCTTGTTTTTGACGATTATGAAAATTTATATAGTAAAACAAAAGGTGCAGCAAGTAAAATTATTATAGAAGAATCTGGGGTTCCTAGTGAATTGCTAGGAAACACAAAAATAAATGATATTATTATAGATAAAGCCGGTAGTAAATGGATTGCGACAGATGGAGCGGGTATTTTTAATGTATCATCTGATGGACAAACTACATTTAATATTTTTAATATAACCAATTCTCCATTGTTATCAGACAATGTTATTGATTTAGAGTTGGATGAAGATACTGGTTCAATTTATATGGTAACAGATAAAGGAGTTTTAGTATATACTAATAACTCAGAACCTTTTGGAACTAGTATTACCTCTGTTATTGCTTATCCTAATCCTGCGATTAGAAACCAAGTTGGTCATGAAAAAATTACTATTGTAGCCAAAGACGGTAACGGAATTCCTGATGGAACCAATGTGAAAATTATGGATGTTTCCGGAAGGTTGGTTTTTGAAACAAATGTATCAGATAGCGGAGATTCTCAAGGAGGTAGAATAGTTTGGAATAAAAAAAATTTAAGAGGAAATTCCGTGGCCTCAGGTATTTATATTGTTTTATTATCTAATGCTGATGGAACAGAAAATACAACCACAAAAATTGCCATCGTAAATTAATGCAAGTAGCCACAAAAGCAATTGTAATAAGCTCTGTAAAGTATGGGGACACTAGTTTAATTGTAAAGTGTTATACGTATACAGAAGGAATTAAAACGTATTTGCTTCAAGGAATTTTAAGCAAAAAGAAAGCAAAAATAAATAAATCTCAGTTTTTTCCTTTATCCATATTACAAATTAATGCTTCTCATAACAACAAAGGAAGTTTAAATAGAATTAGCGAAGCCAAAATTTTACATCCTTTTAAAACGCTGCATGTCGACCTATTAAAACAGTCAATTGTTTTTTTTCTATCCGAATTTTTAACAACAGTATTAAAAGAAGAAGAAGGAGAAAATGATGTGTTGTTTGATTTTTTAGAAAACGCAATCGTTTGGTTAGATTACCACGATCAAGTAGCCAATTTTCATTTAAAATTTATCATAGAATTAACAAAATCTCTTGGGTTTTATCCAGATGAAACAAACAAAGAAAGTAGTTTGTTTTTTGATTTGTTAGAGGGTAAATACGTAAATCATCAAGGAGCAAACGTAATTCAAGGAGAGCAACTAGATCTTTTTAACAAAGCATTAGGCATAAAATTTGATAGATTAAACAAGACGTTGTTTAATAAAAATCAAAGAACCATTATTTTAGATCTTTGGTTAAAATATTACCAACTTCATATGGTCTCTTTTCGAAGACCAAAATCTTTAGATATCTTATCAAAAGTATTGGAATAATGTTTAGAATTTTAGTAGCCTTTTTGTTAATTTCTATTAGCTCATTTTCGCAAAAAATTAGAGTAATAGATTCTTATACTCAAGAAAGAATAGAGGGGGTAGAAGTGTTTGATGTAGACAATCAAAAAACTAAAATATCTAATGCCAGTGGAGAGGTACAAGTTTCTTTAAAAAACGCAACATCAACATTTATTTTTAAACATAAAGATTATTGTGAGCTAACGGTATTGGGACAAGATATTGATAAAGAAATTTTGTTAAAACCTAGGTATGAAGGTTTGCAAAGTGTTGTGCTTTCGGTAGCTAGAGTTGCCGAAAAAAAACAAAGAATTCCCGAGAAAATAGAAATTATAACCAAAAAAGAAATAGAGAATTTATCACCACAAACATCTGCAGATATGTTGGCAAATACACCCGGGGTTAGGGTGCAAAAATCTCAGTTTGGTGGGGGATCTCCGGTAATTAGAGGTATGGAATCTAACAGAGTACTTTTGGTGGTAGATGGTGTTAGAATGAACAATGCTATTTATAGAAATGGTCACTTACAAAATTCAATAACAGTAAGTCCGTTTGCTATAGAAAGAGCTGAGGTTGTTTTTGGACCTACCTCTGTAGCGTATGGTTCTGATGCTTTGGGAGGTGTGATTCATTATTACACAAAAAGCTTAAATTATAGCACTAAATTGTACAATAAAAATGAAGTTTTTTACAGACACAGTACTGTAAATAATGAACAAACGGTTGCTTTTTCATCTTCATCTTCTCATAAAAAATGGGCTTCTTTTTCCAATATTTCTTATAGTAGTTTTGACGATTTAAAAATGGGAAAAAACAGAACTCATGGGTATGATGATTGGGGAAAAGTTTATAAATATTCGCAAAACACAGATAATAAATATTATCCAACAAGTTCTGAAAACAAGAATCCAAACATTCAGAAAAACACAGGATATCATCAGTTAGATATTTTACAAAAATTTAAATTACCTATTAACGATGCTATTGATGTTGTTTTAAATGGTCAGTTTAGCAAATCTAGTGACATTCCAAATTTTGGAAAATTAAATGATGAAAAAGGAGGGGATTTAAAGTTTGCTGAATGGTATTATGGACCACAGCAACGTGTTTTAGTTTCAGCTCAAACGAAATTTAAAGATTATAAATCTTTGCTGCAAAATGGAAGTATTACACTGGCTTATCAAAATATTTTAGAGTCTAGAATTAACAGACAAATGAATTCTTTAGACAGAACATCTAGGTTTGAAGCAGTAGATGTTTATTCTTTAAATAGTGATTTTTACAAACTATTAACAAAAGACGGAAATAGAAAATTGTTTTATGGAATAGAGTTGGTTCACAATGATGTAAATTCAACAGCAAAAGGAGAAACACTAGCGGTTAATGGCAATAAAATTCTAGGGGTTCAATCAAATTTTAATGCGGATACTCGTTATCCTGATGGAGGAAGTACCTATAGTAGTGCAGCAATATATACATCTTATAGACAATTATTAGACAAAAAAAACACGTTAAACCTAGGGGTTAGATTAACCAATACGTTGTTAAAAGCAAATTGGAATAACAATGTAGCTATAGCCATTCCAGATAATGCTATTAAATTACAAAACACAGCTTTAACGGGTTCTATAGGCTACATTCACAGACCTAAAAATAACGATAAAATAAGTGTTGTTTTATCCAAAGGGTTTAGAGCACCTAATGTTGACGATGTTGGTAAAATAAGATCAAAATCAGGAAAACTAACAGTTCCCAATACAAAATTAAAACCAGAACACTTGTATAGTTTAGAGGCTGGTTACGATAAATGTTTGTTTGACAAACGATTAAAATTAAATATCAACACTTATTATACCTTATTAGATAATTATATAGCAAGAGCTACATCATCAGAATTTGGAACCACAATTAATTACGATGGAGACGTGTTTGAAAACGAAGCGATTTTAGCAAATACCAATCAAGGACAAGCCTATATTTATGGAGGAACCTTTGGAATGCAAGCTGAAATTGCAAACCATCTAAAGTGTCATATGAGTATTACTTATACCCAAGGAAAATCTTATGATACGCATCAGCCATTATCATCTATTCCTCCAATGTTTAGCAATGCATCGTTAGGTTGGTACAAATCAAAATATGATGTTATTCTTAATTACAGAATGTCTTTAGCTAAAAAATTAAGTGATTATAATATAATTGAGGGAATAGATAATTTAGATGAAACACCTAATGAAGAAGGAACTCCAGCCTGGCAAATAGTAGGTTTAAGTTCTAATTATAGAATTACAAATTATTTAAAACTTCAACTTCAATTACAAAACATTTTTGATATTCATTACAAAGAATTTGGTTCTTCTATTAGCGCTCCCGGAAGAAATTTGGTAGCTGCAGTAGCATATTCTTTTTAAAAGAAGGTTTGTAGCCTATTGTTTGCTTATTTTTGCAGCGTATGAAATTCACGTTAGGTAAAAATCAAAAATTAAAGAGTAGAAAAGCAATAGCACAATTGTTTATAGAAGGACAATCTGTAAAGGAATTTCCTATAAAAATGATTTATTTACCTGTTCCCAAAGATCAAGAACAAATTACAAAAGTTGCATTTTCTGTACCTAAAAGAAATTTTAAACTTGCTGTACACAGAAATAAAATCAAAAGATTGCTAAGAGAAGCTTATAGATTACATCAACATGAGTTTTTTGAGAATCAAGATGCAGTTTATAATATCATGTTTATTTACATGCAACCTAAAATGCCAAACTATCTACAGGTGGAGTCTAAGTTAAAAAAACTGTTCTTAAAGTTTAAATCTTTAACACCTTCTTCTAATTCTTAATTAGAATTGTTACCTTCCATAGCGCATATGGACAGACAAGAAAAATTACACGCACAAAAATCTAAAAGAGCTATAGAAACAATGTACATTACCATGTTGCATTTGTTTAATAGAGGCCACTACAAGCCAATGGGCTTATCTGGTCAATCGTTAAGAAACGCACTTTTAGAATTACAACCAGAAATATATGGTTCTATAGCCGACCCTAAAAAGTTTGAACTACAAGGATTGCTATATGTTTTAGATAGGTTACCTAAAGGCATAGAAACCTGTCGTTTTATAAATCTTACAGCTACAGAAGGACTAGACGAGGCTCATTTTCATAAAATAGTTCCGCCTAAAAGAAGACGTAATTGTTATAGAATTGATAAGGAACAAATGAATATTGAAATTACCCGAGGTCGTTCCGATATTTATGATGTGCTTACCCATTTAACATTTATGTATTTAGAGTCTCATAAACTATTAAATAGAATGTTTGTTGGGTACAAATCAGAAGTGTCCCACGAATGGGAAAAATTAGAAGCTTTAGTACTGTCCGAAGAAGAAATTTCTCAAGAAGACAGAGGAGTGTTATTTGTGTATTTATCTAATTTATTAGGTAGAGGTTTTGATGAGGTTAAAACAATATATTACGAACTTTCTACAGAAAAAAATCAAGATAGGTTTTTTGATATTATTTATTGGTTGGGGAATTTAGCAGCTAAAGAAAGGATTGATAATGAATATAGATTGATTCGTTTTAGCGATGCTTTAATAGATCAAGTAGGAAAACATGTGTACGGAACTATTTGGGCAAAAAACATAAAAAATGTGCTGTACAACAAAGGGATGCTCAACAGACCTATACACATTATAAGTTCTAATATGCACTCGGTTTTAAATGTTTTATATGCAAAAGAAGCTTTAAAATACAAAGGAAATAATAATTTTGAATTGTATAAAAAGCTAAGTAATGTAACAGCTACAAAAGAAAGAAAACAAGTTATAGAATATGCTTTAAAAAATGGTCTTACAGAGGTAGATGATAGCTCTGGAGCTAATATAGATGTTCAAATTATAGACGTTAGTTATTTTTCTAAACATGAAAAAGCTCCTGTAGTAGTTGTAATGGATTATGCTTTTGGAGAACAAGCATACGAAACTATGGATGAATTGTTAAAACCTTACAATCACAAAGAAGAAGAGGTCATAAAGCTAGATGTACAATCTATTTCTATCATGGGAAAAGCAGGGATTCTGTACGGAGATAAAGGAGATATTATGATTCCAACAGCTCATATTTCTGAGGGAACAGCAGATAATTATTTTTTTATCAATGAATTAGATGAAAATCAATTCAAAAAATTAAATTTGAAAACTTTTACAGGGAATATGATTACAGTGTTAGGAACTTCATTACAAAATAAGTTCATCCTTAATTATTTTAAAAGTACTACTTGGGAATCTATAGGGTTAGAAATGGAAGGTGCACATTACCAAAAAGCTATTCAAATAGCTTCAAAAATAAGAAATCATATTTCCAAAAATGTAAAAGTAAGATATGCCTATTACGCATCCGACAATCCATTGCATTCCGGAAGTACATTAGCATCTGGAGGTTTGGGTATGAAAGGAGTTGTTCCAACATACGCTATTACCGAGGCCATTATTGAACAAATATTTAATAGTTAACAAATTCATGTTTAAACGAATATTCGATATTCTGTTTTCTTTTATTATTCTAATCACCGTGTTAAGTTGGTTGGTTCCAATTGTTGCTGTTTTAATTTTTGCAACAACAGGTGAAAAACCTTTCTTTTTTCAGAAAAGAGTAGGGCGAAAAGGAAAATTGTTTAATATATATAAGTTTAGAACTATGAAAGGTTTTCCTCCTGTAAACGATCCATTGTTGTCCGATGAAGAAACTCACAGAATTACCAAACTAGGAAAAATACTTCGTAAATATAGAATTGATGAATTTCCTCAGTTTTTAAATGTTTTAAAAGGAGACATGAGTGTTGTGGGACCAAGACCCGAAAGACAAGAGTTTTTAGATAATATTCTTAAAGAAATACCAACGTATTCTTGCTTACAAAGATTAAGACCAGGGATTACTTCGTTAGGGCAAATTCGTTTTGGATATGCAGATACATTTGCTCAAATGAAAATTAGAGCTCGGTACGATTTAGTTTATTTAGATAACTTATCTTTGTGGACTGATATTAAAATAATATTACTAACCGTATTGGTAGTAATAAAAGGAAAAGGTAAATAAAAGATGAATATTCTTATTTTAGGTTCTGGAGGTAGAGAACACGCATTTGCAAAAAAATTAGCAGAAAGTAAAAAATTATCAAAATTGTTTATAGCACCTGGAAATGCAGGTACTGCTAGTATTGCTACCAATGTTGCTATAGATCCTACAGATTTTGCTGCCGTAAAAAAAACGGTTTTAGAAAACAATATTGAAATGGTAGTGGTGGGACCTGAAGCTCCTTTAGTTGCAGGTGTTCACGATTTCTTTTTGGCAGACAATGACTTAAAAGGTATTCCTGTTATTGGACCTAAAAAAGATGGTGCTGAGTTAGAAGGTTCTAAAGAATTTTCTAAAAAGTTTATGTTTAAGCATGGAGTTCCTACAGCAAAATACCAAGCTTTTACCAAAGAAACAGTAACAGAAGGACAAGCATTTTTAGAAACTTTAAAACCACCGTTTGTGTTAAAAGCAGATGGATTGGCTGCTGGAAAAGGAGTTTTAATTATAGACAACCTACAAGAAGCTAAAGATGAATTAGCAGATATGTTAACCAATGAAAAATTTGGTGCAGCATCTTCTAAAGTAGTCATAGAAGAGTATTTAGACGGAATTGAATTGTCTGTTTTTGTATTAACAGACGGAAAAGATTATAAAGTTTTACCATCTGCTAAAGATTACAAAAGAATTGGAGAAGGAGATACAGGATTAAATACAGGAGGTATGGGAGCTATTTCTCCAGTCCCTTTTGCAGATGATGCTTTTTTAGCCAAAGTAGAAGAAAAAGTAGTAAAACCAACCGTTGATGGTTTGCAAAAAGATGGAATAGATTACAGAGGTTTCATTTTTATTGGATTAATGAATATCGATGGAGAGCCGTTTGTAATTGAGTACAACGTGCGTATGGGAGATCCAGAAACAGAAGCGGTGTTGCCACGTATTACTTCGGACTTGTTAGATTTATTTGAAGGAGTTGGTAATCAAACATTAGCTTCTAAATCTTATGAGGTAGATCCTAGAACGGCTACTACAGTAGTTGTAGTTGCTGGTGGATATCCTGAAGCGTATGACAAAGGATATGTGATCACAGGAACAGAAAACGAACAAGATTCTATTGTTTACCATGCAGGTACAACATTAAAAGACGGAAATATAGTAACTAACGGAGGTCGTGTATTGGCGGTTACTTCTTTTGGTGATGATATTCCTTCTGCATTGGCAAAATCATACAAAACAATTGATAAAATTAAGTTTGATAAAATGAATTATAGAAAAGACATTGGGTTTGACTTAATGTAAACGTTTCTAAACATCATAAAAAACGCTTTGATTTATATATAATCAAAGCGTTTTTTGTTTATAGTAGTTCCTACTTACTCCCTAACATCATCAATTCACTAACCATAATTTTGGTAGTATAGCGTTTGTTTCCATCTTTGTCTTCCCATTCATCAGTAGATATTTTTCCCTCAATAGCAATCTGACTTCCTTTGTCTAAATATTGATTGGCAATTTCTGCAGTTTTGTTCCAACAAACCAAATTATGCCATTGTGTATCCTCTTTACGCTCTCCGTCTTTGGTGTAAAATGTTTCTTTAGTGGCCAAAGAAAAATTCGCTACTTTTTGATCTTTACCAAATGTTTTCATAGTAGGTGCTGCACCTAAATGTCCAATTAACTGTACTTTGTTTCTTAAATTACTCATAACGTTTTTTTTAAAAGATTTATAATTGTTGGTATTCAACAGTGCAAAGATGAGAAGTGATCAAAGTTTTAATCGGTTGCTAAGTAGTTGTTTTCGGATGTAAACGGTTGTAGTCGTTTACAATCGGTTTTGTATATTTGATATATAATTAAAAATTATGGAAGTAAAAGAGTGTTTAGAGTGTGGAGAAAAAGTGATAGGAAGATCAGACAAAAAGTTTTGCAACGATCATTGTAGAAATGCGTTTAACAATAAGTTAGAGGTAGGGAACAAAAGCTTGGTTAGGAATATTAACAATGCACTTAAAAAGAATTATAAAATACTGTGTGAGTTAAATACAACCGGAAAAACAAAAGTGTCTAAAACTGTTTTAGATGAAAAAGGATTTTACTTTAACCTTTTTACATCAATTTATACGACCAAAACAGGCAATCAATATTTTTATTGTTACGATGAAGGCTACCTAGTGTTGGAAAAAGAACAGGTTTTGTTGGTTAAAAAATAGAGGATTACTTTAGTTTCATTGTTTTTATAGATTCTTTTCTACTAATAAGCATAGGGAAAGAAACTCCAGCCGTAAGAGCTAACAAGATAAAGGCTGCTATTATTCCATTACTAATCGTTTCGTTTAAAGCAATATCATAGGCTGTTTGACTAGTGTTTTCGGTAAGTTTTATAAACCCCAACATAGCTTTATAGGCAAAAGCACCAGGAATCATAGGGATTACAGCAGGTATAGAAAAAACCAACGGTGGTGTATGCTTATTGTGCGCAGCAGGAATGCTTAACAATCCAATAAGTAAAGCCCCAAAAAAAGTAGCAATTACAATATGAATGTTATAATTGATTAAAATTAGTTTACAAGAACCTCCTAAAGAACTAAGTAATGCAATTACAACTAAAGTTCTTTTAGGAACATTAAATAAAACAGCAAATCCAAGAGATGCTACGGCTAGCCATATGGCCATTTCTAGTTGATGTATCATCTTAAAAATTATAAATATATAGTGTTCCTAACATTCCTAAGGCTATAGAAAATGCAATTAACATTGCATTGATACCTCTTACCAACCCATTGGTTACGTTGCCATCAATTAAGTCTGTAAAAGAGTTGATTAACGGAATTCCTGGAATTAAAAATAACACACAAGTAGCAAAGGCTAAATTAGGATGTACACCAAATTGTAAATAAACAGCAAGTCCAGAAATAAAACAAGCTGTAAACGATACGATAGTGGTACACAAATAAAAATTGAATTGATTTTTTAATAAAAGGTGTCTCACATAAAAAGCAACACAGGTTGCCGTAAAAGCAATCGCCATATCTACATAGGCACCACCAAACAGTCTGCAAAAAGCAGCATCAGCCATACTTACCATAAATAGTGTTAGTAAAAAAGGATATCTTGTAGCTGTTTGCAAACGCTTAATTTCTTGATTTACCTGATCTGTATTCCAGTTCTCTTCTACAACTCTCCAGCTCATTCTACTAATACCAGATACCAATTTAAAGTTGGCACCATGTGGGGCAGTTTTTTTAAATCGATTAAAAACTTTCTCTGTTTTTTTATTTTTTAAAAGAAGTAATACGGTTTTATGAGTGACTAATATTTCGGTTTCGTAACCTAAGGTTTCTGCAATTCTTTCTATAGTTACTTTTATTCTATTGGTGCTGGCACCAGATCCCATTAAAAGCGAACCTACTTCTAGTAGACAGTCAGATACAATATTGTTTTGTTTTGATGGTTTCATTTATTTAATTGTCTTGCAAATATTACCAATTAATTTATCAAATAAAGGATAAAACCCAACTCTTCCTAATTGTGTAACTCCAAAACGAACAATTACCAAATCTTTAGAAGGAATTACAAAAATACGTTGTCCTTGGTAACCATCTGCATAAAAACAATCTGCAGGAACATTGGGCATAAAATTCCCTTTGTTTAACCACCATTGTCCTCCATATTCACCTTTAGATGTTTTGTTGGGGGTGCTAATGTATTTTATCCAGTTTGGATGTAAAATTTGTTCGTTATTCCAGATTCCTTTGTCTAGCATTAATTGCCCAAATTTAGCCCAATCTCTAGTGGTTGCCCAGCTGTAAGATGATGCTACATAATTATTTTTTAAATCCGTTTCTAAAACCATAGAATGCATTCCTATTTTATCAATTAACTCTTTGTATGGAAAATCCATATATGATTGTTCTGATGCAAATTGTTTTTTTAACAAAGCAGATAAAATATTACTGGTTCCAGAAGAGTAGTTAAACATGGTTTCTATAGGATATTCTAATGTTTTGCTTAAAGGCCTTTTGGTAAGGTCAACATCATCAAAAAGCATTTGGGTCACATCGCAAATTGTCTTATAGTTTTCTTTCCACTCCAATCCACTTTCCATTCTTAATAAATGATTGGTTGTAATCTTCTTTCTGTCATCTTGTAACCAATCAGGAAAATCGGTAATAGGTTTATTAATATCAAATAAATTCTTGTTTTCTAAAACTCCAAAACAAGTAGTTAGTAAGCTTTTGGTGATGGACCAACCTTGCAAAAGAGAGTTTTCATCAAAACCAGAGGCATATTTTTCTGAAATAATTTTTCCTTTGTAAAGCACTAAAATAGATCGGGTTTGTTTTATTCCGTCTGGATGATTCTCTACAAAACAATTACTTGTTAAACTGTCTAAAGTTTTTGTATCTATATTAGAAAATATGTGTTTTTCTGGAGCTAAATTTCCGTAAGGATAAGGTTTGTTAATTGGGGTTAAATTTCGATTTGGTACTAAATAATCTTTGGTGAAATCTTTATCAGAATGAATCAATACAGCACCTACTCCTTTTCTGTAAACAGCTTTTTTAGAAGACATTCCTAGTACGGTGGCTAAAGAGGAGTTATATGTTTTGTCAACAACAGTAGTGGCAAGTTTAGTTAAAGGACCATGGTTGTCTGTTTTATTAGTGTAGTCAACATTTCTATGTGCTAAAAAATAACTACTAGCCATGTTTTTTGCTGTAAATCCAGATATCAATTTAAGTTTTGAATAATTAAATGCAAAAACGATTACAATAATTAAAAGAAGACCAATTCCTGTCATTTTTAAGATTTTCATTTTAAAAACTTTTTTAAACAAGTTACTAATTTATAATGAGTACATAACTAAAAGAGTTGGTTGAGGTTTTTAAGTTTAGGACTTAAAAAAGTACCTTTGTTACAAAGATTTATATCTATGATACATATTGATAAAGTAAGAGCAGATTTTCCAATTTTACAACAACAAGTAAACGGAAAACCTTTAGTGTATTTTGACAATGGTGCTACCAGTCAAAAACCACAAGAGGTGATAGATGCAATTACAAATTATTATACCACTATAAACTCTAATGTTCACAGAGGTGTACATACTTTAAGTCAATTAGCTACAGATGAATTTGAAGCTACTAGACGTAAATTAAAAGCACATTTTAATCCTACTCACGAACACGAAATCATTTTTACTCGTGGAACTACCGAAGGAATTAATTTAGTAGCTAGCACTTTAACCTCTTTGGTAAAAAGTACAGATGAAATTATTATTTCTGCTTTAGAACATCACTCAAACATTGTTCCTTGGCAATTGTTGTGCGAGAGAACAGGAGCTACACTAAAAGTAATTCCTATGAATGATAAAGGTGAGTTGCTAATGGATGTGTATGATGAGTTGTTAACAGAAAACACAAAAATTGTAGCTGTAAATCATATTTCTAATGCATTGGGAACACTAAACCCTGTAGAAGAAATTATAGAAAAAGCACACAAAGTAGGAGCTTGGGTGTTAATAGATGGAGCACAATCTTGTCCGCATTTAAGAATTGACTTACAGGCTTTAAATTGTGACTTTTTTACGTGTTCTGCTCATAAAATGTGTGGACCTACAGGAATAGGATTTTTATATGGTAAAGAAACTATTTTAAACCAATTACCACCCTACCACGGTGGAGGTGAAATGATTAAAGATTGTTCTTTTGAAAAAACTACCTATGCAGAATTGCCTCATAAGTTTGAAGCTGGAACTCCTAATATAGCAGATGTAATTGCATTTGGAACCGCCATAGATTACATCAATAAAATTGGTTTAGAAAATATTGAAGCTTATGAACATGAGCTTTTAGAATATGGAACAGAACAATTAAGTAAAATACCTGGTTTAAAAATTTATGGAACTGCAAAAAATAAAGCGAGTGTAATTTCTTTTAATATTGGAAATTTGCATCCTTTTGATGTAGGAACTATTGTAGATAAATTAGGAGTAGCAGTAAGAACAGGTCACCATTGTACACAGCCTATTATGACTCGTTTTGATATTCCTGGAACCGTTAGAGCTTCTTTTGCTTTCTACAATACAAAAGAAGAAATAGATGTTTTAGTAAGTGCTTTGCAAAAAGCAGTAATGATGTTGTCATAAAGTTTATATTTACAAGCTCAAAAAAAACCTTGATATGTCTTATCCAAGTATTTTTAAAGTTGAAACTTTAGCAAATAATAAAAAACGCTTAGATAAATTAACGACAAAATCTAAGCCGTTATGGGGTAGAATGAATGCTGCTCAAATGTTGGCTCATTTAAACCTTACATACGATACTTCTAGAGGAAAAGTAAGAATAGAGCTACAGCCGTTTATGCATTTTTTTGTAAAAACTTTTTTAAAAAGAACTATAGTAGGAGACAAGCCTTACCCTAAAAATGCTAAAACTGCTGCTTATTATGAAGTGGTTGATGATAAAAATTTTGAAGAAGAAAAATCAAATTTATTACAGAATATGCAATGGGCTTTTGAAAAAGGAGAGCATTATTTTGAAGGGCGATTAACAGGATCTTTTGGAAGGTTAACGGCCAAAGAATGGAGTAACTTATTTCAAAAACATTTAGATCACCATTTTCAACAATTTGGACTGTAATAAACAAGGTGTTCAATATCCTGATTTATAAATAAGGTATTGGAGAATAAACCATTTGGATACAATAAATTATGAAGTCAAAAAAATTAAAAGATAAAATAGAAAATAGAGAAGGAGGTTACCTTTTTTATGGATTAACACCTCCAAAAAAATCTACAGATAACCAAAAAATAGCTGGAATTGCACAACGACAAATGGATCGTTTACAGGGTTTAGATATTGATGGTTTAATTTTATACGATATTCAAGATGAGGCTTCTAGAAATAACAACCCTAGACCGTTTCCGTTTATGTCTACTTGGGCACCAGATGAATATGCAAATACCTATTTAAAAGATTTAAAAGTTCCTAAAATTATCTATAAAAGTGTAGGTAAGTTCACCAAAGAATCTTTAAAAAAGTGGTTGGTAGACAATGAAAATTCTATTGATTTAACGGTGTTTGTAGGAGCACCTTCAAAAGAGCAGCACGTATATTTGTCTTTACAAGATGCATATAAAATTAAAAAAGAATCGGACTCTACTATTAAAATGGGTGGAGTTACCATTCCAGAACGTCATTTTATAAAAGGAGATGAACATATAAGGTTGTCTAATAAAATAGCAAACGGATGTTCTTTTTTTATATCGCAATGTGTTTATAATTTAGACAATGCAAAAGACATGTTGTCTGATTATTTTTTTTATACTAAAGAAAATAACATCGAACCAAAACCAATTATTTTTACGCTAACACCTATAGGTTCTTTAAAAACATTAGAGTTTACTAAATGGTTAGGTATTGATATTCAACGTTGGTTAGAAAATGAGTTAAAAGTATCTTCAGATATTTTAAATGCATCTATTGGTATTTGTAAATACATAGCCAATGATTTGATTAATTTTGCCAAAGAAAAAAATATGCCAATAGGTTTTAATATTGAATCTGTTGCTATTCGTAAAGCAGAAATTGATGCCTCTATAGAGTTGGTGAAAACCATTAAAGAAATGATGAAAGCATAAGTTTTAGGATCTTCTAAAATAGAAAACCCCATCAAAATTTAAAATCTTGATGGGGTTTTTATATAAATTTTTTTTACTTAACTATTATGCAGGTAACAAACCTTTAGCTAATAAATATTCAGCAATTTGTACCGTGTTTGTGGCAGCACCTTTACGCAAGTTATCAGCAACAATCCACATATTTAGTGTATTTGGTAAAGATTCATCTCTACGAATACGTCCTACAAAAACCTCATCTTTATCATGAGCTAAAGCAGGCATTGGGTAAATATTGTTTGCCAAATCATCTTGTATAATTACTCCAGGAGTAGCTTCTAAAATAGCTCTTACTTCAGCCAAATCAAAATCGTTGGCAAACTCTACGTTTACAGCTTCAGAGTGACCACCAGCAGTAGGAATACGAACTGCAGTTGCAGTAACAGCAAAAGAATCATCACCTAAAATTTTCTTAGGCTCTTTTACCAATTTCATTTCTTCTTTAGTGTATCCGTTGTCCATAAAAACATCACAATGTGGAATTGCGTTACGGTTAATAGGATAGTTGTATGCCATCTCACCGTCAGTAATTCCGTTTTGCTCGTTTTCTAATTGTCTAACCGCAGCAACACCAGTTCCAGAAACAGATTGATAGGTAGAAATTATCAAACGCTTCATTTTATATTTTTTATGCAAAGGAGCCAAAGCCATTACTAATTGAATAGTAGAACAGTTTGGGTTTGCTATAATTTTATCTTCAGCAGTTAATACATCACCATTAATTTCTGGAACTACTAATTTTTTAGTAGGATCCATTCTCCATGCAGAAGAATTATCAACAACTGTAGTTCCAGCTGCAGCAAATTTTGGAGCCCATTCTACAGAAGTATCTCCACCTGCAGAAAATAAAGCAACATCTGCATTCATTTTAACAGCATCTTCTAAGGTTACTACCGTGTAGTTTTTACCTTTATATTCTAATTGTTTACCTGCAGAACGTGCCGATGCAACAGGAATTAATTCTGTTATAGGAAAATTTCTTTCTGCTAATACTTTTAACATTACCGTACCTACCATTCCGGTAGCTCCTACTACTGCTACTTTCATATTTATATTGTTTTAATTTCTAGTTTGTTCAAAAATTGAATTTGCAAATATGCTAAAAATGTATGTTGCAAAAGAATGCTTAACCTAAAATGTATACGATTTGTTAAATTTTCATCTAATTTTAGTTTTTTAGAAGATAATTAAACGTGATTTATGGCTAACATATTGTAAAGTAGTTGGTTGAAGTGTCTTTTTGGTGTTTGAGTATAAGAATGTAGTTGAAGATTGGTTTTTAAAAATACTTAGAAATGGAGGAATTTGGTGTTGAAATTTTTAATTAAAATTAGAGATTTGATAATTCTTTAAACTTTAGCTTGTAATCTCTCTAAATTAAGGTTGAAAATGATGTTTATCATAAAAAAATCAATCAAATACTTTAAATTTGTTTAGCGTTTATTAACAAAATAATTTCAAACTAATGAGTGGATTTTTATCTTCTTCTATCGGAAGAAAAGTAGCCATGGCCCTTTCGGCTTTTTTCCTGATGTTTTTCTTGATTATGCATATTGCAATCAACTTAACATCTTTATTCAGCGAGGACCTTTTTAATCAATTGTCTCATTTTATGGGAACCAATCCTTTGGTACAATTTGCATTACAACCAGTGTTAATTTTGGGTGTTGTATTTCACTTTGTAATGGGGTTTGTTTTAGAGGCTAAAAATAAAAGTGCTCGTAATATTAAGTATGTAAAAAATAATGGTGCTGCGAACTCAACTTGGGTAAGTAGAAACATGATTTATTCTGGATTGGCAATTCTTGCTTTTATTGTATTACATTTTGTTGATTTTTGGTTTCCAGAAATTAACCACAAGTACATTGCACATTTACCTACAGATCCTAATAGATATTTTGGTGAATTGGTACACAAGTTTCACTCTCCAGTTAGAACAGGTGCTTATGTAGCTGCTTTTGCGTTTTTAGCATTACACTTGTTACACGGGTTTAAATCTGCATTCCAATCTAGTGGAATGAGTGCTAAACGTGCTGTTAAATTAGAGACTGCATCAAAAATTTATGCAATTGGTATTCCTGTAGGATTTATCATTATTGCTTTGTTTCACCATTTTAATCAACACTAAGACATTTTAACTATGGCATTAGATTCTAAAGTACCACAAGGTCCTATCGCTGATAAATGGACGGACTATAAAAATCATATCGATTTAGTAAACCCTGCTAACAAACGTAACATTGATGTTATTGTTGTAGGGACAGGTTTGGCAGGAGGTTCTGCTGCTGCAACTTTGGCTGAATTAGGATATAACGTAAAGGCATTTGCATACCAAGATTCACCTCGTAGAGCGCACTCTATTGCTGCTCAAGGGGGAATTAACGCAGCAAAAAATTACCAAGGAGATGGAGACTCTACTTACAGATTGTTTTACGATACTGTAAAAGGAGGAGATTACCGTGCTCGTGAAGCTAACGTATATCGTTTGGCTGAGGTATCTGCAAATATTATTGACCAATGTGTAGCTCAAGGTGTCCCTTTTGCTCGTGATTATGGAGGATTACTAGACAACCGTTCTTTTGGTGGGGTATTAGTATCTCGTACTTTTTATGCAAAAGGACAAACAGGACAACAATTGTTATTAGGGGCTTATTCTGCCATGAACCGTCAAATTGGTCGTGGAAAAATTAAAATGTACAACCGTCATGAAATGATGGATGTTGTTTTAGTTGATGGAAAAGCAAGAGGAATTATTACTCGTAACTTAGTTACTGGAGAGGTTGAAAGACATTCTGCACATGCAGTTGTAATTGCATCAGGGGGTTACGGAAACGTATTTTTCTTATCAACAAATGCAATGGGTTCTAACGTTTCTGCATCATGGAAAATCCATAAAAAAGGAGCGTATTTTGCAAATCCTTGTTATACACAAATTCACCCAACATGTATTCCAGTTTCGGGAGATCATCAGTCTAAATTAACGTTGATGTCTGAATCTTTACGTAATGATGGACGTATTTGGGTTCCTGCTAAATTAGAAGATGCACAAGCAATTAGAGAAGGTAAGAAAAAACCTACTGATTTATCAGAAGCAGACAGAGATTATTATTTAGAAAGAAGATATCCTGCATTTGGAAACTTAGTACCTCGTGATGTTGCATCAAGAGCTGCTAAAGAACGTTGTGATGCTGGTTTTGGTGTAAATAAGACAGGAGAAGCTGTTTATTTAGATTTTGCTGCTGCTTTTGTTCGTTATGGAACGGAACAAGCTTTAATTCATGGAGATCATAATCCTTCTGCAGAAAAAATAGATAAGTTAGGTAAAGAGGTTGTAAAAGCTAAATACGGAAACTTATTTCAGATGTATGAAAAAATTGAAGATGAGAATCCTTACGAAACTCCAATGAAGATTTACCCAGCCGTACACTATACAATGGGTGGTACTTGGGTAGATTATAATTTAATGACAACCATTCCTGGATGTTATTGTATTGGAGAAGCAAATTTCTCTGATCATGGTGCGAACCGTTTGGGAGCTTCTGCATTAATGCAAGGTTTAGCAGATGGATATTTTGTATTACCATATACTATTGGAGATTATTTATCTGATGATATTAGAACTGGAGCAATTCCAACAGATTCACCTGAGTTTGAAGAAGCTGAAAAATCAGTGAAAGATCAAATCAATTTCTTTGTAAATAATAATGGAACTAAATCTGTGGATCATTTCCACAAACGTTTAGGTAAAATTATGTGGAACAAAGTAGGTATGGCTCGTAATAAACAAGGTTTAACAGAGGCAATGGCTGAAATTAAAGCTTTACGTGAGGAGTTCTGGAAAGATGTAAAAGTTCCAGGAAAGGGAGATACTTATAATGAAGAGTTAGCAAAAGCTGGACGTGTAGCAGATTTCTTAGAATTAGGAGAGTTGTTTGCAAAAGATGCTTTGGTAAGAGAAGAATCTTGTGGAGGTCATTTCCGTGAAGAATCTGCTGAAACTGAAGGTCCACAAAAGGGAGAAGCTAAAAGAGATGATGTAAACTTTGCTTTTGTTTCTGCATGGGAATATAAAGGAGAGCCTGCAGATGCAGTTTTACATAAAGAAGAGTTAGAGTTTAACGATATTGAGTTAAAAACAAGATCATATAAATAAGAAAGACCATGGATATGAATTTAAAACTTAAAATCTGGCGACAAAATGGAGCCAACGATGAAGGTAAAATGGTAGACTATAGCCTTAGTAAGGTGTCTCCAGATATGTCTTTCTTAGAAATGTTAGATGTATTAAATGAGCAAATAATTAACGAGGGTGGAGAGCCTATCGCATTTGATCACGATTGTCGTGAAGGAATTTGTGGTATGTGTTCTTTATATATTAATGGTGAAGCGCACGGACCTGATAGAGGAATTACTACTTGTCAGTTACATATGCGTAAGTTTAAGGACGGAGATACTATTTATATAGAGCCTTTCCGTGCTAAAGCTTTTCCTGTAATTAAAGATTTAGTAGTAGACCGTACTGCTTTTGATAGAATTCAGCACCAAGGAGGATTTATTTCTGTAAATACTTCAGGAAATACACAAGATGCAAACTCATTGCCAATTTCTAAGCATGCTGCTGATGAAGCAATGGATGCTGCAACTTGTATTGGTTGTGGAGCTTGTGTGGCAACTTGTAAAAATTCATCAGCTATGTTGTTTGTTGGAGCAAAAGTATCTCAATATGCTTTGCTACCACAAGGACAAGTTGAGGCTGCGGATAGAGTACGTAACATGGTTGCACAAATGGATGCGGAAGGTTTTGGTAACTGTACAAACACTGGAGCTTGTGAGGTAGAATGTCCTAAAGGAATTTCTTTAGATAACATTGCTCGTATGAACCGAGAATTTTTTAAAGCAAACATCTAGTCATATAAAATCTTTAATAAAGATCAATTTAAACCTCTTTCTGTATATAGAAAGAGGTTTTTTTATGCTGTTTTCTCATAAATAACGTTTTCGGTAAAAATACTATTTAGTCTTTTATTTGATTGATGTATAAAATACCTTTAGTGTATAAAAGGTTAAGGTTATGTTTAAAAATTTTAAAGGAGATTTGTTAGGAGGAATAACTGCCGGAATTGTAGCACTTCCATTGGCTTTGGCATTTGGAGTTCAATCTGGATTGGGAGCTTCTGCAGGATTATATGGAGCCATTTTTATTGGTTTTTTTGCAGCTCTGTTAGGTGGTACATCTACACAAATTAGTGGACCTACCGCTCCTATGACAGCTGTAAGTTTATTGGCCGTAGCAAAAATTGTAAGTGAACATAATGGAAATGTGTCAGAAGCTCTACCTTTTATTTTGTTTGTGTTTTTTGCAGCGGGAGTCTTTCAAATTATTTTTGGAGTTATTCGTTTAGGTTCTTTAATCAAACACATTCCATCTACTGTGGTTTCTGGTTTTATGAGTGGTATTGGTTTTATTATTCTAATAACCCAACTTCCTAATTTATTTGGACACAAAGCAGGGGGTGTTTTGGGAGCTGTAAAGGCAATACCTAATGCGATTGCTCATATAAATATTACAGAGTTGTCTTTGGCAATGCTTACCATTCTAATTATATACGGATTTAAAAGAATAACAAAAGTAATTCCTAGTACATTGGTTGCTTTGTTGGTTATTAGTACGGGTTCTGTTTTTTTATTAGAAAGTGGTTCTTATGGTATTATAGGAGAAATTCCGGAAGGTTTTCCAAAACCAAACATAGCAATGTTTACATTATTTTCTTTTAGAGCTTTTAGTCCTTATATTTTAACAGCATTTTCTTTGGCTTTGTTGGGAACTATAGATTCTTTGTTAACCTCTGTAGTTGCAGATAATATGACAGATACAAAACACAATAGTAACAAAGAATTAATAGGACAAGGTATAGGAAACTCAATAGCATCTATATTTGGAGGTATTCCTGGAGCAGGAGCAACTATTCGTACAGTTGTGAATATTGATGCAGGTGGAAAAACCAAATTATCGGGGATGGTTGCAGGAGTTTTATTGTTGGTCATATTAATGGTTTTGGGGCCATTGGCTTCTTTAATTCCAAATGCAGTTTTAGCAGGTGTTCTAGTTACTGTTGGGCTAGGTGTTATGGATGTTAAAAGTTTAAAAACAATGCATAAACAATCTTTGTCTGATGTAGTAGTAATGTTGTTAGTTTTAACACTAACCGTATTTTGGGATCTAATTTTTGCTGTAGCAATTGGTGTACTAGTTCATTATGCAGTCAATACAGTAAAGGTTTTAAGTTTTAAAAAAAGTTATAAAGTAAATTGAAAGGGAACTTTGAAATAAAACAAAAATTAAATATTAAAGAGTTTTAGGTCTATTTTATGAAAGATTTCTTTAGTTTGATTACAGAAACCATAACGTTTAGAACCATTTGTTGTTTAGATTAAACGTTACTTGTTGTTGTTCATGATAGGTTGAAATTACATTTTAGGTATATTTGATTTTCTAGATTTTAATTAGAGAATTAAATTTTACTTATAAGATTGAAAAAGTTAAAATCAAATAAAACAACTACTACAAAAAACACATACAACGAATTGTATAATTTGTTGTATAGTTCTTTGTGTGTTTTTTCTAATAAGTATGTAAATAATTTAGAAAAGTCTAAAGACATAGTTCAAGAGGTGTTTGTTAAACTTTGGAACCATAAAATTCTTTTAGAAAAAGAAGAAGCGATCAAAGCTTATTTGTATACTAGTGTTCGAAATAAAAGCTTAGATTATTTAAAAAGTAAAGAGTATAGGGTAAAAAATAGTGCTTCTAACATAGATCTAACACACTTAAAATCTGAAACATATTTTGAAAAAGAAGTGTTAATAGAAGAAGTGTCTAGGTTGGTAGATAAAGCTTTACAAACATTACCCGATAAATGTAGAGGAATTGTGGAACTGAGTATGAAGGGCCATCAGAACCATGAAATTGCAGAAGAATTAAAGATTTCTGTAAATACTGTTAAAAGTCAAAAAAAGATAGCTTATAAAAAGTTACGTCCTTTATTAAAAGATTCTTATGCTTTTTTACTCTTAATGCTACTTAGTTAAATTGATAAATATCTAATATTTTTGGATTTATTTATTAATAATTCAAAAAAAACATATTTTTTTTACACCCTTGTTTGTAATTGTGTCGTTTTGTAATAAATGCCTTGTGCATAGTTGTTAAAAAAGAGACATGAATAGATTAGAAAACTTATTTATTATAGCTAAAGATTTAGCAAAATCTATCTTTAAGAATAAAGATATTAAACCCAAAAAGATAGAGCCTTTTTTTGATGATGGTCAAAGTCAACAAATTATTCATCGATTAAAAAATACAGAAGAACAGCAACATAGAAATTATTTGCTCAAAAAAATAGATGAACATAAAATAGAGGACTGGAATAAAATTCAAAACCAACTTTACCCAACGTCAAAAGTTCGTTATTTAAAATGGATTAGCGGAGTGGCTGCCGTATTTATGTTAGGACTAGGATTGTCTTATTTATACACTTCTAAAAACACATCTACAGAAATTCCGTTGGTTGCTAATATAACATCAGAAGACATTACTTTAAAACTTGCCGATGGAAATATTCAGATAATTAAAGCAAATGGGGAGGGTGAAATTGTAAATAAGAAAGGAAAAGTTTTAGGGAGTCAAAAGGGAACCCTGCTAAATTATAAAAATCAATTGTCCTTTAATCATGTTCAGAAATTGATGTATAATGAGCTAGTGGTTCCCTATGGTAAAACATTTCAATTGGTTTTATCGGATGGTACTTCGGTTCATTTAAATTCGGGAACTACCTTAAAATATCCTGTAAAATTTATCAAAGGAAAAAAAAGACAAGTGTATTTAACGGGAGAGGCCTATTTTAATGTAGCTAAAGATAAAAGTCATCCTTTTATAGTAAATGCAAATAACTTAAATGTTAGGGTTTTAGGAACTCAATTTAATGTGTCTTCCTATCCAGAAGATGGTCATATAAAAACAGTTCTGGTAGAAGGATCTGTTGCTTTGTATGACAAAGATAAAACCTATAAAAAACAAAATATAGCTTTATTAACACCAGGGCACAAAGCTGTTTGGGGAGTTAAAAATAAACATATTACTATTAGAAAGGTAGACACATCTATTTACACAAACTGGATAAACGGAGAAATTGTTTTTGAACACATTAAGTTTAAATACATTATAAAAAAATTAGAAAGACATTATAATATAAAAATTAAAAACAAAAATAAAGAATTAGAAAATCAGGTTTTTACAGCAACTTTTACCACAGAAACACTGCAAGAAGTATTAAATTCTTTTAAAGCAAATTATCCTTTTGAGTATATAAAACAGGGGAATACTATAACTATTAACAACTAACCAAAACTAACATTATATGATTTGACTACTGAACAACTAGAAAAACCTTATAATATGAAATCGGGAAATGCTGGCACATTCCCCGATTAGAATAAGGTGATTTAACCAAATTTATTAAACCACGAAAACTTATACAAAAGTATGAAAAATCCAAAGAAATTAAGGGAATGGAATTTCTATACCCTAAAACTAGACCTAAAGATGAAATTGACTATTTATCTGTTCTTGTTTTCACTTTTTAACATTCACGCAAGCACCTATTCACAAAAAGCTAAAGTAACCTTAGATTTAAACAATGTAAGTGTAGAAAAAGTGTTTAGGGAAATAGAATCTCAAACAGAATTTAAAGTGTTGTATAACGACAACGATTTAAATTATAAAAAATTAGTATCTATTAAAGTTAGAAATGAACTAGTAACAAACGTATTAAAGAATTTATTTAACAACACCAATATTCATTACAAAACTGTGGGGAAACAGATTGTAATGTTAAAGTCTAATGCAAAAAAAACAATAGCGCAACAAGTTATTGTAAAAGGAAATGTAAAAGATGACTTGGGAATGCCAATTCCTGGAGCCAATGTGGTTGTAAAAGGAACTACCAATGGTACAATTACAGATTTTGATGGTAATTATAGCATAACAGTAAAAAACAACAATGCTGTTTTAGTGTTTTCTTATGTAGGATACTTAACAAAAGAAGTTTCTGTTAATGGTAAAACAGTTGTAGATGTTGTTTTAGAAGCAGATGTTAGTGAATTAGATGCAGTGGTACTTGTAGGGTACGGAACTGTAAAAAAATCAGACCTTACAGGGTCTGTATCTTCTGTAAATACAGAGCAAATTAGTAAAACTCAAAATGTTTCTATAGCACAAGCTATTCAAGGTAGAGCAGCAGGAGTAACGGTTTCTAAAAGCTCCGGAAGTCCAGGTGCAGCACCTACGGTAAGAATTAGAGGTACAGGAACAGTAAACAATGCTAATCCATTATATGTAGTAGATGGAGTACCTGTAAATGATATTACCAATATTAACATGGAAGATGCAAAATCTATAGAAGTGTTAAAAGATGCATCTGCAACTGCTATTTATGGGTCAAGAGGTGCAAATGGAGTTATATTAATTGAAACTAAAAAAGGAACTAAAAACAAACCAACCATAACCTATAATACTTACACAGGGTTTCAGAATAAAATAGACAATTTAGAGGTGATGAATGCTCAACAATGGGCAGAAATTAGAAACGAAGCTAATACAAATGATGGGACTCCATTGGATCCAGAATTTTCAGACCCAGCTTCACTACCCTCTTATAATTGGAAAGATGCTGTGTATCAAACAGGTGTCATGACCAATCATCAGCTGTCTTTTTCTGGAGGTAGTGATAAATCTACTTATTATGTATCGTTAGGTCATATTTCTCAAAAAGGAATTGTAAAAGAATCTTCTTATAAAAGAACTAATTTAAGAATTAACAATACTTATCAGTTAAACAAAGCCATTAAAGTAGGGCATAACATACAGTATGCTTTTTCAGATAGGGTTAGTATTCCAGAATATGGACCCAACGTTTGGACAAGAGCTTCTTTTGTTGGATTTGCAGTAGATCCTGTAACACCAATTTATAAGGAAGACGGTTCTTTAAACGCTACATCTTATTCTTCAGCTATCAGCCCTTTAGGCTTAGCAAAATATGGTCAAAGACCTAATAAAAGAGAAAATTTTTTAGGAAATCTTTTTTTAGAGTTAGATGTTTTTAAAGGGTTAAAGTTTAGGTCTAATTTTGGATTGGATATAACCAATGTAAAGGTAGATTATTACATTCCTGCTTATTATGTAAGTCCTACTTACAATTCTGATGTAAGTACTTATAATTTAAATAGATCAGAAAACAGATCTATGGTGCTGTCTAATACATTAAATTATAACACAACAATAGCAAAAAAACATAGTATAAATGCTTTGTTAGGGCAAGAAATACAAGAGCTAGAAAACAACAATGTAAACACACAACGTAGTGGTATTCCAGAAAGTGTGGCAAAGCCTACTTTGGGTTCGGGTAGTATTTCTACTTCAACCAACTCAGGAGATATTTCTAAATCTAAATTGTTGTCTTTCTTTGGTAGATTAAACTACAATTATGACGATAGATATTTAATTACAGGAACGTATAGATTGGATGGGTCTTCTCGTTTTGGAGCTAATAACAAGTGGGGTAAATTTCCTTCTTTAGCATTAGGATGGAATATTCACAAAGAGAATTTCTACGATATTGAAGCTATCAACCAATTAAAATTTAGATTGGGTTGGGGAGAAACAGGAAACCAAAACATTCCAACTACAGCTATTGCAAACACCTTAAATTTAGGTTCTAATTATGTGTTTGGAAATGAGGAATCTACACAGGTAGGAGTAGCACCGTTTAGATCTGGAAATGCAGATTTAAAATGGGAAACAACCGTAACTAAAAACATTGGTGTTGATGTTGGTTTGTTAGAAAATTCAATCACTTTAACAGCAGATTATTTTATTAAAAATACAACAGATTTATTGTTAGCTGTGCCAGTATTACAAACTTCAGGTAATCAGCAAAATGGATTTGCAAATGCGGGTAATATAGAGAACAAAGGGTTAGAATTAACAGCTAATTATAAAAAAACAATCAACGATTTTTCTTTTAGTGTAGGGGGAAACATTGCGTTTATCAAAAATAAGGTATTAAAGCTAGCGAATGATGGAATTCTAACATCAGGGCAACAAGCTAAAGATTTTAACCGTACAGAGGTAGGGCAACCTATCGCTTCTTTTTATGGTTATGAAATGATTGGAATTTTTCAAAACCAAGATGAGGTAGACAATAGTGCGATACTTCCTAACACACAACCGGGTGATGTTAAGTATAGAGATTTAAACGAAGACGGAGTGATTGATGACGATGATAGAAAATACATCGGTTCTCCATTTGCAGATTTTACTTATGGATTAAATCTAGATATGTCTTATAAGCAATTTGATTTTTCTGCATTTTTTCAAGGAAGCCAAGGAAATAAAATTTTTAATAGAAGTATTTATTGGTTAGAAGGAGATTTAGGTTCTAATTTATCTACAAACATGTTAAACAGATGGACTGGAGAAGGAACTTCTAACTCTGTACCAAGAGCAACATTTAAAAATGTAGGTGTAAATATGCCTTTATCCTCAAGTAGATATGTTCAAGATGGTTCTTATTTAAGATTAAAAAATATAGAACTAGGATATACGATTCCAAAAGATCTAACAGAAAAAATAGCAGTTAGTAAATTAAGATTATACGTTGCTGCTCAAAACTTAATCACTTTTACCCAATACAATGGCTTAGATCCAGAGGTAGGTGTAGATGCCGCATCTAATGATCCTTTAGATATTGGAATTGATAGAGGACGTTACCCTTCTACAAGAACCATTTCTGTGGGAGCTAATATTAACTTTTAAAAAATAAGATAATGATAGTAGATAATAAAATGATAAAATACATTAAAAATTGCTGTTTGTTACTTGCCTTAAGTTTGGTGTCTTGTAGTGATTATTTAGAGGAAAATATATATGGAGAACCTCTTTTAGAAAGTTTTTACAAAACTCCTGTAGATGCAGAGCAAGCTGTAATAGCAGCTTATACTCCTATGAGAGAAATGTATGGAAGAGAAAATTTTGGAGCCTCTACCTCTAACGATTTGTTGTTTGGAGACATTGGTACTGATGATATTTTAAAGGGTGGAGCAAGAGCTAGCGATGGTGCTCAGTTGTACGAAAAAGAATTGTACAACCTAACATCTTCAAATGCATCAGCAGAAAATATTTGGAAAATAAATTTTAAGGGAATTTACTTCTCAAATTTAGTACTAGAAAAAGTACCAAATATTGTTTTTGAAGATGAAGTAAGAAAAAAAGAAATTATAGCAGAAGCGTATTTTTTAAGGGCTTACTATTATTTTGATTTGGTGAATACGTTTGGAGGAGTTCCTTTAATTACAGAGCCTTTAGAAGTAGGAGAGTATAATGTGCCTAGAACTACACAAGATGCTATTTATACATTGATAGAAGATGATTTAAAAGCAGCAATACCCAATTTACCATCAAGATTTGATAAAGGAGCTGATTACTTAGGTCATGCCGATAAAGGAGCTGCATTGGGGTTAATGATGCGTGTGTCTTTGTATCAAAATAAAATGGGACAGGTTAAAACTTATGGAGATCAGTTGTTTTCATTGTCTTATGAATTAGAAGATGATTACAGTTCTATTTTTAATTCTGTAGGAGAATGGGGGTCAGGTTCTATATTTGAAGTGAATTACACTACAAGTGCTGATAATTTAGGGGGAAGAATGCCTCATATGATGGCACCAAGGAGTAAAGGAGGAATTGGTTTTGGACAAGTAAAAGAGGATTTAAGAAATGAGTTTGAAGTAAATGATCCTAGATTAGATGCTTCTTTTTACAACGTAACAGGAGGTTATGGAACTGAATGGTTTGTTAAAAAATATGCAATAGCTCCTTATACAGATTATGCAAAACCATCTGTAGGAGGAAAAGGGAACACAGCAAATAATATTAGAATTATAAGATTGTCAGATGCTTATTTAATGTATGCAGAGGCTATTTATAATACAGATCCTACAACCGCTGTAACGTATGTAAACAAAGTTAGAAAACGTGCTAGAGGTACAAATCCAGTTACGGTTGTGCCAGATTTAGCAGCAACACTTAGTGGACAACCTTTGTTAGATGCCATATATCACGAAAGACGTGTAGAATTAGCGGGAGAAGGTTTTAGGTTTCATGATTTAATTAGAACAAATAGAGCAGAAACAATTTTAGCTTCTTTAGGATTTCAAAAAAACAAACATGAAATAATGCCAATTCCATTGTCACAAATATCCTTATCACAAGGAGTATTAACCCAAAATAATTATTAAAATATAGTTTTTAATTTAGTTAGTTTTTAAAACCCGATCAGTAAAAAATACTGATTGGGTTTTTTTGTTACCTTAGCTTACGGCTTTTTTACTACTTTTTTAAAAGCACTTAATTCTAAAATAAATCACGAATTGCAAAACAACAAATCATCAAAACCTTCTATAGATCAAAATCAATTGTGGTTAGATTTTGTAAAAGGAGATAGCAATGCCTTAGGTAAGCTGTATGATTTGTATATAGATAATTTAGTTGGGTACGGAATTAAAATTTGTGGAGATAAGTCTTATACAATGGACTGTATACACGATCTTTTTGTGGATCTGTACAAATATCAAAGTAAGCTAAGTACTACTAGCGATGTGCAATTTTATTTATACTTAGCTTTAAAAAGGAAAATAAATAAAAAGTACAAAAAAAAGGAAGTCTTTTTAGATCCAGAAGCGTATCAAAAAGTGGTCTATACTAAAGAATATACAAAGTCTAATGAGGAGTCTATTATAGATAGAGAAGCTTATGAAGAAAAAATATTGAATCTAGAGAATGCTGTGTCTAAACTTACCAAAACACAGCAAAAAGGAATTTCCCTAAGGTTTAAAGAAGAAAAATCTTACGAGGAAATAGCTCAAGCTTTACAGGTCTCTGTAGCCTCTGCCAGAACCATTGTTTACAGGGCTATAAAAGCTTTAAGGGAGTCTTCATTACCGATTGTGTTGTTGTTAATTTTATCATTGTTGTAGTTTTTATAAACGCTATATATTGTAAAACTAGTTTGTTGTTTAGAAGTGACAACAAACTAGTTTTTGATATTTTTTTTATTAAATAGTTAAATCAACTTGTCTTTTTTCTAACTTTATTCAAAAAAATCTTATCATATTAAGTAATTGTCAAAAATGGGAGATTTAAAAAAAACAGCTTTGGAAAGCTTTCCTTCTAATAAATTTGAAAGAAAATCTTTAATGTATAATAAGGTTGATGGTGATTTAGCTTTATGGCAAGAGTTTCAATTAGGAAGTGAAGTTGCATTTGCAAAAATTTATAAAGACAATGTTGATAAGCTGTATGGTTATGGTTTAAAGATTATTTATGATAAAAACACTGTAAAAGATGCAATTCAAGATCTTTTTATAGATTTGTGGGATACCAAAGAAAAATTATCTGCAGTAAAGTCTATCAAAGCATATTTGTATACGAGTTTAAGAAGAAAGCTCATTAAAGAACATACAAAACATAAAAAAAGGTATAGTACCAATAGAGATATTGAATCTATAGAAAATGAATTAGAGTTTGTAGAATTTAGTTTGGTAGAAAAAAAACTTTTTGATTCTGAAAGAAAATCTTTAAAAGAAGGTTTAGATTCTTTAAAACCTCAGCAAAGAGAAATTATTTATTTAAAATATTACAGTCGTCTTAGTTATCAGGAAATTATGGAAATTATGTCTTTAGATAAAAAGCAGGCATACAATTTACTATCTAGAACATTAAAATCTTTAAAAGATATTTTACTGTTTTTTGTTTTGTTTTTTGTTTGCTATATGTTTAGTTAAGTGGCTGTTTTGTTGTGTTTTTAGTGTGTGTATGGGGTTTTAAATGATTTTTTGAAAAAAAAATCATTTTTTTTATGAGTAAAATATAAAAAAACATCTCTTTGTTAATATAGGCACAAAACTATTCCGTTAATAAATGAAGTACAATAACTATTCCATAGAAGATTTTGCAAGCGATACTTATTTTCAAATATGGGTATTTGAGGGTGATTTAATGGCTAATAAGTTTTGGTCAGATTGGATGGTGAGTCATCCAGAGAAAAAAGAAATAATTGCAGATGCTCGTAAGTTAGTTTTACTAATGGGACATGATGAAGATAAACTATCAAAAGAAGATTTTGATAAAATGTGGAAGTATATTGTTTTGCAAAGGGATCTTAAAAAAGTAGAGCCTAAAAATCATAAATCTTTTTTATTAAAAATAGCAGCTGTATTTGTAGGGCTTTTTACATTAAGCTACGCGGTTTATTACTTTAAGCCTTTTCTAAATAAAGAACAACTAGTTGCAAATGTTGATACAGAGGCTAGAATAACTTTAGAGTTAGAAGATGGTAGTGTTGTGTATTTAGATGAAATGAATTCTGAAACAATAAATAATAAAACGAAGGCTATTGCGAGCAATAGTAATAGTTTGTCTTATAAGAGTACTAAAAATAATGAGGTAGAAAAATTGGTTTACAATAAAATTACAGTACCCTACGGAAAAAAATTTGAGTTAGAATTGTCGGATGGTTCTCGTGTTACTTTAAATGCAGGAACTCAACTAAAATATCCAATTCGATTTTTAAAAGATCAACCTAGAAATGTGTATTTAGAAGGAGAAGCTTTTTTTGAAGTGGCTAAAGACAAAAAAAATGCTTTTACCGTTGTTACTGATAAAATGAATACACGAGTATATGGAACTAAGTTTAATGTTTCCTGTTATAAAAATGAAAATAAAATAGCTACAGTTTTGGTAGAAGGTAGCGTGGGTGTTTATAAAAAAAATGGAGGGGATAAAAACAAGCCTCTTCTTATTAAACCGGGCTACAAAGCTTTGTATAGTGAAAAAAATATAGAAGTTACCAAGGTTGATATTTCTAAATATATTGCATGGACTCACAATGAAATGGTCTTTTTAAATGATTCTTTTGATGTTATTATAAAAAGATTAGAAAGAAAATACAATGTTAAAATTCAAAATGAATACAGTCTTTTAAGTGCAAAAAAATTCACAGGAGTTTTTAAAGATGAATCGTTAGAATCAATATTAAAAATATTTAAAGAGCACACACCATTTAATTATAAAGTAGAAAAAAATACAGTAACAATAACTAAGTAAATTATTAACTAATTAAATATTAAAGTAATAAATGAGTCCGTAAAAAATAAAGAATCGAAAGGTGCTCGAACACCTTTCGATAGAAAAAAGATTTAAGTCCGATTAATAAACAAAAATCATTCAAAATTATGAAAAAAAAATACAATTTAAGAGGGCATTGTCATGCCTTTTTAAAATTCGATTTGAAAATGAAATTCTCCCTTCTTTTTTTATTAATAACCATATTTCAAATACAAGCAAAAACAAGTTACTCTCAAGGTAAAAAAATTACTATTGAAGAAAAATCAGCAACTATTTTACAAGTAATAAAAAAAATAGAAAAGACAACTGATTACAACTTTTTTTATAGTAAAGAAGAGATTGATATGGCTAGTAAAGTAACCATATTCGCTTATGATGAAGCTATTGAAAAGGTTTTAAGTAAAGTTTTTTTAAATACGGAGATCAATTTTAAAGTTTTAGAAAAACAAATTGTTCTGACAAAAAAGAAATTGATAAAAAACGTCTTAGCCCAAGAAATAAGTATAAAAGGAAATGTAACTGATGAGTTTGGAATGCCTGTACCAGGAGCCAATGTAGTTGTAAAAGGTACAACTAAAGGGACTATTACAGATTTTGATGGGAACTTTCAGTTAACCATAAGCGATACTAATGCAATATTGGTTTTTTCTTATGTAGGTTATAAAGACAAAGAAGTAGCTGTAAATAATCAAACAGTTGTAAATGTTGTCTTACAACAAGATGTTAGTGAGCTAGAGTCTGTGGTATTGGTAGGATACGGAAAAGAAAGTAGAAATGAGGTAACAGGAGCCGTAATGAGTATAAAATCGGATGATGTTGTAACACAAGGAACAAATACAATTACAAGATCTTTACAGGGTAAAGTAGCTGGTGTGCAAGTAGAGTCTGCTGGAGGAAATCCTGGGTCTGGGATGAGAATTTTAATTAGAGGAACGGGTTCTTTAGGTAATAATGATCCATTGTACATTGTAGATGGAGTACAGGTTTCAGATATTAATAATATTGCTCCTACAGACATTGCTTCTATGAATATTTTGAAAGATGCATCTGCAGCAGCAATTTATGGGTCTAGAGCAGCAAATGGAGTCGTTATAATTACAACAAAATCAGGAAAAAAAGGAGAAACTAAAATTAATCTAACGGCTTATACAGGGGTTCAAAAAGTAACTAAAAAATTAGATGTTTTAAATGCTGAACAGTGGGCTAATGTTAACAACTTAGCGCACACAAACGCTGGCTTAGCTACACTAAATTTAGCACAAAATCCTAATAGTTTAGGAAAAGGTACAGATTGGCAGAATGAAATTTATAGAATAGCACCAACTCAAAATTATAGTTTAAATATAAGTGGAGGAGGTGAAAACTACAATTATAGTTTGTCAGGAAGTTATTTAACACAAAAAGGAATTGTAATTAATACAGATTACAATAGAGCAAATTTAAGGTTTAAATCAGAAGTCACAAAAGGAAGGTTTAAGATTGGAGAAACTGTTATAATTTCTAATGGAAAAACTACAGGTGTTTTAGATGGTTGGGGACAAGGACAAGGTGGTAATTCAGCAGGATCTGCCGCCAAAATGATTCCAGTATTTAATGTACATGATACAAATGCAATTGGTGGTTTTGCAGGTGCAGAAGGTCCTGTTGTTACGGTCATAAATCCTGTAGCACAATCAAGCTTGATAAAACCAGAAGAAACTGAAAAAAGAACAGTAATTAATGCATATTTAGAAGCCTCAATAATAAAAGGATTAACCTATAAGTTTAATGTAGGTTATACAAATGAGAATACTTACAATTACTACTATGTACCACCCTATGAAATAGGTACGTTCTTTACCAATTTAGATGCAGATTTAAAAGAGACAAGAAATGAAACAAACACTGCATTGTTAGAACATACACTAGCGTACGAAACTAAAGTAGGAAAAAGTAGCATAAAAGGTTTATTAGGGTACACATATCAAAATACAAAGTTTAGAGGTTTGTTTGGGTCAAAAAGCGGTATGCCAGAAGGAGTAAAGGTGTTAGATGCAGGAACAACTAATATCCAATCAGGAAGTAATGCGAATGAAAATGTATTAATCTCTTATTTTGGAAGATTAATGTATGCTTATGATAATAGATATGTGGTAACGGGTATTTTACGTAGAGATGGTTCTTCAAGATTTGGAAAAAGTAATAGATATGGATATTTTCCATCTTTATCAGGAGCGTGGAATATTTCTAACGAAGACTTTTTTAATAAAAAAGGTGCTTTAAATAGTGCTAAATTTAGAGTGAGTTATGGTGTCTTAGGAAGTCAAAATTTTGCGAATTACACATATAGTCCTGTAATTAACTTAAATGCAAATTATGTAATGGGGCAAAATCAACAATTGTGGCCTGGAGCAATTCAAACAGCATTTGCCTCTCCAGATATTAAATGGGAAGTATCTAAAACATTAAACTTTGGTACAGATGTTGGCTTCTTTGATAACAAATTAAAAGTAATTGCAGATTATTTTATAAAAAAGAACTCAGATATTATTCTAAGAGTTCCAATTCCGTTATCAACAGGAGCTAGTGGGAGCAGCCCTTATGTGAATGCGGGTAACATTACAAATAAAGGGGTAGAAATATCAGCTTCATTTGCCAATACCGTAAATGATTTCAGTTATGAATTTAATGGATCTATTACAGCTATTAAAAATAGGGTAGATAATTTAGGTACAGGAACACAGCAAATATTTGGAGGAACAGCAACTATACATGATGCTCAAACAACCATTACGCAAGCAGGAGGTCCTGTAGGTGCTTTTCACCTAATTAAAGAAGAGGGGCTGTTTCAAACGCAACAAGAAATAGATAACTATACCAAAGATGGGAATTTAATTCAGCCAAATGCAAAACCAGGAGATATTAAATTTCAAGATTATAATAACGATGGTAAAATAGACCAAAACGATAGACAGTATTTAGGAAGTCCAACTCCTGATTTTTCTTTTGGTTTTGGTGGGAATTTTGCTTGGAAAGGTTTTGATATGAAATTATATTTTCAAGGAACTCATGGAAATAAAATTTACAATGGTTTAAGACAAGATTTAGAGGGAATGGATGCTGAATATAATTATGCAACATCTACTTTAAATGCATGGACTCCTACCAATACAAATACAAGTATGCCAAGGGCAGTCATAAATGATCCTAACAGAAATGACCAAACATCTAGCAGGTTTTTAGAAGATGGTTCTTATCTAAGATTTAAAACATTTCAATTAGGATATAGCTTTTCCGATTCTGTTTTAAAAAATTTAGGATTGAATAATTTAAGATTGTACGTAAGTGCCGATAATATTTTTACAATAACTAAATACAAAGGCTTTAATCCAGATTTAGGAGGTACAGGTTCTGTATTGGATAGAGGAGTAGATTTTGGATCGTTAGCTTATCCATTATCAAGTACTTTTTTAACAGGAGTTCAATTGTCATTTTAATTAAAAACCAAATAGATGAAAAATTATATATATATAGTAGCGTTTGTCATGTTATTAGGGGCATGTACAGATGAATTAGAGCAGATAAATCCAAATGTAATTACACAAGATAATTTTTGGGAAACAGAGGATGACGTTTTATTAGGGCTAGCAGCTACCTACAAAACTTTTAAAAGTAAAAACACAGGTCTTTATAATAATAATGGAATGCCTATAATGAATGGACGTGGAGATGATTTTTACATCCGTAATGATGTAGCAGATTTTTATAAGTTATCTACGTTTGTTAATGCTTCAACAAATGCTAAGGTAACTAATACTTTTGAAGGGTTTTATATGGGGGTTTTTAGGGCGAACCAAATTATAGAGAATATACCTAATATTGAAGGGCTTGATGATTTAGAAAAAAAAACTTATATAGCAGAGGCTAAGTTTTTACGAGCCTTAAATTATTTTTATTTGGTTATTAACTTTGGAGATGTGGCCATTGTTACTAATTTGCCAACGTCTAAAGATGATTATTTTAAAAAACAAAGTCCAGAGGCCGAAGTTTGGATTCAAATAGAAAATGATTTTAAAGATGCCAAAGAAGGGTTACCTGTTTCTTATTCTTCGGATTGGTTAGGTAGGGCTACTAAAGGTGCTGCTATAGGTTTTTTAGGGAAAACATATTTATTTCAAGAAAAATGGGAAGAAGCAGAAAATGAATTTTCAATATTAATAGATGCAAATGGAAATTCAAAAGCTCCATACGCTTATGATTTATTAGCAGATTATGAACAGAATTTTGAAAAAGAATATGATAACAATATGGAATCATTATTCGAAATTCAATTTCAGAATGTAGGAGGTACAAATATTGGTCAGAACGAGAATGCAAATGAATCTCAAGGTAGTGTTTCAGGACAATTTTTTGCTCCTGCAGAAGTAGGAGGGTGGTTTGAAGGTTTTCCTACCAATAAAATGTTTGATGAATTTCAATTGGAAAAAACGGTTACAAATGATTTTGATCCACGAATGTATGCATCTATAATGTGGGATTATCCTGGAGCAGTTTTTTATAATAAACCATTTTCAGAATTTACTTTGCAATTTGGTTATAGTTCTATGATAAAAAAATATCAAAATTGGCAGGACAGTAATGAAGGAATTAAAATTTCTGAAATTAATGAAAAAGCTCTACGTTTTTCTGATATCTTGTTAATGCAGGCAGAAGCAGTAACTATGCAGAATAAAGAAAATGAAGCTTATCCTTATGTGACCAGAGTTAGGGATAGAGCCAATTTAGCACCTTTAGCTGTTGGAAAAACAAAAACAGAAATGATGGAAGAAATTAGACATCAAAGAATGATTGAGTTTTTTAGAGAAGGACAGCGTTTTTACGATTTAAAAAGATGGGGGCTTTTAGAGCAGGAAATTCTAGACAGTGATAAAGTGGGTAAAGAGTTTTATAACAGCTCTAAAGAGTATTTTCCTATTCCTCAAAATGAAATTAACACCAATCTTAATTGGTAGAATAGAGTAGTAGTTTAGTTAGTTTTTACCCGTTTAGTAATTGTAATTACTAAACGGGTTTTTCATTATTATAAAAAAAAAGTTATTTTTTTTGTCTATATCACAATAGGTTTGTGCTTTTGGTATATATAAGTCATGTTTTGTGTTGTTTTAAATAACATGATATTATTCAAAATATAGATATGAAAGAGTCAAACAAATATAAAGAACAGCTAATTTCTGAAATAGAAAAGCAGTTGTTAAAGAAAAGGATTTTTACTTCAATTAGAAGATTAAAAATTAAAAAACAAGTGTATCGTTGGGGCATAGCTGCTTCTGTAGCAGTGTTAATAGGAACGGGTTTCTATTTGCAAAATAAAGTGGCAACCGATAATAGCACTCAAAAATTGGCAATACTTTCTAATGCCGAAAATATTCTACCAACAGACAAAACAACCTTAATTCTAGAAAAAGGAAAAGATCTTATAATTGATGGTGATAGTAGTTCTATAGCTTATTCTAATACAGGAGAAGAGGTAAGTATTGCCAATCAAAGAACGGTTGTTCAAGAAAAAACTAAGACAACAAATAAAGAAAAATTAAACACACTTGTAGTTCCTTACGGAAAAAGAACAGAGTTGCTACTTTCTGATGGTAGTAAGGTGTGGTTAAACTCAGGGTCTAAACTAATTTATCCTGTACAATTTAACGATGCAAAAAGAGAGGTTTACTTAATCGGAGAAGCTGTTTTTGATGTAAGTCATGATGCCAATCGTCCGTTTAAAGTATTGTCTAAAAATCAGGAAATAGAAGTTTTAGGAACCGTGTTTAACGTAAGCAGTTACCCAGATGATAACATAAACTTTGTGGTGCTTAAAGAAGGAAGTGTAAAAGTATCTCATGAAAATACAGACAAAGGTTTTTTTGCTCCTAAAAAGAAAAGCATGATTATAAAACCAGGTACTATGAGTAAAATACATGTACAAACAGGTAAAGTAATTGCTAAAGAGGTAAATGTGCAACAATATTTTGCATGGAAAGAAGGACTGTTAATTCTTAAAAAGAACAGACTACACTATATCATAAAAAAACTAGCAAGATATTATAACATCAAAATAGAGTTAGAAGATAAGTTAATTGGTCAAGAAACTTTTTCGGGAGCTTTAAACTTATCAGATAGTTTAGAAGAGGTTTTAGATATTTTAAATAAAAGTATCAATACGCATTATAAAGTTACAGATACCAATACCATAAAATTAATGTTTAACCCAAAAAAATAAAAAATGAAATAAAACGAACTAAAAGTACTAACCAAAAAAAGAATCCAGAAGATGCGGGAACATCCTCTGGAAGTTGAATAGCATATCGTTTATACAACGATAGTATTACTAATTAATTGAAAATTAAAATTATGAATAAAATCTTTTATCGACTAGATAAACAGCATGAAAGTATGTTTACTAGTGTCGAATGGAAAATTATGAGAGTATTTATATTATTTATTGTAATTGGCTTAGGGTCTGTGTATGCAAACATTCCTTACTCTCAAGAAAAAATTGACTTAGATGTTAAAAACATTTCGCTAGAAAATCTTTTTAAAGAAATTCAGGGCAAGAGTAAATATGTCTTTTTCTACAAAGATGAAATTATAGATGAGAATGTTAAAATTACTCTACAGTTAAAAAATGCTGAGTTGCAAGAGGTTTTAAATCAGTCTTTTAAAAAAACAAACCTAGACTATGTAGTTGCCGATAGACAGGTAATTGTAAAAGAAAAAGAAATTGTAAAAGTAAAACTAGATCAACAACAAGTAGCCATTAAAGGTACCGTAACCGATGAGTTTGGAATGCCAATCCCTGGAGCCAATGTTGTGGTTAAAGGAACCACCAAAGGAACCATTACCGATTTTGATGGAAATTATCAGTTAAATATTAGTGATAAGAATGCAATATTGGTTTTTTCTTACGTAGGTTATAAAGACAAAGAAGTAGCTGTAGATAACCAAACCGTAGTAAATGTTGTTTTACAGCAAGATGTAAGCGAGCTAGATGCTGTGGTAATGGTAGGTTATGGATCTGTAAAAAAATCGGATGTTACGGGTGCGGTTGCCTCTGTTTCAACTGAAGAAATTAGTAAAACACAAAACACTTCTATTGCACAAGCTATACAAGGTAGAGCAGCAGGGGTTACAGTTTCTAAAACCTCAGGAGCACCAGGAGCTAATCCAACAGTTAGAATTAGAGGAGTAGGAACGGTAAACAATGCAGATCCTTTGTATGTGGTAGATGGAATTCCGATCAATGATATTTCTAGTATTAATATGGAGGATGCAAAATCTATAGAGGTTTTAAAAGATGCATCTGCTACTGCTATTTACGGATCTAGAGGTGCAAATGGAGTGGTTTTAATAACAACCAAAACAGGTAAAAAAGGAGCACCTACCATTAGTTATAGAACCTATGTAGGAGTTCAGAACAGAATAGACAATTTGGATGTGTTAAACGCAGAACAATGGGCTACAATGTATAATGAAGGTTTGGCCAATGATGGAAGTCCTTTAGATCCTGACTTGCTAAATCCATCATCTTTAACTTCTCAGAATTGGAAAGATTTAGCTTATAGAACAGGAATTCAGCAAAACCATCAGCTGTCATTTTCTGGAGGTACAGATAAATCTAGTTACTACGTTTCTTTTGGATATATAGATCAAAAAGGAGTTGTAAAAGAATCTTCTTATGAGAGAACTAATTTTAGAGTGAATAATACCTATCAAATAAAACCTAAGGTTAAAATAGGTCATAATATTCAATATGCCAATGCAAAAAAAGAATCCGTACAAGAGTTTGGAAACTCAACAAGTAGGGCAGCCTTTTTAGGGTATTTAAATGATCCTGTATCTCCTATATACAATGCAGATGGTTCTTATGCAGCCTCTCAATACAACTCCATTGTAGGAAACCCTTTAGCTTTAATTGAGTATGGAACAACTCCAACAACAAACGAAAGCTTTTTAGGAAACCTATTTTTAGAGGCGGATATTGTAAAAGGATTAACGTTTAAGTCTAACTTAGGTTTACAGATAAATAATACCAAAGTAGACAGGTTTGTGCCTGCTTATTTTGTTTCTGGAGTTGCAAATGCCCCTTTAAGTACGTATACTTTAAACAGGAATGAGAATAGAGTTTTTATCTTATCAAATACATTAAACTACAATACTACCATTGCAAAAAAACACAATGTTAATGTCTTGTTAGGACAAGAAATTCAAGAGTTGAACTCTAACAATGTAAACACAAGTCGTAACGGAATTCCAGAAAGTGTTGCCAATCCTACGTTAGAAGCAGGAGATGTGTCTACAGCTGCTGCAACAGGAACCATTTCAGAATCTAAGTTATTATCATTCTTCGGAAGATTTAATTACAACTACGATGATCGTTATTTAATAACGGGTACTTACAGAATGGATGGATCTTCTCGTTTTGGAGCTAATAACCGATGGGCACAGTTCCCTTCTTTAGCATTAGGGTGGAATATTCATAAAGAAGATTTTTATGACATTGATTTTATGAATCAATTAAAATTTCGTGCAGGTTGGGGAGAAACAGGAAATCAAAACATTCCAAATACAGCCATCTACAATACATTAAATATCGGAACAAATTATGTGTACGGATCGGATCAAGCTACTTCTTTAGGAGTTGCTCCTTTAACTCCAGGAAATGCTGATTTAAAATGGGAAACTACCATTACTAAAAACATAGGTTTAGATTTTGCTTTTTTGAATAACTCAATCACATTTACAGCAGATTATTTTATAAAGAATACTACAGATATGTTAATGCCTACTCCTATTTTAATTTCATCAGGATATATTAATAGTCCTTATACAAATGCGGGTGATATTGAAAATAAGGGATTAGAGTTTACTGCAAATTACAAGAAAATAATCAATGATTTTTCTTTTAACGTAGGAGGAAACATCTCTTTTATTAAAAACAAGGTAGTAAAATTAGCTACAGACGGAAGTATTATTCAAACAGGAACGGCTCAAAGTGGGTTGAACAATTTAAGTAGAACCGAGGCAGGACATTCGTTAGCTTCTTTTTATGGATATGAAATGATTGGTTTGTTCCAAAATCAAGATGAAATAGATAATTATGCAAGTTTGCCTAATGTTCAACCAGGAGATGTTAAGTATAGAGATGTAAATAATGATGGTGTAATTGATGATGATGACAGAAAGTATATAGGTTCTCCGTTACCAAAATTTACGTACGGAATTAATTTAGACATGAATTACAAACAATTTGATTTTACAGCCTTTTTTCAGGGAAGCTATGGAAACAAAATATTTAATGCGAGTGATTATGATTTAAAAGGAGATTTATCTACAAACTTAAACACAAGTATGCTAAATAGATGGACGGGAGAGGGAACATCAAACTCCATTCCTAGAGCTACATTTACCAATTTATCAAGCAACTCTATTGTATCAAGTAGATTTGTACAAGACGGTTCTTATTTACGATTAAAAAATGTTCAATTAGGATATTCTTTACCTAAATCTTTTTTAAAGAAAACGTCTATTACCAAGTTACGTATGTATGCTTCAGCTCAAAACTTAATCACCTTTACAGATTATGATGGTTTAGATCCCGAAGTAGGTGTAGATGGATCAACGGGTAGTCCTTTAGATATCGGGATTGATAGAGGTAGATATCCTTCTGTGAGAACACTTTCTTTAGGATTTGATATTAACTTTTAAAAATGACGAAGATGAAAAAAATAGATATTAGAAATAAAAGGAGTTTATCTTGTTTAGTAATTGTTTTATTACTGACGGTTACATCATGTAGTGATGATTACTTAGATGTAGATGCTTATGGTAAACCTGTAACAGAAAATTTTTACAAGACTCCAGAAGATATGGATCAAGCGTTAGGAGCTGCTTATTATCCAATGAGTGAACAGTATACATCGTATCAACAAGTTTGGTCTTCAGATTTGTTTA
Source organism: Wenyingzhuangia heitensis (assembly GCF_011762155.1). GTDB lineage: Bacteria > Bacteroidota > Bacteroidia > Flavobacteriales > Flavobacteriaceae > Wenyingzhuangia > Wenyingzhuangia heitensis. The sequence goes on from NZ_JAASQL010000001.1 coordinate 418,960, forward strand.
TGGGAGATATAGGAACAGATGACCATTTAAAAGGAGGCCTTAAGTTAGGAGATGTTCCTTTTTTATTACAAAAGCAACAATTTAACCTAACTCCCTCTAATCCTTATTTAGAAGCTAGATGGAGAATACAGTTTAATGGAATTTTATATGCCAATTTAATTTTAGATAAAATAGATGCGGTTGAGTTTGACGATGCTGAAAGAAAAAAAGAACTTAAAGCAGAGGCTTATTTCTTACGAGCTTACTATTATTTTTATTTGGTGAATTTTTATGGAGGAGTTCCGTTGTACGACACAGCTTTATCATTTGATGAAGTGAACCTTGCAAGAGCAACTGAAGAAGAAACGTATGCTTTTATAGAAGAAGATCTTAAAAAAGCAATACAAGATTTACCTTCTAGATTTGATAAAGGAAGTGAGTATTTAGGGCATGCAGATAAAGGAGCAGCCTTAGGTTTAATGATGCGTGTTTCTTTGTACCAAAACAAAATGGATCAGGTAAAAACTTATGGAGAACAATTGTTTATGATCCCTTATGATTTGGTTGATTTAACGTCAATTTTTCAGCCAGAAGGTGAGTGGAATACTGAATCTATTTTTGAGATTAATTATTCTTCTAACACAAGTAAATTAGGAACTAGTGTGCCTAAGCAAATGATGCCAAGAACTCCAGAGGATAAAGGATTTGGTTTTTCACAAATTAAGGAGGACTTAATTAATGCTTATGAGACAGGAGATCCTAGATTAGATGCTTACTATTATTCAATTTCAGACTCTAGTATATATGGTACAGGTTGGTACAACAGAAAATATTCTTGGGCTCCTTTTAGCAACTATCAAAAGCCAACGGTAGGAGGGCTTTTAAATAGTGAGGAAAATGTTCGTGTAATAAGATTGGCTGATGCTTATTTAATGTATGCAGAGGCTATTTATACCACAAACCCAACAACGGCTATAGAGTATGTAAATAGAGTTAGAACACGAGCTAGAGAAAATGGAGGAGCAGGAAATTTAATCCCAGCAGATTTACCATTAACCTTAACAGGAGATACTTTGCGTGATGCTATTTACAAAGAAAGACGTTTAGAATTAGCGGGAGAAGGTTTAAGGTTTTACGATTTGTTAAGAACAGGAAGAGCAAGCACTGTGTTAAGTGGTTTAGGATTTCAGTCTGGCAAAAATGAGGTAATGCCTATACCTTATTCACAAATCCAATTGTCTAAAGGTGTGTTAACACAAAATAATTATTAGAAAATAGTAGTAGTTTTTATAGTTTAGTTAGTTTCTTAAGCTCAATCAAATTTAAAAATTTGGTTGGGCTTAAGTGTTTTTATAGAGTCGTTTACGTGGGTTTTTTGCCTTTTTAACAAGCGCTCGTTTCAGGTTTTTAATGTTATAAAAACCTAAATAGAACGTTAAGTTTGGCAAGGTGTTAAATATTAACATCCGGTTTGTTTAGATGATAAATAGTTTTGTCGCATCAAAACAAACAAACACATTAAAATGAAAACTTTTAAAATTATTACGGTCTTAGTTGCAGTACTCTTTGGAACTGTAAAGACGTATTCACAATCGACCAATGCATCGATCAAAGGTAAATTTACCGATGCTACTGGGGATCCTTTAATGGGAGTTACCGTTCTTATAGAAAACACTTCTACAGGTTTTAAAACCGCAACGAGCTCTAACATGGAGGGGGATTTTATTTTACAACAGTTGCCATTAGGAGGTCCTTATGTTTTTAATGCTTCTTATATTGGTTTTACCAGTGTAACTCGTAACGATTTGGAATTAAATCAAAATGATGAGATTACCTTAAAAATTAAGATGGAAGAAAACATCAACAATTTAGAAGCGGTAGTTTTAAAAAGTGATGGAATTTCTAAACGTATCAAACAATTAGGAGCTTCTACAAAAATTAGCAGTCAGCAAATTAAAAACCTACCTGCAGAAGGAAGAAACTTTACAAGATTAACTAGCTTGTCTCCATTACAAGGAGGAGGTTCCTTAAACTTAGGAGGTCAAAGAAGTACGTCTACCAACGTAACTATAGATGGTGCCAATGCAAGAAATACCTTAACTGCGGGAGAGGTAGGTAGAGGACCCTTTACCATTTCTCAAGAAGCCATTAGAGAATTTGAAGTTTCTACCAACGATTATACAGTAACTCAAGGTCGTCAGAGTGGAGGTTCTTTAAACGCAGTAACCAAATCGGGTACTAACGAGTTTCATGGGAGTGCATTTTCTTATTACAGAGCAGATGCTTTACAGAGTAAGTACAACATTAGAGGACAAGATAGAACAGCAGATTTTTATACTTTACAAACAGGTGTAAGCTTAGGAGGTCCTATTATTAAAGATAAATTGCACTTTTTTGCAACGTACGAAAGACAAGATGCTGGTAGTCCTGTAACAATTGCAGACATTCAGTCTGAAGATGATGAAAATAATTATGGAATTACTCAAGAAAACTTAGATAGATTTTTAGACATTGCTAGAACGCAATATGGAGTGAGTAACGAGCAACAAGTAGGTCAGTTTGATAGAGAAACGACAGCAAACAACTTATTTGTAAGGTTAGATTGGCAAATTAATGACAAGCACACTTTAACGCTTAGAAACTTGTTTAACAAGTACAGTAGTCCTATGAATACTAGTGACAATTCTGATTTTGAAATAGCAGAAACTTGGTCTGATTTTGAATCACATGAAAACAGTACTTTGTTGTCTTTGCGTTCTAAATTTTCAAAAGATGTAACTAACGAATTTAAATTGCAATATCAACATGCAGAACGTGGATATTTACCAAGTTCTCAGTTACCAAGTGCTAACATTCCACGTGCTATTGTAGATGTAACATCAGACTTGCCAAACGGAAACACAAGATCTAGAACTGTTCAATTAGGAGGACAACGTTATTCCCCAGAAACTAACTTAGAGAAACAAGTTCACATTGCCAATACCACTTACTTAAATAAAGATAAAGTAAACTTTACGTTTGGAACAGATAACACAATTACTTATTTAGAAACTTTATTGTCTAACGAGCAAAACGGTCGTTTCTTTTTTGATTCTTTAGATGATTTTGAAAACGGTGTCGCAAGTCGTTATGCTAGAGAAGTACCTTTAAACGGTGTTGCTCCAGTGGTAGAACAGACTGTGTATGATTTGTCTTTGTTTGCAGAAGCAGATTTTAACATTCATAAAGATGTAAACGTAATTGCAGGTTTGCGTTGGGATGCAACTATTTTTTCAGAAGCAGGAGAATTTAATCCCGTGGTATATGAAGAGTTAGGTATTAGAACAGACAACCAACCAACGGATTTTAACAACATTCAGCCAAGGTTACAGTTTACTTGGAATGTTAACGGAAATGACAAAGATATTTTAAAGCTTGGAGGAGGAGTTTTTTCTTCACAACCCCATTATTATGCACAAGTAAACAACATTCAAAATAGCGGAATGTTGTTAGGAGCTATTGATGTATCAGGAGCAAATGTACCAACACCAGATTTTGAAGCTTATAGACAAAATCCATCAACAGTACCAGGAGTACCAGCAGGTGAAACTCCATTTTCTACGATTAATGCAGTGAGTGATGATTTTGAAGTGCCAACTACTTACAAAGCCAACTTAAACTATACACACTTTTTTGACAACGGTATGTTTTTAGGAGTAAATGCTTTGTTAAGCCACACTACAAACAATTATACATATCAAGAAGCCAACTTAAAGGAGCAACCTGAATTTACAACTCCAGAAGGAAGAGATGTTTTTGTACCCGCAAATACCATCGGTGCAAACGGAAGTATAGACTGGAAAAACTCTAGAAAGTCGGATAAGGTAGGTAGAGCTTTGTTATTAACATCTGATGGGATTTTAGATCAAACAGCTTTAATTATTAATGGAGGAGCAGAAATAGGAAAAGATGGATATGTAAATGCAAGTGTAACTTTTAACAAAACCAAAGACAATTCTTCTTATAACTGTTGTGTAGCCAATACATCTACTTTTTTACCTGTAAAGGGAGATCCTAGAGATTTAAATTACGGATATTCTGACAATCATTTTGATACCAAAGTAATTGTTAACGGAGCAACGCCAACTTGGCAAGGGTTTAAATTAGGAGTTACAGCTATTGGTACAGGAGGATCTAGATATTCTTTTAAGGTAGATAACACAACAAGTGTGAATGGAGATTACAACTTAAGTAATGATATTGCTTATATCTATGATCCTAAAGACCCAAATACTCCAGCAGAAATTGTAGAAGCTTACAATCAAATTTTAAATGATCCTGAAACACCAAAAGAATACAAAGAGTATTTAAAGAATAGCTACGGAGGATTTGCAGAAAGAAACGGAGGTAAAAATCCATTCTATTTTACGGTAGATGTACGTTTGACCAAAGATATTAAATTGTACAAAAAACACAACTTACAATTGTCTGCAGACGTATTTAACTTTGCGAATTTGTTAAATAAAGATTGGGGAGTAAGTCACAATTATGGTAATAGAGAATTGATGAAAGTAAATGGATTTAACCAAGCAACAAACTCTTACTCTTATGATGTGCAAACTGGGGCTGGTACAGAGCCAATAGGAGGTACACCTTGGAGATTACAAATTGGAGCTAAGTACTCTTTCTAATTTATTAAATCATTAAAAAAACAAATAAAATGAAAAAAAATATACTTGTATTACTGTTTGCAGTTTCTATTGTATCCTGTAAAAGCACAAATAATTCAAAGAACAGTTCATCAGAGAATTCAATAGAACGTCCAGAAACTACAACTAGTGATTTTACATTAACGTTTGGATCGTGTAATAAATCTAATAAAACCAATGTTTTGTGGGATGATGTAGTCAGCTTAAATCCGGATGTATGGATTTGGGGAGGAGACAATATTTATGGAGATTCTGAGGACATGAACAAAATAAAATCTGATTACGAATTGCAACACCAACAAAATGGATATGCAGAAGTAGTAAAAAGCACCAAGGTGATTGGTACTTGGGACGATCATGATTTTGGGAAAAATGATGCGGGTGTAGAATTTCCTAAAAAGAAAGAAAGCCAACAATTGATGTTAGACTTTTTTGGAGTAGCTAAAAATTCTCCTAGAAGAACACAAGAAGGGGTGTATTATTCAGAAATTTTTAAAACAAACAAAGGAAGTATCAATGTAATTTTATTAGATACTCGTTATTTTAGAACGGGAATCTCAAAGGCTGAAATTAACGGTTCTCAAGAAGGAAGAACTTTATTAGGAGTTGAACAATGGGAATGGTTACAAAATGAGTTACACAATTCTAACGCAGATTTTAATGTAATTGTAAGTAGTATTCAGACTATTGCCAAAGATCATCCTTATGAAAAATGGGCAAACTTTCCGAATGATAGAGAAAAGTTGTTAAACATGATTGCAACATCAAAAGCAAACAATGTAATCTTGTTATCTGGAGATCGTCATATTTCTGAGTTCTCTAAGTTGGAGCGTGAAGGAATTGCTTATCCATTAATTGATTTTACTTCTAGTGGATTGACTCATGCAAGTTTTAACTTTAAAGGAGAGCCTAATACGTTAAGAGAAGGAGAAGTGGTACACACACTTAGTTTTGGTGTTTTAGAATTTGACTTTGATCATAAAAAAGTAACCATGCAAATGCGTGGAGATCATAACGAGGTTCAACAAGAAATTGTGCAAGTATATCCGTTATAAAAATTATATAAAATAAGTTTTAGATTTTTTCAAGTTTTTTAAATTAAAAGGGCATTTCAATTACTGAAATGCCCTTTTTTAATTAATTACAATTTTTCAAGAGCGTTGGCAATCGATTGTCTTGTGGTTCCTATTAAATCTCCTAGGTCTTTTTGAGTTAACAAATCAAACAAAGTATATTCATCTCCCACGTAATCGTGAACTTTGTCATCAAAATAAGTTTTAAGATAACGTAGTTTCTCTAAGGTTCCTTTTTCGTTAGACATTTTTACTTTTTTCTCTGCATTACACCAACGCTTTACTAAATAACGGATAAACCAATCGGTAAGTATCGGGTCCTCAACAATGGCTTTTTTGATAAAATCTATGTCATATACTCTAATTTTACAATCTATAATGGTTTTAGAGTATTCGTAAAATTGTTTGTTTTGTAGGTATTCAAAATTCCCAAAAAAATCTTTGTCACCAATTACTTCATAAATAAAAGGTTTTCCGTCTTGGCTATAAGTTCCAAGTTTTACAGCACCTCTTACAATTTCGTATATTTTTCTAGATCTATAAATGGCTTTGTATACATGGTTACCTTTTAAAATGATAGTTTCGGTAACATAAGTATCTATATCTGGATAGTTTTCTTTTAAATGTTCGTAAACATTAAAGTTGGCAAACTTTTTAATAGTGGCAGAATGTAAATTGATCATGTTTTTTTGTGTAAATAGGAAGCACAATTTATTTGTTTTATATTACCTGTAGCTTAGTTTAATATTAAAGCTATAATATGTTTTGTGTAAAAAAACAGGAATTACATAATCCTATTTTTTAATTTATATTTACAAATCAACCTTTCTTTGAGCTAACTAATGAAAAAACAATTCTTTTTACTTTTTATAATTTTTTGTTTTTCTTTTAAAGGAAATTCTCAGGTTACCCATAAAAATTATAAAATTACTCGTTTTGAATTGCCAACTCAAACAAGAACGACAGATATTTTACAAGATAAATATGGCTTTGTATGGATAGCTACTATAAATGGATTATGGAGGTATGATGGAGGTAGTTTTAAAAGTTATGTAAAGAACGAGTTGGATGAGACTAGTATTACAGACAATCATATTTCTTGTTTGTTTGAAGATTCTAAAGGAGATTTATGGGTAGGGACTTACGGAGGAGGTTTGTTAAAATATAGCAGAGAGTGCGATTGTTTTGAGCGTTTTATTCAGGATGCAAACAATCCAAAAAGTCTTAGTTTTAACGAGATTAAACTAGTTTTTGAAACTTCTGACGGTTATTTTTTTGTGGGAACCGATGGTGGAGGTCTAAATTTATTTAATAGAGAAACCAAAGAATTTACGTATTACCAGCACAATCCAAAGGATAAAAATTCTTTAAGCCATAACAATGTGTTGTCTTTAGAAGAAAGTAAAAAAGGAGAGTTAATTATTGGTACTTGGAGAGGGTTGAATAAACTGAATTATAAAACAGGAAAAATTACAAGACTTTTGTCCCAAGACAAAAGTTATCATTTTATAAAAAAACACAATAAGTTGTACCTGTTTCAAAACGGTAGTTTAAAAGAATTAAATGCAAATAATCACCAATTAAAAAAAATTAAACCCACTATTTCTGGAGTAAAAGATGCTGCTATAGATAAGGATTTTAACTTATGGCTTATTCACAAAGATAATGTGCTTATTACAGATTCGTATTCTAATCCTCAAAAAGAAATTTCTTTAGAGCAGGTTTTTAAAACTCCGTATTATTTACATAAAATAGCGATTTGTAAAGAAACAGAGAATATGTGGTTGTTAGATTACCGAGGATGGTTTTTTAAAGTGGAAAAAAATCCCGTTATTTTTAAACCTTTTTTAAACGTAGGATCTAATTTTAAAATCCATCAAACCAAAAAAAATTACTGGGTTGTAAAATGGAAAACTGTTTTTGTTTATGACAAAGAATCTTTAAAACTTGTTAAAAAAATTCCGGATTTTGGAAACAACTTACTTGTAGATTATTCTCTAGATACTAAAAGTATTTGGGCAGCAGATGATAATTTTTATTATAATTTTTCATCAGAAGGAGAACTTTTGCTTAAAAAGTCTAGAAACTCTAACGGAACTTATGCCTTAAAATATACGAGCAATCACAAGTTGTGGGTAGGAGAAATTTTAGGAGCAAAAATGTATGATCTTACTAATTTTAAAGAAACTGAATTTAAAAGTGATCCTGAAAATAAAAAAGGAATAGGGTATTTTCATAGATCAAGAGTTATTTTAGAAGACAGCAATCAACAAGTATGGCTAGGAACTAATGGAGATGGTTTAAAAAAATATTTGCCTAAAACCCATACGTTCAAACATTACAGGCATAAAATAGGAGACGTACAAACGTTAAGCAACAATTTTATCAATACACTTTACGAAGATAAAAATCAAGTTTTGTGGATTGGGACAGCTTCTGGGTTGTGCAAGTTAAATTTAAAAAACAATCAAATAACACAATACAATAAAGGAGTATTAAAAGACAAAATTATAAATATTATTGTTCAAGATGTAGATGAAAATTTATGGATTGGAACGACTGATGGTTTGATTAAATTTAATGAAACTAAAAACGAAGTCAGAATTATTAACGAGCAAGATGGGTTGATTTCTAACCATATACTTAACTCAGGAATGTTGTTAAGTAACGGGAATATTGTAATGTCTACCAGTAAAGGAGCAATGGTTTTTAACCCTAAACGGGTAAAATCTAGTTCTGTAGAACCCCTTGTTTATTTGTCTAAGTTGTGGGTTAATAATCAGTTAGTCAAATCAAACAGTAATTATATAAAAGAAAATATTGAGACTGTAAACTTGTTAAATCTAGATTATACAGATGATAAGTTTGAAATTGAATTTCAGGTAATTCACTTTAGCAACAACCAAAGATGTAATTATGCCTATAAACTAGAAGGGTACGATACCGATTGGACTATTGTAAACAAAAATTCTAGAGCAACCTATACCAATATTCCGTCTGGAAAATATACTTTTTTGGTAAAGGCAAGTAATGAAGATGGTGTTTGGAATGATAAAATAAAAGAATTAAAAATTACGGTAGCTCCTCCTTTTTGGGATTTACTTTGGGTTCGTGTTTTAGGAATTATTCTCTTTTTTGTGTTGTTGATAATAGTTGTAAAATGGTTTATCAACAAAGAAAAAACAAGATCTAAGTTTGAAATAGAAAAAGAACGCATTCGTCAGTTTGAAGAAGTAGCACAAATGAAACTACGATTTTTCACCAATGTTTCTCACGAACTCCGCACACCGTTAACGCTAATTACAGCTCCGTTAAATAAGTTTTCAGAAAAAGGAATTCTTCCAGATAACAAGGTGCTACAAATGATGAACAGAAACAGCAATAGGTTGTTAGAACTCATCAACCAAATATTAGATTTTAGAAAACTAGAAAACAAACAGCAACTAAAAATTACCGAAGTAAAAGACGAACTATTGTTTCAGAATATTTATGATGCTTATGTGTATTGGGCTAAAGAAAAACACATCACTTTTAAAAAAGAAATCAAAAAACAGCAAGTCTCTTCTGTCTTTTTTGATGTAGACGTAGTTCAAAAAATTACATCAAACTTAATATCTAATGCCTTAAAATATACTCCTGATTACGGAAAAGTAATCTTTAAAATTTGTTATCAACAATCAAATAAAAACTTAGAAGAAGAAATTAATTTGGTGCTAGAAGTTATAGATAATGGACAGGGGATTGAAGAGAAGTATCAGCAAAAAGTATTTGAAAGGTATTTTCAATTAGATCAAGATGATCATAAAATTCACGGTTCTGGAATTGGTTTGTCTTTGTGTGCCGAGTTAGTTGCTTTACACGGAGGAACTATTTCTTTAGAAAGCAAGGTAAATCAGGGTTCTCATTTTAAAGTAGAAATTCCTGTGGGTAAAATATTGGCAACAGCTTCTAAAAAGACAGAAGATATTCCATTAGAAACAGAAATAGACAAAGAGGTAGTTTTGGTGATAGAAGATCATCAGGATATTAGAGAATATTTGTGTGCCGAGCTAGAAACCGATTATAAAGTTATTGCGGCTAAAGATGGTAAAGAAGGTTTGTTAAAAGCTACAGAACACATTCCTAATATGATTATTAGCGATGTAATGATGCCGTCTGTAAACGGAATTCAATTGGCACAACAATTAAAAACAAACGATTTAACATCTCACATTCCTATTTTGTTTTTAACCGCCAAAACCGGAATGGACAACAAATTATTAGGACTTAGTTCTGGTGGGCATGATTATATAGAAAAGCCTTTTAACATTACAGAAGTGTTGTTAAAGGTTAAAAATATTTTAAAAGCCAGACAAGATTTAATTGTTAAAAACCCAGAAATTATTTCTAAAAATGATGAGGTGGCTCAAGATCATTTTTTAATAAAAGTAAACACTTTAATAGATAAAAATTTAGAAAACACAGATTTTAATATCGATGTTTTGTGTGGAGAATTGGCTGTAAGTCGATCTCAATTGTATCGTAAAATTCAATCCTTAACAGGAAAATCCATCATAGAATACATTAATTTTTACAAACTTTCGGTGGCTTTGGAATTGTTAAAACAAGGAGAGTTAAACGTAAAACAAGTTGCCTTTTCTGTAGGTTTTGATGATAGTAGATACTTTAGTAGAGTCTTTAAAAATCAATTTGGAAATCCGCCTTCATTTTATATACCTAAAAACTAATCTATTGTATATTGAGTAAAATACTTCCGTATAAAATATATTTATCTCAATAAAACAAGGGTGTTTGTGTAAAAAATGCACCTATTTAAACAATATGTCCACAAGTTTGTAATGCTTTGTGATTAAGTTTGAGAACATAATTTCACTCAAATTTATCATGGACAACAGTCGTAGACAATTTATAAAAAACACCACTTTGTTGGGAGTAGGTTTGGCCGCTACCTCTTCTTACGGATTAACCATTATCAACCATAAATCCAAGTTATCAGAAACTATTATTGGGCATGGAGATTTTAAATATCGTGTGCATAAAGAATGGGGAAATTTAAACCCGTTAAATACTCCGGTTAAAAATTGTCACGAAATGGTTATGGATTCCAAAGGGAGATTGATTATGATTACAGACCATGTACAAAACAATATTATTGTGTACGATAAATCTGGAAAGTTATTAACCTCTTGGACTCATAAAATGTATCGTGGTCATGGGCTTTCTATTTTTAATGAAGGTGGAGAAGATGTTTTGTTTATTACAGACAACAGTGGAAAAATTATAAAAACAACCATTGATGGAAAGGTAATTATGGAATTGCCAAATCCAAAAGAAATAGGGATTTATACTGATAAGCAAAAATACACACCTACCGAAACTGCCGTAGCTCCCAATGGAGATATTTATGTGGCAGACGGTTATGGTTCTGATTTTATTCTTCAGTTTGATAAAAATGGAGAATTCATCAGAAAGTTTGGAGGAAAAGGACATCAAGATGAAAAACTAAACAACGCACATGGTGTGGCTATAGATGCTAGAGATCCAAACAATATTACCTTATTGTGTACTTCTAGAGTGCAAAATTCTTTTAAACGTTTTACACTAGATGGAAAATATTTAGAAACCATTTTCTTACCAGGAGCTTATGTTTGTCGTCCTGTTATTGATGATGAAAATTTATATTCAGGAGCATGTTGGTCTAGACTTAAATATTTAGAAAGAGTTCCCAATTCTGGTTTTGTCACCATTTTAGACAAAAACAACAAAGTTGTATCTAACCCAGGAGGAACCAAACCCAAATACAAGCACGGAGAATTGCAGCTAATGTTGCAAGAAACACCGTTGTTTAATCATTGCCATGATGTGTGTATAGACAATGATAAAAATATTTATGTATGTCAATGGAATGCAAACAAAACCTATCCGATCAAACTAGAAAGAGTATAACAGTTATGAAAAAATTAGTTTTCTTTTTTGGAATTATCGCATTGCTGATTTCTTGTAAAAAGCAGGTAGGTTATAGCAAATTGGCTCAAAAGAAAGTGCCCAAAGTGGTAGATTATAATTTTGATGTACGTCCTATTTTATCAGACAAATGTTTTAGTTGTCATGGACCCGATGCAAAAAAACGTTTTGCCGATTTAAGATTAGACACACAAGAGGGGGCGTATAGTACTTTAAAAAAAGATGCCAATTCTTTTGTAATTGTGCCAAATAAACCAGATAAATCTACGGTCTATCATAGAATTATTACACAAGACACTACTCAAATAATGCCTCCTTTAAATTCTAATTTAAAGTTGAGTGAGTATGAAAAAAAAATTGTTAAAAAATGGATAGAACAAGGTGCAAAATACGATACGCACTGGGGATTTAAAAAAGTAGAAAAACCAGCTTTGCCAGAGCTTGAAACTAAAGACTGGGCAAACAACGAAATAGATTATTTTGTTGCAAAAAAATTAGAAGACAACAACTTACAACCTAACAGTCAGGCAGACAAAGAGCGTTTGTTAAAACGTGTTGCTTTTGATATTACAGGGTTACCACCTAGTTTAGAAATGCAAAATCGTTTTTTAAACGATACGTCTAAAGATGCTTATGAAAAAATTGTAGATGAATTGTTGGCTAGTGAACATTATGGAGAAAAAATGGCTGGTCCTTGGATGGATGTGGCTCGTTATGCAGATTCTCACGGATATCAAGATGATGAATTAAGAACTATGTGGCCTTGGAGAGACTGGGTAATTTATGCGTTTAATAAAAATTATAGCTATAAAAAGTTTGTAACCTACCAATTGGCAGGAGATATGTTGCCTACAAAAAATGTAGAAGCTTTATTAGCATCTGGGTTTAATAGAAATCACAAATTAAATCAGGAAGGTGGAATTATTAAAGAAGAGGCTAGAATTGAAAACGTAACCGATAGAACCAATACGTTTGGAAAAGCATTTTTAGGGATGACTTTTGAATGTGCAAAATGTCACGATCATAAATACGATCCTATCTCTCAAAAAAACTATTTTGAAACTTTTGCCTTTTTTGATAAAGTTCCGTTTAGAGAAGGAAAAGGTTCTACTGTAGGTAAATTGTTTGCAGAAAAACCACTGTTAAAAATAACAGATTCATTAGTTAAAAATAAACTTTCTTTTATTAATAAAACACCTCAGGTAGATATAGAAGTAATGGTAATGAAAGATGTGCCAGAACTTAGAAAAACACAGTTGTTAAACAGAGGAGCATACGATGATAAAAGAGAGGTGGTAGAAAGCTCTACACCTAATGCTATTTTACCTTTTGACGAAACCAAATACCAACGAGATAGATTGGGATTAACAAAATGGTTGTTTGATGAAAATAACCCGTTAACAAGCAGAGTGTATGTAAACCGAATTTGGCAAGATATTTTTGGAAAAGGAATTGTAAAAACATCGGGAGATTTTGGAATGCAAGGAGAGTTACCTACACATGCCAATTTATTAAACTGGCTGTCTGCAGATTTTATGGAACACAATTGGGATATTAAATATTTGATTAAAAAAATAGTGACTTCTGCAACTTACAAACAATCATCAGTAATAACCAAAGAAAAATTAGCGATAGACCCAGACAATAAATTGTTGGCAAGAAGTAGTAGAAATAGATTTACTACAGAAATGATTCGTGATCATGTACTAGCTTCTAGCGGATTGCTGTATAGAGATATTGGAGGAAGAAGTGTACGTGTATATCAACCCGATGGACTCTGGGAGGTATCCACAGCAGGTAGAGGACATTTAACCTCTTATATACAAGACAAAGGAGATTTATTGTACAAAAGAGGTTTGTATGTTTTTGTAAAAAGAACCTCATTACCCCCTGTACAAACTGTTTTTGATGGTACTGCAAGAGATCAATGTGAGGTAAGAAGACTATCTACGTCTACACCTTTACAGGCTTTAATTAACTTAAATGACCCTACTATTTTAGAAGCTTCTAGAGTCTTGTCAGAAAAATTATCACAAGAAAAAGGAACTACTTCAGAAAAAATATTAAAAGCTTTTAGAACCATAGTTTGTAGAACTATAAAAAAAGAAGAAAAAGAAATTTTGGTAAATTATTTTGCAACACAACAAGATTATTTTAAAGAGCATCCAAACAAAGCAAAAGAGTTTATTGAAGTTGGAGAGTATCCTGCTTTAAAAAATAGAGATACGATACAAGTGGCTACTTTAATGCAAGTAATTCACACAATTTATAATATGGAAGAAACCATTGTTAAAAGTTAAACCATTATGGCTAAAGAATTTTTTGAACATCAGTTAAATATCAATAGAAGACATTTTTTATCTAAAGCAGCTTTGGGAATGGGAGGTTTGGCTTTGGGGTCTTTATTAGCACCCAAGCTCTTTACAGGGCAAAAAGAAGATATAAATGAAGTTCCTGTAGGGTTAAGACATTTTGCCCCAAAAGCAAAAAGAGTTATTTTCTTAGTACAAAATGGAGCTCCTTCTCAATTAGAAACCTTTGATTACAAACCCAAGCTAGAAGAAATGTTTGGGCAAAATTTACCAGATTCTGTTAGAGGGGAACAACGTTTAACGGGAATGACAGCCAATCAAAAAGAGTTTCCGTTAGTGGGGTCTCATTATAAATTTGATAGACATGGAAAAAGCGGAGCTTATGTAAGTGAACTGTTGCCTAACATAGCTAAAATTACAGACGATTTGTGTATTGTAAAAAGTATGCATACAGATGCTATTAATCACGATCCTGCTTTAACATTTTTACAAACAGGATCACAAGTAGGGAGTAGACCTAGTATGGGTTCTTGGTTAAGTTATGGCTTGGGAAGTGAGAATAAAAATTTACCCTCTTTTTGTGTGTTGCTATCCAAAGGAAAAGGAAATGGACAAGGGGTGTATTCTAAACTTTGGTCTAACGGGTTTTTAGACAGCACACACCAAGGAGTACAGTTAAGTGCTAGTGAAGATCCTATTTTGTATTTAAACAATCCTAAAGGGATGGATGGTCAAAACAGAAGAAAAATGTTAGATCATTTAGGACAGTTAAATGAGTTGAGTTACAAAGAGTTTGGTGATCCAGAAATTCATTCTAAAATTCAACAATATGAGTTGGCTTACCGTATGCAAACTGCTGTTCCAGAGGTTACAGACATTTCTAAAGAGCCAGAAAGTATTAAAGAATTGTATGGTGCTGATTGTAACATACCTGGAACCTATGCAGCAAATTGTTTGTTGGCTAGAAAGTTATCAGAATCTGGAGTTCGTTTTGTGCAGCTGTATCACCAAGGATGGGATCAACATAACAATTTAGTGGGAGCTATTAAAAATCAAGCAAAAGATGTAGACCAAGCTTCTGCTGCTTTAATTACCGACTTAAAACAACGTGGTTTGTTAGATGAAACCTTAGTCATTTGGGGAGGTGAGTTTGGAAGGACTAATTATTGTCAGGGAAAATTAACGCAAAAAAATTACGGAAGAGATCATCATCCAAGATGTTTTAGCATGTTTATGGCCGGTGGTGGTATTAAAGCGGGAACCGTATATGGTGAAACCGATGAATTAGGATATAATATTGTAGAAAACCCTGTTCATATTCACGATTTACATGCAACTATTATGCACTTAATGGGCTTAGATCATGAGCGATTAACGTATAAGCATTTAGGAAGAAGATTTAGATTGACAGATGTACACGGAAACGTGGTTAAAGATATTATTTCGTAAGGATGAAGAACAAAACAAAATATGTATTACAGTTATTGTTTGTATTACACGTGTTTTTAGGATTTTTATTAGTTTTTGAAAATGCTGTACAAGTGCCTTACTGGGTACAGCCTTTAGGAAGAATGCACCCTATTATATTGCATTTTCCGGTAGCTTTTATTGGTTTGTTGGTGTTGTTTACCTTCGCTAAAAAAAGCACTGAAAAGGAAACGTATCAGAAAATACATTATCAATTATTACTACTTACTGCTTTTACTACCGTAATCGCAACCATTATGGGGTTTTTACTTTCTTTAGAAGGGTATGAGTCAGACTTAATGCAATTGCACAAATGGTTAGGAGTTGCACTTAGTTTTTACATGTATTTGTTAGTTTCAATTTATTCTAAAAAAGTATACACACCTTTGTTATACATGGGTTTGGTATTGGTGGTTTTTGTTGGACATTATGGTGCTGGACTAACACACGGAAGTACTTTTATAACAGAGCCTTTACAGGTTGAAGAGGAGGTAAACGAAAATAGTTCTGTGTACGCAGCCCACATTCAGCCTATTTTAAACAATAAATGTAAAAGTTGTCACAATGCAGAAAAACCAAAAGGAGGTTTAGATGTAACGAGTATTGAGGCTATTAAAAAAGGAGGAAAGCACGGAGATTTGTGGTTAGCTCATCAGCCAGAAAAGAGTGTGTTTTTAAAAAGAGTTTTGTTGCCGTTATCTCATAAAAAACACATGGCTCCAGATGGGAAACCTCAGCTAACAAAAGAAGAAATAGGATTGATTTCTTTGTGGATTCATCAAGGGATTAATGATACAATTCGTTTAGCTGACTTAAAAGAAACAGACACTTTAAAACAATTGATTAAAACAAAGTGGACAACAAAAGAAACGACTCCTAGTTATGATTTTTCTTTTGCAGATGATCAAGTCATCAATCATTTAAGTACTTCTCCTTATATAAGTATTCATACAAAGTCTGTAAATTCTCCTGCTTTAGATATAACCGTTTATGGAGGTGCAGCGTATAACACTAAGTTTTTAGAGGATTTAATTCCTGTAAAAGAGCAAATGGTTTCTTTAAACACATCTAATTTGGCAGTTACAGATAAAGATGTAAGTGTAATAAAAGAATTTAAAAACTTAGAAGTTTTAATATTAAACAATACAAATATTACGAATAAGGCGATTGTTGATTTAAAAAGCTTAAAAAATTTAACCAAATTATCTGTTTGTGGAACTCAGCTAGATGGCAAAGCTATAGAGGATTTAAAAGACTTAAAAAGTTTAAATACATTGTGTATTTGGGGAACTAAAATCACTAAAAAAGACACTCAAAAATTATTGACATATTTACCTAATTTAAACATTGAAAGAGGAGTGAAAAATTCCGATAAAAAAGGGATTGTAGCTCCTCCTAAAATTATTGGGAAAGAAAACGTAAAACAAAACGGAGACGTAATTTATTTAAAACATTTAGATCACAACGCGATTGTTAAATACAGTTTAGGTAAGGAAGTAAACAAAGATTCTGAAACTTATAAAGATGGAATTGTTATTGATTTTAAAGATAAAAATGCAGTTGTTATAAAAGCAAGAGCCTATAAAGAAGGAAAAAATCCGAGTGATGAAATTAAATTTAAAGTCTTTAAAAACAGTATTAAGATAAATTCTTTAACCACTAATTTTCCTAATGAAATGGCCGATTACTTTGGAAATGGAGAAACATTACTTATAGATAATTATTTAGCACAAGGTACTGTTACAAATCAAGGGTGGGTTTCTTACCTTCCTAAAGAAACATTGGTTGCTGTTTTAGATGTAAAAGATAATACTCAAAAAATAAGCGAATTGGTTTTATACTGTGGTACATTTTATAGATTTAGGTTTAATTGTTTAAATGCTGTAAAAGTGTGGGGGAGTAATACTAAAGAAAATTGGAAATTGTTAGATAAGATCACCTATCCTGTTAAGAAAAAATTTGACAATCAGTTTCAGATAAGATTAAAGTTAAAGAATACAAATTATTCTTATTATAAAGTAGAGGTTGCTATTGGAAAATCTAAAAAATTATTTATTTCTCAGGCTTTTTTGTATTAAAATGTGGTTTTTGGTGTTTTATGTTTAATAAAACAGCGTTTGTGTTGTGATAATTGTTGTTTTAGCCTTAGTTTTGTAACTAAACTAAGGCTAAAACAAATGAAAACTAAATTATTAATACTATGGATACTTTTGTCGTGTTCTGTTTTTTCTCAAGAGAAGAAAATTGGAATTACAGGAAAAGTAGTTGACGGAACCGATTTTGGAGTTGCTTTTACTTCAGTAACTATTAGCTCTACCTATATTGGTACAGTTTGTAATGACGAGGGAGAATTTGGATTAATAGTATCGGAAAAACATATAAAAGATACGTTAGAAATTTCTACCATTGGATTTAAAACATTAAAAGTCCCTATTAAAGATTACTTAGCTCAGCAAGAAAAAAAGATTGTACTTAAAGAGGATGTGGTGAGTTTAGATGAGGTTCAAATTTTGTCACCAGAGAAGTATGTGGATCTAGCTAGAAAAGCCATCAAAAAAACAACACTAAGAAAAACACATCAGTTAAATATTTTATATCGTAGATTTTCTACAGAAAACCATACTTCTAGGTTTTTGGTAGAACATTATATTAAGGCTTTAGATAGAGGAATGGGTTCTTATCAGTTAGACAAAAAAGTGATTAGCGAGATTAGAAAGTCTGGAGATTACCGTTTTCTTAAAAAGAAACAAAGTTACCACGCCATAGATGTAATGATTAATAGACATCCTATTAGAACAGGTGAGTATAGAAATGGTTACGAATGGAAAAAGACAGGAGGAACTACCTACGATGGTGAGGACATTATAATTTTAGAAGGAAAGCATAAAAAAAATAAATGGAAAAAAATCACATTATATGTAGGGTTAGACAATTATGGAATTTATAAAATAGAAACTTCAGATTTAGATGCTGTTTATTTGTATAAAAAACATAAAAATGGAAAATTATTTTTAAGCTACCATAACAGAGAGTGGAAAAGTGATATGAGAATTACCGACGTACAGAAAAAGTTACTAAAGATTAACAAAAATAAAATTGAGGTTTCTTATAGGCACGAGGCTATGGTACTAAATATAGAAACCGATAGAAAGAAAATGGATGTAGAGGGTACCGCAATTGGTAACAAAGATATGGGGGATTATGAATTGCCCTACAACCCTGCTTTTTGGAAAGAATTAAACATGCCACCAGAATCTACTTTTTATAAAAAATCTGTAAAAGAGCTAGAATCTATATACAAAGTAAGCTTAGAGGATCAATATAAAAATGCAAATTAATACAAGTAAAAGCTGTCTGTTAAAGGCAGCTTTTTTAATTTAGGACTCTTTTATAAAACAAAATAAAATAGAGTTTACTCAGTAAATAGACATGTATAAAACATTTTTTATAATCATTTTTATCAGCTTATTTAGTCTGATTTCTTTTTCACAAGAAAGCAAACAAGATAGTTTGTTGAAAAAAATTGAGATAGATTTAAAATATTCTAAGCAATTAATAACCATAGCCAATTATCCAGAGGCTTATGATAAAATTTGGGATGCTTTAATTGCCTCAGATTCTTTAAAAAATCCTGTAATAAAGTACAAGGCTTATCAAAATCTGTCTTTGTTGTATTCTATTTTTTATAAAAATAAAAAAGCTATTTCGGCTATAGATTCTATGTTTTTGTACGCTTATAAAAGTAATGTCTTAAAAAATATTAATATAAAATCTGACTTATATTACACCGCAGCATTAACGTATAGAATGAACGAAAACTATTCGGAAGCTAAGCGAAATTTAGACATAAGTGAACATTTACTCGATTCTATAAACTCAACTTTTAACAGAAAAATTTATGTGTTAACAGAAAAAGCTCACATGTATACTTTAACCAATAAGTATGAGGAGTCTGAAAAAATATTAACTAAAATTTTAAAAGAAATTTCTGAGGGGCACAATTATGCCTCTATTATTTATTCTATGTTGGGAGATTTGTATGTTAAAAAAAATGAGAGCTTAAAGGCGTTAACGTTTTATAATAAAAGTCTAAAAATTATTTCAAAACAACACAAACGCATTGGTCTTCAGGTGAGTTTGTTAGAAAAAGCAGCTAAAATTAATCATCAGCTAGAGAATTATAAATTGGCTTACCAGCAAGTAAATGAGTCTAAGGTTTTGGGGGATAGTTTATTTGGAAGTCAAAGTATCCAAAACAAACAACTTTTTGAAATTAAAGATTCTTATAGAAATACCCTGGTAAAAAATAACAAAATTAAAAAAGAGCAAGAATTAAAATTGATAAAAGCAGAAAAAGAGAAATTGAATTTACAGTTAATTTTTTCTGTTGTTTTGGTTGTAATTACAATTTTGGTATCCTTTTTTGGAATCAGATTGACTCGAAAAAAAATGGTTGTAGAAAAAAAATTACTTACCGAAAGAGCCAACGCAGAACTTGAAATAAAGAAAAAAGAGTTGGCAGTTACAGCTTTACAGTTGATAGAAAAAGACAAACTGTTAGAAGAAATTAAAAAAGGATTAGAAGAAATTAAAAGAGACAAAGATGACACTTTTGTAGAACAGATAAAAAGTACGATTAACGTAAATTCTGCCAAAACATGGGAGGAGTTTGAGACTAGATTTATACAGGTAAATAACTCTTTTTACGAGTCTTTAGGACAAAAACATACCAATCTTAGTAGAAATGAATTAAAACTATGTGCTTTGGTAAAATTGAATTTCTCTACCAAAGAAATGTCACAGTTATTAGGAGTGTCTGCAGATAGTGTAAACAAAGCACGTTATAGATTACGAAAAAAATTAGAGCTAAAAAGAGATGATAATTTGGTTACCTATATCAATAGTATTTAAGCATCTCGACTCGATGCCTCGATTTAAAATTAACATTTCGGGTGTTCGAGCGGAGTTGAGAACCTAAATATTTCTTATTACAAAAAGTTTTAATATCTAAAAGAGCTGCATCTTTTCCAAAATATAGGGCTTACTCCATAAGATAAATCACATAAAAAAACCTCAGACAATTCTATATTGTCTGAGGTTTGTCTTTTAGTTATAAATACACGAATATATGTATAAATAAATCTCTGGATTATTTAGAGGTATCTATAATTTTAGAAATCACAAATGGCTTCACCTTTCCAGGAGGAATTATCTTAATAGATTCATGCTCTACAGTACCACTTCTTGTTTTAATTCTTAAACGCACTGGCTGACCATATTCTGGAGGAATAGGAATTTTAATAGCAAGGTTACGTTGTTTGTTTAAAATAGTATAGGTTCCAATAGAATTTCCAGACATAAAGGTTTCTATCACTGCTTCTTTAGTTGCAAATTTAAAGTTTAGTTCAGCATTCCAAGTATTTACATAAAAACCAGGATCAACAAATGTAATCTCATATTCTATCCATTTAGAAGTGTCTTCTTCTTTAATGTTAGTTGTGTTTTTATTAGCTTGATTTTTATATAAGTAGTCCCAGCTTCTTCCGTGTTTGTTCACATCAAAATTATAGAACGCACTTTTTTGTCCTACTTTAATTTCTGGAATAGCTCCTGCTTTAACCTGAATGGTTTTTGTAGTGCTAATATTGTCACTAGAGTTTCCAACCAAAATTTCAAAAGTTCCTTTTTCTACCTTTAGTTTTCCTTTTTTAGAATTGTAGTAAGCAAATGCTTCGTAAGGTATTTTAATTTCTACTTTGTTAGATTTTCCTGGAGCTACAGACACACGTTTAAAACCTTTTAAAGCTTTTATAGGTGTTTTTTTAGAGCTTTTTAAGTTTCTAATGTATACTTGAACTACTTCATCTCCATTTACAGCTCCTGTATTTGTTACATTTGCTGTTACAGTAATAAACTCATCAGCTTTTAATTTTTTCTTATCTATAGCAATAGCATCAATTTTAAATTGAGTGTAACTTAATCCATATCCAAAAGGGTATAAAGGCTCTCCTTTAAAATACATATAAGTTCTGTTACCTCCAGCAATTTTATAATTGTGAAAATCAGGTAAATCGTTGTCAGATTGGTACCAGGTAGCATTTAATTTTCCACCAGGGTTTACATCACCAAATAATACTTTAGCCAACGCAGTTCCTTGCTCTTGTCCGTTTGGCCAAGCACATACAATTCCGGGTATGTTTTTTTGTTCCCAAGTAATAGCAGTAGGTCCACTAGGAACTAAAACTAAAATCACATTTTTATTTACTGCTTGTACCGCTTTAATTAATTTGTGTTGATTTCCTGGTAGTTTTATAGAGGTTCTATCTGTGTTTTCGGTAGAGGTGGTCTCATCATTACCAACTACTAAAATTACTTGTTCCGATTTTTTAGCAAGCTCTACAGCTTCGGCAATTTTTTTAGCATCGTCGTCCTTTGCAGTTACCTCACAACCTTGAGCAAAACTTACAGTAGCATTGGTATAAGCTTTTATTCCGTCTAACGGACTAATTTTACTTTTAGGATGTCCAGAATATATTCCCATCCAACATCTGTTGGCAAAAGGACCAATCATAGCAATGCTTTGGATGTCCTTTTTTAAAGGAAGTACCTTTTCGTTTTTTAACAAAACAATAGACTCTTCTGCGGCTTTTAAAGCCAATGCTTTGTGGGTGTCACACTCTAAAACACTTTCAGGGATTTTAGAATATGGGTTTAGTTTAGCATCGTCAAAATCACCTGTCATAAAACGCAATCTTAACAATCTACTTACAGCAATGTCTAGGTCTTTTTCGGTAAGTAAACCTTGTTCTAGTGCCTTTGGTAAAGCATTTACCATTGGAGCATTTCTTACGTTGTTTCTAAAACATTCTTGATCTACTCCTGCTTTAATAGCCATGGCAGCTGCTTCGGGTTGCGTTTTTGCATATTTCATACGTTTTTCTAATCCTTGTACGGCTGCCCAATCTGCAATTACATACCCTTTAAAACCCCATTCGTTACGCAAAACACCGTTTACCAACCAATCGTGTGCAGAACAAGGAATTCCGTTCAATCCATTCAAAGCAGTCATAATTCCGGTAGCTTGTTCATCAACAATACAAGCTTTGTAAGCAGGAAAATAGTATTCATATAAATCCTTTTTTCCAATGTTAGAATGTATTATTTCTCTTTTAGTTTCAACATTATTAGCCACATAGTGTTTTACTGTAGTTACGGTTTTTACATAGTTAGGGTCGTTACCTTGCATTCCTCTAACATACATACGTGCTATTTCAGACATTAAAAAAGGATCTTCACTGTAACATTCTCCATTACGTCCCCATCTAGGATCACGAGCCATGTTAACGGTAGGAGAAAACATCATCACTTCTTTTTTACCCATGTTTTTTAAAGCTCTTGCTTCGTTAGAAATAGCAGTAGCTACATCAAACATTAAATCGGGGTTCCAGGTAGCACCCATGGCAATGTTTTGTGGAAACTGAGTAGCGTTCCAACCAATTATACCATGTAAAGCTTCTCCATACCATTCAAAAGATGGAATTCCTAATCTTTTAATTTCTGGAATTCTAGATCCGCAGTAACTAATTTTTTCTTCCAAAGTCATTTTAGAGATTAAATCTTCAACTCGGTCGTTTACATTTGCTTTTGGGTCTTTCCATGTTTGAGCATTGATGGTCAAAACACTTGTAAGAAAGTAAACAAAACAAATAATTGTCTTAAAATATTTCATAGAATAAATGTGTTAATAATTATTCTTTAAAAGTAGTTTTAAGTCTATAGAGAATTAAAAAAAGGGTATGGACATAATAAGGACAAGTCCTGTTTTAAAGGATTTGTGGTAGGTTTTAGGATAGAATTACATCAAACTCCAAAAACATCTTTGCTATTCTGTGTCGTAATTTCTGCAATTTCTGTTAAAGATTTTTGATAAATAGTAGCTAGTTTTTCGGCCACGTTTACCGTGTACATAGATTCGTTTCGTTTTCCTCTAAAAGGAGTAGGAGCTAAATAAGGTGCATCGGTTTCTAGTACAATATGTTGTAAAGGAATCTCCGTTAAAAATTTGTCTATTTTACCATTCTTAAAAGTAGATACTCCACCAATCCCTAATTTTAAATTGTAACCAATGGCTTTTTTAGCATCTTCTAAAGTTCCCGTAAAACAATGAAAAATCCCGAATAACTTTTCTGATTTTTCTTCTTCTAAAATTTCAAAAACTTCAGTAAAAGCATTTCTACAATGTATGTTAATTGGCAGGCCTAGTTCTTTTGCCCATTGCACTTGGGTTTTAAAGGCTTCTTTTTGTTGATGGATGTAAGTAGCATCCCAATACAAATCAATACCAATTTCTCCCACAGCCACAAACTTTCCTGTTTCTAACCATTCTCTAGCAATGGCAAGTTCTTCTTTATAGTTTTCTTTAATGTGAGTAGGGTGTACACCCATCATTAAATGTACATTTTCAGGAAAAGCCTCAGACACTTTAAACATACTTTGGGTGTATTCAGAATCTACAGACGGAATAAACATACGTTCTACACCCGCATCAATCGCTCGCTGAATCATGTCATTTCTGTCTTCATCAAATTGTTCGCTATTTAAATGGGTGTGGGTGTCTGTAAAAATCATCAATCTAAAGTTTGGCACAAATATAAGTATCCATTTGTTTTTAGCGGTATGCTTAAAACGAAATAAGTGTTGAGAACGATTTTTATCATAAAAAGCATTCCCCTTCGCAGTACTTCTCGATACACCAATTGTTTTCACGTTGTTACAACAATCGTCACTCGAAGTGACATTTCTTATTGTCACTTCAAGCAGCGACAGCATATCAAGAATTCTTATTGTCACTTCGAGTAATTTTGAGAAGCAAAGCGCAACAAAATTGTATCGAGAAGTAGTTGTTTTAAAAACACATTTGTTACTTCAAATAATTTAAGGGCACAATAAATTGGATTAAGAAGTATATCTTCTTTTTCAACAAGAAAGACACTATATTAGATAACACTATTTTATAAAAAACACATTTCATAAAAATCATGAACCTCTTTAAAAAGCATCTCTTTCTAATTCTTGCATTATTCACATTAGTGTCATGTTCTCAGCAAAAAATAAACGGAGTTAGTTTGGTGTCGCCTCCAAAACCTGTAGATGAATTGGCAATGTCTGGTGTAAAAAAGATCAATGCCAATTGGGTGGCAATTATTCCTTTTGCGTTTTGTAATAATAGTTCCCCAAATGTATATTACAATCAAAACCGTCAATGGTGGGGAGAAAAATCAGAAGGAGTTTTAGGATTGATTCACCTAGCCAAACAACAAGGATTAAAAGTGTTTTTAAAACCTCATGTTTGGTATCGTAAAAGTTGGATTGGAGATTTTACGTTAGAAAAAGAACAAGATTGGAAAACTTGGGAAAAAGAATACACTGCCTATATTGTAAGCTTTGCAAAAATGGCTCAGGAACAGCAAGTAGATTTGTTTTGTGTGGGAACAGAATTAAAGCAAGTCACTTTACAAAGACCGTTCTTCTTTAAAAAATTAATCAACAAAGTAAGGCAAGTGTATAAAGGGAACATTACCTATGCTGCCAATTGGGACAATGTAGAGGCAATAAACTTTTGGAGAGATTTAGATTATATAGGAGTAGATGCATATTACTCTTTGTCTGATAAAAAACAACCTACTATAGATGAGTTGCTTGCAGCTTGGCAACCCATAAAACAAGAATTACATCAACTAAGTAAAACCAATAACAAACCTATTTTGTTTACAGAATATGGTTTTGAAAGTTCTGATTATAACACCAAAGAAACTTGGGGGAGTAACGGTAAATATGCGATAAATCAGCAAGCACAAGCAAATGCTTATCAATCTTTGTACAACTCTTTTTATAATGAAAATTGGTTTGCAGGAGGGTTTTTATGGAAATGGCACCTAACAGAAAGAACAATGAGGAATAAAGACAAAGCGTTTACACCACAAGGAAAAAAAGTAGCAAAAATTATAAGAAAGCAATTTAAAAAATAAACTAATCTCTATGTATTTTTCCTAGTAAACTACCTTCTTCAGTTGTGTATTTATTGGTTTTAGAGGTTCCAACTATTTGTGAGGTGTAAATTCCTGTGTGACCCGAAAATACATAAGCAGTTACACAAGCAATGGCTATATAAACTCCGCTATCCATTCCAAACAATTCAATTCCCATTAAGGTACAAGCAATAGGGGTGTTGGTAGCTCCAGAAAACACGGCTACAAAACCCATTCCGGCCAACAAACCAATAGGCAAAGGAAAAAAGAAAGCCATAGCACTACCCAAAGTAGCCCCAATAAAAAATAAAGGAGTTACCTCTCCACCCTTAAAACCAAAGGCAATACAAAAAGTGGTTAAAATTAGTTTTAGGGCAAAATCGTAGCCATTCATACTTGTGGTAAAAGACTCTAAAATGGTAGGGATTCCTAATCCTATGTATTTAGTTCCTATAAAATAAACCAATATAGCAATTGCAAATCCACCTACAACAGGTCTAAGTGGTGGGTATTTTATGTGTTTAGAAAATTGTGCAAAAAAGTGAACACCTTTTGAAAAAAAAGTGCTGACGATTCCAAAAATAATTCCAGCAAGTACACACCAAAAAAAGTTAATAAGGGTAAGTTTAGGAACCAAATTAACAATATAATTTGTATGTGGTACATGTAAGTAATGTGCTACTTCTCTTGATACAGAATTAGACACAACCGCCACTAACAAACAAGGTAAAATGGCATTATATTTAATTTTACCAATTAACAAAACTTCTAAAGCAAACACTGCACCAGCTAGCGGAGTTCCAAACAAACCTGCAAAACCACTACTAATACCCATTAAGATGATAATTCGTCTGTCGTGTTTGTTCATTTTTAACCAGCCCGAAAATTGATCGGCAATGGCACCACCAATTTGTACAGCGGTTCCTTCACGTCCTACAGAAGCTCCAAACAAATGGGAGACTACGGTTCCTATAAAAATAAGTGGAGCCATTTTAAAGGGAATAATATCTTTAGGAATGTTTAATTCTTCTAACAATTGATTGTTTCCTTTGGCAACAGATTGTCCGTAATAATGGTACAAAAGACCTACAATTAAACCACCAATAGGCAATAACCAAATAATGACTTTGTGTGCTTCTCTATAATTTGTAGACCAATTTAAAGAAGCTAATAAAGCAGCAGAAGCCACACCTACCAACGCACCAATAACCAAAGACAACACCAACCATTTTAAAAATTCTTTTAGAATAGTTGGGTATTCAGAGATGGAATATTGTTTGCGTATAACATTCATAATTGGAATTTAGAATTGTTTTCCTACACTAATTCCAAATCTTGGCACAAATTGACGAGATACTTTAGCGTTGAATAAATTTCTACCTATACCAGCGTTAAATTCAAAAACATATCCGTTTTTAGACACGTGCTTGGCACCAGCTCCTAGTCCTAAGGCAAAGTCAGAATAGTTTTTAGATTCTTCTACAACAAGACCGTTTTCTGTTTTTTCATCGGTTTCACCAAAATTTAAGCTACCAAACAATTCTCCAAAAACATCAAAACCATTGCTAGTAGTTATGTATTGACGAAAGTATGGAGTGATTTGAAAATCTTCGTTATATCTAAACTTAGTGTCTTTGTCTTCAAAGTTTATAAAGACAGACAAACCAATAGAAGCCTCATCATTTAGTTGTTTTTCATAAGATACATCCAAAGTTCTCATGACCAAAATATCTAATAAATCTAGTTTTATTTGACTGTTTTGAGCGTTTGCACCCATCGCAATAAACAAGGTAAAAATGAATACTATTTTTTTCATACTAATTTGTGTTTTACACCCCAAAAATAGGGCATTTCTATGAGCTTGCCTAATGTTTTAAAAGTTAGCTCTTAATTGTACACTACCTACGTGAATAGTGTTGGTACTTGTATTTTTTCGTCCATTGTAATTTATACTTAGGTCTAACAATTGTGTTAGTTTTCTCTGAATAATTAAAGACCATGTATAGTTTCTATTAGGTTCTAAACCTTCTAAAATTCTGTAAGATGCAGGGGTGTTAATAGCTCCTTTATAGTTGTTTTCTATAATGTTAATACTTGCTAAAACAGATCCTTTACCTAGGTTGTTATAATTGTAATTCAATCCAAAATCATGACTTATTAACGCTTCTTCTCCTATTTTATTTTTTTCGTTTCTGTAGGTGTAAGTTGCTTTTAAGGTAGAAAATTCATCTTTTAAAAAATCAACAGAGGGATTTAACGTATAGGAAGCAAGATTAAAATTTCTGCTGCTATAAGATTGGCTTGTGTTTTCAATATTTTTAGTTCTTAACACCGTTCCTAGCACCCAAGAACTCTGTGTGTTGTGTTGAAAGTTTAATTCGTGAGATTCTTGTGTTGCTGTTTCAATATCTGATGAGGTATTTTGTGTGTTTTGATTGTTTTGGTACGTGTAGGTAGTGCTGTAATTTTGCAAACCTCTGTTAAAATAGAAACTAGTAAATACGTTTTGTTGCAGGGCTACTACATTTTTATTGTTTGTGTTAAAAGGATTTATGTTAAAAGCTTTTCCTTGTTTTAATTGATCTTTATTGATAAGTATACTTGACTGATTGGAAAAATGAGATAACAATTGTAACCATTTAGAGGTATGATTTTGGTATTGCATAAAATTGATAAAAATAGATTGACTTAGTTTTGCTTTTTGAGTGGCAACCCTGTTGGTGTTGGGCAAAATTACTCTTAAATAATTTGCCTGATCTGTAAATTGAGCAACTTCAAATTCATCAAAATCTTTTTTCCCGTTGTTGTTTAAATCTCCCAGGTAATAATAATATCCTTGACCGGGTTCTGTTTCTATGTAGGTAAAATTTTGTTGTAACGTATTTCCAGAACTGGTTTCATAAACCGTTGATAAACGGATAATATCTTTAAATAATTGTTGGTTATAAAGTGTTCTTGCATTCATAATATCAACATCTTCAAAAAAGAGATGATTTACTTTTCTGTAATTGATAAAGGTGTGTAGTGAGGCCTGTTTGTTTTTTATAATTTGACTTTCTATGCTGTAGTTGTGCGTGTTTTGTACTCGCTCGAGTCGATTTGTTTTTACACTGTCTATTTTTACCAAAGAATAGCTAAATTTAGTGTATACTTTTGTAGAGTCTCCCACACCAAAATCTGCTCCTATGGCACTATATTTCTGACTCTGTATAGAATCTAATAGTTGAGTTTTTTTGTTTTTTTGATGATTGTTTTCATAATCTAACAAACCAGTTACCCATATTTTTTTTAAACGATACTTTAAAGAAGAATGGTGTCTAATAAACGTTCCTTTTTCTAAGATGTTTTTACTATTAACAAAACTGTTTTCTGTTTTTAAACTCAATTTTTTTACAGAGTTAAAGGTGTTCAATGCATTTTTTAAACCCGTAAAATCAGCACCAAAACTTAGGTATTCATTGTTTAACACAAACTGATGTTGTTCGTCTTTTTGTAGGGTAAAAGCATTTCTTAAATAAGATTGATTTCCTAAAAAATTAGGAGTCAAATTTACGTCTATATTCCAATCTCTATTAAATTCAGCATTGTACAAACCTTCTATGTTGTTAAAGTTTTTTTGCACAAAATCTACATCAAGTAAATTATAGCTTTTCCAATCTTTGTCGCTTATTTGTTGTTGCCAAGCTAAGGTGGTTGCAATTCCTTTGTTTTGCTTGTCATCTATAGTAGAAAACAAATTTTGATCGTTATCACTATAGGCTAATTCTGCATTTATAAATGACTTTTTATTAATTTTATAAGAGGTGTTTACCACCGCCATTTGTGTTTTGGTAGGAGCAAATAACTGTGTAATTGGGCTGTAATTACCTTGAGAAATTCCGTTTATAGGAGCAATATACTCATAAATAGAACCTGTCGCAACGGTTTCACTAAGTATATAATCTCCTTGATTATTGCCCACAAAACTAAAAATCACATTGTATAGTGTTTCGTTTTCATTGCTACTTTGTATAAAATTACCGTCTTCATTTTTTAGATATTGAATTCTATTTTCGTCGTAATTACTTGTTTGTGCGCTAGGAGCCACCATATTGGCAGGATTGTTACCTGCTTGCTGTAGTGTTTGTTTTTGAACATCACTTAAATTTTGCTGAATGGGTTGGTTTTTTACATCGTTCTCATTGTAAAAATAAGTTCCAATACTAAATTTTTCGGTTTCATATTTTACACCATCATGTGTTACAAATCGGTTGTAGTTCTGATCGCTATACTGATAATCTACAATAATTCTTTGTGACGAGTTAATGGGGAAAGTGGGGTTAAAAGTTATTTCTGATAAATTGTAATCTATAGTATAATCGTACTGTTCTCCTCTTTTAAGGGTAACACCGTTTACGTAGATAGTTTCGCTGTTAGATATAATAACAATGTTTTGTTCTCCGTTAACTCCTAATAACCTGTAGGGTCCTTGGTTTCCTTCTTGCGTGGTAATGTTTTGAGTGTTAAATCGTCCTTTTGCCAATGCTCCAGAAGCGGTAATGGTTGTTTTTTGATCTCCATTGTCTAATACAACATCTAACTTAGCTCCGTTAATCTTTTTGGTAAAATTTAAAAAGTAACTGTCATGATTGGTTAAATCTACATCTCCTGCTTTTAAATTCCAGGTGTCTGTAAACAATTCAATAAACACTCTATCAAATTCGTTGATGTTTTGTGATACTCCGTTTTCTTGAATGGGTACATTAGAGTCTTTAATGCTGGCTCTAATCTTTAAGTTTTCTGATAGGTTTCCTGTGATTTGTAAATCCAATCCAGAATTTAATACAGATCCTTGATTGTTTCCCACTGTAATTCCTCTAGTAATGTTTCCGTAAGTGTTAATACCTCCAAAAAAATCTTTTTTGCTGTATTCTTTTTTTAAAGAATAGGTTTGAGCTTGTGGAGTTGCTTTAGAAATGATTAATTTTTTGTCAAAAGGACTGTAGGTTTGTGTTAAAAATGTAGGGTAGTTAAAATAGCTTACTGTTATTTGTTGAGGTTGTTGCGTGTTAAAAAACAATTGTCCCTTAGCGTAGTTAACATTGTATTTATTGGATGAAATAAGTTGACCTTTTTGATTTTTAATTTCAAAATTAACGGGACTTATGGCAACGTTTTCTAGCTGAATGGTGTCTTTACTAGTTGTCAGTCTTTTAGATACACGGTTTTTGTTCACTATTTGCCCATAGGAGCTATAGAAACAAGTAAAAATAAGAAGTAAGTATACTACTTTCATTCGCTAACAAACGTGTGTAGAACTAATTTAGTGAATGATCTTTTAAAAAGGATAGTTATTAAGTGGAATGGTTATTTTTTACGTTCTACTACGTAATCAATCATGGTTTGTAAAGATTCCTTGTATTCTGATTCTGGATACGTGTTTAATATTTCTAATGCTAAGTTTTTGTACTCGTGCATTTTGGTAATAGTGTATTCTAGTCCGTTATTGTCTTTTACAAACTGAATAACTTCTTTAACTCTTTTTTTATCGGTGTTGTGATTTTTAACAGAATTGATGATCCATTTTCTATCCTTATCGCTACAGTTGTTTAAGGTATAAATTAAAGGAAGTGTCATTTTTTGTTCTTTAATGTCAATTCCTGTAGGTTTTCCTATTTGTTCGTCAGAGTAATCAAACAAATCATCTTTTATCTGGAAAGCAATTCCAATATACTCTCCAAAGGTTCTCATTCTTTCTACCTCTTCCTTTGCTGCTCCTACGGATGCTGCTCCAATACCACAGCAAGCTGCAATTAAGGTAGCTGTTTTTTGTCTGATAATTTCAAAATAAACCTCCTCGGTAATGTCTAAACGTCTGGCTTTTTCTATTTGTAAAAGCTCTCCTTCACTCATTTCTCTTACCGCAATAGAAATCAGTTTTAAAATATCAAAATCATCATTATCTATGCTAAGTAACAATCCTTTAGATAATAAAAAATCACCTACTAAAACAGCAATTTTATTTTTCCAAAGCGCATTGATCGAAAAGAATCCTCTGCGTTTGTTACTATCATCCACAACATCATCGTGTACTAAAGTAGCTGTGTGAATCAATTCAATAATAGAAGCGCCACGATAGGTACGTTCGTTAAAATTTCCATTAGAAACCATTTTGGCGACTAAAAAAACAAACATAGGTCGCATTTGTTTTCCTTTTCTGCGAACAATGTAATGGGTAATACGATTTAACAACGGCACTTTGGTTGCCATGGCTTCTTTGAATTTGTTTTCAAAGGCAGCCATTTCTTGATGTATGGGTTGTTGAATACGTTCTGTTATTTTCATTCCTAATGGATCAGTTTAGAGCTATAAACTTACTTAAAAAAGTTTATTGTTGAGCAGCTTTTACACGTTCTGCAGCTTCTATTACTTTAGTTTTTAAACTTTCTTTATAAGCAACAATTATATCTAATACAGTGCTGTTTGTTGCTCCAATAATTTGAGCTGCTAAAATTCCAGCATTTTTAGCTCCGTTTAAAGCTACAGTAGCTACAGGAACTCCCCCTGGCATTTGTAAAATAGAAAGTACAGAATCCCAACCATCTATAGAATTGCTAGATTTTACGGGTACTCCAATAACGGGTAACGGACTCATACTAGCTACCATTCCTGGTAAGTGAGCAGCACCACCAGCACCAGCAATAATTACAGAAATTCCTCTTTTGTGTGCGTTGTTAGAAAAATCTACTAATTTTTCTGGAGTTCTATGTGCAGATACAATATCTACTTCTGTTTCAATTTCAAATTCTTTTAAAATATCTATGGCTTGTTGCATAATTGGTAAATCTGAATCAGATCCCATAACGATAGCTACTTTCATAATTTTATTTTTATATAGATTTAGTTAAAGAGGTTTATTTGCTAATTACTTTAACAGTATTTTTTACCAATTCTGCTGTTTTACGAGCCACATTAATATCTTTATTCACAATGGTAACGTGTCCCATTTTACGGAAAGGTTTGGTTATTTTTTTACCGTATAAGTGTGGGGTTACTCCGTCTATTTTTAAAATGTCTTCTATTTTTTCGTAGACTACTTCACCTTCATATCCTTCGGCACCTACTAAGTTTACCATAATACCTGCTAATTTGCTATCGGTATTTCCTAAAGGTAAATTTAAAACAGTACGCAAGTGTTGTTCAAATTGACTGGTGTGAGATGCCTCAATACTATAATGCCCACTATTGTGTGTTCTTGGTGCAACTTCGTTTATAATGATGTCATCATTTTCTGTTTGAAACATTTCTACTGCTAATAAACCAACATGTTTAAAAGCATCGGCAACATCCATCGCTACTCTACGAGCTTTGGCGGCAACAGCATCACTAATACGGGCAGGACAAATTACATATTCTACTTGATTGGCTTCAGGATGAAATTCCATTTCTACCACAGGATATGTTTTTACTTTTCCGTTAGCATTTCTGGCTACAATTACAGCCAATTCGTTTTTAAACGGAATTAAATCTTCTGTAATACATTCTGTATCTGGCAAGTTGTTGATGTCTGCAACAGAACGAACAATTTTTACTCCCATTCCGTCGTATCCAAATTGTGCAGATTTCCATACAAAAGGAAAGTCTGTTAAGTTGGCTGCTTTTAATTCTGATAGAGAATTAAAACGTTGATGTGGAGAAGTTGGAATCTTATTTTTTTTGTAAAAATCTTTTTGTTTTCCTTTGTGTTGAATGGTTTCTATAACACTAGGTTGTGGGTATACTTTTACACCTTCTTGTTCTAATTGGTAAAGTGCTTTAATGTTTACGTGCTCTATTTCTATGGTAAGCACATCTACTTTTTTACCAAATTTATAGACATCGTTATAGTCTAATAAATTTCCTATAAAAAACTCGTTACAATAAGGGGCACAAGGAGCATCTTTAGAACTGTCTAATATGCAGGTGTGTACATCAAATTTTTGAGTTTCTGCTAAAAGCATTCTTCCTAATTGACCTCCACCAAGTACTCCTAATTTAAAGTTAGAAGAAAAATAATTTTCCATGTAAGTGTATTTGGTCGCAAAAGTACAAATAAAAGCGTTAATCTACCTTTTAAAAATTGGTGATTCTAACAGATCCATTTTCTAAAAAGGCACTATATTCTCTTAAATAATAGGTTTTTTCGCTATCACCTTCTCCTATAGTTACTCCAGTTATCTGTTGTGTAAAAGTAATATCATCATTAGCACAATTGGCACAAGACATTTCACCTGTTCCATTTTCAATGGTCATAGGAACTTGGCATTCATTTGGGTTTACGTATGGACATCCCAGATCAAATGCTCTAAATGTATTCCCGTCAATATTAAAAACTATAACGCCCATAAATCCTTGTCCAGCTTCTATATGATAATTCCCTATTCCAGATAGAGATATAAAAGAGGGGGTTGAGATACTAAAATTTACATTTGTATTGGGCACCATTGTGTTTTGTTGGTTAAAACCTTGGTTGGTGCAAGCTGTAAGTATTAAAAGAGTAAAAAAGAAAATGATATTTTTAATCATGGGGATATTTTCTATAAAATTTAGGAGGTAAAGATACAGAAATTTTTAGCTATCAATAATTTCTTTATATTTGTATAGGTCTCATTTCCAAAAGTGGTAATGAGATTTTTTGTGTTATAAAAATTTAGAGAAGATGAGCGAAGTATCATATTATTCAGAAGAAGGACTTAAAAAACTAAAGGGAGAGTTAGAATTTTTAGAGCAAGTAGAACGTCCTAGGGTAACTAACGAAATTGCAGAAGCAAGAGATAAAGGAGATTTAAGTGAAAATGCAGAATACCACGCAGCCAAAGAAGAGCAGTCTTTGTTGGAATTTAAAATAGCTAAATTAAAAAACGTGGTTGCAAATGCTCGTGTATTAGATGAGTCTCAGTTAGATACTTCTAAAATTTTAATACATTCTAAGGTAAAGCTTAAGAATATTGCCAATGGTATGGAGTTTAATTATCAGTTAGTAGCAGATTCGGAAACGGATATTCGCAATGGTAAGCTATCAGTAAATTCTCCTATAGGAAAAGGTTTATTAGGGTACAAGAAAGGTGAGGTTGCTGAAATTCAGGCTCCAAATGGAGTAATGAAATTTGAAATTATTGAAATTTCTAGATAGATTTCTAACGAAATTAAGAATTACTTAGGTTCTTAAAAACAGAGTTTTTAAGTCTATGTACAATAAAAATTAAGAGCATAAATTATTTTTTATGCTCTTAATTTTTATCTTTTTTTAAACAAAAAACAGCTATACAAATAAAGAAAGTTAAGTAATCATGTTTTTCTTTTTGTATTTTTAAATATGCAAAATCAAAAGGTTCCTAACAGAGTTATAGTGGCTCCATTAAATTGGGGGTGGGGACATGCAACACGTTGTATTCCTATTATAAAAGAACTTATAAATTTAGGGATTAAGCCTGTAGTGGCATCTGATGGTCAGGCTCTTGTTTTTTTGCAAAAAGAATTTCCAGAGATTGAATTTTTAGAACTACCGTCCTATAACATTCGTTATGGAAAACAGTTTAAATGGTCTATGTTTTTAAATATTCCTGCTATTTTAAGAGGGGTTTACAAAGAACATCAAGCGATTAAGGTATATATAAAAGCTCATAAAAATTCTTTGTTAGGTATGATATCAGACAATAGATTAGGGGTTTTTTCTAAACATCTTCCTTCGGTTTATATAACTCATCAATTAAGTGTTAAAGCGGGTGTAGGCTCTTTTTTTGTAAATAAATTCCATCATTATTTTATTAAAAAACATAAGGAATGTTGGGTTCCGGATGAAGAGAATAGTCTTTTGTCTGGAGCTTTGTCTAGATCTTTAAAAATTAAGATTCATTATATAGGAGTATTGTCGCGGTTTAAAAAACAAGAAATTCCTGTTGCGTATGAGTTGCTGATATTATTGTCTGGAATTGAATATCAAAGAAATGAATTAGAGTTAAAAATAAATAAGGCTTTATTGACTTATAAAAAACCTGTTTTGGTAGTTAGGGGAACTTTTGAACCATGTAAATATATGTATCCTAAAAATTGTACCGTGGTTAATTATTTACTGTCTAAAGATTTAGAAACGGCATTAAATAGTAGTCGTAGGGTTGTGTCTAGATCTGGTTACAGTTCGGTAATGGATTTGGCTACATTAAACAAAGAGGTTTTGTTTGTGCCTACTCCGGGGCAAACTGAGCAAGAGTATTTGGCTAGTTATTTAAAAGAAAGTGGATTGGCTAGTTTTTGTACTCAAAAGGAATTTGATGTTGAATTTTTACAATATAAAAAAACTGCTCAGTGGCCTGTGTTAACATCCAATGAGCAGTCTTTGTCTCTATGTATAAAAACTTTTTTTAACCTTTCTCTAGTGTAAAGTAAAAAGTGGAACCCTGTCCAATGGTGCTTTCAACATCTATAGTTTGCTCGTGTGCTTCTATAATATGTTTTACAATAGACAACCCTAAACCAGATCCTCCTTGGTCTCTAGACCTACTTTTTTCTACTCTATAAAAACGTTCAAACAAACGTTCTACATCTTCTTGTTTTACGCCTTCACCATTATCGGTTACGTTAATGGCTATTTTTTCATCATCTACATATTCTATAGAAACAATGGTGGTTCCTCCTATTTTTCCGTATTTAATAGAGTTCATAACTAAGTTGATTAGTACTTGTTCTATTTTGGCTTCATCTGCCAATACAAATTCAGGAATGTCGTAAAATTTATCAAGCCTTAATTTAATACTTCGCTTTTTAGCTTGCATTTCTAACAAATCAAACACTTTTTGAATAACTTTGATAATGTTAAACGTGTCTATTTTAAGTTTTAAATCGTTGGTTTCTAGTTTTGTAATCATGTCTAGGTCACCTACAATTTCACTTAATCTTGTGATGGCTAAGTTGGCTCTTTTTAAATATTTTTCTCTAATTTCTACATCTTCGGCAGCTCCCTCTATTAGTGTAAGTAAATAGCCTTGTACGGTAAATAAAGGAGTCTTAAGTTCGTGAGCTACGTTTCCTAAAAAGTCTCGTCTATAGTTTTCTCTAAAATTAAGTTTTTTAATTTCTTGTTTCTTTTTATAGGTATACTTTAAAATATCTCTAGCTAAAAAATCAAACTCATCAGCATTAATATTCGCGATTCTTCTTTTTTTAAGAGAGGTTACTTGTTTGTATATTTTATCTATTCTAAAGTTTATGTAGGTTTCTACTCCGTTGTTTATTATAATAATAAGGACTACAAAAAGTACAGCCGATAGAATTATAAAAACTTTGGTAGGGAGTATTACGTCTGTAAAGTACATAAACATTAATAGTACTACGTTTATACAACCAATAAGTATAAGTACGATGGCTATAGAAAAAAAGAAAAAGTTTTTAATCTTCATTTAATATAAACTTATATCCAACACCTTTAACTGTTTTAAAGTGATCGTCTCCAATTTTTTCTCTTAATTTTCTAATGTGAACATCAATAGTTCTATCTCCTACAACCACATCACTACCCCAAACTTTTTTCATAATGTTTTCACGGTTAAAAACTTTACCGGGTTTAGATGTTAACAAAGAAAACAATTCAAACTCTTTACGAGGTAAAATAATCTTCTCGTTGTCTTTAATCACTAAGTATTCGTCTCTATCTATAACAATACCTCCTAAATCGGTTGTGTTGTTGCTTTCTCCATCTTCTTTTAATCTTCTTAATAAAGATTTAATCTTGCTGGTTAAAACTTTAGGTTTAATTGGTTTGGTAATGTAGTCATCTGCCCCTGCATCAAACCCAGCTACCTGGCTATAATCTTCTCCTCTGGCAGTAAAGAAAGAGATAATTACATTCCCTAATTCTGGAATTTCTCTAATTTTTTCACAAGCTTCAACACCGTCCATTTCTGGCATCATTACATCTAATAAAATTAAGTGTGGTTGTATCTTTTTTGCTTGACTTACAGCTTCTAAGCCGTTGCTTGCTGTGTATATATCGTATCCTTCTTTTTTAAGGTTGTAACCTACAATTTCTAAAATATCTGGTTCATCGTCTACCAAAAGAATTTTAATCTGATTTTTCTCCATTATGTCTTGAATTAGTCGGTGCAAATTTATGATTTTCTAATATACAAAAGAGTTTCTTAACAATGATTTAATACTGTGGCGTAGTTAACATAATATACAAAACCTCTTAACGCTATGTTAACACAAAGGTAATGGTAGCTTAGGCTCTTTAAGGTATTTATTATAGATTTTTGCACCGCTTTTAAACAAATATAGCATTGATAATGAGAAATTTATTAGTTACATTTTTTACTTTAATGACCGTGTTTACGTACGCACAGTCTAAAGGGACAATTTCAGGATTAGTACAAGACAAAGATATGGACTTGGAGCCATTACCATTTGTAAGTGTTTATGTAGAAGGTAATACAAGTTTAGGTACTACTACAGACTTTGATGGAGTTTACCGTTTGCAATTAAAACCTGGTGTCTATACCGTGGTTTATGATTTTGTTGGTTACAAATCTGTAAAAAAACAAATAGTTGTTAAAGGAGGAGCTTCTCAAAAAATTACGGTTGTTATGGAATCTGTTGCCGATGCTTTAGATGCAGTGGTTTTAACGGCTGTTACTAACAAACAGAGTGAGGCAGCGTTAGTAGATGTTCAAAGAGAAGCTGTTGAAATTGTTACTGCAATTGGATCAGATGAAATGTCAAAAAAAGGTGTAAGCGATGTGGCTGCTGCAGTTACTAAGGCAGCAGGAGTTACTAAGCAAGAAGGAGGTTCTGGTAGTATCTTTGTTAGAGGTTTAGGGGATCGTTATAACGTTACTACTTTAAACGGATTACCACTACCGTCTAATAATCCATCTAATAAAAATATAAGTTTAGATATCTTTTCTACTGACATTGTTGAATATGTAGGGATTAGCAAAACATTTGAATCTCAAAATTATGCTGATTTTGGAGGTGCAAATATTGATATCAATTCAAAAAAATTCTCAGGAAGCCCTTATGTGAAATTAGGATTAGGAGCTGGAGTAAATTCAAATGTTTTAGGAGAAAGTTCTTTTTATTTACAAGATGGACCAAGTTATTTTGGTTTTGCTACAGGTGAAGCATCTTCTACTCCTTTTAATCCGAGTAGCTATGGAACAAGTTGGGATAGAAAAAAATCAACAAATAATGTGTTAAACAATAGTTTGTCTCTTTCAGGTGGTAGAAAATTTGACTTAGGAAATGCTGGTAAAATAAGTGCTTTTTTAACAGCTTCATTTGATAATGATAGTAAGTTTATTGAAGGTATTAGTAGAAGCAGTGTAACTGCTCAAGGGGATAAAAATTCAGATTTTTATAAAAAAGCTTATAAATATAGTACCAACTCTACTTTAATGGGTACGGCTGATTATAAAATAAACTCAACAAACTCTATTTTGTTTACAACATTGTTTTTGAATTCTTCATCGCAGCAATATGCAGAGTACCAGGGTGAAAATCAAAATTTTGATGGTGGGGCTCCTGGGGCAAATGATTTAAGTGGTTTTATTAAGAGAAGTACTTTTGATAAAACTCAATTAATAGTAAATCAGTTAGTAGGTAAACACAATGTTAATGATCAATTGGATGTTAATTGGGCTTTAGGATATAGTCTTTTAAATAATGAAATTCCAGATCGTATGCAGAATACTTTTATTCCTGCAAGAGATGGTTCTGATGATTATACTTTTTTCTCGAATGGTGGAATTAACAATCACCGTTACTACCAGAACTTAGATGAAAATGAATTTTCTAGTAATATAGCTGTTTCATATCGTTTTAGTAAAGATGAAGACGATGCGTATAAAGGAAAAATAACTTTAGGGTATGCAAATAGATTTAAGTCAGTAGAGTTTAATTCAAACCAATATTCTTTTCAACCATTGAATGATAGATATGTGTTTTCAGAAGATCTAATTCATAATGTAGATCAAATTTTTGAAGCAACTCCTTTTTCTACATCAGCAGGTGATAAAGTTAGTCTGTTGGAACAAGAGTATAGCGGTGATCTATTTGTAAACTCTATATTTACAAATTTACAATATAAATTATCAAAAAAATTAACAGCTATCTTAGGAGTAAGATTTGAGTCTGTAAATCAAAACGTGTCTTTTTCAAACTCCACAATACCAGATGGAGATGAATCTGAATTTAATGCTTTTAAGGTTTTACCTAGTTTGATTTCTAAATATAAAATTAACGATAAACAAAACGTGAAATTAGCATTTAGTCAAACTTATACTTTACCTCAGTTTAAAGAAAAAGTAGCTTTGCCTTATGAAGAGGTAACTCAAGTTTATCAAGGGAATCCTGATTTATATGAGTCTACTAATTATAACTTAGACTTAGGATGGGAGCTGTTCCCTGGTAATGCAGAGTTGTTATCTGTGACCACTTTTGGTAAAATAATTCAAAATCCTATTAATGAGGTTTTTGTGAATTCTGCATCGGGAGATATTAGTTATGTAAATAGTGGAGAGCAAGCGTTAGCTGTTGGTGTTGAGCTTGAGTTAAAGAAAAATATTTTTGTTATTGAGAGTAAAGATATGTTGCAAACAAAGTTATCTTATGGTTTAAATGCTTCATATATATATACGGATCAAGATTTGGATGCAGACAAAGTAAGTAGTGAAAATGATTTTGGAGCAAGTTTTACGTTTGAGAATTCTAAGTTAGCGGGTGCTTCTGATATTTTAGCAAATGCTGATGTTAGTTTTTTTCAAGAGTTTTCTGACAATAAAGACATAACAGCAACGGTTTCTTATTCTTATTTTTCAGATAAATTGGCCGTAATTGGAACTAGAAATAGAGGTAATTATATTGATAAAGCTGTAAATAAATTAGATTTTATTGCAAAAGCAAGTTTATCAAAACAATTAAAACTAGGACTTTCTTTTAAGAATATTTTAAATCCTAAATATGAAAGAATACAGGCACAAAGTGAGGTAGAGGGTAGAAATAACCCAGATGTAGTTATTAGCTCATATAAGCTAGGGTCTAGTTTAAGCGTCTCTTTAGGGTATACATTCTAATAGGAAAGTAAATCTTAAACTAAAAAGCCATACTTATAAAATAAGTATGGCTTTTTAGT
Organism: Wenyingzhuangia heitensis; assembly: GCF_011762155.1. Taxonomy (GTDB): domain Bacteria; phylum Bacteroidota; class Bacteroidia; order Flavobacteriales; family Flavobacteriaceae; genus Wenyingzhuangia; species Wenyingzhuangia heitensis. The sequence continues at coordinate 459,613 of NZ_JAASQL010000001.1, forward strand.
TAACAAAAAGTTCACAAATCAAAAGTATACTTAACAAGAACTTAATAAGTTCTTAACTTATTAAAATAAACAGTTGTTCTTTCTTTGTATCAACAAAATTTGAAACAAAAACATAACAAAATTTTTATTAAAATGAAAAAATCAATTTTATCAATTTTAGCAATTGCTACTTTAGTTTTTACAAGTTGTTCAAGTGACAATGGAGATGATAACAAAAAGAGTTCTTTTGTGTTAACAGCTAGTGATTTAAAAGGGGATATTACAGATGGAACTGTAACTTTAAAAGCTTCTGATGAATATACGTTAACAGGAGCCTTAGTTGTTAGATCTGGTGCTTCTTTAAAAATTCCTGCAGGAACTACTATTAAGTCTTCTGCTACTGCAAGTGCACAATCTTTATATATTGCTGTTGAAAGAGGAGCTAAAATCTTTATCGAAGGAGAAGCAAATAATCCAGTGGTAATGACTTCAGGTAAATCGTCTCCATCTCAAAGTGACTGGGGAGGATTAGTAATTTGTGGTGATGGAATAACAAATGTAGGAACTGATGCTACTTCTGAAGTTGCAAGTTTAAAGTATGGAGGAGCTAATAATAACGATTCTTCAGGATCTATAGAGTTCTTAAAGATTTCTTACACAGGAGCTAATAACGGTTCTGATAAAGAATTTAATGGAGTTTCTTTCTTTGCTGTTGGTTCTGGAACTGTAGTAGAAAACATATACACTTTTGAAAGTGGAGATGATGGAATCGAATTCTTTGGAGGTGCTGTAGCTGCAACTAACTTAAGAATTGAAAACTCTTATGATGATTCTTTAGATTTTGCTGATGGATTTGTAGGTTCTGTAACTAATGTATACATCAAAGGTGTTACTAAAGCTGGAATTGAAGGTTCTAACAATGGAGAAGATACTGCTGCTTTACCATTAACAGATGCTAAAATTAGTAATGTATCAATTATTAAAGGAGAAGGTTTTGGAGCATCTGAACAAGCAATTAACTTAAAAGAAGGTACTGGTAAACAAGCTTACACTAACTTATTTGCTGAAGGTACTGCTAGTTTTGCTAAAATTTCTAGTGATAGTAATACTACTGCAAGAATTGCAGCTGGAGATGTAAAAGTTAACGGAAGTGCGTTTGTTTCAGCAAATAATACTATTGCTGATTATGTTTCAACTGAAACTGGAGCTGGAAACGGAGCTACTGTACCAACTTGGGCTACTAAAATTCAATAATTTTTTATGATTGTTTAAATCAATCTAAAATATAAAACCCCACCTTTATGAGGTGGGGTTTTTGCATTTTGTCTGTTTTTGTCTTGGTCAATAAAATTGTATTTTTAAAAGAAAAAAGATGAATACAAAAATTGAAAAAGAAAATATTCTGTTCTTAGATATAGAAACAGTGCCTTTATATGCTACTTTTAACCAAGCACCCGAACTAGAACAAGAATTATTTGCTGCCAAAACAACTTACAAAAGAGGAGAAGAATATACTCCCGAAGAGTTTTACGATCGAGCAGGTATTTGGGCAGAGTTTGGTAAAATAGTCTGTATCTCGGTTGGCTATTTTGTAAACCAGCAATTAAGAATCACCTCATTTGCATCAGACAACGAAAAGGAATTGCTTACCGAGTTTAAAAATTTATTAGAAAGCTATTTTAACAAGCCTAATCATATTTTGTGTGGTCATAATGCCAAAGAGTTTGATTTTCCTTTTATAGCGCGTAGAATGATTATTTTAGACATTGCTTTGCCTAACTCATTAAACCTTGCAGGAAAAAAACCATGGGAAATACCACATTTAGATACGTTGGAAATGTGGAAGTTTGGAGATTACAAACATTATACATCCTTAAAACTATTAACTTATATTTTAGGAGTTCCCAGTCCCAAAGGAGATATAGATGGTAGCCAAGTAGGAAACGTATATTACAACGACAAAGACTTGCCAAGAATTGTACGCTATTGCGAACAAGATGTTTTGGCACTAGCTAGGGTGTATTTAAGGTTTACGCATGACAAAGTTGTTACCGATGAAGATGTTGTTTTTGTTTAGTACTTGTATTAAGGTTAAGTTTGATGATTTTATTTTTTGCGATAAATAATAACTAAATTTTATCAATATGCTTATCTTCATTTTTTATTTAGTGCTACCTGATTTCTTGTTTTTTAAGATTTAAACAAATAATAAAATCTAAATAAATTAGAGGTGTAGAACTTGGTCATTATAGATTTAATATTAAAGACATGAGTATTTTTACAAAGATTATTAAAGGGGAAATTCCCTCTTATAAAATTGCAGAAAACGAAGATTTTTTTGTGTTTCTAGACATCAACCCAAATGCAGAAGGACATACGTTGGTAGTTCCTAAACAAGAAGTAGATAAGCTGTTTGACTTGGATGATGAATTGTACGCAAAACTATTTAACTATTCTAAAACCATTGCAGCGGCTATAGAAAAAGCAGTGCCTTGTAACAGAGTAGGTTTATCTGTAATAGGCTTGGAGGTTCCGCACGTACATGTGCACTTAGTACCTTTAAACCAAATGGCAGATGCCACTTTTGAAAAAAAAGTAAAATTAACCGAAGAAGAATTTAAAGCATTGGCAGTAAAAATTGCAAGTTATTTGTAATTCTTAAATCCTGCTTTAGAATATATAAAACCTCCATCATTTTATGATGGAGGTTTTGTTATTTAGGAATCTTAATTAAAAAAGTGGTTCCTGTGTGTTTTTGAGACTGCTTTACAAATACTTTTCCATTGTGATATTTGGTAATAATTCTTTTGGTTAAAGAAAGTCCCAATCCCCAACCACGTTCTTTGGTGGTAAAGCCAGGTTCGAATATTTTTTTCTGCAAGTTTTTTGGAATTCCTTTTCCTGTATCTGTAATTAAAATTTGTATTTCGTTAGAAGTATCTCGTAACTGAATGTCTATGTTTCCTTTACCAGACATGGCATCAATAGCGTTTTTAATAATGTTTTCTAACACCCATCCAAATAAGTCTTTGTTTAGTTTTACAGATAGTTTATTGTTTGGTTTGTTGTAGTTAAAAACTACATTTTTAGAGCTTCTAGATTTAAAATAAGCAATAGTATCTTCTATAATTAAAGATGGATTGTGGATGTTTAGAATAGGTTCTGATCCTATTTTAGAAAATCTATTAGCAATAATATTTAAATGTTCTACATCTTTCTGAATTTCATCTACGTAGGTTTGATCAATGTTTTCGCTTCTAAGAATTTCTACCCAGCCTAATAGAGAAGAAAGGGGAGTTCCTATTTGGTGTGCTGTTTCCTTAGCCATACCACTCCATAGCTTGTTTTTATCAGAAATAGACGAAGCATTAAATACATTGTAAATAATTAAAAGAAAAATAACAAAGATAAAAGCCAGTGCTAGTGGGTAAAATCTTAATCTGTTTAAAATCTCAGAATTGGAATAATAGATATACTGATTTTTATCTTTAGAGATGTTTATTTCTATAGGGAGATGAACTTTTTTCATTTCCTCTAATCGTTTAGAAAGAACTTTTTGTTTGTTATTTTCTTTATAAGGAATGTTTTGGTCTAATAAAATGGTGCCTTCAACATCGGTAACAATCATAGGAATAGAATTGTTGTTTTCTATAATTTTTACCAATAAGCTAATATCTTCATTGTTGGTGGCTTTGTTAAACTGCACATAAGCTTCTGCCAATATTTCCATTTTAATTTCTTCCTGCTTTTGAAAGCTATTAAAAAAGATATAGGTGTACCATAAAATAACGCTAATTATTCCAGTGGCAAGAACCAAAAGCATTTGCTTTGATTTTATAAATTGAAAAACAAGTTTCATTATAGGTTTATAGGTGTTTTAGCTCCTCTATCATACATAACAATGCTCCCAGCAACAGCTACATTTAGGCTTAAGGTTGATTTAAATTTAACTAAAAAATGTGATTTATCAATAGCTTCTTTAGACAAACCGTGATCCTCAGCACCTAATAAATAAACGCATCTTTTTGGATGCTCAAACGTTTCTAACGGAACCGATTTTTCATCTAATTCTACACCTACAAGTACAGCGCTTTTAGGAATGTGTTTGTAAAACTCTTCAAAACTATCATAATGAAAATAAGGCATGGCACCAACAGCTTTGTGCGTATCACAAGCTTGTTTAGCGTATCGATTGCCAATGGTGTAAATAAAACTAGCCCCCATGTTTTGAGCAGATCTCCATAAAACCCCCAAATTTTCGGGAGTTTTTCCGTTGTATATTCCAATACCAAAATATCCTTGTTCTAAATTATTGATCATGTTTTTTTTTGTAAATAGTGGGTAACGATACTTTAAAATATACAGCTGCTAATCTAATTAGAATGGTAAAAATAACAGGAATAATTTGTGAGTATGGATTGGGTATATTTAATTTAAGTAATAATAAATAAAGAAATCCTCCTAAAATACTAGCGGTGGCATAAATTTCTTTTTTAAAAATAACGGGAATTCTATTTACCATTACATCACGTAAAACTCCACCAAAAACACCTGTTACAGTTCCTAATAAAATACAAATAGAATTATCTAATTGGTTTTGTAAGCCAATTTGCACACCTGTTATGGTAAATAAACCCAGACCTAAAGCATCGTAAAAAAACATAGGTTTAGAAAAAAAATCTAATCTATTTTTTAAGACCATAGCCAAAATAGCACCTGCAAGTACGGCATAAAGCATAGAGGTGTTGTAGAGCCAAAAAACTTCTTTGGCTAATAAAATATCTCTTAAAGTTCCTCCTCCAACAGCCGTAATAAAAGCAACAATTAAGACTCCAAAAGGGTCTAATCTTTTTTTAATGGCAATTAATGCCCCCGAAATGGCAAAAACAAAAGATCCAGAAACGTTTATGTATTCAATAATAGTGATCATTTAAGTTTATTTACCAGTTAACATTCGTTTAATTTCGTTTAATTTCATCAACGCTTCTACAGGAGTTAAGTTATTAATGTCTGTGGCTAAAATTTCTTCTTTAATACCGTCTAACAAGGGGTCGTCTAATTGAAAAAAGCTCAATTGAAAATCTTCTTCTTGAGTTGCGTTTTCTATTTTTGCTTTGTTGTTTTCTAGTCCGTGACTTTTCTCCAATTGTGTTAGCATTTTGTTGGCTCTGTGAATTACCGCTTGTGGCATTCCGGCTAGTTTTGCTACATGAATACCAAAACTATGCTCACTACCTCCTGGGGTTAATTTACGCAAGAAAATAACTTTGTCTTTTAGTTCTTTTACAGAAACATTAAAGTTTTTGATTCTAGCAAAGGTGCTAGACATATCGTTTAGTTCGTGATAATGTGTGGCGAATAATGTTTTTGCCTGACTAGGGTGTTCGTGTAAATATTCTGCAATAGCCCATGCAATAGAAATTCCATCATAGGTACTGGTTCCTCTACCAATTTCGTCTAATAAAATCAAACTTCGTTCGGATACGTTGTTTAGAATACTAGCGGTTTCGTTCATTTCTACCATAAAAGTAGATTCTCCCATAGAAATGTTATCACTAGCTCCTACACGTGTAAATATTTTGTCAACCACACCAATTCTGGCTTGTTGTGCAGGTACATAACTCCCCATTTGTGCTAACAAAACAATCAATGCTGTTTGTCTTAATATGGCCGATTTACCCGACATGTTAGGTCCGGTAATCATAATAATTTGTTGCTGATTTCTGTTTAAAACAATATCATTGGCAATGTATTCTTCTCCAAAAGCCAGTTGTTTTTCTATTACAGGATGACGACCGTTTTTAATTTCTATTTCGGTAGTTTCATCAATACTAGGTCTTACGTAACTATTATTAATTGCTAAGGTGGCAAAACCACACAAACAATCTAACTGAGCAATTAAATTTGCGTTTAGCTGAATGGGTTGTATGTAGTCTGTTAAAAACTGGATTAATTTAGAAAATAATTGTTGTTCTAATTGTGCAATTTTTTCTTCGGCTCCTAAAATTTTAGTTTCATATTCTTTTAATTCTTCGGTAATGTAACGTTCTGCATTTACCAAGGTTTGTTTACGAATCCAATCATCTGGAACTTTGTCTTTATGGGTGTTTCTAACTTCTATATAATAACCAAAAACGTTGTTAAATGCTATTTTTAAGGTTGTAATTCCGGTACGTTCTATTTCTCTTTTTAGTAAATTGTCTAAATACTGTTTTCCCGAATTAGAAATGTTTCTTAATTCGTCTAATTCATCAGAAACACCTGTAGCAATTGCATTCCCTTTGTTAATGCTTACGGGAGCATCGTTTACTAAAGTAGTGGCAATTTTTTGTCTAAGTAAAGTACAATCTTGTAATTGTTCTCCAATGGCTTTTAAAGTGATGTTATCGCTTTCTTCTGCTGCTTTTTTGATGGGAATAATAGCATCTAAAGATTGTTTTAAGTAGGTTACTTCTCTAGGGTTTATTTTTCCGGTAGCTACTTTAGAGATTAAACGTTCTATGTCGCTAATTTGCTTAATTTGATATTCGGTAGTTTTGTAAAATTCATCGTGATTCATAAAGTAATTCACTACTTCATGTCTCTTGGTAATTTGAGTCGCTTCTTTTAAAGGCAAAGCCAACCAGCGTTTTAGCAAACGAGCTCCCATAGGAGAGTTGGTTTGGTCTATAATGCTTAAAAGAGTGACAGCGTTTTCGTTGGTAGAATGATACAATTCTAAGTTACGAATGGTAAAACGATCCATCCAAACGTAATCATTTTCATGTACGCGTTGAATACTTGTAATATGGTTTAGTTGATTGTGTTGTGTTTCTGATAAATAATATAAAATCGCTCCAGAAGAAATTACTCCTTCTGACAAGTTTTCTACTCCATATCCTTTTAAAGAATTTACTTTAAAGTGATTCAATAAATTTTCGGTGGCAAATTCTATCTGAAAAACCCAATCGTCTAAATAAAAAGTATGAAATCTATCTCCAAACGTATCTTTAAATATTACTTTGTTTTTCTTTTCGACTAAAATTTCGCTAGGGGCAAAGTTTTGTAATAATTTATCAATGTAGCTTTCATCTCCCTGAGCCGCTAAAAATTCTCCTGTAGAAATATCTAAAAAAGAAACTCCCATGTTTTTTTTTCCAAAATGTACAGCCGCTAAAAAATTGTTGTTTTTAGACTGTAGTACTTCATCATTTAAGGCTACTCCTGGGGTAACCAATTCTGTAACACCACGTTTTACAATAGTTTTGGTCATTTTAGGATCCTCTAACTGGTCGCAAATAGCCACACGTAAGCCCGATTTTACCAATTTAGGTAAATAAGTATTTAAAGAATGATGTGGGAATCCTGCCAAAGCTGTTTCAGAATCGCTGCCTGCACCACGCTTGGTTAGGGTAATATTTAAAACTTGTGCGGCTTTAATGGCATCGGTACCAAAAGTTTCGTAAAAGTCACCAACTCTAAACAACAACATAGCATCTGGGTATTTTGTTTTAATACCGTTGTATTGCTTCATTAAAGGAGTCTCTTTTTTTACTTTGGTTTTAGCCACAATGATGATTTTTTTGGATTCTTAGCGAAATTAAATTTTTTAAAGAAACTGATGAAAGATACACGTAAAAGTTATTAAGGTTCTATTGACAATTTGTACAATTTTATCAGAAATTACCCTAATTTTGAAACTTCTTAAATTTAAAGCAATGCGTAAACTTAAAAACAGCGAATTAAATAGATTAGATGTAGAAGCTTTTAAAACGACTAAAAAAACACCTTTGATTGTTGTTTTAGACAATATTAGAAGTTTAAATAATATTGGATCTGTATTTAGAACTAGCGATGCCTTTGCGATTGAAAAAATTTATTTATGTGGAATTACGGCAATCCCTCCTAATAAAGAAATTCATAAAACAGCTTTGGGTGCTACGGAATCTGTTGCGTGGGAATATGTAGAAGACACATTAAGTTTGATTGAAAAATTAAAAGCAGACGGAATTGTAACTGCGGCTATAGAGCAAGCAGAAAACAGTGTAAAACTGCAAGATTTTACTGTTAATTCTACAGAAAAGTATGCTATTGTAATGGGTAACGAGGTAAAAGGAGTACAGCAAGAAGTAATAAATGCTTGTGATTATTGCATAGAAATTCCTCAATTTGGAACCAAACATTCTTTAAATATATCGGTAACTACAGGGGTTGTACTTTGGGATTTGTTTAAACAGTTTCAGTTTTAAAACCTTTTTGCTGTTTTATTCGTACCTAAGGTATGAGAAAATATATTTACTTTTTAGCGATAGGTTGTTCTTTGTGTTTGTTTGGATGTGATAAAGAATCTAACGAAATAGATGTTTTAATAGAAAATCCAATAGAGCCTGAGAGTCCAATAGATATTGAGGAGAATTCTGATTTTATTTATAAACTCCTTTCTTTAGGAGATAGCTATACCATTGGAGAAAGTGTGTGTACAACTTGCCGTTTTCCGGAGCAATTAAAGTCTAAAATAGAAGAAAATAGCAATGCAACGGTAAATTTAAAAATAATTGCCAGAACTGGCTGGACCACTACAGATTTAAAAAGCAATATAAATTTAAGCCTTGCAACAGATTACGATTTTGTAACCTTGTTGATTGGGGTGAATAATCAGTTTCAGGGAATTGATTTTGAAGTGTATAAACAAGAATTTCCTGAGTTAGTACATATAGCAATAAAAGCAGCAAAAGGGAATATAAATAATTTGGTGGTGGTTTCTATACCCGATTATGCATTTACTCCATTTGGAGGAGGAGATGTTACTATTACAAAAGAAATAGAAAAATACAATCAGTTTGCGAAAGCGTATTGTTTAAACAATAATATTGAGTTTTTAAACATTACAGATATTACACAGCAAGGATTTAGTCAGCCAAGTTTAGTTGCGAGTGATGGATTACATCCGTCAGAGTTGGCTTATCAAAAAGTAATAGAAAGGTTGTATCCGTTGTTTTTACAAAAAGTTACAAACTAAAATTTGTAGTTGATTCCTGAAGAAACTCCCAGTAAATAAGGATTGTTGTTAGAGCTGTTAAATGTTTGTGTCTGAATTTTTAGAGAAGGAGCAAGATTTAAAAACCATTTTTTCGAAAAATGATATTCAAAATCAGTTCCAATATTAAAACTAAAATTAAGACTGTTTAAGTTGTTGGCTTCTCCTTCAGATAAAATAAATTGATCTTGTTGAACCTCTACTTTATTTTCTGTTAAAAACAACGTACTAAGTCCGCCCACTGCATAAATGGTAAATTTACGAGCTTCAATAAGTTTAAAGTCAATTTCTACAGGAATTTCTATATAGCCAATAGTTTGTTTTAGTTCGCTGTTGGGATTATTTACAAAACTAAGTGCCGATAAATTCTCAGAGTCAGAAGACCTACTTTCTTCTAATAAAGGAGTACCATCTCTGGAGATTTGTTGTGTAGAGTTTGCAAAAGAAGAGTTTGCCTGAATTCCAGAAACTAAATTTCCGGAGGTAGTTTGTAGTAGGTTAATTCTATGAATTCCTGTTTTTATTCTTAATTTGTCAGAAGCATTGTAAGCAATGTTAAGACCAAAAGCGGTAGACATTTCTCCTGTTTTTTCGGCATTGTCTAATCTTGAATCTACAGGAGAATCGTTAGAAAATGCACCGTAGTAATATTGAGAAATCACAGGAGCAATGCTCCATCCCTTTTTTGTTGATTTTTGTTTTTTAATGCTTTTAATTGTTTTTTCTTCTAATTTTTTTTTGGGGACTAAAATAGTTTTGTTTTGTAAATTAGTAGTAAGTACCTTTTTTGGTTTGCTGTTTTTGCTATGTGGATTGGTTTCTGTTTTTTGATTGAAAGCGATGGTGTTATCTAATTTTTGTAGCTTGGCATTTTTGCTACTAGTCACTGTTTTCTTTTTAAAAGATTGATGTTTAACTTTTTTTTTTGTTTTTTGTAAAAAGGCTAAGGTGTTGGTATTCAGTAATGAATCTTTTTTGGTAGATAAAGGAGTGCTAGCTTGTTTTAAATAAGCGTGATTGTAAATAGGTTGTGTTGCGTTTTGTTTTATAATAAAAAAGCCTAAAAGTAGTAATGCCGCAATGGCTCCAGAGGTCCAGTACCAAACAAATCCTTTAGTAGCGTTTTGTTGAGCTACTAAAGAACCTTCAATTTTAGACCATACAGCAGCACTAGGATTTATTTCTAAATCCCTTAGCTTTTCTTGATACAACCTTTCTATGTTTTTAGGTTCCATACTTAAAAATTGTTTTGATTTTGTTGTGCTCCATTTTCGAGTTCTTTCTTTAGAATTGCTTTAGCTCTAGACAAATTAGATTTAGAGGTTCCTACAGAAATAGCTAACATGTTGGCTATTTCTTTATGAGAATATCCATCTAAAACATAGAGGTTAAAAACCAATCTGTGTATCTATTGGGTAGTTTTTGAATACTTTGTAGAAGTGTTTCTAAATCTAAGTTGTCATCATTTATTTCTACAGTTATTTCGTCCTTAATTTCCTCATTTATCAAAGGAAAAACTTTGTCTTTTCTGTATTTTTCTAGAGCTGTATTTATTACAATTCTTTTCATCCATCCTTCAAAAGATCCTTGGTGTTTAAATTGGTCTATTTTTTGTAAAATAGTTAAAAACCCATCATGCAAATTATCTTCTGCCTCTTGTTTGTTATTTGAGTATTTATAGGATACAGCATAAAGTTTAGCAGCAAATAATTTGTACAAACTAGCTTGGGCTTTGGAGTTGTTTTGCTGACACTGCTTTATGATTTTTTTTAAATGCATGTTTAGTTGCTGGCTAAGTAGTTTTTTTAATTCTAAAACTTATTCTACTTCACCTTCCTCAATAACTCTTACAATTTTTTCCTCATAAATGGATTCGTTGTCATCATTTACCCCTTTGTAAAGTTTAAAAATATAATCCTCTTTTTGATTGGCAGTTATTTTATAAACTTGTTCCTCTTCTATTGTAGCCTGATTACAATTAGAGTCTTCATCAACATAAGCAACTATAGCCATAGTTTTTATAGAGTCATTCTCTTTATTAGCTACATAATACAGGTTGTTATAATAGTAACAGCTGTTGGGTAAAGTGTATTTTAAGGTAATATCATATTGTTCGTTGTAGTTTAAACTGTCTGGAATAATTAGTTCATCCACAGAAATGTATTCGTGATGAAAATTTGGTAATTCCTGATCGTTGGAACAAGACACAAGACTATAAAATAGTAGGGATACAATTAATAAATGTTTCATAAGTAACGTGTTTTTAAAATTCTCTTACCCCATAGATGTTAAAAAGATAAAAAGGTTGCTTGTAAAATTTTAAAAAAAAATATGGATAAAAAATTAATGGGATTGTATAACTAGCGGTAGCGTGTAAGTACTTGTAATTGGAATTCCTCTTTTTTGAGCAGGAGCAATACTAGGTAATTCATGAATAATTTCTTGAATATTGATAGACAACTTAGGAAACACAAGTAAAAGAGAATCTTTGGCTTTAATGCGATTAAAAATAAATTGTCCTTTTTGATTAATGCTAAAATGAATAAAAACAGTGTCTATGATATTTTTGTCTGTTTTGAAATGTAGATTTTGAACACGTTGATTGATTTTTTTATACATTGTTTTTTCAAAGCAAATTTTATTTTCTTCAAAACTTAACAAAGCTTCGCAGTCTTTAAATTGAGGGAACTGATCTACTTGAGTAAAATCGATAGGATCTTGTTTTTCCACATTCCCTTTACATAAAATAGAGGCTACTGAGCATATTTTCTGGCAAGAGAAAAGAGATAGGGTTAAAAGAATGGCAATCAGTTTGTTCATAGTGTAAACCTGTGTCGGGTCAAAAATACATTTTTTTAGGAAGATTGCTGTATATTGCTTTAAAAGAAAGGCTTTTATGGATTATATATTGTTGTTTTTTGGTTTTGTATTGGTCGTTGGAGGGATTATTGGTTCCTTTTTGCCAATTGTACCAGGTCCTCCTACAGGTTGGTTGGGTTTATTACTATTAAATTTAACAGATAAAATAACTGCTGATTGGACATTTTTAGGGATAACGTTTACAGTTGCTTTGGTTGTTTTTATGTTAGATTATGTGATTCCGGCTATAACCACTAAAAAATTTGGAGGAAGTAAATATGGAGTTTGGGGTTCTACTATTGGTTTAATTGTAGGCTTACTGTTTACTCCAGTAGGAATGATTTTAGGTTTGTTCCTGGGTGCTTTTATAGGAGAACTCATTAATGATACTAAGGATGTAAAAAAAGCAATAAAAGCTTCTTTAGGTTCTGTGTTAGGTTTCTTTTTATCTACCGGAATTAAATTTGTAGTAAGTCTGGTGTTTTTAGGGTATTTTATAAAAATAGTGATAGCATATAAAACCAGCTTCTTTTAAAGATGAGTACAAACAAAAAAAGCAACCCGTAAAAGGGAAGCTTTCCATTGGTAATTAAACCTAAAACTACAAATGTAGTTCTACAACAACAGTACAAATGTACTTTAAAAAAAATCAATATAAAAATTACCGTATTTAATATGCAAAGTAATTTTTAACAATTCATAATTTCTTCAATTTCTTCAACCTCAATAGGGATGTTAGCCATTAAATTAATAGGATCTCCATTTTTTTGAACGACAATATCATCTTCTAAACGAATTCCCAATTTTTCTTTAGGAATGTAAATTCCAGGTTCTACGGTTAGCACCATGTTCGTTTTCATTTCGTTTTCAAAATTACCGTAATCATGGGTGTCTAAACCTAAATGATGAGAGGTGCCATGCATAAAGTATTTTTTATAAGCAGGTTTTTCTTTGGTTTGGTTTTGAAGATCTACTTTGTTTAATAGTTTTAAAGTAATTAGTTCAGCAGTCATTAATTCTCCAACTTCTGTATTATAATCTTTCCATTGTAGGCCTTCTCTAATTATTTTTGTAGCCTGATTTTTTACATTTAAAACAGCTTGGTACACTGCTTTTTGTCTGTCTGTAAAACGACCGTTAGCGGGAATCGTTCTTGTTAAATCGCTAGAGTAATTTGCGTATTCCGCAGCAACATCCATTAAAATTAAGTCGCCACTTTTACATTGTTTGTTGTTTTCTATATAATGTAATACACAAGCACTGTAACCAGAAGCTACAATAGGGGTGTAGGCAAATCCTTTAGAACGATTTCTCAAAAATTCGTGCATCAATTCGGCTTCAATTTCATATTCCCACACGTTGGGTTTTACAAAATTTAAAACACGCTGAAATCCCTTTTGGGTAATGTTACAAGCGTGTTGAATTAAGGCAATTTCTATGTCTGATTTTATGCCTCTTAATTGAAATAAAATATCAAAAGAAGAAAGGTAATTGTGTCTTGGGTAATCGTTTTTTAATGTTGCAATAAATCGATCTTCACGAGTTTGCATGTATCTTGGTGCTCTCTTATGATGATTTTCATTAATATAAATGTTTTTTGCTGTAGGAATTAACTCTTTTAAAACCGTTTCCATTTCATCAAGCCAATAGACTGTAGCAATTCCAGAAACATGGGTTGCTTGTTGCTTGCTTAACTTTTCACCCTCCCAAATGGCAATTAATTCACTTGTTTCTTTTACAAACAAAATTTCTTTGTGGTTTGGGTTTATAGCGTTAGGAAATAAAACCAATACAGATTCTTCTTGATCTACTCCGCTTAAATAAAACAAATCTCTATGCTGATGAAATGGCAATGTGCTGTCTGCACCCGTTACAAAAATATCGTTAGCATTAAAAAACGCAATGGAATTTGGTTCCATTTTTTCAGTAAAACGTTTTCTGTTTTCTATAAATAATTGTGGGTTGATTGGATGGTATTTCATAAAAGTAAAGGTAAAATAAAAGCACAAAAAAACCTCTTCGGTAAGGAAGAGGTTTTTTGTTAAAATGAATTTTGTTTACGTTTGTAATCAAGAGGAATAGTTTTACTTTGATTGTCTTTAACAGTAACTTGTTCACTGCCGTCTTTTAGATAATTGTAATGATACTTTCCTTTAGGTAAACTTTCTAAAGTATAAAGGTTTGTTGCTCTAGCTACGTTCACATATTTTGTTTTAGAAGTGTTTATTGCAGTAGCGGCAATGCTTATTAAAGCACCCGCTAATCCACCTCCGCTAACATTTATTGATGTGTTAACAGAAATATCTCCTCTTCTATGATAAAGAATATTAGAATTTTTTGAAGATTTAATTGTGTATTCTATATCAACATTAATCTTACCTCCAATATGATTTTTTTTCCAGTCATGGATCGTTGTAAACAATATTAAATCAGCACCAAAAGATTCTTTAAAAATGCTTAAATCATCTCTATCTACAAATAACTCAGAATCATAAGCACTTTCTTTTTTTAAAACGTCCATCATTAAAAACTGAGGAAAAACATAATAACCGTCCTCTGCAATTTCATGGTTAAGAGTGCTGTAGAAATATTCTTTAGCTTCTACATGAGTAGATTTGTTAATAGGCGGCATTATAAGTACACTAACTGCTTTTTCGTTGTATAGGTCTTTATATGCTTCAGACTTTAAGTTAGTTGCAGCACAACTTGATAAAATAATTACACTAATAAATATGTATAAATATTTAACTATTTTCATCTTCTAATTTTTTTAATATTCTGTCAATAAATAATTTAGATTCTGGATATAATACTATCTCCTGCTTAAACATTTTAATTGCATCCTCTCTATTTCCTTTTTTTAGTAAAAAATAGCCGTAATCAGCACATATACCAGGAGCAACTTTAGATTTAATATCTCTTTTAAATCTAGGTGTTCCTTCAATTAACTCTTTAAGTGTAGCTTCAAATTTGGCTAAGGATTCTTCGTCTAAACTTTTTAAATAATCATAACTGTTCTGGTCATAATTATTCCATATGTAAAGATTCTTAGGAGTAGTACATGAAGCTATTAAAAGGGGTATAATCCCTATATAAAATAGTTTTTTTAGCATTTTTTATTTTTATTTATGGTAACACAATTGTTCTAACCTCTTGATTGTTTAAAAAAAGGATTTTTTCATATATTTTCTTTTCTTGATAAAAAACGGATATTTTGCTTTTTCCTGTAGGGACTGAAAAAACTTTCCCTTTAGATGCTTTTTTTAGTTTTTCTTTTTCAATCTTCTCGTCAGGGATTTCATCTCCTCTATTATAGGGTTTTGCATAAAAGGTATCTCCATTATTTATTTTAACATCAACTACCTGATAATTGGTGGTAGTTTCTTTAAAAACCAAAAAAGATTGATTTTCAATTCCTTTGGAAGATGTTACCGAATAGGTAGAACAACCAACAGCTAACACGGCTACTATTATTAACAATAATTTTTTCATAACATTTTATTTAATCTCTAAAACTTCATAAGTATTCAATAGGTCTTTGTTTATTGAACCTGAAACTAAGTTTACAATTGAAAATTCGCCTTCAGATTCACCTCCAGTAAAAGTAACTTCTATTTCGGCAACTTTTTTTCCAGGTAATTGAATCATTAAACCAGTTTGTGGATTTTTTAATTTTTTTCCAATAGAATTCACATTAAACCTCATTCCAGCTTTCAAATTCTGGCTTTTCCCACCAGAAATAATAATCCCGTTTTCATCATAAGAAAGTATGTATGATTTCCAAGGTCTGTCAGAGCAATTATTAATTATGTTTTCTACTAATTTTGAAATTGCTGTAGAAATAGCTTTATCTGCTAAAGAAGAATCATATCCTGCATGTTTCCCTAGGCCCATTACGTTTTTTGTGGTGGTTGATGCCTCTCCTTTTGCCTCTTCAGAGTAAATTATTTGTCCTGTACTTGCATCAATAAGTCTTAGACTGACTCCAGCTTCTACTATTTGAGATTTTGAATTCGAAAAAACATCAACATCTCCTATGTGCTTCCTACCATATTCAGTAACTGAACCTACTATTATGTAATCTGCCCCAATTTTCTGGAAATTTTGATTGTATTCATTTTCCTTTAAAACTAAATCTAAACTTTCTCTTTCCAAGAGAATAAACTTTCCGCTAGATGTTAGTTTGGTGCTTAATATATCTAAAGCTTGTTTTCCTATTGGATCGTTTTTTTTATCATAAAACAAACCTTTAGCATATTGGGTTTCGTTAGAGAAACGAGCGATAGCTACTTTTCGTTTTAAAAATTGTTGATCTATATTATTGAGTTCTACTGATTGCTGTGCGTTAATAGCAGGAGTTTGTATTATTTTTTGAGACGTGTTACAGCTTATAATTATTAGAAAGCATATTGAGTAAAATATCTTTTTCATTTAATAGTTTTTAATTATGCCGAAAAATAATTAAAACTGATAAATAACAAACCTGTGTCATTACTCAGTTTTTTATATATTCCTCAACACTTCTAAAGCTTTCTTAATACTATCAATTCTAATAAAAGTAATTAGCAATTTAAGACCTGTTTTAGTTTCTTTCTCTTTCATAACACACATTTTAGAGTTGTTTTGCACATATTTTAAAACATTGGTAAAGGCTTGTGTGGTGTAATATTCGCTTTGTTGATTGGAGACAAAATACCCAATCATGCGTTTTTGCTTTAAGACCAATTTCTCAATTCCTAATTTTTTAGCCAACCATTTTATTCTCACAGAGTCTAACAAATCTACAACCTGAGTTGGTATTTCTCCAAAACGGTCTGTTAAGTGTTTTTCAAATTCTTGTAGTTGAATTTCTTCGGTTAATTCTCCTAGTTTTTTGTACAAGGTCAATCGTTCTGAAATGGAGTTTACATAATCATCTGGGAATAAAATTTCAAAATCGGTGTCTATTTGTATGTCAGACACAAATTCTTTTTCTCCTTTTTCTTCCTCGTTGTACAAGTCTTTAAACTCGTTTTCTTTTAATTCTTTAACAGCTTCTTCTAATATTTTTTGATACGTATCAAAACCAATGTCTGTAATAAATCCGCTTTGTTCTCCTCCTAATAAATCTCCTGCTCCACGAATTTCTAAATCCTTCATAGCAATATTAATTCCGCTACCTAACTCGCTAAACATTTCTAAGGCTTGTATACGTTTACGGGCATCTTCGGTCATCATATGGTAAGGCGGACATATAAAATAACAAAATGCTTTTTTGTTAGAACGACCTACACGACCACGCATTTGGTGTAAATCAGACAATCCAAAGTTATTGGCATGGTTGATAAAAATGGTATTGGCATTAGGAACATCTAATCCAGATTCTATAATAGTGGTGGCTACTAAAATGTCAAAAGCACCTTCCATAAAGTTTACCATTACTTCTTCTAGCTTTCTACCTTCTAACTGCCCGTGTCCAATTCCAATTTTTGCATCTGGAACCAAACGTTGTAGCATTCCGGCTACTTCTTTAATATTGTCTACTCGGTTGTGAATAAAGAAAATTTGACCTCCTCTAGAAATTTCATACATCACGGCATCTCTAATAGTTTCTTCGCTAAAACTAATTACGTTTGTTTCTATGGGATGGCGATTAGGTGGTGGAGTTGCAATTACCGATAAATCTCTAGCAGCCATTAAGCTAAATTGTAGCGTACGTGGAATTGGAGTTGCGGTAAGTGTTAATGTATCTACATTTTCTTTAATGGTTTTTAGTTTGTCTTTTGCGGCAACACCAAATTTTTGTTCTTCATCTATAATTAACAAACCAAGATCTTTGTATTTAATTTTATCAGAAACTAATTGATGTGTTCCTATAATAATATCTAACCTACCTTCAGCCAAATCTTCGGTAATAATTCGTTTTTGTTTAGCCGTTTTAAAACGGTTAAGGTAGTTGATGTTTACGGGTAAATCTTCCAGTCTTTTTTTAAAAGATTTAAAGTGTTGAAATGCTAAAATAGTGGTAGGGACTAGAACAGCTACTTGCTTGCTATTGTCTACCGCTTTAAAGGCTGCACGTATGGCAACTTCTGTTTTTCCAAAACCAACATCTCCACAAACCAATCGATCCATAGGTTTATCACTTTCCATGTCTGCTTTTACATCTTGGGTAGCGGTAAATTGATCTGGAGTGTCTTCGTACATAAAACTAGCTTCTAGTTCATGTTGTAAATAACTGTCAGGATCGTATCTAAATCCTATTTGGTTTTTACGTTTTGCGTACAACTGAATCAAATCAAACGCAATTTGTTTTACTCTAGTTTTGGCTTTTTGTTTGGCTTTTTTCCATGCAGGAGAACCTAGCTTGTGTACTTTAGGTTCCTTACCATCTTTACCAGTAAATTTTGATATTTTATGAAGTGAGTGAATGCTGATGTACAATACATCTGCATCTCCGTAAATTAGCTTAATCGCTTCTTGTTTTTTTCCGTTAACGTCAATTTTTTGAAGTCCACCAAATTTTCCTATACCGTGATCTATATGCGTTACAAAATCTCCAATTTCTAAATTGTTAATTTCTTGTAGGGTAACGGCTTGTTTTTTGGCAAAACCATTTTTTAGTTGAAATTTGTTATAGCGTTCAAAAATTTGATGATCTGTATAACAAGCTATTTTATGTTGATGATCTACAAAGCCTTGGTGAATTTGAAATACAATAGTTTCATATTCTATTTCTTGCTCATGTTCACTCTCGTTAAAAATATCATGAAAACGTTGCGCTTGTTTTTCGCTAGCACAAAATAAATAATTAGTATATCCTTTTGTGGTGTTTTGTTGTAGGTTTTCTATTAATAAATTAAAGTGTTTGTTAAAAGAGGGTTGTGGTTCTGTTTGTCCGTTAATAGAGGTGGTATTACTACTGTTCTGAATAGAAATTCTATTGTAGCCTTTTAGTTGTTCTTTTATTTGAATTCCATCTAAAAATAACTCGCTAGGTAAGGTGTGGTTTAGGGTTGCTGATAAGTTTTGAAAACGAGTACTTGCTTTTTCAAACAAAGTATTTAGGTCGTTTAAAAGAATGTCCATATTGTTGGTAAAAACAATACTGTTGTTGGGTATAAATTTTAAAAAGGATTCTCTTTTTTCAGAAAACTGTTTGTTTTCCACATTGGGCATTATGTGAATTTTGTTTGGTTTTCCTGTAGATAGTTGACTTTCTACATCAAAGGTTCTAATGCTGTCAATTTCATCTCCAAAAAACTCTAAACGATAAGGTTCATCATTGGCAAAAGAAAATACATCTACAATTCCACCACGAACTGCAAATTCACCTGGTTCTGTAACAAAATCAACTCTGTTAAATTTGTACTCAAACAATACCTCATTAATAAAATCTATGCTAAATTCATCTCCTGTAGTAATTTTAAAAGTGTTGCTGTTTAGGTCTTTTTTTGTAACCACTTTTTCAAACAAAGCGTTTGGGTAGGTTACAATTATAGAGGTTTTTTTTCTAGAGTTTAATCGGTTTAAAACCTCTGCACGCATTAATACATTGGCATTGTCTACATCTTCTATTTCATAAGGTCTTCGGTACGACCCTGGATAAAATAATACATCTTTGTCATTAATTAAACGCTCTAAATCATTTAGGTGATAAGCAGCAGTTTCTTTATCGTCAAAAATAAGCAAGAAGGTTTTGTCTGTTTGTTTAAAACTTTCTGAAATAAGAAAAGATAAGGAAGCACCATTAAATTTGGTTAATATATGAACGTCTTTTTCTTTAGCAACCTGATCAATAAGTTGTTGAGTAGTACTTGCGTTTTGATATTTTTCTAAGATAGATTGAATTTTCAAGACCGAAATATTTTTTGACAAATGTAGCGTTCTATAGCATTTAATAAAAATAGAATTAGAGTTCTAATCATAATTAAAAGATTTTTTGTTTGTAAATAATAAAAGGAGTTATAAATTTAAGATTCTTAAAAAATACAATGTTAGATAAAAACTACAATCATACGATTGCTTATGTAAGCACTATTAAAAACGTATTACTAGAGCAAGAATTATTACGCTGTAATACTAGTGTTTTAAAATTGTCGAGTCTTGCAGATCGGACTCATGATTGGGAAGTTTTGCCTGATGTAATTATTTTTGATGATGTGCATTTGGATAATTGGAAGGATGAATGGGAGTGCGTAAAGCAAAGTAGTTTGTTAAAAGCGATCCCTTGTTTGTTGCTAACAAATTTTACAAAAGAAGAGCAGGGGCTAATTAATTTTTTAAAAGATGGACTTTATGGTTATGTTTTTAATTCTAAAATAACTTTGTTAGTTCCTTTGTGTACGTCTGCTATAGTACAAGGGCAAAAAATAAAAAATGAACAATTAAAAGTAAATGAATTAAATAGGGTTTTAAGCACCAATTATTTAGTAATAGATGCTAAGAATACATTGTTGGATGATATTAAAAAAAAAATAGACAAGTTTATAGATAGTGAAAAACAAATGTTGCTTTCTGATGTGAAAGAATTATCTAGAAAAATTGATCAAAAAATTAAAAAAGAATATCACTATCAACTGTTTAAAATTCATTTTGAAGAAGTCCATCCTCTTTTTTATAAAAAACTATTAAAAATTGATCATACACTAACAGATTATAACCTAAAATTTTTAGCTTTTTTAAAAATGGGATTTAATAATAATGAAATCTCTTTCTTGTTAAATATATCTATAGCTGCAGTAAAAAAAACAATTCAAAGAATAAAGCCTAAATTAAAATTAAAAGGCAAAGATTCTATTAGAGAATTTGTGTTTGGCTTATAGAATTGTGTTAGGGAGACATTTGGGATACATTAGTAAAACTCTTAATTAAAGAAATAAAATTTTATTCAAAAAAAACTAGCTTTATACTATTAAGTGTAAATTAATATGTGCTGTTGGGAGAAGAAGTATCGTGGAGAGTTAAAAACAATAATAAGTTTCTAAAAGTAGATTTTTCTAATGTTAAAAGCGATGTAGCTGCAGTTTTGGTGGCAAAAAACGCTTTTAATTCCTGTATACCTTGTGAAAATAAAACTGTACGAGCTTTGGTAGTTGTAAATGGTGGTCAAATTACTCCAATGGCTATGCGAGAGATAATGGAGATGGGAAAAAATGTTCAAGACAAATTAAAAAAATCTGCTATTGTAGGAGTTGTCGGAATGTTGTCTCTGTTATTTAGAATTTACATGTCTTATACAGGTAGTAAACTCCGTTTTTTTACAGATGAGAGTGCTGCTTTAGAATATATTTTATCAGACAATTAAAATACCAATACAAAATATCTACCCCTATTTATTATGGTATTTGTGCCCAGTCTATTTTTGTAGATTGGGCTTTTTTTATAGGTTCACTATTAATATTTTTGTAAACTAAGCAAGTTTGTCCTAGGATGAAAAGGGTTTAGAATTATAAATTATTATGATTGATTACAAAGATTATTCTTATTGGGCGGTTTATAACAATGTAAAATATTTGTTAATAGATTTTAGAAATGTTACTGATGATGATTTGGGAATTCGTATTTTAAATAATGCTTATGATAAATGCTCGACTAGTCCTGATAAGAGTGTGATTATTTTAGGATTGGTTAAAGGAGCAAGATTAACTCCTTCTGCATTGCGAAAATTAATAAAAACAGGTGTTGATGTTCAGCCAAAAATAAAAAAATCTGCAGTTGTTGGTGCTGTAGGAATCATACCCTTGTTGTTTCGTGTATATATATCTTATACAGGAAGTAAAGTAAAGTTTTTTACAAGTGAGGAGGCTGCTCTAAATTATCTGTTATCAAGAACTTAAAAGTGATAATAAGATGGTTGTTAAGAGTGTTTGTCTTTTATTCTGTTTATTCAGTTACTACCTAGGCCTAATCTATTGATAGCTTATTTTTTTTATAGGTCTACTATTAATATTTTTGTAGTATGAGCACATTTATTACCTACAAAAATACTCCAATACACTATACCCAATCTGGTAAAGGAACTACAATTGTTTTATTACATGGTTTTTTAGAAAATGTTACTATGTGGCAAAGTTTAGAAAAGATATTAAACATTAAATTTAGAGTAGTTTGTATAGATTTATTGGGGCACGGACAAACAGAAAGTTTAGGTTATGTGCACACAATGACAGAAATGGCAGAGGCTGTAAAAGCAGTGTTGGATGTGTTAAATATCCGTAGATCTTTTTTTGTGGGGCATTCTATGGGTGGTTATGTGGCTTTGGCTTTTGCCGATATGTATCCCGATAATGTAAAAGGGTTGGTGTTGTTAAATTCAACTGCCAGACCAGATTCCGAAGAGAAAAAAATTGGGAGAGATAGAGCTATTGCTGTGGTAAAA
This sequence comes from Wenyingzhuangia heitensis, assembly GCF_011762155.1. Taxonomy (GTDB): domain Bacteria; phylum Bacteroidota; class Bacteroidia; order Flavobacteriales; family Flavobacteriaceae; genus Wenyingzhuangia; species Wenyingzhuangia heitensis. The sequence continues at coordinate 481,827 of NZ_JAASQL010000001.1, forward strand.
GAAAATCACAAATCTTTTATTAGAACTTCTATTCCTATGTTGTTTCGTTCTAAGTGTAGAAAAATTTATGCAGATGAAATTGCAAAGGTTAAAAAAGAAGCTTTAAAAACATCAAGACAAGGTATTATAGCGGCTTTGGAAGGAATGAAGCTTAGATTGGATAGAGAGGTTCTATTGCATTTTGGACCGTATCCATCGTTGTTAATTTTAGGAAAAAAAGATCCCGTATTAAATTATAATGATTTGATAGAGCAAACACATAGCGCAAAAACGGAATTGATAGAATTAGAGAACGGGCATATGAGTTTGATAGAAGATAAAGAAAAGGCAGAGCAAGCTATTTTAAACTTTGTAAAAACTCACCTTTAATTTTTTTTGATGAGCTTTCACAAAATTTATAGGTTATTACAATTCAACTATCTGTAAGTTTTTCCATTGTACAGTTAGGTGTTCTTTAGTTCCTAATTTATTTTTAGAAATAGCATGTACTTGCAAACCAATATGACCTTTTGGGTGTGATTTATAAGCTTCTTCATCGGTTAAATCTTCTATAAGATGACCGTTAATATACGTTTTAATTTGAGCTCCTTTGGCTATTATTTTGTATTGGTTCCATTTTTCAATCTTAAAGTAATTGTGGGGATTTCTGTTTTGTGATCTCCAACCATTTCCCATAGACTCTCCATAAACATAACCAGAAACCCCATCTTTAGATTCTATTTCTACCTGAGGTCCATAAAATCTCCCTGCTGCTAATTTCCCTTCAGAAGTTTCTCTTTGTCTAGATCTAATCTGAACTCCAGAATTTAAAGCTGCATCTACTTTTACTTCAAAAGTTAATTTAAAATCACCATAGGTTTTTTTAGTAGCTAAAAAAGTATTAGGACTCTGTAATGCGGTGTGCCCTGTTATAATTCCGTCTTTGGTGGTATAGGTTGCTTTTCCTCCTTCAATAGTAAAATCATTTAAGTTTTTTTGATTGTAGAAAGGTGTTCGTTTTTGCGCAAAAAAAACGGTGTTGATGCTAAGGCATAAAAGAATGTATAGAGCAGTTCTATTTTTCATAAAATTTAGAAATTTAATTTGGTTGTTAAAATAAGATAATATTTGATAGTTTGTATCTTTAAAAATAATTTAGACTGTATAGCATATGAATCACATTGCCGTTTTTAATAAATCTACAGGGCAAACTAATTTTATTAAAAATTTATTAGCTGGGAATGAGCAGAATCTATTTCCTGAATTTAAGAATAAGAAAGGAGCTTTATTTAGTTCTTCTGTATTAGAAAAATACATTAAAGAGGAATTGCATCATGATGATTTTACGTTGACAAGTAATTGTGTAGACGGGAATGGAAATATAAGGAGTTTAACTTCTTTTTCTAGCGGTCAACAAAAAAAAATGTTATTAGATTTTTTGATTAAAAATTCTGACAATCATAAAGTTGATTTTTTAGTGTTAGACAAACCTTATGATTGTTTAGATGTAGAAAAACAAGCGGAATTATCTGAGTATTTAATCGAAATTTCAAAAACAATAACTTTAGTTCAGGTCTTTAAAATTAGAGATGAGGTTCTTCCTTTTATTGGTGAAGTTTATTTAGTAGCTGATGAATGTATTGAGTTTAAAGGAGATTTAAAAAAATACGATAGTTATTTTTTTAAGCAGCAAAAACCATATCAATTTAAAGGAGATCTTCCTGGCGGTCTGCACAAAATTGAAGTCACAAATCCGTTGGTAAAATTTACGGATGTAAATATTTTTTATGAGCAAACAAGACAAATAGTAAACAATATTAATTGGGAAATTAACAAAGGAGAGTTTTGGCATTTAAAAGGACCTAACGGAGCAGGAAAAACAAGTTTATTAACCATGATTACAGGTGACAATCCCAAAGCTTTTGGAGAAAATATTATCTTGTTTGGTAAATTAAAAGGAAGTGGAGAAACTGTTTGGGATCTTAAAAAAAAGATAGGTTATTTTTCTCCTAGTTTAACTCAGTTTTTTGGGAAATTATTTACGGTTCAGCACATGGTGTTGTCTGGTTTTTACGATTCTGTAGGGTTGTATGAAACGCCCACGGGGCATCAAATTAACGAAGCAGATAAGTGGTTAGATTTGGTAGGTTTAAAAGATAAAAAACAACATTATTTTGTGCGTTTGTCTCCAGAATTACAACGAATTGTATTAATTATTCGTGCTATGGTAAAACAACCTCCTTTGCTTATTTTAGATGAACCTACAAATGAGCTAGATGATTATGCAACGGCAATGTTAACGGCTTTTATCAACAAAATTCATAAAGAAACCAATACCGCTATTTTATATGTTTCTCATAGAATTTTACAAGGTTTGCAACCGGATAAAATATATCAATTAATTCCTACTGAAAATGGTTCTGTAGGAAAAGTACTTTAAGCCATTAAAAAAAGAAACCCTTTAGCTTAGTTAGACTAAAGGGTTTTGCTATAGCAATTGCTATAGATATGTTTTCATAGTTATTGTTAGGACACTGTTTTATGCAACAGGTCACAAAAAAAAACTATTCTTCTTTGTCTTTATCCAGTAATGCATTCCAACCTTGTGCTGTTAACGGTACAGATTGATTGGCACCACGAGTTATCAAATTCATTCCGCTATTTGCATCTGTCATATGACCAATTACAGTTAAATGCGGATTTCCTTTAATTTTGTCAAAATCACTTTGTGTAATGGTAAATAGCAACTCGTAATCTTCACCCCCGCTTAGCGCTACAGTTGTACTGTTTAAATCAAACTCTTCACAAACAGAAATTACTTGTGGGTCTAAAGGAATTTTTTCTTCGTATAAATTACACCCTACTTTAGATTGCTTACAAAGGTGTATGATTTCAGAAGATAAGCCATCAGAAATATCTATCATAGAAGTAGGTACAACATCTAAGTCGCTTAAAATTCTAACAATATCTTTTCTGGCTTCAGGTTTTAGCTGTCTTTCAATTAAATACGTATAAGCATCTAAGTCTGGTTGATTGTTTGGGTCAACTTCAAAAACTTGTTTTTCACGTTCTAATACCTGAAAACCTAAATATGCAGCTCCTAAATCTCCAGAAACTACCAGTAAATCATTTTCTTTAGCGGTATTTCTATACGTTATTTTTTTAGCATCAGAATGACCAATAGCAGTTACGCTAATTAGTAAACCGGTGGTAGATGATGTGGTGTCTCCACCAATCAAATCAATGTTATATTTTTCGCAAGCCAATAAAATTCCGCTATACAATTCTTCTACGGCTTCTAAAGGAAATCGGTTAGACAGAGCAATAGATACAGTAATTTGAGAAGCATCAGCATTCATAGCATATACGTCAGATAAATTCACCATAACAGCCTTGTATCCTAAATGTTTTAAAGGCATATAGGATAAGTTAAAATGAACACCTTCTACCAATAAATCTGTAGTTATTAAGGTTTTTAATCCGTTAGCATCCAATACCGCACAATCATCTCCTACTGCTTTTACTGTAGAGGTGTGGTTTATTTTAAAATGTTCGGTTAAGTGTTCAATCAATCCAAATTCACCCAAACTAGCGATGTCTGTTTTTTGTGGAGTTTTATCTTCTAACATTTGCTCTTACTTTGAAAGGTTTATGTATTAAAACTACTAATAGTTTATAAAGAACATTAATAGCGGTTGCAAAGATACATTTTACATTGATGAAGTCTATGGTGTAATAAATATTATTAATCAAGGCATATGATAAAAATCAGTTTTAAATTGGTAAATTTGCAGACGTTTATATTTAAACTAATAAAGTTATGATAAAAGTATCAGACATAGCAAAAAAAAAGGTAGTAGAATTAATGACCGATGATGGTTATGATGCTATCAATGATTTTGTAAGAGTAGGAGTAAAGAGTGGTGGTTGTTCTGGATTATCGTATGATTTAAAATTTGATAAAGAAGAACAAGAAGGAGATAAAGTTTTTGTAGACAATGGAGTAAAATTAATTGTTGATAAAAAAAGCTTTTTGTACCTAGTTGGAACTACTTTAGAGTATTCTGGAGGATTAAATGGAACAGGATTTGTTTTTAACAACCCTAATGCCAATAGAACTTGTGGATGCGGAGAGAGTTTCTCTTTGTAAACGCTGAACACTAAAATATTTAGAAAAAAGTGAAATAAGATAAATTTGAGAAAGTCTTAAATTTTGACGATTAAATCTTTAATTACGAAGTAATGAGTAAATATACTGAAGACGATTTAAGAGAAGAGTTAAAAACCCAAGAGTATGAATATGGATTCTATACTTATTTGGATGCTGAAACTTTTCCTAAAGGATTAAATGAAGATGTAATTCGTGCTATTTCTGCAAAAAAGGAAGAGCCAGAATGGATGACGGAATGGAGATTAGATGCTTTTCGTAAGTGGGAAGCTATGGAAGAGCCAGAGTGGGCTAACGTAACTTATGAAAAACCAAATTTTCAAGAAATTAGTTACTATTCTGCACCTAAAAAAGCAGACCCTAATAAAAGCTTAGATGATGTAGATCCTGAGTTGTTAGAAATGTATAGAAAATTAGGGATTTCTGTAGATGAACAGAAAAAACTACAAAACGTTGCTGTAGACATTGTTGTAGATTCAGTTTCTGTAGCTACTACATTTAAAAAGACTTTAAACGAAAAAGGAATTATTTTTTGTCCAATTTCTGAAGCGATAAAAGAGCATCCAGAATTGGTAAAGAAATACATGGGTTCTGTAGTTCCTAAAACAGATAACTTTTATGCAGCCTTAAATTCAGCTGTTTTTACAGATGGATCTTTTTGTTACATTCCAAAAGGAGTTACTTGTCCTATGGAATTGTCTACTTATTTTCGTATTAACGAAGGAGGAACAGGGCAATTTGAACGTACTTTGGTAGTTGCTGATGAAGGTTCTTTTGTTAGTTATTTAGAAGGATGTACTGCACCAAGTAGAGATGAAAATCAATTGCACGCAGCGGTAGTTGAGTTAGTAGCTATGGACGATGCAGAGATTAAATATTCTACAGTTCAAAACTGGTTTCCAGGAGATAAGAATGGAAAAGGAGGAGTGTTTAACTTTGTAACTAAGCGAGCGGTTTGTGAAACCAATGCAAAAGTGTCTTGGACACAAGTAGAAACAGGTTCTGCCGTAACATGGAAATATCCTTCTTGTATTTTAAAAGGAGATAATTCTACAGGTGAATTTTATTCTATTGCAGTTACTAATAATTATCAGCAAGCAGATACAGGTACTAAAATGATACACTTAGGTAAAAATACCAAGAGTACTATTATTTCTAAGGGTATTTCTGCAGGTCATTCTCACAACAGTTACCGTGGTTTGGTTAAGGTAAATTCTAAAGCCGAAAATGCTCGTAACTTTTCACAATGTGATTCTTTATTAATGGGAGATTTGTGTGGAGCACATACGTTTCCTTATATAGAGGTTAAAAATAAATCGGCACAAATAGAACACGAGGCTACAACAAGTAAAATTGGAGAAGATCAATTATTCTATTGTAACCAAAGAGGAATTGATACAGAAAAAGCCATTGCATTAATTGTAAACGGGTTTAGTAAAGATGTACTAAATAAATTACCAATGGAATTTGCTGTAGAAGCACAAAAATTATTAGAAATCAGTTTAGAAGGATCGGTAGGATAAACCGAATATTTTTTGTTAGGTGTTTTTCTTTAATAGTATAAACTATAGAAAAAAGTCATAAAGATGGATATCACTATCAAGAAACAAAAACTGATAAGAAGGGAACCAAAACATATCAAGTAGAAAAATTTCAAAAGCCAAAAGCTAGAATAATGTTAAAGATTGAAAATTTACACGCAAAAGTAGAAGATAACGATATTTTAAAGGGATTAAATATTGAAGTAAAAGCAGGAGAGGTTCATGCAATTATGGGACCTAATGGTGCCGGAAAAAGTACGTTAGCTTCTGTAGTAGCAGGAAATGAAAATTACGAAGTTACGGAAGGAACAATTTCTTTAGAAGGAGAAGATTTAGAAGATTTGTCTCCAGACGAAAGAGCTCACAAAGGTGTTTTCTTGTCATTCCAATACCCAGTAGAAATTCCGGGAGTATCTGTAACTAACTTTATCAAAACAGCTATCAATGCTAAAAGAAAAGCAAATGGTTTACAAGATATGCCAGCTGGAGAAATGTTAAAGATGATTAGAGAAAAATCTGCTTTATTAGAAATTAAAAAAGATTTCTTATCTCGTTCTTTAAACGAAGGGTTTTCTGGAGGTGAAAAGAAACGTAACGAGATTTTTCAAATGGCAATGTTAGAACCAAAACTAGCTATTTTAGATGAAACAGATTCTGGATTAGATATTGATGCTTTGCGTATTGTAGCTAACGGAGTTAACAAGTTAAAATCTAAAGACAATGCTGTAATTGTAATTACGCACTATCAACGTTTGTTAGACTACATAGTTCCAGATTTTGTACATGTTTTAGCAGATGGAAAAATCATTAAATCTGGTGGTAAAGAATTAGCTTTAGAGTTAGAAGAAAAAGGATACGATTGGTTGGTAAAATAGTATTGGTAAAATATAAAGAGATAAATTTCTCTCATCATTTTTTACAAATCACTTAAAACTTATAAAATGAGTTTACAAGATAAATTAGCAGCAGCATTTAAAGGAGATTCTAAAAATGCAACTGTAGAAAATTATAAAAAAGAAGCTTTTGAAGCCTTTTCTCAAAAAGGATTTCCTACAACTAAAGACGAAGAGTGGAAATACACTAGTTTAAGAAGTGTGTTAAAAAACGAATACGGAATTGAGTCTGCTAAGGCAACAAATATTACTCAAGACAGTATTACTCCATTTTTAGTAGCAGGTTTAGATTCTTACAAATTGGTTTTTGTAGATGGAGTCTTTCAAGCTTCGTTGTCAGATTCTATAGAAGAAGTTTCTGTAAAATTATTGTCAGAAGCTATTGAAGATGCTTCTTATCAAGAAATTTTTAAAAACAAATACAATACGCTAGCAAAAGGATTTACAAGTTTAACAGACTTAAACACTGCTTTTACTACAGAGGGTGTTGTAATTCAGGTTGCTAAAAGCAAAGCTGTTTCTAAACCTATAGAGTTAATTTATTTAGCTTCAGGAGAAACATCAGCAATGTTGTTACAGCCTAGAAATTTAATCACAGTTGGAGAAAATGCTGAGGTTAAATTTATAGAACGTCATCAGTCTGTTGCCAATGTAGCTACATTTAACAATGTAGTAACGGAGGTTTTTGTTGCAAAAAACGGAATTTTTGATTTGTATAAAATCCAAAATGACAAAGACGATGCTTCTTTAGTAGATGCAACTTTTGTCGCTCAAGAAAGAGATACAGTTGCTTCTGTGTATACATTTTCTTTTGGGGGAAATATAACAAGAAATAATTTGTCGTTTTATCAAAATGGACCTGGGTGTGATTCTATTTTAAATGGAGTTACAATTTTAGAGGGTAGTCAATTGGTAGACAGTCATACATTAGTGGCTCACAAGTCTCCAGATTGTCAATCTAATGAGACTTATAAAGGTGTTTACGGAGGAAAGTCTACAGGAGTTTTTAACGGAAAGGTAATTGTAGATCAAGCAGCACAAAGAATTAATGCGTATCAACAAAATGATTCTGTGTTAATTTCAGATGATGCAACAATCAATTCTAAACCCCAGTTAGAAATTTTTGCAGATGATGTAAAATGTTCTCACGGATGTACTATTGGGCAGTTAGACAAATCAGCTTTGTTTTATATGCAGCAAAGAGGTATTCCTGCTAAAGAGGCAGAAGCATTGTTAATGTTTGCTTTTTGTTCTGATGCGATTAAAGATGTAAAAATACCAGCGCTTAAAATAAAAATTAATCAAATGGTAGCAGATAAATTAAAAGTAAATATTCAATTTGATGAAATAGCTGAATAATCCTTTTAAAATTTAATAATTTAATAATCCCCTCAAGCAATTGAGGGGATTATTTTTTTAAGAAAATACTTACCTTGTCTGTTTAACTATTTTATGGAAAGATTTATAGGGGTAATAGGAATTATAGTTTTGTTGTTGATCGCTTTTTTATTAAGTAACAATCGAAAAAAAATTAATTATGGTATTGTTCTTAAGGGCTTTGGTCTTCAATTAATATTTGCACTTGTCATATTAAAAACACCAATAGGACTTCCGTTTTTTAAGTATTTTGACGTGGCTATTAATAAACTTTTGTCGTATGCAGATAAAGGAGGTGATTTTTTGTTCGCTTCTTTTGTAACAGGGCAGGTAGAGTCCCCTATTATTAACTTTGCAGTACGAGTTTTACCTACAATTATTTTCTTTTCTGCTTTTATGAGCTTACTCTATCATTTAGGAATTATGCAGTTTCTTATTAAAGGGATTTCTAAATTTGTACAAAAAGTATTAGGAACTAGTGGAGGAGAAACATTAAGCGTAGTTGGTAGTATTTTTGTTGGGCAAACAGAGGCTCCTTTGTTAGTGAAACCTTTTGTGAAGTCTATGACAAAATCGGAACTAATGACGGTAATGGTAGGTGGTTTTGCAACTGTAGCGGGGGGTGTAATGGCTATTTATGTAAAAATGCTAACGCATATACCTGGTATTGCAGGACATTTAATGGCGGCCTCTATTATGAGTGCTCCTGCTGCTATTATGATTGCTAAAATCATATGCCCAGAAACTGAAAAATCACTAACAACAGGTGCTGTTGTTCTAAAAGATGAAAAAAAGGATTGTAATGCAGTTGAGGCTGTTGCAGATGGTGCTATAGATGGTTTAAAACTAGCGGCTAATATTGCAGCTATGTTAATTGCTATTGTGGGTATGGTTGCTTTAGTAGATGGATTGTTAAGTTTAATAGACTTATCTCTGTCTCAGTTGTTAGGTTATATCTTTAAGCCATTGGCTTATCTAATGGGGGTTTCTTGGGATGAAGCTGGAGTTTTCGGAACTTTATTAGGTGAGAAAATTGCCTTAACGGAATTAATAGCTTACAAAGATTTAGGGGAAATGGTAAAAAATAATCAGATGTCGGCAAGAACAGCACAAATAGCAAGTTATGCCTTGTGTGGATTTGCCAATTTTGCTTCTATCGGAATTCAAATAGGGGGTATAGCTGGTATTGCACCTAATCAAAAAGGAAAGGTTGCTAAGCTTGCTTTTAAAGCTATGATTGGTGGTGCTTTGGCTAGTTGGATTACTGCTTGCATTGCAGGAATTATTTTATAAAAAAAATATTTTTTGTATGTTTCTATAAGATTGAATTAAAGTTAAGGTTTTGTTTCTTAGTGATTTATAGTTGAATTGTATTCAAAAATTTAAACTATGAAAAAGATTATTCAATTTTTAGTATTCGTATGCTCCAGTTTTATTTATGCTCAATCTTCTGGTGATATACTTTTTATTGGCTTTAATGCTGATGGTGAGAAAGATTTAGCAATCGTTGTATTAAAAGATTTAGGAGCAAACACAATTATTTATTTTACAGATAGTGAACCCAATATTTCAGGTGATGGAAATTCTGATACTGAAGGGATATTAAGGTGGGATACAGGGCTATCTTTAATTCCTGCAGGAACTGTTGTTGTTTTTACAGATGTAGATAGTGCTTCAAATCCTAGTTTTGGTAGTTCCATTGGGAATTTGACTGTTACAGATGCTGGTTTTAATATTGCTACTAGTGGAGATGCTGTATATGCAACATATGGTGATCCAGGAAATAATATGGTAACTACGTGGATTGCCGGTATTCAAAATAATAATGAAGGTTTGGAAGCTAATTTTTCTGCAACTGGATTGAGTATTACTAGTAACTTTGTTGTTATTGATAATACAGCTAGTAAAGATGGGGGTGCTTATTCTGGAGTAAGAACGAACAAAACAGTTAGTGAGTACAAAACATTAATCGTTGATGAAGAAAATTGGACTACAATGACTGATAGTACTGATGATCTTCTTCCGTTTAATAGTACTTCTTTTACCTTTCCTACTTTAGGATTAAATAATTTAACATCTAATAAAGTTATATTCTCTAATGTTTCTGGTCAAATTGTTGTGAATAAAGGTAATGTTGTTGATATTATTAATTTAATGGGACAGAAAGTTCATAACATACATTTGGTTTCTGGTGTCTATTTTGTAACAGTTAATATAAATGATGTTGTGGTGAGATATAAAGTGTTTATGTAATTTATAGACTGATTTTATATCATAAAAAAACCGAACACAAATTGTGTTCGGTTTTTTTATGATATAAACTTTGTTTACTACTATGCTTCAGCTTCTAAATGAACTGGAGTAATAGAAACATAAGATTTGTTGTTTCTTTTCTTTTGGAATTCTACAATTCCATCAACTTTTGCATGTAAAGTATGATCTTTTCCCATGTAAACGTTTTCACCTGGATTGTGAGTAGTACCTCTTTGACGTACTAAAATGTTTCCAGCTAAAGCAGCTTGACCACCAAAAATCTTTACACCTAATCGTTTCGATTCTGATTCTCTACCGTTCTTCGAACTTCCGACACCTTTCTTATGAGCCATAATATTGTGTTTTTAAGGTTATTTTTTCTTTAATAATTTAATTTAGACAGTCAAATTAAGCGTTAATAGCTTCAATTTGGATTTCAGTTAAATACTGACGGTGTCCGTTTTTCTTTTTGTAACCTTTTCTTCTTTTTTTCTTGAAAACGATTACCTTATCACCTTTTAAGTGACCTAAAACTTTAGCTTTCACTGAAGCTCCTTCTATAGCTGGGGCGCCAATAGTAACATCTCCACCATTGTCTACTAATAAAACGTTGTCAAAAGAAACTGAATCTCCTTCTTCGTTTTGCAAACGGTGAACGTATACTTTTTGGTCTTGCGCTACTTTAAACTGCTGCCCTGCTATCTCTACAATTGCGTACATACTTAAATAATTTAAAATGCTTGTTAATAAAATGGACGCAAATATACATATTATTTTTCAACAAAAGTGTTGTGAGTGATGTTTTTTTAATTATTTATGGGCTTGATTATAATATAGTTATCAGCTTGTTTTTAAATTTGAAAATTGTTGAAAACTAATACAAAGCACAAAGTAGTTAGTTGTGTTAATTAATCTGTGTGAAAATGTATTAAAGATGATTTGATAGTTTTGTATATTTGAATTGAATATAAATTAGAAATTATGAAAATTATAAGAGTTGTATTTATTGCTTTACTAGCTGTTAACTTGATAGGATGTAAGCCATCTATAAAAGAAAAGCAAACAACGGAAACCCAAGAAATCGATTTACCAGCTAAACTATTAACGGTTAGTCTTGATATTAAAGGGATGACTTGCGAAATAGGGTGTGCAAAAACTATAGAATCCAAAATATCTAAATTAGAAGGAGTAACAGAATCTAAGGTGAATTTTGAAGAAAAGAAAGGAATTTTTGTTTTTGATGCTAATAAAACATCAAAAGAAAAAATTATAAGTACTATTAATAATTTGATAGATGGGAAAATGTATTCTGCAACAGATTCTAAAGAAAGAGCGGTATGTTCTAAAGAATGTGCAGAAAAATGTAAGCATAAAGAAGATCAAAAATGTATAAAAGCTTGTGCTGAGAAGTGTGAGGAAGCTAAAAAAGAAACTAAGTAAGGTTTTCTTAAACAAGAAATAATTCAAATTAAAAGAATTAATAAAAGCTACTCTATGTGAGTAGCTTTTTTTGTATAATTTTGTTCAGCAAATATATATTTATGAATAAATCACTCATTAAAACAATTAATGTAGCTATTGTGTCCGTTTATTTAATTTTTCTTGCAGGTTCTGTTGTAAGAATGACTGGGTCTGGAATGGGGTGTCCAGATTGGCCTAAGTGTTTTGGTTATTACATTCCTCCAACTTCTCAAGATCAACTAGAGTGGAAAGGTGACACGGAGTTTAAAAAAGGAGCAATCATTATTCATAACGAGGCTTTGTATGTTGCTAAAAGTACTATTACCACAGATAATGATTTTAAGGAACATAATTGGGAGGTTTATACCAAGCACGAATATGCAGAGTTTAACGTTTATCATACTTATACAGAGTATATAAACAGGCTTAGTTCTGTTGTTGCAGGTTTTGTTTTTTTGGTTCTTTTGTGGAAAGTTACTTTTAATAAAAATAAAATAAGAGGGGTTGCTTTGTTAACATATTTAGCTTTTGTAGGGATGTTATTTGAAGCTTGGTTAGGAAAAGTGGTGGTTGATAGTTATTTAACACCTTATATAATTACAATTCATATGATTGGTGGTTTGTTGATTATTGGGCTTTTATTAAGAGCTAAGTTTTTAATCAGTTCTAAAAATTTATCTTTTGTTTATAAATACAATAAAACATTTCATTGGTTGTTGTTTAGTTTGTTGTTAATGATGATTGTTCAGATTTTATTGGGAACTCAAGTAAGACAATTTGTAGATGAGCAAGTGAAAGAATATGGTTTTGAGCAAAAGGAGTTTAGATTGTTAGATCCTAATTTTAACTTTTATTTTCATAGATCGTTTACTATTGTAGTGGTGTTGGTGAGTTCTTTTATATTCTGGTTGAATCAAAAATATATTTTAGGATACAAACAGGTGAGGTGGATATTGGCTTTTTTATTTTTTGAAGCTTTTACGGGTATACTAATGTATTATGTGCATTTTCCTTTTGGAACACAAGCCATCCATTTGCTTTCTGGAGCTTTATTGTTTGGGGTAATTATTTACAGTCTTTTTATATCTTATAGATTAAAAAGATTTGACTCTTAGTTTGTCCACTCTAAGGTTTCTATAATTTGTTGAATGTCTTTTTTAACAAAATTTATTGATGGTAAAATAGAATCATAGTTAGGCCTTATATTAAAGTATAAAGATCCACTAATAAAGTGTTTTACAGAATCTGTAGCTTGAAATTGAATTGGAGAGGCTACATTTCCTGTAATTTGAAACAACCGAGCGTATACTCTTTTTTGTTTGTTTTCAAAAGGATAGACCTCAATATGATCTGCAATTAAAGTGTGTTTGTAAGTAAGTTTTTCTGCATCTAAAACAAGTTGTTTTAGATTGTTGTTTACTGTTTGATATGTAATATTAATATCTGCCTTTAGTTGTGGGTAATGTATGTTTGACCAACTTTTATTTTCTATTGTATAAACAGCATTTTTTGATGTTTTAAATTGAAAGGGAAGGCCTGGTTCTGTTTTTTGATAGGTAGGTTTGGGATAATTTAAACTTAAATAAGCGTTTGGTTTTGGAATTGGATTTTGTTTGCAGCAAATACAACATAATACCAAGATAATTGCAAAATATTTCATGGGAAGTTTAGGGTTTAAAGAATGGCTACTTTAATTTGCTTAATTCTTTTTCTTTCTATGGCCTCTACCGTAAAAACTAAATTTTGGTAATTTACTTTTTCAAATTTACGAGGAAACTTACCTGATAATTCTAAAATTAATCCAGCTAAGGTTTCGGATTCTCCTTTGTCTTTTTCAAAACCTACTTCATCTAAACTAAGAACTTTACAGAAATCTTTTAAATTTATTTTTCCGTCAAATACATAATTATTATCGTCAATTTTAGAGTAAGATAAATCGTCATCGTCAAACTCATCGCTAATATCTCCTACAATTTCTTCTATTACATCCTCTAGAGTAACCAGTCCGCTTGTTCCTCCATATTCATCAACAACAATGGCTAGGTGATTTTTTCTTTCCTGAAAAGCAGTCAATAAATCATCTAGTTTTTTGTTTTCGGGCACAAAAAAAGGTTCTCTAACTAGGGCGAGCCAATTGAATGTTTTTTTGTGTAAGTGAGGTAGTAAATCTTTGGCATAAATTACACCTACAATTTCGTCAATATTATTATCATATACAGGGTTTCTAGAGAAACCTTTGTCTGTTATAATTTCTAAAACTTCGGTAAAATTGGCTCTTTTAGAAATGGCACAAATATCCATTCTAGGATTCATAATTTGTACAGTTTCTGTGTTTCCAAAATTTACAATTCCTTCTAAAATATTTTTTTGTTCTGCGGTAGTGTCTCGTTCGTTGGTAAGTTCTAGTGCTTGAGATAAGTCATCAACAGAAAAATTACTTTTACTACTACGTAATTGTTTTTCAATTACATTAGATAATGCGGTTAAGGGACCACTAATAAAAATAAAAAGCTTTCCTAAAATTAAGAGTACAGGACTCATTAACAGGGCAAAACTTTTGGCATTTCTGTTTGCATACACTTTAGGTAGTACTTCTCCAAAAATAAGAATTACAAAAGTGATAAGAATTACCTCTATAAAGAAACGAATATCTAACGTAAAATAATAAAGATCTAGGTTAATGCTTAGTCCTCCAAAAAACACATCACCTAAAGAAGCAAAAAGTAATACAATTAAAATGTTGATAGCATTGTTGGCTACTAAAATATTTGCAAGCAGTCTTTTGGGTCTGGAAATTAGCTGGGTTACTTTTTTAGAATTATTGGTTCCTGATGCTTCAATTTCATCTAATTCTATTTTTGTAAGTGAAAAAAAGGCAACTTCGGATCCAGAAATTAGGGCAGAACAAAGTAATAAACAAAGGGTGAATAAACAATTAATAATTGTTTCTAGTTGAAATCCGGTATTGTATATGGGCTCAGGCAATGGTTTGTGAATTAAAAGGGTAAATCATCAATAATTCCGTTGGGATTCTGTTTTTCAGAATTAGAATTAGTGTTTTTTTGTTCTGATTTTGGAGATAAAAAATTCATTTCTTGAACGTGAATTTCGTAAGTTGTTTTTTTAACACCTTCTAGCTCCCATTCGCGAGATTTAATTTTTCCTTCGCAATAAACTTTATCTCCTTTGGTTAAATGTTTTTCACATATTTCTGCAAGTTTATTTTTTACAACAATATTGTGCCACTCTACAGTGGTTGTTCTTTCGCCAGTGGTTTTGTTGGTGTATGTTTCGTTGGTTGCTAAAGAAAACCTAGCAATAGATCCACCACCCTCAAAGTAATGAATTTTCACATCATCTCCTAAGTGACCAATGAGCATAACTTTGTTAAGTGTACCAGCCATAATTAATTTATTAATAGATCAAAAATAATGAAAATTTATTTGGTTTTGTAGCTATCTAAAAATTTGTGTATCAGTTTAGGAACCGCAAAATTATCTATGTTTTCCCAATGTACACTGTTGGTTTGACTTATGTTTTGGGTGTCTACAATCCAGAATTGTGTAAATAAATGTTGATGAGATAGCTTATGTACCCAAGGTTCTGGATTAAAAAGCTTTATTGTAGATGTGTTGTAGTCTTTTAGTAATGGTTTTTTTATCAACTCTTTTTGAGTCGCAATTTCATCAAATTCTAACAAGGGAAACTGATATAAGTTTTGCCAAATACCACTACCTGTTCTTTTTTCAAGTATTGTTTGTTCTCCATTGGTAAAAACAATAAAGTTTAAATATCTATTTTTAATTTTAATCTTTTTTTCTTTAACAGGTAGGCTGCTAATCATGTTTTTTGCTTTGGCCAAACAACCGTTTTCTAACGGACAATTTTCGCAATTAGGGTTTTGAGGTTTGCAAACCATAGATCCAAAATCCATAATAGCCTGGTTGTATTCTTTTGGGTTCGCATTTATGATTAATTCTTGTGCTAATTCTTTAAAATATTTAATTCCTTTAGATGAGTTGATGGGGATGTCTATGTTAAAGTATCTAGACAAAACTCTATATACATTTCCATCAACAACTGCAGTTTTTTCATTAAAACAAATAGATGCAATAGCTGATGCTGTATAATCTCCCACACCTTTTAGCTTGATAATTTCTTTATATGTGGTAGGAAATTTTCCGTCAAGTTCATTACAAATGTATTTTGCCGAAAAATGTAAATTTCTGGCTCTGGAATAATATCCCAAACCTTGCCAATTTTTTAAAACATTATCTTCTTTTGCGTTTGCAAGATCTAAAACGGTTGGATAATGGTTTGTAAAGGTGTTGTAATAAGACAATCCTTGCTGAATTCTGGTTTGTTGTAAAATAATTTCTGAAAGCCAAACAAAGTACGGATTTGATGATTTTCGCCATGGTAAATCTCGTTTGTTGTTTAAGTACCACATTTCTAGTGTCTTATAAAATTCCATATATTTGTGCTTAGGAATGCAAACTTACAGAAAACTTAGTGTAAAATTTGATGGTTAATCTTTTTAGAATTAATTAATTATCCTATCTTTGCATCCTCAATTTTTTTCTAGAATAATATTAAAAAAGTAATAAGAAATGACGAAAGCGGATTTAGTAACGACAATTGCAGATAAATCAGGGATTGAAAAGGCTGATGTTTTAGCAACTGTTGAGGCGTTTATGGATGAAGTGAAAAATGCTTTAGAAAACGGTGATAATGTTTACTTAAGAGGATTTGGTAGTTTTGTTATCAAGACTAGAGCTGAAAAAACAGGTAGAAACATTTCTAAGAATACAACAATTAAAATTCCAGCACATAACATACCAGCATTTAAACCTGCTAAAACGTTTACAGAGGGAGTTAAAGCAAAAGTAGAAGTAAAGTAATTTACGGAAAGAACAACAAATAGATTATTAACTATCTCCAATAAAGGAGACTTTAAAATTATACATTATGCCAAGCGGTAAAAAAAGAAAAAGAGCTAAGATCTCTACGCACAAACGTAAAAAAAGATCAAGAGCAAACAGACATAAGAAAAAGTAAGTTTTAACAACTTACTTTTTCTTGTTTTTTATGGTTTCGTAAAAACCATAACACGTTCATTGACATTTAAGACATTAGTCTTAATTATCAATATACTTATTTTTAATCATGTTATTTAGGTAACATTTAAACAAATCAGGATGAAATTAGAATTAATAATTCGTTCAAATTCTTCTGATATTGATTTTGCATTACTTAGAGATGGTAGATTAATTGAGTTAAATAATGAATCTAACGATAATAAAATATCGGTAGGTGATATATTTTTAGCTAAAGCAGGAAAAGTGTTAAAAGGATTAAATGCATCTTTTGTTAACGTAGGTTACGAAAAAGATGGCTTTTTGCATTATCATGATTTAGGAGCTCAGGTAAACTCTCTAAATAGTTTTTTAAAGAAAGTAAGTACAGGTAATTACAAAGATTTTACGTTAAGCAAATTTCAATTTGAAAAAGATATTGACAAAGGAGGCAGTATTGACAAGGTTTTAAAACCAAAGCAAAACATTCTTGTTCAAATTGTAAAAGAACCCATATCTACCAAAGGACCACGAATTAGTTCTGAGTTGTCCATAGCTGGAAGATATTTAGTATTAGTCCCGTTTTCTAACAGAGTGTCTGTTTCTCAAAAGATTGAAGATCCAAAAGAAAAAGACAGGCTTAAGAAGCTGGCAAAAAGTATCAAACCCAAAGGGTTTGGACTAATTCTGCGCACAGTTGCACAGGGAAAAAAAGTTGCAGAATTAGACAAAGATTTACAAAACTCATTACAACGATGGGTAGATATGTGTGAGCGTATTCCAAATACAAACACACCTACCAAAGTTTTAAGTGAGTTAAACAGAGCATCTTCTATACTAAGAGATGTTTTAAATGATTCTTTTACAGATATTGTTGTTGATGATGAACAATTAGCAACAGAAATAAGAGATTACATTGAAGAGATAGATCCTGCAAAAGTGAGTATCGTTAAAGATTACGACGGTAACACTCCAATATTTGAAAAATACGGAATTGAAAGACAGATTAAATCTGCATTTGGAGAGACTGTATCAATGAGTAAAGGTGCTTATTTGGTTATAGAACATACCGAAGCCCTTCATGTAGTTGATGTGAATAGCGGAAACAGATCTAACAAAGCCAATACACAGCAAGACACGGCTCTTGAGGTAAACTTAATTGCAGCAACGGAAATTGCACGCCAATTGCGATTAAGAGACATGGGTGGAATTATAGTGGTTGATTTTATTGATATGAATACCAATGAAAACAGACAAAAGCTATATGAACATCTTAAAAATGAAATGGCTACGGATAGAACCAAACACAAAATATTACCTCCAAGTAAGTTTGGTTTAGTGCAAATTACTCGTCAACGTGTTCGTCCAGAAACAAACATTAAAACACGAGAACCTAATCCGAATAAAAACGGAGAAGTAGAAGCACCAATAGTGCTGGTTAGTAAGATAGATTTCGAACTAAGAAAAATCTTATCAACAAAAAAACGTAACGAAAAAATCTTTTTACATGTACATCCTTTTGTTGCTGCTTATTTAAGAAAAAGACTATGCTCTCAACAGAGAGTTTGGTTTAAAGAGCACAAAAAATGGATAAAAATAGTACCAAGAGATGCTTATATGTATTTACAATATAAGTTTTCTTTTAAACAGTAAAATCATATCAATAAAGCCCAATCAGTTATACTGATTGGGCTTTTTTTTGTTAAAACCAAAAACCAGCACTAAAGTAAATGGCACTAAATTTTTTGTTTTCTGGTGACCAAGAGTATTTAAGGTCTATTGGGCCTAGAAAAGTATCAGAACTAACTCCAATTGCATATCCTGTATTTGCGTTGGTAAAAAAAGGTTTATGCTCTAAAAACTCGATAACATCATC
Source organism: Wenyingzhuangia heitensis (assembly GCF_011762155.1). Classification (GTDB taxonomy): domain Bacteria; phylum Bacteroidota; class Bacteroidia; order Flavobacteriales; family Flavobacteriaceae; genus Wenyingzhuangia; species Wenyingzhuangia heitensis. The sequence goes on from NZ_JAASQL010000001.1 coordinate 500,450, forward strand.
TGCAATTAAAGCATAGTTGGCTATAAAACTTACATAGTTTTTTTTGTAAAATCTATAGCGTAAAGAGCCCGTAGTTTTTAAAAACGAGTTGGCTTCTAATTCTGAAAATCCATACCCGTAAAAGGGGATAAAGTTGTTAATATAATTTTCTCCGTAACCTCCTAGAGAATAGTTAAAGTTATCAAGCTCTCTATGGGTAATACTTACAGCTCCATCTCCTTGAGCAAAAAAGGAAAGACGATCGGATAAAGTCCATCTACCTTCCATTAAAATTCTTAATTGAGAAAAAGGTCTAAAGTCATTGCCAAAATCTGTAGAGGATAAAAATGTTCTCCACGTTGCGTTGATTAAAACCCCTTGATCAGGAAAACTTTTTTTATCGTAGGTGTCTGCTTCAATTTTAGCTAAAAGATTTAAGTAATGACTGTCATCAAAAAATGTTCTAGAATCGTCTTTAACAGAAGCAAAATTATTGGTAAAAGATCTAATATGTTTGTGTTCTATTCCCAAAGAAAGCGCATACATATTTTTGTAATTTGCTTGGGTATATATGTAGTTGGTAAAATCTTCGTATTCAAAGTTTATTTGATTTACACCAATAAAACTATTGCTTTTAATAGTGGTTTCAAATTGATTAAATCTGGAAAGTATTCCATAACCTAAAAAATGCCCGTTGTCTATAAAATAATTAACAGCGTATCTGGTGTTGTCACCAAAAGCTAAATCGGCAGAAAGAACATCGTTGTTTAATAACAAGTGTTTGTGTGTGTAGTTTACCAATCCAGATAGATTATATAAAGGGTCGTAATGTATTCCTAGTTTTAAAAATCTAGAGTCTGGGTTTTCTGTTAATCTAATGTCTAAATCTACTACAGAATCATTTTCTTTAAAATTGTAATAAATACTTTTAAAGTTGTTTGATGTAGTTGCGTAGTTAATGTTTTGATTGAATTGTTTTAGACTTATTTTTTTATTTTTTTTAAAGTCTAGTTTTCCTCTAATGTATCTTCTAGTGTAGTTTTTTGCTCCAGAAATAGTATAGTTGTTTATCTCATATTCTTTAGAGTCTGGAATAATTTTAGAAGCAAGAGTTGTCTGGTTTTTTTGTTGACTAGCTAGTTTTTTTAGTTCCTCTATTTTTTCTTTTGCTGCTTTGTAACCCGCATCAATAATGGCTCTTTTTTTGTCAAAATCAATAATTTCAAACTCGGTAACTTCAGGATGAACATAGAGCTCTATTTTTTGAAGTTCTGCATATTCATTACCATACAACTGAAAGTTGATAATTTGATCAATCACTTTTAGAGCAGAATCTATATTTTGTTGCTTTTTTAAATTTCCTTGTACATCTACACCAATTACATAATCTACTTTTTTGGTTCTCATTAAGTCTACAGGAAAATTATTAGCAATTCCTCCATCTATTAACATAACAGAGTCTAGCTGACTTGGATTTAGTAAAGTAGGTAAAGATGCGCTAGATCTTACGGCTAACGCTAGGGATCCTGTATTTAATTCTACCTGTTTTCCTGTTTCTATATTGGTGGCTATACAAAAGAAAGGAATTGGTAGTTTTGAGAAATCAGTAATGTGATCTACATGATGAAATAATTCACTTAGAGTGTTGTATGTGTTTTGTCCTTTAGAGAGTGCAATAGGCAATCCTAACTTAAAGCCTTTAATAGGTAGAGAAAGTAAATATTTTTCGTTGTTTTTTTTATCAAAAAAAGAATTGTATTTCCTATCAATTTTGTCAGTCAACATTTTTTCAAAATCAATAGCCATTATAATAGAGTCTACTTGGCTAGCTGTGTAACCAGATGCGTATAAAGCACCTACGGCAGCACCCATACTAGTACCTCCAATATAATCTACTTGTAAATTGGCTTCTTCTATGGCTTTTAAAACACCAATATGTGCAAAACCCTTAGCACCACCACCGCTAAAAACCAATCCAATTTTTTTGGGAGTTTTAAGGGTATCAATTTCTTTTTGTTGACTAAAAACAAAAGAATGAATGAGTATAAAAAGAAGAAGAATTTTCTTTAACATAACAGGACTAAGTTACTCATTTTTATGGTAGAAATTATGTAATTTTTTGGCTCTAGCATTGCCTAAAACACTACTTAATTGCTCTACTGTTGCAGATTTTATTCTTTTGACAGATTTAAAATATTGCAATAAACTTTCTACACTTTGTTTTCCAATTCCAGGAATGGTTTCTAATTCTGAATTTAAAGCTGTATTACTTCGTCTGTTTCGGTGATGTGTAATTCCAAATCTATGTGCTTCGTTTCTTAGTTGTTGTAAAATTTTAAGTGTTTCCGATTTTTTGTCTAAATACAACGGAATAGGGTCGTCTGGAAAAAACAATTCTTCTAGCCTTTTAGCAATTCCAATAATGGCAATTTTGTTTCGCAATCCTAAAAGATCTAAACTTTTTAAGGCAGATGATAATTGTCCCTTTCCACCATCAATTAAAATTAGTTGAGGCAATGGCTGGTCTTCATCTAACAAGCGTTTGTAACGCCTATAGACGGCTTCTTCCATAGATGCAAAATCATCGGGACCTTCTACGGTTTTGATGTTAAAATGACGGTAATCTTTTTTACTTGGTTTTCCATCCCTAAAAACCACACAAGCTGCTACGGGGTGAGTTCCTTGAATGTTAGAGTTGTCAAAACATTCAATATGTTTAGGTTCTGCACTTAAGCGTAAATCCAATTTCATTTGAGCCATAATACGTTTGGTATGCCTTTCTGGATCTATAATTTGTACTTGCTTAAACTGTTCCTGTCGGTAATATTTTGCATTACGGATAGACAATTCTACCACACGTAATTTATCTCCTTGTTTAGGAACGGTTACTTTTATATTTTCTCCTACGTTGACTTTAAACGGAACTAAAATTTCTGGACTTATAGAATTGAATCGTTCACGTAATTCAACAATAGCTAGTTCTAACAATTCTTTATCGCTCTCGTCTAATTTTTTCTTCATCTCTATGGTGTGAGATTGAATAATAGATCCGTTAGATATTTTAAAGAAATTTACATAGCCAGCTGTTTCGTCAGATAAAATAGAAAACACATCCACGTTATTAATAGTAGGATTTACAATGGTAGATTTTGCCTGATAATTAGACAATAAGTCCATTTTTTCTTTAATTTTTTGAGCCTCTTCAAATTCCATGTTTTCTGCAAAACGATGCATCATTTGATGAAAAGCAACCAAAGATTGTTTAAAGTTTCCTTTAATAATATTCCTAATGGCTGTTATTTGAGTGTTGTAAGCGCTTTCAGTTTGTAAACCTTCGCAAGGACCTTTGCATTTTTTAATATGATAATCTAAGCAAACTTTAAACTTTCCTGTGTTGATGTTTTCATGACTTAAATCGAACATACAACTACGGATTTGATAGAGTTCTTTAATTAAATCTAACAAAGCATAAGCGGTTTTTACACTAGTGTAAGGGCCAAAATATTCAGATCCATCACGAATCATTTTTCTGGTGACAAATATTCTAGGAAAACGTTCTTTTTTAATACAAATCCACGGATACGTTTTGTCGTCTTTTAACAATACGTTGTATTTGGGTTTGTACTTTTTTATTAAGTTGTTTTCTAAAAGTAGTGCATCCGTTTCGGTAGCGACTACAATATGTTTGATGTCTACAATTTTAGAAACCAAAACCCGTGTTTTACCATCGTCATGTGTTTTGGTAAAATAACTACTCACCCTTTTTTTTAAGTTGATGGCTTTACCCACATAAATAATGGTTCCTTCCTTATCAAAGTATTGGTATACTCCAGGGGTAGAGGGTAGAACGGCTAGTTTAAGTTTGATATCATCTTTCACAGGGTAAATTTAAGGATTTATGAGGAGTTAAGTAACGAAGAGTTGTAGAAGTTATTGTAGTTAAGAATTTAAGGAGTGAAGAAGAAATTCTTTTTTGCATTAGGGATTGCAGTGGCATCCTTTTGTGTTTGAGAAAACCAAAAGATACAACGGAAAGCCCGACCCTGAATTTGTTTCAGGGAAATGCCCACGTAAAAATTAAGGTCATGTTGTTATTTGTAAATTGAAAAAGTATCTTTGCTCAAAATTTTTAGAAATGACTTACAACTTTGTAGAAGAATTAAAGTGGAGAGGAATGATGCACGACATTATGCCTGGGACTGAAGAGCAATTGGCAGAAGAAGTAACTGCAGGATATATTGGTTTTGATCCTACGGCAGATTCTTTACATATTGGAAGTTTAATTCCGATTATTGTATTGATGCATTTTCAGAAAGCAGGGCACAAGCCGATTGCTTTAATTGGTGGTGCAACTGGTATGATTGGAGATCCGTCTGGAAAATCTGCAGAACGTAATATGTTAGATGAGCAATCTTTGGCAGTTAATGTTGCTGGAATTAAAGGTCAGTTAGAGCGTTTTTTAGATTTTAATACCAAAGGAGAAAATGCAGCGGAATTGGTGAACAATTACGACTGGATGAAAGATTTTACTTTGTTAGATTTTGTTCGTGATATTGGAAAGCACTTAACAGTGAACTATATGATGGCTAAAGATTCTGTAAAAAAACGTTTTACAGGAGAAGATGGTGCTGATGGAATGAGTTTTACAGAGTTTACTTACCAATTGTTTCAAGGATATGATTTTGTGCACTTGTACAAAACTATGAATTGTAAATTACAAATGGGAGGTTCTGACCAATGGGGTAATATTACTACAGGAACAGAATTGGTAAGACGTACAGCGCAAGGAAAAGCGTATGCTATGACTTGCCCGTTAATTACGAAGGCTGATGGAACCAAATTTGGGAAATCTGAAGGAGGAAATATTTGGTTGGATAAAAACAGAACATCGGCATATAAATTTTACCAATATTGGTTAAATTCATCGGATGAAGATTCTGAAAACTTTATTAAGAAGTTCACCTTCTTATCTAAAGAAGAAATAGAAGCGTTAATTAAGGAACATAACGAAGCTCCACATTTACGTTTGTTGCAAAAGAAATTGGCTGAGGAAGTGACGGTAATGGTGCATTCTCAAGAAGATTTAGATAAGGCTTTAAAAGCATCGTCTATTTTATTTGGAAAATCTACTTCAGAAGATTTAAAATCTTTAGATGAGCAGACCTTCTTAGATGTATTTGAAGGAGTGCCACAAGCAGAAGTTACCAAAGCTGATTTGGATGAAGGTTTGGATATGATTGGTGCTTTGGCAGCAAAAACTAATTTCTTAAACTCTAATTCTGATGCCAGACGTGCGTTGAAAGAAAATGCAATATCTGTAAATAAAGAAAAAGTAAAAGAAGATTACAAAATTACCGAAGCAGATTTAATTGCGGGTGCTTATGTATTGTTACAAAGAGGAAAGAAAAATTATTACCTGCTACAAGTAGTTTAATATTTTTTTTAAGGTATAAAAAAAGCCTTTTGCATTTGCAAAAGGCTTTTTTGTGTTAATATATTAAGCTTATTCTTGATAAGACGACCAGTTTTTATCAGCTTGTTTTCTTAGTTTTTCAGGATTTTCTTCTGTCCATTTACTTAAAGTATTTGTTCCCCAAGAATTGTAGAACAAGTATAATTTTCCGTCTCTAATTTCAAAAGTCTTTGGATTGATGTCGTATTTAGTGTTGCTTTCTCCCAAGGCATAAGCGCACCAACCTCCGTATTGAGGAATATATTTTTTAGGATTCTTTTTAAAAGTTTCTAAATGCTGTTTGCTTACAAACTTAAATTTTGCACCATCGTGAGTGGTGGTGAATTCTTTTTCTCCCTCTTCAGCGTTGTTATCAAAATAAGAAACCACATCGTACCCTTCGGCAACATATCCTTTTTTAAGATTGTAATCTTTTTTTTGACCGTAAAAAACGGTAGTGATCAATAAGGTAAATAAAAAGGCTATCTGTTTCATAAATAGTGAGTTTTTGTTATGAAAGTGTAGTCGAATAGAAGTTTAAGAGATTACAAATGAGTTGGCTAACTTACTGTATCAACAAATTACAACCTCTAATGTCTGAGTTGTCAAATCTTCCTAAAACATCAAAAGTACCATCGTTATAAACTTTACCTAAATCTTGTGTTGCTATAAAAGAACAAGAGTTGTAGTTTGCCAAATCAATCACATTAATTCCTCCACTTTTTTCATTGGGTAATAAAGATAAGGCATCTTCGGTATCACGAATTAAAATTTTCATCCAAGGCGGACAGTTAAATTTTTGCGACTCATCAAAATAAGCCTGACTTAGCAATTCTGTCATTCCGTATTCTGAGTGAATTTTTTGCACTCCAAAACCTTTTTTAAGTTCTTCATGCAATTCTTCACGAATCATTTCTTTACGCTTTCCCTTCATTCCACCCGTTTCCATAACAACAGTGTGTTGTAACTCGCACGGATATTTCTCTATAAAATCTAATAAGGCAAAAGAAACACCAATTAGTAAGGTTTTTTTTTGTTGTTTTTCCTGCTCTTGTAGTTTGTCAAATAACTCTTTGTGGTTGTGTAAATAAAATCCGCTATTTGGGTTTTCAGATTTGTTGATAATATCTTCTACCATATAGATTAAAGAAGATCCTTTGCGTTCTAAATAAGAAGGTAATAATGCCAAAATGGTATATTCTGTAATATCTCCGTAAAACTGTTCAAAAGCGTTTAAATAGCTTTTTTCGTACAAAGAAATATTGGTTACAAAATGTTTGCTCTGACTGGTCCCTGTAGTTCCACTGCTTAAAAAAGTTTCTTGTATAGACTCACTACCACTAATAATTTGATGACTTTTAAAAAACTGAATAGGTAAAAAAGGAATCTCTTTAGGAGAAGTTATTTTTTTAGGATTGATATTTAAATACCCTATAAAATCTCTATAAACCTTACAATTCTTTGCCTGATGTTGAAAAACAGCAAGTGTTTGCTCATCAAAGCTTTGAGGTGTTGTTGCTAAAAAATCAAACTCTTCCATAGTATCAATTCTGCCACAAAAATAACTAAATTAGTGGTGTAACCTAAGTCAATTTGTCTCGACCTACTAAAAAACACAACTATGAAACATATTGTTTATTTATTCTTATTAATTGCAACTAATGTAGTTGCTCAAAAAACGGTAAAAACAAAAGTAAATCAACAGTTTAAAAATTATTGGTACAGTGGAAAGGCAGAAATAACTAGTTACATTTTAGAGCAAGAACGATATGGGGAAATTAGAAAAGGAGATGCGGTAACTATTTTTGTAACAGAACCTTTTTCTAAAAAACACAACACAAAAGCAGATCATCAAAATTCTAAAAACACAAGTGTATTAAAGCTAAACGCTACCAGAAAATTTAATACAGGAATTTACCCGTACTCTGTAATGACGAGTAGTTTTTTACCTGTTGATGAGCCTACGGCCTCGTTAAAAATTAGTTCATCAACGCAAGAATGGTGTGGGCATGAGTATATAGAGTTAAAAAATAATGATGAAGAGTTTGAAATAAACAATTCCTCTTATTTTCAAGGAGCTTCTTTTAAAAATAAAAAATTAACAAAAAATATTCTTTTAGAAGATGATATTTGGTCTAAAATAAGACTAACTCCCAATGCATTACCAAAAGGGGAATTTAAAATAATTCCAGGTTTTGTGTATTTAAGATTTTCTCACAATGAGGTAAAAGATTATCAGGCAGAAGCAAAAATTAGCAAAGGAGAAACAACTACAATATATAAATTAACGTATCCTACTTTAAACAGAGTTTTAAAAATAACTTTTGAAAACGCTTTTCCTTATAAAATAGTAGAATGGACAGATACTTATAAAAGTGGTTGGGGAGCTAAAGAAAAAATATTAACCACTAAAGCTACGTTAAAAAAGAGCATGAATGTCGCTTACTGGCAAAAAAACAGCAATGCTGATGTATATTTAAGAAAAGAATTGGGATTGGAATAATTTAGACAATCAGTGTAAATATGATTATGTATTGAATCCGCTCAATGACCTAAATTTTAAAGGCATTCGAGCAGAGTCGTGAACAAGCAATTCAAGAGGATGATAGATTCTTTTTCTATTTCCTCCCAAAATCAGCTGGAATTTCTCCCCAGACTTTGGTCTCCCATTTTAAAATAGGATTTTTAAATGTATTTTCTTGCAACCATTTTTCACCACGTTTGATCAAGTCAAACAGAAGTTTGTTTTCTGCAGAGGGCATTATTTTAGTTCTACATTGTTTGGCTTTAACCCAAGCAATGGCAGTTCTAGAATCTGAATAAATAGGCAATGTAGGTTGATTTATTTTTTGCAAATAAGCCAACCCATGCACCAAGGCTAAAAATTCGCCAATATTATTAGTCCCCTCTTTAAAAGGGCCCTGAATAAACAGTTGTTGTTTGGTTTTGGTATTTACACCTCTATATTCCATTAAGCCAGGGTTACCACTACAAGCAGCATCTACACTAATAGAAATTAAATTAGGTTGTCCTATTTTAGCTAATAACTCTTTGTCTATTACAGGTTTTTTGGTGTCTTTACCTTTGTATTCTTCATAAGTTTTGGTAAAAGCAATAGTGGCCTCTTCTTTAGAGGTAAAAGACTTATATTGTGCACCTTGGTAACCATCAATTTGTTTTTTACAGTCATTCCAACTGTTAAAAACACCTTTGGTTTTACCGTTCCACACTACATAGTATTTTTTACTTTTAGCCATAAATAACTTATTTATTAATTACTCCATCAATTACTTTAGGAAAATGTTCTTGTTCTAGTAAATGAATTTTAGCAGCAATGTCTTCTGCGGTATCTTCTGATGTTAAAGCAGTGGATGCCTGAAAAATAATAGCTCCTTCGTCATAATTTTCATTTACGTAATGAATGGTGATCCCGGTCTCTTTTTCATTATTCTCTTTTACAGCACGGTGTACGTGCATTCCGTACATTCCTTTTCCTCCATAATTGGGTAATAATGCGGGGTGTATGTTTATAATCTTATCAGGAAAAGCTTTGATAATGTTTTCAGGAACTTTTAATAAAAAACCTGCTAGAATAATAAAATCAGCTTCAACTTTTAATAAGTTTAAGAGGTCAACTTGCTCTTTCATCTCTTTATTAGAGAAAACTTTGCTCTTAATTCCGAGTTTTTTTGCTCTTTCTAGCACAAAAGCATCCTTTTTGTTGCTCAAAATGTAGGTGATTTTAACATTTTTATGGGTAGAAAAATACTGTGCAATGTTCTCTGCATTTGATCCAGATCCGGAAGCTAGAATGGCAATTTTAATCATGTTTTATTGACTTTAGAGAGGTTTTTAAATATCTTGATGTGTGTTAAGTGTGCAAAATCTTAGTACAAAGATGTGATAATTTTTTATATCTTAGTGAATATATTTTCCACAAACATTGTTCGCAGAAACAAAAGTTTTTTATTTTTGTCCCGGTTTTAAACTTAATTAAATAATAATATTATGTCAGACATTGCATCAAGAGTAAAAGCAATTATCGTTGATAAATTAGGAGTTGACGAAAACGAAGTAACTGCTGAGGCAAGCTTCACAAACGATTTAGGAGCAGATTCTTTAGATACTGTTGAATTAATTATGGAATTCGAAAAAGAATTTGATATTCAAATTCCAGACGATCAAGCTGAGAACATTGGTACAGTAGGTCAAGCAGTAAGCTTTATTGAAGCAGCAAAGTAATTAGAAAATTATCTATTTATGAAATTGAAACGAGTTGTAGTAACTGGACTTGGTGCATTGACACCAATCGGTAACAATATAGAAGAGTATTGGGATGGTTTAGTGAATGGGAAAAGCGGTGCTGCTCCTATAACACACTTTGATGCTGCCAAGTTCAAAACTCGTTTTGCATGCGAGGTGAAGAATTTTGATGTGAATGACTTTATTCACAGAAAAGAAGCTCGTAAAATGGATAAGTTTACGCAGTACGCGATGGTGGTTGCTGATGAAGCAATTGTAAACTCTAAGCTAGATGTAGAAAATGTAGATCCCGACAGAGTAGGTGTTATTTGGGGATGTGGAATTGGAGGAATTGATACTTTTGAACAACAAGTTGTTGAGTATGCAAATGGTGATGGAACACCAAAATTCAACCCGTTCTTTATTCCAAAAATGATTGCTGATATTGCACCAGGACACATATCTATAAAATATGGTTTTAGAGGGCCAAACTTTACAACAGTATCTGCATGTGCATCTTCTGCAAATGCAATTATAGATGCGTTAAACTATATTCGTTTAGGGCATGCTGATGTAATTGTTACTGGAGGTTCAGAAGCCTCTGTAACAGGAGCTGCTATGGGAGGATTTAATGCCTTGCATGCGTTGTCTCAAAGAAATGATGATCCTGCTACGGCATCTCGTCCATTTGACAAAGACCGTGACGGTTTTGTAATGGGTGAAGGTGGTGGAGCTCTTATTTTAGAAGAATATGAGCACGCTGTTGCCAGAGGAGCAAAAATATATTGTGAAGTTGCAGGAGGTGGTTTATCTGCTGATGCACATCACTTAACAGCACCACATCCAGAAGGATTGGGAGCAACCAAAGTAATGCAAAACTGTTTACAGAATGCTGGATTAACTCCAGAAGACGTAGATGCGATTAATATGCATGGGACATCAACACCTTTAGGAGATGTTGCTGAATTAAAAGCGGTTCAAAAAGTATTTGGAGAGCACGCTTATAACTTAAACATCAACTCAACAAAATCTATGACTGGTCACTTGTTAGGTGCTGCTGGAGCTATTGAAGCAATCGCTTCTGTATTGGCTATGGAGTACGGAGTGGTACCACCTACGATTAATCATGCTGTGTTAGATGAAAACATTGATCCAAAATTAAACTTAACAATTAACAAGGCTCAAAAGAGAGACGTTAAAGTTGCAATGAGTAATACTTTTGGATTTGGAGGGCACAATGCTTGTGTGTTGTTTAAAAAATTAGAAGCTTAAGACTTTTGAAGTTCTTTAAAAATATCAAAAAATCTCGTTCCACATCGGACGAGATTTTTTATACACAAATAAAAAAAATTATAGGGTTTGTTCCTAAAAATTTAGACCACTATAAAAGAGCTTTTACTCATACATCTTTACAGCTTAAAGATAAAGACGGGCATCCTGTTAATTTTGAAAGACTAGAATATTTAGGAGACTCTATGTTAGGTTCTATTATTGCCGCTTATTTGTTTAGTGAAGTACCTGAGGCTAACGAAGGATATTTAACACAAATGAGATCTAAAATAGTAAGCAGAGAACATTTAAATGAGTTGGGTAAAGATTTAGAATTGTTAGATTATTTAGATACTAGAATTTCAAAGTCTAAAATAGGAAACAATATTCATGGAAATTTATTTGAGGCTTTAATAGGAGCAATTTATTTAGATAGAGGCTATAATTATTGTGAAAAATTTATTACTAAAAAAGTAATAAATGCTTATGTAGATATACAAAAGCTTGAAGGAAAAATAACAAGTTATAAAGGAGTATTGATTGAATGGTCTCAAAAAATTAAACGAGATTTAAATTTTGAGATTTACGAAGATTCAGGAAATCAAAATGTAAAACATTTTAGTGTAAAACTATTTGTAGACAACAAAGTGGTGTCTAAAGGAAGAGCCACATCTAAAAAAAGAGCAGAAGAAATGGCTGCCAAAAGAGCTTACTTTGTGTTTCAATCTGAAATAGAAAAATTACTATAACGTTTGCGTTTTATTATTGTATAATTTAATTTTGATTGAATACTATTAACTAATTTCGTTCTTGTATTTTTACGTATAAATACGTAGTTTTTATGGCGGCTAATTTTTTAACATTCTGTGATTTTGATGAGCAAGATTACCAGTTAATCGCTGTTCATACCGTATTACAAGATTATAAACTAGCTTATTTGTTAAATAATGATTTAGGTTTTCATTTTAAGAGAACCGTTCCTGATTTGGATTATGTGATAGAGGGCAAGAAAGCTTTTTTTTCATCTTTTGAATATCAGGATAGTAAAAATTTAATAGACTGGTATTTAATCAAAAATAAGTTCAAAGTAAAAGCTCCAAAAGGCAATTCATTAGGATTGTTTCATACAGAAGAATCTTTTGCAAGTTCTTATGTATATTTACAGCCAGAAGTAAAAGAGGCTGATTTTGTGATAAAAGTACAAGGAGATATTTTAAGCACTAAGCTAAAACATCTTTTACAACAAATAAATAAATTAAATGGGGTGGTTACTGCGTATTCAGTAGACACTCATAAGTTAAACCATAAAGAATACTTAATTTTTTAAAATATGTCACAGACTAAAAAAACCAAAATTGTAGCTACATTAGGTCCTGCCTTAACGGGTAAGAAAGAAAAGCTAAGAGAATTGATGATTTCTGGAGTAAATGTATTCAGAATTAATTTTTCTCATGCAGATGAGGACGATGTTACAACTAATGTTAGATTAATTAGAGAATTAAACGAGGAATTAGATTTTAATGTTGCAATTTTAGCTGACTTACAAGGTCCAAAATTACGCGTTGGTGTAATGGCTGAAGGAGTTGAATTAGCTCCAGGTGATGTTTTTAACTTTACTACTGAAAAGGGTGAAGGAAATCAAGAAAAAGCTTTTATGACTTACCAACGTTTTCCAAAAGACGTAAAGGTTGGTGAGAAAATATTAGTAGATGATGGTAAATTATTGTTTGAAGTTACTGCTACTAATGGTATTGATTTAGTTACTACTAAAGTATTAAGAGGAGGTCCTTTAAAATCTAAAAAAGGAGTAAACTTACCTAACACAAATATCTCTTTACCTGCATTAACAGAAAAAGATATTAAAGATGCAAAATTTGCATTGAGCTTAAACGTAGATTGGATGGCTTTATCTTTTGTGCGTAACCCTGCAGATTTAGATGATATACATAAATTAATTGCAGAAAACTCTGATACTTCTGTATACAGAACTAGAGTAATCTCTAAAATTGAAAAGCCAGAAGCTTTAGAAAATATTGATGCTATTATAGCAAACACAGATGCTATTATGGTAGCTCGTGGAGATTTGGGTGTTGAAATTCCTATGTCTGAAGTACCATTGGCTCAAAAAATGTTAGTTAGAAAATGTAAAGAAGCTAAGATTCCTGTAGTAATTGCTACGCAAATGATGGAAACAATGATTGAAAACTCTGTGCCAACACGTGCTGAGGTAAATGACGTTGCAAACTCTATTATGGATGGTGCAGATGCAGTAATGTTATCTGGAGAAACTTCTGTTGGAGCGTTCCCAAACGAAGTAATTAAGGTGATGAGACAAATTATTTTAGATGTTGAAAACTCTAGTTTAATTGAAGTACCAAGAGAATCTCCAAAACCAGATACAGATTCTGATAGAGCTATTTCTAATGCTATTTGTCATCAAGCTGCTTTGGTTGCAGATGATATCAATGCAAAAGTAATTTCAACAATTACAAACTCTGGTTATACTGCTCAACAAATTTCTGCATTAAGACCAAAATCTCAAATTTTAGCATTCTCTTCAGACAGAAGAACTTTAGGGATGATGAATATTATGTGGGGGGTAAAAGGTAGATTTTACGAGCCAAACACTCCTTTCTCTACTGATATTATTAGAGATGTAAATAATATCGCTTTAGAAAGTGGATATTTACAAGAAGGGGATATTGTTGTAAACTTAACATCTACTCCAATTATGGAAAAAGGTGATGTGAATACATTACGTATTTCTAAAGTAGATTTAAGCAAATAAGAAATATATTCTTTTACTATATAAAAGCCCTGTTCTGTATAGAATAGGGCTTTCTTTTTTACTCTACTAAAAACCGAACAGGTAAGGTGTAAATTAAATTTACAGTTTTTCCATTTTGTTTTGCAGGTTTCATTTTGGGTAAATCACTGAGTACTTGCTTAATTTCTTTCTCCAATTCTGGATGTGTTTTAGTTGTTTTAATATCGGGGCTAACCTCCCCATTGTGATCTATAATAAACTGACAATCTATTTTTTGTAAGCCCACTAGGTTAAGCTTGCTAGCTAAATCAATATCAAAATTTTTCCCAAAGAATTTAGAGATCTTTTTACTAAAGCATTTTTTAGATTTTTCTCTGTCATACATATATTTTTCACAACCAGGATATACGGGAATGTTCTCTACGCTTACATAGTTTATAGTTTCGGGTTCATATTCTACTACATCATCAAAATATTCTATGTTTTTTAAATCTTCATTACTATTGGTGACGGATTTCTCTTCTTTAATCAGTGTAGTCTCTTTTACTTTTGTGTTGTTATCAACTTTTTTAACATGATTGGGATCTATAATTTTTGTAGACTTTTTTTGTTTTTCAACCTCAACAACAGGCTCTTTTAAAATAGGAGTTTCAAGCTTTTTAGGTTGTTTTTTAATCCTTTTAAATGCAATGGTTTTGGTATCATCTGTATTGTATTTAATTGTAATGTCAGATTCTTTTTTTATGGCAGCATAAGATTTATGCTCTAGAAAAGTATAAGTGATAAAAAGCGTTAAGACAAGTCCTAACAGCGTAAAGATTCCGCTGTAATGTTCTAGATTGGCTTTTGGATTTTTTTTTAGTTTCATGATCTAATCGTTTTGGTTACAAAAGTTTTACATCAATACAAGTGCCAAAAAAAAGCCTAACATTTGATTGTTAGGCTTTTATAAGATAGTGAATTCTTTTTTTATTTTAATAGCTTTTTTGCCATTTCTTTTCCTAATTCGACTCCAAACTGATCAAAGCTATAGATGTTCCAAATAATACCTTGTACAAATATTTTGTGTTCGTACATAGCAATCATTTTCCCTAAGCTATTAGGACTTAGTTTGTTTGCTGTAATACAATTACTAGGTCTGTTTCCTGTAAATACTTTAAAAGGTAATTCTACAGCGTTAGGAGCTACTCCGCTTTCTAAAACTTGTTCTTTAGTTTTTCCAAAACATAGTGCATCTTGCTGACCATAAAAGTTTGCCATTAATTTTTTATGATGATCTACTTTACCGTATAAAGATTCGTTAAATCCAATAAAATCACATGGAATTAATTTAGTACCCTGATGTACCAATTGCATAAAAGCATGTTGCATATTGGTTCCGGCAGCTCCCCAAATAATAGTTCCTGTTTGATAATCTACAGATTTACCGTTTCTGTCTACAGATTTACCGTTACTTTCCATAAACGCTTGTTGCAAGTAAGATGGCAACGTATTTAAATATTGTGTATATGGCAAAACAGCTTCACTTTCTGCTCCATAAAAGTTATTATACCAAATGCTTAATAAGGCCAAAACAACAGGAATGTTTTTATCAAAATCGGCTGTTTTAAAATGGTTGTCCATTTGATAAGCACCATTTAATAATTCAGCATAATTGTCATATCCTACAGATAAAGCAATAGACAAACCAACTGCAGACCATAAAGAAAAACGACCACCTACCCAGTTCCACATAGGGAACACGTTTTCTGATGCAATTCCAAATTCAGCAACTGCTTCTAAATTTGTAGAAACTGCAACAAAGTGTTTTGCTACGTCAGAATTGCTGGCTGTTTGTAAAAACCATTCTTTAAGAGTTACAGCATTACCTATGGTTTCTTGAGTTGTAAAAGTTTTAGACACAATTACAAATAAGGTAGTTTCTGGATTTAATTTTTTAATCACTTCAGAAACATGATCTCCATCAATGTTAGAAACAAAATGAGTGGTTAAATGGTTTTTGTAGTACTGCAATCCATCAACAACCATATTAGGTCCAAGGTCAGAACCTCCAATACCAATGTTTACAATATCTGTAATTGCTTTTCCTGTATATCCTTTCCAATTACCAGAAATTACTTTTTCTGTAAAAGCTTGGATGCTTTCTTTGGCTTTGATAACCTCTGGCATTACATTTTCTCCTTCAGAAATTACAGCGTTTCCACTATTGTTTCTTAAAGCAGTGTGTAGTACAGCTCTACCTTCTGTAGCATTTATAATTTCTCCGCCAAAATATTGTTCTATAGCATTAGACAATCCTGTTTCGTTGGCCAACGCTACTAACAAATCCATAGTTTCTTTAGAAACTCTATTTTTGGCATAGTTCAACTTTAAATCGTCTAAAGTAATGGTAAAGTTTGCATCACGATTTTTATCATTTGCAAATAATTCCTTTAGTTCTAAATCTTGAGCAGTTGTAAAATGTGCTTCTAATTTTTTCCAAGCATTGGTTGTGGTTGGGTTGATGTTTTGTAAAGACATTGTAGTATGTTTTTGGTTTAATAGGGTATGGCATCCAATTCTTTTTTAATTGGAGCTATATGAGTTAAATATTTTTGTTGAATTTCTTTCTTCATAGGTTTTGCGGCAGGAAGTTGTTCTTTTAAAGGATCTACTTGTCTATCGTTTTTCCAAAAACGGTAACATACGTGAGGTCCAGATGTATTTCCTGTCATTCCAACCCATCCAATAACATCACCTTGTTTAACGTAATCACCTACTTTTACGTTTCTTTTTTTCATGTGAAGGTATTGGGTTGTATAGGTGGCATTGTGTCTAATTTTAACGTAATTTCCATTTCCACCTCTGTACTTAGATTCAATAACTTTTCCGTTGGCAGTACTCATAATTGGACTTCCTACAGGGGCAGCAAAATCAGTTCCTAGGTGAGGCTTTATTCTACCATAAAAAGCAATTCTTCTTTTAAGGTTGTACTTAGAAGAAATTCGACTAAATTTTAAAGGAGCTTTTAAAAATGCTCTTCTTAAATTATTGGTTTCATCATCAAAATATTCCTCAATACCTGTTATAGAATCAGGTATATAGTTAAAGGCATAAAATGGTTTTCCTACATGTTCAAAATAGGCAGCTTTAATTCTACCAATTCCTACAGGTATAGTATCGTTAATGTATTTTTGTTCGAAAATAACTTTAAATCGATCGTTTTTTTGAAGTCTAAAAAAGTCAATGGTCCAAGCGTAAATATCAGACAAATCATTTGCAACAACAGGACTTATGTGTTTCTCGTCTAAAGATTGAGAAAGAGAGCTTGTAATAATTCCCGATGCTGTTTTTAATTGCGTAATAACTTTTTTCTTTACCGTTTTGGTGTAAATAGAGTCTCTAAAATCTACAATAGAATAATTTACCAAATCATGCTGATAAATAAATACCTGTGCTTTTTCGGTGGAATCTTTTGCTGCCAAAATGGTGTAGTTTTTACCCGCTCTTAGTCTTCTAACATCAAAGTCTGGTTTAATGGTGTTTGCTATTTCATATATTTTAGGTGTCCATACGTGATGTTCGTCTAAAATAGTTCCAAAAGTTTCTCCTCTTTTAATTTCGTTTTTTACAATTTTAAAATTCTCTAAACTGTAACCAAAAAACTTTTTAGAAACTTTAGGTTTTTTAACAATGGTAGGGGAATCACTCTGCTCACCGGATTTTTCTTCCTTAGATTGACAAGAATAAATAGTTAGTAAAATAAGGCTTAAAAGGGTGATTTTTTTTAACATTCTGTGTCTATATTTCTAGCTGCCAAAAGTACAATTATTTTATGAATTTTATTGAGCGTTAAAGGGATGTAATAAACCTTTGTACTCATCAATATCTGCTTTTAAAGAACCTACAGCCAAATCGGCTTGTATTCTTACAGGAATTCTGTTTTTATCTGCGGTAATCCATATGCTAAGGCTTTCCTTTTCTTTAAAAACTCTACCCGATTGTACCATGGGTCTAAAGACAAAACACTCAACGTCTCCAAACTTGGTTTTTAGGTTTTCTTTTCTAAGTTTTGTTAGCTTAAAAGGGAATTTTTTATGATCAAAAAACAAATTCATAGCAATAGATTCATCTACTTTTAAACTGTCGGGAACATTATTTCTTAAATAATAAAAAGCAGCAATCATATCTTGAACGTCTTTTGCTGCCACTCTTTTTTCTTTGTTGCGTTTATGATCTACAGTTAATACGCTATCTTTTTCAAAAAACAACTCTACATTTTTGGTGTATTTACCTTCTTTTATTTTTCTGATGGCTCTAGTTGGAAGTCCTGTTTTTTTATTAATAAAAGATTGATAATCATCTTCTACAGGAAAAACCCATCTAAGCATACCTGTTGTCCATCCTTTTCCAATTACATGCTCGTATTTTTGATTGTTTATAGTGGTCTCTTGTACTTGAATACTAGCATACCCTGCATTAATAATTCCGTAATGTATTCTAAATTTAATTTTTTCACCATCTTTATAAGCCCTGTTTTGTTGAGCGTTTACTACAAATCCAATAAAAAAAACAATATATATAAGTTGTTTCATATCTTTTTCTGTTTAGCTTCTGATAGATAATATCAAAAGACATTCCAAATTAAAAAATTAAACGTCAATATAGGTAAACACAATGCTAATTTTTTAGCTTTGCTGTTATGAGGTTTTTATACAATTTACTTATTATTATGGCTTCTTTTGTATTAAAAGGAGTTGCTTTTTTTAGCCCTAAAATCAAACT
The DNA here is from genome assembly GCF_011762155.1 of Wenyingzhuangia heitensis. Classification (GTDB taxonomy): domain Bacteria; phylum Bacteroidota; class Bacteroidia; order Flavobacteriales; family Flavobacteriaceae; genus Wenyingzhuangia; species Wenyingzhuangia heitensis. The sequence goes on from NZ_JAASQL010000001.1 coordinate 518,923, forward strand.
TTTTGTAGCGGGTAGAAAAAATGTTTTTGATGAAATTAAAATATCTATAGATGCTAAAAAACCTGTAGTTTGGATTCACGCAGCTTCTTTAGGAGAATTTGAGCAAGGGAGACCTGTAATTGAAGAAATAAAAAAGGAATATCCTAACTATCAAATTGTGTTGACTTTTTTTTCGCCGTCTGGTTATGAAATCAGAAAGGATTATGAATTAGTAACCACTATTTGTTATTTGCCAATGGATACTATTGGTAATGCTAAAAAGTTTTTAAAAATGGTGGAGCCAAAAGTTGCCATTTTTATAAAATATGAATTTTGGCCAAATTATTTAAACGAATTAGAGAAGCAAAACATTCCTGCTTTTTTGATTTCTGGAATTTTTAGAGAAGATCAATCGTTTTTTAAACCCTATGGTTTTTGGATGCGTAAACATTTGCAAACCATTCAGCATTTTTTTGTGCAAGATGATGTTTCTAAAACATTATTAAACTCAATAAATATTAATAAAGTTACCGTAGCAGGAGATACTCGCTTTGATAGGGTTCAAAAATTAGTAGAAGCTAATGAAAAATTACCGTTTGTAAACGACTTTAAAAACGAAGCTTATTTATTAGTAGCAGGTAGTACTTGGCCAGAAGATGAAGAACAATTGGTGAGCTACATAAACACAAAAGCATCAGACAAAGAAAAGTTTATTATTGCCCCACATAACGTTACAAAAGATGGAGTTTTAAAACTAAAAAATAGTCTTAAAAAAGAAGTGGTTTTGTATTCTGAAATGGGGAGTAAAGACATGAGCAACTATACTGTTTTTATAGTAGATACTATTGGAATTTTATCTAAAATATATGCATATGCAAATGTAGCTTATATTGGTGGAGGCTATACCAAAAGTGGAGTGCACAACACTTTAGAAGCAGCAACTTATGGATTGCCAATTGTTATTGGTCCTAATTTTAAAAAGTTTAAAGAGGTGCAAGATTTGGTTGCGTTAGAGGGTTGTGTAAGTGTTGCTAATGCTAATGAATTATCTAAAGTATTACAGATTATTTATCAAGATGCAGTAGTGAGGTTAAAAAAGTCAGGAATCACTAAAAATTATGTTGCTAAAAATTTAGGTGCTACTCAAAAAATAATGGATTCTTTATCAAAAATTTTAACGCATGAAAATTAAAATCATAGCCTTTTTATTGGCTCTTTTTTCGATGCTAATTTTTTCTGAAGGAGTTCTTTTTACAACCCTCTTTTATGTGCCTACTATTTTATGGATTTTTCCTTTTTATGTTTGGTTTTGGTTGTCTGCTTTTTATTTTAAAAATTCTTTTGGTAAACAGTTAAAGCTCTATCAAAAAATAGCAATCATTTTGCTGAATAGTTTTCTGTTATTTTCTTTTTTATACGTAGGGCTTCAGCTTTGGAAAATAAATACGGGAAATATTTTAATGTCGGATAATTCTATCTTTCAAATCAATTTAAAAAACATTTGGTTTTGGGTAATTTATCAATCTTATTTATTATTGTTTTTCTTTTCTACTTTTAAATTATTGGTTACTATAGATCAAAAATAATCATAAGAACTTAATGCTTACTTGATGTTAAAGTAATGCAATTGCTGTATTCTTGTCGGTCACTAACGACACGATTATGAAGTTCTGGATCTTTTTTTTATACTCTTTTGTTTCTTTTTTTGCTTTAGGTCAAGAAATTAAATTTAAAACATACACTACAAATCAAGGCTTATCAAACAATTCTATTTTAGATATAGAAAATGATGAAAATGGGGGGTTGTGGATTGCGACTTTAGATGGATTAAATTATTTTGATGGAAATGAATTTGTGGTTTATAAACATATTGTAAACGATAGTACTTCTATTGCAGGAAATTATATCTATGATATTAAAAAAGACAGTCAAGGTGCTATTTGGGTAAAAACTAGTCAGGGTAAAACGAGTAAGTACATTGGAAATGGATTGTTTAAAAATTTTAGTTTTAAAAACGAACCTATAAATTCAATAGGGTTGTCTACGTCTAACAACATTATAGCGTATACAAACAAAAGAACTTATGAATATTTAGACAATGTGTTTGTGGCAAAAAAAACAATTGCCCAAAAAAGTGATAATTACAACTCTTTTAGCAAAATTCTTTTAGAAAAATACCCCACTATTATAATTAACGATGTTTTAAAAGATAAAAAAGGAAATATATGGTTTGCCACCAGACGTAACGGTGTTTATATTATTCCAAACCATCACAATAATATTCAAAACAATCATATAGACCATTATATTGTTGATAAATACTCTCCTTATACTTTTAATAGCAATGAAGTAGATCGACTTCATTTAGACATGTTTAATAACGTGTGGTTGGGGCATAAAGATGGTGGTTTAAGTATGGCTTATAAAGACTCAGAGCTTATTTATTATGTAACTCCTCATCCTATAAAATACCCTCATTTACCCAATGAAACGATTAGAGCAATTACCAAAAAAAACAAAGGTCAATTGTGGTTGGGGTATTATAATAAAGGACTTTACTATTACAGTAATAAAACGGAATGTTATATAAAATACATTATTCCAGAAGCTAAAGACAATGTAAATTGGGAACGTATTAGAAGTTTATTTACAGCATCGGATGATAGTGTTTGGGCTGGATCTTATGCAGGTTTAATTCGTGTTTTTAGTAATGGGGAGTATGAATTACATAATGCAGAAACTATAAAAGAATTGCCTAATAATAGAAGTTATTCTATTTGCGAAGATGATTCCAAAAACCTATGGATTGGATGCTGGGGAGGAGTAGCAAAATTTAATTTGGTCAGAAATAAATTTGAAGTCTTTAAAGGTCAAGATACACTAAGCTCTTATCACATAAGAAATATTAAAATAGAAGGTGATGAGTTAATTTTAGCGACAGAATTTAATGGGGTTTTAGTGTTAAATACCAATAATGGAAGTCTCACAAAAATAAATACGAGTAAAGGAGTTTTAGACAATAGTATTTATTCTGTTTTAAAAGACAAAAACACCAATAATTATTGGATCGCTTCATTAGGTGGAATTACCATATACAATGCAGAAAAAGGGATTGTAAAAAACATAACAGAACAAAATGGTCTGTTTAGTCATATGGTATACGGTTTAATAGATGCAGAGGACAAGGTTTGGTTAAGTACTACCAAAGGTTTGGCATTTGTAGATAAAGCGACTTATCAAGTAACAACTATTAACCCCAATGAAGGTTGGCAAGCTCCTGAGTTTTCAGAAGGAGCGTATTATCAAGATCCAAAAGGGATGTTGTTCTTTGCAGGAGTAAATGGATTAAATTATTTTAATCCTAGTACAATTAGAGGAAAAGAATACAAGTCAAAAATTAAATTAAAAATAGACGATAATGAAAATTATGCAAAACAACTTGTAAAAAAACATAGCAATAATGACGTAAAAGTAAATGTAAGTACTATTACTTTTCCTAGTAGTCGTAAAGAGCAAATCTATTTTAAATTAGAGGGTTTTGATGTTGATTGGAGGTTGTTAGAAACACAAGTGATTGATTATCATGATTTACCTTCTGGAAATTATGAGTTTTATGTAAAATCTGTTAGAGATAATATTCCTAGTAATTCTTATTTTACACTAAAAATAGAGAAAGCGTTGTACGAAACTATAGGCTTTTATATCATAATTTCTTTACTATTTATGGTAACAGTAGTTGTTGTTTTTTGGATTAGAAATAAAAGTAATAAAAAGTTAAAAGAAAGATTAGAACAAAAAATAATAGACAGAACACAGGTTATAGAAAATCAAAAACAAGATTTATTAAAAGCAAATAAAGAATTAGACGAAAAAAACAAAGAAGTCTCTCATCAAAAAGAAAAACTATTGGAGTTACATAACAGTTTAAAAAATGAAGATTTTGAACTGGAAAAATTTAAATCTTTTGTGCTTTCAGAATTTCAAGAACCAGTATCCAAAATTATTAGAACTAGTGCCAAAATAGAAGGAGATACAAAGGCAAAAGAACAGATAATAAACCAAGCAACAAGCATGATTAATTTGTTGTCAGAATGGGATTATTTAGATCATGTAAAAGATTTGGGGGCTGTTAAAAATAGTATAGTAAACCTATTCCCTATTTTAAAAAACATTTTAGAAAATAATAAAAAATCGGCACAAAAAAATCAAGTCAACTTTATAAGCCATATAGACAAAGATATTACTTGGGTAGAAGTAGATGTTTTAAGAATAAGGTTGTTGATACAATATTTTTTAGGAGACCTTGTAAAGTATTCTGATAAAAAAAGCAAGTTAGATATAGCTTTTGTGTACCAAAACAATGCCTTAGAACTAAAGGTAATATCCAATAGCGAATTGTTAATCAGCAACTGGGATCATGTGGTTAGGTACAGTCCTTACTTTAAAGCGGTAAAAACCCTGTTAACAGATTTAAGTGGAGTTTTTAGTCTGCAAAAAGAGCAAGATTTTGTACTAAGTTTTAAAATTCCATTATTCAAAATGAATCCGGATTTTAAACAAACAGAAACTATTTCTTGGAAACACATGAACGATCAGGAATTGTTAAATAACGGAAAAAGAAATATTTTGGTGTTGTCTAATGATGAAAATGTAGACATTGTAAAGCAGTTATTAGAAGACAAACAAAGTAACTTAATATTCGAAAACTCAGTTTCGGATTTAATGTCTGCGATGCAACAAATTAATATTGATGTATTGGTATTGTACCAAACTCCTTTTACCAAACAATTAGTAGGCTTTTTTAACAAATTTAAATCTAAAGAAACCAAAAAGGAAAGCCCTTTTGTATATATATCCGAAGAAATAAGCTACACACTGCAAGAACAATCTGTAGAATATGGAATAGATGCTGTAATTCAATTGCCAGCAAGTGAGAGTTACATTAAGAAAAAAATAGCTGCACTTACACAACCTAAAGAGAATGTGGAAACTCATCAACTACAAAAAAATATTTTTCAAATTTTAACAGAAGATCAAGAGTTAGAAACAGGAAATGATAAGCTGATTAAAAAGAGTTTAGAAATTATAAAAAGGGAATTGTCCAACTCTAATTTTAATGTAGAAATGCTAATAGATCAACTGTCTATTTCTAGAGTAAAATGTTACCGTTTGTTTAAAGATATTTTAGGACAATCTCCGTCCGATGTAATTACATCTCTTAGATTTCAAAAAGCTGAATATTTGTTAAAGAACAAGAATCTAAATATTTCAGAAATTAGTTACGAATGTGGTTTTAATGACCCAAAGTATTTTGGAAAGTCCTTTAAAAAATATTTTGGTTTAAGTCCCAAAGCGTTTAAGAGTCAAAATGAAACCTTGTAAGGATTACCGTAGGATTACCTCAATGTTACCTAATTGTTAGTGTGCTAAAACACCTACTTTTTATAAGTTTTTAAAGGTGTTTTAGAAACAAAATTACCCTTTGGCCATACAAAATCACCCCTTATTCTTTAGTCCTAAAACTACTTTTGAAACAAATCATAAACTAAAATTTTAAATGAAAAAAGCTTATTTATTTTTGCTATTTGTAATAGGATGTATGTCGCATTCTATAGCGCAAGTAACTGTTAAAGGAACCGTGGTTTCTAAAGCAGATCAAATGCCAGTGCCAGGTGCATATATTGTACTTAAAGGTCAGGCAGGACAAGGAACAACAACTATTACTAATTTTGATGGACAATTTGTAATTCAATCAAAACAAAACAAAGGTGTTGTAGAAATATCTTCATTAGGGTACGAAACACAAATCATTAACTATGCAGGTGATCAAAAATTAGAGATTGTATTAGGTGATTTGGCTAGCGATTTAGATGAAATTGTATTAATTGGATACGGATCTTCTAAAAAAGGAGATTTAACATCTGCTATTGGAACGGCTAACAATGTAGGAACTATTACAAGTAGACCTGTTTCTAACTACAAAGATTTTTTACAAGGGAATATTGCAGGGGTAACTGTGTTAAGCTCTGGAGGAGATCCTACCAAAACAGCAGATATTAAAATTAGAGGTATTGGTACTTTTAATGGAGAATCTCCTTTGGTTGTTGTAGATGGAATACCTTACAATGGACCAGAAATTAATCCAAATGATATTAAATCTATTTCCGTTTTAAAAGATGCAGCTTCTGCGGCAATTTATGGAGCTCAAGCAGCATCAGGAGTTATTGTAATAGAAACAAAAAAAGGAAAAATAGGAAAACCAAGAATAGGAGTTAATTATTATACTGGAATTCAGACAGCAACTAATTTACCTACTCCATTAACGGCAAAACAACAAGCAGATGTTTACAATACAGCTGCGGACAATGCAGGGACACCAAGACAATCTGCTCACGATGCTAGTCAAAATCCTTATGGACAAGTAAACCGTACCAATTGGGTAGATGCTATTTTTAGAGATGCCAAAGTAAATAACATTAATGTTGATTTAAGTGGAGCCGGTAAAGATTTTAACTACTATACTTCTTTTGCATATAGAAATAGAGAAGGTTTGTTAGAAGGAACTAGTTCTGAAAATTACAACTTAAGAGTAAAGTCAGATTACAATTTAACAGATAAAATTACTATTGGAGAGAATGTTTATATGTCTAGAGATGAGGCTTATGGTACGGATACCGACAACCCATATTCAGGAACTATTATCAATGCAATTTACATGCCTTCTGCTTCTCCAACTCGTTATGCAGATGGAAGTTTTTCTGGAACAGCACCAGATACTGATGAATTAAGAGGTTTTGCAGGAGCATATGGTGATACTTACAATCCATTAGCGTTGTTGTTAAGACCAAACAAAAAATCACCTAGAACTTTTACAAGTATCAATGCGTATTTAAAGTACGATGTGTTAAAAGGTTTGTCTTTTAAAACCAATTATTTTTACTCTTATAGTCACGAAGAAAAGAAAGAGTTTTATGGAGTGGTTCCAGAACTAGGAAGAAGTAGTACTCAAAATTCTTTATTAGAAGAAAACAGAACCATAGGAAAGTGGATTTGGGACAACCAATTAACTTACGACGTAGCTTTTGGAAAACACAACATTAATGCAACAGCTATTTATTCTGCACAAAAAACAACTGGAGATTTTACATCTGTAAAAGGAACAGGGTTTTCATCAGAAGAAACGTACAACCAATATTTACAAAATGCAGAGGTAATTTTAAAACCTACCAACAGTCCTTTTCAAGATGCTTTAACATCTGCAATAGCTAGAGTAATGTACAACTACGGAAACAAATATTATGTATCTGCAAGTTACCGTAATGATGAATCATCAAGATTAGCAACAAAAAATCAATCAGATAACTTTAGCTCTGCTACTTTAGGGTGGAGATTGTCTAAAGAGTCTTTCTTTAATGTGGATGCAATTAACGATTTAAAATTAAGAGCATCATGGGGACAAATAGGAAATATAAAATCTGTAGACTATTATTCTTTTGATGTGCCAATTGCAAGTAGAAATATAGTGTTAGGAGACAATGCTTCTTATACATCTTCTGGTAGTTATGTTGCAAGAAACGGAAATCCAGATTTAAAATGGGAAAGAGTAGAGTCTTTAGATTTTGGTTTTGATGCTGCTTTATTAGATCATAGTCTAAATATTACGGTAGATTATTTTAAGAAAACGACCAAAGGGATGATTATTAAAGGTTTGGCAGATTTAAACCAAGGTATCAATCCTGCAGATGCAAATGGAGGACAAGTAAAAAACACAGGTTTTGAAGTGGCTGCAACTTATAAGAACAAGATTGGTGCTGTAAATTACCGAGTAAATGCAAACGCAACTTCTGTTAAAAATGAATTAGAAAATTTAAATGGATATGCAGGTATTGGACAAGTTACATATGATCATGGTGACAATGTAAGAGGAGTTTTAAAACCTTATCAAACTAGAGTAGGTGGAGAATTATATACGCCTTACTTAGTACCACATTTAGGAATTTTTCAAAACCAAGCAGAAATAGATGCGTATACCAAAGATGGAAACTTAATTCAGCCAAATGCAAAACCAGGAGATTTTAAATTTGGAGACACCAATAATGATGGTAAAATTTCTGAACAAGACAGAAAATACTACGATGCTTACCAACCTAAGTTAACCTATAATTTTGGATTGAATTTAGATTACAAAGGATTCGATTTAGGAATGATCTTTCAAGGAGTAGCAGGTGTTAAAGCTTTTAATGGGTATAAATACACAACATACAACGCTTCATTATCAGGATATAACTTAGATAATAGAGTCTTAAACGCATGGTCTCCAACAAACACAAATGCAAGTATTCCTGTGTTGTCTACAAAAGATGATAATAAAAACTTTGGGACAGCATCTAGCTGGTATTTAGAAGATGCTTCTTATCTAAGAATTAAAAACATCACTTTAGGATATACGTTTGATAAAAAAGTAATGGACAAAGTTGCAAAAGGATCTACGTTAAGACTTTATGTGTCTGGAGAGAACTTAGCCACTTTTACAGATTATTCTGGTCTAGACCCAGAAGTAGGAGGAAAAGGATTAGATGTTGCTAAATACCCAGTAGCAAGAACAGTGTCATTTGGTTTATTAATGTCATTATAATTTTAAAAAACTTAGAAAAAAATGAAAAATAAATATATAAAAATAGGAGTTGTTGCATTAGGACTAATGAGTTTTGGATTGACCTCTTGTTCAGATGATTTTACAAACTTAGCTCCAATAGGAGCTGTGTCTAATGAAAGTTTCTGGAAAACAGAAGCAGATGCAATAAAAGGTGCTAATGGTTTGTATGAATTAATGCACGATCAAGAAATGTTTGGTAGAGGTTTCTTTTGGTACATCAATGCATCAGATGATATGATTACAGGTCGTACCAAAGCTACTGCAGATGTGATTAAGAATTTTAATATTAATGGTAGTGAAGGGAGTTATACTTCTACTTGTTACGAAAAATGTTATAAAATTATTAGAAGAGCAAACGATGTTTTGTTAAATGTTTCTGACATGGAAATTAGCGAAACATTAAAGAACAGAGTATTAGGAGAGGCTTATTTTATGCGTGCTTTTGCGTACTTCTGGGTTGCACATACTTATGGTGATGATACAAACGGAGGAGTCCCTATTGTAACTGTAGATAATATGTTTGATGCAGGTGGAAGTTATGCAAGACCTGCTAGTGTAGAAGAAAACTATGCAATGATTATTGAAGATTTAAAAACAGCTGCGGATTTACTGCCTTTGTTTACAGAATATGGTGCAGAAGATTTTGGGAGACCTCACAAAGATGCTGCCTTGGCTTACATTGCCAAAACCAATTTATACTGGGCACAATACGATGCTAGTAAATATGCAGAAGTTGTTAAATATGCAGATTTGGTAACCAATTCTGGTTCTGGTAGAGCTTTGGTTGATACAGACAATCCTGCCACAGATTATAGAGAATTACACAGTCACTTAAACAACTGGGAAAGTGAATACATTTGGTCTGTAAACTCTGGAGTAGATAGAGGTAGTATTTTAACAGGAGTAATGTTAGAAAACAAAGGTTGGGGTAAATTTAACGGATGGGGATATTACACACCATCAGAAGGATTGTATAATGAGTTTGAAGCTGGAGATGTTAGAAAAGCCGTTACTATTTTAAGTTTTGGTGATGACTTTAGATATTTTGGAGAAGCTAAAAGGTACCAATCAGAGAATTCTTTATCGGGTTTTCAGTTTAACAAATACATGTATGAGTTTAGAGAAGCAGATGCTATTGGTAAAACAGTAAACACAAACGGAGACAACCCTACAACGGTTTACAATGTGCCGTTAATGCGTTATGCAGAAGTGTTGTTAATGAAAGCAGAAGCTTTAATTGCTGATGGTAAAAATGGAGATGCTCCTTTAAACTTAGTAAGACAAAGAGCTGGTTTGGCAGCAAAAACCAATGCTACTATAGATGATCTAAAACATGAAAGAAGAGTAGAATTGGCAGGAGAATTTGCTAATAGACACTTTGATTTGGTTCGTTGGGGAGATGCACAAGCGACCTACGCACAGCCAATTTACGGAAGAATTTATGATGACAGATCTAACCCAGATTCTCCATACACATCAAAAATTGTATGGCCAGCTAGAACATTTGATGCTAGCTATATGAATGTGTGGCCTATACCTACTAAGGTTATCAATTCTTCAGGAATTCCACAAAACAAAAACTGGAACTAAAAGCTTTGCTTTTTTATAAAATCGAAAAGGTGCTATTTTGGTAGCACCTTTTTTAAATATTTATTTATGTTATTATTTGTAAAAAGAAAATTCATACTAGTTGTTTTACTGCTAGTTACCGGTCTAGTAAATAGCCAAGACCACAAACATATTAGAATACAATCTCATAACGATTACCATCAAAAAACTCCATTTTGGACTGCTTTTACTAGTGGTTTAAATTTAATAGAAGCCGATGTGTTTTTAAAAAACGGACAATTGTTTGTAACGCATACAGAGGCAGAAATACGTAAAGAAAATACGTTAGAGGCTTTGTATTTAAGTCCCTTAAATCAAATAACAAGTAGTTCTGAAGATGTACACAAAGAGTTAACGTTAATGATTGATGTAAAATCGGAAGCGATTACAACTTTAGATGCGATTCAGACTTTGTTAAAAAAATATCCTCAAGTAATTCACCATCCATATGTTAAGTTTGTTATCTCAGGAAACAGGCCTAATTCAGATGTTTATCATACATATCCCGATTTTATTTCTTTTGATTATCATGAATTGGACACTTCGTTAGCGGCTAAAAATTTAGCAAAAGTAGACATGATTAGTGTTGATTTTAAAAAATATTCTGAATGGAATGGAAAAGGAAGATTAACACATACCGATTATGATAAAGTAACGGAAGTTATTAACAAGTCAGAAAAATTTAACAAACCTTTTCGTTTTTGGGGAACTCCAGATTCTAAAACAGCTTGGAGGGTTTTTTTAGAATTGGGAGTAAATGTCATCAATACAGATCAGCCTAAAAAATGTGCTACCTATGTTTCTAGTTTAAATCATAGAACGGTTCATGCAAAAATTTCCTCAAAAGTTTATCAACCTACTTATAAGTATGACAACGCTAAAGGAAAGGTTAAAAATATAATTTTGTTAATTGGAGATGGAAACGGATTGTCTCAAATATCATCTGCAACTCTAGCAAATAAAGGAGTATTAACGTTAACACAATTAAAACATATTGGGTTGATAAAAACCCAATCTGCGGATGATTTTACCACAGATTCTGCTGCTGCTGGAACCGCATTGGCAACAGGAGTAAAAACAAATAACAGAGCTATAGGTACTGATGTAAATGGAAATGCTTTAGAGAATATTACCGAGCTTTTACATAAAAAAGGATTTTCTACTGGGGTAATTACTACCGATGAAATTACAGGAGCAACTCCTTCTTCTTTTTATGCACACCAAAAAGATAGATCTCAAAAAAATGAAATAGCCAATGATTTGTTAAAGAGTAAATTAGATTTTTTTGCAGGAGGAGGATTAAAAACATTTAAAGATTTAGATGTAAAAAAATCATTTAGTATTCTAAATAATACAAGTGATTTAAATAAATCAAAAGCAAAAAGAGTAGGGTTGTTTTTGTCAGAGGGTGGAGTTTCTTCTATTATTTCGGGAAGAGGAAATATGCTGGCAGAAACGACTAAAGCAGGTTTGCAATTTTTAAAGCAAAAGAACAAACCGTTTTTTTTAATGGTAGAAGCTGCACAAATAGATAGTTTTGGTCATGCTAATAATACAGAGGGAATTGTATTAGAGGGAATAGATTTTGACAGAGCAATTACAGAAGCTATTCAATTTGCAGACAATAATAAGGGAACATTGGTAATTGTAACTGCAGATCATGAAACGTCAGGTTTTAGTGTGTCTAGCGGAAGTGTAGATGAACATAAAATAGAGGGGGGCTTTGTAACCCACGATCATACGGGGAGTATGGTGCCTGTTTTTTCTTACGGTACGGGTGCCGCAAATTTTATGGGTGTTTATGAAAACAATAAGGTTTTTGAAAAAATAATAAAGAGTTTAAAATAATTTTTTTGAGTTTTGTTTAAATAGTGTTAGCGACTCTAATTTTAATATTAGAGTCGCTATCTTTTTATATAAATAATTATTCTTTTTCTAGACTTGTTAGTTTTTCTGCAATTTTTAAAAGATCAGTCTGTACAATTTCTGGTCTTGGAGCTAGCGGATACATTTGCTGTCCGGGTCTAGCAATAAAAGAAGCTCTCCATCCTGCCCACATTGCACCTGCAACATCCCAACCGTGAGCAGCAATCATCATACAGTCTTTAGGTTGCACTCCTAGTTTTTTAGCAGCCCAATGATACACTTCGGTATCGGGTTTGTATTTTCCAAATTCTTGTACACTTAGTTTTTCATCAAAAAAATCTGTCAAACCTGCATTTTTAAACTGTGTTGCCATTCCATTACTAGAAGAATTGGTGAGAGCAACCATTTTATAACCTGCTTTTTTAAGCTTTGTTAAAGCTTGTTTTACTTCGGGGTGTGGAGGTAAATTGCTAAAGTTTTTCATCACTTCTTTTGCCTCTTTAGTATTTAATGTGATGTTGTTATTGGCAGCTACCATTTGCAAGGCTGCAGCTCCAATACTACTAAAATCTGTAAATTGTTTGCTGGCTGTGGTTGCTAAAGAATAGTGTAACATGGTGCTAAACCAGAGTGGAAGTAAATCTTCTCTACCTCCTAAAACGGTTCCTACACTTTTTTTCATGCTACTTAAATCTAATAGAGATTCATTTACATCAAAAAATAAAACTTTGGGTCTTTTGTTGTTTATCATTTTTTAGGTTTTTAGGTAAAATTAAAAAGGATTGTTTGTTAACAAACAATCCTTTTTAAATAATTATGAATTTTTAGACCAAGCAAATTTTTCAAAAGCTGCATCTACAGGAGTGTTAGCAATATGGTTGGTATAGTTACTAATTACTTTTTGAGACAGTCCTAAAATAATTTCTAATACTTGTCTTTCTCCGTATCCAGCAGCATAAAATGTTTCTAAATCTTCTTGAGTTACATGACCTCTGTTTCTCACAATAGTTAATGTCATGGTACGTAACGCTTCTAGTTTTGCATCAGCAAGAGGAGTTTCGTTACGTAAAGCATCAATAATTTCATCCTCTACTTTCATCATTTTTGCAATACCTGTATGTGCAGGTACACAGTAATGACAAGCGTGTTCTACATTAATGGTTTGCCAAACTACGGTTAACTCATCGTTGTTAAAAGAGGATGCAGCAAACAATTCGTGCAATACTTGGTATCCTTCTAAAATTCCAGGAGCACCTGCTAATACACCGTGCAAACCAGGAATCATTCCATACGCTTTTTGAGATTTTTCTAAAAAGGGTTTGCTTTCTTGTGGTGCAGATTCTGAATTGTGAACTTTTAATGTTGTCATAATGTTTGATTTTTTAATGAATTCTATTTTAAATTTAATATCTAAGCAAATGCTTAGTTTTGTTGTAAAAAAAAGTTACAGCTTTAAAAAAGTAACTTCTATAATGTTTTTTAATTGTTGTTGATTAAAAACTTTGGAGGCAATGGAAAGTCCTAAAAGACTGTTCATTAAATAATCCGCATGTTTTTCTATCGTTGTGTTTTCAATTAAGTCGTCTTGTTTTAGATTGCTTACAAACAAATCTCTAATTTCATTGGCAAAATTTTTCAATTCTACCATAATTGTAGCATCTGTCTCTTCTTTAATTTCGTTTACAGAGTTGGTCACCAAGCAACCTTTAAATAAAGAATCTTCTTTAGAGAATTCTAAAAAATCATAAAAATATTGTTCAATACCTGCAACTCCATTGTTAGACTTTTTTAATTTGTCTTTAATGCTGTTTACTTTGGTTTTGTAACATTTAATACTTTCTAAAAACACCCCTTGTTTGTTTTTAAAACTAGCGTAAATAGAAAACTGATTGATCCCCATTTCTTTTTCCAACATACGTACAGAAGTAGCTTCATAACCGTTCCTCCAAAAAAGCCCCATTGCTTTTTCAATCACTTCTTGTTCGTTATATTGTTTTTTACGTGCCATCGTTTTTAAATACATTACAAATCTAAGCAATAGCTTAGTAATAAAAAAATGATCGTTGATTTTTTGTGTTTACAATCAAATAATAGAAGAATATTCGACCAGCTAAAATATATGGTTTTCCAAAAATCATTACTTAAATAAGTAGTTGTTTTCTGTTTTTGATAAGATTTTCAATGAAATAAAAACAGTAGAAACGGATTCTGATTCCATTATTTGCAAAAAAAATCAGTAAAAGGCCATTTTGGTTTCGGTATTGTCAAAAAAAATCTATTCTTTTTGCTCAGTGGATACAAATGGTATCTTTGTTACATAATTATTGAATATGAGTTACACAAAAAAAGAATTAGAAGCTTTAGAATATCACGAAAAGCCACAGCCAGGTAAAATTAAAGTAGTACCTACCAAAAGGTATGCTACACAAAGAGACTTAGCGTTGGCTTATTCTCCAGGAGTTGCGGTACCTTGTTTGGCTATCGAAAAAAATCCAGAAGATGCGTATAAATACACTTCTAAAGGAAACTTAGTTGCTGTAATTTCTAACGGAACAGCTGTTTTAGGGTTAGGAAATATTGGTGCTTTGGCAGGGAAACCCGTAATGGAAGGTAAAGGTTTGTTGTTTAAAATTTTTGCTGATATTGATGTTTTTGATATTGAAGTAGATACAACAGATGTTGATAAATTTATAGAGACAGTTAAAATGATTGCTCCTACTTTTGGAGGTATAAATCTAGAAGATATTAAAGCTCCTGAAGCTTTTGAGATTGAAAGAAGATTAAAAGAGGAGTTAGATATTCCCGTAATGCATGATGATCAACACGGAACTGCAATTATTTCTGCTGCTGCGTTAAAAAATGCTGTGGAAATTGCAGAAAAAGACATTACTAAAGTAAGAGTAGTTGTAAATGGAGCAGGAGCAGCAGCCATATCTTGTACCAAGCTTTACAAAGCTTTAGGAGTAGCTCCAGAAAACATTTTAATGTGTGATAGTAAGGGAGTTATTAGCACGAAGCGTGAAGATTTAAATGAGCAAAAACAAGAATTTGCTGTAAATACAGAATTCACCACTTTAGAAGAAGCTATTAACGGAGCAGATGTGTTTATTGGTTTGTCTGTGGCAGGAGCTTTAACACCAGAAATGTTAAAGACCATGGCACCAGACCCAATTGTATTTGCTATGGCCAACCCAACACCTGAAATAGATTATGATGTTGCGGTTGCAACACGTAAAGATGTTATTATGGCTACAGGTCGTTCAGATTATCCTAACCAAGTAAATAACGTTTTAGGTTTTCCATTTATTTTTAGAGGAGCTTTAGATGTTAGAGCAACGGGAATTAATGAAGAAATGAAAATGGCAGCTGTACATGCTTTGGCAGATATGGCTAAAAAGAATGTTCCAGAGCAAGTAAACATTGTATACGGAGAAAAGAATTTACAATATGGAAGAGAATATATTATTCCTAAACCATTTGATCCTAGATTAATTCACGAATTGCCACCAGCAATTGCAAAAGCGGCAATGGATAGTGGTATTGCTAAAAAACCAATTAAAGATTGGGATGCATATACACAAGAACTAATGGAACGTTCTGGTTCTGGTAGTAAGTTTGAGCGTATGTTGGTTTCTCGTTCTCAAAAAGATCCTAAACGTGTTGTGTTTCCAGAAGCAGAACATTTAAATGTATTAAAAGCAGCTCAGATAGTTTCTGACGAGGGAATTGCAAGACCAATTTTACTAGGAAATGTAGAGTTGATTAAAGCTTTAAAAGAAGAAATTGGTTTTGAAGCTGAGGTGGAAATTATTGATCCTAAAAGCGATGAGTATGCAGACAAAGTAAATGTATATGCAGAAAAGTATTGGGCAAAACGTCAACGTAAAGGTATTCGTTTGTTAGATGCTCAAAAGCATATGATTACACGTAACTATTTTGCTGCCATGATGGTGAATGAAGGAGAGGCTGATGCCATGGTATCAGGATATTCTAGAAACTATCCATCTACTGTAAAACCAATTTTTGAAACGATTGGAAAAAGACCAGGAGCTTCAAGAATTGCAGCAGCCAATATAATGATTACTGAAAAAGGTCCTTTAATTTTTACGGATACAACAGTAAATATTGAGCCTAGTTCTGAAGTTTTAGCAAACATTGCAGAGTTGGCTAGTGGAATGGCAAAAATATTTGCAATTGAACCTCATATAGCCATGCTTTCTTATACGAACTTTGGAGGTGTAGAAAGTGCAGGAGTCGCTAAAGTACAAAAGGCAGTAGAAATTTTAAAGGCAGAAAGACCCGATTTAAATGTAGACGGACCAATACAAGCCGACTTTGCTTTGAATCATGATTTGTTAGAAAAACAGTTTTCTTTTTCTGATTTGGTTGGAAGTGAAACAAATACATTTATTTTTCCTAGTTTAGAGGCTGCAAATATTTCTTATAAAATGATTAAGGAATTAACAGATGCTACTTCAATTGGACCTGTATTAATGGGACTTAATAAGCCTGCACACGTAGTCCAGTTAGGTGCAAGTGTAGAAGAAATTGTAAACATTACTGCCGTTGCGGTAATAGATGCTCAAAATCAATAAAATAAATGATTACCCATTTAAAAGGTAAATTAGTTGAAAAAAATCCTACCTATGCCATTGTGGAATGCAGTGGTGTAGGTTATTTTTTAAATATATCCTTAAATACCTATTCTCAAATTCCAGACAGTGAGCTAGTCACTCTTTATACACAGTTAATTGTAAAAGAGGATTCGCATACTTTGTATGGATTTACCTCTACCTTAGAAAGAGAAATTTTTAAATTATTAATATCTGTTTCAGGTATAGGACCAAGTATTGCAAGAACCATGCTATCTTCTTTAACTACAGAAGAAATACAAAAAGCGTTGGTTACAGAAAATGTTGCGGTTATACAAGGGGTAAAAGGAATTGGGATAAAAACAGCTCAAAAAGTAATTATTGAGTTAAAAGATAAGATCGTAAAAACTTACGATATGGAAGAAACTTCTGCTTTGGTAAACAATAGTGCGAAAGAAGAAGCGTTATCTGCATTAGAAGTTTTAGGTTTTGTGAAAAGACAAGCAGAAAAAGTAGTAACTTCAATTTTAAAAGAAACACCTGATTTAAGTGTTGAAAAACTAATCAAACTAGCGCTAAAAAAACTATAACTAACTTGAGAAAGTATTTTCTAATAATTGTATTATTACTTTTTGTTGTACCTATTGGGTATGGTCAAGAAAAGGAAACTGATACGCTTAATTCAGTAGAAATACCTCGTACATTTTCGTTTGATAACAATACAGATGGGGTTTTGTATTTAAAAAATCCGACAGAAAAAAAAATAGAATACGATCCTACTATTGGTCGTTATATTGTTAGAGAAACGATAGGTAAATCTAGCTTTACAACTCCTACCTATTTAACAGAAGAGGAGTATAAAGAATATCGACTAAAACAAGACGTTCAAGATTATTTTAAAGCAAAAACTGCTGCTATAGAGGGTAGAAAAAAAGATGCAGAAGAGGCTCAAAAAGATTTGTTGCCTACTATGTATGTAAACAATAAGTTTTTTGAAACCTTGTTTGGAGGTACCGAAATTAAAATGGTACCACGTGGTTCTGTAACCATGCGCTTTGGTGTTTTATATCAAAATATAGAAAATCCATTGTTGTCTGAAGAAAACAGAAGTAGTTTTACACCCGAGTTCGATCAACAAATTAGAGCTAATTTATCGGCAAAAGTAGGAGAACGTTTAACGGCAGATATCAATTATGATACACAATCTACATTTTCATTTCAAAACCAATTAAAACTAGATTTTGAACCTGGAGAAGATGATTTGATTCGAAAATTAGAAGTAGGTAATATCAACATGGATATTAAAAATAACCTAATTACAGGATCACAAAGTTTGTTTGGAGTAAAAGCACAATTACAATTTGGAGCCACTACTGTAACAGGAGTTTTTTCGCAACAACAATCACAAGCTAAAAATATTATTGCAGAAGGAGGTTCTGCACTTACGGAGTTTGAATTAAGAACTACACAATATGATAATAATAGACACTTTTTTATAGCCCAATATTTTAGAAATAATTACAACACGGCTTTAGCAGAATTGCCTTTAATTAATTCGGCAGTACAAATTACCAAGTTAGAGGTTTGGGTAACCAACAGAAATACCAACACCCAAGATGTACGAAATATTGTTGGTTTGGTTGATTTAGGAGAATCTGGAACAGATAAGTATGACAACACACAATCTAATATTACCAACAATACAGTAACAGCAACTCCTGTAAATACTCAGTTTATTCCAGACAACAAAGCCAATAGTTTAAATCAATACATAGGGACTGATAAAACACAATTAAGAGAGGTAGAAAATGTTCCATCTGCATTATCAGGTTTTGAGCAAGGGAGAGAATATGCTGTTGTGGAAAATGCCAGAAAATTAAGTGCTAGCGAATTTACATACAATCAACAACTAGGATTTATTTCTTTAAACTCTAGATTAAATGATGGAGATGTGTTGGCTGTTGCTTTTGAATATACTTATAGAGGAGAAGCTTACAGAGTGGGAGAATTATCTACAGACGGGGTAGAAAGTGATAAAAATATAGTTGTAAAATTGATAAGGCCTCAGTTGATAAACACAGAAGATATTGTGTTTAATTTATTAATGAAGAACGTATATAGTATTGGAGCTTACAATTTAGAAAAAGAAGGCTTTCAGTTTAATTTATTGTATAGAGATGATGCGACTGGGCAGGCTACAAACAATTTGTTAGGATCTCAAGAAGATGATATTAAAACAAGAACTATTTTAAATTTAACCAATTTAGATAGGTTAGATGCTAATAATAATTTAACTAGAAATGTATTAAATAAAGGCTATGCCAAAGGAGATGGTTTTTTTGATTATATAGAAGGGTTAACGGTAAATTCAAATAACGGATCTATTATTTTTCCTGTTATAGAGCCTTTTGGTAGAGATTTAGAAAGTTTATTAACCAATCCATCAGATATAGATAAATACGTTTTTAACGAACTATATACCAAAACCGCATCGGTAGCCGAAAATGATTATCAGAAAAAAGATAAGTTTTTGGTACAGGGGCAATACACATCTAGCACAAGCGATGGAATTTCTTTAGGAGCGTTTAATGTGCCAAGAGGATCGGTTACGGTAACAGCGGGTGGAATTGTATTGGTAGAGGGAGTAGATTATACGGTGGATTATTTTGCGGGAAAAGTAAAAATCATCAACCCGTCTATAGAATCTTCTGGACAAGCAATTAATGTTTCTTTAGAAAATAATACCTTTTTTAATCAACAGCAAAAAACGTTTGTAGGAGTAGATGTAGAACATAAATTTAGCGATCAATTTGTATTGGGAGCTACTTATTTAAATATAAAAGAACAACCTATAAGTAATAAAGTTCAGTTGGGACAAGACCCGGTGAACAACTCCATGTACGGATTAAATTTAAATTATAGCTCTGAAGTTCCTGTACTAACAGATTGGGTAAATTATTTGCCAAATATAGATACAGATGCACCTTCTACTATTTCTGTTAGAGGAGACTTTGCGTATTTAAGACCTAACACACCATCTACTATAGATATTGGTGGAGAAGCAACTACATATTTAGATGATTTTGAAGGAGCTCAAATTCCTATCAACTTAGGAACGGCTCAAAATTGGTCTTTATCTAGTGCTCCTGTAAATTTTGATGGAAGAGATTTTGGAGCAAGTAATAATAATAGTGTAGAGTATGGTAAAAAGCGTGCAAAATTAGCTTGGTATACTATTGATCAATTGTTTTATACAGGTTCAAGTTTAAAACCTCAAAATATAGATCCAGATGAATTGTCTAGAGCTGAGGTAAGACCCGTGCAGAGTGAAGAATTATTCCCAGAAAGAAATTTAGATGTTACACAAAGAACCAACTTACAAACGTTTGATTTAAGTTATTATCCTAACGAGCGTGGTCCTTATAATTACACAGCTGTTACAAATCCATCGGAACCTAGTCAACTAACAAATCCATCAGAAAAATGGGCGGGAATTACAAGAGGAATGGTGGTTACAGATTTTCAGAGATCTAACATACAATATGTAGAATTCTGGATGCAAGATCCTTATGATAGTTATAGTATTAGTAATAATGAGGGAATTGTTACCAACTCTAATCCTGTTAACCAAAAAGGAACTGTTTATTTAAACTTGGGAAGTATTTCTGAAGATATTTTAAAAGACAATAGAAAAGTTTTTGAAAATGGATTGCCAGAAGATGGTACTACCTCAACTGGAATAGACCAAACTAATGTGGCTAATGTACCTACAGAAAAATCATTGTTATATGCCTTTGATCAGGGAGATGAAACAAGACGTAATCAAGATGTTGGGTATGATGGAATGAGTGATGCTGAGGAAAAAACCAGATTTCCAGATCTAGCTTCTTTAGAAGATCCATCATCAGATAATTTTCGTTTTTTTAGAAGTACAGAGCATGATAATAACAATGCCTCTATTTTAAAAAGATATAAAGATTATAACAACACACAAGGGAACTCTCCCACGGCTGCGTTAAGTACGGAGTCTTATCCTACATCGGCTACTAACAATCCAGATGTTGAAGATGCAGATAGAGATCAAACTATGAATACCATAGATTCTTATTGGCAGTATAAGGTAGATGTGTCTCAAAATAACTTAAATAAAACGACCAATGAGTTTATTGTTGACGAAAGAACTACGAGTGTTACTTTAGAAAATAATACAGAAAAACAGTTTAAATGGTATTTGTTTAGAGTTCCTATCAATTCTGGAGAATCTATTGGTGGAATTAATAGTTTTCAGTCCATTCGTTTTATGCGTATGTTTTTAACCGATTTTGAAATTCCGGTGACCTTGCGTTTTGCAGATTTTCAAATAGTGAGAGGAGATTGGAGAATTTACGATCAAATTATTGACGAGAACGATAATTTAACAGAAAGACCTACAGGAGCCACCGAAGATTTATTAGAGACAGGAACAGTAAACATAGAAGAGAATGAAAATAGAATCCCTGTTAACTACATATTACCACCCACTATTAGTAGAGAGGCTTTACAGGGAACTTCTAATGTATTGCAGCAAAATGAACAATCTTTAACAGTAACGGTAGATAAGCTACAACAAAACAGTACGGTTGGAGTTTATAAAAATATAAACGTAGATATGCGAATGTATAAGCGTTTAAAAATGTTTATACATGCAGAGGAATTGTTACAGAATACTGTATCTGATAAGGATTTAGTAGCAGTTATAAGATTAGGAAGTGATACCAATGACAACTATTATCAAATAGAAGTGCCGTTAAATGTTACAGATATTCCTAATTTTGGAGCAAGTAATGCCTTAAATGCTAGAGCTGTTTGGCCTGAAGAAAATGATTTAGATATATCATTATTAGATTTAACCAATGTAAAAATAGATAGAGATAAGGTAGGTCAGTCTGTGACTGAAATTTATCCAGAACAGTCAGCTATAGATAATTCTCAAACGGTTCTTAGAGTAAAAGGTAATCCAAATTTATCTAATGTTAGAACCATCTTTTTGGGAATTAAAAACGTGGATGCAACTCAAAAATCTGCAGAAATTTGGTTTAACGAATTAAGAATGTCTGGTTTTGATAATGAAGGTGGATGGGCTACAAAAATATCTGCCGATGCAACAATTGCAGACTTTGCTAAGGTTGCTGTAAATGGAGCATATCAATCTATTGGTTTTGGTAGCATAGATCAAAGTGTAAATGAAAGAAGTCAAGAAGAAATAAAAAGTTATAGTATAAACACAAGTGTGAATGTAGGGCAATTGTTACCAAATAATTGGAATGTAAGAATTCCTGTAAATTACACTGTTTCTGAAGAAATAAGAACTCCAAAATACGATCCAAAATACGAAGACGTTTTAGCAACAACAGCCAAAGAACAGGGAGTGGCTGCAGAAAGTATAGACATTACAACCAAGCGTAGGAGCATTAGTTTGATTAACGTAAAAAAGGAAAGGTCTGAGGTGAGCGAAAGAAAACCTCAGATTTATGACATAGAAAACTTTAGTGTATCCTATACATATAGCGATGCAACTAACGAAAGTTACGTGGTAGAAAAAGACATTAGTCAGAGCGTGAATGCTGCTGCTAATTATGCCTTTAAGTTTAAACAGATAGAAGTAAGACCTTTAGAAAACATTCCGTTTTTAAAGAGCAAGAGCTTAAGTTTGTTAAGAGATTTTAATTTTAATTTACTACCTACGGATATTGCTGTAAATAGTTCTATTAAAAGAAATTATAGTGAATACAAAACCAGAGATTTATTAGAAACAGCAGGGTTAGAAATTCCAACATTAAAGCAGCGTAATTTTATGTTTGATTGGGATTATAGAATTGGCTATAAATTAACAGATGCCATCAATTTAAGTTTTAACGCAAGCAATAATTATATTTACGATACGTTTGAGCAAGACGTACAAACAGAAGAAGAGTTAGATCAAATAGATTTGTATTCTAACTTTTTTAATGTAGGTAGACCCAATAATTATACTCAAAATATAACTGCTACCTATAAAATTCCAATAGATAAACTTCCGTTGTTAAGTTTTGTAAATGCGGATTATTCTTACACAGGTAATTTTAATTGGAGAGCTTCGTCACCAGATTTTGTTGAAAAAGTAGGGAATACAATTCAAAATGGAAATACACATAACGTATCTGCCAATTTAAATTTTTCTAAACTATATACAGAAATAGGACTGAAAAAATTATTTAGGTCATCGTCTGCTAAAAAGAAAATGCCAACACCAGGTAGGTCTAAGAAAAAATCGGGAACCGTTGGTGATTTTGTTTATGGAGTATTAAGTTCTATTAAAACAGGTAGATTTAGTTACAACAAAAATAGAAGTAGTTCTTTAGATGGATATAAACCAGAAATAGGCTTTTTAGGAAGAAATAAATACAACGGAAGTTATGCTCCAAGTTTAGGGTATGTGTTTGGTCAGCAAACAAATGTATTGCAAAACGCAGTAGAAAATGGTTGGCTGTTAGGTAGGTCTGGAGCAGAAGATGATGTGCTTTATAACAAAAATTACATGCAATCAGAATTGACCAGTTTAAGTTATGATATCACATTAAAACCAATTCAGGACTTAAATATCCAGTTAACAGGAAGTAGAAGTTATTCAGACACAGAGCAACAACAAATAGATTATGTTACAGGAAGTAGTAAAATAGAAAATTCTCAAATCAATAAATCGGGAAATTATAATATTTCATATTCATTAATAAAAACAGCAATGGGAAGTGATCCAGATGCTTTGTTTGATGAATTTGTAAGAAATAGAGCTAAAATAGTAACACAAATACATCCTGGTGGAGATTCTAATTCTGAACAAGCTTTAAATAGTCAAGAAGTGTTAATTCATTCCTTTTTAGCAGCTTATAGCGGAACAGATGTGGTAACCTCTGATAAAACTATTTTTAAGAAAATGCCAATTCCAAACTGGAACATTACTTATAGAGGTTTAATGCGATTGGATTTTATCAAAAAGAACTTTAGTAATTTCACACTATCACATGGTTATAACTCATCATATACCATTAGTAATTTTTCTAACAACTTAAATACAGATACGTCAAATCCTTATCAGTCAGATTTAATATACTCCGGAATTACCTTAATAGATGCGTTTTCTCCATTGATAAAATTAGATGTAAAATTTAAAAGTTCTCTATCGTTTAGAGGAACCATCAATACAAATAGAACATTATCTTTAAACTTAAATAACACTACTCTTTCCGAAATTACAGGAAATGAATATGTGTTTGGTCTGGGATACAGGTTTAAAGATGTGAAAATTAAAACTCGTTTTTTAAGAAAACAAAGAACTTTAAAAGGAGACATTAATATAAAAGCAGATGTGTCTTATAAAACAGATGTAACCAACGTAAGAAGTATAGATACTCAGACAAGTCAACCTGTGGGAGGACAAAATTTATTCGGACTTAAATTGGCAGCAGATTATAATTTAAGTCGTAATTTTACAGCATCCTTGTATTATGATCAAAATGTAGCTAGTTATGCAATATCAACATTGTATCCAAGGCAATCAATAAATGCAGGATTAAGTTTAGTATATAACCTAGGAAACTAAAAAAATAAAAGATGAATTTTCCAGAAGAATTAAAGTACACCAAAGATCACGAGTGGGTAAAAGTAGAAGGTGATGTAGTTGTAATTGGTATTACAGATTTTGCTCAAAGTGAATTGGGTGATATTGTTTATGTAGATGTAGATACCTTAGATGAAACAGTAGAAGAAAATGAAGTGTTTGGTTCTGTAGAAGCGGTAAAAACAGTTTCTGACTTATTTATGCCTATTAGTGGAGAGGTAATTGAGTTTAACCAAGGTTTAGAAGATGAACCAGAAGCTGTAAACGAAGATCCATATGGAAAAGGATGGATGATAAAAGTAAAAGCAGACAATATAGAAGATGCGCAAAATTTATTAGATGCTACAGCATATAAAAAACTTATTGGAGCGTAATAGCTTATTAGTAGCTATTGCAAGTAGTTTTCTAATATTGGTGTTAAGTTTAATAAGTATGGACGGAGTTCCAAACTTTAAATATAACAACACCGATAAGTTTGAACATGCATTTGCATATGCATTTATGTCATTTTTTTGGATGCTATCTTGTCAATTAGGCAAAATAAAATTAAGTTTTCTGCATTTAATTGTGATTATTATCCTGTATGGTATAATAATTGAAGTTTTACAAATGAGTATAACTGTAAGTAGAACAGGCGATTTGCTTGATGTTGTAGCGAATTCTATAGGAGTAATTTTAGGCTATGTTATTTTAAGATTACTTCGTCGTTTATATTTGCAAGTCTAATTCTAATTTCGTTATTTTAGCAAACTAAAATTCAATTGAACTGAATAAAAATGGAAGTTAAAAAGAATCCCAAATCTAATCTTGAAAATTTTAGTAAGGTATTTACTTTGCTGGGATTGGTTTTAGCGCTGTATATAGTCTACGTGGCTATTGAGCATAAAACCTACGACAGGGTTGTAGAAGAACTACAATCGGTAACCTTACAATCTGATGATGTGGAAGACATG
Organism: Wenyingzhuangia heitensis; assembly: GCF_011762155.1. GTDB lineage: Bacteria > Bacteroidota > Bacteroidia > Flavobacteriales > Flavobacteriaceae > Wenyingzhuangia > Wenyingzhuangia heitensis. Next base: position 544,213 of record NZ_JAASQL010000001.1, read on the forward strand.
GTCTTGACTCAAATCAAACCACCATCTGCACCGCCACCACCGCCACCGCCACCGCCGCCACCGCCGTCTCCGGAGAAATTTGAGAAGGTAGAGGATGACGTTGAAATTGAAGAAGTAGTGATACAAACTACGGAGGCAGAGGTAGACGACATTGTTGAAATTGAGCAAATTGAGTATAGTGATGAAGCCGAAGAGGTAACATACGAAGATGTACCTTTTGCAGCCATTCAAAATCCGGCAATTTTCCCAGGATGTGAAAAAGCAAAAGACAAGAAAGCTTGTTTTAGTGAAAAAGTAAATAAACACATTAGTAAGAATTTTGATACTGGTTTAGCTGATGAATTAGGACTTTCAGGAGTACAAAGATTAGCAGCCATGTTTAAAATTGATGTAAACGGAAAAGTTTCGGAAGTTAGAGTAAGATCTAAAAGTCCAGAATTGCAAAAAGAATTTGAGAAGGCTTTAAAGTCATTGCCTCAAATGGTTCCGGCAAGTCAAAACGGTAGAAAAGTAAACTTATTATTTGCATTACCTCTAGTATTTAGAGTTGAGTAGTAATAAAAAGCTTAAAAAATATTTAAAGAGTGTAGCAAGATTTGTTACACTCTTTTTTTGTTTTAACTATGAATTTAAATTTGGTGAAAATTATATTAAATAAGTATTCATGTTTTTTTATTTTGGCATGAGGTTTGCTCTTAGTATAAAAGATTTAAATTTAATTTAGATTATAGTTTTTCATAGTTTTAGTTTATAAACTCCTTGTAAAAGTTAGTTGCTTTTATAAGGAGTTTTGTTTTATATAGAATTGCGTACTACATTAAGTTGATAAGTATTTGCTATCTTTGCAAAATAATAATGTTTAACTAAATTGATATAGCATGCAACTGTATAATAAGTTAAGCGCAGAAGAACGTGCGCAACTAATTGATGAGGCGGGTAAAGACCGTTTAACTATTTCTTTTTACCAATATTATCATATTGGAAATCCTCAAGTTTTTAGAGATCACTTATTTATAGAGTGGGATAAAATAGATGTTTTAGGAAGGACCTATGTAGCAAAAGAAGGGATTAATGCCCAAGTTTCTGTTCCTGCAGATAGGTTTAACGAGTTTAAAGCACATTTAGATAGTATTTCATTTTTAAAAGATATAAGGTTAAATGTTGCTGTTGAACAAGACAATAAATCATTTTTAAAATTAAAAGTGAAGGTTAGGGATAAAATTGTAGCTGATGGTTTAAATGATAATCTGTTTGATGTAACTAATAAAGGAGTGCATTTAGATGCAGAAGAGTTTAATAAGTTATTAGCAGATCCTAATACTATTTGTGTGGATATGCGTAATCATTACGAAAGTGAAATTGGTCACTTTGATGGAGCTATTACTCCGGATGTAGACACCTTTAGAGATTCATTGGATATTATTGAAGAAGATTTAAAAGATCATAAAGAGGATAAAAACCTACTAATGTATTGTACAGGAGGAATCCGTTGCGAAAAAGCAAGTGCCTATTACAAATACAAAGGTTTTCAAAATGTATTTCAGTTAGAAGGAGGAATTATTGAATACACCCGTCAAGTAAACGAGAAAGGATTAGAAAATAAATTTAAAGGAAAGAACTTTGTTTTTGATCATAGAAAATCTGAAAGAATATCTGACGATGTAATTTCTAACTGTCACCAATGTGGAGAGTTTTGTGATACACATGTAAATTGTGCGAATGAAGCTTGCCACTTATTATTTATTCAGTGTGATGCTTGCAAAGAAAAAATGGAGGAATGTTGTTCTGATTCTTGTAAAGAAATAAACACATTGTCTTTTGAAGAACAAAAAGAATTGCGAAAAGGACAATCCAATAGCAACAAAATATTTAAAAAAGGACGTTCGGAAGTTTTAAAGTTTAAAAAATAAGAAGCTCTTTTCTAAAAGGTAAAATGTTTGATTTATGGATAGTCTAGTTTTGTGCTTTACTTTCTGTTATTTTAATTATATCTTTAAAAATTAATAGAAAAAAATTAGGCAAATACTAATTTTTGATGAATTACGAATCTTACACAATTGTGTGATAATATATAAAAATATATGAGCTGTACTAGTTGCTCAACTAAAGAAGGTGGTGTGCCAAATGGCTGTAAAAGCAATGGGAGTTGTGGTACCGGAAGTTGCGATAAATTAACTGTTTTTGATTGGCTATCTAATATGGAACTGCCAACAGGTCAAAAACCATTTGATATTGTAGAAATCCGTTTTAAAAACGGTAGAAAACATTTTTATAAAAACGAGAAAAATTTTCAACTTACTATAGGAGAAGTTGTTGCTGTAGAAGGGAATCCAGGACATGATATTGGAACCATTTCTTTAACAGGAGAATTGGTTAAAATTCAAATGAAAAAGAAAAAGGTAGAAATTGATAGCGAAGAAGTAAAAAAGATTTACAGAAAAGCGACCCTTAAAGATATTGAAACTTGGGAAGAAGCCAGAAATAGAGAAATTGAAACTCAAAAAAAAGGAAGAGAAATTATTATTAAGCTAGGTCTTAAAATGAAACTTTCGGATGTTGAGTATCAGGGAGATGGAAATAAAGCTACTTTTTATTATACAGCAGATGATCGAGTAGATTTTCGTCAATTAATTAGAGAATTGGCTTCGGCATTTTCTATTAGAGTAGAAATGAAACAAGTAGGGCTACGTCAAGAAGCAGCTCGTTTAGGAGGAGTAGGTTCTTGTGGTAGAGAGTTGTGTTGTTCTACTTGGCTAACAGATTTTAGAAAAGTAAATACAGCTGCAGCTAGATATCAACAACTTTCATTAAACCCACAAAAACTAGCAGGTCAATGTGGTAAATTAAAATGTTGTTTAAACTATGAGTTAGATACTTACTTAGATGCTTTAAAGAGTTTTCCTGCCCAAAACGTAGTTTTAAAAACAGAAAAAGGATTAGGGATTTTTATTAAAATGGATATTTTTAAAGAAGTATTATGGTATACTTATAAAGAAAATAAATCCAAATGGTTTAAATTAACTTTGGCTCAAGTTCAAGAAATTATTCAAGAAAACAAACAAGGAAATTCAGTTGATGGATTAGAAGAGTTTGATGCTGAGAATATTGAAGAAACTAAAATTGATTTTGAAAATGTTGTAGGTCAAGACAGTTTAACTCGTTTTGATGAACCAAAGCGTAAAAACAATAGAAGAAACAATCGTTCTAAAAATAAACCAAGAACTAATACAGCTCCACAAAAGCAGAACCCTACAGTTAAAACAAACACTACTAATACTCCCGAGGCAAAACAGCCTAGTAAAGAAGGAGGGAATAGACCTGTAAGAAAACCAAATAATAGAAGAAGACCTAACAAGCCAGATAGTAATAATCCTGCACAAAAAGCAAATCCAAATGCTAAAACTGTAGAGCAACAACCAGCTAAAGAAGGAGCTAATACAAATAAACCAAGGCCTAAAAGAAGACCTCAAAGACCAAAACCACAAAATAAACAAGGAGGGAGTCAGGATGGACAAGCGAAATCTGAAAACGGACAAGCAAACAAGCCTAGAAGAAGAAACAATAATAACAGAAGAAGACCAAACAAACCAAATAATGGGCCTGCTAAAAGTGAATAAACTTCTTTTTTGTGTTGTATTGATACTATCTATTTCTTGTGATCGTTATAAGAAATATGATTCTTATCAAACCCTAAAAAACGGAACTTGGCAAGCTAAAGATTCGGTAGTTTTTAAAGCAGATATAAAGGATACCATCCAATCACATCATGTGTTTTTAAATGTTCGTACAGACAATAATTATCAGTATAGAAATTTGTTTGTAATTTCTAAAGTTACTTTGCCTAGCAAAATTGTAATTCAAGATACATTGGAATATGAAATGGCAGATGCTTTTGGAAATTGGCTAGGAGATGGACTTACAGATGTTAAAAATAACAAACTGTTTTTTTTAGAAGATTACATTTTTCCCGAAAGAGGAACCTATCAATTTGAGTTTTTTCAGGCAATGAGAAAAAGAGGTGAAATTGATGGGGTTCCAAAGCTTTTTGGTGTTATAGATGTGGGATTAAGAATTGAAGAATCAACAAAATAAGACATAGAAATAATGAATAAGAAAAAAGAATCAAAACCCAATTACAAATCTTATGTAAAGATTTTTTGGGCACTGTTTTCATTTTCAGTATTAAGTGTGTTTGCCATATTTTTATTGGTAAATATGGGAGCTTTTGGAAAATTGCCCACGTTTGAAGAGTTAGAAAGTCCAGAAAAAAACTTTGCTACAGAAATTATTTCTTCAGACGGAGTTACACTAGGTAAGTATTACAAAGAAAACAGAACTCCTGTTAAGTTTCAAGATTTGCCACAAAACTTAGTAACAGCTTTAATTGCTACAGAAGACGAACGTTTTTATGAGCATTCTGGAATTGATTTTTACAGTTTGGCAAGAGCTATAGCCAAACTAGGTAGAGATGGTGGAGGAAGTACCATTACACAACAATTGGCAAAACAATTGTTTACAGAAAATTACGGGACTAGAAATATAGTGAAACGTGTTGGTCAAAAATTAAAAGAATGGGTAATTGCTGTTAAGTTAGAAAAACAATATACCAAGAACGAAATTATTACCATGTACCTTAACAAGTACGATTTTTTATACAACGCAATTGGTATTCGTTCAGCATCAAGAATATACTTTAACAAAGAGCCTAAAGAGCTAACGTTAGAAGAGTCTGCTATTTTGGTGGGAATGGCTAAAAATCCATCGTTATACAATCCTAGAAGATTTCCTACCAACGCTAAAAATAGAAGAGCAACTGTTTTTGGTCAATTAGAAAGAAATGGACTAATTACTGTAAAAGAAAAAGATTCATTAAATGATTTACCTATTAAAATTGATTATACTCCAGAAGGACATAGTGATGGATATGCGACTTATTTTAGAGAGTACTTAAGAGATTATTTAAAAAAGTGGATCAAACAAAACCCTAAGCCAGACGGAAGTTATTACAATATTTATAGAGATGGATTAAAGATTTTTGTAACCCTAGATTCTAAAATGCAGGCTTATGCAGAGCAAGCAGTTACAGAGCACATGTCTAACTTGCAACGTATCTTTTTTAAAGAACAAAAAAGAAATCCTACAGCTCCTTTTTACGACATTGATAAAAGCCAAGTAGAAGCCATTTTGTTTAGAGCTATTAGGACTAGTGATAGATATAAAACTTTAAAAGAGAAAGGATTGAGTAAAAAAGAGATCCTTATAAATTTTAAAGAAAAACGAAAAATGGAGGTTTTTGATTGGAAAAAAGGAAGTAAAGACACGGTAATGTCTCCTTATGATTCTATCAAATATTACAAATCATTTTTGCGTTCAGGGTTGTTAGCGGTAGAGCCACAAACAGGACATATAAAAGCTTGGGTAGGAGGTATCAATCACAAATACTTTAAATACGATCATGTAAAGCAAGGGAAACGTCAGGTAGGTTCTACTTTTAAACCTTTTGTATATGCATCAGCAATCAATCAATTTAGAATTTCTCCTTGCGAAAAATATCCAAATACACCCTTTACTATTCCAAAAGGAAAGTATGATTTGTTAGAAGATTGGACTCCTAAAAATGCAGGTGATGAGTACGGAGGAGAGTTAACGTTAAAACAAGCGTTGGCAAAATCTATAAACGTAATTACGGCAAGAATGATTGATAGAGTTGGGCCAGAAACCGTAGTTCAATTGGCAAAAAAATCTGGAATAACCTCAAATATACCACCATATCCATCTATAGCATTGGGAACAATAGATGCTAGTTTGTATGATATGGTTGGAGCTTATGCCATGTTTGCTAACAAAGGATTTAGAGTAAATCAGACTATGGTAATGCGTATTGAAGATAAAAACGGAAGTGTTTTACAACGTTTTGTTCCTCAGTCTGAAGAAGTAATGAGTGAAGAAGCTGCTTATGCAGTGTTGGATTTACTAAAAGGAGTAACTATGGAAGGATCTGGAGTAAGGCTACGTGGTAAATGGGGAAAATACCCAGAGAATGTTGCTACAGGATATCCATATCAATTTACCAATCCAATAGCAGGAAAAACAGGAACAACACAAAACCAATCTGATGGTTGGTTTATGGGAGTAGTGCCTAATTTAGCAGTAGGAGTTTGGACAGGAGGAGAAGAAAGATCTACACACTTTGCTGGAATTACCTATGGACAAGGAGCAAGTATGTCTTTACCTACATGGGCTTTATTTATGAAAAAATGTTATGCAGATGAATCTTTAAATATTAGTCAAGAAGATTTTGAACAACCCGAAGACTTTGGTATAGCAATTGATTGTAATTCGTCCGTTGATGAAGACGGAGAAAGCTCTTTAATAGAAACAAATCCTGACTTTTAAGAAACTTAGATATGAAAATTATATCCTATAATGTAAATGGAATTAGAGCTGCCTTAAAAAAAGGCTTTTTGGAATGGTTAGAAGTTGCCAACCCAGATATTTTATGCTTGCAAGAGACCAAAGCACACAAAGAACAATTAGATCTTAGTGTATTTGAAAACTTAGGATATAAATACAATTATTGGTTTTCGGCACAAAAAAAAGGATACAGTAGTGTAGCCATATTGTGTAAAGAAGAACCAAACCATGTGGAATACGGAACGGGAATAGAATCTATGGATTTTGAAGGTAGAAATTTACGTGTAGATTATGATACCTTTTCTGTAATGAGTTTGTATTTACCATCTGGAACCAACGATGCTCGTTTAGATTTTAAATTCACTTTTATGGATGAGTTTTTGGAATATGTAACGGAGTTGCGCAAAGAAGTTCCCAATTTAATTATTTGTGGAGATTATAATATTTGTCATACAGAAATAGATATTCACAATCCTAAACAGAACAAAAATACATCAGGATTTTTACCAGTAGAAAGAGAATGGCTAAGCAAATTTATAGACAGTGGTTTTATAGATAGTTTTAGACATTTTAACAAAGAACCACATCATTATTCTTGGTGGAGCTATAGAGCCAACTCTAGAAATAATAATAAAGGATGGAGGATTGATTACCATATGGTAACTCAAAATTTACAAGATAGATTAGAAAGAGCTTATATCTTGCCAGAAGCAAAACATTCAGACCATTGCCCAATAGTTGTAGAAATATCTAAATAAATTCATCAGATGAAAAAAATTTTATTTACCGTTTTAACTCTTACTGTTTTAACAAGTTGTGTAACCAAAAAACAGTTTACAGAATTATCAGATAAGTACGATAGATTAAGAGATACAAGTTCAGATTTAGTGACTCAAAATGATGAGTTAATCAAAGATAAATTTGGAATGTCCAAAGAGTTAAGAGATTTAAAACAAGAACAATTATATTACAACAATCAATCAAAAAAATTAAATGATGAGATTGATGCAATCATGGGTAGATATAATAAACTTCAAGAATCTTATGATGACTTGTCTACAAATAGTTCCTCAACAATTAACTCTAAAATAAACGAAAATCAAACACTTTTATCGGAGTTAGAAACTAAAGAAAATAAATTACTGCAAGAAGAAGCTAAATTGACAAAATTAAAAGCAGCTTTAGATTCTAGATCACAAAGAATTACCGATTTAGAGGCTTTAATTGCGAGTAAAGAAGCAGCAATGCAAAAATTAAAAAGTGCCATTAGTGAAGCCTTGGTTAGTTTTGAGGGTAAAGGATTAACTGTTGAAAATAGAGATGGAAAAATTTATGTTTCTATGGAAAACAAACTGTTATTCCAATCTGGTAGATGGGATGTAGGTGTAAACGGAAAACCTGCTGTAGTGGAATTGGCAAAAGTATTAGAAAAAAATCCTACCATTAATGTGTTGATTGAAGGACATACAGATAACGATCCTTACCATGGTGGTGTTATTAAAGATAACTGGGATTTATCTGTAAAAAGAGCGACTGCAATTGTTAGAATTTTACAAGATCAAAATGTATCTCCAAAGCAAATTACTGCTGCAGGTCGTAGTGAATATATTCCTGTTGCAGCGAATACAACAGATGCTGGGAAAGCCAAAAATAGAAGAATAGAAATAGTGTTATCTCCTAATTTAGATGAGGTTACAAAATTATTAAACGAGTAGTATTTTAATGGGTAGATTGATGAAGTTAGGTTTTGTAATAGTATTGTTAAGTAGTTCTGTATTTGCTCAAAAAGAGATAGATAGTTTGGCAAATGTCAATCAGGAGATAGCCGTAACGGTTCAAGAATATAAAGATGCTATTGCAAGTGAGGAAATAGAAAAAATAGACCGCCTTTGGATGGAGAACTTATATAAATCTTCTTTGTCAGACAGTTTATTTGAAAATTTAACGCCTGTAGAAGATGATCGTTTTTTATCAGAAGATTTATCTACAGATACATTAAAATATAGATTAACTCGTTTGAACGAGAAAACTCCTTTTCATATTGAATACAATATTGAGTTGGAAAGAATGATCAAAAGTTATTTAAAGTATAGAAAGAAATACTATCCACAAATGATGGCCAGAGCGGAATATTATTTTCCGTTTTTTGAAGAACAATTAGCTCAATACGAAATTCCGTTAGAAATTAAATACTTAGCCATTGTAGAATCTGCATTAAAACCTAGAGCAAAATCTAGAGTGGGAGCAACAGGGTTATGGCAGTTTATGTATCAAACGGGTAAAATGTTTAATTTAAAAGTAAGTTCTTATGTAGATGAAAGACAAGATCCTGTAAAATCTACAAAAGCAGCTTGTAAATATCTAGAACAGTTGTATCATAGTTTTAACGATTGGGATTTAGCATTGGCAGCTTATAATTCGGGTCCAGGAAATGTTTCTAAAGCTATTAGAAGATCTGGAAACAGAACTAATTATTGGAATATTAGACCTTTTTTACCAAAGGAAACAGCGGGTTACTTGCCTGCCTTTTATGCGACTATGTATATTTTTGAATATGCTAAAGAACACAATATTTATAAAGAACAACCTAGAATTCATCAATTTGAAGTTGATAGTATTCAGGTAAAACAATTGCTAACGTTTCAGCAAGTAAATGATATGGTGGGAACGGATATAGAATTGTTAGAATTTTTAAATCCATCATATAAGCTAAATATTGTGCCTTATGTGAAAGGTAGAAATTACAAATTAGCATTGCCTTTAAAAGATGCTTTGGCTTTTGTAGACAATGAAGATAAGGTGTATGAATATGCAACAGCTCAGGCAAATGAAAGAGAAAAACCATTGCCTCAGTATTTCGAAATGAGTCAACGTATACGTTACCGAGTAAAATCTGGAGATTATTTAGGATTAATAGCAGAGAGACATGGAGTTTATGTAAGAGATCTTAAAAAATGGAATACCTTAAGATCTACTAATTTAAAAGTGGGGCAGTACTTAACTATTTACCCTAAAAGATTAAACTACACGGTTGCCAAACCAAAACCTGTTAAAAAAATAACCAAAATAGAAGTTCCTAAAAAAGGAACAAAAACATATCATACGGTGGTAAATGGAGATAGCCTTTGGGATATTTCTAAAAAATACAATGTAACAGTTACAGCAGTAAGATCTTGGAATAATCTTTGGGGGAGTAATAATTTAAAACTAGGAAACCAATTGGTTATCTATGAAATGTAAACACTATGAAAAAAATAATTACTTTTTTAGCATTCGTTTTATTAATTGCCTGTGGAGGTAAAGAAGGAAAAGAAAAACAAGATAATAGTTATATGATTCCTGAATCTACGGGTAGAATTAATCATATTATTGTAGTTGTAGAACCTCAACATTGGAAAGGTAAAATCGGAAAAGCTTTTAAAGAGTTAATAGCAGAGCCTATGATAGGTTTGCCACAGCCCGAATTTCAATTTAACATATCTACCATTCCACCAAAAGCATTTAACAAAATGTTTCAGCATAGTAGAAATTTATTGGTGTTGCAATTATCCGATAAAGAAACTTTTAGAACCACAAAAGATAAGTATGCTAAACCACAAACTATTGTAGAATTAAAAGCAGCTACTGTTGATGAATTGGTTGCTTTAATAGCTTCTAAAGGTCCAGAAATGATTGATGTTTTTAAAAATGAAGATATTAAGACCATACAGAAAGAAAACAGAAAAAATAAAATTGCAACTAAAATAAAAGCCTTATCTGGTTTGGGAGTAAAAATGGATATTCCTAACAAGTATAGAGTGGTTATGGATACTCTAAATTCTTTTATGTGGATGAGAAGTCACATATCTGGAGGAATTGCCAATGGAGATCAAACCAATAATTTACTTGCTTATGAAGCACCTATGTTTGATGACAGCAAGCCTGTTTTAGAGCAGATAATCAAAAATAGAGATAGAGTTGGTAAAGCATACATTAGAGGTAATAATGTAGATAAAATGTACATGATTACCGAAGCTGCTAGAACTCCTGTAGTAAAAGAAATAAGAATAGATGGTAAAAAAGCTTATGAAACCCGAGGTACTTGGGAGGTGTTTGGAGCATTTAACGCAGGGCCGTTTTTAAACTATTCTATTATAGATAAAAAGAATAATAGAGTAGTGGTTGTAGAAGGTTTTAACTATGCTCCATCTGTAAACAAGCGTGATTTTATGTTTGAGTTAGAAGCAGTTTTAAAAACAACAACTATTAAAGACTAATATTTAGTAAAGTTCCTTTGGTATGTTCTTTATGGCTAGCTATAATTATTTGTTGCTGATGGAATTTTACTTCTATTAGATAAAAAGAACCTTTAAAATAACTGTTTAAAACGGTTGCTTTTAGATCTGATTTTTCTACAATTTTAAGCTGCTCAGGATACAGAACAGCAGTCCCTTTTTTCTGAATATTAAGTAGTTTGTATGGAATTTCATTCACTTCGTTAAAAAAGGAAGCAACATAAACCGAATTGGGGGTTTCATAAATTTCTTTTGGAGTTCCACTAGCAATAATGTTAGTATTTCTAATAATATGGATGGTGTCTGCAAAAGAAAGCGCATCTGTACTATCGTGAGTAGCAACAATACAAGATATTTTTTGTGCTTTTAAATAGGTAAACAAACGTCTTCTTAAATTGTTTTTTCTAAAATTATCAATATGACTAAAAGGTTCATCTAGTAATAAAATTTTAGGCTCTTTGGCTAAAACTCTGGCAATGGCAACACGTTGTTTTTGTCCGCCACTTAGGTTTTTTACTTTTGTATTGGCAAAATCGCTCATGTCTACCACCTCTAATAATTCTTTTACTCTGGCCTGTTTTTTTTCCTTGTAAATGTTAGATAAAAATTCACCTACATTTTCTGCAGCAGTGGTAAAAGGCATCAAACTAAAATCTTGAGCCAAATATTTCATAAACGGATGCCCTGGAATAATATTAAATTTAGGTCCCAATAATTTTTTATCCCCATAAAAAATAGTTCCTTCTTTAAGATCCATCAATCCATAAATGATTTCAAGCAAGGTGCTTTTTCCACAACCACTTTCTCCCAAAAGTGCTACATATTCTCCTTGCTTTACATTAAAATTGATATTTTTAAGTATCGATTTGCCTTTGGTGTAAGCATAAGAAACATTCTGAATAGCTAGCATATAAATAACTTTAGCTTGCAAATATAAGATTTCTAGTTCGACGGAATTCTAGAATAGAAAAAAGTGGAAACATAAAAATAACCTTGTGGTTATTATAATTTTTTTTAGTTTTAACATATGTTAAAACTAAACACGATAACTATGAAAACTACAATCAGAATTGTTTTATTAGCAATTATTTTTGTTCAATTTGGATATGCTCAAGATGAGTTTGAAAGTTCTTTTGATAAAGAAAATACTTTGGCAGCTAACCTTGGAGTTACTACCATTGGAGAACAAACGTTTATTGGATTTAGAGTCCAACCAGAATTTTCTATAGGTAAATTTGGATTAGGATTAGATGTTCCTTTGTTGTTTAATGCCGAAAATGGTGAACTAAGAACTGAGGAGTTTAATAATGGTGTTGGAGTATTAAGAATGGTTCGTTACTTGCGTTACGGGCAAAAGAAAAAAGATGCGGTGTATGTAAAACTAGGAGATATGACTGGGGAACAACTTGGTTTTGGTTCACTTGTGGGTAATTATAGCAATGCCATTTCTTTTGAAAGACGTAAGGTTGGTATTAGTGCTGATTTAATTTTTAAAAAGACAATTGGGTTAGAGGCTATATACAGTGATGTTAATTTTGATGGAACTCAAAAATTATTAGCCTTAAGACCTTATTACAAGCCCTTGGCAAAAACCAGTATTCCTATTTTAAAAACATTAGAGTTGGGAGTTAGTTATGTGTCTGATAAAGATAATTTTGAAGAAGATACAGAGGCAGGTGTTACTAGCACAACTACGTTTACAAGAGATGGAAATAGTGCTGTTGGAGTAGATGTTGGTGTCACTTTATTAAAAAATGCGTTGTTAAAATTAACCTGGGATGCACAATATGCTAAGCTACATGAAAACGATGCTTTGGCAGACAATGTTGTTAACAATCCTACAAATTATAATGGAACTACTTATGATGATGGTAGTGGATTTGCTACAGGAGTAGAAGCTCAATTTAGATTTGTAGCCAACGTGTTTCATTTAAATGCCAGAATAGAAAGACAATGGTATGGAGAAAACTACATTCCACAGTTTTTTAACTTTGCTTATGAAATTAACAAAGATGCTAGATTAACTGAATTGGTGGGAGCAGAAAAATCTCAAGGTATTTATGGTCGTTTAGGAAGTGAAATTTTAGGATTGGTAAAGATTGAAGGAGAATTAATTTTACCAGACGATTTAGAAAACAGTAATAGAGGAGCCATTGTTGGATTAAATTTACAAACCAAAGAAATTGCAAATTTTAGAGCTAGAGGTAAATATGTAAAAGGACAATTGTCTGATTTAGGAGATACTTTTAAATTTGATTCTAGAGCGTTGGCAAATATTTTAGTAACTTATAGAATTAATAAGTTTTTAGAAGCAGGTGTAGATTACCAATGGACCTATGCAGAAAAAGAGGATGGTACTTTTGGAACCGTAAATCAAGTTAGACCTTATGTAGGTGTCAATATTAAAATATAATACAAACATAAAATTCAAAAAAAAGCCTCACAACTGTGAGGCTTTTTTTGTTTTAATATTGTTGATGATTATTTTTCAACTTTTAACACAGTCTTTATCAATTCTTCAAATTGCTGCTTAGGCAAAGCACCTTGAGCCATTTGTGGTTTTTCTCCTTTAGGGCAAAATAACAAAGAAGGAATAGAGCGAATTCCAAATGCACCTGCCAATTCTTGTTCAGCTTCCGTGTCTACTTTGTAAATATTTATTTTACCATCGTATTCTTTTTCTAATTGTTCTAAAACAGGAGCAACTGCTTTACAAGGTCCACACCAGTCGGCATAAAAATCAATAATAGCAGGAACATCACCAGCAAATTCCCATTCTTGTGATTTTTCAAAATCAAATACTTTTTCTAAAAAATCTTGTTTTGTAATTGTTTGTATCATTGTTGTTGTTTTTAGGTTTTCTATTTCAAATTTACTTGTTATTAAGTCGATGATTAGTAACAAAAATTACAAAGCAATTGTCACTAGATAAATAGTTCTTACGTCTGTAAAAATTATTGAAATGCAATAAAAATAAATTTTGTATCGAGCAGGGAATTATAAACACAAGTCGTTTTCGACACTTATTTTACTAAATAAACTAGCACTGATAAATAGCTTTATCGGTGCTATTTTTTGTTTAAAGTTTATGTTAAAGCCTTTTCTATAATCTCTTTAATAAAAGGACTTTTTTCTTCGGCTAAAATAGTTTCTAGCAAGGTTTTGTTTTCTAGCAACAATTCAGCATCAGTAATGGTAATGTTAATAGCTTCTAGTTTTATAGAACCATTCTTCATCCCTAAAGATTTGGCTATAAAAGCTTTCTCTTCAGGAGATGTTATGCCTGTAAATTTAAGGGTTAATAAACCAGCCAATACATCTTTGTTGGCAATAGCATCGTTTAGTTTGGTAGCTAACACTTCTTTATTTACCTGTGTTGCCAAAGGTTCAATTTCTGATAGAATCGAATTTCTATCATCATTATTACGAGCTTTTAAATGTTTACCTGCTAAAACAATAATAGTATCATAAGAAGCATCGTTTGCAGGAGCAGCCGTTTTCTTTTCTTCTTTAGCCCAAGAATCTGTCAGTCCAACGGTACGGTTAAATATCAATTGGTTAGAAGTACTATTTGTATCTGCACAAAAATACCCTTTACGTTGAAATTGAAATCTGTCTCCTGGTTTAGACGTTAACAAACTTGGTTCAACTAAAGCAGTAATGGTTTTTAAAGAGTTTGGGTTGATAAATTGTTTAAAATCTATGTCTTTATGACTGTCAGGAGCTTCATCCTTAAACAAACGATCGTACAAACGCACTTGTGTTTTTACAGCGTGTTTACTACTTACCCAGTGAATGGTTCCTTTTACTCTACGTTGACTAGCTTCGGTTCCAGATCCAGATCTAGAGTCTAAATCGGCTGTACAATGAACAACAGTAATGTTTCCGTTTTCGTCTTTTTCAACCGAATCAGCTTTGATAATATATGCATTTTTTAAACGAACTTCTCCACCAATTTTTAATCTAAAGAATTTTTTATTGGCTTGTTCTCTAAAATCTTCTCTTTCTATAAACAGCTCTTTAGAAAAAGGAACTTCTCTTTCTCCTGCGGTTTCATCCTCAGGGTTGTTTTCTGCAATTAAGATTTCCTCTTTGTCAGCAGGATAATTATCAATTATCAATTTTATAGGATCTAAAACAGCCATTACACGTGGGGCTGTTTTATTTAATTCATCTTTAATACAAAACTCTAACAAAGCAACATCTGTTACGTTGTCTCTTTTAGAAATTCCGGCAATTTCGCTAAATTTTCTTATAGAATTAGGAGTATAACCTCTACGTCTTAGTCCAGAAATGGTAGGCATACGAGGATCATCCCATCCAGATACCATATTTTCTTGAACCAATTGTAGTAATTTACGTTTGCTCATTACGGTATAACTAATGTTTCTACGCGCAAATTCACGTTGTTTAGGCTGTGTGTTGTCAGTAGTAGCTACTTGTGCTAAATACCATTCGTATAAATCTCTATGACTCTTAAATTCTAATGTACACAAAGAGTGTGTAACTTGTTCTAAGTAATCAGATTCACCATGAGTCCAATCATACATAGGATAAATAACCCAATCGTTTCCAGTTCTGTGGTGAGCTTTTTTAAGCACACGATACATAATAGGATCACGCATATGCATGTTGTTATGCTGCATGTCTATTTTAGCACGTAAAATAGCTTCCCCTTCATTAAATCCACCATTCTTCATTTTTTCAAATAAAGCTAGATTTTCATCAATAGGAGTATCTCTGTAAGGACCCGCAACACCAGGCTCTGTAGGAGTTCCTTTTTGCTTGGCAATTTCTTCGGATGATTGTAAGTCTACATAAGCATTACCTGCTTTAATAATCTCTACAGTCCAATCATATAATTGTTGAAAATAGTCAGAAGAATACAATTCCTTATCCCACTTAAAACCTAACCAAGCTACATCACGCTTAATAGCATCAACATATTCTTGCTCTTCTTTGGCAGGGTTGGTGTCGTCAAAACGCAAGTTTACAGGAGCGTTGTATTTTTCTCCCAATCCAAAGTTTAAGCAAATAGAAGCAGCATGCCCAATGTGTAAATATCCATTTGGTTCTGGTGGAAAACGGAATCTAAGATTCTTTGGATCCAATCCATTAGCCAAATCTTCTTCTATAATTTGTTCTATAAAATTCAATGATTTTTTTTCTACCATTTCAACAAAAATAATCAGTTATTAAGTCTGCAAATTTACAGAAAACTGAACAAATACGATGATATTATAGTTTGAAGTTGAAATATGTTAAAAAGTTGTCTATATACGATTTATCTAAGAACATATGATTTTATAATTTAACCATCTGAGAATGTTGTATTGGTATTAAAATTGTTCTTTTAGTGATGAACGTTTAAAGGCATTCCATTTTATTAAATTTAAAACAACAATTATGCAATTTAAGTTAACAGTAAATAATAAAGTATATAAGGTTGATGTGGATCAAGACACTCCGCTACTTTGGGTGTTAAGAGACCATTTACATTTGGTTGGTACTAAATTTGGTTGTGGAATTGGTCAGTGTGGAGCGTGCTCTGTGCATCTAAATGGAACTGTTATTCGTAGTTGTTTGTTTCCTGTAATTGCGGTGGGTGATTCTAAAATTACCACTATAGAAGGTTTGTCTGATCAAAATAACCATCCTGTACAAATTGCATGGAGAGATATAGATGTACCACAATGTGGCTACTGTCAAGCAGGACAAATTATGGCAGCTTCTTCTTTTTTAGCAGAAAATAAAAACCCTACTAAAAATGAAATTAAAGATGCTATGCACGGAAATATTTGTAGATGTGCTACCTATAAAAGAATTGAAAAAGCGGTAGAAAAAGCTGTTGAAATCACTCAAAAAACTAAATAAATGAAAACATTAAAAAATAAAATGGACAGAAAAACCTTTATAAAGGTGTCTTTGCTTTCAGGAACAGGAATTATTTTTGGAGTTAATTATTTACAGGCAAGTGATATAAGTTCTAAAATGCCCAACGATCTAGAGTCTTTAAACTACAATAATTTTAATGCTTATATACAAATAGCCAACAATGGAATGGTGACTATTTATGCACCAAATCCAGAAATTGGGCAAGGTGTAAAAACATCTATGCCTATGATTGTGGCAGAAGAGTTAGATGTTGTTTGGGAAAATGTAAGTGTAAAACAAGCCAATTTGGATACTGCTAATTTTAAAAGGCAAGTAGC
This sequence comes from Wenyingzhuangia heitensis, assembly GCF_011762155.1. Classification (GTDB taxonomy): domain Bacteria; phylum Bacteroidota; class Bacteroidia; order Flavobacteriales; family Flavobacteriaceae; genus Wenyingzhuangia; species Wenyingzhuangia heitensis. The sequence goes on from NZ_JAASQL010000001.1 coordinate 561,113, forward strand.
AGGAGGAAGTCAATCTATTCGTTATTCTTGGATGCATTTAAGAGAAGCAGGTGCCACGGCAAGACAAATGTTGATAAACGCTGCTGCTATAGAGTGGAATGTGAATGCGAGTGATTGTAAAACAAATAGTGGATTTGTAATTCATCCTAACGGAAAAAAAATAGGATATGGAGATTTGGTTGTAAAAGCAGCCAAATTAGAAGTGCCAACTAAAGTCACTTTAAAAGAACCAAAATACTTTAAAATTATAGGAAAACAAGCCAGGAATGTTGATAATTTTAAAATAACCCAAGGAGATTCTTTGTACGGAATGGATTATTTTGAAGAGGGAATGGTGTATGCTTCTATTATTCATCCGCCAGCATTTGGGCAAAAACTAATCAATATAGATGATTCGGAAGCTTTAAAAGTAAAAGGAGTTTTAGAGGTAATTCGTATTGGGAACAATATAGCTGTAATTGCAACCGATACTTGGGCTGCGTTTAAAGGTAAAAAGCAAGTAACCGCAACTTATGACGAGGTAAATAAAAAAGAAGATTCCAATTATTTTGATGCTCAAATGGACAAAGCTTTTGAGTCTGGGGAGTTTAAAAAAATAAGAGAAGATGGTAATGTCTTAGAGGCTTTTAGCAAAGCAGACAAAGTAGTAGAAAGAGTTTACGAAGCTCCTTTCTTAGCGCACAATACCATGGAGCCTATGAACTTTTTTGCTAACGTAACTCCTAGTAAAATTGAATTAAAAGGACCTATACAAACTCCAGAAGGAACAGCTAATCAGGTTGCTAGAATTTTAAAAAGAGAGGTGAGTGAGGTAACTTTAGAAATGTGTAGAATTGGTGGTGGTTTTGGTAGAAGATTAAAAGGAGATTATGTGATAGAAGCTGCATTAATTTCTGATAAAATTAAAAAACCGGTAAAATTAGTTTATACTAGAGAAGATGATATGACAGCAGGTTTGTATAGGCCTAAAGTAAAATATAAAATCAAGGCAGCTATAAAAAACGGAAAAGTTACAGGGTATCATTTACAAGAGGCTTCTGTAAATGCAACGGTTAATAAAATGCGAGCAGATTTTTTTCCATCAGGTGCTGTTGATAATTTATTAATAGAAACTCATAGAATAAAAAGTAAGGTAACTTGTTTTGCTTGGCGAGCTCCTATTTGTAATATATTGGCTTTTGCAGAACAAAGCTTTTTTGATGAATTAGCTATAGAATTAAATACTAGCCCTGTTCAATTACGATTAGATTTGTTGGAAAATGCTAAAAATCACAAGGATAAAAACATGCAATATTCTCCTGATAGAATGCAAGCGGTGATTAAAAAAGTAGTGGCGGATGCTAATTTTGGAACCTCTAAAAAAGGAGTATACCAAGGATTTAGTGCTTACTACAGTCACAATTCTCATGTAGCTCAAATTGCTGAGGTAGAAATTAAAGACCATCAACCTGTGGTAACCAAAGTATATTGTGCAGTAGATTGCGGAATTGTAGTGAATCCTTTAGGTGCACAAGCACAAGCAGAAGGTGGAATTATAGACGGAATAGGACATGCTATGTATAGCGAACAAATTGTAGAAAAGGGAGTGGCACAAAACACCAATTTTCATCAATATAGATTGATTCGTTTAAAAGAAGCTCCAGAAATTCACGTTTCATTTATAAAAAGTGATGAAGCTCCAACAGGTATGGGAGAGCCTACTTTACCACCAGCACCCGCTGCATTGGCAAATGCAATTTATGCAGCTACGGGAAATAGATTAAGAAAACATCCATTTGTAACCAATGGGTTAAATAGTTAGATATTTCATGACTCATGAATTTAAACAAATAATTACAGCTTATTCACAAGCAAAATCACTTTCTAAAAGTACAGTGTTAGCTACTTTAGTGTCGGTTAATGGTTCATCTTATAGAAAAGAAGGTGTGCGAATGTTAATTCACCAAAATCAACAAATTGTTGGAGCTGTAAGTGGTGGTTGTGTAGAAAAAGAAGTGGTTCGTCAATCAGAATCGGTATTTGCAACAGGCCAATCTAAGCTGATGAGTTATGATGGTCGTTACCGTTTAGGTTGTGAAGGAACGTTGTATTTGTTGTTAGAGAAATTAGAGATTGAAGATGAGGTGCTTGTTAAAATTCAAGAATCGTTTGTAAATAGAACATCTTTTGAATTGGTTACTTTTTATGGTGATGAATTTTCTGAAGAAGGAAGAACAATTATTCAGTTTGAAGACGAAGAATATCCAATATCAAACGTTAAAAAAGGAACTGATTTTTTTAATTGTTTTCGTCAAAAAATGGAACCTATATTTCAATTGTATATCATAGGTATAGAGCACGATGCAAACAGTTTAAGTCAGCAAGCTTCTTTTTTAGGTTGGGAAGTTACGGTTGTAAATACGGGTAAAATATTAAAATCTATTGATAAGTTTATTGGAACTAAAAAGATTATCAATTTGGAAGAAGAAAAAGAGATAGACTTGTTGATTGATGATGAAACGGCAATTGTATTGATGAATCATAATTATGCAAAAGATTTATTGTTTTTAAAAAGTATAAAAAACAAGAGGCCTGTGTATATAGGTTTGTTGGGAGCTAAAAAAAGAAAAGAGCAATTGTTAAATGCTTTAATTGAAGAGGATTTAGATGTTTCTGAAGAATTTTTAGCACTTATTCATGGCCCAACAGGATTGGATATAGGATCTGTAACTCCACAAGAAATTGCGGTTTCTATTGTTTCTGAGATTATTTTAACAATCAAAAAGAAATCAGTAAAATGTTTATAAAAAAGGAATACTTGTAACGTGTCTGTGTAAAATGATAGAAAATACGGCTTTTTTAATTTTGGCAGCAGGAGCTTCAAAAAGAATGGGAACTCCCAAGCAATTGTTGTCTTTTAAAACCGATGTTTTGTTAACCCATGCCATTAAGCAGGTGTTGCAAGTTTCTACAGAAAATGTATTTGTTGTGTTGGGAGCAAATTATAAATCTATCTTAAAAAAAATAAGAAGCCTTTCTGTTAATGTAATAGAACATAAAGAATGGGAAAAGGGAATTGGGAGTTCTATTGCTTTTGGAGTGTCTCAAATTCAACAAACAAATAAATACAAAAGAGTAATGCTCTTGTTGGCAGATCAGCCAAATATTAAAGCCGATGATCTTCAACAAATTTTAAGACATCATTTTAATAATAAAAATAAAATTACGGTAACAGCTTGTTATAATTACACGGGAGTTCCTGTTGTTTTTGAGCATTATTTTTTTAAAGAATTAACTTTGTTGTCTAGTGATAACGGAGCAAAATCAATATTGAAAAAATATGAATCTATTGTTTCTGATTTTTTAATAGAGAAAGAAATTGTGGATATAGATACTCCTGAGGATTATGATAAAATGTTAAAAAGTTTAAAACCTTTGTTATAGATTTGTGTTTCCAAAAGACAAGAAATGGGAATTATTAGAGTTCAGAATATTAGAATATACAGCAATCACGGATGTTTAGAAGAAGAAGCTAAAATTGGTTCTCACTACCGAGTAGATGTTGCTGTAAAAGCAGATTTAAGCACGTCTGCAATATCTGATAAATTAGCAGATACAGTAGATTATGTGCATATTAATAAAATAGTAGAAGAAGAGGTGTTGCAACGTTCAGAATTGTTAGAGCATGTGGTAGAAAGAGTGTTGGTAAGACTGCTAAAAGAAATTACATTAATTGAAGAAGCAACTGTGGCTTTGTCTAAATTAAATCCACCAATTGGAGGGGATGTAGCTGCGGTAACTATAGAAATGACAAAAAAAAGATAAGAGGTTAAAAAAAATAGAAAAGTGTATTGTAGAATGTACATTTTTATATAAATTTGCAATCCTAATTAGGGTGTTGTGGCCGAGTGGCTAGGCCCTGGTCTGCAAAACCAGTTACAGCGGTTCGAATCCGCTCGACACCTCTAAGTAAAACCATCACTTTTTAGTGATGGTTTTTTGTTTTTAGACCTATTTCTTAATGCGTTTTTTCTAGTTGAATAATAATAATGAATTGTCACGTTTACGCAAATCTCATTCTAAATCCTGTTTTTTGGCAGGACTAATTGTTTCATAATGTCTTAGCTTTATACTTTAAGTCAAGTCAAAAAGCAATTTTTTTGCTTTTAATAAGAATCTGGGACTGTTTTTTAAAATAGGATTCTTATTTAATGTTTTTGAACATCAATTATGAAGACAGTTATATTTACAGATTTAGACGGAACTTTTTTAAACCACGATGATTATTCTTTTGAGGCATCGTCAGAGGCTTTAGCGTGTATTTTTAAAAAAGAAATTCCGTTAATATTTACCACAAGTAAAACAAAAATAGAAGTTGAATTGTTGCAACAAAAAGTAGCTATTAAAGAACCTTTTATTGTAGAAAATGGAGCAGCTTTGTTTATTCCTAAAAACTACAAAGGGTTTGATTTTTCTTTTTTAACTGCCTTTGAAGATTATTATGTTCTACAATTAGGAGTTGCATATTCACAAGTTTTAAAATTTTACAATGCTTGTAAAAAGCAGTTTGGAATGTTGGGTTTTAGTGATATGACAGATGATGAGGTTGTAAAATATACAGGACTACCTCTAGAAAGTGCAAAATTATCTAAGATTAGAGATTTTACAGAACCTTTTGTTTTAAAGGAAGAAGCTGCGCTAGATATTTTGGAAAAACTAGCTTCAGAAAATGAATTAAAAATTACCAAAGGAGGACGATTTTATCATTTAATAGGAAAAAATCAAGACAAAGGGAAAGCGGTTGAAAAGTGCGCAGAAATTTTTGAGAAGATATACAAAGAAAAAGTAAAATCTATAGGATTGGGAGATGGACAAAACGATGTGCCCTTGCTAAATAGTGTAGATGTACCCATTGCCATTCAAAATCATAAAGGAGAATATATAAGTTTAACAAATTCCGATTTGCAGAAATCTAGTTTTAAAGGAGCTAAGGGTTGGAATGAAATGGTGCTAAAAAATGTATAAAAAAGAATTAGAAAAAATATATAACAAAGCTTTGCGAAAAGTAAAAGCAGTTTCTTTAATAAAAGACAACGTATCTGTTCTGGAAAATGTAATTACTCTTGTAGGGAATGATTATGTGCTTAACAACAATTCTCGTTTTTTTGTTTTTGGAGTAGGAAAAGCTGCTTTTGATATGGCAAAAGAATGCGAAGCTATTTTAAAAGATAAAATTGCAGGAGGAGTCGTTATTTCTACTTCTGTAGGAAAATTAAAATACGCAAAACACTTTACGTCTACGCATCCGTTAGTGTCTGATAAAAGTATAGAAGCAGCAGAAATGTTGATCAATGGAGTGTCGGAATTAACAGAGAATGATGTCTTTGTTTTCCTATTGTCTGGTGGAGCTTCTGCTATGATAGAAAAACCGATTAACGGATTAACTTTAGATGATTTTACTAAAATATCGGCAGCTCTTTTAACATCGGGAATAGATATAAAAGCTTTAAATACTGTTCGAAAATCAATTTCTGAAATCAAAGGAGGAAAACTAGCCAATTATATAAAAGCAAAAGGTGAAGTGTTGGTGTTGAGTGATGTAATTGGAGACGATTTACATACGATTGGTTCAGCACCAATGAACAATGGAAAGTTTCCACATCATATTATTGGGAATAATGAAATTGCTTTACAAGAAGCAAAAATGTATATGAACTCTAAGGTAGAAAAAACAGAAATTATAACAACTACTTTAGAAATGAGTTCAGAAAAAGCAACTGAATTTATATGTGATGAAATTAAAAAATACGATGAACAATACAATAGTTTTTGTTTGCTGTTTGGTGGTGAAACCACAACTGTGGTGACAGGAGATGGTTACGGAGGTAGAAATCAGGAATTAGCATTAAGATTATTGCTTAGTGATTGTATTAACCAAAAAATAACAGTTTTAAGTGCAGGTAGCGATGGTATTGATGGACGATCAAAAGCGACAGGTGCTTTTGTAGATTATGATATTTATGAATTGATAAAAAAGAAAAAACTAGATCCACAAGCATCCTTAAAAAATAGTGATAGCAATACTTTTTTTAAAGAATTAGGGTACGATTTTGTTACAGGAATATCGGGTACCAATGTGATGGATTTTATAATAATTATAAAAAAATAAAGAAAAGTATGGCAGATTTTTTTCAGAATGGAGTGATTACAACACTTCAAAACTTAGGAGATAGAACATTAGAAGATTTAGAAAGCGAATTAGAAGGTTTTAGCAAAAGAAGAGGAATGTTGTTAATGTTACCTGCACTGTATTCTGAGTTTGAAACTCCTGCAATGCACAATATTATAGAGGAGTTAAAAAGTGTAAAATATTTATATAAAATTATTTTAGGGTTAGATCAAGCTACAAAAGAGCAGTTTGAAGAGGTTAAGGAGCTAATGTCTGTTTTGCCTTGTAAAGTAGATGTTTTGTGGAACGATGGCCCTAAAATTCAAGAACTGTATGCCGATTTAACAGCAGAGGGGTTTCCAGGTTTACAAACGCCAGGAAAAGGAAGAAACGTTTGGACAATGATTGGTTATGCTTTGGCAGATAAAGATGCTTATGCCTTTGCGTTACACGATTGTGATATTGTAAATTACAGTAGAGAAATACCTGCTAGATTGTTTTACCCTATTGTACACCCTGCTTTAGATTTTGAATTTAACAAAGGATTTTACTCTAGAGTAACTAACAAACTACACGGTAGAGCAACTCGATTGTTGTATACACCTTTGGTGAATTCTTTAGCTAAAGTATACGGAGAAAGTAAATATTTAGATTATATGGGGAGTTTTAGATACTCATTGTCTGGAGAGTTTTCTTTTATAAGATCTTTAGCTAGAGGTATTGGGATTTCTCCTACTTGGGGGTTAGAAGTTTCTACGTTAAGTGAAGTGTATAAAAACACCTCTAACAAAAGAATTTGTCAAACGGAGATTATGGAAACCTATGAGCATAAACATCAAGATTTGGGAGATCAAGCTTCGGGTTCTGGAATTTATAAAATGTCTAAAGATATTGCCAAAACGTTGTTTAGAGTTTTAGCCCAAGAAGGGATTGTGTTTTCTGAAGCCTCTTTTAAAACTTTGTTGGCTACTTATTTTCAAGAATCTAGATTTGAGATTTCTAAATACAACGCTTTAAGTAAACTAAATGCATTAGAGTATACCAGAGAAAAAGAAATAAAAGCAGTAGAAGCTTTTCAGAATGCTATAAAAGAAGCTGCTTCTGAATTTTATGAAGATCCTATGGGAACACATTCGTTATCCTCATGGATTACCGTAAGATCTGTAATGCCAGACTTTTCTGAAAAATTTGTGAACTACGTTAAAAAAGACAATGAGTAATGAAACATATTTCCGACAAAGACCACACAATAAATAAGCGATTACATAAATTATATCCGCCAGAAGTAGCAGATAGAGCTGTAGATAGTATTATCGATTTAATTTTTAAATACAAATCTAGAATACAATCAAAACCGTATCAATTAAGCGAAAAAGATGTGATTTTAATTACCTACGGAGATCAGGTAAACAAAGATTATGAACCCTCTTTACAAACTTTAAAAGGGTTTATGGACAAGCATTTAAAAGGAATTATAAATTCGGTGCACATTTTGCCTTTTTACCCATACTCTTCTGATGACGGATTTTCTGTAGTGAATTACGGGGCGGTAGATCCTAAAATGGGTTCGTGGAGAGAAATTGAACAAATTAGTGGAGATTATAGATTAATGGTTGATGGAGTAATCAATCATATTTCTCAGTTTTCAGATTGGTTCAAAGCTTTTTTAGCAGATGATCCTTATTTTCAAGATTTTTTTACAGAAGTAGACCCTTCTGTAGATTTAAGCAAAGTGGTAAGACCCAGAGCATTGCCTTTGTTAAGCGAGTTTACAGATGCTAACGGAAAAATTAGACACGTTTGGACTACGTTTAGCAAAGATCAGGTTGATTTGAATTACAAAAGTCATCGGGTTTTAAGAAACGTATTAGATGCCCTGTTTTATTATGTAGAAAAAGGAGCAACGTTAATAAGATTAGATGCCATTGCTTTTATTTGGAAAGAAATAGGAACAGAATGTGTGCATTTAGAACAAACGCATGAGCTGATTCAGCTAATGAGAGAAGTGCTACATGAGGTAGCTCCAGAAGTAATTATAATTACCGAAACCAACGTACCGCATCACGAAAACGTATCTTATTTTGGTAGTGGATCAGATGAGGCTCAAATGGTGTATAATTTTGCATTGCCACCTTTATTGGTACATTCCATTTTAAATAAAAATACTGAAACGTTAATGGGCTGGGCAAAAACCTTAACCTTGCCTAGCGATAAAGTTTGCTTTTTTAATTTTACAGCCAGTCACGATGGAATAGGGTTAAGACCTGTAAAAGGAATTTTAACAGATGCTGAGGTAAATTATGTGGGTGATGTTGTGAAAAGTCACGGAGGATTGGTGTCTTACAAAACAGATGCTGATGGAAGTCAAAGTCCATATGAGCTAAATTGTAGTTATATGGATGCTTTAACTCACCCTGATGAAGAGGACGAAATTCGTTACAAACGTATGTTTTTAGCACAAGTAACGGTGTTAGCTATGCCAGGAGTTCCTGGGGTTTATTTTCATTCTTTGGTAGGTTCTAGAAATTATCATGATGGAGTAAAACACTCCGGAGTAAACAGAACTATTAATAGAGAAAAATACCATATAGATTGGTTAGAAAAAGAATTAGGAACTCAAGGATCTTTGTCTAAAAAAATGTTAGATAGTTATAAGCGTATCATCTCTATTCGTGTAAATGAACCTGCGTTCAATCCTTTTGGGAAATTTGAGTTTTTAGATTTAGGAACCTCACTTTTTGTGGTAGATCAACATTGTATGCATCAAAAAGAGAGAATTGTAGCCCTACATAACTTTTCGGACACAAATATTACTTGTGAATTGCCAGAAACGATAGCATTTCCGTTAACCAATATTTTAATATCTGGTTCAGAATCAAAAATAACAAGTTCTTCTATCACTTTAGAGCCTTTTCAAATACTTTGGTTAAAAGGAGAATTATAGTTTTTTTCTTTTTCTGTTATATTTTAATAAAATCAAACCTCTTTCTAAAGTCATTTTATATCTTTAATATCAAATTGATTTAAGATGACTTTATACCCAATAGAATCGGGAAACTTTAAGTTAGATGGAGGAGCTATGTTTGGTGTAGTACCTAAAGCTATTTGGCAACGAACCAATCCGGCAGATGCTACAAATAGAATAGATGTTGGAATGCGTTCTTTGTTGATAGAAGATGGAGAACGATTGATTTTAATTGATACCGGTTTAGGGGACAAACAAGATGACAAATTCTTTAGTCATATTAGCCCTTGGGGAGATTTTACCACAGATATTTCTTTAGCAAAATACGGTTTTCATAGAGATGATATTACCGATGTTTTTTTAACACACCTGCATTTTGACCATGTTGGTGGAGCTATTCAATGGAACAAAGACAGAACGTTTTTAGAACCGGCATTTAAAAATGCTACGTTTTGGTCCAATGCCAATCATTGGCAATGGGCTGTACAACCCAACGCAAGAGAAAAAGCTTCTTTTTTATCAGAAAACATAGTGCCAATAGAAGAAAGTGGGCAGTTAAAATTTGTGGCAATTAATGGTGAACAAAAATTACAAACATCAGAATTGGGGTTTGGCATATTTTTAGCAGATGGTCACACAGAAAAACAAATGATTCCGATGATTGATTACAAAGGAAAAAAAGTTGTTTTTATGGCAGATTTATTGCCAACAATAGGTCATGTTCCTTTGCCTTATGTAATGGGGTATGATACTAGGCCTTTGTTGACATTGTCGGAAAAAGAATTATTTTTGAAAGAAGCTGCAGATAATGAATACTTGCTGTTTATGCAGCACGATGCACATCATGAAATATGTACAGTCCATCAAACAGAAAAAGGAATAAGATTAAAAGAAACATATACATTTAAAGAAATATTTAATTCATGAAATTAACAAGATATACAGCCGTTGTAGCGTTAGGAGTATTTGTAGTAAGTTGTAGCTCTATTCATAATATTGCGATTCCAGAAGGGAAAAGTGCAGCCATAAACATACCTGCTAAAAAGGTTTTTGCAGAGCAAGAGTTAAACACATGGTCACATTCAGATTTAGCAACGGATTCTATTCCAGGTATGAGTATAGAAAAAGCCTATGAATTTTTACAAAATAAAAAATCAGTTCCTGTAATTGTAGCGGTTACAGATTCAGGATCCGATATTACTCATGAAGATTTAAAAAGCAAGGTTTGGGTAAACAAAAAAGAAATAGCTGGCAACGGTAAAGACGATGATAAAAATGGATTTATTGATGATGTTCATGGATGGAACTTTTTAGGGTCTACCTATGATGAGACTTTAGAGATTACTAGATTGTACAGATCTTTAAAACCTAAATACGAGGGAAAAACATCTGTAGATATTAAGAAAAAAGATACTGAGGCTTATTTGGCTTTTAAAGCCTTGGAAGAAGATTATGAAAATAATTTAGCCGAAGCTAAAAAAGGACAAGAGCAATATATGCAATATCAAGGTATGCTAAAAGATACGGATGTTGCGATGCAAAATTTAACAGGTAAAAAAGAATATACCTTAGAAGACATAAAAGGGGCTACTTCTACATTTGATTTGGTAAATTCTAAAAAAGAAATGGCTATCCGAATTTTAGAAAGCGGAAGTACTATTGAAGAGCAGATAGAGCAATTAGAACCTGCTGTAGAATATTATACTTCTAAAGTTAATACCTATTACAATTTAGAGTTTGATGGTAGAGCTGCATTAAATGATGATGCTTATTCTATGAAAACAAAAGTATACGGGGATAACAATGTAAAAGACCAGGCAGAAGATGAAATTCACGGAACACATGTTTCTGGGATTATTTTAGCTGATAGAAATAACAGTTTAGGAGTACAAGGAGTTGCCGAAAATGCTTTGTTAATGGCGGTAAGAGTTGTGCCAAACGGAGATGAATATGACAAAGATGTGGCTTTGGGAATTAGATATGCGGTAGACAATGGAGCAAAAGTAATTAATACAAGTTTTGGAAAAGGATATTCTCCAAATGCAGAATGGGTATATGATGCGATTAAATACGCAGCTAAAAACGATGTGTTGATTGTAAATGCAGCTGGAAATGATGCTCAGAATATTGACGAAAAAGCGAGCTATCCAAAAGATGTAGATGATGCAGAAGAAATTTCTGACAATTTTTTAACCATCGGTGCATTGACTCGTTTTTATGACGAAAAATTATTAGCAGATTTTACCAACTATGGTAAAAAGAGTGTAGATGTTTTTGCACCAGGACACGATATTTACAATACCGTTCCAGGGAATGAATACAAAAAATTAAGCGGAACATCAATGGCATCTCCTGCAACAGCGGGTGTAGCAGCATTAATTAGATCTTATTACCCAGAATTATCGGCAAGTCAAGTAAAACATATTATTATGAATTCGGGTACGTTGGTAAATATGGAGGTTTTATTGCCAGGAGGAGCAGGAAAAAAAGTAAAATTATCAGAGATTTCTAGAAGTGGGAGAATGGTAAATGCATACAATGCTGTAAAAATGGCAGAAGCAATTGTGAATCAAAAAAAGTAAGTAAAAAATTTATAAATTATATACCAGCCTTTTTTAGGCTGGTATTTTTATTTAAAAGATGATGAAAAAAATAATATTCTTTTTGGGAATGTTGTCAATTACAGTAAATGCACAGTACTGGCAACAAAAAACAGATTATAAAATGGATGTTGATATGGATGTAGAAACCTATCAATACAAAGGAAAACAGGAGATTACGTACAGAAATAATTCCCCAGAAACCATCACAAAAGTTTACTATCATTTGTATAACAATGCTTTTCAGCCAGGGAGTGCTATGGATGTAAAAATCCAAAATATGAAAGATCCAGATCCTAGAGTGATGATAAATATAGGGACTGAAGAGGCTCCAGTAAATAAAAGTAAAATAGCATTGCTAAAGCCAGAAGAGCAAGGGTTTATAAAAGTCTTAAAACTAACGCAAAAAGGAGAGCTTTTAAAATATTATGTAGAAGGAACGGTTTTAGAAGTAGCGTTGGCAAAACCTATAAAAGCAGGACGTAAAACCAGCTTAGAAATGGAGTTTGAAGGTCAAATTCCGTTACAAGTAAGAAGGTCTGGTAGAGATAATAAAGAAGGTGTGGCTTTGTCTATGACACAATGGTATCCAAAATTAGCTGCTTACGATCAAGAAGGATGGCATGCAAATCCGTACTTGGGAGCGGAGTTTTATGCAGATTGGGGAGATTATGAAGTAAATATCTCTATAGATAAAGAGTATACCATTGGAGGTTCTGGGTATTTGCAAAATCCGAATGAAGTAGGACATGGGTACGAAACATCTAAAGACAAATTAGAACAAAAAATAGAAAACGGAAAAATTACTTGGGAGTTTAAAGCACCAAATGTTCACGATTTTTCTTGGGCTGCAGATGCAGATTACAAACATTTAAAACATCAAGTAGCAAACGGACCCGAAGTTCATTTTTTATACAAAAACACACTAGATGGAGATAGAAAAGCCTCTTGGGAAAAATTACCTAAAGTTATGGATCAGTTGTTTGCTTTTTACAAAGAACAAGTAGGAGCTTATCCTTACAAACAATATACGGTAGTTCAAGGAGGAGACGGAGGTATGGAATATGCAATGTGTACTTTAATTACGGGAGATAGAGATTATAGAAGCTTGGTAGGTGTAGTTGCTCACGAATTGGCACATTCTTGGTTTCAGTTTTTATTAGCGAGTAACGAGACCAAACATGCTTGGATGGATGAAGGATTCACTACCTACATATCTACATTAATAGAGCATCAATTGTTTAATGATGATAAAGGTGCTTTTGAAAAAATGTATGCTAGTTATGTAAAGTTGATAGGATACGGAATAGAAGAACCTTTAACAACTTATGGTGATTCTTTTGATTATAATTATGGATATGGAGTGTCTTCTTATAACAAAGGAGCTTTGTTTCTAGATCAATTAGAATATATAATAGGAAAAGATGCATTAAAAAATACGTTAAGAAATTATTTTAAAGCCTATAGTTTTAAACATCCAACACCAGAAAACTTTATGAGAGTAGCAGAAAAAAGCTCAGGATTGGAATTGGATTGGTATTTAAATTATTGGACAGAGACGACGGCTACTATAGATTATGAAATTTTCCCTCCTTTAACAGATAAAATTACAATCCATAGAAAAGGAAAAATGCCTATGCCAATAGAAGTAACGGTAACTTATGAAGATGATAGTACAGAAGGATTTTACATTCCTTTGGATATTATGAGAGGTGAAAAAAAACAAGAAGTGACTGTTTTGGCAGATTGGTCTTGGATAAAACCTACCTATAGTTTTTCTGTTGCGAAACCAATAAAAAAAGTGGAGCTTGATCAAGATCATCAAATGGTAGATGTAAACAGAGAAAATAATGTGTGGAATAAAAATTAACATTCGTCAAATTAAAAGAGTACCTTAATCACCCACTAGAAACAATAAAATGCCTCAGTCAAAAACATTACAACAAATATTAAATATAGAGTTGCCTTTTTTGGTAGCTCCCATGTTTTTGGTGTCTAACACAGCTATGGTAATTGCAGCAATGCAAAAAGGAGGAGCAGGATGTATTCCGGCTTTAAATTACAGAAGAATTAGTGAATTAAAAGAGGCTATAAGAGAAATGAAAGCTCATAAACCTAGTCATGGGGCTTTTGGAATTAATATTATAGTAAACCCATCAAACTTAAAATACAGAGAACAATTAAAAGCATGTTGTGATGAAGGTGTAGATTTTATTATTACTTCATTAGGAAGTCCTAGAGAGGTGATTGTAAAAGCGAGAAGGGCTAAGATTAAAGTTTTTTGTGATGTAGTAAATTTAGAGCATGCAAAAAAAGCAGAGGCTTTGGGTTGTGATGCTTTAATTGCCGTAAATAACAGAGCCGGAGGACATAGAGGAGCATTAGATCCAGAGAGCTTAATTAAAGAGTTGGTTAGTAATACAAGTTTACCTGTAATATCTGCAGGAGGAATTGGATCTAAGCAAGACTTATATGAGGTGTTGTCTTATGGAGCGGCAGGAGCATCTATAGGGAGTCCATTTATAGCATCGGAAGAGTCTCAGGTTTCAGAAGCGTACAAAAGTGCATGTGTTTCTTATGGAGCCAAAGATATTGTAATGACTAAAAAAATATCGGGAACACCTTGTACGGTTATCAATACACCTTATGTACAAAAAGTAGGTTTGGATGAAACTTGGATAGAAAAAAAACTTCACAGATATCGTTTCTTGAAAAAGTGGATTAAGTTACTAAGATATTTAAAAGGAACACAAGATGTGGTTTGTTCTGCTAAAGAAGTTACTTATAAAAATGTTTGGGTTGCTGGCCCAAGTATTGAAGATACTCATAAAATTGAGCCTATTTCTAAAATTATAGATAGATTTATTCTGTAAGCACAATCCCTTTGCTATTAGAACGTTATATTTGTGACTTAAGAAAATTCATATTTTTAGACTTAAACTTTTGTGAAGCACTATTTTTTATACATATCTGCATTTCTTTTGTTGGCCTGTAGTACTCGTAAAGATAAATTTGTTAATAGACAATATCATGCTTTAGTTACAAAATACAACGTGGTTTACAACGGAAAACTGGCTTTTAAAAAAGGGTTAGAAAAAGTAGAAAACACCTATCAAGACAATTTTAATGAGATTCTTCCTATTGAGCCTTTTAGTTTTTACGCAGATCAAGAAGTAGATGGAGATGCCCAGCCTATTGGTCAAGTAGATTTTGAACGTGCTGAAGAAAAAGCGGTAAAAGCAATTCAGAAACATTCTATGTTAATAGGAGGAGAGGAGAGAAATTCTCAAATAGATGAGGCTTATTTATTATTGGCTAAATCTAGGTATTATACCAAAAGATTTGGACCTGCTTTAGAATCTTTTGAATACATTATAAAAAATTATCCAAGCGCTAGTTTAATTTACGAGACTGTAGTTTGGAGAGCTAAGGCAAATATCCATTTAGACAATGCTGATTTTGGTAAAAGAGCTTTAAAAAGATTGTTGACTTCTTCAAAAATATCTCCTAAAATAAGACAACAGGCTGAGGTGGGAGTAATTATGGCTTATCAAAAAACACCAGATAGTTTAGATCAAATAACAACCCATTTAGAAGCAGCTTTGGAAGCTTTAGATAAAGGAACTACAGCCTCTAGAGTTGCATTTACATTAGGTCAAGTTTATAGAAAACAAGGACAGATTGAAAAGTCTGATAAAGCTTTTGATAAGGTTATAAATACCCAAGGAGGATTGTATAAGTTTAAAGTGCAGGCTAGGTTAGAAAAAATCAACAATCATATAGAAGACTATACAACACAAGAGTTTTTAGATGAGGTTAATCACTTAATTAGTGTGACTAAAAATAGACCTTATTTAGGTGCTTTATTATATGAAAAAGGACTGATTTATCAAGCTTCAGATTCAATTATATTGGCAAAACAGTTTTTTACAGAATCTGTACAAAGTCCTAAAAGTGATGTAAGTCAGAAAGTGTTGAGTTATGAAAAATTAGGAGATTTATCGTATGACTTAAAAAAGTACGAATCAGCAAAATCGTACTACGATACTTTAATTAATGTTGCTCAAAATAAAAAATCTAGACGTGTAATTAGAATAAAAAGAAAATCTAGCAGTTTAGAAAAAATTGTAAACATTCAGAAAGAGGCAAAAGTGAATGATAGTTTGTTGAAAATAGCAAGCATGAACAATGTTGATTTAAACACTTACTTTGAAAATTACATTCAGAAAATACAAGAACAAGAAAAACAAACCAGACTAAGGGAATTAAAGCTATTGGCTGGTCAAAATAATATTGGATTTGCAGATAAAACAGATTGGTATTTTTACAATAGTACAGAAAGAATAAAAGGAAAGACTGCGTTTAAGGAAATGTGGAATTTAAATCTTAAAAAACAAAATTGGTACGCAGTATCTTTAGGGATTAAGAATGACGTAGATGAAGGAACAAAGCCTTTAGAAGAAGAAAAAACACCATCAGAAAATAAATATAAAGTAGCATTTTATACTAGTACAATAAATAGGGATCCACAGTTTTTAGATAGTATTACAAAAAGTAGAAATCTAAACTATTACGAATTAGGAAATGCATATTACAGTCAGTTAGCAGAAAACAATTTGGCAATAGAAAAATTAGAAACTTTAATTTTATTTGATCCTAAAAATGATTTAAAAATAGGAGCCTATTATAAATTGTATAAAATATATAAAGAATCTGATGATTTTACAAAGGCTAATTTGTACAAACAAAAATTGTTGCAAGAATACCCTAGTTCATCATTTACAAAATTGGCAAACAATAACAATGAAGTTGATGTAGCTAAAGAAGCAGCAGATTCTTATATTACTTGTTACGAGACTATTTATGAATTGTATAAGTTAAATTCTATAGAAGCTGCAAAAGAAGAAATAGATGTAGCGCTTATTAAATATGGAGAAACTGATTTGGCACCAAAATATGCTTTGTTAAATGCATATTTAATAGCAAAGCAACAGGGGAAAGAAGCCTTTGAAAAAGAATTGAAAGATTTAAGCTTTAGATATCCTAATTCTACTGAGGCAGAAAAAGCAAAAGAGCTATTAAATAAGAAATAATTAACTTTGAAAGAATAAATTTAAGAGGATATGTTTGGTTCAGACAAAAAGAAAGCACAGAGCATGCAAGAGAATTCAACAATGGAGAGAAATAGGATTTCAAAGAAATCAGTATTTAAAGGAAGTATTACTTCACAAGGAGATTTTAGAATTGATGGTACTGTTGAAGGAGATTTAACAACTACAGGAAAGGTGATAATTGGTCCTGATGGGAAAGTGTACGGAAAAGTAAGATGTGTAAATGCTGATATAGAAGGTTATTTTGAAGGACATTTAGAAGTTAAAAATTCTTTATGCTTAAAGCCGTCAGCAAAAGTGGCAGGTGATATTTTTATGGAAAGTTTAACCGTAGAGCCAGGAGCTATTTTTAATGCTAATTGTAGAATGTTAAGTACTATAAAAGAGTTAAACCCAGCAACAAGTGAACAACCAAAAGAAGCAAAAGAAAGAGAACACAACGTTTCGGAAATTTCTTAAATTTTCTGGAATCGGGGTACAGTTGGGGGTAATGATGTTTTTAGCATCTAAGCTAGGAAATTTAGTTGATGAATATTATCAATTTAAAAAACCATGGATTACTCTTTTGTTCATTATACTAGCTCTTGTTATTTTTGTGATGAATTTAATGAGGCAATTAAACAAACTTAATAACGAATAATTTAATGATTAAGAATCATACCAAAGGTTTTGCTATTTTAATAGTAATAAACCTTTTTGCATTTCTAGTGCACAGTTTTTTTAAAAACGACAATCTAATAGATCCGATAATTACGGTGGTTAATTTGCCAATCTCATATGGGGTTAATGCTGTCTTATCAATTTTATTATGCTCTAGCATATTGTTGTTAAGCAAAATATATGAAAGTCAAATAGGCTTTATTTTTTTAGGATTAAGTGTTGTAAAAATGCTTATTTTATACTTAGGATTAAATCCTACGAATAAATTAGGAGAGGTAAGCACACCAGATGCAATAGCATTCTTTGTTCCGTTTGGTTTAAATTTAATTATGGAGCAGATATTTATAGTAAAACTCTTAAAAATAAATGATTTAACTAAAAATTTTAAAAAGGATTAAACTTTTTGAATTTTGTGCAAAACAATGTTGAAAACTTCTATATATTTTAAATTATTGTTTACATTTGCACAAATTTTGAAACAATCCTTATTCACGAGAGAATGATAGTAAAATTGAACTTAAAGTTTTTAGTGGTGTTAATGTTAACATTAACAACGTTTACAAGTCAGGCAAACGATGATCAGCATCATGCAGATGCACACCAAACAGAAGCTGTACAGCATGAAAATGCTGAGCATGTTTCATCTCACAACTCTCACACTAGTGGAGCAAATGATGGAATTAGTACTCCAGAAGAGATTACTGCTTATTCTCAACATCACTTAGCAGATGCTCACGACTTTGTGTTTTTTTCTGATGAAAAAACAGGTCACCACTATGGATTTCCTTTACCAGTAATTTTGGTAGATAACGGATTGAAAATATTTATGTCTTCAGAATTTCACCACGGTGAAGCTGTAGTTAGCAAAGGAAACGCACACTATGTTTTACAACATGGAAAAGTATACAGTTCAGATGCTGAAGGTAATTTATTAGAAGATGAACACGGTCATCACGTACATCCTTTAGATATTTCTATTACTAAAAATGTATTGTCTATTTTAGTAATATCAATCTTAATGTTGTTGTTATTTATTAGCTTGGCTAATGGGTATAAAAAAGGACCAATTCCTACAGGTTTTGCTAGAGTTTTAGAGCCTTTAGTAGTTTTTGTAAGAGATGAAATAGCAAGACCTAATATTGGAGAAAAGAAATACCGTAAATTTATGGGATTCTTATTAACTGTATTCTTCTTTATTTGGATTACCAACTTATTAGGATTAACACCTTTAGGAATTAACGTAACAGGGAATATTGCAGTAACAGTTTGTTTGGCATTATTTACTTTCTTTATTGTTCAGTTTAGTGGAACAAAAGATTATTGGAAACACATATTTTGGATGCCAGGAGTACCGGTTCCAATGAAAATTGTATTAGCTCCTATTGAGATTTTAGGAATGTTTACAAAACCATTCTCATTATTAATTCGTTTGTTTGCAAATATTACTGCAGGTCACACCGTTGTAATGGGATTAATAGCTTTGGTTTACACAGGTAAAGCCATGTTAGGAACAGGTGGTAGTATTGGGGTATCGTTGTTATTAACGTTATTTATCAATGTTATCGAAATATTGGTTGCGTTTTTACAAGCCTACATTTTTACAATGTTATCATCATTGTTTATTGGTATGGCTGTAGAGGAACACGATCATCATTAAGAATAAATTTTTTGTTTAATTATTATAAATCAATTTAAGTTATGTACAATTTAGTAGGAGCAGGTTTAATCGTTATTGGAGCAGGTTTAGGTTTAGGTAAAATTGGTGGTTCAGCAATGGATGCTATTGCACGTCAACCAGAAGCAGCTAACAAGATTCAAACTGCAATGATTATTATTGGTGCATTATTAGAAGGTTTAGCATTTGGTGCTTTAATCTTAGGAAAATAATCACTAAGAAGATTTTAAAGACTATTTGTAACGGTTGGTTGCAAATAGTCTTTTTAAACAAAAAACAAAAAACAAACTATATTAAATATTTTACATAGATGGATAAGTTAATTAACGATTTTTCATTTGGTTTATTTTTCTGGGTAGCAATTATATTTGTTATCTTAATTGTTTTAATGCGTAAGTTTGCATGGAAACCTATTTTAGAAGCTTTAAACGAGAGAGAAGAAGGGATTTCTAATGCTTTAGAGGCAGCAGAAAATGCAAAGAAAGAATTACAAGCTTTAAATGCAGATAACGAAAGAATCTTAAAAGAAGCTAGAGCAGAAAGAGACACTATGTTAAAAGAAGCTCGTGAAATTAAAGACAAGATTGTTGCAGATGCAAAACAAGAAGCAAATGAGCAATCTGCAACTATTATTTCTAATGCAAAACAAGCGATTGAGGTAGAAAAACAAGCAGCATTGGCTGAGTTAAAATCTCAAATTGCAGGAATTTCTATTAGCATTGCAAAAAAGGTGATCAAAAGTGAATTAGCTTCTGAGAAAAGCCAATTAGAGTTGGTAGAAAAATCTTTAAAAGAAGTTACTTTAAACTAATATAAAGAATGAGTACAAGAGCAGCATTACGTTACGCAAAAGCGATCTTAAATCTTGCCAAAACTGATAATAGTGAATCAGCAGTATATGCAGATATGCAGTTGATAGAAGCTACAATTCAGGGAAGTAATGATTTAAAAGTGTTGTTAAAGAGTCCCATTATTAAAGTAAGCGATAAAGTGAATGCTTTAGAAGCTGTTTTTGGGAAACAAATTAACAACTACTCTTTAGGATTGATTAAGCTTTTAGCAAACAACAAACGATTAAACGTTTTAGAAGCAGTAGCAAGTGATTATCAAATTATTTATGACCACTTAAAATCTATTGAAGTTGCTAAAGTAACTACAGCTGTTCCTTTAACGGCAGCATTAGAAGCACAAGTTATTGCTAAAGTAAAAGAATTAACTGGACACGAAACAACACTAACAAACGATATAGATCCTGAAATTATAGGTGGATTTATTTTAAGAGTTGGAGACATTCAGTACGATGCTAGTATAGCAAAAAGTTTGAGAGAGTTAGAAAGAAGTTTTGACGATAGTCACTACGAAGCAAAAATTTAAAAAATTACATCAAATAATAAATAAAGATGGCAGCAATAAAACCAGCTGAAGTATCAGCAATTTTACAAGAGCAGCTAACGAATTTTGAAGCAACAGGTTCTTTAAATGAAGTTGGTACTGTATTACAAATTGGAGATGGTATTGCACGTGTATACGGATTAGCGAATGTGCAGTATGGAGAATTAGTAGAGTTTGAATCAGGTTTACAAGGAATTGTATTAAACTTAGAAGAAGATAATGCAGGTGTTGTATTATTAGGTGCTTCTTCAGAAGTTTCAGAAGGTTCTGTAGTAAAAAGAACTGAAAAAATTGCTTCTATCAAAGTAGGTGAAGGAATTGTAGGTCGTGTTGTTGATACCTTAGGGAATCCTATCGATGGTAAAGGACCAATTACAGGTGAAACTTTTGAAATGCCTTTAGAGCGTAAAGCTCCTGGGGTTATTTTTAGAGAGCCAGTAACAGAACCTTTACAAACAGGTATTAAATCTATTGATGCAATGATCCCTGTAGGTCGTGGTCAACGTGAGTTGATTATTGGTGACCGTCAAACAGGTAAATCTACAGTTGCTTTAGATACAATCTTAAATCAAAAAGAATTTTACGATGCTGGAGTACCCGTTTATTGTATTTATGTAGCTATCGGTCAAAAAGCTTCTACAGTTGCTTTAATTGTAAACTTATTAGAAGAAAAAGGAGCGTTAGCATACACTACTGTTGTAGCTGCAAGTGCTTCTGAGCCTGCTCCAATGCAAGTATATGCTCCGTTTGCAGGTGCTGCAATTGGTGAATACTTTAGAGATACTGGTAGACCCGCTTTAATTGTATTTGATGATTTATCTAAACAAGCTGTTGCTTACCGTGAGGTATCTTTATTATTAAGAAGACCACCGGGACGTGAAGCATACCCTGGAGATGTATTCTTTTTACATTCTAGATTGTTAGAACGTGCTGCAAAAGTGATCAACAACGATGAGATTGCTGCAAAAATGAACGATGTGCCAGCTTCATTAGTTGGGAAAATTAAAGGAGGTGGATCTTTAACTGCATTGCCAATTATTGAAACACAGGCAGGAGATGTATCAGCATATATTCCTACGAACGTAATTTCTATTACAGATGGTCAAATCTTCTTAGATGGAGATTTATTTAACTCTGGAGTTCGTCCTGCAATTAATGTTGGTATTTCTGTATCACGTGTAGGAGGTAACGCACAGGTTAAATCTATGAAAAAAGTATCAGGTACTTTAAAATTAGATCAAGCTCAGTTCCGTGAATTAGAAGCATTTGCTAAGTTTGGTTCTGATTTAGATTCAGCTACTTTATCTGTAATTGAAAAAGGACAACGTAACGTAGAAATTTTAAAGCAAGCTCAAAACGATCCTTATACAGTAGAAGATCAAATTGCAATTATTTATGCAGGAACTAAGAATTTATTAAAAGCAGTTCCTGTAAAAAAGGTGAAAGAATTTGAAGCTGACTATATTGATTTCTTAAACGCAAAACACAGAGATGTGTTAGATTCATTAAAGTCTGGTAAATTAGAGCAATCTTCTTTAGACGTTTTAGAAAGTGTAGCTGCAGAAATCTCAGCAAAATATTAATTAATAAAAAGTATCTAGTATAAAGTTGTAAAAACTTTGTACTAGATATATTATTATAAATAAGTCTTAGTACTTTGTACTAATTACTGAATACTATAAGAATGGCAAACTTAAAAGAAATTAGAAACAGAATTACTTCTATTGGTTCGACAATGAAAATTACGAGCGCAATGAAGATGGTATCTGCTGCAAAGTTAAAAAAAGCACAGGATGCAATTACTGCCATGCGACCATATGCTGATAAATTAACTGAATTGTTACAAAACTTAAGTGCTACTTTAGATAGTAACAATGGAGGTACCTATGCAGAGCAAAGAGAGGTTTCTAAAGTTTTATTGGTAGTAGTTTCTTCTAACAGAGGTTTGTGTGGAGGTTTTAATACATCTATTATCAAAAAAACAGATCGTGTTATTTCTGAAAAATACCAAGGAAAAGACATTACTCTATATACAATAGGTAAAAAAGCAAATGACATTTTATCTAAAAAGTACAATGTAATAAAAAATAACATTGAGATTTTTGATAATTTAACATTTGACAATGTTACTGTAATTGCAGAAGAGTTAATGGATTTATTCTCTAAAGGAGATTATGATAAAATAGAAATTGTATATAACGTGTTTAAAAATGCTGCAACTCAAGTAGCTACATTAGAACAATTTTTGCCAATACAACCTATAGAGATTGAAGGAAATACATCTGCAGATTATATTTTTGAACCTACTAAGGAAGAAATTGTAGAAGCATTGATCCCAAAATCTTTAAAAACTCAATTGTACAAAGCAATTAGAGATTCTTATGCAGCAGAACATGGTGCTCGTATGACAGCAATGCATAAAGCAACAGACAATGCAAAAGATTTAAGAAACGATTTATTGTTAACATACAACAAAGCTCGTCAAGCAGCAATTACAGGAGAAATCTTAGAAATTGTTGGTGGAGCAGAAGCTTTAAACAATTAAGCTGAGGCAACGAAGCTAAATTTACTATCTGCGAAGCTTTAAACAATTAAGCTAAATTTATAATATATAAAAACCGATAACATTAAGTTATCGGTTTTTTTGTGCCGTTTCTAGATGGATTTATTAAAATTCCTTTTCAAAAATTAACAAATTAAAGTTTTACTGTGTCTATACGCAGGTAGTAAATAAATATTATTTTATTAACATATGTTTGTTTTTTGTTTTTTACTTTTAGCATACTATGAAAAATAAAATTGTTCGTAATCTTTTACCAGTAGTTAAAAGTGAAACGGTTTTATTGAATGCTGAGTTTTAGAAAGTGTGATTTATTACACTTGAAAATTGAAACATTTATTAATAATAAAATTTTAATTACTATGGAACCATTTATTGGACAAATTATGATGTTTGGAGGGAACTTTGCTCCAAAATATTGGGCATTCTGCGATGGCCAAATATTATCAATCTCAGATCATCAAGCCTTATATTCACTTCTAGGTAATGCTTATGGAGGAGATGGTAGAACAACTTTTGCTTTACCAGATTTAAGAGGGAGAGTAACAGTACATCCTGGATCCGGCCCTGGTTTAACTACTAAAAAACTAGGACAAAGCGATGGTCTAGAGGCAACTGTTATTAACATAAACAATATGCCTAATCATAGTCATAATGCAAGCTTTACACAAACATCTGGAGAGGTGTCTGCAGTGGGATCCATTCCTGTAAACAATGAAGATGGTAATGCTGATTCTTCAGATCCTTCTTCTGGGGTATTTGCATATGCTAGTGGAGATATGTACACTTCAGAACCTGCAAATGCAAATAACCCAGGAAATATAAGTGTTACAGGAAGTGCTAAAGTTACAGGAAATGTAGTGGTAGATCCTCAAGGGAATCAAGAACCGTTTAATAACATGCAACCTTTCTTAGCAATTAATTACATTATTGCTCTAGAAGGAATTTACCCATCAAGAAGTTAAATTTTAGTTAATTGTTACAAAACGTAAAGTTAATTAGATTGCTCTGTGTTTTAAATTATATAATTTTGATAAAAAAATAATACTATGAAAAAAATTACTTATTTATTTTATTTACTACTGTCAATAAATGCTATTGCACAAGACAAAAATGGAAGTATAGATGCTGCCGGTGATATTATGGTTATTGCTTATGATAACAGTGGTGATGATGGACTTGCTTTTCTATTACTAGATGATGCACCAAATGGAACAGAGATCCGTTTTACAGATGAGGAGTGGGAAACAAATCAGTTTAATTCTCCTACAGGTGAGGGAGATTTATTGTGGTCTAACACAGGAGCTAAGATCAATGCAGGAACTGTAATTATTATAGATAATGCAAACGGGACAGGTATAACTGTTAATTTAGGAACTATTGTAGAAAGTGATTCTGGTTACACGCATTCTAATGGAGATCAGGTAATTGCATTTACAGGAACCAGATCAACTCCAGGTACTTTTTTAACCTTTCATGGAGATGAAAACAGTGTCACTGCCAATCCTCCTGAAGATGCAACGTTAGCAGGAACAGGTTTAACAGCAGGTGTTAATGCGCTGCCTCTACCAGATGCTGTTGGTTATTATACAGGAATTACAGACTTTAATGGTTCAATTACTGAAGTATCAGCAGCCATTGCAAACAGTTCTAATTGGACTATTTCGGCTTTTGCTTTTCCGACTAATGTACAAACAGAGTTTACTGGTACAGCTTTTGGCTCAACTTTAACCACTAGTAATTTAGATACTATAAAAACAAGTATTTCTGTTGTTGGAGATAAATTTGTAAGTAATGATGCTAGTTTAACTATACAGGTTTACAATACCCTAGGACAAAAAATAACTAACGAATCTTTGTCCAAAGGAATTTACATTTTAAGAATTATAAATACCAAAGGAGAAGTTGTTTCCTTAAAAAAAGCAATATAAAACAAATACATAATTATTATATATAAAACCGATAACATTAAGTTGTCGGTTTTTTTGTGCGTAATACCTATATTTAGACTTTAATTTTTTTAGAAATGGAAAGAACACTAGTTATTGGAGATGTACACGGAGGTTTTAAGGCTTTAGAACAAGTTTTAGAAAGAGCAAGCGTAACTACAAAAGATACACTTATCTTTTTAGGAGATTATGTAGATGGGTGGAGTGAAGCTTTTGAAGTATTGAATTTGTTAATCAGTTTAAAAGCATCACACAATTGTGTGTTTTTAAAAGGAAACCACGATGAGCTTTTTTACGATTGGCTAACAAAGGGTAAAGACAATCCCAATTGGTTGCACCATGGTGGGCAAGCTACTATAAACTCTTACAAAGACAGACCTTATAACTTTATTCAAATTCATACTCATTTTTTAGAAAACTTAGAAAACTATCATTTAGACTCTAAAAATAGATTGTTTTTACATGCAGGATTTACCAATGTAAAAGGAATAGAGCAAGAGCATTTTACCAAAATGTTTTATTGGGACAGATCTTTATGGGAAACTGCTTTGGCTTGTAGAAATTTAGATAAGAGTGATGAATTTTATCCTGAAAGGTTAACTATTTATTCAGAAGTATACATTGGTCACACTCCCTTGTCTAGAATAAATAAAGACAAACCCTATTGTGCAGCTGGAGTTTGGAATGTAGATACCGGAGCTGCTTTTACCAATCCGTTAACTATTATGGATGTAGATACCAAAGAATTTTGGCAAAGCGATGCGTTACCCACTTTATATCCAAATGAAAAAGGTAGAAATTAATATAAAAAAAGCTTTTCAGATTTTTAATCTGATTACTTTTATTACTTTTGCAAGGCTAATAAAAATATAACTATTATGACAGCATTAAACATCTTTAACACTATTGATGATTTATTTACAAACGGTTTGTTTGCACCCTTTAAAGCTTTACGTTTTAGTGGATCTTGGTGGGGATCAAACGCTTTAAACTTTGTATTTATAATTATAGGTTTGGTATACTTTGCTTATTGGATGAAAGAATCTAAAAGATTTAAAGATACAAATACAGAAGATTCATCAAAATAAGAAACTAGATTGGGAAGTAAAAATAAGTTAAAACGTTTTAATGAAAATGAAACGTTTGACAACGTAATACAGCCAACTAGAGAAGAAGTTGTATCAGGTTTTAAATATCAAGGAAAGTGGAATACATTCTTTAAAAACGACAATCCTATAGTTTTAGAACTAGGTTGTGGTAAAGGAGAATATACAGTTGCCTTGGCACAAAGAAACCCGAACGTTAATTATATTGGTATAGATATTAAAGGAGCTCGTTTTTGGAGAGGTGCCAAAACAGCTACCGAAGAAAACATGCCTAATGTAGCTTTTATTCGTACTCAAATAGAATTGGTTGATTATATTTTTGCTGAAAATGAAGTAAGTGAAATTTGGATTACTTTTCCAGATCCACAAATAAAGTACAAACGTACCAAACACCGTATGACAGGGAATGCTTTCTTAAAAAGATATCATAAGATATTAAATAACGAAGGAATTATGCATCTAAAAACTGATAGCGAGTTTATGCACGGCTATACCATCGGTTTGTTACACGGACAGGGTCAAGAAATTTTGTATGCAAACCACGATGTTTACAGACAAGAAGGAGCTCCTAAAGATGTAACCGAAGTACAAACTTATTACGAAAGTCAATACTTAGAAGTAGGTAAAGCCATTACCTATTTAAAGTTTAAATTAACATATTAAAAAAAACCTCTGTATACAGAGGTTTTTTTGTTTTATACATGATTCTTTTTGAGTTCAAATAATCAAGATTTTTTTAAGAGAGTACATCAAGTAGCTACACTAATACCCGTAGGTAGAGTAACTTCTTACGGAGCTATTGCTCAATACTTAGGAACAAAGTCATCTGCCAGAGTGGTAGGATGGGCAATGAATGCTGCACATGGCGATTTGTCTATTCCTGCACACAGAGTGGTAAATAGAGTAGGCTTATTAAGCGGAAAACATCATTTTGAAGGAACCAACTTAATGCAACAACTTTTAGAGAATGAGGGAGTAGTTGTAAAAGAGAACAAAATTCAAAATTTTAAAGAAATTTACTGGGATCCATGTAAAGAATTGTAAAAATAAAATTTTATATAAATAAATAACCCACTAGTAAACAGATGTTTATTGGTGGGTTTTGTTTTTTGTTAAAAAAAATAAAACTTTTTTAAAACCGTATAGAACTTTCTCTCGTACATAATTGTGTAAACGTTTTAATAACTAAAAAATACAATTATGAAGACAAGTAAAATTTTATTGGGGCTAGCAACTATAGCTTTAGTGTCTGGAGCAATTATAGCGGCAGACCATATTGATGCTCCAGACGTAAAAGGAGGTACAAGTGATATTACAGATTTTTATGCTTTTGAGGGAGCAAGTGCTAGCAATTTGGTTTTTGTAGCAAATGTGCAAGGATTAATTTCTCCAGAAAACTCAGCATCAGCAAAATTTGACAAAGATGTAATGGTAGAAATTAATATTGATACTGATGGGGATAATATTGAAGATTTAGTAATTCAGGCTGTGCCAAACGGAAATAACATGGATGTTTATGGACCTGCTGTGCCAAATGAAACTGGAGGAGTAAGTACTATGTTAGATGCTAAATTTAAAAGTAGTGTAGCCGTTACTACTTATGGAACTACACAAATTGCTGCAACTGTAAACGCAAGTTTGGTATCAGGAGTAAAAGCATTTGCAGGTTTAAGAGACGATCCTTTCTTTATGGATTTTGCTAAGTATACTGAAATTATTGGAGGAACAGCAACAAGTTTTGACAATCCAGGAGCAGATACTTTTGCAGAAAGCAATGTGTTATCTGTAGTAGTAGAAGTACCAAAAACTATGATTGGTGGTACAGGAACAATCAATACTTGGGTAACTACAAAAAGAAAACAATAATAACATTTAAAAATTAAGATTATGATACGCAAAATAACAACCATAGCATGTATGTTACTAATCGCAGCAGTTTCTGTAAACTGTTCTAACGATGATGACAATAACGATATTAAGAACGAAACGAAAGCAATGTACGTTTTAGAAGATCAAATGGGGAGGCCAGCTATAAACACAGTATTTGTAGCCACGGAAGACAAAGATGATTTTAACACAACCATTCCATCGGAGCAAGGAGCCAAATACGCAAGTAAGTTCAAAACAAATTTAGAAGCTTTAAGTCCGGCTTTTAATGAATCTACAGACACAAACGCTTTGGGGCAAGATGCAACAGCATTTACAACTTTATTAGCGACAGATGTATTAAATGTAAGTTTAGATGGTAAAACATCTTTTTACGATGGTAGTGATGGTACTTTATTAACTGGTAGAAACTTAACTGATGATGTAATTACTACAGAGTTATTATTAATTTTTGGAGGAGAAGACTTTGATGAAAACCCAACTTTATCTGATGACCATGTTGATGCAAATGATAAAGAGTTCTTGACTGAATTCCCTTATTTAGCTTCTCCTTGGTAAGCAGTTTTTTTAAAAATAAATAAATAAATGCTGGTTTGTCCAGCATTTATTTATCAATCATTCACTTTTTAATCCCCCTTTAAAATGAAGTATCTAAACAAAACAATAGCTATTGCTAGTATAGCTATACTAACCGTTTCTTGTTCAAAAAACAGCAACAACGTAGTACAACTAAAAGACATAAAAACATATTTAAGAGTTCAGCCAGATAAAGAACTGATTAAAACACAAAAAAACATTGCGTTCTGGAGTAGAAAACTAGAAGCAACTCCATCTCAATTTCCATACAAGGTTCAGTTAGCAGGTTTAGAAAATCAATTATTTTCTAAAACCGGATCTATAGAACATTTAAAAAATGCTGAATACTTTTTGCTAGATGCTATCAATAAAACAGGACATAAAAATTCTGGATATTTAAGAGCCTTAGCCAAAAACTACATTTCTCAACATCAGTTTAAAAAAGCATTAGACTTATTGCAAAAGGCAGAAGTAAATGGAGATAAAAAACAAGAAACAATTAAAATGTTGTTTGATGTAAATCTAGAATTAGGAAATGATGAAACAGCAGAAGCTTATCTAAGAAAAATAGAAAATAAACGTTCTTTTGATTATTTAATTAGAATTGCCAAATGGCAAGATCATATTGGTCATTTAGATGCTACCATTTCTTATATGGAAGAGGCATTGGCTGTGGTTACAGAAAAAGAATACAAAGGCTTAGAGTTGTGGTGTATTACCAATTTAGCTGATTATTACGGACATTACGGAGATATTCAAAAATCTTATGAATATTATTTAAAAGCTTTAGAATTAAACCCACATAATTATTACTCACTAAAAAAAATAGCATGGATTTCTTTTTCTAATGATAGAAATATACAAGAAGCCAAAGCAATTTTATCCTTTTTAGACAAAAACTATCAAGGAGTAGATGTAGATTTATTAGTTTATGAAATTGCTTTGTATGAAAATAATCAGGTAGAAAATAGTTATAATTCTTATTGGTCTCAAGTACAAAATTCGGCTTATGGAGATATGTATAATGCTTATAATTTTGATATTTTTGTACATCAAAAAAAATACGAACAAGCCTATCAAATTGCATTAAAAGAAGTAGAAAATAGACCTACAGTAAGTTCTTATTCTATGTTGGCATTAGCATTAACATATGTAGATAAACCATTGGTTGGATTGGAAATTATTAACACAAAAAATGTTTTAAAATCTTATGAGCCTTTGGTATTGTTAAGAGTGGCTAAAGTATACGAGCTTAATGGTAAAGCAGATAAAGTTGCTCCTATAAAACAAGAATTGCTAGGGGCATATTTTGAACTAGGGCCTGTAAAAATAATGGAAGTACAAAAATTGTAAAAGAATGAAAAATGTAATTTATATAGCATTGTTTTGGGTAACAAGTATTGCTGTGGGACAAACAGTAAAGGGAGTTGTTGCCAATCAAAATAAAACTCCTGTGGAGTATATGTTTGTGGTCAATCAAAAAACACAAGAACATGCACATACTAATTTTAAAGGAGAGTTTAGGTTAGCAAATACTTATGTTGGAGATACTATTATATTTCAAAAAATAGGATTTAACCCTAAAAAAATAGTATGTACTAGTGCAATTGTCAATGTACAAGTAACTACACAAAGCATTGCTTTAGAGCAAGTAGTATTAACTAGTGGAGTAAGTGCATCTAGCGTAATAACAGCAATAGATGTAGAAACAAATCCTGTGAAATCAGCACAAGAATTATTAACCAAAGTACCTGGTTTAATTATTGGTCAGCATGCAGGAGGTGGTAAGGCCGAACAAATTTTTTACAGAGGTTTTGATATAGATCACGGAACAGATTTACAGGTAAATGTAGACGGTTTACCTGTAAATATGGTGTCTCATGCACATGGACAAGGATACGCAGATCTGCATTTCGTAATTCCAGAAACCATTAAAAATTTAGATTTTAAAGCAGGGACTTACAATGCAAAACAAGGAAATTTTGCAACTACAGGAACGGTAAATATTAGTAGTAAAGAAAGGTTAAGTGATAATAGAATCAAGTTAGAAGTAGGAGATTTTAATTCTCAACGTTTGCTTTTTATGAATCAGTTTATCAATAAAACAAACGAATCTGCATATGTTGCTACCGAATACATTAAATCTGACGGACCTTTTGAAAGTCCTCAAAATTTTAAAAGATTTAACATAAACAGTAAATACATTAAAAGAATAGAAGATACGCAATTGGCTTTTACATTTTCTCATTTTGAAAGTAATTGGAATGCATCGGGACAAATACCCGAAAGGGCTGTAAATAACGGAAGTATTTCTCGTTTTGGAGCTATTGATGATACTGAAGGAGGAGAAACTGCAAGAACTAATATTGCTTTGGCAATTACCAATTCTTATTCAGATAATTCGGAATTAAAACACTTGTTATATTATACCAATTACCAATTTGATTTGTATTCTAATTTTACTTTTTTCTTAGAAAATCCTGTAGATGGAGATCAAATTCATCAAAAAGAAAACAGAGCTATTTTTGGGTATCAGTCAGATTATAAAAAGCAATTAAACATTGCAAATAAAGAAATTTTATTTTCTGCTGGGTTAGGAGTTAGAGCCGATAAAGTAAAAGATAATCAGTTGTCTAGTACCAAAAATAAAACAGAAATTTTAGAAAGAATTCAGTACGGAGATGTAAATGAAACAAACTTTTTTGGATACGTTAGTGGAGATATAGAGCTAGGAAAATGGAATATAATACCAGCTCTTAGAGTTGATTATTTTTCTTTCGGATACCAAGATTTTTTATCAACAGATAACAAACTAAAAGAACAGACTAGTGCTGTAGTAAGTCCAAAACTAAGCGTATTGTATACACCTGTAAATAGTTTTCAGGCTTATGTAAAATTAGGGCAAGGTTTTCATACCAACGACAGTCGTTTGGTGTTGAATTCTTTAGGAAATGACATTCCTAAAGCTTACACAACAGATGTTGGTTTTGTATGGAGAGCAGATCCTAAAGTTTTAATTGGATTGGGTGCTTGGGCAATGTATTCAGAACAAGAATTTGTATATGTAGGAGATGCTGGAGTGGTAGAGCCTAATGGAGCATCAGAAAGGGTGGGACTTTCTTTAAACACAAGATTGCAGCCTACACGTAACCTGTTTGTTAATTTTGATGCCAATTATACACATGCAAGATTTGCAAATGAACCTAATGGAGAAGATTACGTTCCCTTAGCTCCAAGCTTTACCTTAAAAGGAGGGATTACCTATAAAAAAGACAAAGGTTTTTACGGAGGGATAGACTTTTTACATTTAACGGATAGACCAGCAAATGAAGATAATTCTATTGTTGCTGATGGGTATACTTTAACCAATTTAAATGCAGGTTATAGATGGAATAAAGTAGAATTGGGAATTCAAATTCAGAATTTATTTGATGTAGAATGGAACGAAACTCAGTTTGCTACTGAATCTAAATTGGCAAACGAAACAAATTCAGTAGAAGAAATTCATTTTACTCCAGGTACACCATTGTTTGTTAAAAGTAGCATTACTTATAAATTTTAGTTGATTCATTTTTTGTTTAAGGTGAATGTTGGGCTATCTGGGGGGATAGCCCTTCTTTTATTTCTAGTGTATTTAAACAGAAAATATAGTTATGACATAAAATCAAAAAGACCCTCTATTTGTAGCGGGTCTTTTTGGTTTTATGTATTTGTAATTAGTTAAGATACATTTGTTAATCCAAGGGTATATAACTGTTCTAACGTTGGAGATTTACTACCACCAGCTGGTTCTAATGTAATTCCAAAAGCTTCAGATTTATTAGTATTACTTACTTTAATATATCTATTTCCTTTATTATAAGCATCCATCGTTCCTAAACTAGTTGGAGTTAATGGGTTTAAAGTTAAAGACCATAGTTGATATACTTTTCCTGCAGGTGCAGGAGGCAATCCGTTTAAATCTACATACATTTCGTTGGTGTTTTTATCCCAATAAACCTGTGCATAACTTTCTGGAGAAACTGTTTGACCAGCTAAATTTACTTTTAATGTTTCTGATGATGATAAAAACGCAATTACCTCATCTCTAGTCGTAAGGTCAATATTTTTTGCAATTAAATCACCTTGCAGCGTTGCCCTCTGCTCGTCTAAAATTTCGTTACCAGCAATTTGTTTGGTTAAATTTTTCTTTAAATCAGTATTGTTGGTGTATAGGCTAATAATTCCAATAGTTAGTAGTACACTAGCAGCCCAACCCATATAACTATACCATTTAATGGGGATTACTTTGGTTTGAGGTCCGTTAACAGCATTCATCAATTTAGTAAAAGGATATGCTTTTAAGGTTTCTTTTTTACTTAGTTCAGCCACCTTTATAACAGTGTATTCTATGTTTTTAATATGTTCTTTTAGTTCTGGATATTGCTGTATGTTGGCATACACCTCATAACTGTCTTCTCTGTTAAGGGTACCTGCCACATATAGTTCAAGTATTCCAGACTCTATATATTCATTTATATTTATCATAACCCTATCTATTAATACTTAATTTTAAACTGCTTAAACAACTTCTACTTCTTGTTTTTACGGTTCCTAACGGAATGTCTAACTCTTCAGAAGTTTCTTTTTGTGTATAACCTTTGTAAAAAATTAAGTCGATTATTTTTCTACACTTTTCAGACAGTTTTTTTACTTTGTCAATTAGTGTTTTTTCTTCGTCGCTAACCTCTCTGTCTTCTGGTTCTGATATATTTACGAAAATATCTATGCTTTGGTTCTTTTTCTGAAGTTTATAATCTTTAGACCTAGTTTTATCTATGGCTGCGTTTCTAGATATGTTTAACAACCAAGTAAAAAATCGACCACGTTTAGGTGAGTAACTTTCTATATTGTCCCAAACTTTTAAAAAAACTTCTTGCAACACATCTTTAGACAAATCTTCGTCTTGTAAAATAGTATCAATAACACCTAACATACTTTTGTTATACATTTCATATAATTTCTGGTAGGCAAGTACATCTTTCTCTTCCTGAAATTTTTTAACTAGATTGTCTATATCCATATAGAATTGTGTAAGAATTAGATGTTGAAATTAGTAAGAAAAAAGTAGCTAAGCTAACAAGAGTTACAAATATGTGTAAGATTTTAATTAAAAGCAGACAATAGGAGGTATGTTATTATAAATAAAGTGAAATAGCGTATCTTTACACACCAAATAAAAAGGGTAAAATGAGTATTACAAAATCAGATATAAAAGCAGTATTAGAAACCATTACAGCTCCTGGAGAGGGAAAAAGTTTGATGGAAAATAACAACGTTACCAACATTAATATTTTTGGTGATGAAGTTATGGTGGATGTTAACATTAGCAATCCAACATTACAAGCAAAAAAGAAAACCGAAACTGAAATTGAAAAAGCAATTGTAGCAAAATATTCAACGGCAAAAGTAAAGGTAAACTTAACAGTAGAAGCTAAAAAGAAGGAAGAAGCTCCTAAGTCAAATCCTAATTTAATTAAAGGAGAAAAAATTCCAGGAATCCAAAATATTATCGCCATTGCTTCAGGTAAAGGAGGAGTAGGGAAATCTACTGTAACGGCTAATATGGCGGTTACATTACAAAAAATGGGATTTAAAGTGGGAGTTTTAGATGCCGATGTATACGGTCCTTCTATGCATATTATGTTTGATGTTGCCAAAGCAAAACCTATTTCTGTAAATGTAGACGGACGATCTAAAATGAAGCCTGTTGAGAATTATGGAATTAAACTATTGTCTCTAGGTTTTTTTACCAATCCTAACGAAGCCGTCATTTGGAGAGGGCCAATGGCCTCTAAAGCATTAAATCAAATGATTTTTGATGCAGATTGGGGAGAACTAGACTTCTTGTTAATTGATTTACCACCAGGAACAGGAGATATTCACTTATCTATTGTGCAAGCTTTACCAATTACGGGAGCTGTGGTAGTTAGTACTCCACAAAATATTGCTTTAGCCGATGCTAAGAAAGGAGTGGCTATGTTTCAACAAAAAAACATCAATGTTCCTGTATTGGGAATTGTAGAGAATATGAGTTATTTTACTCCTGCAGAATTGCCAGAAAACAAATATTATATTTTTGGAGAAAACGGAGCTAAACACTTAGCAGAAGATATAGAAACTGCCTTTTTAGGAGAGGTTCCTTTGGTACAAAGTATTAGAGAAGCAGGAGACGTAGGTCACCCTGTAGCATTGCAAGAAGGAACACCACAAGAAGTAGCTTTTAAAGAAATTACTAAGAATATGGCAGCAGAGTTGGTAAAACGTAACAAAGATTTACCACCTACTGAAGTTGTTAAAATTACAACTATGAGCGGTTGTTCAACAAAATAATAATAGTATATTTAAGACTTAAATAAGTAAATGATGAACGCAGAAGAGTTACAACAAAATGTAGAAAATGCTTTAGATGAAATCCGTCCTTTTTTAGAATCTGATGGGGGAAATATATCTTTAGTATCTATTGAAGATAATATTGTGAAAGTAAAGTTAGAAGGTGCTTGTGTGGGTTGTAACGTAAATCAGATGACCTTAAAAAATGGAGTAGAAGCTACAGTTAAAAAACATGCTCCACAAATACAAAGTGTGATTGATATTAGCTAAAAGCTATATTCTTAATAAAAATAAAAAATCCCTAATTGAATTTTCAATTAGGGATTTTTTATTTAGTTCTCGACTCCGCTCGAACACCTTTAGTAACTAAGAGGCTTGTTATGGGGCATCGAGCGGAGTCGAGATGTATGTAATAATTTCTGAAGTATTATTTTACCCCTCTAATTTTTCACTCAATTCAAACCAACGCATTTCTTTAAACTCAATATCATCAATAATTTTTTGTAGTTCTAAAGATTTTTTATCAATAGCATCACCTTCTATTTTACCTTCAGCAAATTCTGCTTCTATCGCTTCTTTTTTACGGTTTAGTTTGGCAATATCGCTTTCTAGGTTAATGTATTCTTTGTTTTCAGAATAGCTTAGTTTGGCAGGTGTTTTTGTTTTTTCTTTAACAGCTTCAATTTTAGTAGGAACAATTTCTTGTTGTTCGCTGTTGTCAGAACTTTCATAAGCTCTAAAGTCTGAATAATTTCCAGGAAAGTTTTCAATCACTCCATTTCCTCTAAATACAAATAAAGAATCTACAATTTTATCCATAAAATAACGGTCGTGAGAGACTACAACTAAATTTCCAGGATAATCTAACATAAAACTTTCTAATACGTTTAGCGTTACAATGTCTAAATCGTTGGTCGGCTCATCTAAAATTAAAAAGTTAGGATTCTGAATTAAAACCGTACACAAGTACAAACGTTTACGTTCTCCTCCACTTAGTTTTTCTACAAAATCGTATTGTTTCTTTTTGTCGAACAAGAAACGTTCTAACAATTGACTTGCGGATATTTTATGTCCTTTGGCTAGCGGAATAAATTCACCAAATTCTTTAATAACCTCAATTACTTTTTGACCCTCTTTTACTTGTATTCCAGACTGATGGTAGTATCCAAACTTAATCGTTTCTCCTACTACTACTTTACCGGCATCTACAGGTGTATTTCCAGTTAATACATTTAAGAAAGAAGATTTACCTGTTCCGTTTTTACCAATAATTCCAATACGTTCTCCACGGTTAAAATTATAATCAAACTGATCTAACATGACCATGTCTTCCCAAGCTTTAGAAACTTTGTGAAATTCGACAATTTTGTTCCCTAAACGTTCCATGTTAATTTCTAACTGAACTTTGTGTTCAGATCTTCTTGCTCTGGCTTTTTCTTTAATTACATAAAAATCATCCTGACGAGATTTAGATTTAGTGGTACGTGCCTTTGGCTGTCGTCTCATCCAATCTAATTCTTTTTTAAATAAGTTTTTAGCTTTGGCTTGTACGGTTTGTTCAAGCTCTATACGTTCTTCTTTTTTTTCTAAATAATAAGAGTAGTTTCCTTTATAACTGTACAACTGTCCGTTGTCCATTTCTATAATTTCGTTACACACGCGTTCTAAAAAGTAACGGTCGTGAGTAACCATAAACAAGGTTATTTTTTCTTTGGCAAAGAAAGATTCTAACCACTCAATCATTTCTAAATCTAAGTGGTTGGTAGGCTCATCTAAAATTAAGACATCAGGTTTGCTAATTAAAACGGTAGCCAATGCCAAACGTTTACGTTGTCCTCCAGAAAGACCACTTACTTTAAGTTGTAGGTTTTCTAACTTTAGTTTGGTTAAAATTTGTTTGTATTGTGTTTCAAAATCCCATGCGTTGTATTGGTCCATCATGTCAAAAGCCAATTGATATCTTTCGGCATCATCTGGGTTTTCAATGGCTTTTTCGTATTCTTGTACAATTTTAAGCACCTTACTGTCCGATGCAAAAATTACTTCTTCTACGGTTTGATTTTCATCAAAAGCATCTTCTTGAGACAGATAAGAAACATGTAAGTCTTTACGGGTTACTACTTGTCCAGTATCCGGAATATCATTTCCTGCAATAATTTCTAACAAGCGGGTTTTACCAGTTCCGTTTTTGGCAACAAAAGCAATTTTTTGGTCTTTGTTAATTCCAAATGATAAGTTTTCAAACAATACGCGTTCTCCAAAAGCCTTGGAAACGTTTTCTATAGATAGATAATTCACACAAAAATATTTTGTGCAAAAGTAGGGGAATATATTGAGAGTTGTATTTGTTATTTTAGATATTAAATTATATCCAAATAACTTTTAGTATTAGTAGTTATTTTAAAATGAGGTAAGTTTACCATGCTTGTTGAAACGTTTTTTCGTGTATGTATAGATCTTTTACTAATTTATTGATTCCTGTATTTTTAAAAATATTCATCACTTTTTTGGGCCAAGTTTCTCTAAAGTTAAAAGAGTTAGGTCTACCACCAATGGTGTAAATAAATTTTTCGTTTAGTTTGGGGTCAAATAAAACATGAATTCCGTGTAAAGCTACTTGTTCATCTAACAAAGTCCGAGCTTCATTATAGGCTTTAATACGGCTAGTGTGAGAAATAAATCGGGATACAAAATCTTCTACATTTTTAAGATTTGCTTTGGTCATTTCATCAGGATGATTGATTAAAAACTCAAGATTTTGTGTCGTTCCTGCAATGCTATCAGGTCGATAATCTTTTTTTAAAGAAGGAGGTCTTTCTTCCCATACAATGTTGGCTTTAGGTATTTTTTTTAATCGACTTTTATCTAGAATAGGTGTTTGTGTGGTAATGTCTTTTGGCATGGTTAAGGCAGGTAATTCAGCATCACTACCTACAGCATTTAAACTTAAAAAGTTACCGGTAATTCTACCAATGTATCCATTTCCCCAACCAGATTCTAAAGAAATAATACTTAATACAGCAGCGGGGGGAACTTTGTGTTGTATACACAACTCTGTAACAGGTAATGCCAAACGTTGGTATAGCTTTGCTACATGGCTATATTTTCTATATCTGTAACCTGTAACTGATTTTTTG
This sequence comes from Wenyingzhuangia heitensis, assembly GCF_011762155.1. Classification (GTDB taxonomy): domain Bacteria; phylum Bacteroidota; class Bacteroidia; order Flavobacteriales; family Flavobacteriaceae; genus Wenyingzhuangia; species Wenyingzhuangia heitensis. The sequence continues at coordinate 599,251 of NZ_JAASQL010000001.1, forward strand.
ACAGGACCTACTGCTTTTTTTAGTTTAACAATTGGTGCTTTTTTAGGAACAGACGTTTTGTTTTTTTGTTGTGTGGTAAGATCCAAACAGAAAAAATAAAATAGGGCAAGTGCTCCAAAAATAAAAAAATATCTTTTACGGTTGTACATAGGTTGATTTAGTAACTATAAAATCAAATATATATAAATATTATTTGAGATAATTCTAGAGTTTGTCTTTTAAAAAATTAGAACTAGAATTAAAACCATCCACATAGTTTTGTTAATTTTAAAAATTCAATTCTTAATGCAAACCATGAATCCAATTCTTAGCATACATAATTTAAGTATCTCGTTTCAAAATCAGAATAAAGCGAATCGGGTAGTTCACAATGTGAGTTTTGAGATTATGCCCAATCAAATTGTGGGAGTCGTGGGAGAATCGGGAAGTGGAAAATCGGTAACTTCTATGGCTATAATGGGCTTGTTACCCAAGCAAATTTCTAAAGTAACGGGAACAGTTTTGTATCAGAAAATTTCTTTATTAGAGTTAGAAGCTAATCAACTAAGAAAAATTGTAGGAAAAGAGATTAGTATGATTTTTCAGGAACCGATGACCTCTTTAAATCCTAGTTTAACTTGTGGAGAACAGGTGTCAGAAGTGCTAGAAATCCATACCCAATTATCAACAAAAGAAATAGAAGCTGAGGTTTTACAGTTGTTTGAGAAAGTAAAATTACCTAGAGCAAAAAAAATGCTAAATCAATATCCGCATGAGCTGTCTGGAGGGCAAAAACAACGAGTAATGATTGCCATGGCTATTGCTTGTAAACCTAAGTTACTAATTGCTGATGAGCCCACAACAGCTTTAGATGTTAGAGTGCAAGATGAAATTGTATTGCTATTAAAAGAACTACAGCAAGAAACGGGAATGAGTATTTTGTTTATTACTCATGACTTGGCTTTAATAGCTGAAATAGCCAATAAGGTGGTGGTGATGCAAAAAGGGAAAGTGGTAGAGCAAGGCAATGTGGAACAAGTATTTTTACAGCCGAAAGAAATTTATACCAAAGCGTTAATTAATGCCAAACCAAAACTAAATGTCAGATTAAAAGAGTTGCCATCGGTAGCAAGTTATATAGATCATAATTTTAAAGAAGAGGTTTATTCTACAAAAGATAGAGCAGAATTTCATCAACAGATTTATAGCAAAAAACCATTGTTAGAAATTAAAAATTTAAAAACGTATTACACCTCTAAAAATAACTGGTTTGCTACACCCAATGTAGTAAAGGGAGTAGATGATGTTAGTTTTAAAGTTTACGAAGGAGAAACGGTGGGGTTGGTAGGAGAATCTGGTAGCGGAAAAAGTACCATAGGAAGAACTATTTTAGGATTAGAAAAAGCTACGGCAGGAGAAATTTGGTACAAAGGTGTAAACTTAATCACGCTTTCAAATTCGCAAAGAAAAAAATACAGACAAGAAATTCAGTTAATTTTTCAAGACCCCTATTCTTCTTTAAACCCAACTCTAAAAATAGGAGAGGCTATTTTGGAGCCGATGGTAAAACATAAGGTTTTGGAAAATAATACAAAACGAAAAGAATACATTTATCGGTTGTTAGAAAAAGTGGGTTTGGAAAAAGAACACTATTCTAGATATCCACATGAGTTTTCTGGAGGGCAAAGACAACGTGTAGGAATTGCTAGAGCATTAGCATTGCAGCCCAAATTAATTATATGTGACGAGTCTGTTTCTGCTCTAGATGTTTCTGTACAAGCACAGGTTTTAAACCTGTTAAACAAACTAAAAAAAGAATTTGATTTTACGTACTTATTTATTTCTCATGACCTCTCTATTGTTAAATTTATGTCCGATCAATTGATTGTTTTAAATCAAGGAAAAATAGAAGAAATTGGAGATGCAGATATTATTTACAATCAGCCACAAAAAGAATATACAAAAGCATTAATTGATGCCATTCCTAAAGGGATTTGATTCTGTGATTCCTACGAATAAATTGTATATTGCATCAAAAAATAAACGTATGCAGTTTAGGTTATTGGCAGTGTGTTTACTGCTTTTTTTGGTTTCTTGTAATTCTACGCAAACGCTAGAGCCTATTAAGGTTGACATACCTAGAATTAGAGAGTCTAAATTAATAAAGAAATATCAGGCAAATTCTTTTGAAGATTCTGGAATTAAAACAGTTAAGATTGATGCTAAAATGTCTTATAAAATTGGAGACTCTTCTCATAAATTAGGACTTAAATTTAGAATAGCCAAAGGAGAAAAAATCTGGATGAGTGCTGATTTTTTAGGAATTCCTGTGGTTAAAATGTTGATAGAAAAAGACAGTGTTCACTATTATAATAAATTTGATAAGACTTATTTTGAGGGATCTTTTGAGTTTATAAAAGAGTTAATTGGGGTAAATGTTAACTATGGAGTTCTAGAAAAACTATTTATGGGAGATATGATTTTAAACATAGCTTCTAAAAAATATAATGTAGATATTCATGACAATGCCTACTTTTTTTATGACACCAAAAATGAAGGTTATTATATAGAGGGTGCTTTGTATCCTTTTACCTTTAAAACAAAATCTCAAGTAATAGAACAAGTTTTAAGCCTGAATAAGTTTGCAGCCTATTACAAAACCCACCAAATGGTAAATGAGTTTTTGTTTCCTAAAGTTGTAGAGCTTCAGGCAAATAACAAAGGTAAGATAACCGTTATTTCTATGATTTATAAAGATGTAACTTTTGATGAAACGCTTTCTTTCCCATATAGAATTCCTAAGGATTGTGACAAAGAAATTCAGTTAAAATCTAAAAAAGAGACAAAAGTAGATGAGTAAAAAATTCTTCCTTTTTTTTAGTATTTTAATTTTAACCATTACTTTTTCTTTTGGACAATCTGCCAAACAAAAAGAGTTAGAAAAAAAAAGAGCACTGTTGCAACAAGAAATTGCAAGAGTAAATAAGTTGTTGTTTAGTACTCAAAAAGAAGGAAAAAACTTACTAAGTAATTTAGAAGACATCAATAAAAAAATTCAGGTACGAACAGATTTAATTAAAGCTATTACTGCAGAAGCTAATTATTTAGAACACCTGATTGTGAAAAATGAAAAAACTAGAAGAAAATTAGAAGAAGAGCTAGTTGCTCTAAAAAAGGATTATGCAGAAATGATTTTAAAATCTTATCAAAGTAAATCCGAACAAAGTAAATTGATGTTTTTATTATCTTCTGAAGATTTTTTTCAAGGATACAAACGTTTTAGGTATATGCAACAATATGCCAACTTTAGAAAAAAACAAGGAGACTCTATTGTTGCTAAAACAGAAAAAATTGCTGATTTAACCAGAGAATTACAAGGTCAAAAAAAGCAAAAAGAAACTTTAGTAACAAAACATAAAAGAGAGGCTGATAAAATAAAAACTGAACAAAAAAGTCAGGAGTTATTGGTTAAAAAAATTAAATCTAAAGAAAGAATTTATATTTCAGAGATTAAGAAAAAGCAACAGCAGGAAAGAGATATAGAAAAGGAAATTGAACGTGTAATTAGAGAAGCTATTGCGGCATCTAACAAATCTAAAAACCCTACTAGTAAGCCAGATGTAAATGCCAAGTCATCAGGTTTTGCGTTAACACCAGAAGGAAAGGCTTTGGCTACTCGTTTTGAAGAAAATAGAGGAAAGTTACCTTGGCCAGTAACCGAAGGAGTAGTGACTAGAAATTACGGAGTAATTCCACATCCTACTTTAAGTGGTATAAAAATAGATAGTAAGGGAATACATATTACGACTAAAAAAAACGCATCAGCTAGAGCAGTCTTTAAAGGGACGGTATTAGCAATACAATCTGTTAGTGGTCGTAATGCAGTGTATATACAACATGGTAATTACATTTCTTTGTATAATAACTTAGATAGAGTATATGTAACCAAAGGGCAAGAGGTAGTTTTAAAACAATCTTTAGGAACTGTATTTACAGATAAAGTAACAGGAAAAACAACTTTAAAATTCCAAATTTGGAAAGATACCAATAGACAAAATCCAACGTATTGGTTGGCTAGAATGTAAACTATTCAAACAAAGATTTTAACTCTAAAGCATCTTGGGGTTTTAACTTACCAGCCACCACTAAACTTAATTGTTTTCTTTGCAATGCATTTTTAAAACGCATTTTTTCTAATTTGGTTTCTGGGATTATTTCTGGAACTCTATGTGGTTTTCCATGTTCGTCTACAGCCACAAAAGTATAAATAGCCTCGTTTACTTTGGTGCGCTCTCCAGAGTTTCTGTCTTCTAAAAAAACATCGGCAATTACCTCCATAGAGGAGTTAAAAGCTCTAGAAACTTTAGCTTCAATAGTCATCATACTTCCTAATGGAATTACTTTACCAAAAGATACATTGTTTACTGAAACGGTAACACAAATAGAATTAGAATGTCTTTGGGCAGCAATACAACAAATTCTATCTACGCGTGCTAAAAGCTCTCCACCAAATAGACCGTTTAGGGCATTGGTGTCGCTAGGTAAAATAATATCGGTACTAATTGCTAAAGAGGCAGATGATGTTTTGGCTTTCATAAAATAATGAGTTATAAACTTAGGTAGGCCTAAATATAGGTTTTATAGTTTATTCATTCACAAATAACCAAGCATGTTTGTTGTCAACTTTTCTAATCTTGTTTAAAGTATTGATAGCTTCTCTTTTATTGTTAAAAGATTGGTAACTTACTTGTGTCAATCCCCATTTGTTTAAGCCAATAATACTAGATTTGTATCCTTTTTTGTTTAAAAGGCTTACTTTTTTTACAGCATTGGTTTCATCTTTAAAAGCACCTGCAATAATATGATACTTATAACGAACTGCTTCTACTTCTTTTTTCTCAACGTTTAATGTTATAGAAGGTAAAGGAGTTAGAATATTAAAAGATGCTTGCTGAATTTGATGAGTGATTTCTTGCTGAGCTACAATTTCTTGTTGATTGGCAAGGTTACTAATATAGGTGTTTGCTCCAATAAATAGACCTGTAGCAATTGCAGCTGCAGCTATATATTTTGTATAAGATTTTTTACGAATTACTTCTTGTTGTGGAGTGATAATTGTATTTCTTAAAACGTAATTCGCATCCACATCACTTAAACCAAAAGAAGAGGTTAGGTAATTTATTTTATCAATTGGTTCAAAAGATAATTGATTGTTGATAAAAGTAAATTGACCAATGTTTTGTAGTAAAAGGGGAGCGTTTTGTAAATCTTGCTTCCAATTTTCTACTGTTTTTTGAATAATTTGTACAGATTCATCATAAGTAACATTCAAAGACGTAGCAACATGATTAACCAATAAACCATCATTTTGTTGAAGGTTAACATTAAAAGAAATGTTTTTGCTAGGAGGTGTAAATATTTGATTTTCAGAATCTAATTGACTAGCCAAAGTGTTGCTAACAAATCCTCCAAAGTTGGGAACCATTACACACTCATATCTGTATAGTAAATCGCTTATGTATTTTGATAACTGCATAGCACAAAAATATCAAAAAAATAATTAGGTTCAAGACTAGATTTCTCTTTTTTGATAGAAACATTTTTGTAACTTATTAGAAAAATATTGCGTATGGATATTGAAGAGCTTCAATATGCTTTAGCACTACAAGATACCAAAGGTGTTGGAAGTGTTACTGCTAAAAAATTGATTGCTATATATGGTAGTGCTGTAGAATTATACAAAGCACATCAGCGAAAAGAGATTAGAGATAATGTTAACCAAAAAGTTTTTGATAGATTATTCCGTTCTACCTCTGTAGATAAAGCAAAAAAAGAAATTGATAGAGCTTTAAGTAGAGGAATTAATTGCATTTATTATAAAAGTAAAGAGTATCCAAAAGAGTTGTTAAACTGTTCCGATGCTCCCGTTATTCTATTTAAAGATGGGGATGATAATTGCAATGAATATAAAAGGGTTATAAGTGTAGTAGGAACAAGAAATATTACGTCTTATGGTAGGGATTTTTGTAAAGAATTATTATTGTCTTTAAAAGGATACAATCCTTTAATTGTAAGTGGTTATGCTTTTGGAATAGATATATGTGCACATTTAGAAGCGTTAGAAAATGGTTTGTCTACGTTAGCCGTAATGGCTCATGGTTTTGGATCTGTTTACCCTAAAGAACATAAAAAATATTACAGGGAAGTAAAGGAAAGTGGTGGGTTTTTGTCTGAATTTGGTTTTGATGAGCCGCCTTATAGAGAAAATTTTTTAAAGAGAAATAGAATTGTAGCAGGTATGAGTCAGGCAACAATAGTTGTAGAATCTGCTGCAAAAGGAGGTGCTTTGGTTACGGCAGATATAGCAAATTCTTATAATAAAGATGTTTTTGCTCTACCGGGTAGGTCTACAGATGTTTATAGCAAAGGATGTAATAATTTAATCAAACAACACAAAGCCGCTTTAATAACGTCTGGAGAAGATTTAATAGAACAGTTAGGTTGGATATCTAAAATAGATACTAGTGTAAAAGCAATTCAGCCTCAATTATTTTTAGATTTAGAAGGAGGCGAAAAAGAAGTGTACGAAATGTTAGAAATATCTTCTTTATATATGGATGAGATTTCTAGATTAAGTGGCATTCCAATTTACAAAATATCTAACATTGTTTTTCAGTTAGAAATAAAAGGATTGGTACAAGTGTTGCCTGGTAAAATGATTAAGAGGATTTAACTTTTTTAGAAATTAAACTCTCTAATATTACGGCAGAAACAATAATACTACCCCCAATTAAGGTGGAAATTGTAGGTTGTTCATTTAAGAATAAATAAGCTAATATTACTACATATACAGGTTGTATACAACTTAATAGTGAAGCCGTAGTTGCCGAAAAATATTTAAAAGTTTTTACATAATAAGTGTGACCAATAGCGGTAGTAAAAGCTCCTAGAAATATTAAATAGGGGAGTAGATTAGTGTAATGAGTAACCTTAAAGTCTAATAAGAATAAAAGAGGGCTTAATAAAAGAGCCACCCATCCATTTTGATAAAACATTAACATACTAGCATCGTAAGTAGCTACGTGTTTTTTCATTAAAATATTTCTTGTGGCAAAAAATACTGCAGAAATAATTCCAAAAAAGATTCCTAAACTAGTTTGATTTCCAAAGTTAAATTCAGGAGTTAGTACATAGAGCCCTAAAAGAACAACCAAGGCAAGTAATAAATGTTTTGGATTGAATTTTGTCTTTAAAATAAACGGTTCTAACAAGGTGGTGAAAATAGGGAATGTAAATAAAGAGATCACTCCCAGACCAGCTCCAGCTAGTTGAAGTGCATAAAAATAAGTAATCCAATGGCCTCCTTGTAAAATAGCACAAAAAATAAAAGAACCTGTGTCTTTTTTGTAATTATAAATAAGAGAGACTCCTTTAATTTTTACATAAATAGCAAGGGTGATAAATGCAAAAAAGCATCTGGACCAAATACCTATTTCAGGAGGTAGAGAGATATAGTTCCCTAAAGGAGCAGCACCCGCAATAATTATTAGAGCTATGTTTAGCTCTAGAATATTTTTAAGTTCTTTTTTCATGGAATTTATTTAGTACCTGTACTTCCAAATCCACCTGCTCCTCTATCAGTTGTATTTAGTTCATTTACCTCTAACCATTCAGCTTGCTTGTGCTTGGCAATTACCAATTGAGCAACTCGTTCACCATCTGTTACCTCAAAAATTTCGTTAGATAGATTTACTAAAATCACTCCAATTTCACCCCTGTAATCTGCATCTACAGTTCCAGGAGAGTTTAATACGGTAATTCCTTTTTTGGCAGCCAAACCACTTCTAGGTCTTACTTGCGCTTCGTACCCTTGTGGTAATGCAATAAATAAACCTGTTTTAACAATAGTTCGTTCTAAAGGTTTTAAAAAGATACTTTCGGTTATGTTTGCTTTTAGATCCAAACCAGCAGCTCCTGTGGTTTCATATTGTGGTAAAGCGTGTTTAGATTTATTGATGATTTGGACTTTCATACTAAAGAGATTTTGTGCAAAAGTAACTTTTTATTTAGCGGTTGACCAATCTTTGTTTTATGAATTTTTGTTGGCTAAAATATAAGAAGACTAGAGTGATAATAATAAATAAAGTATTGACCATAAAATCTCCTCTAAAAAAGTAAAAAGAGACAAAACTAAGTGCGGTTGTAAATAAAAACAATCCAATTATCTTAAATACTTGGTAAGGAGTTTTATAATGTTTTTGACCATATAGATAAGAAGTTATCATCATAACAGCATATACTCCAAAAGTAACCCATGCAGCTCCCATATAACCAAATATAGGTACCAGTGTGACTAAGCCTGTAATAGTTAAAACTCCTCCTAAAATCGAAAAATACATAGCGTATTTTGTTTGTCCTGTGTTTTTATACCAAACAGAAAGATTGTTGTATATACCTAACAATAAGTTCGCTAATAAAATAACAGGAACAATAGCTAAGGTTTCAAAATACTCAGGTTGTTTTAATAACAAACTAGCAAAAAAATCAATATAAGAAACTATGAATAAAACAATTAAAGAACCTAAAATGGTAAACCATTCTAAAATTAAGGCATAAGTTGTTTTTGCGTTTTTCTGTTTAGCAATATTAAAAAAGAAGGGCTCTGCACCTAGTTTAAATGCTGTAATAAATAAAGACATAAAAACTCCCAATTTATAAGTTCCTGCATAAGCACCCGCAATACTTTCATTTAAATATCTAGGGAGTATTAATTTGTCAAGATTCTCATTCGTTATATAAGCAATTCCAGCAATTAAAATAGGCCAGCTATAGTGTAACATTTTTTTTAATAATGTAAAATTTAACTGTATTCTAAAGGTTGAAAACAGAGGGAGTAATAGTATAAAAATAAATCCACTTGCAATTAAATTTGCTAAAAATATGTACCCCACCTGAGAAGAGTTATTGAATAAATTAAAGTTGTTTAGATAGCCATGCGTTGGTAAATACCACAAAAATAAAATGTTTAAAATGGCATATACAGTAATATTTAATGTTTTAAAAATAGCATAGTTAAGCGCTTTGTTTTTTACTCTTAAATAAGCAAAAGGAATTACCACAAGGGTATCTAACAAAGCTGTAATAATTAAGATTTTAAAATGACTGGTTTCGCTAAATTCTAATATGGGAGCAATAGTGTCTGCCAAAAAAAATAGTGGAGTTAATAAAAGGATGGCTACCAATGCTATTATAGAAAAAGTAGTGTTTAGTACTTGTGCTTTGTCCTTTTCTGCATTAAAAAACTTAAAAAATGTAGTCTCCATTCCAAAAGTAAGCAAAACATTAAAGTAAGCAGCCCAAACGTAATACTCGGTATTTGTATTAAAGTCGGCAGTGCTTGGTAAGATTTTTGTGTGTAGTGCCACAAGAAACACATTAATAGCTTTTGGTAAAACGGCAGCAATACCATAGACCAACGTATTTTTTATAAAAGATTTTAATGTGCTCAAATTATAAATTTATAGCACAAATATATTCTATTTTTGCAGAAAAAAATGAAAGCAAGAAGTTATGAAAGTTAAAATATTTAGATCTGTTTTATTGTTAGCACTTTTGTTTACAACGGTTGCTTCTAGTCAATCTTCTAAAAAAGCATTTAAAAAATTAAGTTCTGCAGAAAAGTGCTGGGTCATTTTTCATCCGTTTAAGGCTAAAAGGGCTTACAGGGTTACCAAAGAGGTGAAGCAAGTAGTAGATTCTATTTTACATACTCAGAACATGGGAAATCATCATGCTGGAAACCAATTAGATGCATTTAAACACGCGTTTTGGATGTGGAGTTTGGCAGAAGAAATAGGGTGGAGATCGGCTAAAAGTTTAGGAGATCAACATGAAAAAGGAAATTATCAATTTTTTAAAGAACACAAATTAGAAGATAGAACAACTCCAGACAAGGTAAGTGGAGACATGGATTTACACAACAATTCTATAGGAATTAAATTGTATAAATTGTACAAAAAGCAACATTTGTCTCAAAAAGAACGAATAGAAAAAGTAAAAGAAGCAGTACTGAGAGGTGAAATGAGAATGATTTATCAGACACATTCTGGTAAATATTTAAACGCTAATGGGTATTTAATACCCAAAAAAGAATATTACGGTGTTTGGGACAACGCAAAATGTTTGGTTCCATCAACCTCTATCTTTTTAATGGCTGATAATAAATCTAAATCATTAAATTTGCCACAAAACATTAAACAATGAGAACAGTACATTCAATTTTAGCAGCTTTTGTATTAATTGCCTTAGCTATGGTAGTTTTTAATGCTATAATGAGTTTAAAAAGAAATGAACAATTTAAAGCTGGAGACAGAAAATTAGGTTTAATCGCTTTAATTTTAACTCACACCCAGTTAATTATTGGTTTAATTACCTATTACGTTTCTCCTTGGTACACCTTATTAAAAGGGATTGGAATGGGAAATGCTATGAAAAATGCAGAGTTGCGTTTAATGAGTGTAGAGCATCCTTTAATGATGATTATTGCCATTGTATTAGTAACTGTTGGTTGGTCTAAGCATAAAAAAGCAACGGAAGATGTAGCAAAATATAAATCTTTTATTATTTTTTACGGATTGGCATTGTTGGTTATCTTGTCAAGAATTCCTTGGGGTCAGTGGTTTCAATAAACTAATTTTATGGCAAAGCATAAAAAAATGCCATTAGCTAAAAGTCTATTGGCATATCCTTTATCAGTATTATTTTATTTAATGTATACGTTGATTTTGTGCGTATTTCATCCTATTCAATGGATTGCTCTAAAACTAGGAGGATATAATACTCATAAAAAAGTAGTAGATGTGTTAAATTTTTGCTTGATAGCATCACTTTATATTTTAGGAACTCGTGTGAAATTTATCAATACGTATAAATTTGATACTTCAGTGCCTACTATTATAGTATCTAATCATCAAAGTTCTCACGAAATATCTCCATTAGGTTGGTTTTTTAGAGATTTACATCCAAAGTATGTTTCTAAAAAAGAATTAGGAAAAGGAATTCCTAGTGTTTCTTTTAATCTAAAACACGGAGGGTCTGCATTAATAGATAGAAAAGACGGAAGACAAGCACTATCTGCAATAGGTGCATTTGCAAAATATTTAGAAAAACATAAAAGAGCTGGAGTTATTTTTCCGGAAGGAACAAGAAGTCGAGACGGACAACCTAGACGTTTTTCTGAAAATGGATTGAAGGTTTTAACCAAATTTGCTCCATCAGCAACGGTAATACCAGTAACCATAAACAACTCTTGGAAATTGTGGGAATATGGTCAGTTTCCTATGAATATTGGTGTGAGAATGACAATAGAAGTTCATCAGCCTATAAAAGTTTCAGAGACTTCTTTTGATGAATTGTTTAAAGAGGTTGAGCAAAAAGTAAAGAGTAAAATTATTTCATAAGAAATTTATTAAGATCAATTTGAATGCTTTTAAGGTGCGAAAAAGTGTATCAAGGATTAGCTTAAAATTCAAATTGACGAAATTTAATATAAACATAAAAGAGCCTCTAGTTTTTAGAGGCTCTTTTGTGTTTAATAACCTATATTCTGTTTAGCATTTACATTTAATTCAATCTCAGATTTGGGTATGGGTAAAATTAGTTGATAATTTTCAATATTAAGTTCATCTATAGCTTTGTTAAAAGCTTTTAGAATGTAGAATCTGTTTCCGTCTAATTGTAGTTCATTCTGATATTGTTTAAAGATAGTTTTAGACAATTCACTCTTACTTATTGTTGGTGAAATAATAGGTTGCTGAGATCTGGTTCGTAATTTATCTAGGTATTCAATAGCCTTTGTAACGTTGTTTGTTTGATTGTAACATTCTGAAAGCATTAGCAAAACTTCGGAATATCTGGAAATGTTTAAGCTCTGAATGCTTAGGTTGTAGTTGTTGTTAAGTGAATTGATGATAGCTGAATTGGTGTTTGATGAACTAAAATTAAAACCATAGCTATAAAGCAGTTCAGAAGTTTTTGGAGTTTTAACAGAGTTAGATAAACTGTATTTGTTTTCGGATACTATTGTCTCTAGAATGTCAATAGTTTTCTGATATTCGTTTTGCATAAAATAGATTCTACTTAATAAAACTTTAGCAAAGTCTGTTGTTATTCTATTTTCTGATTTTGTAAAGTTAGAAGGTAAATATTGTATAGAAAACTCTAAGTCTTTAGTGATTTGTGCTGTAATTTCGTTAGTGTTTTTATATTCAAGCTCAGGAATATTAGTAATGGTCTTTAACAGCATAGGTCCGTTTCCAAACCAATTGATAATAGCTGAATAAGCATAAGCTCTTAAAGCATAGGCCTCAGCAAGTTTACTGTTTAGTTTGTTAGGGTGGTCTTTGTAAGTTAGAGCACTAACCTCTGCTAACCTATTAGCCCAATGGATTGTGCTATAGATACTTTGCCAAAATTTGTCTAAATCGATGTTGGTAGATTTGACTGTGTGACTGTTTAAATCGGTTTTGGAACCAAATGGTTTTTCCGTTATTTGATTTGTGTAAAAAGAGTCAAATAAAAATTGATATTGTAAAAATATAGGAAGTTCTTTAGTATAAATCTCGGTTAAGAGTGCTTCAATATCTTCATCTTCCATGTCAGATAGTGAGGTGTTAGAATATACAAGGACATCTTCTAACGTAATTGAGTCTAACAGCAAGCTGTCTTGGGTATTATTATTGGCTATAATTACCGCATTAAGTTTTGCAGATATTTTATGAATAGAGTCTTTTTGAATGGTGATAAGACCACTTTTGCTAGAGTATGTCTTATTACTTAAAGTATACTGTATAACAGCTGATTTTTGATTTACCACAGTGTTAAAAGAAACTATTTTATAATCTCCTTGTAATGTATCATTCGTTTCTAATAGTAAAGTATCGTTTGCTCTTACCACACTAAATAAATAAGTGTGGTCAATTGTTTTTTCTATAAAAAAATCAGTTCCTGATAGAACAAGGAGTTTTACCTCTGTTTCAGTTTCGTCTATTTTTGTGTTTAATTCTTCTTTAGTGCAACTAAGAGTAATTACTACAATTAAACACAGTGCTAAAAAATAACTTTTCATTCTCTTTTTAGCGTAAAACTATCAATTTTTAATTTCAAATTCATCTTTGTTTTCTAAAAATCTAAATTGGTTTCTAGCTTTGGTAATTGTTTCTTTGTAGAGTGTAATTTGCCTCATAACAGGTTGGTTTTTGCAATGAGTAAGTAATTCTCCCAAGGGGCCAATAACCTGAGAATCTCCTTGATACGTTAGATTGTTGCCATCAGTTCCTAATCTATTTACAGCCACCACATAGCACATGTTTTCTATGGCTCTTGCTGTTAAAAGTGAGTTCCATGCAAAGGCTCTTTTGGCAGGCCAATTGGCAACATAAACAGCAATTTCGTAATTGTCTGTATTACGAGACCAAACTGGAAATCGCAAATCGTAGCAAATAAAAGGTTTTATCTTAAAGGCCTTGTAGTTTATTGTTGTAAATGTGTTTCCAGCGGTGTACACATTGTCTTCTTTACCATAAGTAAATAAATGCTTTTTGTTGTAAATGGTTTCAATTCCGTTGGGAGTTACAAATACAAATCGGTTAAAATATTGGTTGTTTTCTTCTATACTTAAAGATCCGCAAATAGCACAGTTTAATTCTTTGGCTTTGGCAAGCATCCAAGAAACAGAAAGTCCATTCATAGGCTCTGCAATTTTGGTAGGCTCCATGCTAAAACCTGTGCTAAACATTTCAGGTAGCACAATTAAATCAGTAGTAATGTTAGCCAACTGTTTGTCTAAATAATCAATAGTTGCTTTGCTGTCCATCCAATTAATATCAGTTTGAACGAGCGTAATGTTTAGTTGATCTTGCATAATATTTCGGTAGCTTTTATAATGGTTTCATCTGTTTTAGCAAAACAGAATCTAAGAACTTTTTCGTCTAAATTATCAACGTTAAATACAGAAACAGGTATAGTGGCTATTTTAAATTCTTTGACCAATCTTTTGGCAAAATCCACATCGTTTTCTTGAGTAATTTTATCATATTTTAACAATTGAAAGTAGGTTCCTTTAGACGGGACATAAGTAAAGTTAGAGTTTTTAATTCCCTCTAGAAACAAATCTCTTTTGTTCTGGTAAAATTGATTCAAATATGAATAATTGCTTTCATCTTTAACAAACGTAGCAAATGCTTTTTGAGTGGGTGTGTTAATGCTGTATATATTAAATTCGTGTACTTTTATAAATTCATCCATTAAATATTTTGGGGCTGCGCAGTAACCAATTTTCCAACCTGTGTTGTGAAATGTTTTTCCAAAAGAAGCAATCACAAAACTTTGTGCTTTTAAAATGGGATATTTACAAGCACTTTGATGTGGGTGTCCATCATAAGTCATGTGCTCATAAACTTCATCACTAATTACAATAATATTGGTGTTGGTAATAAGGTATTGCAAAGCCATCATATCATTATTAGTAAACAAAGTACCTGTTGGGTTTAAAGGAGTGTTTAAAATAATCATTTTTGTTTTTGATGTTATTTTAGAAGCCACTTCTTGCCAATTCACTTTATAATCAGGATAGTTTAATTGAATCAATACAGGAAGACCACCGTTTAATTTTACCACGGGTTCGTAACTATCAAATGCAGGTTTAAAAATAATTACTTCATCATTTTTATTCACAAAACAGGTAATAGCATTAAACAAAGCTTCGGTTGCACCTGCGGTAATGGTAATTTCGTTTTGAGGATTGTAATTGGTTTGATATAAGTTTTCTATTTTCTGAGCAATCACTTCTCGCAATTCAATGTCTCCACGCATATGTGCGTACTGATTGTGTCCATTTGACATGGCTTGACTAACCAAATGTTGTAAAATTGTTGAGGTTTCAAAATTTGGAAAGCCCTGAGACAAATTAATGGCATTGTGTTTATTGGCTAAGCCACTCATGGTTGTAAAAATACTTTCTGGTAAATTGGGTAGTTTAGAATTGATAGTCAACGTACTAGTTTTTTATTTACGATAAAAATAAGCATTGATTTGTGATTTAAATGCAAATTAAGGGTTAATTCCATAGAGAAGTCTTATTTTTGAGCGAATTGAAAAGTTTGATTTTTAATGAAAAAAGATACTAAAGTAGCAGTTTTTGGAGGAGGTAGCTGGGCAACAGCTATTGTTAAAATGTTGTGCGAAAAAGTAGATTTAGTCGGTTGGTATATGCGTAATACCACTGCTATAGAGTATATTAAAGAACACAATCACAACCCAAATTATTTAACATCTGTAGAGTTTAGAACAGAGCAACTTTTTCTTTCTGAGGATATTAATGAGTTGGCTGCTTATGCAGATATTATCATTTTTGCCATTCCCTCTGCTTTTTTAAATACAGAGCTATCTAAATTAACAGTTTCTTTAGCTGATAAAATGGTGTTTTCTGCGATTAAAGGAATTGTGCCAGAAACAGGTTTAATTGTTGGGGAACATTTACATGAGAAGTTTGAAATTCCGTTTGACAATATAGGTGTAATTGCAGGTCCTTGTCATGCAGAAGAAGTGGCTATGGAGCGTTTATCTTACTTAACGGTTGCTTGTCAAGATGAGTCTAAAGCAAAAGATTTGGCAGATTGTTTAACGTCTGATTATATTTTTTGTAAAACATCTGATGATATTATAGGTACTGAATATGCAGCGATGCTAAAAAATATTTATGCCATTGCTGCAGGAATTGCACATGGTTTAGGGTATGGAGATAATTATCAGGCGGTTTTAATGTCTAACGCGGTTAGAGAAATGAAGCGTTATATTAGAAAAGTTCATAAAATGAAACGTAATATTAACAATTCTGCTTATTTAGGAGATTTGTTAGTTACAGGATATTCTACTTTTAGTAGAAACCGAATGTTTGGAAATATGATTGGTAAAGGATACACTGTAAAATCTGCCATGATGGAAATGAAAATGGTGGCTGAAGGTTATTATGCTGTAAAATCTGCTTATGAAATTAATCAGATAAATGGGGCTAGAACCCCTATTATAGATACTGTTTATAGTGTGGTTTACGAAGGAAAAAGTCCTAGAAAACACTTTAAAATGCTATCAGAAAAGTTAGATTAAAACAAAGACCGAAGAAGAAAAATTCATTTCCTTTTCGGTCTTTTTTCTTTATAAAGTTTTATTTACTAATAATCCCTTCTTTAGTTCCCATTTGTTTAATAACACGCAAAGCACCTTCTTTAATGGTGTTTTTTTCAAACTCAAACTTTTTTTCGTACATCGTGTTTCTTACAAAAAAAGTAGTATTAAAAAAATTGGTCAGTTTGAATAAATCAGGTTGAATCAATTCAATTTTAGCAAAAGATTTAGCAGGTAACTGTTTAAGTGTTTTACGCATTACAGAAGTTTCTATCAATTTATCTTCGTCATAACCTTTAGATACAATTAAAATCATTTCTAAATCTTCTTCTTTGTCGTTTATCAAATAAACATTCCAATCTTCACATTGAAACTCATCGTTGTATTCTTTTACAACGGCCATAAAAACGTTTTCTAATTCCGGAATTTGAATATCTTTTTTCATAAGTCTGATAAATTAATAAAGCAATACTTTATAAGTAAAATTGAAATGTAAAAATACTGAATATTAAAGTACTGCTTTTATAAAATAGATAGCTTTTTAATCAAAACCTCCCGATACCCCTATTTTTTGTCCTGTAATCCATTCTGAGTTATCCGAGCCCAAGAAAATTGCTGCATTTGCAGTGTCTTTAGTAGTTCCCAATCTTCCTAAGGGAATTTGATTTGTTATAAAATCTCCCATTTCAGATCCTTTAATCTTATTTCCTTCTGTGTGTGTAGGTCCTGGTAAAATAGCATTTACTCTAATTTTTTTTGGTGCTAATTCTTTTGCCAAAGTTGTTGTAATAGCATCCACAGCTCCTTTAGTCGCACTATATAAAACAGTCATGGGTGTTGCTTTAACAGTAGCAATAGAACTAATATTTATAATGCTTCCTCCGTTTGGATTGAAGTGATTTAAGGCTTGTTGACTGGTGAATAAAACACTTAATAGATTTGCGTTTATCTGTCTATAAAATTCATTTTCCTGAATCATTTCAAAAGGTTCAAAATGATAAACTCCAGCATTGTTTACTAGTATATCTATTTTTCCAAAATGCTTTTCGGTTTCAGATAATAATATTTTTATTTCGTCTATTTTAGAAACATCTGCTTTGATTGATTTAGCAATTCCGTTAGCAATTGTAATTTCATTAACTAAATTTTGCGCAGCCACTTCACCTGATAAATAGTTGACAATAACCTTTGCTCCATTTTTAGCATAACACCTTGCTATTTCTGCTCCTATTCCTTTTGAGGCTCCTGTAATAAGTGCAGTCTTTCCTTTTAAACTTTTCATCTATTTTGTTTTAATTATGATGGGATAAAACTAATAGAAGAAAAAAAGATAAGTTTTGCTATATGGCAAAAAAGCTATTTTTTAGATTTAATTCTGCTTAGTGTGTATTGTGAAATTCCTAAATGAAGTGCAATTTCGTTTTGAGAAACTTGCTGAATAATTTCGGGTTGACGTTGTCGTAGTTTCTTATATTTAGTTGTTGCATCATCAATAAGCATTTCTGATTTAAACTTCATTTTTTCGAGTAAAGCTCTTTCTTTTAAGATGCTGATTATTTTTGAAAAACTAAAAATTTCCTTTTCAAAATAATCATAATCAATATTGGTAATGGTAATTATTTCTGAAGGAATTAAAGAGATAATATCTTCTTCTGAATTAGTCTTGTTAGAAAAGCTGTCTATATCAACAGCAAAATGACCACTTGTAATAAAGTAAGGAATGTATGAATTTCCTTTCTCATCTGTTTTTACAACTTTAAAAATTCCACTTTTTACAAAGCTTAGTTTTTTACAAATTTTACCATTGTAACTATGGATTGTGTTTTTATCAATAGTCTGAATAAACAAACGTTCTCTTAACAAATTTATATCTTGATTTGTTAAGGGGTATACAGAATTAAAAAGAGCAATTAAGTGTTCCAAGAATTGATTGTATTAAAAAAGAGCTCATAAGGAGCTCTTTTGAATATTTTTAGTTGATACTTTTAAATTGTTCTAAGAAACGAACATCGTTTTCGTAAAACATTCTAATATCTGGAATTTGATATAACAACATCGCAATACGTTCTATTCCCATTCCAAAAGCGTAACCACTATATTTTGTAGGATCTATATTTGCGTTTTTTAATACGTTAGGGTCTACCATTCCACATCCCATAATTTCTAACCAACCTGTACCTTTGGTAATTTTATAGTCAGTTTCAGTTTCTAATCCCCAATAAATATCTACTTCTGCACTTGGTTCTGTAAAAGGAAAGTAAGATGGTCTTAAACGAATTTTAGATTTACCAAACATTTCTTGAGTAAAATATAAAAGTGTTTGTTTTAAATCGGCAAAAGAAACATCCGTATCAATATACAAGCCTTCTACTTGATGAAAAATACAGTGGGCACGAGCCGATATATCTTCATTTCTAAACACTCTACCTGGAGATAAAGTTCTAATAGGAGGAGTGTTATTTTCCATATATCTTGTTTGTACAGATGAAGTATGTGTACGTAACAAAATATCTGGGTTTTGTTCTATAAAAAACGTGTCTTGCATATCTCTTGCAGGATGGTATTCTGGCAAGTTTAATGCGGTAAAGTTATGCCAATCATCCTCTATTTCTGGACCTTCAGAAACGGTAAAACCAATTCTAGAAAACACATCAATAATTTGATTTTTTACAATAGAAATAGGATGACGAGAACCTAAACTTAAAGGTTCTGCAGGTCTTGTTAAATCGTTTAAACTGTTTTTGTTAAGATTTGCATCCTCTAAAACTTCTTTTAATTCGTTAACTTTTCCTTCGGCAGCATTTTTAAAAGTATTTAGTGCTTGACCAAATTCTTTTTTCTGATCGTTGGCAACATTTTTAAATTCAGTAAAAAGGTCATTTAAAATTCCTTTTTTACCAATGTATTTAATTCTAAATGCTTCAAGTTCCTCTTTAGTAGTGGCCTTAAAATCATTTACTTCACCAATCAGCTCTTTAACTTTATCTAACATAATTGTTATTCAGAAATTAGATTGCAAATTTAACAAACTATTTGGAGTAATGCTTTATTTGCATAGACTTTTATGCAAAAGCTAACAATTATGAATAGCGATGTTTTGGTTAGAAAAAATTACCATCCTTTAAAAGGAAGAATCCAAGGTTGATGTTTGAAATAATTCCATGAAGTATTTGCTAAATCAACGTTAGGATCTATAAATTGCTGTAGAGGTCTCCCGTTTAAGCTTTTTTTACTAACGGCATAAACGCGTATGTTGTTTCCTTTTTTTTGTGCCTCATGTTTTAAGTATTGAGCGTATTGCCAAATAACATCAGGATGTGTATTTAGCAATCTTTTTTGTTTACTTGTTAAAATATTAGGTCTATGGTAATAGGTACTGTTGTTTGTTGTGTTTACTATTTTGTAATGTATTGTTCCAGTGGCAGATCTTAACATCATTCTCCAGCTCATTTTATGACCTTGCTCTGTCCAAAACGTATTTCCTTTTATAAGATGTTGTCTAAGTGGTAAAAACAGTTGAATTAATACATAAATCAATATTAAATAGTTGATTTTGGAGTTGTTTAATTTAGTTTTTATCTCGTTAAAATATTCTTTTTTAGGGAAAAATAATTGTTGAATTCTTTTAGCAGGAAAAAAGAACAAAGCAAAAGAAATACTTAAATAAGGAAAAACACCTACTTGAAATACAATGGAATTAAAACTGTGAAAAAGAATTGAAATAAGGAGGCCTAAAATTCTAGTTCGTTTGTAAATAAGCAAGGGAATAATTAATAAATCATATAAAAAACCACCATAAGCAATCCCCATATAAAACCATTCTTGAGAAAAATATTTACCTATAATAGGAAAAGATGTTTTGGATTCTAGTACAATTTGTGGAAATGTACCATCCAGCCAATCTGGATATAATTTTGCAATGGCTCCAAAAAAGTAAACACAGCTTATCTGAAAAATTAATAAAAACTTACACCAATAAGGCATATAGTTTTTTAACAAAACTCTATTTTTTCTTACATCCAAAGAAGCATAATTATTAGCGGGTAACACACACATAATTAAACAAAGTAGAATCATTAAGTAATAATGATTGTTGTAAGAGATTTTATGAGATAAATAACAATAAGACCATAGAATAGTATAGGTAATTATAGAGAATTTATAAAAATATCCTAATAAAACTCCCAGTCCCATTATTCCCATAAATACATATAAATAATACATTCCCATTCCGTCTAACGGTTCAATCCATTCCAATCCTATGTAACTAAAATGAATAGTTGGTTCTATGTATGTTTTCTGAATCCATCCTGTAAAAATGGAACCCCAAGCCTCTAAAGTTAAGACCAAACCAAAAATAATTCTAAAAACAACTAAAGAGCTATTGTCTATTTTTTTTGATAGAAAAGATAACATAGATTGTAAGGTTTTTATGAGTAAATTGTACTAAACAAATATATTTTTATATTTAGTTAAAACTACAAAAATGGATAAAAGAGTTAAAGACTTTATGAATGAAGTAAAAACTAGAAATGGTCATGAGCCAGAGTTTTTACAAGCTGTACAAGAAGTTGCAGAGACTGTAATTCCTTATATATACGAGCATGATATTTATTTTGGAAAAAAAATACTTTCTAGAATAGCAGAACCCGAAAGACTAATTTCTTTTAGAGTTTCTTGGGTAGATGATTCTGGAGAAATACAAATAAACAGAGGATATAGAGTTCAAATGAATTCTGCCATTGGTCCTTACAAAGGTGGGTTGCGTTTTCACCCAACGGTAAACCAAAGTGTATTAAAGTTTTTAGCATTTGAACAAGTTTTTAAAAACTCACTAACCACATTGCCAATGGGAGGTGGTAAAGGAGGTTCTGATTTTGACCCTAAAGGAAAGTCAGATGATGAAATTATGCGTTTTTGCCATGCTTTTATGAGTGAATTATTTCGTCATATTGGTCATGATACAGATGTACCTGCTGGAGATATTGGAGTTGGAGCTAGAGAGGTGGGGTATTTGTTTGGAATGTATAAAAAACTAAAAAATGAATTTACAGGAGTGTTAACTGGAAAAGGACTGTCTTGGGGTGGTTCACAAATTAGACCGGAAGCAACAGGGTATGGAGCAGTGTATTTTGCAGAATCTATGCTTAAAACCATTGGGAAAAGTATTGATGAAAAGACAATTGTAATATCAGGTTCTGGAAACGTAGCGCAATACGCTGTTGAAAAATGTATTCAGTTAGGAGGTAAGGTAGTAACTATGTCAGATTCTTCAGGATATATATATGATAAGGATGGAATTACACAAGAAAAATTAAATTTTATCAAAGAGTTAAAAAATGTAAAGAGAGGAAGAATTTCTGAATATATAAAAGAATATACGACAGCGGAATATTTTGATGGAGAAAAACCATGGCAAGTAACTTGTCAGTTGGCTTTTCCTTGTGCAACACAAAATGAATTGTTAATACAAGATGCTGAATCTTTAGTAGGTAATGGGTGTATTTGTGTTACCGAAGGGGCTAATATGCCTTGTGATATTAATGCGGTGGAAGTTTTTCATAAAGCAAAAATTTTGTTTGCTCCAGGTAAAGCTTCTAATGCAGGTGGAGTAGCAACTTCTGGTTTGGAAATGACACAAAATGCATTGCGTTACAAATGGACAAGAGAAGAAGTAGATAACAAGTTGAAAGAAATTATGAAAGATATTCATGAGTCTTGTCAGCAGTATGGAGCTGAAAAAGATGGTTATATTAATTATGTAAAAGGAGCTAATATTGCTGGGTTTGTTAAAGTTGCAGATGCCATGTTAGCTCAAGGTGTGATTTAAATCTGTAAGCGCTGTAGTGGAAATGTATGGTTGTAAATGGTTTTAAATAAGCTAAATAGGTCTGTTTAAAACCATTTGTGTTTTGTTTAAAACCATATGAGAATATGTTTTTTTTAGTGTTTATGTAGTTTTAGGAAACTAATTAAATTTACAGAACATGATTAAAAAATTATCTTTAATGGTTGCTTTTGCAGCAACATTATTTTCGTACGGACAAGCAGCTGATACTGCTACTTTTACAAGAAGCACAACAGCTTCAGATATTAACAACTTGGTGATTTCTACCAATGGATTTTTTTTAGAGAAACAGTCTGATGGAATGGGAGGATTTACATATACCCCTGTTACTTATACTGTTACTTGTGTAACAGATTTTAGAACTTTAGGTGCAGGAAATGAACCAGAATATAAGAGCTCATGGTTTCCTATTAAAGACAACGTAGACCAAAGTGAGAATGCATTTGCAGCTCAAAATGGTTTAAAAACAGATAATGTTACAAGTACTAGTTTGGACATGAATCCAAATGATAGTAATAATATGACCTTAAGAACCAGAGTTTGGACTTATGATAAATTAGATGTTTTAACACCTGCTAAGGCTGTTGTAGGAACAGGATATTCTTTAAGAACTAGTGCAAATGCCGATACAGGTAATACTCTGACTATTGAAAAGTCTGGTATTCCTAATATTAATAATTTTGAAGTTGTAGCTGCTTATTATCCTGCAAATTATGTTGCTATTACCAATGAGCAGACAGCTTTTACAAGTGTTACTAGAGGAGAAACTTTTACAATGTCTTTTGATTATACGGCTAATACAAATATTTCAGGTTTAAGATATAGAATCTTATTAATTCACCCTGCAGGGGCTGATCCTGTAGCTGATCCTTATGCCAATGCAACTATTGATGATGTTACGGTACCAGATATTACAGTTACAGGTACAGAAGAAAACCAAACAGGAACAGTTACTTTTGACTTTCCAGCAGAAACAACATTAGGTGGATTAAATGTAGGAACAACTGCAGCAGACGGAGAAGGTAAACACAAATTAGATGGTGCTAATTATTACGGTTTACAAAAGTATAACGGAACAGGTTGGGATTTTATTTCTTATGGATTAGAATTTCCTGTGATTGAAGCAGCTACTTTGTCTGCGGGTAATTTTAACAAACAAGGTTTGGGTATTTACCAAGATTTAGAGAATGGAATTATTACAATTTCTGATGTATCGGGATTTGAAACTATTTATTTAAGAAATGTTTTAGGACAAAACGTTAGAACTTTTAAAGCTCAAAATAGATTAGACATTTCTTCATTGCCTTCAGGTATTTATTTTTTACAAACAAATACAGGATTAAGACAAAAAATTGTTAAAAACTAAAATGTAGTTTTTATTAAGTATATAAAACTCCTTTGGCTTTTCCAAAGGAGTTTTTTTTTTGATGTAAAAAGGAGTGTGTATCTTTAACAGGTGAAAACTTTAATATCTAAACATCGCAAAATTATTCATGTAGATATGGATGCTTTTTATGCATCTGTAGCACAGCTAGACAATCCTGAATTAAAAGGAAAACCAGTAGCTGTTGGTGGTGATGGTAGAAGAGGTGTGATTGCAGCAGCAAGTTATGAGGCAAGAAAGTTTGGAGTAAAATCTGCCATGGCAGGATCGTTGGCTAAAAAACTATGTCCCGACCTTATCTTTGTAACAACTGATTTTACACGATACAAAGAGATCTCAAATCAGGTTAGAGAAATTTTTTACGAGTACACAGATTTGGTAGAGCCTTTGTCTTTAGATGAGGCTTATTTAGATGTTACCATCAATAAAAAAAAGATGCAATCTGCTACTTTGATTGCTGAAGAAATAAGAAAGAAAATTTTTAAGAAAACAGGCTTAAACGCATCGGCCGGAATTGCCCCTAATAAGTTTGTAGCCAAAATAGCTTCGGATATAAACAAGCCTAATGGACAAAAAACCATCACACCAACTGAAGTAATTCCATTTTTAGAAACCTTGCAAATCCGTAAGTTTTATGGGGTAGGAAAAGTAACTACTCAAAAAATGTATCAATTGGGTATTTTTACTGGTGCAGATTTAAAAAATAAAACGTTTGTATTTTTAGAAGAACACTTTAAAAGTTCTGCGGAACATTACTATAATATCGTAAGAGGAATTCACAACAGTCCGGTTCGTTCATCTAGAACAAGAAAATCTATAGGTGCAGAACATACCTATTTAGAAAATCTAACATCAGAAGTTTATATTCTTAAAAAACTAGAAATCTTATCCATAGAAATAGAAAAGAGATTGTTAAAAGCCAATGTTAAAGGAAGAACTATTACCTTAAAAATAAAGTATAGTGATTTTACTCAAACTACTCGTAGTAAAACATTAGAGGGTTTTATTGATGGTCAATTGGATATTTTTAAGATAGTTAAAGAACTGTTGTTTCAAGAAAAGTTGGGTAATTCTGTTCGGCTTTTAGGAATCTCTATCAATAATTTAAACAATCAAGAGGTTGAAAAAAAACATCAATATATTCAGTTAAAGTTAGACTTTTAGCTTTTTTGTTGTTGATATGGTTTTTAAATGTCGTATAATTTGAGTATTTGTTATTTTATTTAGTTTTTGTTGTAGATTTATTAATCATCAGTAATTACTAATTATGAGTTCCATCCAACCTTTAGAGTCTGTATTAGGAAAAATAAGAGCCAAGCATCTTTTAAAAAGAGCATGCTATAATGTAACTAAATCTAGAATAGAAGAGTTTAGTGCTTACACTGTGGATCAAGCTTTGTATCAATTAACAAACACACATACCAAAAAATTAGAGCAACCTATTAATTACGAGACAGGTAACCCTTGGATTGATGAAGCAGAGGCAGATGCGGATAGTGTTGTGGCTTATAAGTTAATGGAAGGAACCATTGCTTGGTGGTTAGATGAGGCTAAAGAAGATAAAACGGTGCGATCTAGAATGGCTTACTTTCTGTTTAGTTTTTTATCTATAGATTCTGATGTTGCAAAGTTTAATAGAGGTGTTTTTTACGATTATTTACGATTGTTAGATAGGTATTGTTTGGGAGATATAAAGGAATTATTATATCAAATAACGATCACTAATTTAATGCTTCATTATTTAGATAATAATGAGAACACAAAGACAAACCCTAATGAAAATTATGCTAGAGAAGTGTTAGAGCTTTTTACCATTGGTAAAGGACCTGTTGCAGGTATAGGAGATTATACCCATTATACAGAAGATGATATTGTTACAGCTGCAAGATTGCTAACAGGTTGGGTTACTAATTACAATAAAAGAGATGTAACCAATCACGGAGGAGATAATGGAGGAATTCCTACAGGAAAACCAGTGAGTAATAAACACGATTTTACAGAGAAAAAATTTTCTACTCGTTTTGGAAATAGAGTTATAGCGGCTTATGATACTAATGGAAAAACAAATGCTCAGAAAGAAGCTAGAATGAAAGAGGAGTTGGTTGAATTTTTTGATATGATTTTTGATCAAGAAGAAACCGCTAAATATATATGTAGAAGAATGTATAGATACTTTGTGTCGGGTAAAATAACTACAGAAATAGAAAACGATATTATTATTCCTTTAGCAAATACGTTTAGAGTTAATTATAACTTGATAGAACCTATTACTCAGTTGTTAAAAAGTAAGCATTTTTACGATGAAGATGATGCTGAAATTGGTGATGAAATTATTGGAGGAATGATAAAATCTCCACTAGAACTAGCCTTACAAACATTAACATTGGTAAATTATCCTGTTCCAGATCCGGTGTCTGAAAGTGAATTCCATTATCTGTTTTTTTATCAAAGAGAATTGGTTAGAGATTTTTTGCAATTATCAAGTCAAAAACCATTTAGTCCACCTTCTGTAGCTGGTTTTCCTGCTATGTATGAAGCTCCTGTTTATGATAAATTTTGGTTCAATTCTACCACCATAATCCCACGATATAATTTAGGGCAATTGCTCTTAAATAAAAATCAAACAAAAGTAGATTTTAAAGTAACAAGATTTGTAGAAGAAAACATAAGCAATCCATCTGATGTTACGGTATTGATACCGGAACTGATAACGTTACTTTTTTCTAAAGCTGTTAACAATGATAGAATCAATTATTTTACCAATGAAATACTTTTAGATAACGGCTCCTTGTCTGCAGGAATGTGGACAAGAGAGTGGAATAACTATATGTCTACAGGAAACGATTTAGGAACAGAAGGAGCACTTGTTCCTTTGTTTAAGGCTTTGTTATGGTCTCAAGAGTATCAGACTAATTAAAGATAAGATGTCATGAATAGAAGAAAATTTTTACAATTATCAACACTAAGTTCTACAGGAGCTATGTTGCTAAACGGACATCAGGTAAATGCGTTTTCGCAAACAGATTTGGTAAACTCAATTCCAGCTTCTGTTGTTGATGGAAGAACTATAGTATTGGTTCAATTAACAGGAGGAAATGATGGATTAAATACTGTAATACCACAAAGCCAATATGATGAATATGCTAGATTAAGACCTACAATTCGATTGAAAGAATCTGGAACAGGAGCCGCTATCCCTTTAGATAGCAGTTTAGACGATGCTCAAAAATTATTAATTCATCCATCTTGTACAGGTTTAAAATCTTTGTATGATGAGGGGAAATTAAATGTGATTCATTCTGTAGGGTATCCTCAATTAAACAAATCTCACTTTGCATCAAGAGCCTTAATGTTTCAAGGTGGGGATGGAACTCCAGAAAATTCTACCAAAACAGATGGCTGGATGGCAAGATTTTTAAACTCTGCTTATGATTATACACAATATCAAGATCCGTTAGGAATCCAATTAGGAAGTCAAAAACCCTCTTTAGGATTTCAATCTAGTCATGAACATAAAGTAGATTTAAACTTAGCAGGACAAGATGTTTCTGGTTATTACAACGTAGTTTCTAATATAGGAAATCCAGTACCCGAAATTCCAGAATCAGATTATGGAGATGCATTGTCTTATATTTCTAATATAGAGAGTGGAATTAACACATATTCGCAGAGAATTAGCGAGGTTTTTAATTTGGGTTTGTCTAAAAGAAATGCAGAAAGTACAGTAAATTATCCGTCGAACAATAAATTAGCAGATCAATTAAAAACAGTTGCTACATTAATAAGAGGAGGTTCTAAAACCAAAGTGTTTTTAGTATCGTATGATGGGTTTGATACACATGGAAGTCAAGTGCAAAGTCAAACAGAAACACACAAGGGAAAGCACGCAGATTTGTTAAAATCAGTAGGAGATGCCCTTAAGTTTTTTCAGGACGATTTAAAAATGTTAGGGATTGAAGATAAAGTGGTTTCAGCAACGTTTACAGAGTTTGGTAGAAAGCCTGCTGAAAACGGAAATTTAGGAACGGATCACGGAAATTTAGGGCCTATGTTTGTAATTGGTAAACATGTAAAGGGAGGTGTAACAGGAACTAATTTAGATTTATCTGAAGTGACTGAACATTACGATCAAACTATAATGCAGCATGATTATAGGCAGGTGTTTACCAGTATTATTAGTGGGTATTTAGGAGCTACAGATAAAATATTAACAGATACAGAGTTTGGAGAATTTAGTGCTAAAAAATTAAATTTAATTGAAGAATCTCAAAAGACAGATGGTAGTTTGTCTGTAGATGATGTTTTAAAAGATAAATTAATATCACTATCCGAAAATCCGGTTTCTTCATCATTTACAATTAGTTATGTAAGTAGTAGGTTTTTTAGGGGTAAAATAGAATTAAAAAGTATAGCAGGAAGTTCTGTTTTTTCTTTGGTTCAAGATTTTGCTCCCCGACTTAATAGAGTTCCGGTAAATATTACCCATGTTGTTTCCGGAGTATACATATTGGTTTTGTATGACGAGGATCATCAAAGTTTTTACAGACAAAAAATCATTAAACAATAATGATTAGCTTTATGCGATACAAAAATCATCTTAATTTATAAGGTGGTTTTTTGTTGTAAATAGATCTATATGGATAAAAAGCAGTTGATCACATTGTGTTTAGATATTGTTAACGGCAAGTTATTGGATGTTCAAAATGCAATTGACGGGTATAAAATAGACTTAATGTCTGAAACTAAAAGTTCTGCAGGAGATAAGCATGAAACAGGTAGAGCAATGTTACAGTTAGAAATGGAAAAGCTAGGGCAACAACATCAGACTATATTGATGCAGAAAGAGGTTCTTTCTAAAATACAGGTAGCAGTGTCTACTAAAATTGCACTGGGGAGCTTGGTTGTTTTTAATGGTATTTATTATTTTATTGCTACTAGTATTGGACAAGTAAAGTATAGCAAAAAAACAGTGATGGTTGTGTCTGTAAATTCACCCATTGGGGTTTTGTTATTGGGAAAAGAAAAGGGAAGCAAATTGGTTTTTAATGGAAAACGGTTTGTTGTTCAAGACGTTTTGTAAATATTCAAAGGGGATCAAAATATTAAATTTTGATCCCCTTTGAGCGGTTTTATAAAGGACTTAATTATTTTTTGGGTCTTCTACGTTGAGGTTTTTTGTATTTTTTAGCTATTTCTCTACGATAGCTACCTCCTTGGTTTGTTTTGCTGTTCTTTTCAGATTTTTCGTGGAATGCAGGTCCAGGAGCAAATTCTTTAGATCCTAGTTTTTGATAAAGAGTAATGTCTTCTTTTTCAACTTCTTCTTCTAGTAATTTGCTTTCAATAAAAACTTCGTCAGGCATTCCGTATTTTGGAATTTCATAATCCATTAAGGTTTCTATTTCTTCTAGTATTTCAGCATTTTTTTCTGTAATAAAAGAAATTGCAAAACCTTCATTTTCTGCACGTCCTGTTCTACCAATTCGGTGCATATAAGCTTCTGCTTCTTTAGGCAGGTCAAAGTTAATTACGTGTGTAACTCCAGGAATATCCATTCCCCTAGACAATACATCGGTAGTAATTAAAACACGATGTTTTCCTTCTTTAAAGTTTTCTACAGAACGCAAACGGTAGTTTTGTGTTTTGTTAGAGTGAATTAAAGCAAAACTATCTTCAGGATATTCTGCCATACCTTGAATTTCATTAAAGACTAAATCTGCTAAATATTTATGCTTGATAAAAACCAAAACACGAGACATTTCCTCGTCTTCTTGTAATAAATGGTTTAATAAGTTTATTTTGGTGTAGAAGTTAGGCACTTCAAAGGCCATTTGCTCTATGTTTTCAAGTCTTGTTCCCGATGCTGCAGACTCTACATTAATTGGGTTTTGAAAAAACTCTCCAATCAATTCAGACACTTCATCGGTCATGGTTGCAGAAAATAAAATAGCTTGTTTCTTTTTAGGAACCAAATCAATAATGTCAATTAACTGTAGTCTAAAACCAAGGTTAAAAATTTCATCAACTTCATCAATTACTAATTTCTGAATAAACTTTAATTTTAACGCTCCAGCCATTCCTAAATCAATAACACGTCTAGGAGTAGATACTAAAATATCTAATCCGTTGTGAATCATTTCTTTTTGTTTGTTGATGTTAGCACCTCCGTAAATCCCTCCATATCTTACGTTTAAGTAAGTAGTTAGTTTGTCTAAAGCATCTAAAACTTGTACAACTAGTTCACGAGTAGGAACCACAATTAAGACTCTAGGGTGTTTTTGTTCCGAAAACGGCAACATGCGTAAAATAGGCATTAGGTAGGCAAAAGTTTTACCTGTTCCTGTTTGTGCAATACCAACAACATCTCTACCAGACATAATACACGGGAATGCATCTTGTTGTATTTTGGTAGGTTCAGTATAACCTAAATTGGCTATAGCGTTACGTAATTGGTTGTTAAGATTTAAATTTTCAAAAGACATAGTTCCTAAATTTCTAGCTGCAAAGATACGCAATCAAGACTAAGGAATAAGTTTATTGTAGAAAGCTTATTTTTCTTTCTTCCAATTCTTGTTCAATTCATCTTGTAGCTTTCGGCTTACTTCTTGAAAACGTTTTAAAGATGTTTTTTTATGGGTTTCAAATTCTGCTTCTACTCCTTTTAAGGCTGAAACAGCTTTGGTAGTAATACTTAAGTTTTGTTTGTATTTAAAAATAAAGAAACCTAATAGAATTAATAAGACACTATAAGTTATAGCAATTATAATAGTGAAAATAGATTTTTGCACAGGCAAACCAAAAACAGATCTGCTGTCTTTTAGATCAATAGCAGTAGCTAAATCTTGCTGAGTGTTTGCTAGTTCTTCTTTAAGTTTAGTAATTTCTAGATTGTTTGTTTTGATGGTTTTGACCTTGTCTGTAATAATGCTTTTTTGAGAACTTAAAGAATCTAAAACGTTTTGCTTTAATTTTTGGTATTTATTTATAGAGATTACCTTGTATTCTTGATATTTGGTAGAAGTTCTGTATAAATAATCAAATTGACTGGTCATGCTTTTGTCTACTTCTTCTGTAGTATCCTCTACTTCTGTGTTTGCATTTTGTGCATAGCAAATGGGAGTGATAATCAATAAGAAAAAATAAAATAAACTTTTCATAACTAGTTGTTTTAGATAAAGGGTTTTACAAAGGTAGTAATTTCATCAAATATAAGGCCAATTGACAAATTTATGGATATGTTAATTCAACTTTACTTTAGTATATTTACCTTTGTAACCTATAAGAACATATATATATGAATTACGGAAAGGAATTTGAAAAGTACGCTACTAAACATCACGGTATTAGTAGTACACATTACGATAAAATAGTTAGTTCTGTAACTCCATACATTATGGAAGAACGTCAGTTGAATATTACTCAAATGGATGTTTTTTCTCGTTTAATGATGGATAGAATTATCTTTTTAGGAACAGGAATTAACGATCAGGTAGCAAATATTATTCAAGCACAGTTATTGTTCTTAGAATCTGTAGATGCTACTAAAGATATTTCTATTTACATAAACTCACCAGGAGGTGGAGTGTATGC
This sequence comes from Wenyingzhuangia heitensis, assembly GCF_011762155.1. Lineage (GTDB taxonomy): Bacteria > Bacteroidota > Bacteroidia > Flavobacteriales > Flavobacteriaceae > Wenyingzhuangia > Wenyingzhuangia heitensis. The sequence continues at coordinate 630,234 of NZ_JAASQL010000001.1, forward strand.
AGGATTAGGAATTTATGATACGATGCAGTTTATAAAGCCAGATGTAGCAACTATTTGTACAGGAATGGCAGCAAGTATGGGAGCTGTTTTAATGTGTGCAGGAGCAGAAGGAAAACGATCTGCGTTGCCACACTCTAGAGTTATGATTCACCAACCTTTAGGTGGAGCACAAGGGCAGGCTACAGATATGGAAATTACTGTAAGAGAAATCAACAAATTAAAACAAGAATTATACACAATTATCTCAAATCATTCTGGTCAATCTTTCGAAAAAGTTTCTGCGGATTCTGACAGAGATTACTGGATGAAAGCAGAAGAAGCTAAGGCTTACGGAATGGTAGATGAAATTCTTGCAAGAAAATAAAAGCCAAAGCAATTTAAAGCTTAAAGCATAAAAGAAATGTCAAAAGAAGGAATGGAGTGCTCGTTTTGTGGGCGTAAGAAGGAAGAAACAAACTTATTAATTGCAGGGGTTGATGCACATATTTGTGACAGCTGTGTAGCGCAGGCTCATGGAATTTTGTCTGAAGAAATTACCGAAGAATCTGGAGAAAAGAATTCTGATTTGGTTGTGAAAAAACCAAAGGAAATTAAAGAGTTTTTAGATCAGTATATTATTGGACAAGATCAAACTAAAAAAACCATGGCGGTTGCAGTTTACAATCATTACAAAAGATTAACGCAGCCAGACACATTAGAACAAGAAGTAGAAATAGAAAAAAGTAACATGATTTTGGTAGGAGATACCGGAACAGGAAAAACATTAATTGCAAAAACCATTGCAAAAATGTTAAATGTACCTTTTTCTATTGTAGATGCTACTGTACTAACTCAAGCAGGTTATGTAGGGGAAGATGTAGAGAGTATTTTAAGTAGATTGTTGCAGGCTGCAGATTATGATGTTGAAAGTGCAGAACGCGGAATTGTGTTTATTGATGAAATAGATAAAATTGCTCGTAAAGGAGACAATCCTTCTATTACTCGTGATGTTTCTGGAGAAGGAGTGCAACAAGCATTGCTTAAATTACTAGAAGGAACTGTTGTGAATGTAGCTCCTAAAGGAGGACGTAAACACCCTGATCAAAAATTTGTAGAGGTTAATACTAAAGATATTTTATTTATTGCAGGTGGAGCTTTTGCAGGAATTCAACGTAACATTAGCAAACGTTTAAACAGACAAGCTGTTGGTTTTGGAGCTTCTTTAAGTGAAGATAGAGTAGATGAAAAAAACTTGTTGAAATATATTATTCCAACAGATTTAAAGAATTTTGGATTGATTCCAGAAATTATAGGTCGTTTGCCTGTGTTAAGTTATATGAATCCATTAGATGCTACAGCGTTGCGTGCTATTTTAACAGAGCCTAAAAACTCGTTGATAAAACAATACACTAAGCTTTTTCAAATGGATGGTATAGAGTTTACCTTAACGGAAGAAGCGTTGGAATACATAGTAGAAAAAGCTATTGAATATAAATTGGGAGCAAGAGGATTACGTTCTTTATGTGAAGCAATTTTTACAGATGCTATGTTTGAAATGCCAAGTTCTGAAGAAACTTCATTTGAAGTTACTAAAGAGTATGCAGAAAGTAAATTAAGTAGAAATATGCTTACCCAATTAAAAGCGGTATCATAGTATACTACTTACAAAAAAATAAAAAGGGCTACAGTACTGTAGCCCTTTTTTGATGTCTTAAAATTTATAACCTAAACCAATTTCTGGATGATCTAGAATGTGAAATTTATGAGATTTTAAAGAAAGTCTAATAAATAATTTTTTGTAAAAGTTATAGGCTAGGTTAGCACTTGTGTAAAAATAATTTTTATCAACTTTATCATATAAAAAAACATAGGCTCCTTCTTGTAAAGAAATACTTAGTTTGTTATAGTTAAAAGATTGTGAAATATAAACTCCTGTTTGTAAGTTATCTAATAAAGAAGATTCCTTGTTTAAGTAGAGCAAGCTAGGTTTTACAGAGGGATCCCAATATATATTTGTTCCAATACCCAAACTAAACATTTTTGTTAAAGACCTTCTTAATTCTGTAGATAGTGAATGAACAATGTAGTATGATGAATTAAAATTACTTCTTTTTCCGCCAATTCCTAAATAAACAAGTAAGTCGTTATGTTTGCTGTGGGGTGGTGTAGGAGTCTGTTTTTTAGCAATTCTAGGCTGCAATACATAACTTAATCCGGCATAGGCGGTAATGTTGTTTAAACCTAAGTTTGGTTTTTTTGTATTACCGTTAGAAATATGATCAAAGGAAATACCACTGTTTAGTTCCATTCTTTTACTTATTAAATAAGTAATTCCTGTTCTTAGGTTTGTGTGAAAGTTGTAATGATTACTTGTTGCTGGATTTTCGGGATTTAAAACGGGATCTGTAATAGTATTTAAATAACTAAAACCCATTCCAATTCTACCAAATACAGAAAAATTGTTTTTAGAAAATAATTTAATTTTAATAAAAGGGACTACTGCAATTTCATGACCAAATACTTGATTGTTTCCTAGCGATGAATAAAACAAAGAAATTCCATATTCAGGATAATTATAGAGTTGTTCCCATTCATTATTTCCAATAGTCTCTTTTATGAGTCCTATTTCAAAAGCCTGAATCGTTTGATTGGTTATAGATCTTACAGGTTCTTCATCCATATTAGAGCCTACCTGAGCATTAAAAAAAACTTTAATATTTCCTATAGAAGTTTTCTGACCAAAGGAGGTAGAAATACATGAGAGATAGATGATAAATCCAAACGTACATAAAAAATAGTGAAGGAATACAGAACTTTTGCTCATGTTTATTTTATAAAAATAATCACAAAAATACATTATTATATTCGTCCTTTTATTTTAGGAACTAAGGAATTTTGTGACTTGTGTCTTAGAATATTTAAGGTAGCTTGTTTTAAAATAATGCTAAATTTTTTATTATTAGAACAATATTAATTAACAATTGTTTATTTTTAACGCATTAAACTATGAAAATGTTATGAAAAAAAACAAAATTAATCCGCTATTTTTAGTGGTATGTGTACTTGTGTGCCTTCAGGCCTGTAAGCCAAGTAAAAAAGAAGTCAAAAGTAATTATCAAAATGTAAAAATTAGTGTTTGTGACCCTGTAAGTAGTTGGTTTCCTCACTTAAACACAAAAGAACCATTAGAGGGGGTAACAAGTGTTTTTGCAACACCCCAAAAAGCAACTAATCTAGTTTTTCATCAATGGTCTTGGCAAAAATTTTTATGGTTAACCAAACCTACGTCAGTAACAGACAAGACTCCTCTTTTTTTAGAAAATAAAAATGAAATTATTCAAGTAACGGATTTAATGATGGATACTATCAATATTCCTGTAAATGCTAAAGTGGTTTTGTTTTATGATGAGCAAGCTTGTTCTAATGGAGTGTTGCAAACCAATTCAAAATTTAAGTCAGATACCAATACTAAAATAGATACTATTATGTATTCTATTTATTCAAGTAAAATTATGTTAGATGCTGCTAAAGTATTTAAAACTAAAATTTTAAAAGATTCTTTGTTTGATAATGATTTTGTGTTTCCTGTAGGTTCATTAGAGTTAAAGGTTTCTTGGGTAGCAACATCTGCTATTCCAAAAAGTCAATTGGGTGAATATTACACTACACAAGCTGCATATATTAAAGCAGATAAGACTTATGGCTATAAAGAAGTAGCAATGTTAGGAATGCATGTTGTGGGAGTTGTAGAAAATCATCCAGAATTTATATGGGCAACTTTTCAGCATAATGATTTAGCTCCTTTGTATGATTGGGAAGATGATATTGCAGAGGAAAGTTTTAATACATTACTTTACAAAGGAGATAAACCATCAACTTTGGATGGGATTACTTGGGATTCTAAAAAGAATAACGCATTAAAGCCTATAGCAGCATATGAATTATTTAAGTATGGAGTGCCAGTTAATAACGGAGGAGGTTTTATGGAAACATCACAAGAAGAACCATCTAATTTTAACAATATAAAAAGTATTAATATATGTGTGTCGGAAGCTTTTAAACGTCAAAATAACAACGATGTTTGGGCAAATTATTTTTACAATGGTTCTCTTTGGATTGATACAGATGAATACGCTACAACAAAAGAGCAGGCTAAGAAAATTGTAGAATTAGGAGATTCTATAGCTTCGGCTAAACCAGGGGCTTTGGCAAGAGGTTCTGTTAATTGTGCCAATGTTACTATGGAAACTTATACACAAACATTTGAGAATGAAATATCGGAGATAGCTGTAGATAATTTAGCCAATTGTTTTTCGTGTCACAGTGCAACAAACTTTTCAACAAAAGCAAATTCGCCCTTGTATCTAAGTCATTTGTTTGGAGGCTATTTAAAAGCAAGCCAAGGATTAACACCTGATGAAATTGAACAGTTGAAAGAAACAGAACATTTTTTAAAATTTGTTAAAAAATAGTATAATATTTTACTTGATGTAAAAGAGTCCTCTTGTCAATAAGAGGACTCTTTTTTGTGTTTAGAACTTCATTTTTTCCAGAGGTTTCAAAACCAAATACGATAATTTCTTTGTTATCTTTGTTAAAAAATAATTAGAAGTTGATATCTAGAGAAACCATAGATCTTGTTTTTGAAACCGCCCGTGTAGAGGAGGTAATTGGAGAGTTTGTAACTTTAAAAAAATCGGGAAGTAGTTACAAAGGATTGTCTCCTTTTGTAGATGAAAAATCTCCTTCTTTTATGGTATCTCCTGTAAAGGGAATTTGGAAAGATTTTAGTACAGGTAAAGGAGGAAATGCAATTTCTTTTTTAATGGAGCATGAACATTATTCGTATCCAGAAGCAATTCGTTACCTAGCGGATAAGTACAATATTGTTATTGAAGAGACAGAACAAACCAACGAGCAAAAAGAAGCTGCAGACGAACGTGAAAGTATGTATTTAGTGTCTAAATATGCACAAGACTATTTTCATAAAACCATGTTAAATACCCAGAAAGGAAAAGCAATTGGGTTAAGTTATTTTAAAGAACGTGGTTTTACTAGCGAAATGATAGAAACGTTTCAGTTAGGATATTGTTTAGATGATTGGACCGCGTTTACAGATACCGCTTTAAAAAACGGATATGATTTACAGTATTTAGAAAGCACAGGTTTGACCATAGTAAAAGAAGGAGGGAAACAATTTGATCGATTTAAAGGTCGTGTAATGTTTCCTATTCACAGTATGAGTGGTAGGGTGTTAGGGTTTGGGGGTAGGATTTTAACCAATGATAAAAAAGCAGCTAAATATTTAAACTCTCCAGAAAGTGATATTTACCACAAGAGTAGAATTTTATATGGATTGTATCAAGCTAAAAAAACAATATCTAAAGAAGATAACTGTTATTTAGTAGAGGGATATACAGATGTGATTTCTATGTATCAAAAAGGAATTACCAATGTTGTAGCTTCATCAGGGACGGCATTAACACCAGATCAAATACGGTTGGTAAAAAGATTAACTCCTAATATGACAGTTCTTTTTGATGGAGATGCTGCAGGGTTAAGAGCATCAGTCCGTGGTATAGATTTAATTTTGGAGCAGGGAATGAACGTAAAGGTAGTTACGTTTCCAGATGGTGATGATCCCGATTCTTTTTCTAAGAAAAAATCAACAGAAGAATTAAAAGAATACTTAGAAAATAATCAACAAGATTTTATCAGTTTTAAAGTTTCTTTATTACTAGAAGAGGCAAAAGATGATCCGATTAAGAAAGCTGGGTTAATTCGTGATATTGTAATGAGTATTTCTAAAATACCAGACAGTATTAAACAAGAAGTTTACATTCAAGAATGTTCTAGATTAATGGATATTTCGGAAACTGTTTTGTTTAATGAGTTGGCTCAAATGTTAGACAAGCACGCTAGAGATGCAGAGCGTAAGCCTAGTTCTACTAGACCTAAAATGACAATTGCTTCTTCTGCTAATAAATCTTCAAAATCATCCTCTGGAGGAGATATGCCAGACGATGCTGCTTTTAATGAAATGATGATGGCTCAAGAAGTAGGAATGAATACTTCTAAAGGGAAAACATCTGGACAAAAAGGAACGACTCCTAAAACGATTAATACCTTAGATTTGTATGAACGTGAAATTATTAAAATTTTATTGTTGTACGGAAATCACGAGGTAACTTTTGTAGATTGGGTAGAGGATCATGATAAAAGAGGAAAAGTAATTATGGTAAAAGAAGAGTATACCAATACGGTTGCTCATGAGTTGTATTTACAATTACAAGATGATGAAATAGAATTTACAAATCCTTTGTTTCAGAAAATATACAAAGAAATTACCTATCAAATTAGTGAAAAAGAAAAACTAGCGTTAGAGCGTTTGACGAGTCATGAAAATCAAGAAATAGCTCAAGAAGTAACCAATATTTTAATGGATGATGAGCATTATATTTTAAGTGATTGGGAGTCTAAAGAAATAGAAGTAACTCAAAAAACAGATGTGTTACAAAAATTAGTTCAAGATGCAATTCTAAACTTAAGAAGAGTTTTAATAGAATTAAAGGTGAAGGAATTAATGCAAGAGGTAAGTGTTGAAGAGAAAAGATTAGAAGCGTTACAGGATGTGATGAGTTATACGCAGCTAAAAACCTTACTGTTCGAAAAACTACATAGAGTATTATAAATTATAGAAATGGAAAATTTAAACGAATATAAATATCAATTATTACTAACGCTTGTTATAGTAATAGTAATGTCAACAATAATTTTTTCTATCAAAAGAGCTATTAAAAAATTTAGCTTTGTAAAAGCGATAGATGTAAACAGAAGGAAAATAATTTTTATTCTTACTTATCTAGTCGTCTATATTCTTTTTGGAGCTTTGTTAGCTGTTGTTTGGGGAGTAGATTTTAATAGGTTGTCTATTTTTATATCCTCTATATTAGCTGTTTTAGGAGTTGGTTTTTTTGCTCAATGGTCTTTGCTGTCTAATTTAACAGCAAGTGTTATTTTATTTTTTAATCATCCAGTAAGAATAGGAAGTAGAATTAGAATTTTAGATAAAGATTTTGAGCTTATTGGTGAAGTAAAAGACATTACAGGCTTCTATTTTTTTATGAAAACCGATAAGGGAGAAATTATTACATTTCCTAACTCTTTAATTATGCAAAAAGGAATAGAAATTTTAAAAGATGAAGAAAGTCCTCAAGCGTAATTTTAGTATATTTCCTTTTAAAATTATTTAATTGAAAACAATCATAGTTTCTGTAACAAATGACTTGGTAACCGATCAGCGAGTACATAAAGTTTGTACTACGTTACAAGAAATGGGCTTTTCAATTCACTTAGTAGGGAGAAAGTTAAAACAAAGTTTGCCTTTACAAAGATCCTATAAAACAACTAGAATGAAGCTGCTTTTTACCAAAGGTCCTTTGTTTTATGCAGAATATAATTTACGACTATTTATGTTGCTGTTGTTCGCAAAAAAAAATGTGTTATTGGCAAATGATTTAGATACATTATTTCCTAATTTTTTAGTTTCTAGATTAACAAACAAACCTATAGTTTACGATAGTCATGAGTTGTTTACAGAAGTGCCAGAATTAATTAATAGACCAAAAGTTCAAAAAATTTGGTTAACTATAGAGCAGTTTATCTTTCCAAAGCTAAAAGATGTTTTTACGGTAAATAGTTTAATTGCGACCATTTATAAAGACAGGTATAGTGTTTCTGTAAAAATATTAAGAAATATAGCTCCTATGTTTCGGTTCTCAGAAATAGATAAGGTTTTTGTAGAAAAAGTAAAAGGAACTTCTAAAATGATTATTCTACAAGGGGCAGGTATTAATGTTGATAGAGGTGGTGAAGAAGCTGTAGAAATGATGCGTTATTTAGATAATGTTGTTTTATATGTAATTGGTAGTGGTGATGTTTTTCCTATCCTTAAAGATTTAGTCAAAAAATACAAGCTAGAAAATAAAGTGTTTTTGTTAGGGAGAAGACCTTATGATGAGTTGATGCAATACACTAAAATAGCTGATTTAGGATTGTCTTTAGATAAAAATACTAATTTAAATTATGAGTATAGTTTGCCCAATAAAGTGTTTGATTACATTCAGGCAGAAACTCCTTTGTTAGTTTCTAACAGAAGGGTGGTTGCTAAATTAGTAGTCGATGAAAATATAGGAAAGGTAATTGACTACCATAGTCCTAAAATGATGGCAGATAAGGTTCAAGAAATGTTGTTTTCGGATGAGTATTTAACTTGGAAAGCAAATTTAAAAACAGCAGCCCAAAAATATAATTGGGAAAAAGAATCAAAAGTAATTAAAGAAGTCTATTCTAAATTTTTATGATACTAGTATATTCAGATAGTCTTAGCAGTAGACTTATATATATATTAAATGTAGTGTTTAAATATGTATTAGGGGTAAATTATAAAACTACGGTTTCTTTAATTGATTTTGAAAATTACAAAGGACCAAAAATTAATTATTCTAAAAAGAATCTAGAAAATAGTGTTAGAATAATTCCGGTAAAGTTTTTGTTTCAAAACTCAATTCAACAACAAAATCTAGATGTTAATTGGATTGATGAGGTTCCATATTTTTTTAAAACTAAAGACGGACAGTATGATGTTTTAGCATCGTGTTTTTGGATGATAACTAGATATGAAGAATATTTGCCCTTTACCCCAGATCATCATAATAGGTTTAAGGCAGAAGATAGTTTAGCCTATAAACAAGGTTTTTTAAAAATACCAGTAGTAAATGTTTGGGTTCAAGAACTACAACAAAAACTAAATATAGAATTTCCAAATTTTATATTTCCACAAAGGCATTTTTCTACCTTAAATACATTAGATATTGATACGGCTTATTTTTCTAAAGGAAAAGGCTTTTTTTATTTTGTAGGAGGGTTTTTAAAAGATATTATAAAAAAAAGAAAAGAAAATATAGAAGTTAAGTGGTCTTATTTAAAAACCCAAAAAGATGTTTATGATACGTATGATTTTATAGAATCGGTTTCTAAAAATATAAAAACCCACTACTTTTTTTTGTTAGGAAATAAATCAGAGTTTGATTCTAGTGTAAAGCATACTAGAAAATGTTTAAAAAAACTGATTCAACAAAAAGCTAAAAATCATTCAGTAGGAATACACCCTTCTTATGTGTCCAATCAAAAACCAGAGTTAATTTCTAAAGAAATAAAAAGGTTAGAGAAGCTTGTTGGAAATAAAATAACCAGTAGCAGACAGCATTTTTTAAAATTAGAGTTTCCTAAAACGTATGAGAATTTAATTAAAAATGGAGTTAGAGTAGATTATTCTATGGGATTTGCAAGTCAAGTAGGTTTTAGAGCAGGTATTTGTAATGCGTATCCGTTTTACAATCTAAAAACAGAAACCCAAGAGTCTTTTTGGATTGTTCCTTTTCAAGTAATGGATGGAACTTTAAATCAATATTTACAACTATCACCCAACAAAGCCATAGATGAAATTAAAGAACTAATTGATCAAGTTAAAAAAGTAGATGGTTTGTTTGTTTCCTTATGGCATAATTCGTCTTTGTCAGAAAAATTTGGTTGGCAGGGTTGGAGAAAAGTGTATCAAGAAATGTTACTTTTATTAAAATAAATATTGATGATTAAAACAATTCAAATTGTTTCTTTTGATGTGCCATACCCTCCTAACTACGGAGGGGTTATAGATGTTTTTTATAAGATAAAAGCATTTGAAAGTTTAGGGGTAGATGTAATTTTACACACATTTGAATATGGTAGAGGGCAACAAACTGAATTAGAAAAATACTGCAAAGAGGTTTATTATTATCCAAGAAAATCATTTTTAAAATCGTTTTTATCAACGACTCCATTTATTGTAAAAACTAGAGATAATATTTTACTGAAGCAGAGATTGCTTGGAAATAAATTCCCTGTTCTTTTTGAGGGGTTGCATTCTGTTTCGGGCTTAGAAAAATTAGTGAATGTTGGAGTTAAAACCATTGTGCGAGCTCATAATATAGAGCATAATTACTATAAAGGTTTGGCTAAAAGTGAGTCTAATTTCTTTAAAAAAGTTTTTTTTAAAATAGAAGCATATAAACTTAAAAATTATGAATCTATTTTAAATAAAGCAGATGTTGTTTTAAGTATATCTCCAATTGAGCAGGATTATTTTTTTAAAAAATATGGTTCTAAATCTAATTATATTCCTGTGTTTTTTCAATGTGAATTTAAGGATTTACAACCTGAACAAAATATTGTTTTGTGGCATGGAGACTTGAGAGTTAGTGATAATATAAAAGCTGCATTATTAGCAATTGAAGTTGTTAAAAATACCAAGTATAAATTAATAATAGCAAGTAGTACCGTTGGTAAAAAAATTAAACATGCTTGTAGGGAGTATGATAATGTTGAGTTAAATACTTTAAGGAAAGAAAATGAACTAGAAAGGTTATTGGCTTCTGCCAAAATAAATTTATTGTTCACATTTCAGGCAACAGGAATTAAATTAAAATTACTAAATGCGTTAACCAATAGTAGGTTTGTTATAGCCAATTCTAAAATGATAGAAAATACAGATTTAGAGAATTTATGCTTTAAGGCAGATACGATAGAGTCTGTTATAAAGGAACTAAATTTACTTGATAGTTCTTCATTTTTAAACGAAGATAGGGAAAAAAGAAAAACCGTCTTAAATACTTTTAAAGCAGAACACAATGCTCAAAAAATTATAGATCTTCTTTAACTATTTTGTTGTTGGTGGGCTACTTCAAACACCTCTCCGTTTTCTACTTTAAACGTACGTTGCGGATATTTTAAAATTAACGAATAATCGTGAGTTGCCATTAAGATGGTTTTTCCACTTTTGTGAATTTCATTCAACAACTCCATAACCTCCATAGATGTTTTAGGGTCTAGGTTTCCGGTAGGTTCATCCGCAATAATTAGTTCAGGGTCGTTTAACATAGCTCTGGCAATAGCGATACGTTGTTGTTCTCCTCCAGAAATTTGATATGGCATTTTATAGCCTTTTTCCTGCAAACCAACTTTTCCTAAAACTTCATTTATTTTGGTATCCATCAAAGTTTTGTCTTTCCACCCTGTGGCTTTTAATACAAAAAGTAAGTTGTCGTGTATACTACGATCATTTAATAATTTAAAATATTGAAACACAATTCCTATTTTTCGTCTTAAAAACGGAATTTGTTTTTCTTTTAAGCTAGGTAAATCAAAATCTACCACTTCACCCAAGCCGCTAGTCAAAGGTAAATCACCATAGAGTATTTTTAACAAACTACTCTTTCCACTTCCTGTTTTACCAATTAAGTAAAAGAATTCTCCAGGCATAATTTCAAAGTCCACGTTCTTTAAAATCAGAATATTGTCCTGAAAAATATTGGTATCTTTTAACTGTAAAACCGGTTGAGACATAATGATGATTGTTTTTACAAACATATTTAAAAATCTATGAAACTTAAAATAATCATCTAGATAAGAATTGAAATAGAGTCTTTCAAATAAATAGGCAATGTTTCCGTTAATTCACAGGGATATTATTTATTTTTAATCATTGAAAATTTAGGTCTAGATATATGAAGAAACAATTTTTGCTATCTTTAACAGTAGTGTTTACGGTGGCTTTATCCGGTATGGCACAAAACAGCTATCAATCAACATCGTCTTTAAAGTGGTATACAAAAGCAGTTCAGGCTTTTGATAACAACCATTATGCGTTGGCTAAAGAATATTTTAAAGAAGTTCAGGAGTTAGAAACTCAAGAAAGTATTGCTTTAGAAAAATATAAACTATTAACAGCGTTGGAATTAAATGAAAAAAATGCTGGAAAACACACAGAGTTGTATTTAAATAAACATCCAAACTCTATTGATAAAACAGCTTTAATTTTGGCTTTGTCTAATTATTATTTTGCCAACAAACAAAATGAAAAAGCATTAGAGTGGTTTCAAAAAATAGATGTTAAAGCATTAACCAATAAACAAGAAACCAATTACAATTACAAATTGGCTTTTGCCAATTACAAAACTAAAAATTACACAAAGGCTAAGGAATATTTGTTGCCTATTTCTAAAAGTGGAGCTTATCAAAACGAAGCACATTATTATTTAGGAAGCATTGGTGTACAAAACAAAGATTATGCATCTGCAAGTTTTCATTTTGATAAAATTAAAAACATCAAAAAATACCATAGAGAGGCTTCTTACCAATTGTTGATTGTCTCTTATCAGCAAAAAAAGTATGAAGAGGTAATTCGTTTAGGAGAACGTTATTACGAAGAAACCTCTGGAATAGAACAATCTGAAACTGCTAAAATTATAGGAGAATCGTATTTTTATTTAGGGAATTATAACAAAGCAATTGATTATTTAACGCAATACAAAGGAAGGCAAAGAAGATTAACAGAGGTTGATTATTACTTTTTAGGATATGCTTATTATAAGCTAAAAGAATATGACAAAGCGATTGAAAACTTTAATAAAATTACCGATGAAAAAAGTGGTGTTTCTCAAAATGCACATTACCATTTGGGAGATTGTTATTTAAAGAAGAATCAAAAAACACAAGCTTTAAATGCGTTTAAAAATGCATCAGAAATGGAGTTTGATGTTACTGTACAGCAAGATGCTTTTTTAAATTACGCAAAGTTAAGTTATGAGATAGGGAATCCTTACCAAAGTAGTTCTGAGGTGTTACAAGCTTTTGTAGATAAATATCCAAATGCAGAACAAGCAAGTGCTATAGAAGGATTAATTGTAAATGCATATTTACAATTAAAAGATTTTAAAGGAGCATTGGCTTATTACAATTCGCAAAGATTGGTGAAAGATGCTCAATATCAAGAATTATTGTTAGAAAGAGGTTTTGAATTGTATAACGAAAATAAAATACAAGAGGCATTATCTTATTTTTCAAAAGCATCAGAACTGTACAACAACAAAACAATAACCAATAGAGCATTGTTTTGGAAAGCAGAAATGTTGTCGGAATTAAACAACTATAAAGAAGCAGATTATTATTACACATCTTTTGTAAAAGAGACCAATAATAAAAAATTGTCTGAATATGCTGATGGAGTTTATGGCTTGGCTTATGCGTTATTTCATCAAAAAAAATACAACGATGCGTTGAATTATTTTACTGAATACACAAAGATATCTAACAATACAATCAAAAAGAGAAATGCAGTGTTAAGAATTGCAGATTGTCATTTTGTAAACAAAACATATTGGAGTGCTTTAGAAAATTACAATCAAGTAATTAAAGCCAACCAAAGTCAGGTAGATTATGCTATGCATCAAAAAGCATTGGCATATGGGTTTTTAGGCAAAAATGAGCAAAAGAAAGCAACGCTAAAAGAAATTCAGACCCAATTTACACGTTCGGCTTATTTAGACGATTCTTATTATCAGTTAGGAAACATGTTGGTAAATCAGAATAAAAACAAAGAAGCAATTGAGGTGTTTGACGAATTGATTAAAAAATATCCAAAGAGTCCGTTGGTCGTAAAAGCAAAACTTAAAAAAGGAATTGTGTTGTTTAATTCTAACGAGAATCAAGAGTCTGTTACCGTTTTAAGAGATTTAGTATCTAACTATCCAGGAACAGGAGAAGCGGTTCAGGCAGTAAAAATGGCAGAACAAGTTTATAAAGAAATGGACAAAGTAGATGAGTATGCTGCGTGGGTTAAAAAATTAGAATTTGTAAACATATCCGATCAAGATATTGATAGATCTATGTTTGAGGCTGCAGAGAACAAATATCTAGCAAATGATTTAAAAGCAGCCATTACAAGTTCTAAAAAATATTTAATCAATTTTCCTCAAGGTATTCATGCACTAACGGTTCACTTTTATTTGGCACAAGCCTATTTTAATTCAGGCAATAAAGAAAATGCCGTTCCAGAGTATAAAGAGGTTTTAAAAGTAAATGCAAATGAATATACAGAGGTTGCACTAAATAGATTATCTCAAATTTACTTAGAAAAAGAGGAGTGGGAGTTGGCAAGTACGTTGTTGCTACAAATAGAAACAGATGCTATTAATACTCAAAATGTAGTGTATGCTCAAAGTAATTTGATGAAGTTTTATTACAAAGAAAACAAATTTGCAAAGGCTTTAGATTATACTAAAAAGGTGTTAGGAAATAACAAAAGTTCTGAACAAGCAGTGGCAGATGCCTATGTTTATGGAGCTAGAAGCGCAATTGAATTAGATGATTTTACAAAGGCTAAAAACTACTATAAAGAACTAGAAAACATAGGGAAAGGGAGTGTAAAAGCAGAAGCAAATTATTACAAAGCATTTTTCTTAAACAAAGATAAAAGTTATCAAAAATCGAATGAGCAAATTCAGATTTTAGCTAGTAAATACCAGGCTTATAGATTTTGGGGAGTTAAAGGATTGTTGTTAATGGCACAAAATTTTCATGCATTAAAAGATGATTTTCAAGCTAATTTTATTTTAAATAATATTATTAGCAATGTAAAAGAATATGATGATTTGGTAGAAGAAGCAAAGGAGTTGTTACAAGAATACAAACCCCAAAATGCTGAAGAGGAATTAAAAGGAGAAACACAAAACAATGCTACAAACAACATTTAAGATGAAAAAGCAATGGATACTAATCGCTCTGTTTTTAGGAGCTGTACATATATATGCGCAAACAAAAGAAGACAATATTAAAAAAGAAGATGTAGTTGTAGAGTTCTCTTTTAACCCAACACTAACCGATGTATTTAAACTAAAAACGGTTCCAAACGGACAAGAAGAATTTGCCAAACAAAAAATTGAATATACGATTAATCCAAAGCAAGTTCCTTCAGATTTTGTGCCTATCACCAAACAAGCGGCTTATGTAAATATAGATGATCCTAAGCCTAAAAATTATAGAAGTTATTTATACGGAGCATTAGGTTTGTATGGAAATGGAGAAATTGAAGTAATGCTTAGGCCTAATGCCGTAAATGGATACACGTACGGAATAGATTTTTCTAGTTATAATAGTCAAAACGGAATAGATAATGAACGTGTAGATAACGGACAATGGAAATCTAATATTGATTTGTTTTTAGCAAAAAATAATAAAAAATACAATTGGAAAACCGAAGCTAATTTTGAAAGAAATAGAATTCATTGGTATGGTTTAGATGCCGGTATTCCAGAAGTAGATTATCAAAATCAAGATGTAGAACAAGTGTATAATTCACTAACTTTTTCTGGAATTATAGATTATAAAAATGCAAAAGTTAAAAGTTTATCACCCTCTATAAATTTCTTTTCTGATGGATTTGAAAGTTCTGAAATAGACCTTAATGTAGCTGCTGTTTTAAACAAATCGATGTTTAAAGATTATATAGAAGCTACCGTGAATTTTGAATATTTAAATGGAAGTTTTGGCCAAACGTATTTAGACAATACCAATATTAATTATAGCTTTTTTAACTTAGGAGTTACTCCCTCTTATAATTATCAAGCAGATAACTTTCAGTTAAATGTAGCATTGGGTTTATTTGTAAACTCTAATACAGAAGCATCAACCTCTAAATTCTGGATATTACCAAGTATTCAAGCAGATGTAAATCTAATCAAGGATATTATGATTTTACATGGAGGAATTAGAAGTAATTTAGATCAAAATAGTTACGAAAGCCTTGCAAGTAAAAATCCTTTTATAGCACCATCGGCAGTTATTAAAACAACGGCAACTCCTGTAGATGTATTTGTAGGTTTAGACGGAAAGTTAACCAAAACCATTTCTTATAGTACAGAAGCTAGTTATAAGCAGGTAAAAAACAAAGCCTTGTTTGTGCATTATAATAGTGAGGATACAGTAACTCAACCTTTTCAATTAGGAAATAGTTTTGCTGTAATTTATGATGATGTAAGTGTTTTTTCTTTAAAAGGAGCTATAGAAATGATGTTTTCTAAACAGCTAACAGGTGGAGTGTTGGCAACAGTTAACAGTTACAGTCCAGACGTGCAAGCAGAAGCTTGGAACTTGCCAAACATGACTATAGAAACCTATGCAAACTACACACATAATAAGTGGTTTGGACAAGTAGGAGTAAATATTATAGATGGTAGAGATGATTTGGTAGAAGGACAACCTACTAAATTAGATGGGTTTTTAGACCTAAATGTAAAAGGTGGATACAAAATTAACAAAAGATTAAATGCACATGTAAACATTTACAATTTGTTAGATAACAACTACCAATCTTACACAAATTATCAAGTTCAAGGGTTTCAGTTAGTAGCTGGACTTTCATTTAAATTTTAAACATGCACTGGGAACAATTATTATCACTTAAGAGAGCGGGAGATACCAACGGTAGATTTAGAAAAGACCAAGACGAAACAAGATTAGGATTTGAAGTAGATTTTGATAGAATTGTATTTTCATCAGCATTTAGAAGTTTGCAAGACAAAACACAAGTAATTCCATTATCGGATACTGATTTTGTACACACGCGTTTAACACATAGTATGGAGGTGTCTGTAGTAGGACGTTCTTTGGGAAGAGTGGTAGGGAAACAGTTGCTAGAAAAACATCCGTATTTAAAAGAATTAGGATATACTTTTAACGATTTTGGAGCCATTGTAGCAGCAGCAGCTTTGTCTCACGATATTGGAAATCCTCCTTTTGGACATAGTGGAGAAAAATCTATTGGAGAATATTTTAATTCAGGTGCTGGTCAAAAATACAAAGAAGATTTAAGCAAAAAAGAATGGCAAGATTTAATTGATTTTGAAGGAAATGCCAATGGATTTAAAATTCTAACGCAAGATGGTACTGGCGTAAAAGACGGACTTAGATTGTCTTATGCAACTCTAGGAACTTTTATGAAATACCCTAAAGAGTCTTTGCCTAAAAAAGCGACCAAACATATTGTAGACAAAAAGTTTGGTTTTTTTCAATCGGAAAAAGATAAGTTTAAAGACGTAGCAGAAACCTTAGGATTAAAAGTAATGAGATCGGGTGATGATATTGCTTATTACAGGCATCCGTTGGCTTATCTGGTAGAGGCTGCAGATGATATTTGCTATACTATTATAGATTTTGAGGATGGAATTAACTTAGGGTTGGTAGATGAAGAGTTTGCTTTAGAATATATGATTAAGTTAGTTCAAGATAAAATAGATACCAAAAAATACCATTCTTTAGGTTTAAAAAAAGACAGAGTTAGTTATTTAAGAGCTTTGGCAATTAGTACTTTAATAGAGCAAGCAGCAACTATTTTTATAGAAAATGAAGAAGCTATATTAAATGGAACTTTTGAGAAATCGTTATTAGACAAGTGCAAATACGAAGCGCAAATAAATGATATCATCAAATTAAGTGTAGATAAAATTTACAATAGTAGAAGTGTAATAGAAAAAGAAGTGGCGGGTTACAAGGTAATTGCAGATTTGTTAGATGTATTTATCAATGCTGTAAATCATTCTTACAACTCTAAAGCTTCTAATTATGACAAGCTAATTTTAATGATGTTACCGCAAGAATTTAAAAACCCATCAGATAGTTTATACGTACGTATTATGAATGTTTGTTCTTATATAGCAGGAATGTCAGACAGTTATGCTATTTTAGTTCATAAAAAAATTAGTGGGGTAATTGTGTCTTAACTTGTTTAAGTTACAATACACTCCAATAATACACTATCTATGAGAAAATTATTACGCTACTTATTTCCTTTTTTACTTTGTTTATTAGTTGTTATTGTACTTTATGATAAACTTCATGTTTCTAAAAAAGAATTTCAGGAGTTGGTTAAGAATCACCCTAGACAAGAACGGTTAAAGTTGACCAAAAGAGATAGAAAAAAAATGGGAATTCCTCCCAATAAGTATTTTGATCAGCAATATTTATTGGAGATGGATCCGGTGACAGGAAAAACATATCCAGAAAATTTAGAAGCTATAAGAACTCAAAACAAAGGAAATCAACGTTTTTCTGCCGTTCCTGGACAAAATGAAGAAATGGCTTGGGAAGAAAGGGGACCTAATAATATAGGAGGGAGAACAAGAGTTGTTTTTTACGACCCTAATGATGTTTCAGGAAAACGTGTTTTTGCAGGAGGAGTTTCAGGTGGTTTGTGGGTAAACAACGATATTTCTAACGTAAACTCTATGTGGGTTCAGGTAGGTATAGATGAAAATTTATCAGTTTCTTGTTATGCTATAGATCCTAACAATTCTAATACTTGGTATGTGGGTACTGGTGAAGCTTATACAGGTGATGATGGTGTGGGAAATGGAATTTGGATTACAACTAATGGGGGTAATACTTGGTCTAAGTTTTTAGGACCCGATTTAAGTGTGTCCGAAATACAAAGAGTGTATTATGTAAATCAAATTTTAACATGGAACAACAATGGTACTACAGAATTGTTTTTTTCTTTAGATGGGCAGTATGACGTGGATCCTGTAGGGTACCAAGCATCCGGCTGGTGGAAAGTAAATGGAAGTTCCATGAATAGAATTTCTTTTAATACGACAGACGATAGTCCTTCTCCCTATGTTTTTAGTGATGTAGAGGTAGCGGCTGATAATTCTATATGGGTAGCCACAAAAGACAACCTTTTTGGAGACGGAGGAGGAAAAGTTTTTAGAACAACAGATGGTGAAAACTTTACAGAAAAATATTCTTTTACAAATGGAGGTAGAGTAGAGTTGGCTGTTTCTAAACAAAATGCAAATACAATTTATGCTTTAGCCTCTACCAATAATAGTACAAGTGTAGATTTGGTAAAAACAACCAATGGTACTTTTTTTGAATCAATAGCTAGGCCTAATGATACGGATACAGAGATTTCTTCAAATGATTTTGCAAGAAATCAAGGGTTTTATAATTTAACACTAGAAGTAGATCCGACCAATGATGCTGTTTTGTATGCAGGAGGAATAGATTTGTTTCGTTCTATAAACTCAGGAACTACTTGGTCACAAATTTCTAAATGGTCCAATAATAATAATCTAAAGAATTTAAATGTTTCTCAGGTACATGCAGATCATCATGCTGTAACATTTAACCCTACAGACAATAACAAAGTTGTTTTTGCAAATGATGGAGGTATTTATTACAGCTCCAATGCAAGTATAGCTGCCAATAGTACAACAGCTATACAGAGTAGAAATAGTGGATATAATATTACTCAGTTTTATTCAGGGGCTATTAGTCAAGATAAAAACAACGAGATGTTGTTAGGGGGGGCACAAGATAACGGATCTTTACTAGGGTATACAAGTACAAGTCCTTTAAGCTTTAATGTAAATACAGGAACAAATACTTTTGTAGATATTTATGGAGGTGATGGTATTGAAACTTTTATTGACAAAGATGGAGCTTATTTAATAGTATCTTATGTATATAATGTTTATGCAGCTTATCCTATTCCTTTTGCTGATTCAGATGATTTAATTGAAATTTCTGACGATCAGGATTCTGGAAGTTTTGTGAATATTGCTGATTTAGATGATAATTTAGATATATTATACGCAGATGGAACTTCTGGTAGTAATGAAAAAATACATAGATATACGAACTTACTAGGGACTCCTCAAAAACAAACATTTACCAATTTTAATTTATTTGAATCTCCTACAGCCATAAAGGTATCTCCATATACAACCAACGCATCAACAGTATTTATAGGGACGGAAGGAGGAACTATTTTAAAAGTTACTAATTTTAATACAAGCAACCCTACTTGGGAAAATATTGATGCTAATGGTACTATTAATACAGGTTCTGTTTCTAGCATTGACTTTGGAGCGAATGAGAATGAAGTTCTAGTAACATTACATAACTATGGAGTTAATAATATTTATTACTCTTCTAATGGAGGGGAAACATGGTTGGAAAAAGATGGAGATTTTCCTGATATTCCTGTAAAGGCAATAAAGGTGAACCCTGGTGATAAAAATGAAGTAATTATAGGAACCAATGCAGGGGTTTGGAGAACAGCCAACTTTTTATCAGAAAGTCCAAGCTGGGTGCAGTCACAAAACGGAATGTCTAGTGTAAAAGTTACTAGCTTTAATATGCGTACTTCTGATAATACTGTATTAGCAGCTACTTATGGTAGAGGTTTGTTTACAGGTAGTTTTGGAGAATCGTTAGGTTTTACAGATAATAAAAGCTTAGAAAACAAAGTGATTTTAAATACAAATTTAATTGAAAATCAACTATTAGAGTTAGAATTGTCTGATATAGATGTTGTTTTTGATCTTTTTATTGTTACAATAAATGGAGATACGATAGCACAGCATAAAGTAAACCCAACAAATGGAAGTTTCCAAAGTATTTCGGTTCCTTTTCAAGCAGGTGTGTACTTGGTAAAAATTTATTGTGATGGAAAAAGCTTTACTAGAAAAATAGTAATAGCAAATTAGAAAGCATAAGTAACACCAACTCCTAAAATTTGTTTTAACTGTAGTTTAGGTCCTAGTAATGTTCCATCGGTTTGAAGTATTTTGGCATCGTCATCATACAATAAATGCGAGCTGATGGAAGAACTTATAAATTGATTGACTTTCATATCAATATTAATTTCTATGTCACTATCTACATTTCCAAACTTGTTTAAATAATCAGAGTAGAAAGAACTTTTTAAACCAAAATTGATGTTTTTCATAATAGGGGTTTTATATTCTATACGAATTAAAGTTCCAAATTCTGAATTGATATTTTGACCTGCTTTGATAATTTCACCTTGATCATTTTTAACCGCAGGTTCAACACCAAAAGCTCCTTTATCTGCCAGTTTTTGATCTAATACAAAAGTAACCTGATTGGTTAAAGGAGATAAATGAAATTTAAAGTTGTCATCTTCATCAGTATACACAGCACCTACTCCTAAACGCATTCTGGCAGGGGCAAAAAAGTTTGAAATGACAGTAGTTCTGTCGTTTCCTTTGTATCCTTTTCCAAATTGAGTGGTCAGGTTAAATTCACCAGAATAATACCACTTAGATTCAATCTCAGTTTTATATCCAATACTCGATTTTAAATCAATAACATCATCTGTTTTTTGAGAATATTCAGAACCGTTTTCCTTACTAATACCATACTTAAATAATACAGCGTTTTTCCAAAAGAGTTGTCCTTTTTTATAATTATAGTCTCCTTTAAAAGAAATAATTCCAGCAATGGTATTGTTTCCCCCTTTTGTCCAGTTTAAAAAAGAAGTTTGGGTAAGCAATAGCCCTGGTTTATGAGTTAGTTTCCAATAATTGGGTTTTACACTTTCTTTTAAGATTTGTTTTATAGTATCTCTTTTCTCGGTTTTGGCTACACGAATAGAGTCTTTTCTTTTTTTTGTAAAAACTTTTTTTATGGCAGTAATAGCTTTTGGTGTAGGGATTGTATCGTTATAAAAAGAGATAGTACTATAGCTTTTAAAACTAAAAAGAAGCGAAAACAATACGGTTATAAGAGTATTATTTTTGGTGGTTAAAAAACTAGAGAGATAATATATAATAGCCATTATAAGGTAGATAAAATTGTGTTTAAAATTGATGCTTCGTCAATTTTTGCTAATGTTTTTAATTCTTGTGTTTTGCCATGTTCTATAAAAGAATCTCCAATACCACACATTTTAACTTTTGTAGTGTAGTTGTTTTTCAATACAAACTCACCTATAGCAGATCCAAATCCACCATTAATAACTCCATCTTCATAGGTAAGTAGGGTATCGTATGTTCTGCAAATATCGTGCAATAATTTTATGTCTAACGGTTTAATAAACTGCATATTGTAATGTCCTACCTGTTCTTTTTTGTAAACAGGTAATTTATCTACGGCAAAATTAACAATATTCCCAAGGGTACCAATACTTAAGACTGCAGTTACTGTTCCTTTCTTAAGGGTTTTTGCCTTACCCATCTTAATTTTTTCAAAAGGTTGTTTCCAGTCTATTATTTCACCTATTCCTCTAGGGTATCTTATGGCAATGGGAAGATTTAGTCCTAGTTGAGCTGTATACATTATGTTTCTTAAATCTAACTCATTCATAGGAGCGTAAATAAGCAAATTGGGTATGCATCTTAAAAAGGCAATATCAAAAACTCCGTGATGTGTAGCTCCATCATTTCCAACCAAACCTGCCCTGTCTAAACAAAAAATAACAGGTAGTTTTTGAATAGCCACATCGTGAATTACTTGATCGTATGCTCTTTGTAAAAAGGTTGAATAAATATTACAAAAAGGAATCAATCCTTCTTTAGCCATTCCTGCTGCTAATGTAACTGCGTGTTGTTCTGCAATACCAACATCAAAAGCTCTGTTAGGCATTTTTGCAATCATATATTTTAGAGAACTTCCTGTGGGCATTGCGGGTGTAATTCCAACAATTTTATCATTTTGTTCTGCCAATTCTATCATGGTATGTCCAAAAACATCTTGATATTTTAGCGGACTATTTTCTGTTTTAATGGTGATTCTATCTCCTGTCTGTGCATCAAATTTACCAGGAGCATGGTAGGTAATTTGATCTTCTTCTGCTTTTTTTAAACCTTTTCCTTTGGTGGTAACAATATGTAGGAATTTTGGTCCCTCAACATTTTTCAATCTATTTAATTCGCTTATTAATTTAGATAAGTCATGTCCGTTTACAGGTCCCGAATAATCAAAATTTAAAGCTTCAAAAATATTATCTCTGTTAAGTTCTTTACCGTTTTTGGTTTGTGTTAAATAATCCTTTAATGCTCCAATACTAGGGTCAATACCAATAGCATTGTCATTTAAAACCACCAATAAATTGGCATTGGTAACTCCTGCGTGATTTAGGGCTTCAAAAGCCATTCCAGAAGCAATAGAAGCATCTCCAATAACTGCAATGTGTTGTTGTGTTTTGTTTCCCAGAATTTGAGCAGCCATTGCCATTCCCAAAGCAGCAGAAATGGAGGTTGAAGAATGTCCTGTTCCAA
The DNA here is from genome assembly GCF_011762155.1 of Wenyingzhuangia heitensis. Taxonomy (GTDB): domain Bacteria; phylum Bacteroidota; class Bacteroidia; order Flavobacteriales; family Flavobacteriaceae; genus Wenyingzhuangia; species Wenyingzhuangia heitensis. Next base: position 653,171 of record NZ_JAASQL010000001.1, read on the forward strand.
AAGCATCAAACTCACTTTCAAAAATATTAGGAAAACCAGAAATACCGTTTAAACGTCTATTAGTTTCAAAATTTTCTCTTCGTCCGGTTAGTATTTTATGACCATAAGCTTGGTGTCCTACATCCCAAATTAGTTTGTCTTTTGGAGCGTTAAAAACATAATGCAAAGCAATGGTTAGTTCTACAACTCCCAAACTTGCTCCCAAGTGACCTTCTTTGGTAGATACAATATTGATGATAAAATGTCTTAATTCCTGTGCTAATTGTTCTAGCTCTAGAATAGAAAGACCTTTTAAGTCTTGGGGAGAGTTTATGGTGTTTAGAATATTTTTCACGAGTACAAAATTACAATTTTGAGATTTATCCTTGTAATTTATCTGTTAATAAAGTAGTTTAGTTTTTTACATTTTAGTGTTGTTATTATGATGGATCCTTTTGATGATGAATTTTTTATGAAAAAAGCCCTGGACGAAGCCTATTTTGCCTTTGAAAAAGGAGAAGTTCCGGTAGGTGCAGTTATTGTAATGAACAATCAAATTATTGCTAGAGGACACAATTTAACAGAACAGTTAAATGATGTAACTGCTCACGCAGAAATGCAAGCTTTTACGGCAGCATCTAACTTTTTAGGGGGGAAATATTTACAAGAGTGTACCTTGTATGTTACTTTAGAACCTTGCCAAATGTGTGCAGGTGCAAGTTATTGGACTCAAATAGGTAAAATTGTTTATGGTGCATCAGACATGCAAAGAGGCTATTCTAAGCTTAAAACTTTATTGCACCCAAAAACAAAAGCAATTTCTGGAGTTAGAGAAGACGAGTGTAGTCAGATTTTAAAAGATTTCTTTTTGTCTAAACGAAACAATAATTAAATTAATCTTCAATTCTACTAGCGTTAGGATCATTATGTTTTAAAGAATATTTGGTTAAATCTTTACCATTGTACCTGTGATAAATAAATAAAGGCATTAATACCAGTGTAAGAATTATCACTCCAAACCCTATAAATTTTGGGCTTTTAGGATTGTCTGTCAAAAATAAATAAGCACCAACGCTCCATAAAACAAAAACAATCGCCAATAATATTTTTAATAATATCTTCATATAGGTAATCTTATAATAGTTGTAAAATTAGCTAATTTGAGATAAATTTTTAGAATATTATTTATGAAGTTACCTATTAAAATTCACACTGTTTATTTTCTTATTTTAGGAGTGTTGTTATCATGTAAACAACCCGTAAAAAAATCTGATATGTTAATTATAGCACACCGAGGAGCTTCTGGTTATTTACCAGAACACACCTTGCCAGCCAAAGCATTGGCTTATGGTATGTTGCCCGATTTTATAGAACAAGATGTTGTCTTGTCTAAAGATAATGTTCCTGTAATAATACACGATATTCATTTAGAAACAACTACAAATGTTGCAGAGGTTTATGCAGATAGAGTTAGAGAAGACGGAAAATTTTATGTGATAGATTTTACCTGGGCAGAGTTGCAAACACTAAATGTGTCAGAAAGATTTAACACAAAAACCAAGCAAGCAATTTATAAAGATAGGTTTCCAATACATAAATCACATTTTAAACTGCATACCTTAGCTGATGAGATTGAATTGATTCAAGGCTTAAATAAATCAATGAGAAAAGATATTGGAGTTTATGTAGAAATTAAAGAGCCTCAATTTCATAGAAATGAAGGAAAAGATATTTCTAAAATAGTTTTAACTACGTTGTCTAATTACGGATATTCTACCCTAAAAGATAATTGTATATTACAGTGTTTTGATGCTGTAGAACTACAAAAAATTAGAAAGAAATACAATTCAAATTTATTTTTAGTACAGTTATTTGATTCCGAATATTATGAGGGTATCCATCAACAGATGAGTTTAGAAGCAATTGTAAATAATATTGCAAAATATGCTAATGGAATTGGACCTTCTTACAGAGAATTAATCAATAAGAAAATTAAAATTTCTGGTTTCGAGAATTTGGTAGATTATGCACATCAACAAAATTTAAAAGTACATGCTTTTACTTTTAGAGCTGATGCTTTAGGAGGCAAGTCTACCTTTAACGAAGTTTTTAAAATAGCAGAAGATTTAAATTTGGATGGGATTTTTACAGACCATCCAGACCAAGCAATTTCATATTTTAAGAAAAAGAATCACTAGCCATAATTAATTTTCGTCTATAAGAGTTCAACAATCTAGATTTAGAGATAAATCCAAGATATTTATCGTCTTTAATTACAGGTAAATTCCATGCAGATGTAATTTTAAATTTCTCCATAATCTCTTCCATAGAGTCATTGTCATAATCAATAACTTCTGCTGGAGTGATCATTAAATCGGATACGACGGTACATTCATACAATTCGGTATTAAACATAATAGGACGAATGTCATCCATGTGTAAAACTCCAATTAATTCTTTTTCGTGATTTACAACGGGAAAGTTATTTCTTTTGGATTTTACAATTGCCTTATGTACCAATTGACCTAAAGTCATATTTGGTTTTGTAATGATAAAATCTTTTTCAACCACTTTGTCAATATCCATCATCATTAACACATTTTTGTCTTTGTCATGTGTCATTAACTGCCCTTTTTTTGCTAATTCTGATGTGTATATGTTGTGTGGAATAAACTTTTTGGTGATTAAAAATGAAATAGATGATACAATCATTAAGGGGATAAACAAATCATATCCTCCTGTAATTTCTGCGATTAAAAAAATTGCCGTCAATGGAGCATGTAAAACACCTGCCATTAAACCAGCCATACCTACCATAGCAAAATTACTTTGCGATACAGAATGTGCCACAATTTTGGCATGATTTACAACGGTTGCCACTACGTATCCGGTTACACTTCCAATAAACAGAGTAGGAGCAAAAACTCCTCCAATTCCACCAGCACCAAAAGTAAGAGCCATTGCAATTACTTTAAAAATTATCAATCCTACTAAAAGACCAATAATCATCCAAATGGTATCTGCTTGTGTATTAAATATGTTGTTTTTTAGAATGTGAGAAGCATCTCCTCTAAGAACTGCGTTAATAGTTTCAAATCCTTCTCCAAATAAAGGTGGAATAAAATAAACAATCACACCAATTAAACTACCTCCTAATAATAATTTATACCAAGGGTTGTCAATTTTTTTAAAAAAATCGTGTGACCAAAAATAAACTTTGGTAAAGTAAATGGATATTAAAGAACATCCCAACCCTAAAATAATATAAAAGATTACATCATTTAAATGAAAACTATCTTTAATTTCAAAGTGTAATAAAACTTCATCACCTAAGAAAAAATAAGAAGTTAAAACAGCAGAAATAGAAGCCAGTAACAAAGGAATCATAGAGACCATTGTTAGTTCTAAACTAAAGATTTCTACAGCAAAAACAATAGCAGCAATAGGAGCTTTAAAAATAGAAGCCATGGCTCCTGCAGCAGCACAACCTACTAACAGTGTTCTAGATCTTTGGTCTAAATGAAACACTCTAGCAAAGTTAGATCCTAGGGCAGAACCTGTAGCAACGGTAGGTCCTTCTAATCCTACAGAACCCCCAAAACCAACGGTAAGAGGAGCAGTAATAACGGAAGCCCACATTTGGTAACGATGCATGATGGATTCCCTTTTAGAAATGGCATACAAAGTTGCGGGAATTCCATGCCCAATTTTTTTTCTAATTATATATTTTACAACTAATAGAGTAAGAGATAAACCTACAATTGGAAAGATAAAGTAAAACCCAATGTGTATGTCTTTGATGAATCCTGTTTTAAGAAATTCAAAAATAAAGTGAGTTAAGTTTTTAAGAGTAACAGCACCAATACCAGCTAACAAACCAACAATAGTACTTAATATATAAAGAAAGTTTTCTTGAGAAATATGTTTGTATTTCCAAATCAAAAACTGATTTAATAAACTCCTTTTTCTTTGAGGCATACCTATAATTTTTTCGGATGGCTAAGGTAGTGTTTATTAGTAGAATAAAATCAAACTAGCTTAAGCTTGTACAGGACATTTTTTACAATGGTCTTTGCCCTTTTTTTTATATTTTTTGCAACATTTTTTCTTTTTGTCTTTTGCCAAATAAGCAAAACAACATCCAGTGTATTCTGGTGTTACAACCTCTTTAGTTACCTTATTAAACATGATTTGCACTGATTAACTATCTTAAAATCAGTGCAAATATAATGTTTATTTTAAATAAATCTAAATTAACTATTCGTTTTTAGCATTTATTTCTGTTTGTGCAACAATACTTTCTATGTCTTTGTCAAATAAATAGGTACCACTTTTATCGTCCCCAATAATTTTTAATTTATCAAGTATGGTTCTTGCCAAAGCCTCTTCTTCGGCTTGCTCTGCTACATACCATTGTAAAAAGTTATGAACAGTGTAGTTTTTTTCTTCTAAGGTTTGAAATACCAAATGATTGATGCTTTCTGTTACAGTTTCTTCACTTTCTAAGAAAAAAGTAAAAAGTTCGTGTAAATCTTTAAAAGTATCTTTAGGAGCATCTAAGCTAGGAATACTCGCTTTACCTCCACGTTCGTTTACAAACTTTACTAGTTTTAGCATGTGAACTCTTTCTTCTTCAGATTGATTGTAAAAGAATCCTGCAACACCATTATACCCTATAACCTCTGCCCATGTTGCCATAGCTAAGTATTTCATAGATGCGTTTGCTTCTAATTGTATTTGTGTGTTTAAAGCACCTTCTATAGTTTCTGATAACATATTTTTTATTTTAGTTGTTTTTTTTAAAAAACTCTTTAAACAATTAAAAATCTTGTTAAAGAAGTAAATTGATTAAAGAGCTATGGTAAAATTAAGGAACTCTAAGCTGTATTACAACTTATGCCTTTGGAATGGTTACATTTATATTTAAATCAGATAAAACTTCTGCGGTAACTTCTGCAGGAGCATTGATCATTACGTCTCTACCAGAATTGTTTTTTGGAAATGCAATAAAATCTCTAATTGTTTCTTGTCCTCCTAATATGGCAACTAATCTATCTAGACCAAAAGCCAATCCCCCGTGTGGTGGTGCACCATATTCAAAAGCATTCATTAAGAAACCAAATTGTTCTTTTGCTTCTTCTGGAGTAAATCCTAAATGTTTAAACATTAAAGCCTGTGTTTCTTTGTCGTGAATTCTAATAGATCCTCCTCCAATCTCGTTTCCATTTAATACTAAGTCATAAGCATTGGCTCTTACTTTACCAGGATCTGTGTCTAATAAAGGCATGTCTTCTGGTTTTGGGCTTGTAAATGGGTGGTGCATTGCGTGGAATCTTTCAGATTCTTCATCCCATTCTAACAAAGGAAAATCTACAACCCACAAAGGAGCAAATTCGGTTGGTTTTCTTAAGCCTAAACGTTCCGCCAATTCCATACGTAATGCAGAAAGTTGTGCTCTTGTTTTGTTAGCAGGACCAGATAATACACAAATTAAATCTCCGGCTTTAGCTCCTGTCGCTTTTGCCCAAGCAGCTAAGTCTTCTTGATTGTAGAATTTGTCTACAGATGATTTAAAGGTTCCGTCTTCGTTACATTTTACATACACCATTCCTAACGCACCTACCTGAGGACGTTTTACCCATTCTATTAATTTGTCTATTTCTTTACGAGTGTAATTAGCAGCTCCTGGTACGGCAATACCTACCACCAATTCAGCATCGTTAAAAACTTTAAATTCTTTTTGTTGAGCTACACTGTTTAATTCTCCAAATTCCATTCCAAAACGGATGTCTGGTTTGTCATTACCATACGTTTTCATAGCATGTTCATAGGTCATTCTTGGAAAATCTCCTATGGTTATATTATTTACTTTTTGTAGTAAATGACGAGTCATACCTTCAAAAATATTTAAGATATCTTCTTGATCTACAAAAGCCAATTCACAGTCAATTTGTGTAAATTCGGGTTGTCTGTCTGCACGTAAATCTTCATCACGAAAACACTTTACGATTTGAAAGTATTTATCCATTCCACCTACCATTAACAATTGCTTAAAGGTTTGTGGAGATTGTGGCAATGCGTAAAATTCTCCTTGATTCATACGAGAAGGCACCACAAAGTCTCTAGCACCTTCTGGGGTTGATTTAATTAAATAAGGAGTTTCTACTTCTATAAAATCTTGATTAGATAAGTAATTACGTACTTCTTGTGCAACTTTACTTCTAAAGATTAAGTTATTTTTTACAGGGTTTCTTCTAATATCTAAATATCTGTATTTCATACGGATATCTTCACCACCATCAGTTTCATCTTCAATTGTAAAAGGAGGTAAGTTGGCTTCGTTAAGAATGATTAATTCTTTGACCAAAACTTCTATTTCTCCAGTTGGAATGTTTTTGTTTTTTGCTTCACGCTCGATAACAGTTCCTTTTACTTGAATCACAAATTCTCTACCTAACGTTTTTGCTTTGTCAAGAATTTCTTTTGCAGTTCTATCTTCGTCAAAAATAAGTTGAGTAATTCCATATCTATCACGTAAATCTACCCATACCATAAATCCTTTGTCTCTAGATTTTTGAACCCATCCGGCTAGAGTAACCTCTTGGTTTGCGTTTTCGATTCTTAATTCTCCGTTCGTGTGACTTCTATACATTTTAATACTTATTTTTAAAGTTGCAAATGTACTTTTTTAATTTGAGGTCTCTAAACAAAAAAAGCTATTCAATGTTAAATTGAATAGCTTTTAAGTTTTAGAAATGGATTAAGATTTATTTTTTAGCTAATAAATCTCTAATTTCTACTAATAAATCTTCTTGAGATGGTCCTTTAGGAGCTTCTACTTTTGGTTCTTCTTTTTTCTTAGTTTTTTCGTAAGCTTTTACAATCATGAAAATAACAAACCCAATAATTATAAAATCAATAATAGCCTGTACAAAGTTACCGTACGTCATAACGGCAGCACCAGCTTCTTGTGCTTCTTTAAATGTTTCATATTCTCCTGTTCCAAGAACAAAAAATAAATCGTTTACATTTTTACCTCCCATTAGCAATCCAACAACAGGCATAATAACGTCTTTTACCAAAGAACTTACAATAGCTTTAAAAGCACCACCAATAATTACTGCTGTAGCTAAGGCAACAATATCACCTTTCATTAAAAACGCTTTAAAATCTTTTAACATAATTTTTTATAATTTATAGTTTAGAATGACAATATAATAAATTAGTGTTTGATCTTTCTTTTTATTCGTTGAGAGATAGCGGTTAGTATTTCGTAGGAGATCGTATTGCAGATGGATGCAAACTGTTCTACCGTTTTTTGATTGTCAAAAATAATGACTGGATCTCCTTCTTTACAATTTATATGAGTAACATTCACTAAAATCATGTCCATGCAAACGTTTCCTGATGTGTATGCTTTTTGTCCGTTAATGGTAACATATCCTCTTCCGCAACCTAAGGGTCTAGAGAATCCATCAGCATGACCGATAGGAATTATAGCTATTTTTTCTTCTTTTTGAGCCGTGAAAGCTCTGTTGTAACTAACATTGTCTCCTTTTTGAACGACTCTGATTTGAGAAATAACAGATTTTAATGTAGCTACATTTTTAAGTTTATCGGTTTCTTTTGCATCATTTCCAAACCCGTACAAACCAATTCCTAGTCTAACCATATCAAAATGAGCGTTTTGGTAATTAATGACTCCAGAAGTATTACTCATATGAACCGTAAAAGAATTAGTTAATTTTAAGCGTAGTTGTGTAATAATATTATTAAAAGTAAAAATTTGTTTTTGAGTAAATTCTTGTTCATTTAAATCTTCGCTAGCTGCAATGTGAGAAAAAGCAGAGGCAACTTTAATGTTTTTATTGTGCTGAATTAAACCAATTAATTCGTCAAGTTCATCTCCATTAAACCCCAAACGATTTAAACCAGAGTTAAATTTTAAATGAATAGGATATTCTTTTAAATTTTGTTCTTTGGCAAATTCTAGAAACCTGTTTAATGTGTAAAGTGAGTAAATATTAGGTTCTAGATTATAGTCTATCAATAACTTATAATTATCAGGCTGTGCATGTAATACTAATATAGGCTTTGTAATGCTGTTTTCTCTTAATAAAATTCCTTCGTTTGCGTAGGCAACCCCAAAATAATCAACTCCTTCTTTTTCTAATTCACTGGCTATATTACTAGGTTCTAATCCGTAGGCAAAAGCTTTTACAACTGCCAATATTTTAGTATTGTTAGCTGTTTTGCCTTTTAAATATTGATAATTGTGTTTTAAAGCAGATAAATCAATTTCTAGTTCAGTTACATGTTTGTTTTCCATACTAACTGTTTTTTGCTTTGTAATAAGCAGCTCTGCTTAGTGGCTCGTAGGCTTCGTTTTCTCCCAGCATTACTTGTTTGTTGTTCGTTCCTTTTCTGTGACTATAGTGGGCTAGATTTCCTGTTTTTGTGCAAATAGCATGCACTTTAGTTACGTACTCTGCAGTAGCCATTAAATTAGGCATTGGTCCAAAAGGATTCCCTTTAAAGTCCATGTCTAAACCTGCTACAATTACTCTAATTCCTTTATTGGCCAAATCGTTACAAACACTTACAATCTCGTCGTCAAAAAACTGAGCTTCATCAATACCGACTACATCTACATCATTGGCTAGTAGACGAATATTTGCAGCAGCAGGGACAGGTGTAGATTGGATGTAGTTTTCGTTGTGAGAAACTACATTTTCTTCATCATATCTAGTATCTATAGCAGGTTTAAATATTTCTATTTTTTGCTTGGCAATTTGAGCACGTCTAAGTCTTCTGATTAGTTCTTCTGTTTTACCAGAGAACATAGATCCACAAATAACTTCAATCCAACCAAATTGCTCTTTATGGTTTACGGTGTTTTCAAGAAACATTTTGTAATTTTAACGGTGTTAGTATTTACCTAATATGCTTATTTTAGCAGCTAGATAAGTAGAACAAATTTATCAAATAAAAACGAACCTCTCGAACCTAAATTTATCAAAATAACAATGCAGAAAAAATTAGAAGGAGAATTAATGAGTTTGGCTCATAGTATTCTAAAATTAAGAAAAGGAGATGATGTTGTTTTGTTAAAAGACAAAGCATATCAAGTATACGAGAAACTAGCTGTTTTAGCGTATATAGAAGGATATGTAAAAGAGACACCGCAGAATATAAAAAGTGTAGAGGAGTTGGTAAACGAAACTTTTGAGAAGCCTAAAGAAACAGACGTAATTGTAGCAAAAGAGGTTGAGAAAAAATTGATAAAACAAATTGTTTCTGAAGAAGTTTATGTAGAAGAAACAATTACTGTAGAAGAAACTAAAGTAAATTTAGAAGAAGAGGAAATGGTTGAAAAAGAACCTGTAGATTTATTTTCTCCTGTTGATGTAGTTTCTGATTCATCTGAAAATTTAAAAAGTTCTTTAGCAAAGGAGTTTGAAAACACAGTTTCTTTAGATGTAGCTACTGATATTTTTGAAAATGCAGAAAGAATAGCTCCTAAAAAATCTATTAACGAAGCAATTATGCAACAAAAGAATTTGCAAATTGATTTAAATGATAGAATTGCATTTGTAAAAAACTTATTTGAAGATAGTCAAGAAGATTTTAATAGAGTAGTTTCGCAGTTAAATACAATGAGTTCTGAAAAAGAAGCGTTATCCTTCCTGAAAATGATAAAAAAGGATTATAATTGGGATGGAAAAGAAATTTATGAAGAACGATTCCTTTTGTTAATAGAAAGAAAATTTAATTAAGATGAGTTTAAAAGCACAAGATTTTAATAAAATATTTGATGCAGTGATAGCAAAATATCACGTAGTGGATGATGTAGATCAGCCGTTTGAAAATGTATATGAAGCAAGTACGTTAGAGCATTTATTATATAGAAAATGCTGGATAGATACAGTACAATGGCATTATGAAGATATTATTCGTTTGCCAGAAATTGATCCTATTGAAGCTTTGGCTTTAAAAAGAAGAATTGATGCTTCTAACCAAGACAGAACTGATATGGTGGAGTATGTAGATAGTTATTTTTTGCAAAAATATAATGATGTACAAGCTAAAGATAAGGCTAAGATAAATTCTGAAAGTCCTGCATGGGCAATTGATAGACTATCAATTTTGGCTTTAAAAATTTATCATATGAATGAAGAAGCAACTCGTAAATCTGCTTCGGAAAGTCATAAAGTCTCTTGTCAAAAAAAGTTAGCTATTTTATTGGAACAAAGAGTAGATTTGTCTACAGCTATTGATGATTTAATCAGAGATATAGAAAATGGTGATAAATACATGAAGGTTTACAAACAAATGAAAATGTATAATGACGATGAATTAAATCCGATGTTGTACAACAAGAAATAAAATAAAAAAACCGAGACAAGTGTCTCGGTTTTTTTATGCATTTTTTGCGATTAATTCTTCTACTGTTTTTTTGCTATTCCCAACAAAAATCTCATCATCTACAATAGCTACGGGTCTTTTTAAAAAAGTATATTCTGATAAAATTAACTCTTTGTATTCTGCTTCGGATATGTTTTTATCTTTCAATCCTTGTTCTTTGTAAAGTCTAGCTCTTTTATTAAATAAAGCTTCATAAGAATTGGTAAATGCATACATTTCTTGTAGTTGTTCTTTGTCTACAGGACTGCTTTTAATTTCTTGTATTTCAAATCCATCAAGGTTAATTTGTTTTAAAATTCTTTTACAAGTATCGCAAGTTTTTAAGTGGTATATTTTTTTCATAAGTGTATTGTCTGTTCTATCTTTACAAGCATCAAAAGTATAAAAAACAAACAAATGAGTATTACAAAACAAGTTGATGTTTTAATAAAAGGTAGAGCTTTAATGCTAAAAGCGGTAGGAGAATATTCTATAGAACAGGTAAATAAAATTCCAGAAGGTTTTTCTAATAATATTGGTTGGAATCTAGGACATTTAGTAGTTACTCAACAATTGTTGTGTTATAAAATGGCTGGGCAAAAAACAATTGTTTCTGATGAAATGATTGATAGATATAGAAAAGGAACTGCTCCTAATGGTTATATCATCAATCAAGAAGAATGGAATATGATTAAAGAGTTGTTTGTGTTGTTGCCTAATAAACTAGAAGACGATTATAAAAAAGGATTATTTACTTCTTATAATGAATATAAAACTAGTGTAAACGTATTATTAGATAGTATTGAAAAAGCTATTGATTTTAATAACTTTCACGAAGGGATACATTTAGGAGTATTGTTAAGTTTAAGAAAACTAGTTTGATAACTAGTTTTCTTTTTTAGAATAAATGATAAATAATACCTACACTAATTACGGTGTTGTAATCGTTAAACTTATCTCCATCAACTCCTTGTGAACTAAAAGAGTTACTGTCTTTTAAATCTGGATTTACGGCATCTATCCTGTCAGATAAATAATAGTTTATTTTCATTTCTGTAACCAAATCAACCTCTCTGCTTAGTTTGTATCTAGTTCCTATAGCTGCTGTTGCAGATAGTACTAAACCTTTAATACCTTTTACAGTTTCTCCAAGGATATAATTATCTGGAAATCCCCCAGATTTTGCAGAGGAACTACCCGCGTTATTAGTTAGTGCCTCTTGGTCGTAACTAGGTGTAGAGTTAACATAATTTGCTCCAAAACCTAAAGCAATGTATGGATTCATTTTGTTACGTTGTCTGTATTTGTTAAATCTGTGTAAATACGAAGTAATGTCTCTAAAATAAAACTCTAGTTGTGTTCCAAATGTAATAATAGAGGTTTTACTAGTTAATCTAGCTAATAATATGTTGTTAGGTGTTTTAGAGTAATCTTTCTCACCAGCAGTATTTGTTGTGTATAATAATTCTTTACCAGTTCCTACTCCATAGTTATTAAAAGATCCATATGAATACCCAAAATTGGATTTTAGGATTAATCTTTTAACAAAGATACTTGAGTCATACCTTCTAGGTAGTAAGTGTACTGAATGTGTTGCGTTTATACTAAGTCCGTTTATGGTAATAAGACCGTTCGCAGGTCCATTGGGTTCAAAATCTGCTTGAAAGTTAGAGAATCCAATATTTCCACCAATTTCATGTTGGTACAGAACCGTTTTTCTTTTCCTTCTATTCCATTGCGCGTTAACATCTGCATATGAAAGTGCTAGTATAACTATTAATAGGTAAATATTTTTCAATTCTATTGAATTTATCAGGGTTACGAGGTCAAAAGTATAAAAAAATATTGAGCTTTGTTAGTCTACTGAGATATTTTCGTTTATTTCTGAATTAGCCCTTAAATTGATGATTTTAGGAAAGTTATAGATGATTTCGGGTTGAGTTTGAGTGTTAAAATTACCGTTATCAAACTGATTGTTTTTGTTAAAATCTTTAATAATTCTGACACGATATTCTTTAGGTTCTAATTTTGTGAAGGAAATCTTAGTTGAACTGTTTGTTATTTGGGTTGACTTGTATTTTGACTTGGTGTTATACAATTCAACAATCAAATTAATATTATTAGGATTGCTAATATCTAAAATAATATCACCGTATTCTTCACTGTCTTGAGTACTGAAATTTATTTTTTTATAGTGGTTTTTAGTGTCAAAAAAATCGGTAAATGCATGATCTTTTAAAATTAATGAATAATTTTTGTTTGTTTCTCTCTCAAAATCTATCCATAATTGATGTTTTTTGTTGTCTGAGATTACTTTATAGCTTACCGGTATAGAATCACTTTCAAATAATTGAATACTATCGTTGTTTACAAAATTAACAGGGTTGTTGGTGCTGAATTTTAAAGAATCATTAGGATGTAAAACACTTTTAATTAGACTTTGTAATTCTAAAGAGTCCTTTTTTAGTTCTCTTAATTTATAAGTGTAGTTTTCTATCAAGGTGTCTTGTTCAACTTTTATGTATAAACTATCTGTAACCAATTCTTTAAACCAAATATATAAAGAGTCTTTTGTGGGTTGTTTGCTAATTAGATAATTGTTAGGAGTTGTTCCTTTAATTTGTATGGAAGGAATTTTGTTACCTTGATAACCAATAATTAATTGATTTCCTGATGTTTGTTTAGGGCTATATATTCTATTGTCCTTAAGTTCTTTAAATAAAATAAAATCAATGGAGTCTATAGGAGTGTTTAAGTCAATGGAGTGGTCTATAAAACCAATGCGTTCAATTCCTTTATCATATTTATAATTATTGTTTTTGTCTTCTAAAGCAATTACTTTATAATTGGCTTCTGATAAATTTTCTAATTGATAAATATTGCTTTTTAATGTATTCGTTAAATAGTTAGGTGTGTAATTTCCAATTAAAGTATCGTTTGCATTTTTATATGCCATAATACTAATGTTTTCAACTTCTTCTTCATCTAGTGGATCTATAATTTTTCCAGCCACACTTAAGGAGTCTAAAAAAGTACCTGTACTAAATACATAAGAAAATCGACCTAATTCATTTCCTTCATTATTATCTACTATGCTATTACCAAAGTTAATGGTATAGGTAGTATTTGGAGCTAAGCTATCTAAAAATTCAATAGTTATTTTTTTAGAAACACCAGATAAAGGTTTAATCTCAGGTTTTTTCTCCATAGGGGGAGAAATAATTAGTTGGGAGTTTAATTTTTCAAATTTGATGTATTCGTCAAACAAAATCACAATCTTTTGTTGTTTAAAAGAAGTGGTTTTGTTCATCGGTTTGGCAATAGCCATAACTGGTGGAATACTGTCTTTTGGACCCCCGTCGGGACTTCCCATTCTTGCACAACTTGATGTTTTTAGTGCTAAGATTACGATAATAAATACTAGTAGTTTTCTCATAATTTGTTTTACAAAGAAACTATTTTTTAACCTATTATACTACACAAGCTATCGTAATAATAGAGATGTTAACATTGTATGCCTTTTTTAAAGTGTTTATGCAGGCTAACAAAGTAGCACCTGTGGTTAAAACATCATCTACAATTAAAACATTCAAATAATTTAGATTGTGTTTGGGGTTTGCTTTAAAAATATGTTTTACACTATTGTGTCTTTCTTCTTTACTTTGTTTTGTTTGAGACTTGTTGTGAACAATTTTTAACAAACCATCAGGAATATATGTGGCGTTTAAAGACTTGGCTATGGTTTTACCAAATGTTTCTACTTGATTGTATCCTCTTAGTTTCTTTTTTTTAGGGTGTAATGGAACGGGTATTACCAAATCAATATTAGAAAATCTAGAGGTGTTTTGCAGTTCGTGAATTAAGGTTTTAGCAGCATCTGTACCAAAATTCTGGAGACCTCTATATTTTAAAGATTTTAATAAAGTTTGTATTGGGCTGTCTTTGTAGTAAAAATATAAAGAGCTGGCCTGATGGATTTCTACTCGTCCCCAAAATAATTTTTCTAATGGGTTGTTATTGTAATTTGTAAAATTGGTATGACTTAGTTGTAAACTACAAGGTAAACACAAGAATTTTTGATTTTTGTGAGTAATTGTTTTACAATGTAAACATCTATAGGGAACAAATAAATCTCTTAAATTTTTCAGAAGATTCATAGCTTTTATTCTAAAAATAAACAATATTTTTAAAATACTTTATGTGAACTTTTAAAATATATCACTCTATGAAAAAAAGTAAAGAAATAATTATAGTTGTTCTAGTATTAATTTTAATAGGAATTACGTTTTATGTCTATAAAATCAACAAAGAAAACAATAGTTACAAACAAGATATTTTAACTGAAAAAATAGCTTTAGAAAAAGACTTAGAATTAACGATCAAAGATTTAACAGCAAATCAGCAACAAAATATAGCTATTACTAAAGATTTTAATCAAGCCAATGATAAGTTAAAACGGATTAGAACACAGTTAGAGAAATCTAAAAAAGACGTAACAGATTTAAAAAATAAACTGTCAACTTCAGAAGAAAACAGTTTTGTGGCTTTGCAAACTTTAAGATCTGCTCTAGAAGGTGTTAAAGTAAATAATAAACTTTTGTTTAAAAGTTTAGACTCTATAAAAACGTTAAATGATAGTTTGATGGTTACTATTGCAGTAACCAAATCCGAATTAAATGCAGAAAAATTACAGAGTAAAGAATTGTCTTTAAAATTATCTGAGGCAACCAAGATTCAAATTGCTAAAGTTGAAGTTTTTGCAGTTGAAGAAAAAAAATCTGGAGAGTTTAAAACAACAAATCGTTATAAAAAAGCCAATGGAATTCAGGTAAACTATAATGTGTTAAACAATAAGGCTTTAATTAATTTAGAGTGTGATGTTTTTTATGTATTAAAAAATTCGGAAGGTCTAATTGTAAAATCAAACGGAGAGTTTTTATACAATGGAGTACTTAAAAAATTTACTGATGGAACTCGTTTAATTTTAAATGGAGAAACCATGCCTATTAGCGATATTATTTCTTTACAAAATGTTTCTTTGGATAAAGGAACGTATACTTTAGAGTTTTATAGTAATGATGGTTTGTTAGCTAAAGAGTCTATTGAGCTAAAAAGTGGTTTTTTAGGAGTTTTTTAAATAAAACAAGCAGTTTTTAGAACAGAATAATTATAATACAAAAAGCTTTTATATTTTTGCGCAATGGCAAAACAAGAAGATCAATTTAAGAAGGTTATTTCTCATGCTAAAGAGTACGGATACGTATTTCAATCTAGTGAGATTTATGATGGGTTGAGTGCAGTATATGATTACGCACAAAACGGGGTAGAATTAAAGAAAAATTTACGTGAGTACTGGTGGAAAGCCATGGTACAAATGCACGATAATATTGTAGGATTAGATGCTGCAATTTTTATGCATCCAACCACTTGGAAAGCTTCTGGCCATGTAGATGCCTTTAACGATCCTTTAATAGATAATAAAGATTCTAAAAAAAGATATAGAGCAGATGTTTTAATAGAAGACTACGTAGCTAAATATGATGATAAAATAGAAAAAGAAGTTAAAAAAGCAGAAAAACGTTTTGGAGACTCTTTTGATAAAGCACAATTTTTAGAGACCAACCCTAGAGTTTTAGATTACAAAGCAAAAGGGGCTGCAATTTTAGCAAGAATGGGATCTTCTTTGGAAAAAGAAGACCTAGCAGATGTAAAAGCTTTGATAGAGGAATTAGGAATTGCATGTCCTTTATCTGGTTCTAAAAACTGGACAGATGTTAAGCAGTTTAACTTAATGTTTGGTACCAAGTTAGGTGCCTCTGCAGAACATGCTACAGATTTATACTTACGTCCAGAAACGGCACAAGGTATTTTTGTGAATTTCTTGAACGTGCAAAAAACAGGAAGAATGAAAATTCCTTTTGGTATTGCACAAACCGGTAAAGCTTTCCGTAATGAGATTGTGGCTCGTCAGTTTATTTTTCGTCAACGTGAGTTTGAACAAATGGAAATGCAATTTTTTGTACGTCCTGGAACTCAAAAACAATGGTACGAGACTTGGAAAGAATCTCGTTTAAATTGGCATTTGTCTTTAGGGTTAGGAATGGATAATTACCGTTTTCACGATCATGATAAATTAGCGCATTATGCAGATGCTGCTGCAGATATTGAGTTTAAATTTCCATTTGGATTTAAAGAATTAGAAGGGATTCATTCTCGTACAGATTTCGATTTAAAAGCACATCAAGAACATTCGGGTAAAAAAATACAATATTTTGATAATGAAATCAATGAAAGCTATACACCATATGTAGTAGAAACTTCTGTTGGTTTAGATCGATTGTTTTTAGCTGTTTTTTCTAATTCTTTACAAGAAGAAACGTTAGAGGATGGAAGTTCTAGAACCGTATTAAAATTACCATCGGTAGTAGCTCCTTTTAAAGCGGCTATTTTACCATTGGTTAAAAAAGATGGATTACCAGAAATTGCCAAAGAAATTTTTGATTCTTTAAAGTTTGACTTTAACGTTACTTATGATGAAAAAGATGCAATTGGTAAACGTTACCGTCGTCAGGATGCAAACGGAACTCCATTTTGTATTGCCGTAGATTATGAAAGTAAAGAGGATAATATGGTAACCATTCGCCATAGAGATACTATGGAACAAAAACGTGTTGCTATTGCAGATTTAAAATCTATTATTGATGCAGAAGTAAACATGGGAGTTTGGTTAAACAAAGCAAAATAAGTTTACATAAAACGTATTTTTTAAATAATAAAAAAAGGTGAGCATTAGCTCACCTTTTTTTTATGGTCTCTATTTTTAAGTTGTTTAGCTTGTTATTTTTGGAAAATACTTTTTTCTTAACCAAAAAGAAACTTTAACCAATAAAATAAGAGCAGGTACCTCTACCAAAGGACCTATAACTCCTGCAAATGCCTGTCCTGAATTTAATCCGAAAACTGCAATAGCAACTGCAATTGCTAATTCAAAGTTGTTTCCTGCTGCTGTAAATGCAACGGAAGTTGTTTTGTCATAATCAGCACCTGTCGCTTTGGTAAAAAAGAATCCAATGATGAACATTAGTGTGAAGTAAATTAGTAAGGGAACTGCAATAATTAACACATCCATTGGTATTTCAACAATCAATTCTCCTTTTAAAGAAAACATGACTACAATGGTAAATAATAATGCAATTAAAGTCATAGGAGATACTGTTGGAATAAACTTAGTAGTATACCATTCCTCTCCTTTTAATTTTACAAAAATGAATCTACTGGCAATTCCTAACAAAAATGGCAGTCCTAAATAAATAGCAACACTTTCTGCAATAGTTCCTACAGATATATCTACAATGGCACCTTCAAACCCAAAATACGGAGGGAGTACGGTAATAAATAACCATGCATAAAAACTGTAGGCAAATACCTGAAAAATACTATTTAAAGCAACTAGTCCTGCACCGTATTCACTGCTACCATCAGCAAGATCGTTCCAAACCAATACCATAGCAATACAACGAGCCAAACCAATTAAAATCAATCCCACCATATATTCTGGGTAATCTCTTAAAAATGTAATTGCCAAAACAAACATTAATACTGGACCAATAATCCAGTTAAGAATTAATGAGATAGAAAGTATCTTAGTGTCTCTAAATACTTTTGGTAACAAAGAATAATCAACTTTAGCCAAAGGCGGATACATCATTAAAATCAATCCAATAGCAATGGGAATATTTGTTGTTCCGCTATTTAGCGAGTTGATAATATTTGGAAAACTTGGAAAGATATTTCCAATACCAACACCAATAGCCATGGCTATAAAAATCCAAAGGGTTAAGTTTTTGTCTAGAAAACTTAATTTTTTTGTTTGTGACATGTTATGATTGAATTTGTGAGAATACGTAAAACATTTCAGTTGCTATTTGCAAGCTTCTTTCGTTGTATTTTTCTGTTTGCTGTGGAGTATTATCAAAAGCCTTTGGATCTTCAAAAGTAATAGGAATACGTTTTTCTGCTCCGGCAATAAACGGACAACCTCCATCTGCTTGAGAACAGGTCATTATAGCTGCAAACTCTGATGTAGGGTTAAAAGTAGCATCTAACTTTTTAGAAAATCCAATAATTGGATGTTCGTTATTTGCATATTTAATACTGTAAATAGGATTGTCTGTTTCTGATATTTTCTCAATTTCAAAACCATTGTTCTGTAACGTTTCTGCTACTTTAGGAAAAAGAGCCGTACTTTCTGTACCACCAGAGTAACAAAATACATTTTTAATACCAAAATGAGCAGCAGCTGCTTGAGCCCAGACTTGAGATAAGTGACTTCTTCTGGAGTTGTGAGTGCAAATAAAATTGATACGAATGTCTTGTTTGTCGTTTGCTTTAGACTGAATAAAATCCACTAAAGGTTGTAATACTTCTTTACGTTCTGTTGTAATAGTCTTTGGTTGTAAACCTTTTAAGGTTTCTTCAATTTTAACAAATACATTTGGTTTTGTAGCGATCATTTTTTTTAGTTTTAAGATATTATAATTAACAGCAACCCCCTCCTGGTGTACAGCTAGATGCGTTACCTGCGGCTATAGGAGTTAATTTTTGTTCTGGTTCTGGAATTCCACAGCTGTCTTTTGCCAAACAGTCTGTTTGTTTAGAGGTTAATAAAAAGTTTGTACCGTTAAAGTCCAATCCAAATTTACCGATGGTTTCTGCTTGGTATTCTACTTCAATTTCTAAATCTTCTATTCCCAAAGCTTTTTCAGAAAGCTCAATAATGTTTAATAATTTTTCTGGGTGCAATCTGTGATCATAATCATCAGCATTCCAAAGTTGAAAGTTGGCAACCTCCTCTTTACGGATAGTTCCTCCACAATCAATAAAATTTTTGGTTACTTTTCCTACTTCAGTTACATGAAAGTGATTAGGAACCAATTCTCCGTTTGGCAATTCAAAAGCGATAGTTTCTAATCTGTTTAACTCTTTTTTTACTTGTGATAATTTCATAATATTTATATATTGCGTTTTTACGATTAATGAATTCAAATTTTTTTAACAGCAATTTTCTTTTGCGGTATCTTGATTTAAAAACTCAAACATAGTTTCCTTCATACCAGACCAATTTTTGCTGTCTATACAATAACAAACACTTGTTCCCTCAATGTTCCCTTTAATTAAACCTAAGTTTTTTAATTCTTTTAAATGTTGGGAGATAGTAGGTTGAGCCAATCCAATTTCATGTACTAAATCTCCACAAACACAAGAATTTATTTTAAACAAATGTTGTAGAATAGCAACTCTAGCAGGATGACCAAATGCTTTTGCAAAAAGAGCCAATTCATTTTGTTCATCTGTAAATATTTCTGATTTAATCAATCCCATGTTTAATTGTTTTGTATATTGCAATATTACGATTAATAATTAAACTGAAAGAAAAAAAGGTTTTAATTTTTTAAAGAATAAAGAGTTTATTTTTTTGGAAAAATAGTTTTACTAAAAAACAATAAAATCATAACACCAATAGAAATAGCTGAGTCTGCTATGTTAAAAATAGCATTAAAAAAAGTAAAGAATTTTCCTCCTAATCCAGGAACCCATTCAGGTAATATTCCTTGCCAAATAGGGAAGTATAACATGTCTACAACTTTACCATGAAAAAGAGTTCCGTAGGCTTGTGAAGTTGTGAAATTAGCAACTTGTCCGTAAGAATCATTAAAAATAATTCCGTAAAAAACAGAGTCGATTATGTTTCCTAAAGCCCCACAAAAAATTAAAGAAATAGAAATAATTAATAGGTTGTGACTTTTGTCTCTAATAGAATTACGCAACCAAATACCAATACCCACAATAGCACATAAGCGAAATAAGGTAAGAATAAGTTTTCCAGTTTTACCTCCTAACTCAGTTCCCCAAGCAGCTCCATTGTTTTCAATAAAATGAATTCTAAACCAATCAAAAACATAAATTTCTTCTCCTAATTGAAAATTTGTTTTAATGTATATTTTACTAATCTGATCTATTAACAAGACAAGTACAATTAATAAAATGGATTTTTTTGCGTTCATAGGAAATTTAAAAAGAAAAGTTTGCAACCGAAATTACAAACTTTTATTATATGGCAATGTAAAGAACAAGGTTCTTTTTTTATTTTCTTTCTGCGTTTTTGGCATCAATACTTAACGTAGCATGTGGCACCAATCTTAAACGTTGCTTTTGGATTAATTTTCCTGTAGCACGGCAAATTCCGTAGGTTTTATTTTCAATACGTAACAACGCATTTTTTAAATCACGAATAAACTTTTCTTGACGAATAGCCAACTGAACGTTTGCTTCTTTAGACATCGTTTCAGAACCTTCTTCAAACGCTTTAAATTGAGGAGAAGTATCGTCTGTATTGTTAGAACTTCCGTTTTTGTAAGAGCTTTGTAAGATCTCTAAATCTTTTTTAGCCTTCTCAATTTTATTTAAAATAATCTCTTTAAATTCTGCTAAATCAGCATCACTGTATACTACTTTTTCATCTGTTGCCATAACACTTAGATTTTATGTATAAATATTTTACTTTTAATATCGTCAAATTCAATTTCTAAACCATCTTTTAGTTCAGTTACAAATTCTAACTCGTTCGTTAATGTTTCGCTCTTGATATACTCTTTGTTAGAATCTACCGCTTTTTGTAAAGTTTCATTATGGGTAATAGATAACTTAATTTTATCAGTAACCTCTAAACCAGAATCTTTTCTTAAATTCTGAATTCTATTGACTAGTTCTCTAGCAACACCTTCATTTCTTAATTCATCAGATATAGTTACATCTAAGGCAACTGTTAAGCCTCCTTGATTTATAACCAACCAACCTTCAATATCTTGAGAGCTAATCTCTACTTCATTAAGCGTTAAATCTACTAAATTTTCTTCAATCTTAACAGTAATTTTACCTTCACGCTCCAATTTAGCGATGTCTTCTTGCGTAAATTTTTGAATTTCAGTACCTACCAATCTCATGTTTTTTCCAAAACGTGGTCCTAAAACTTTAAAATTAGGTTTGATATTCTTTACCAACACTCCAGAGGCATCGTCTAATAATTCAATATCTTTAATATTTACTTCTGATAAAATTAAATTTTTAACAGCTTCAATATCTTCTCTTTGCTGATTGTCTAGTACAGGAATCATGATTTTTTGTAACGGTTGACGTACTTTGATCATTTCCTTTTTACGTAAAGACAATACCATAGATGATATTTGTTGCGCTTTTTGCATTTTACGCTCTAAGTCACTGTCAATAGCAGTTTTATCTGCTTTTGAAAACTCGGCCAAATGTACAGATTCAAAAGTTTCTGTTTGTGTTGCTTTGGTTAAATCTTTGTAAAGATTATCCATAAAGAAAGGGGCTACAGGAGCTCCTAATTTAGCAACAGTTAACATACAAGTATAAAGTGTTTGGTAAGCGGATATTTTATCTGTTCCATAGTCGCCTTTCCAGAATCTTCTTCTGCTTAAACGTACAAACCAGTTAGATAAGTTTTCGGTTACAAAATTTTGAATTTCACGAGTAGCTTTGGTTGCTTCGTACTCGTTATAAAACTTATCAACTTTTAAAATTAACGTATTTAGTTCTGATAAAATCCAACGGTCAATTTCTGGTCTGTCTTCTAATTTAATATCTGCTTCAGCATATTTAAATCCATCAATATTAGCGTACAAAGTAAAGAAAGAATAGGTGTTGTATAAAGTTCCAAAGAATTTACGTCTCACTTCATCAATTCCATCTAAATCAAACTTAAGGTTGTCCCAAGGGTTTGCGTTAGAAATCATATACCAACGTGTCGCATCGGGTCCATATTGATCCATAGTTTCAAATGGGTTGATTCCGTTTCCTAAACGTTTAGACATTTTTTTACCATGCTTGTCTAAAACCAATCCGTTAGAAACTACATTTTTATAAGCTACATTGTCAAAAACCATGGTGCTAATTGCGTGTAGGGTATAAAACCATCCACGAGTTTGATCTACTCCTTCAGCAATAAAGTCAGCAGGATAGAACTCTCTATTGTCAATTAATTCCTTGTTTTCAAAAGGATAATGTTGTTGTGCATACGGCATAGCACCAGAATCAAACCAAACGTCAATAAGGTCTGCTTCACGCTTCATAGGTTGTCCTTTAGGAGAAACTAAGGTAATGGCATCTACTACATTTTTATGTAGATCGATGGTGTCATAATTTTCCTCAGACATATTTCCAGATTCAAAAGCATCAAAACTAGTTGGGTTTTCAATTCCGGCAACTCTTGCTTTTTCAATTTCTTGTTTTAATTCTTCTACAGAACTAATTAAAATTTCTTCCGTTCCGTCTTCGGTTCTCCAAATAGGTAATGGAATTCCCCAATAACGAGAACGAGATAGGTTCCAATCATTTGCATTTTTTAACCAGTTCCCAAAACGACCGGTTCCTGTAGATTCAGGTTTCCAATTAATGGTTTCGTTTAACTCGTGCATACGGTCTTTTACTTCCGTTACTTTTATAAACCAAGAATCTAAGGGATAGTATAAAATAGGTTTGTCTGTTCTCCAACAATGTGGATAACTGTGCTTGTATTTTTCTACAACAAACGCTTTGTTTTCTTCTTTTAACTGAATAGCAATTTCTACATCAATGGATCTTTCTGGAGCTTCACCATCGTTATAATATTCATTTTTCACATATTTTCCTGCATGAGGAGCTACGTGTTTTGTAAATTTTCCTTGCAAGTCTACCAACGGAACAGGGTTCTCATTGTCGTCCAAAACCAACATAGGTGGTACTTCTGGACTTGCATTTTTAGCTACAAAAGCATCATCTGCACCAAAAGTAGGAGCGGTGTGTACAATACCAGTACCATCTTCTGTAGTTACAAAATCTCCAGCAATCACTCTAAACGCATTTTCTGGATTTTCGTATGGCAATGCCCAAGGTAACAATTGTTCGTATTTAATTCCGACCAAATCTTTCCCTATAAAAGTTTCTCCAACTAAGAAAGGAATCTTTTTGTCTCCTTGTTTGTAGGCCTCTAATTCTTCTTTTGTTTCAACCTCAATAAACTTTTTTCCAAATTGTTTTCCAACTAAGTTTTTTGCTAATAAAACGTTGATAGATTCAAAGGTGTATTGATTGTAAGAACTTACCAATACATACTCTATTTTAGACCCCACTGTTAAAGCGGTGTTACTTGGTAAAGTCCAAGGAGTAGTTGTCCATGCTAATAAATGTACTTCTGCTAGAGTTTGTAAACTAGCGGGTAAGGTTTCTTTTATAGCTTTAAACTGAGCAACAATAGTAGTGTCTGTAACATCTTGGTACGCTCCCGGCTGATTAATTTCGTGAGAACTTAATCCTGTACCTGCTTTAGGAGAGTAAGGCTGAATAGTATACCCTTTATAGAGTAAATCCTTTTTGTAGATCTGACCTAACAACCACCAAACAGTTTCCATGTATTTAGACTTGTAGGTTACATATGGATCTTCCATATCTACCCAATAACCAATACGCTCTGTTAAGTCATTCCAAATATCTGTATATTTCATCACTGCTTTTTTACAAGCAATATTGTATTCTTCTATGGTAATTTTGGTTCCAATATCTTCTTTGGTAATTCCCAATTCCTTTTCAACACCTAATTCAACTGGTAGACCGTGCGTATCCCAACCTGCTTTACGTTGTACTTTAAAACCTTTCATAGTTTTAAAACGAGGGTATACATCTTTAATAGTTCTTCCTAAAACGTGGTGAATTCCTGGCAATCCGTTAGCCGATGGAGGTCCTTCAAAAAACACGTAGGGTTCTTGCCCTTCTCTAGCATCAATACTTTTCTGAAAGATGTTGTTTTCTTGCCAAAACTTTAATGTTTCTGCAGCAATATTTGTTAAACTTAAGCCTTTGTGTTCTTTAAAATTTGCACTCATGGTATTGGGTCTTCAATTTGGATTGCGAAAATACGGTTTTAATTGATGAATCACAATAGGATTTTTCCTTGTATTTGAGCTTTTTAAGCAATAAAAAAGGGATGTATTGTAACAATACATCCCTTTTAGTGGTTTGGAAGGATTAATTAAATTCCTCTTTCTTTTTTGATGGTTTCGTATGCTTCTTGAATTTTCTGAAATTTTTCTTGCGCTCCCTTTAAATGTTCTTCTCCTAAATGGGCTAACTTATCAGGATGATGTTCTTTGACCAATCTACGGTACGCTTTTTTAAGTTCATCATTAGTAGCTGTTTTTTCTACTTCTAATATTTGGTAAGCTGATTCAGAGTTATCATAAAACATCGCTTTTATAGAATTGAAATTTGCTTGGCTAATGTATAGATAGTTCGCAATAGACTGAATGGTTTGTATTTCAATATCGGCTACATGTCCATCAGATTTTGCAATGGCAAACAAGAAATGAATTAACTGAGAGCGAGATTCAGCTGTCATGTGATTTCTTATTTGTGTACAAACTTCTTGGGTAGATAAAGTGGTGTCGTTAATAATTCCTTTAAATAATTTAAAAGCATTATTCGCTCTGTCTTTTCCATACATCTGCACAAAATAAGTACGAACGTAATCTAATTCTTTTTGTAATATTTTCCCATCGGCTTTAATAACAATAGCAGCTAAAAAAAGCAAGCTAATTTCAAAATCTCCAGCCTGAGTTGTTTTGTTGGTGTAAGTATTGTTGTTGGTTTGAAATTCAGAATAATCAGAAGTAGCTCCTTTTAGAGCCGATACAATTAAGTAACCTAAGGCAGCACCAATAGGTCCACCGGCAGCCCATCCAATTCCTGCTCCAATCCAGCTTGCAAATTTTTTCATTTGTATGTTTTTGTATTAAAGTACTAAGTAAAACAAGAATCTTGCCTTAAATAGAATCGGAAGATTTGTCAGTGATACTACGTAGTACTAATTTTAATTTTTGTTAAGAATTGATAATGTGTCAGACTGTAAGGTTTTGGAATATTTATTGTCTAAATTTGCATATCGATTCTGAATTCAGAATTGTTATTATAGAATTTTAAAAAGTATATAGATATGTATCCACAAGAATTAACGGCTCCAATGGAAGCTCAATTAGTACAAGCAGGAGTAGAGGCTTTAAAATCTCCAGCAGATGTTGAATCATTTATTGCAAAAGAAGGAACTGCTTTAGTAGTAGTAAATTCAGTTTGTGGTTGTGCTGCAGGAACTGCAAGACCAGGAGTAATTGCTTCTTTACAAAATGCAAAATTACCAACAAGCTTAGGGACTGTATTTGCAGGAGTTGATGCTCCAGCAGTACAAAAGGCTAGAGAATTTATGATTCCTTTTCCTCCGTCTTCACCAGCGGTTGCATTGTTTAAAGATGGACAATTGGTACATATGTTAGAGCGTCATCACATTGAAGGGCATTCTGCTGAGGCAATTGCAGCAAACTTGTCTGGAGCTTATGATGAGTATTGTGCTTAATCTTTAGTTTTTTATCAAAATAAAACCCTCTAATGATTTGTCACTAGAGGGTTTTATTTTGATAGTAATAAGGGGTTCTAAAAGAAACTACCGCTTACAGTTCCAATTTGTCCAATTGCAGGGCTGTTGCATTTTGCAGGAGTATTGTGTAGGATGTTTGTTCCACTCCCTCCTGTAAAGCTTCCGTTGACTGTAATTTTGTAGTTTCCGTTTCCTACACCTTGGGTGTTGTCAAACTTTAAACCTAAAGCAGGTCCGTAGTACTCAAAACCGTTGGGCATACCTGTATTTGTAGGTCTTTTAATCGTATTTGTTATTGTGTTACAAGAGTAGAATTTTAAGAAACCTTGTTTTAATTTAGCTTTATTTCCAGAACCTTTGTTTGCTCTAACATTTCCAAAAGTAGCATTTTGAAAACTTCCATTTTTTAAGTTTCCTATTTGGTTTTTTATGTAAGGTGTTAAATTTCCGTTAATTGAAGCATCTGTAATTCTTATTGCCCATTGTGTTCCGTTAGCTCTTCTGTATGCGTTCCCAATAAATTTTTGATTGTTGGCTACTCCAGAAATTTGATTAGAAATAAAGTTTGTAAACTGAGTTCTTTGAGATGCAGTGTATGTTTTATTTTTATCAAATACTTCAATAAACCCATGTTCAATTCTTACAGCAAATGCACATCCTGTAGATGTGATTTTTTTTGCTGTAACTTTTCCGTTTTGAGTAAAGTGAGGAGATAGCATTAATGGACATATACCGTCTGTACAGGTAATATCGTCTGCAAATATTCTAAACATACCAAACTTTTTACTAGGGGTTTTGATAACATCATTTTTCATAGACCTGTCATCAGTCTCAAGTCTTAAAGTAACACCACCTTGGCAGTCTAAATCTTTAAATAAAATTTGATCTGCTGAGTATCCTTGAATTAAACCATATCCAGTATGTGCTCCTGTTTGTCTAATTTTTTGGATAATTCCTTGTTTGGCAAATGGTTGATTATCTTGATTTGCATTGGCAACATAATTTAATAAAATAGAAGCCAAAGAGGTTCTTCTGTCTTTAATAGTGAAGTTAAATAATTTAAAGTCAGTAACTCTTCCTATTCTTACTGCGGCCATGTTTTTGTTTAGGTTTGCTAGTGCAGATAAATCAATCGTAAATCCTCCTCCTACACCAGAAATACTAGTATTGGTAACTCTTGCTCCTTTGGCAGAGGTACCAATATTAAAAATACGTCTAACATTGTTGTTTGTAGGTTTTATAACAGTACCTGCTGCAATTTGTAAATGAATACCAGATTTTAAATTTACTTCACCCCAAGTATAGTTTTTACGAGGAATCTTAATTATTTTTTGTCCACTAGTATTTCTAATCAACGTGTTTAGTTGAGTACTTGTGGTTCCTGTAAAGTTTACACTTGCGTTACCAGTACCTGTAAAATACGAGTTAGTGTTGTATGCTCTAGGGGTTCCAAATTTGTCTTCAGTTCCAAGATCAAAACTTGTTTCTTTTAGGTTGTAAGTTTCTTGTTCTATTTCATTAGAGCAAGATAAGCCGGATGCTAAAATAAGTGCGAACCCAGCTGTTTTTAACTTTGTTTTTATTTGTGATTTCATTGACTTTTGGTTTAGTGAATACCTAAAAAAAAAAGGTCTTAACTAGTATTTTAGAGCTTTAATTTCTTTTGGTTTTCATTAGTTTATGGTTTAAAACTACGTGGTTTTATTGATAGTATTTTGTTTATGTTAAAACAAGGTTGTTTTTTGTAAGGATAATGTTGTTTTTATCTTGTTTAATTATGTTTTTGATAGTTTATGAGGGTGTTGTGCAGGGATTTGTTAATTTATTTAATGTGTGGCTGTTCAAAAAGCAAGTGAGTTTGTGATTTCTTTTCCTCCATCATCACTAGCGGTTACATTGTTTAAAGATGGTCAATTGATACATATGTTAGAGCGTGATCACATTGAGGGGGGCTGCTGAAGCAATTGCAGAAAACTTGTTTGGAGCTTATGATGATTACTGTGCTTAATATTTTGATATAAAATAAGATTTGAAAGCCTGATTTTGTATCAGGCTTTTTTATTTTTGGAGAAAAAAGTTATGAAAAGAAATGTCTTAATTGTTTCTTTTTGTTTAGTAACATTACTTGCTTTTGGGCAAAGCAATAAAAACAAAAAGAGAAATTTAAGTAAAAGTTTAAAAGAGAGTAAAGATGTTGTTTTGGTTTCTACTAATTTAGAAATAGGAGAAAATAGTTCTTTTTTATACATTAAAAGACACTATTGCTTATGTACCCAAACTAATTATACCTAGTTTATCGGTGTCTACTGATTTGAGTGATCATACTAAAAAGAAGAAGAAAAGAAAGAGAGAAAAGAAAAACAATAATTCTTGGTTTCATAATCAATTTCATCAGAATATGTTACAGCAACAGCAGTCTCATCATAATCAAGTGATGCAGCAACAAATACAAAGTGTTCAACGTAATGTAATGGGGATCCCTTAATTATTAGGAGTTTTAACTTTCACAAGCTTTCCAAATAACATCATTAGGAACTGGAGCTGTTAAAGTGATAGGCTCTTTTTTTACAGGATGAATAAAAGAAATTTTACGAGCGTGTAAATGAATACTTCCGTCTTTATTACTTCTTTTAGCACCGTATTTTAAATCTCCTTTAATGGTGCATCCTATAGAAGAAAGTTGAACTCTTATTTGGTGGTGCCTTCCTGTTTCTAGTTCAATTTTTAACAATTGAAAATTATTTAACTTTTTAAGAATTTGATAATGTAATATTGCGTGTTTTGCCCCTTGAGTAGTGGGTTGGCAAATATTAGATTTGTTGTTCTTTGGGTTTTTTATCAAATAATGAGATAAAGTCTGTTTTACAGGAATATCAATTTTGTTTACAACGGCCCAATAAGTTTTGTCTATTTTTTTATCTCTTAAAGCTTTGTTCAGTCGTTCTAAAGCTTTAGACGTTTTTGCGAAAATTACAATTCCAGATGTAGGTCTGTCTAGTCTGTGTACAACTCCTAAATAAACATTTCCGGGTTTGTTTTCATTCTCTTTTATGTATTCTTTAACAACATCGCTTAAAGGCTTGTCTCCTGTTTTATCTCCTTGTGTAATGTCTCCAGAACGCTTGTTGATGACAACAATATGATTGTCTTCAAAAAGAATTTGCAAGTTTTTTTTTGTAGAATGCATAACCAATGCTAGTTATAGGTTTCCTGCATAAAAATCATTATTGATGGTCTCAATAAAGTTTAAAATATCATTTTTACCATTTTTGTTGGCAGATGATGAAGTAAAATATGTAGGGAAATATTCAAATCTATCTTTTAACATAGCTGCTTCGTACTTGGCTATGTTTTGAGTAATTGCTTTTGGCTTTAGCTTGTCTGTTTTGGTAAAGATAATTGCAAAAGGAATTTCATTTTCTGCTAAAAATTCCATAAAATCTACATCAATTTTTTGTGGAGTATGACGAGAGTCTACCAATACAAATGTGCAAACTAATTCTTTGCGTTGTTTAAAATAATCGGTAATAAAACTTTGAAATTCTTTTTTAGTTGTTTTAGATACACGAGCATATCCATACCCTGGTAAATCGACCAAAAACCAATTTTTATTTATCTTAAAGTGATTGATTAATTGTGTTTTTCCTGGGGTACCCGAAGTTTTTGCAAGTTTATTTCTTCCTGTAAGCATATTAATTAAAGAAGATTTACCAACGTTAGATCTTCCAATAAAAGCGTATTCAGGAAGTTTTTCTGTAGGACATTTAGAGACCTCAGAATTACTTATAATAAATTCGGCAGATTTAATCTGCATTATTTTATGTTGTTTTTGTCAAACCAAGCATTTACTGTTTCGTTAAATAAAAGTGGATGTTCCATCATAGGGGCATGACCACATTTATCAATCCAAAATAATTCAGAATTTGGCATTAATTGATTGAATTCA
Organism: Wenyingzhuangia heitensis; assembly: GCF_011762155.1. Classification (GTDB taxonomy): domain Bacteria; phylum Bacteroidota; class Bacteroidia; order Flavobacteriales; family Flavobacteriaceae; genus Wenyingzhuangia; species Wenyingzhuangia heitensis. Next base: position 682,981 of record NZ_JAASQL010000001.1, read on the forward strand.
TTTGCTACGTCTGGTGGTGTAACATTGTCTTGTTTTCCCCAAACTAAACAAGTAGGCACTTTCATGTTTGGTAAGTCCTTAGCCATATTGTGTCTAATCGCACTTTTTGCCAAGGCTAAAATTCTAATCGCACAATTTCTATCGTTTACAATTTCAAATAAATCATCAACCATTTTTTTTGTAGCTGTTTTAGGGTCGTAAAATACTGCTTCTGTTTTGGCTTTAATATATTCATAATCCCCTCTTTTAGGGTAAGTGTCTCCCATTGCGTTTTCATACAATCCAGAGCTACCTGTAAGTACAAGAGAGTCTACCAATTCGGGGAATGCTTTTGTAATATACAAAGAAACATGACCACCTAATGAGTTCCCTAGTAAAGTAGCGTTAGGAACGTTTTTAAATTCCATAAAACTCTTTACAAACTTAGCTAAATTCTTAACGTTTGTCTTAATTATAGGTAATGTATATATAGGTAATTCAGGTACTAATACTCTGTATCCGTTTTTAGAAAAGTGTTTTACCACACCCGCAAAATCATCAAGAGTCCCCATTAAACCGTGTAAAACGATAATTGTCTTACCTTCTCCAGCTTCAATGTATTTAAACTCTCCCTCCGTTTTAACGTTATATTCCATGCTTATTTTCTAGGCTTAGGTTTGGCACAAATGTAAACTTTTTTTGACAAAAAAACACGAATTGTTAAATATAGCTGTTTTCTAGAAAATAGAGTTCTTAACTAGTTGATATTTAAAATGTAAGGATTTAGGTGCTTTGTGGGAAAACTTATCAACAATGTGGGGTAAAGTGGTAAAAAGTGGTAAAATATTTTATATTTTTGAAAAATAGAATAGAATAGGTGGAAGCATTAATAGGAACATACGAATGTAAAACAGACACGAAAGGTCGTGTGATGCTTGCTGCTGGGTTGAAAAAACAGTTGAAAGGTGTTGTGTATGAGGGGTTTGTGTTAAAGCGTTCTGTGTTTCAGCCTTGTTTGGAACTATATCCTATTAAAGAGTGGAACAAGGTAATGGGGCAAGTGGGGAAACTAAATCGTTTTGTAAAAAAGAACAATGATTTTATCCGATTGTTTACCGCGGGGGTTAAAAATGTTGAATTAGATGCTTCTGGTAGATTGTTATTGCCAAAAGATTTGTTGGCTTATTCTAAAATAAAAAAAGAAGTGGTGTTGTCATCGGCAGTGTCAATTATAGAGATATGGGATAAAGAATTGTATGAGAATGCAATCAATGGTGCTTTAGATGATTTTGCTGAATTGGCAGAACAAGTAATGGGCGGTTTAAATACAGAAGAAGATGAGTTATCATAATCCGGTGTTGTTAAAAGAAAGTGTAGATGCTTTAGAGATAAAGTCTGATGGAGTGTATGTGGATGTGACTTTTGGTGGCGGTGGTCATTCTAGGGAGATTTTGTCTCGTTTGGGTGAGAACGGAAAATTGTTTGCTTTTGATCAAGATCCTGATGCGCATGAAAATGCTTTGGATGATGAGCGTTTTACCTTAATTCCTCAGAATTTTAGATATATTCAGCGTTTTTTAAGGTTCTATGGGGCTAAAAAAGTAGATGGTGTTTTGGGTGATTTTGGAGTGTCTTCTCATCAGTTTGATCAAGCAGAAAGAGGATTTTCAACTCGTTTTAATGCGCAATTAGACATGCGTATGGATCAAAAAGCTGAAGTAAGTGCTTCTCATATTATAAACAAGTATTCTCAAGAAGATCTAGCAAACTTATTGTTTCAATACGGAGAGTTAAGAAATGGTAGAGCAATGGCTAAGGTAATTGTAGAGGCTAGGGTGGATAATAAAATAGAAACAAGCTTTGAGTTGAAGGAAGTGTTAGCTTCTTTTTTGCCAAAAGCTAAAGAGCATAAAATTTTAGCTCAAATATTTCAAGCCTTAAGAATAGAGGTGAATCAAGAATTAGAGGTGTTGAAAGAATTTTTAACTCAAATTCCAGATGTCTTAACAGAAGACGGAAGGTTGAGTGTGATCTCGTATCATTCTTTAGAAGATAGATTGGTGAAGAGATTTATTCAGAAAGGAATGTTTGAGGGAGAACCTGAAAAAGATTTTTATGGAAACTTTAGTGTGCCTATGGAAAAAGTAGGTGGTTTAATAGTGCCTACTAAAGAAGAAATTAAAATTAATAACAGGGCACGAAGCGCAAAATTAAGAATAGCAAAGCTTAAAAACGGATGATAGGAGTTGGTGAGTTTGTGTCAGGAATATTAAAGGGGGATTTTTTAGTTAAAAATGATTCTTTTAAAAACTGGAAAGTAATTTTTGTGGTTTTAGGAATGTCTATAGTTATGATTACGTGTGCACATAGTACTGATGAAAAGGTAATAAAAATAGCCTATTTAACTAAAAAAATAAGAGTACTAAAAGCTGAATATGTTGATAGCGCTACTAAGGTAACTCACTTAAGAATGGAGTCAACCATAAAAGAAAAAGTAGAAAACCAGGGGTTGGAGGCCTCAGAAGAACCTCCTGTAAAAATTGTTGTGAAAATACCTAAATAAAATAAAGTTGAGTACCACAAAAAAAAGCATTGTAGACAGATTGGGCTGGTTAGTAGTATTGCTAACTGTGCTTTTTGTTGTTTTAGCGGTACGTGTAGGTTTTATTCAATCTGTAGAGGGAGCTCGTTATCGTAAAATTTCTGCGCAACGTACTATTAAAACAGATACGGTTTTTGCTAACAGAGGAAATATTTACGCAACTAGTGGAGATTTGTTGGCGACAACCATGTCTAAATATACCGTAAGATTGGATTTGGTATCTGTTAAAAATGATGTATTTGAAAAAAACATCAATGCTTTAAGTGATTCATTATCTGTTTTGTTTGGAAAGCCATCATCTCATTACAACCAATATTTAAGAACAGCTAAAAGACGTAAAAATCGTTATTTGTTTTTGGCTAGAGATTTAGGGTATATAGATTATGCTAGGTTAAAAACGTTTCCAATTTTAAAATTAGGTCAATATAGAGGAGGGGTAATTACAGAGCAAAGAAACGTAAGAGCAAGACCTTTAGGGGAGATGGGGGTGAGAACCATTGGGTATGCAGATTATAGAGGAAATGTAGGAGTAGAAGGAGCTTATATAAAATATTTGAGAGAACAACACGGTTGGCGAAAAAAACAAAAAATTGCCAAAGGACAGTGGAAACCAATCAACGATAAAAATGAACAGGAGCCACAAGATGGAAGTGATGTCATTACAACGATTGATGTAAATATTCAAGATGTAGCTCATCATGCTTTGTTACAGCAATTAGAAACTTTTGAAGCAGATCATGGTTGTGTAGTGGTAATGGAGACCAAAACCGGTGAGGTTAGAGCCATTGCTAATTTAGGTAGAAATGGAGTTAACGGAGGATATTACGAGAAAAGAAATTACGCAATTTACGAAGCGCAAGAGCCAGGGTCTACCTTTAAGTTGGCTAGTTTGTTAGTTGGTTTAGAAGATAAAAAAGTGGATACAGGTGATGTAGTGGATACAGAAAAAGGAAGGATTAAAGTATATGGAAGAAGTATTATTGATTCTCATAGAGGTGGGTACGGAAAAATATCTTTGGCTAGAGCTATAGAGGTTTCTTCAAATGTTGGGATTGCTAAAATGGTGATGGAATCTTATAATAACAATCCTCAAAAATTTGTAGACGGAATTAATAAGTTAGGTTTTGGTAAAAAAATAGGAGTACCTATTAAAGGAGAAGGAAAACCATTTATTCCAGATCCTAAATATGTAAAAAGAGGAGATCCTAAAAGTTGGAATGGTCTTTCTTTGCCTTGGATGGCTTGGGGATATGGAGTAAAAGTTACAGCATTGCAGTTGATTACTTTTTACAACGCTATTGCAAATGATGGTGTAATGGTAAAGCCAAAGTTTATTAAAGAATTAAGAAATAACGGAGAAGTTGAAAAATCTTTTGACCCTGTAGTTTTAAATTCCAAAATAGCTTCCAAAGAAACAATAGATAAATTACAAGAAATTTTAAAAAATGTTGTCGTTAGAGGGACTGGAGAAAAATTATATTCTCCAAACTTTTCAATGGCAGGTAAAACAGGGACTTGTCAAACCGAGTACTGGACAGATAATACGCAGTATGTTTCTTCATTTGCAGGTTTTTTTCCAGCTGAAAATCCAAAGTATTCTTGCATTGTGGTGGTAAATAAACCTAATAAAAGAAAAGGTTATTATGGAGCAACCGTTGCAGCTCCTGTGTTTAAAGCAATTGCTCAGAAAATTTATACAAGCGAATTACAAGAGCAATCAGTTTTGTTAGACACTCCTGTTTTGGCTAGGGTAGAGGAGTCTAATCATCAGTTTCAAAAAGAAAATATAAGCACAGAAAATAAAATGCCAAACGTAAACGGTATGCCTGTTATGGATGCTGTTTCGGTGTTAGAGAATAAAGGATTAAAAGTGGCACTTAATGGAGATTTAGGTTTTGTTAAAAAACAATCTATAAGACAAGGGGTTGCTATTAAAAAAGGACAACAAGTAGTATTGTACTAAAATGGAATTAAATAAAATTTTACATAAGGTAAAAATAGAAGCTTCTAAAAACTGGAATCAACAGTTGTTGGGGGTCTCTGCTATTGCTTTTGATTCTAGAAAAGTAGTGAAAGATACTTTGTTTGTAGCTCAAAAAGGAGTGCATGTAGATGGGCATCAATATATAGAAAAAGCAATTTCTTTAGGAGCAAGTGTTATTGTTTGTGAGGAAATGCCTGAAATAATAAATAGGGTTACGGTGTTTATAGTTGTAAAAAATGCAAATATAGCCTTGGCTCAATTGGCTGCTAATTTTTATGAACATCCCTCAGAAAAAATAAAATTAGTAGGGGTTACAGGTACCAATGGTAAAACTACAGTAGCTAGTTTGTTGTGTCAATTGTTTCAGTTACTAGGTTATAAGACAGGGTTATTGTCTACGGTAAAAATTATTATAGATCAAGAAGTATTACCTGCTACACATACGACTCCAGATTCATTGGCGATCAATCAATTTATGGCTAAAATGGTAGCGGCTGGTGTAGAATATTGTTTTATGGAAGTAAGTTCTCACGGAATTCATCAGTCTAGAACCTACGGATTAGATTTTAATGGTGGAGTTTTTACCAATATCACACATGATCATTTAGATTATCATAAAACATTTAGTGAGTATAGAGATGTAAAAAAATCTTTTTTTGATGAGCTGTCTAAGCATGCATTTGCCATTACAAATCTAGATGACAAGAACGGAAATATAATGTTGCAAAATAGCAAGGCAACAAAAAAATCATATTCACAAAAAACGTTAGCAGATTATAAAGTAAAAATTCTTGAAAAAAGTTTTTCTGGAATGTTATTACAAATCAATAATCAAGAAGTTTGGGTGCAGTTAGTAGGTGGTTTTAATGCATCAAACCTAGTTGCTATATATGGAGTAGCGAAAGAGTTAGGTGTGGATGATTTGGAATTGTTAACGGGATTAAGTCAATTAAAAAGTGTAGATGGTCGTTTTCAATATCAAGTATCTAGTACGGGAATTGTAAGTGTGGTAGATTATGCACACACTCCAGATGCTTTAAAAAATATATTAAGTACGATTAAAGATGTAGCTCAGCCAGGAGTAAGTATTATTACGGTAGTAGGTTGTGGAGGTGATAGAGATAAAACCAAAAGACCTATAATGGCAGCGATTTCGGCAGAACTAAGTATGCAGGTTATTTTAACATCAGACAATCCAAGAACAGAAAATCCTATAACAATTTTAGAGGATATGGAGGCTGGTATTAAAGATGAGTATGCTTCTAAAGTTTTGGTAATTGAAGATAGAAGACAGGCAATAAAAACAGCTTGTAAGTTGGCAAAAAAGAACGATGTGGTTTTAGTGGCTGGAAAAGGACACGAAACCTATCAGGAAATTAACGGAGAGCGAACTTATTTTAATGATAAAGAAACACTAATAGAAACCTTTGAAATACTAAAGAAATAATGTTGTATTACTTATTCGATTTTTTAGAAAATGAATATCAATTAACCGGAGCTAGTTTGTTTCAGTTTATCACATTCCGTTCTGCGTTGGCATTTATGGTTTCATTATTACTGTCTACTATTTATGGTAAAAGATTAATCAACTATTTAAGAAAACAGCAAATAGGAGAAACTGTTAGAGATTTAGGTTTAGAAGGACAAGTGCAAAAAGCAGGTACACCTACTATGGGTGGACTTATTATTATTTTGGCAACCTTAATTCCGGTGTTTTTGTTTGCTAAGCTAGATAATATTTATGTAATTATTCTAATAATTACCACATTGTGGATGGGAGTTATTGGTTTTATTGATGATTATATTAAAGTCTTTAAAAAAGACAAAGAAGGACTAAAAGGAAAGTTTAAAGTTTTAGGTCAGGTTGGTTTAGGGTTGTTTGTAGGGGTTATGTTTTACTTCCATCCCTCAGTAACTATGAAATCTGAATTGCCATTTTCTGAAAAGATAGCCAATACACATTTGTTTGGAGAGGCTCATAAATCGGTAAAAACAACTATTCCTTTTTTAAAAGGAAATGAATTTGATTACACAGCCGTTTTAGGCTGGTTGGGTGATAATGCAGCAGATTATGCTTGGCTTATTTTTATACCTGTTGTAATCTTTATTGTAACTGGGGTTTCTAACGGAGCTAATTTAACAGACGGAATTGATGGTTTGGCTGCAGGAACATCTACTATTATTGTGGCTGTTTTAGGAGTCTTTGCTTGGGTGTCTGGTAACATTATTTTCTCAGATTATTTAAACGTAATGTACATTCCAAACTCTGGAGAAATGACCGTTTATATCAGTGCTTTTGCAGGTGGGTTGATAGGTTTTTTATGGTACAATACTTATCCTGCTCAAGTATTTATGGGAGATACGGGTAGTTTAACTATTGGTGGAATTATAGCGGTAATTGCTATTGCGGTTCGTAAAGAATTACTAATCCCTATTTTAGCAGGAATCTTTTTTGCAGAAAATTTATCTGTAGTCTTACAAGTTGGATGGTTTAAGTACACAAAAAAGAAATTTGGAGAAGGTAGAAGGATTTTTAAAATGGCTCCATTGCATCATCACTATCAAAAGAAAGGATATCACGAAAGTAAAATAGTAGCTAGGTTTTTAATTATAGGAATCTTGTTGGCAGTATTGTCTGTTGTTACATTAAAAATGAGATAAATGAAGAGAGTTGTTGTTCTAGGAGCAGGAGAGAGCGGTGTAGGGGCAGCCATTTTAGCTAAAAAGTTAGGAATGGATGTTTTTGTATCTGACAAATCTGTGATTAAAGAAAAATACTTAAAGCAATTAAAGAAAGAAGGAATTGCTTTTGAGTCTGGACAACATACACATGGTTTGATTTTGAATGCTAATGTGGTAGTGAAAAGCCCGGGAATTCCAGATCATATTCCATTTATAAAAAATATTAAAGAAGCCGGAATTTCAATCATCTCAGAAATTGAGTTTGCAGCACAGCATAGTACTGCTAAGGTAATTGGAATTACAGGTTCAAACGGAAAAACAACCACTACCATGCTAACGCATCACTTGTTAAAACAAGCAGGTTATAATGTTGGAATTGGTGGGAATATAGGAGAAAGTTATGCGGAGCAAGTAGCCAATCAAAATTTTGATAAATACGTATTGGAGTTAAGTAGTTTTCAGTTGGATGGAATTGAGTTATTTAGACCTCATATTGCCATGATAACAAATATAACTCCAGATCATTTGGATAGATATGAATATGATTTTGATAAATACATAGATTCAAAATTTAGAATAACCAAAAATCAAAAAGCATCTGATTATTTAATTTATGATGCCGATGACCCTGTGATTGTGGAGGGGATAAAAAAACACAGTCCAAAGGCTCAACTAGTGCCCTTCTCGTTACAAACAAAACAAGAATTTGGAGCTTATGTTGACCAAAAGGATATAGTCATTAATATTAGAAAAAAAGAATTAAGAATGAGCATTTCAAAATTATCATTACAAGGTAAACACAATACTAAAAATGCCATGGCAGCTACGTTAGCATCGCAATTGTTAAAAGCTAGAAAACAAACTATTTTAGAGTCTCTTGAGAATTTTGAGGGAGCAGAACATAGATTAGAACACGTATTAAAAGTAAACGGAGTAGAATATATTAACGATTCTAAAGCGACCAATGTAAATGCTACGTTTTATGCATTAGAGTGTATGAATAATCCAACTGTTTGGATTGTAGGTGGGGTGGATAAAGGAAACGATTATGCAGAGTTGTATCCCTTAGTAAGAGAAAAAGTAAAAGCAATTATTTGTTTGGGATTAGACAATACTAAAATTAAAGCTGCATTTGGTAGCATTGTAGATTTTATAGAGGAAGTAGAAAGTGCAGATGCTGCTGTAAAAATTGCTTACAAATTAGCAGATAAAGGAGAAACTGTATTACTATCTCCTGCTTGTGCTAGTTTTGATCTGTTTGAAAGTTATGAGGATAGAGGTCGTAAATTTAAAGATGCTGTAAGAAACTTATAAAAAATGAAGTTTATACGTTACATAAAATCATACATAAAAGGTGACCTATTTATATGGGCATTGGTTGCTGTATTGGCATTGTTTTCATTTATGCCTGTTTATAGTGCAAGTACCAATTTAGTATATGTAGCGGGAAATGGTACTACTATTGGTATTTTAATCAAGCATGCAGTGTTGCTGTTAATGGGGTTTGGAATTATGTTTTTTATTCATAGAGTTCCTTACCGATATTTTAGTGGAGTTTCTGTAGTTATGATTCCTATCGTAATTGTATTATTAATCGTAACACTAGCACAGGGGACCACAATTGGTGGAGCCAATGCAGCTAGATGGATTCGTATTCCAATAATTGGAGTTGGTTTTCAAACATCTACTTTGGCAGGTTTGGTGATTATGGTGTATACGGCCAGGTATTTGGCTAAAAACAAAGATGTAGATATCAGTTTTAAAGAAAGTTTGTTAAAGCTTTGGGTACCTATAGCCTTGGTGTTAATGTTTATTTTACCTGCCAATTTTTCAACCACGGCAATTGTTTTTTTAATGGTACTGATGGTTTGTTTTGTAGGCGGATATCCAATGAAGTATTTAGCAGGGATTGTAGGTGCTGGAGTTTTAGTATTGATGTTGTTTGTGTTAGCCGCAAAAGCTTTCCCAGGTTTAATGCCTAACAGAGTGGATACTTGGATAAGTAGAATAGATGCGTTTTCGGATTCGGAATCGAAAGAAGGATATCAGGTGGAAAATGCAAAAATAGCTATAGCCACAGGAGGTTTAACAGGAAAAGGACCTGGTAAAAGTGTTCAGAAAAATTTTTTACCGCAATCTTCTTCCGATTTTATTTTTGCCATTATTGTAGAGGAGTATGGGTTAATGGGGGCTTGTGTTGTTTTGCTGGCTTACTTTATGTTAACGTTTAGAATGTATGTAGCAACTAAAAAAGCAGGAACTGTTTTTGGAAAGCTGTTAGTGGTTGGAGTAGGATTTCCTATTGTGTTTCAGTCGGTGATTAATATGATGGTTGCAACCAATTTAGGGCCTGTAACAGGGCAAACTTTACCGCTAATAAGTAGTGGAGGGACTTCTATTTGGATGACCTGTTTAGCAGTAGGTATGGTGTTAAGTGTTACAGCTTCTGCAAATGTTACTGAAGAGGAATTAGGAGCGCAAAGTGAAGATCCGTTAGAGAGTTTATATCCAAATGAACAATTAGAAGAAGTATAACAGAATATGAGTAAAATAAAAAAAATATTAATTAGTGGAGGGGGAACAGGTGGTCACATCTATCCTGCCATAGCTATTGCTAACGAATTAAAAAATCGTTATCCCACGGCTGAATTTTTATTTGTTGGAGCTCAAGATAAAATGGAAATGGAAAAAGTTCCACAAGCAGGATATAAAATTAAAGGTTTGTGGATTGCAGGTTTGCAAAGAACTTTAAGTTTTAAAAATTTACTTTTTCCTATTAAATTAGTTCATAGTGTTTTAAAAGCAAAGGCTATTGTTCGTGCTTTTAAACCTGATATTACTATAGGAACAGGTGGTTTTGCAAGCGGTCCTACGTTATATGTAGCTGCTAAAAAAGGAATACCAACGTTAATACAAGAGCAAAATTCTTATGCAGGAATTACAAACAAATTATTGTCTAAAAAAGTAGATAAAGTTTGTGTTGCTTATGAAGGATTGGAAAGCTTTTTTCCTGCGAATAAAATAATTTTCACAGGGAATCCTGTAAGACAAGACTTATTAACCATTTCTTCTAAAAGAGAATTGGGAATTCAGCATTTTAATTTAGATACAGCTAAAAAAACATTGTTGGTTTTAGGTGGTAGTTTAGGGGCAAGAGCCATCAATCAAATTATAGAGACCAATTTAAGAGATTTGTTAAATAACGAGTTGCAAATTATTTGGCAAACAGGTAAGTTTTATATAGAAGAATATAAAAAACACAATAGTTTAAAAGGGGTGCAGACACATGCATACCTTTCGCAAATGGATTTGGCTTATGCTGCAGCCGATATAATTGTGTCAAGAGCAGGAGCAAGTTCAGTATCAGAATTATGTATTGTAGGAAAACCTGTACTGTTTATTCCGTCTCCTAATGTAGCAGAAGATCATCAGACAAAAAACGCAGCAGCTATTGTAAATAAAAATGCAGCTATTCTATTAAAAGAAACAGAAAAAGAACATTTTATGACTAAAATAAAATGTTTGCTTCAAAAAGAAGAAAAGACAAATCAATTGTCAGAAAATATAAAAGCATTGGCTAAGCCAGATGCAACAGTTAGAATTGTAGAAGAAATTGAAAAAATAGTCAAGTGGAATTAAAAGATATACAGAACATCTATTTTGTGGGGATTGGGGGTATTGGAATGAGTGCCATTGCTAGCTATTTTGTAAAAAACGGTAAGCAGGTAGCGGGTTATGACAAAACACCATCTTTAGTTACAGAAGCTTTAGAGGCACAAGGTGTGACTATTACTTTTGTAGATGATGTTGCTACTATTAACAAGACTTTTTTAAATGCAAAAGAAACGTTGGTGGTGTATACACCTGCAATTCCTAAAGACAGTAAGATATTGGCTTATTTTGAAGAGCACAATTTTACAGTAATAAAGCGTGCGGCTATTTTAGGAGAAATTACTAAAAATACTATTTGTTACGCAGTAGCAGGTACGCATGGTAAAACCACAACATCTTCTATATTAGGACATATTATGCATGTGTGTAATACGGGAGCAACTTCTTTTTTAGGAGGGATTACAGAGAATTACAATTCAAATCTAATTTTAGGAGGTGATAAAATATCGGTTGTAGAGGCAGATGAGTTTGATCGTTCGTTCTTGCAATTGTCTCCAAACGTAGCTTGTATCACTAATATGGATGCCGATCATTTAGATATTTATGGAGAAAAAGAAGCTTTAGAAACCTCTTTTAAAGAGTTTGCTGCCAAAGTAACAGATTTACTTATTGTAAAAAAAGGATTGCCTGTTGATGGTTTGACTTATGGTGTTGAAGAGGAGGCAGATTATCAGGCTTTAAACGTAAAAATAGAAAATGGATCTTTTGTGTTTGACGTGAAAACACCTAATGGTTTTGTAGAAAATGTAATTTTTCATTTGCCAGGAAGACACAATGTCTCTAATGCATTGGTATCTATTGCGATGGCAGAAAAACATGGGCTGTCTTTAGAAGATATAAAAGAATCTTTAGCAACATATAGTGGAGTTAAAAGACGATTTTCTTATAAAATAAAAGAACAAGATTTTGTGTTGATTGATGATTATGCTCATCACCCAACAGAAATAGCGGCTGTAGAAAGTGCGGTTAGAGAAATGTATCCAGGGCAAAAAATATTGGTGATTTTTCAGCCTCATTTATTTTCTAGAACACGCGATTTTATAGATGATTTTGCTAATAGTTTGTCAAAGTTTGATGAAGTAGTACTGTTAGATATTTATCCAGCAAGAGAATTGCCTATTCAAGGTGTAAATTCTACTTGGTTATTGGAGAAAATCAGTAATAATAACAGATCTTTGCAGGCCAAAAAAGAAGTAATAAATACAGTAAAAAACACAGATGCTACTGTGGTAGTTATGTTGGGGGCAGGAGATATAGGGGTGTTGGTAGAACAAGTAACCAAAGAATTATTATTAGCGCAATGAAAAAATATTTTGTTTACATAAAAACAGTTTTGCTTCTACTTATTGTAGGGCTTGTTTTGGGTTTTACATCCAAAAGAAATGCTATGCGATCTGTTTCTGATGTAGCAATTACGTTTAGTAATGAAGACAATTTATTCTTAACACATCAAATGGTTAATAACTTGTTAATACAAAAAGGTAAGCATGTTGAAAATCAACCTAAAACCTTAATAAATTTACAAGAACTAGAAAATCTAGTGCAGGCACACCCAATGGTCTCATCTGCACAGGTTTCTGTAGGAGTTATAGGAGATTTAAAAGTAAGTGTAAAGCAAAGAAAGCCGTTGGCAAGAATGTATAACACGCAGAATGTGGTTTATTTAGATGCTAAAGGTTTAGAAATGCCTTTGTCTAGCAATTATTCAGCAAGAGTTCCTGTTATCAATAATAAAAATGGTTTTATCAAACCAAAGGAAGTGTTTCCGTTAATTCAGAAAATTGACTCAGACGATTTTTTGAAAAAATTAGTGGTTTCAGTTCAAAAAGATAAAGAAGGATATTGGTTTCAAACTCGTTACAATCAACAAAAAGTATTGTTAGGAGATTTGAATAAAATAAATCAAAAATTAAAAAAACTAAAAGTGTTTTACAGCTATATGGAAAAAGATAGTTTGTCTAGCACGTTTAAAAAAATAGATTTACAGTACAACAATCAAGTTGTTTGCTCAAAATAAGTAAGGATGGAAAATAACCGTATTGCTATAGGATTAGATATTGGAACCACTAAAATTGCTGCCATGATTGGTCGTGAAAACGAGTATGGTAAAATTGAAGTTTTAGGTATAGGAAAAGCAAAAAGTCTAGGGGTAAAACGTGGTGTTGTTAATAATATTACACAAACAATTCAATCAATTCAGCAAGCCGTTGAAGAGGCCGAAAATGTTTCGGGATTAAAAATTGATACGGTTACTGTAGGTATTGCGGGACATCATATCAGAAGTATTCATCACAGTGATTATATTACTAGACCTGATGCAGAAGAGGTGATTGATGAACAGGATATAGAAAATTTAATAAACCAAGTACATAAATTGGTTATGTTGCCTGGTGAGGAAATTATTCATGTATTACCACAAGAATTTAAGATCGATAGTCAATCGGATGTTACAGAACCTATAGGAATGTACGGAGGTAGATTAGAAGCTAATTTTCATGTAGTTGTTGGACAAGTTTCTCAGATTAAAAATATAGGTAGATGTGTGACAAGTTCTGGTTTAGGATTGTCTGCCATTACGTTAGAACCTTTAGCATCTGCAGAAGCAGTGTTAAATGATGAGGAAAAAGAAGCAGGAGTTGCTTTGATAGATATAGGAGGCGGAACTACCGATTTGGCCATTTTTAAAGATGGAATTATTCGCCATACAGCTGTTATTCCTTTTGGAGGAAACGTAATTACAGAAGACATTAAAGAGGGTTTTTCTATTATAGAAAAACAGGCAGAATTGTTAAAAGTAAAATTTGGGTCTGCTTGGCCAGGAGAGAACAAAGACAATGAAATTGTATCAATTCCAGGACTAAGAGGTAGAGAGCCTAAAGAAATTACTTTAAAAAGTTTGTCTCAAGTAATTCACGCAAGAGTTACAGAAATTATAGAGCAAGTGTACTTAGAGATTAAAAACTATGGACATGACACTCAAAACGGAAAATTAATTGCAGGAATAGTGTTGACAGGAGGAGGGTCTCAGGTAAAACATTTAAAGCAATTGGTAGAATATATTACAGGAATGGATACAAGAATAGGGTATCCTAATGAGCATTTAGCAGGAGGGTCTGATGAAGCTTTGTCGAGTCCAATATTTGCAACCACAGTAGGTTTGTTAATGAAAGGATTGGAAAAGTTACCAGAAGAAACAAAAGAAGAAGTTGTAGAAACACCTGTGTTTGAAACAGTAGAGCCTAAGCAAGAAGAAGTAATAGAGGAGGAAGTTATTGAGGAGCCTAAGGTAACTGAACAAGAAAAAGAAGTGCCTAAAAAGAAAAAATCATGGTTAGATAAATTTACCTCTAACTTAAAAGATTTTTTAAACGAAGCAGAATAAAAATTGACCCATAAATCCCATAATTATGAGTGATACACCATTTAACAACGTGGCTTTTGATATGCCAAAATCTCAATCTAATTCTATTAAAGTAATAGGAGTTGGAGGAGGTGGAAGCAACGCAGTAAACCACATGTTTACCCAAGATATTAAAGGAGTAGATTTTGTGATCTGTAATACAGATGCACAAGCCCTACAAAATAGTCCTGTGCCTAATAAAATTCAATTAGGAGTTAGTTTAACTTCTGGGTTGGGGGCTGGAGCAAATCCAGATGTTGGAGAAAAAGCAGCAGAAGAAAGTATTGAAGAAATTAAAAAAGTACTGACTTCTCAAACAAAAATGGTATTTATTACTGCTGGTATGGGAGGTGGTACTGGTACAGGTGCAGCTCCAATTATTGCTGGTATTGCTAAAAAAATGGATATTTTAACGGTTGGGATTGTTACCATGCCGTTTCAGTTTGAAGGTAGAATGCGTTCTAAACAAGCGCAAAAAGGAGTTGATGAATTAAGAGATAATGTAGATTCTTTAATTGTTATTAATAACAACAAGCTAAGAGAGGTCTATGGTAATTTAGGTTTTAAAGCAGGTTTTTCTAAAGCTGATGAGGTTTTGTCTACAGCATCTAGAGGGATTGCAGAAGTAATTACACATCACTACAAACAAAATATAGATTTACACGATGCCAAAACAGTACTGTCTAACAGTGGTACTGCTATTATGGGGTCTGCAAAAGAAGTAGGAGAGGATAGAGCTCAAAATGCAATTAGAAAAGCATTAGATTCTCCGTTGCTGAATGATAACAAAATTAGAGGAGCCAAAAACGTATTGTTATTAATCGTTTCTGGAACTGAAGAGGTTACTTTGGATGAAATAGGAGAGATTAACGATTTTATTCAAGAGGAAGCAGGATACGAAGCCAACATTATTATGGGGGTGGGTGAAGATGATGATTTAGGAGATGCTATTGCTGTAACAGTTGTAGCTACTGGTTTTGCAATAGATCAACAAAGAGATATTACCAATACAGAGGTTAAAAAAGTATATCATACTTTAAATACAGAGCAAACGGCTCATTATAATTTTGAGGAAGAACAATCTGTGGTAAG
The DNA here is from genome assembly GCF_011762155.1 of Wenyingzhuangia heitensis. GTDB lineage: Bacteria > Bacteroidota > Bacteroidia > Flavobacteriales > Flavobacteriaceae > Wenyingzhuangia > Wenyingzhuangia heitensis. Next base: position 698,392 of record NZ_JAASQL010000001.1, read on the forward strand.
ACCAAGAATGACTCGTATTATTGACGAACCTATTGTAGAAGAAAAAAAGGTAGTTCATCAGTTGTTAGAAGAGGAAGAACCAGAAGTTTTTGCAGTTCCCAAAAAACAACTAGAAAAAGAATTGATTCCAACAACATCGGCAATAGAGCAAATAGATGTTGTTTTTGATGAGGTGAAACCCGTTGTAGAAAATATAATAGAGGAAGAAATATCTGAAGATGATTTTATTATTAATGATGTAACTCCAGATTTGTTTTCTGTAATAGAAGAAGAGCCAAAAGCAAAAGTAAATGTATTTGACTTGCCTGTAGAACAAGCTGTAGAGGTTAAAAACGAAGTAATTGATGTTTTTGATTTACCCGTTGTAGATGCAGAAGAAGTTAAGACTGAGGCCGTAGCAAAGGAAGTTGAAGAAGAGGTATTTAATATTTTTGAATTACCTGTTATAGATGCTGAAGAAATTGTATTTGAGAAAAAAGAAGAAGCTCCTAAAAGAACTGTTTTTGTATTAGAAGAAGAGGAAGAAGAAACAATTAATGAAATTAAAGTTGTTGAGGCTAAGAAAATTGAGCGTGAACCCGAGGTGAAAGTAGAAGCGACAGCAAACGGAGGTAAAAAGTACACGTTAGAAAATTTTGACATTCAACCTACAATAAGTAAGTCATCTTCTTTACAAATTGATAGAAAAGTGGCTGAGATTAAAGTAAATGAACCCGAAGAAATTAAATTTGAGGTAAGAGAAAAATCTGTAGCCAAAACAGAAGTAGAAGAAGATTGTGATGAGAAAGTATCTCCTTTAAATGTGACTATATCTGAATTGCAAAAGAGTGCAGAAAAGAGAAAGAGTACATTTAAAAAATACAGTCATCGTTTTAAAAATGCTGCTTTTAACGAAGATTTAATCGATGATATTGAAAAAGAGCCAGCTTATAAAAGATTAGGAGTAGAGTTGCATAGCAAGCAAGATGTTGATAAAATATCTAGAACTTCTATAGATGTGTCTAACGATAATGAAGTAACAATTAGAAAAAACAATTCTTTTTTACATGACAATGTAGATTAGTAAAACAGATAACAAGTACATGAAACCCAATCCTATTAGATTGGGTTTTTTTAATACTTTTGTATTTAAATCACCTAAAAATAGAATAAAATGAGTTTATCAAAAGATATTATGGTTAAAATGAAAGAAGCCATGAAAGCTAAAGATACTGTTGCATTAGAATCTTTAAGAGCAGTGAAATCTGCTATTTTATTAGCACAAACAGAAAACGGTGCTAAAGAAGAGTTAACAGAAGATACGGAGCTTAAAATTTTACAAAAATTGGTAAAACAACGTAAAGATTCGGCAGTTTTATATACTGAGCAAGGAAGAGCAGATTTAGCAGAGCCAGAATTGGCTCAGGCTGAAGTGATTTCTCAGTTTTTACCTGCGCAAATGACAGAAGATGAGTTGAAAGCTGCTTTGACAAAGTTGATTTCTGAAACAGGAGCTTCGTCTATAAAAGATATGGGAAGATTAATGGGAGTTGCCTCTAAAGAGTTTGCTGGTAAGGCAGATGGAAAAGCAATTTCAGTGGTAATTAAACAACTATTGTCTTAATAAAGAGGTAGTATGTTGCTATAAAAAAACCGACTCATATGAGTCGGTTTTTTTATGGGTTTTTAATTTGTACTTTCGGCTTTTAATCTGTCTTTTACAAATTCAATTTCTGTTTTTCCGTGTGGTTTGGGTTTGCCATCATCTCCTAGGTTTACCATAATAATATTATCAACTTTAATAATGGTTTCTCTAGTCATTTTATTTCTAACTTCGCAATTTAATACTAATGATGATTTTCCAAATTTAACAACTTCAATACCTATTTCTATAATATCACCTTGTTTGGCAGAACTTAAAAAATTAATTTCTGACATAAATTTGGTAACTACTTTGTTGTTTTCAAGTTGTATTATAGAATACAAAGCAGCTTCTTCATCAATCCAAGCTAATAATTTACCTCCAAATAAGGTTCCGTTGGCATTTAAATCTTCGGGTTTTACCCATTTTCTAGTGTGAAATCTCATAGGCTTTAATATTTGTTATAAAGGTACTATTTGGTGTAATAAATACCTATTAGAAATGATAGATTAAAACTGTTTAGGTATATGGATTTACTTATAGTTAAGTTTTAAGAAAGATTTGGTAGAGTTTCTCATAACCAAATCTGTTTTGATAATTTTAGTTTCGTAATCAGGGTTTTCTATATCTTCTTCAATTCTCTGAATTAAAAGTTTTGCAGCTTTAGCTCCCATTTTTTCTCCATGCTGGCTAATTGTAGTCATTTGCGGACTAGCATGTCTAGCTAAAATTCCGTTAGAAAATGCAATTACAGAAAAATTACCTGGAATACTGTATCCAAGTTTTTGAGCTACTTTTTGTATAGCAATACCTGTAGCTTCGTTTGTTGTAATTACCCCATCAATTTGGTTGTTTTCTAACATAGGAGTTAGTGCTCTTTCGTATTCTTTGTAGTTGATTTCTGTTAAATCAACCATAATATCTTTGTTTGCAGGAAGTTTAAATTCTTCCAAAGCTTTTAAATATCCTTTTTTCCTTTTTTTAGTACTTGTTAATTTATTGTTGGTAGATATAAAAGCAATGTTAGTACAGCCTGTGTTTTTTAAGTGTTCTACAGCATTAAAGGTTGCTTTATGATCTTTGATCATTACTTTGTCACAGTCTAGTTCTTTAGGAATTCTATCAAACATAACAATAGGAAAACCTTCATCTAACACATCTTGAAAATGAGAATATTCTTTGTTAATGCTTGTTTCTAAAGCAGGAGATATTATAAATCCATCAATACTACCATTAGATAGCATTTCTAAAATTTCTATTTCTTTACTTGTTTTTTCGTTAGAAACGCAAGTAATAATTTTGTAACCAAGTTCGTTTGCAACTTGTTCTATTCCATTAAAAACTTGTGCATAAATGTATTTAAGCATGTTAGGAATTAAAACGGCAATGGTTTTTGTTTTTTTGTTTTTTAAACTTAACGCATTAAAATTGGGTTTGTAATTAAACTCTTTGGCATATGCTTGAATACGTTTTTTGGTTGTCTCTGCTATTTCGTGACTGTCATTCAGTGCTTTAGAAACAGTAGAGATGGAAACGCTTAGCTCTTTAGCTATGTCTTTAATTGTAAGTTTTTTCTTCATAAAGTTTATATCGCAAAAAAATAGTGAGTTTGTAGATTCCGAAAGCAAATATACTCATAATTAATAAGTTGTATTTTAATATCTATCAATTTCTTAAAATTGTAAATTTGCAGCATGCAAGTAGATTATATTATTGTTGGTTTTGGTTTGGCTGGAATGGCTATGTCAAAAGAATTAGAAGATCACGGACATTCTTTTGTGGTGTTAGATAACGCTTCACAAGTTTCATCGCGAGTAGCGGCAGGAGTTTTTAATCCTGTAATTTTAAAACGATTTACGCCTGTGTGGAATGCCGATGAGCAATTGGATAATTTATTTCCTTTTTATACCGATATCAGTAAAAGATTAGGGGGGGAGTATCTTACTTTTTTTGAAACATTAAAGGTGTTTAAGTCTATAGAAGATCAGAACAATTGGTTTATGGCTTGCGATAATCCTTTGTTAGAAAAATACATGAATCCTAAAATTATTAAAGAGGAAGTAAACGGAATTCATTATTTTGAAGGCTTTGGACAGGTAAAAGGAACGGGACGAGTTTTGGTTACAAAAGTGTTAGATGATTATATAGATTATTTAAAAAATAAAGATCAGTTTTTAGAGATTCCTTTTCTACACGATGAATTAGAAATTAATCAGGATACAATTAATTATAAAGATATTACTGCCAAAAAAATAATTTTTGCCGAAGGATATGGTTTAAAAGAGAATCCCTTTTTTAATCATTTGCCATTAACAGGAACCAAAGGAGAAATGTTATTTATAAAAGCTCCCGAGTTAAAATTAACACAACAAATAAAATCAGCATTATTTGTATTGCCTGTAGGAGATGATATCTATTGGATTGGAGCAACTTTTAATTGGAACGACAAAACGTTAGATGCTACAGAAAAAGGAAAAGCAGAGCTGTTAGAAAAATTAAACACAATGATTGATGTTCCTTATCAAGTTATAAATCAGTTTGGGGGGATTAGACCTACCGTTAAAGATAGAAGACCTTTGGTAGGAAAACATTCAATACACAAAAACTTAATTGTATTCAACGGAATGGGAACTCGTGGAGTGATGATTGCTCCAACGGTTGCAAAACAACTATATCAATATTTGGAAAATAACAAATCGCTACCTAAAGAAATTGATATAGAAAGATTTAAATCATAAAGAGATTTTTATCTTTATACAAAAAAAAAGATGTTGTTAATTACACAAAAAATAATCATGAGGAGTTTCTTACTAGCAATTACTGTTTTTGTGATGAGTTGTTCTTCCAAAAAAGAAGAAACACCAGTTGCTAAAGTAAATGTTGCTGTGTCTAAAAAAGAGACTGTAAAAGAACAATTTATAGATACAGTTTTTTATGCTGTACAAATAGGTGCCTATAAGGACTTTAATGTTGAATTTAGTTCTGATATTATTAAAATTTCCGAAAACGGATTAAATCACTATGTATTAGGAAGTTTAAAAACGAAAAGTGAAGCGGATCGATTTTTAGAAATATTAATAGATTTAGGTGTTAAAGATGCTTTTGTTGTTAAGCTTAGCAATCATAAAATTGTTGAGAAATTTTATGAATTATAAAACTCTATCTTTTGGATCTTTAGCGTATTTAATAAATAAGTGAATCCAAATTACTCTAGATAATCTTAAGCTCCAAGGGGCTAATAAAAACAATCCTATAGCAATAGTTACTAGGCTTTCTCGCATAGTTAAACCAAAAAGCACAACACTAATTACATAAATAGCCACCGCTACAGCAACACTTAGTCCATACCCCACATACATAGCTCCGTAAAAAAAAGAAGGTTCCCTCATGTATTTTAAATTACAATTTGGGCAATGAGTTTTAGTTTGAGTGGTTTTTAAAACATTAAAAGAAAATTTGTTTTCAAAGAACTCACCTTCTCTACACTGTGGGCATTTAGATGTAAAAATGCTATATAGTTTGCTTTTATTTGTAGACATGGTCTATTTTATTTATGGTATTTTTGCAATGTATTTAGAATAAAACAAATGCAGTACAGGATCTAATATTACAACAAATATAGTTCCAATTTTACATATATAAGCAACAAAAGTTACATATGGTTAATGTTCACAATTTAACGGTTACATTTAATGGTACAGATCTTTTTTCGGGAATTACTTTTAAGTTAGAAAAAGGAAATAGAGTAGGTTTGGTAGGGAAAAATGGAGCAGGAAAATCTACTTTATTAAAGGTGTTATCTAAAGATATACCTAGCGATGGTGGTACTTTGGCCTTTGATAAAGATATACAAATAGGTTTTTTACGTCAGGATATAGATTTTATTCCAGGTAGAACTATTTTAGAAGAAGCCTATCAAGCCTTTGAAGAAATTAAGCAGATAGAAGTTGAATTAGAAAAAATTAACAATGAGTTAGCAGAAAGAACAGATTACGAAAGTGACTACTACGTAAACTTAATGCATGATTTAGAAGAAAAAACAACTCGTTACGAATTGTTAGGAGGATATAATTACCAAGGAGAAACCGAAAAAATATTACAAGGACTAGGTTTTAATAGAGAAGATTTTGGAAAGCTAACAGATACATTTTCTGGAGGATGGAGAATGCGTATTGAGTTGGCAAAACTATTATTACAACAAAACGATATTTTATTATTGGATGAACCAACCAACCACTTAGATATAGAGTCTATTATTTGGTTAGAAAATTTTTTAAGAGGATATGCAGGAGCTGTTGTGTTGGTTTCTCACGATAAAATGTTTTTAGACAATGTAACCAATAGAACCATAGAAATTTCTTTGGGACAAATTTACGATTACAAAAAACCGTATTCTCAGTTCTTATTGCTCAGAGATGAGATTCGTGAAAAGCAATTACAAGCTCAAAAAAATCAGGAAAAAGAAATAAAAGCAAAAGAGGAATTGATAGAGAGATTCCGCTACAAAGCAACCAAAGCTAATTTAGCACAATCGCTAATAAAACAGTTGGATAAAGTACAGCGTATAGAGGTAGACGGAGAAGACAATGCAGTAATGAATGTTCGTTTTCCGTTGTCCAAAGAGCCAGGGAAAATTGTGGTAGAGGCAGAAAATGTGTCTAAAAGTTACGGAAACAAACATGTGTTGGCTAATGTTGATATGATGATTGAGCGTGGTTCTAAAATTGCTTTTGTGGGGCAAAATGGACAGGGGAAATCTACTTTAGCAAAAATGATGGTAGGGGATACAGACTATAAGGGAAACTTAAAATTAGGACACAACGTAGAGATAGGATATTTTGCGCAAAATCAAGCAGAGCATTTAGATGGTGAAATTACCTTGTTAGAAACCATGGAAAATGCTGCGAATGATGGAAACCGAGCTAAAGTAAGAACAATGCTAGGTTCTTTTTTGTTTAGTGGAGATGATGCAGAAAAAAAAGTAAAAGTATTATCTGGAGGTGAAAGAAATAGATTGGCATTGTGTAAAATGTTATTGGAGCCATTTAATGTATTAATTATGGATGAGCCTACTAACCACTTAGATATTGCTTCTAAAAATGTGTTAAAAAAAGCCTTAGAAAACTTTGAAGGTACTCTGATTTTAGTTTCTCACGATAGAGATTTTTTACAAGGTTTAACCCAAAAAGTATTCTACTTTAAAGACAAGTTAATTAAAGAGTATTTAGGAGATTTAGATTATTTTTTAGAAGAACATAAGTTAGAAGATATGCGTGCTGCCGAAATGAAAACGGTGGTAGAAACGGAGAAACCAATAGAAAAAAAATCAGGAAGACTAAGTAGAGAGGAAGAAAAAGAACTTAAGAAAATTAAGAACAGATTTAGCAAGGTAGAAAGATCTATTGCTGATTTGGAAAATGAAATCAAAAAGATGGATGATCAGTTAGCAGAAAATTATGAAAAGCATGCTGCTGATGGGACTTTTTTTGAAAAATACCAAGCTAAAAAAGACGAGTTAGATAATTTAACAGAAGAATTGTTTGAGCTAGATGATGAAATATCGTCTAAAGAATCGTAAGCTTCTCGATACACCCTGAAACGAGTTTAGGGCACTCGAAGTGACAATGTGAAAATAATGTCAGGTCGAGTTTTTTATGAAGTGTAACGAAATAAAAAGTATCGAGAACTTGTTGATTGTTAAAAATACAATACAAAAAGTAATTAATGACATCAGAAAACATACAAATCATTTTACCTTTATTGCAAAAGCAAGAAGTAGAGCTGTATGTAAAAAGAGAAGATTTATTGCATCCTTTTATTTCTGGGAATAAATTCAGAAAATTAACATACAATCTACAAGAGGCTAAAAAACAAAAAAAAGAATACCTTCTTACTTTTGGAGGAGCATATTCCAATCATATTTTGGCAACGGCTGCTGCAGGAAAAGAATTTGGTTTTAAAACTGTGGGAGTGATTCGTGGAGAAGAACTAGAAATTGATTTGCAAAAAACATTTTCTAAAAATGCTACGTTAAAAAAAGCTAGTGAATTTGGAATGGAGTTTTTGTTTGTTTCTAGATCAGAATACAATCAAAAAAAAGAAATTACGTTTTTAGATAAGTTACAAATTAAATATCCCAATAGTTATTTGGTTCCAGAAGGAGGAACCAACTCTTTGGCAATAAAAGGCTGTGAAGAAATATTAACAACTAATGATACGCGTTTTACACATATTTGTTGCGCAATGGGAACAGGCGGTACGGTTACAGGTCTTATAAATAGTAGTTTAAAACATCAAAATATTTTAGTATTTCCATCGTTAAAAGGTAATTGGGTTGCGGATGAAATAAATAGTTTAAAACCTAACAAAAAAAATTGGAAGGTGATTTTAGATTATCATTTTGGAGGCTATGGAAAAGTATCCGATGAATTAATTACATTTATTAACCAGTTTAAAAAACAAACATCAATTCCTTTAGATCCTATTTATACAGGAAAAATGATGTTCGGTTTGTTAGATATGGTTCAACAAACTCAATTTAAAAAAGGAAGTAAAATTTTAGCAATACACACAGGTGGGCTTCAGGGAATTGAAGGGATGAATGTGTTGTTAAAACAAAAAAATAAAGAAATTATTCAATGAGAAAAATTATAGTTTGTGTGCTTACTTGTTTAGTGGTGGCTTGTGGTTCTAGTAAAAAAGTAACGGAAAACAGCAGTGCTAAAAATGTAAACACTCGTCAAGAAGTTATGGTAGAGCCTAGTAAAGAGGCTTTAAAAGAAGTGAAAAAAGCAGTTACAGAAACTAAAAAAGATGCGAATAGTTACTTAAACGAAACTACGCTGGCTTATGTAGAACACTATGCTCCGTTAGCTATGGACGAGATGAGGAAGTTTAAAATTCCGGCAAGTATTACGCTAGCTCAAGGTATTTTAGAATCTGGAAGCGGAAAAAGTCAACTATCAGCAAAATCTAACAATCATTTCGGAATAAAATGCCATACAGGTTGGAAAGGAGCAAAAGTATATCATGATGATGATGCAAAAGGAGAATGCTTTAGAAAATATCAGTTCCCGGCAACTTCTTATCAAGATCATTCTTTGTTTTTAACCACTCGCTTTAGATATGCAAGTTTATTTCGTTTAAAAAAAGATGATTATAAGGCTTGGGCAAAAGGTTTAAAAAAAGCAGGATATGCTACAGATCCAAAATATCCAGATAAACTGATTTCTTTTATAGAAAAATATGAGTTGTATAAGTATGATAGAATGGTGTTAAAAGGAAAGATAGACACGGATCATTTAACAGAAAAGGTAGAGGTTGCAGAGATTGTAAAAGATTTTAAAGAAGAGTCTAAAAGACGAAAAAAACTAAATAGAAAGGGAGTTCATACTGTAAAAGAGGATGATACTTTATATTCTATTTCTCAGAAATATGGAATTTCTATAGAAGAAATTAAGGTGCTAAATAACTTAGACAGTAATGTTATTCATCAAGGTGATGAGTTAAAGTTAAGAAGCGATGCTAAAAGAGATAGTTACCATATTGTAGAAAAAAAAGAAACCCTTTATTCTATATCTAAAGAATACGGTGTTACGGTAGAAGAATTAAAACAAATGAATGGTTTAAAAGACAATACACTGTCTATAGGTCAGGAGTTAAGAGTAGATTAAATATATACTGCTAGTTATTGTCTATTTTTTAAGATGTCTGTTGTTTAAAAATAAATTCTATTCAAAAACTCAACTAGATTAATTTCAAAATCATTTGTTGCACTTATTAATTGCTATATATGTAGTTAATGTGTGGTTAGAATTTAATCATGCGTGTTGTTAAAAGTTTAATTTTGATGTTAGTTTTATGGTATATTAATAATTAAACTAATCAAAAGCCGAAAAAAATGAGAATTAAACTACATCCGTTTGTGTATCTTATAATGTTTATTGTCTTGTTTAGTTGTGCATCAAATTCTGAAGATGAATTTGTACCACCGTCTAAAGTAGAAGAATGTGATAAGGTATGTGATGCTGGATTTACATTGAATGAAGAAACTTGCGAGTGTGAAGAAAATCCTGTTGAGGAATGTGATAAGGTCTGTGATGCTGGATTTACTTTGGATAAAGAAACTTGTGAGTGTGAAGAGATTCCGGATTTGACAGAAGGTATAAAATATGGAGATAATTACATTGTTTTTCAACCTGAAATTACCAAATCTAATTTAGATACATGGAAGCTAAGAACTATAGGAGGTGATGGGTATTATCCAGAAAATGTAAACGCGAATATAAAAGATACTGATTTGCCTGCAATAGAGAATAGTTACTTAGAATTTACAGGAAATAATCTAAATGGAGGAACTCCCACATCACCTTTAAAATACACGTTTGTGTGTCCTAAAACTACCAAATACCGATTGGTGATGAGAATGTTGCAACCCTTAGAATCTTGTACTATAGGGTCTAGTCATTGTGCAGATAACGGGTATGTTAAAGGAGATAAAAGAAATGACTGTTGGGTTAAGTTAGAAGGAGATTTTACTTCGGGAAACCATATTGTAACCGAGGACTTAAAGAAAACTAAAAAGTTTTGGGGTAGAGGAGTAAGAAAATGGGGATCTTGTCATATGATAGAAGCACACAATAAAGAAGGTAAAGGAGTTAATGCTAAGGCTCTGTATAATTTAAAAGAAGGAGAAGTGTATGCATTTACCATTGCCGGACGTGCCCAAGGTTGTAGTTTAGACTATGTAATGTTTTATGAAGAAACATTAGAAACATCTTTAAATTTAACTATAGAAAATCATACAGATATAGCACTTGAGTTTCCAGAAGTTTACAGACCTAATACCAATAAGTAACTAGGTTAATAGCAAAATAAAAGGTCGACTATTGAATAATAGTCGACCTTTTATTTTTTAAGCTTCTTTTTGATGGTGCTTTCTTTTAAATCCTTCTTTTCTAGCATGTCTCATTTTCATTTTATGATCGTGTTTCTTTTGCATTCTTGTCCAAGTTACATATTGGTCTTTGTCTAAAATGTCTTTCATTAATTTATTTAATTTAGCTTGTTCATCTAAGTGAGACATTGCTAAATTGTATTTTTCGTCAGAAGATAAATCTTTACGACTCTCTTTGTTTGCTTTTCTGTCAGCCATCTTTTTTTCCATTTCACGAACATTAACAGTTATAATAGGAGTAATTTTAGTTACTTGTTTTTCTGATAAGTCCAAAGCAACAGTCATTTTTTTAACCATTAATTGTGTTTTTTGTTCTGCTGTAAAATCATTTTTTAAATGATGTCTTTTTTGAGCACTAATAGAAAGTGTAATAAGAAGTGCGAATAATAAGCTTACTTGTTTCATAATAAAATATTTTTAATTGTTATACTACTTTGACCTACATAGTATTAAATAGTTTTTAAACTCTGTAATTATATTTAATAACTACTGTTTTGTAGTTTGGTGACATTTAACTTTTTCCCCGTATCTTTGCATTATGGAACAAGAGTTAAGATTATCAAGCTGGTTGCCAACCACTAAAAAAGAATGTAAAATTAGAGGTTGGGATGAATTAGATGTCATTCTATTTAGTGGAGATGCTTATGTAGATCATCCATCATTTGGACCTGCAGTTATTGGTCGTTTGTTAGAAAGCTACGGATTGCGTGTTGCTATTGTTCCACAGCCAAGTGTTAATGACAACCTACAGGATTTTGAAAAATTAGGAAAACCAAGACTGTTTTTTGGAGTTACGTCTGGTGTTATGGATTCTATGGTGAGTAATTATACTGCTAGCAAACGCAAAAGAGATAAAGATGCGTATACTCCTAACGGAGATATTGGTTTTAGACCTGATTATGCTACCATTGTATATTCCAAAATTTTAAAAGAAAAATACCCAGATACTCCAGTTTTAATAGGAGGGATAGAAGCTTCTTTAAGAAGAGTTACACATTACGATTTTTGGTCAGATAAATTAAAACCAAGTATTTTAAAAGAATCTGGAGCAGATATTTTAGTATACGGAATGGGAGAACAACCATTAAAAGAGATTGTTACTCTAATGCAAAAAGGAGTGCCTTTTAGTTCTTTAAGAACCATTAAACAAACCGCTTATTTGCAGTCTAAAAATGAGCCTTTACAAAAAAATAAAAATTGGGTTGATAAAAGACTAAGTTCTCACGAAGCTTGTTTGGCAGACAAAAAAACGTTTGCAGCCAATTTTAAAGTGGTAGAGCAAGAGTCTAATAAAACGTATGGAGGTAGAATTTTACAAAACATAGAAGAAGATGTTTTGGTGATCAATCCACCATACCCAACTATGTTGGAAAAAGAGATTGATGCTTCTTTTGATTTGCCTTATACACGTTTGCCACATCCTAAATACAACAAACGTGGACCAATCCCTGCGTTTGAAATGATTAAGTTCTCAATCAATACACACAGAGGGTGTTTTGGTGGATGTAGTTTTTGTACCATATCTGCACATCAAGGAAAGTTTATAGCAAGCAGAAGTAAAGAATCTATTTTAAAAGAAGTAGATCAGGTAGCAAATATGCCAGATTTTAAAGGGTATTTGTCAGATATTGGAGGTCCATCGGCCAACATGTATCAAATGAAAGGAAAGGTGCAAGAAATTTGCGACAAGTGTGTAGCTCCATCTTGTATTAATCCTGTTATTTGCTCTAATTTAGATACTTCACATGCGGCGATGACCGATTTATATCAGTCGGTAGATAAACATCCTAAAGTTAAAAAATCATTTATAGGGTCTGGGATTCGTTACGATATGTTAGTGCCAGATTTTAATAAAAATGCAGATCCAAAAGAATTAGAAGATTATACAGAAGAGGTAATTACCAATCATGTATCGGGTCGTTTAAAAGTAGCACCAGAGCATACATCAGACAAGGTGTTAAAGCTAATGCGTAAACCTTCATTTTCTAACTTTCACGATTTTAAAAAGATATTTGATAAAATCAACCTACGTAAAAAATTGAATTTACAGTTGATTCCTTATTTTATTTCAAGTCATCCTCAGTCTGAATTAGAAGACATGGCGAATATGGCTGCAGAAACTAAAGATATGGGATTTCAGTTAGAGCAAGTACAAGGATTCACACCCACTCCTATGACAGTAGCTACGGTTATTTACTATAGTGGTTACCATCCTTATACTTTAGAAAAAATGGACACCCCTAAAACGGCTCAAGAAAAAGAAGAACAACACCGTTTTTTCTTTTGGTATAAAAAAGAAAATCAAGCTTGGATTCGCAAATCTTTAACCAAAATAGGAAGGTCAGATTTGTTGAATAAATTATTGCCTACAGGAGGGAAAACAGGTTATAAAAAAGATTTTAAAGCTAAAAATACTTTTGATGATACCGTGGATGTACCAAAAGGAATTAGGACTAAAAACTCTAAGCCTACTAGAGGAAAAAGAAATCAGGATGGTTTTGTAAGTGTTTTAGACAAGAATAAAAAAACAGAAGAACCTTACAGAAAACGAAAACCTAAGAAAAGAAGAAGATAAAAAAAGTGCTTTGTGTAAAATACATAAAGCACTTTTTTTGATTTTTTTTTAAATTGAATTAAACCTTTTAAAACTGTTTTAGTCTTAATAGTGATTGCAAATTTTTTTGGTTAGTAAATTTGTAATTTTTTAATCATACTCAAGATAATTGATTAAAGATTTGGTTAGTTTAGGGCTCCTAGCATTATATGTTAGGAGCTTTTTTTTGTTTTAATAAAAAGCAAATAGCTATTTTTGAGTTTATAAAATTAGACTTGTTTATTATGAAAAAAATAGTACTGTTTTTGGTGTTGTTATCTGCATCATTATTTGGCCAAACATCCGATGATGTAAAAGTAGATTTATCGAGTCCTTATAAAACAATTTTTACACACTTACATTTTTTACAAGCGGATAGTTACGATGAAACCAAAGCTGCTCAAACAATTTATGGAGAGTCTGTAGAGAAATCTATAGAAATAGCTGTAAAAATTAAGCAGGTTTTAGATGGTAAAGGATTAAAGGTGGATATGAAATCTTTACCGACCAATTCAAAATATCAAGATACTATTTCTAAGGTAGAAATCAGAAATCAGTATATTTTGTTTCCTAAACAATTACCTGAAATTTATTTAGAAAAAATTAACGGGAAATGGTACTACAGTCAAGATACCAAAGAACAAATTTTTGCAGTTTACAAACAAGTTTTTCCTGTTGGTACAGAATTTATCAAAAGTATAATTCCTAACGTTGGTCATGAAACCTTTTTAACTATTGAGTTATGGCAGTATGTAGGAATCTTGTTTTTTATTGTTGTAGGAGTATTGTTGTTTTGGGTTTTAAATAAATTAATCTTTTTTATATTAAAAAGAATAGAAAGCTTTTTTATGCGTTTTGCACACGATTCTTTAAGTAAAACGTTAGATAAATTATCTAGACCTGCAGCTTTGTTAATTGTGTTTTATTTAATAGAGGTTTATATAGCCGTGTTACAATTTAATATAGATGTTAACTCTTTTTTAATTAAAGGTCTAGAAATAGGACAAATTGTTTTATGGATTTATGTTTTTTTAGAAATTGTAAGTGTACTTATAGAAGTGTATGTTTCTTATACGTCAAGAACCGAAAGTAAGTTAGATGATCAATTAGCACCTATTTTAAGCAGGTTGTTAAAAGTGATTGTTGTTTTTGTAGGGATTCTAAAAATGTTAACCATTTTTGGAGTAAATACAACAACAGTTATAGCAGGTGCATCTATAGGAGGTTTGGCCGTTGCGTTGGCATCACAAGATACAGTTAAGAATTTAATAGGTACGTTTATGATTTTCTTAGACAAACCTTTTCAAATTGGAGATTGGATAGAAGGTGGTGGTGTAGAAGGAACCGTAGAAGAGGTTGGTTTTAGATCTACCAGAATTAGAGCTGTAGATACATCTGTATACACAATTCCTAACAGTAAATTATCAGAAATTGTAATTAATAACAAGGGATTAAGACAATATAGAAGATACCAAACCAAATTAGGAATTAGATATGATACTCCTCCAGAGTTGATTGAAGCTTTTGTAATTGGAGTTCGGAAAATTATAGAGTTACATCCAGAGACATTAACAAAATCCTACAATGTTGAGTTTGTCGGTTTTGGAGATTCTGCTTTAGAAATTTTAGTAAATACATATTTCTTATCTTTAGAATGGGGGGTAGAACAATCTTCTAAGCACAGGTTACACATGACCATTTTAAAATTAGCTTCAGATTTAGGAGTAGATTTTGCATTTCCTTCTCAAACGGTGATGATTGAACAATTTCCGGAAAAGAAAGAGTTAAATGGAAGTTATGAAACAAATGCAGAAAAAATAAATCAAATTCTAAAAGATATAGAAAACGGCTTTGCTAATTAGATTGTTTTTTTGGTTTAAATTTACGGAATTAATAAAAAAATATATTTATATTTGAGTATGTTTGAAATAAATGAATTTTGTTTTGTTAAAGTCATTGTTTCGTAATTAATTGATTTAATTATATTCATGTTGATTATTTTTTCGCTGTTGAGCTGGTTACTCAACAGCGATTTTTTTTGCAATTGTTTTTTTAGGAATAGCAATGATTATTTTCTCTATATTAATTTATAATTGTATTTTTGCATCCTATTTTTATGAACAACTATGCATCAGGCAGTTAATATATTATTTTCATATGCTTCAGGTATTATTACCTGTAGTACTGCTATTGTGTTTATTCGTAGGCGACGAATTAGGGAATAGCCTGTTGTAACAGGGTATTCAAATCTTTTTAACACTAATTAATATCTAAATACGAAACCAAAAATTAAAACACAATAATGAAAATTATAACTGCTAACAAATCACATTTTAAATACGCTGACATTATTTGCGATACCATTGAGACCTCTGCAAGAGTAAGAGGAACAGGTATTGCAAAAAGAACCCCAGAGTATATTAAAAAGAAATTAGAAAGTGGTGATGCTGTTATTGCATTAGACGGAGTAAAGTTTGCAGGTTTTTGTTATATAGAAACGTGGGAAAATAAATCTTATGTTGTGCATTCTGGTTTAATTGTACATCCCGATTATAGAAATCAAGGATTGGCAAAAAGAATTAAATCTAAAATTTTTGAATACTCTAAAGAAAAATATCCAGAGGCTAAAATATTTGGAATTACAACTGGTTTGGCTGTAATGAAAATTAATTATGAGTTGGGATATAAGCCTGTTACTTTTTCAGAGCTTACTAGAGATGAGGCTTTTTGGAACGGATGTAGGTCTTGTAAAAACTTTGATATTTTAGAACGCAACGAGCGTAAAATGTGTTTGTGTACAGGTATGTTACATGATCCCAAAGAAGTGGAGCGTAAAAAAATAACCAAAGAACCAAGTTGGGAGTTTAAAGCAAAATTGGCCAAGTTAAAAGATAAAATCTTTCATAAAAAAGACTAGTTTTTGTTTAAAAAAATGAATTCTATTCAGGATTCGTGTTTTCAGTTGTTAATTTTTAATGTTTCATTCACATTCCGTATTTTTGCGGACTGAATATTAAATCATTACCATATAAGGTAGTTTTGGTTGTTAAGTATTGTTAGGATAAAAGTTCTTAACTATGCTTTAGCACCTTTTAAAATATAAATATCATGGATAAAGTAGTATTGGCATATAGTGGAGGTTTAGACACTTCGTATTGTGTAAAATATTTAATCAACGAGTTAAAGTTAGAAGTACATTCAGTTTTGGTAAATACAGGTGGTTTTACCAAAGAAGAATTAGCTACTGTTGAGAAAAAAGCTTACGAAATGGGAGTAACCTCTCACGAGAACAAAGATATTTTAGAAAAATACTATGACAAAGCCATTAAGTATATGGTATATGGAAACGTATTAAAAAATAATACCTATCCATTATCAGTATCGGCAGAACGTGTTTTTCAATCTATAGAAGTTGTAAAATACGCAAAGTCTATAGGGGCAAAATACATCGCACATGGTTCTACAGGAGCAGGAAATGACCAAGTTCGTTTTGATATGATTTTTCAAACCATTGCACCAGAAATAGAAATTATTACACCTATCCGTGATTTAAAATTATCTCGTCAAACAGAAATTGATTATCTAAAATCTCACGGAGTAGACATGAACTGGGAAAAATCTAAATATTCTGTAAATAAAGGGATTTGGGGAACATCAGTTGGTGGAGTAGAGACCTTAAAATCTCAAAAAGCATTACCTAGCGAAGCGTATCCAAGTCAATTACAACGTAACGATGAGGAAGAAGTAACTTTAACTTTTGAAAAAGGACAGTTAGTTGCTTTTAATGGAGTTAAAGATACTCCAGTAAACAATATTTTAAAGTTAGAAGCTATTGCAACTAAGTTTGCCATTGGTAGAGACATTCACGTGGGAGATACTATTGTTGGGATTAAAGGACGTGTTGGTTTTGAAGCTGCGGCTGCTACTGTGATTATTAAAGCACATCACTTATTAGAAAAACATACGTTGTCTAAAGCACAACAAATTACCAAAGAAGGTTTGGCTACTACTTACGGAACATTTTTTCACGATGGTCAGTATTTAGAACCTTTAATGCGTAACATAGAGCAGTTTTTAGAAGATTCTCAAAAAACGGTTTCGGGTGATGTATATGTAACGCTAAGACCTTATCACTTTATTGTAACAGGAATAGATTCTAAGTACGATTTAATGGCTTCTGGATTTGCAGATTACGGTGAAGAAAACAATGCTTGGTCTAGTCAAGATGCCAAAGGATTTATTAAGATATACGGAATGCAAAACAAAATCTTTTACCACGTAAATAAAGATTTGTTAGAGGCATAACAAATTAGTTGATGTTTAAAAGTTGTTAGGTGATCGAGCGTAGTCGAGATCATATAACTTTAAAAACTAAAAAAATGATAAAAACAGGAATAGTAGGAGGAGCTGGTTATACAGCAGGAGAGTTGATCAGATTGATTATGAATCATCCTGAGTTGACTTTAGATTTTGTGTACAGTACTTCTAATGCTGGAAATAAATTATATAAAGTTCACGCGGATTTATTGGGTGATACGGAACAAGATTTTACAGATACCATCAATCCTGATGTAGATGTATTGTTCTTGTGTTTAGGACACGGAAATTCAACAGCATTTTTACAAAATAATACATTTTCAGACAGTACAAAAATCATCGATTTAAGTAATGATTTCCGTTTGAATGCAGATGCAAATTTTGAAGGGAAAGATTTTGTATACGGATTGCCAGAAGTAAGTAAAGAAGAGATTAAAAAAGCAAAATACATTGCAAACCCTGGTTGTTTTGCTACTTGTATTCAGTTTGCCTTATTGCCATTAGCAAAAGCTAAAAAATTAGGAAACGATATTCACATCAACGCAACTACGGGAGCAACAGGAGCTGGAGTTTCTCCAACGGCTACGTCTCATTTTCCGTGGAGAGATAATAACTTTTCGGTGTACAAACCTTTTACACACCAACATTTAGGTGAAATTGGTGAGACTTTAGAAATGTTACAAGGTTCTAAGGCGGGTGATTTGTTCTTTATTCCAAATAGAGGAAATTTTAGTCGTGGAATTTTTGCATCAATTTACACCAAGTTTGACGGAACTTTAGAGGAGGCCAAAGAAATATATACTCAGTTTTATGCAGATGCACCTTTTGTACATATTACAGATGTGCCTGTAAGCATGAAACAAGTAGTGAACACAAACAAATGTGCCATTTCCTTAATCAAACACGGAGACAATTTGTTGATTTATTCAGCCATTGACAACTTGTTAAAAGGAGCTTCAGGACAAGCCATTCAGAACTTAAACTTAATGTATGGTTTTGAAGAAACGCTAGGACTGAACTTAAAAGGAAGTGCTTTTTAGCCACATCGTGGCATTTATAGATCATCGAGCGGAGTCGAGGTGATAAACGCTAATAGCTATTGCTAAAGGCCAAAAGCTAATAAAAAAATGAAATTATTTGACGTTTACCCATTATACAACGTAACTCCTGTAAAAGCAGAAGGGGCTTATGTTTGGGACAAAGAGGGAGATAAATATTTAGACTTGTATGGAGGTCACGGAGTGATTTCTATTGGTCATACACATCCACATTATAAGGCAACTTTAGAAAATCAATTAAGTAAAATTGCTTTCTATTCTAATGCGATTCAGAATCCATTACAACAAGAGTTGGCAGATAAACTTGGAGAATTGTCTGGTTGTGCAGATACGCATGAATTGTTTTTGTGTTCTACAGGAGCAGAAGCCAATGAAAATGCCATTAAAGTAGCTTCTTTTTACAATAAAAAGTCAAGAGTAATTGCTTTTAAAAATGGATTTCATGGACGTACTTCTGCAGCAGTTTCGGTAACAGACAATCCAAAAATTATTGCTCCGGTAAACGCACACAACCCTGTGACTATTTTACCGTTGAATGATGTTGAGTTGGTAAAATCTGAAATAGCTAAAGGCGATGTAACCGCTGTAATTGTGGAGCCTATTCAAGGAGTAGGAGGATTAGATCAGCCAACCACTGAGTTTTTACAAGCAGTAAGAAAAATCACCAAAGAAAATAACGTGTGTCTTATTTTAGATGAGGTTCAGTCTGGTTACGGACGTTCAGGAAAATTCTTTGCACACCAACACCACGGAGTTCAAGCAGATATTATTCCAATGGCAAAAGGAATGGGGAATGGTTTTCCTATTGGTGGAGTGTTAATCGCGAAGCATATTGAATCTTGGTACGGAATGTTAGGAACTACTTTTGGAGGTTCTCATTTAGCTTGTGCAGCAGGAATTGCAGTGCTTGATGTGATGAAGCAAGAAAATTTAATGCAAAATGTACAAGAAATCAACACTTATTTTAAAGAACAGGTTGCTGATTTACCAAATGTAAAACAAATTAAAGGACAAGGATTAATGCTTGGTTTAGAGTTGACTTACGAGGTTGCTGAACTACGTAAGAAATTAATCTACGATTATAAAATATTTACAGGAGGAGCTAGTAACAAAAACTTGTTACGTATTTTACCTCCTTTAAATGTAACTAAAACAGATATTGATGTGTTTATTAAAGCACTAAAAGAATTGTTGTAAAAGTCAGTTCTCGATACGATTTTTTATGTAACAATATTATTAAAATTTAAAAGTCACACTAAACTATTAGTGTGGCTTTTTTGATGAAGATTAGTTCGTATATCAAGTACTCGTTTTTCCATTTCAAATTCCGTAATTTTGAGATTCATTTATAGAATATTTTAAGATTCAAAGAATCCACATTTATATGAAACATTACACTTCCATCCACGATTTATCATCGATTAAAGAAACGGTAAAAGAAGCCATTGCTTTAAAAAAGAATCCATTACAAGACCAAGCTTTAGGGAAAAATAAAACTATTGGATTGTTGTTTTTTAACAACAGTTTAAGAACACGTTTAAGTACACAAAAGGCTGCGTTAAACTTAGGAATGGAACCTATTGTAATGAATTTTGGTGCCGAAGGTTGGCAGTTGGAATTTGAAGATGGTCGTATTATGGATCAAGGAAAATCCGAGCACGTAAAAGAAGCGGCTGAGGTAATTTCTCAATACTGCGATATTATTGCCATTCGTGCTTTTGCTGGTTTAGAAGACAAAGAAAAAGACGAAGCAGAAGAAGTATTGTCTGCTTTTATAAAATATGCTACGGTTCCTATTTTAAATATGGAGTCCTCGGTTGGGCATCCTTTACAAGCCTTGGCAGATGCCATTACGATTGAAGAATACAAACCTAAAAAAGAAAAATTAAAAGTAGTGTTGTCATGGGCACCACATCCACGTGCGTTGCCACATGCAGTAGGGAATTCTTTTGCAGAAATGATTTTGGCTCACGAAGATGATTTTGATTTTGTAATTACACATCCCAAAGGATATGAATTAAATCCGGAGAGAACTAAAGGAGCAACTATTGAATACGATCAGAAAAAAGCCTTTGAAGGTGCAGATTTTATTTATACTAAAAACTGGTCTTCTTATAACGATTACGGAAAAGTAGCCAATACAGATAGCTCTTGGACCATTACTGGAGATAAGATGGCAGTAACAGACAATGCAAAATTTATGCACTGTTTACCGGTTCGTAGAAATGTAATTGTGGCAGATGAGGTGATAGATTCTGAAAATTCTATTGTCATCAAACAAGCAAACAACAGAACCTATTCTGCGCAAATTGTATTAAAGAAAATATTAGAAAATTTAAAATAAGGTCATCGAGCGGAGTCGAGATGTTTTGTTCTCGACTCCGCTCGAACACCGAATTAATCTAATTTATTTCGAATGTTTTTCGAAATGAAGTCTAGGGAAATGTATTAAGAAAAGATGAGTAAACAAAAATTAACCATCGTAAAAGTAGGAGGAAACGTAATTAACAATCCAGAAGAATTGAAACGTTTTTTAACGGATTTTGCTACTTTAGAAGGAAATAAAATATTAGTTCACGGAGGAGGAAAACGTGCCACGCAATTGGCGGGTGATTTAGGAATTGAGGCTAAAATGATCAATGGTCGTAGAGTGACGGATGAAGCAACCATTGAAATTGTAACCATGGTTTATGCAGGCTTACTAAACAAAAACATTGTAGTTGCGTTACAAAGTGAAAATTGCAATGCTTTAGGATTGTCTGGTGCAGATGGAAATTCTATTCAGGCACATAAAAGAATTGTAGTTGATGTAGACTACGGTTTTGCAGGAGATGTAGATGGAATTAATGCAGGGAATATTGCAACGTTTATTAAAGGAGGAATGACTCCCGTTTTTTGTGCCATTACACACGATGGAAAAGGACAATTGTTAAACACAAACGCAGATACCATTGCAAGTACGATAGCTGTGGGAATGTCAACTTTATATGATGTTTCTTTAGTGTACACTTTTGAAAAAAACGGAGTGTTGACTTCTATTGATGATGATGACTCTGTGATTACGGATATCAACTCAGAAAAATATAGCCAGTTAAAAGCAGACGGAATTATTGCAGATGGAATGTTGCCAAAAATGGAAAATTGTTTCAATGCTTTGCAACAAGGAGTTTCAGAAGTAATTATAGGAAATCCAACGGTAATTAAAAATAAAGAACAGTTGTTTACAACTTTGACTTTATAAGATAATTTGTTCTTGACTCCACTCGAACACCTTTTGATAATGTTTAATATCAGTGGTAATCGAGCGGAGTCGAGATGTAAATAGTAGTTTGAAATAAAAGTTCTCGATACAAATTCAAACCACTACGTTAACTGAATTCACTCGAACTGACAAAGCAAATATAGAATGTCACTTCGAGTAATTTTGAGGAACGAAAAATTGTATCGAGAAGTATGTTAAATATATTATTGACTCCTAACGAATACCTAAGATCATCAATGGGAGTCGAGATGTAAATAGTAGTTTGAAATAAAAGTTCTCGATACAAATTCAAACCACTACGTTCATTGAATTTACTCGAACTGACAAAGCAAATATAGAATGTCACTTCGAGTAATTTTGAGGAACGAAAAATTGTATCGAGAAGTATGTTAAATATATTATTGACTCCTAACGAATACCTAAGATCATCAATGGGAGTCGCGATGAAAGTAGTTTGAAATAAAAAGTTCTCGATACAAATTCAAACCACTACGTTCATTGAATTTACTCGAACTGACAAAGCAAATATAGAATGTCACTTCGAGTAATTTTTGAGGAACGAAAAAAATGTATCGAGAAGTATGTTAAATATATTATTGACTCCTAACGAATACCTAAGATCATCAATGGGAGTCGCGATGTAAATAGTAGTTTGAAATAAAAGTCCTCGATACAAATTCAAACGACTACGTTAACTGAATTCACTCGAACTGACAAAACAAATATAGAATGTCACTTCAAGTAATTTTGAGGAACGAAAAATTGTATCGAGAAGTATGTTAAATATATTATTGACTCCTAACGAATACCTAAGATCATCAATGGGAGTCGCGATGAAAGTAGTTTGAAATAAAAAGTTCTCGATACAAATTCAAACCACTACGTTAACTGAATTCACTCGAACTGACAAAGCAAATATAGAATGTCACTTCGAGTAATTTTGAGGAACGAAAAATTGTATCGAGAAGTATATTATGATAGAAACACTACAAAAAGATGCATTAGCATTATTACAAACATTAATAACAACACAATCTTTTTCAAAAGAAGAAGAACCCACAGCAGAGATTTTATCGAATTGGTTGATAGAAAGAGGTGTTGAAGTTAAACGTGATTTGAATAATGTTTGGGCAACCAATAAATATTTTGCTGAAAGCAAACCAACGATTTTATTAAATTCTCATCACGATACAGTAAAACCAAACCAGGCATATACCCGTGATCCTTTTGAAGCAAAAATTGAAGGTGATAAATTATATGGACTAGGTTCTAACGATGCTGGAGGTTGTTTGGTAGGCTTACTATCGACATTTGTATACTTCTACGATAAAAAAGAGTTAAAATACAATTTTGTGATGGCTGCCACTGCTGAGGAAGAAATTTCCGGGGAAAACGGAATTGCTTATATGCAAAACATTATGCCTAAAATAGATGTAGCGATTGTGGGAGAACCTACCTTGTTAGATTTAGCCATTGCAGAAAAAGGTTTGGTGGTCTTTGATGGAAAAGTAACAGGTACTCCAGGGCATGCTGCACATATTCCAAATCATCAGAATCCAATATTTAAAGCGTTAAAGGATTTAGAGTGGATTAATTCTTACAAGTTTCCAAAAGTATCAGACTTTTTGGGAGAAGTAAAAATGACCGTTTCTCAAATCAATGCGGGAGCTCAACACAATGTCGTACCCTCAGAATTAACTTTTGTGGTAGACTGTAGGGTAACCGATCAATATACCAATGCAGAAATTGCTGAGATTATTGCTGTAAATACAGAATGTGAGGTAATTCCTCGTTCATTAAGATTAAACTCATCTTCTTTAGATCCAAATCACGAATTGGTAAAAGCAGGAATAGCTTTAGGAAAAAAGACTTATGGTTCTCCAACGTTGTCAGATCAATGTAGATTAACTTGTCAATCTGTAAAATTAGGGCCTGGAGATTCTTTACGCTCTCATTCAGCTGATGAATTTATATATGTAAAAGAAGTGTATGATGGAGTCTCTTTTTATATTGATTTACTATCAAAAGTGGTTTAACTTAACTTTTTACAATCAAACTCAAAAAACTATCTTTGCCATCACATAAAAACAACCATTATGAAACTTTGGGACAAAGGGTATGCAACCGACAAAAAGATTGACATTTTTACGGTAGGAAATGATAGAGAATTAGATTTACAATTGGCTAAGTACGATGTACTTGGAAACATTGCACAATCTAGAATGTTAAACTCTATTGGTACCATTACAGATACTGAGTTAGAAGGTTTGGTAGCCGAGTTAAACAATATTTTAAAAACGGTTGAAGATGGTACTTTTACTATTGAGGACTCTTTTGAAGATGTACATTCTAAGGTAGAGTGGTTGTTAACAGAAAAGTTAGGAGATGCTGGTAAAAAAATTCACACAGCACGTTCTCGTAACGATCAGGTTTTATTAGATGTGCATTTGTATTCTAAAGATGCTATTTTGGAATTAAAAGATTGGGCTAAAAAGTTGTTTGATTTGTTAATTGAATTGGCAGAGAAATATAAAAATCATTTATTACCTGGATATACACATTTACAAGTAGCCATGCCATCATCTTTTGGAATGTGGTTTTCTGCCTATGCAGAAAGTTTGATAGATGATGTATACTTTTTGGATGCTGCATATAAAGTGGCAGATCAAAATCCGTTGGGTTCTGCAGCAGGTTACGGCTCTTCTTTTCCTATTGATAGAGAAATGACAACTAAAGAATTAGGATTTGATACTTTAAAAGTAAATTCTGTAGCCGCACAAATGGGACGTGGTAAATTAGAAAAATCTATTTCTTTTGCCATTGCAAGTTTGTCTGCAACTTTGGCAAAAATGAGTATGGATATTTGTTTGTACATGTCTCAGAACTTTGGTTTTGTAACCTTTCCGGATGAATTAACGACAGGTTCTAGTATTATGCCACACAAAAAAAATCCAGATGTTTTTGAATTGATTCGTGGAAAATGTAACAAGTTACAAGCATTACCTTATGAATTAACATTGATTACAAATAATTTACCTAGTGGATATCATAGAGATTTACAGTTGGTAAAAGAAGGATTGATTCCGTCTGTATCTACTTTAAAATCTTGTTTAGATATGATGGTTTTCTCTTTAGAAAATATCATCATTACAGAAAATATTGTAGAGGATGATAAGTACAAATACATATTTAGTGTAGAAGAAGTAAACGCATTGGTACAAGCAGGAACTCCGTTTAGAGATGCTTATAAAATTGTAGGAGCTAAAATTCAGAATGGTGAGTTTAAACCAAATTTAAATGTAAATCATACACATATTGGTTCTGTAGGAAACCTTAGATTAGATTTAATTAAAGAAAAAATGGAGGCTAATTATTAGTCTATCTCATAATTGTTAAAAGCCACCTGTCGAAAGGTGGCTTTTTTATTTACTAAAAAATAATATTTTAGTATTTGCTAACAAACTTACTAGAGCAATGCTTTATTTAAATATTATAGTTTTTCTACAGGTCTTGTTCTTTTTTGGAATTTTATTTTTTAAAAATTCTAATTATTTAAACAAGATTTTGGCCGCAATTATTTTAATACCTGGCTTAAATTTTTTGTCTAATGCCTTAAATATAATTGGAGTATTGCCAACTAATTGCTTTGGTGTTTTATTTTTTACAACTCTTACTACTGCTTTGTTTTTTGCACCGTTGGTTTTTTATTACATACACTTAATGTGTGCCAAAACGTTAAAAAAGTGGTTTTTTCTATTTGGAATTACGGCCTGTATAGTACTTTATAATATATATCTTTCTGTTGATTTTTTTATGTTAAGCAATACAGAAAAAGACATCTATATAGAAGGATTAAAAAACGAAAACTTTCCGATAGGAGTTATAGTTTCTAATTTGATGTTTATACTTATGCAACAAATATATTTTACCGTTGCAGCTGTAAAAGTCTATAGGTTTAGGAGAGAATTAAAAAACGTTTTTTCTTATAAAAGCAATGTGAAAATAGAATTTACCCAAAAACTAATTGTTGTTATTTGGCTGTTAAATTTAGCGACATTAGTTCTATATGCAACTATTCCAATGCATATTGTAGAGTTTGTGGTATTACCATTTGTTTTATTTTTTATCAATAGCTTTTTAGTGTATTATGCTTTTCAAAATCAAGTGATTTTTGAAGAAAACACGTATACCACTTTTTTAAAAGATATTAAATTGATGAGTAAAGTAGCCAAAATAAAAACTACAGAAACTTCCGTAGAAAATTTAGGAGCTACAATTAAAGAATTTTTAACAACACATAAATCTTATTTACAAAAAGAATATACTGTTTTTGACTTGGCAAAAGACTTAAAAAAACCACAGAGAGTTGTCTCAAATACAATTAATAAAGAGATAGGAAAAAGCTTTTCTGATTTGATTAATGACTATCGTGTAGAAGAATCTAAATTTCTTTTGGTCGAAAAATCAAAAGATTTAACTATAGATGCAATTGCTGAACTTTCGGGATTTAAAAGTAGAGCAACTTTTTATAGAGCTTTTAAAGAAAGAACAAATTTAACACCTGTGCAATATGTAAAGCAGTTTAAATCTGTCTCATAATCCGTTTATGAGATATAAATAACCCTATAAACAAAAGGGGAGTGACCATTGTTAAATACATTTACACACAACTGTGTTTTATGGATTTTACAAAACTTCTTAGTCACCCTAACGAGAATGGAATATTAGAATTTGTACTAGGAATTTTATTTATTTTATCAATCTATCATTTGTTCTTGTTTTTTCAGAACAAAGACAAAGCTTACCTATATTATTCGTTATATACTTTTTTAACCATTTTTGGTTATGTCTGTTTGGCAAAAAACAATGTCACTGCATTAATAATAGCTCCTGTTAAAAATGAGTTAGCAAAGTTTGATGTCTATTCTAAATTTCTATACAATGCCATGTATTTTGTTTTTGCATTTGAGTTTGTAGGTGTTAGAAAAAAATCAAAAAAGTGGACACAATACATTTTTTATCCGTTAATTTTTATTGTAAGTGTGGGTACTATGGCTCAAATAGTCTCTTTAATAACGGATAACAACATTTATATTTTTAAGACTTTTCACGTCTTTTTTATACCCGCCATATTTGTTCCTACAATTATAGGTTATGTGGCTTTGTTTAAGTTTTCTTTTATAGGTAAGAACTATATAATTTGGGGTTCGTTTATTTTGTTTGTCAGTTCTATGACAGGGGTTTTGTTACATCATGTTTTAGGAGGAGATGAAACCAACGAAATACGATTTACTGTTTTTTATATAGGTTTAATCTTAGAAAACATCTGTTTTTCATTAGCTATTGGTTACAAACATAAATTGGTGTTAGAGCAAAATCAAAAGAGAGAGAAATCGTATTTGCAAAAAATGTTAAATAGTCAAGAGGAAGAAAGAATTCGTATTGCTAAAGAGTTACACGATGGAATTGTTCAAAAAATAGGAACTGTTATTTTATGTATGAGAAATAATGAAGCCGAGATATCTGAAGAAAAAATCAATAAAATAGCATCTGAATTAAGTATTGTAAATCAAGATTTAAGGAATGTTTCGCATAGAATGATGCCTAAAGCATTAACAGATTTAGGATTAAAATCTGCTTTAGAAGATTTGTTAGAGTCTAGTTTAGAGTATACAGGAATGACGTTTGAGTTTACGGAATTTAATATCACAGGAAGGTTTTCTGCCAAAATAGAACATAATTTATATAGAATGTCTCAAGAATTACTTCAGAATATTATCAAACATAGTCAAGCCAAAAGAGTGTCTTTTTTACTCATAAAAAATAAAAAAAATGTATTGTTAAAAGTAGAAGATGATGGAGTTGGTTTTAATGTTTTTAGCTTAAAACATGGTGTAGGTTTAGATAATATAAATACAAGAGCAGCTTTGTTACAGGGAACGGTAGAAGTGGAGTCTGCTAAAAATAAAGGAACTATTATAACTATTAAAATCCCGTTACAATGATAAAAGTGTTAGTAGCAGATGATCATCCTTTAATGGCACAAGGAATTAAAAATAGTCTACACACCGCTACAAATTTACAAGTAGTGGGAGTGGTGGCTAATGGTAAAGAAGCAATTGACTTTATAGAACAAAACAATGTAGATGTTTTATTGTTAGATATTGAAATGCCTAAAATGAACGGAATAGATTGTGCAAAATATATTTTAAAAAATAAATTACCTGCCCAAATTATAATGCTGTCTATGTATCAAGAAAAATCAATTATAAAAATGTTGTTTGAACTTGGTGTACATGGGTATTTGTTAAAAACGTCTACATCATCTGTTCTAATAGATGTAATTACAGAAGTGAGTTGTGGAGAAAGAATATTTGATCAAAATTTATCGAATCAAAAAACTCCAGAATCAGAAGTGTTATACAAAGCAAATCAGAATAAATTAATACTACAAGATCTTTCTAAAAGAGAATTAGAGGTGTTAAAAGAACTGTCCAAAGGGTTGACGAATAAAGAAGTTGGCGAGGTGTTGTTTATCAGCCCAAGAACCGTAGATACCCACAGAACTAATTTAATGAAAAAGTTAAAAGTACATAATGTAGCTGGACTTATTAGGTTTACCTACGAAATGGACTTGCACTAAATTACGGTAAACACCCTATTTACAATTTTTGTTTTATGTTTTTACTTTGATGAATAAAATGATTTCATCATGAAAAATATAAACTCTAAGGATCAAGAAATTATTATTTCAGGTCAAATTCTAGGAGTATAAAATTATAGCTATGATAAATAATTCTTGTACAAAACTAACCTTGCTACTGTTCTTATGTATTTCTTCATTAAAAACAAATGCACAATTGTCTAATTCTTTTTATGATGACAATTCAGTATGGCAGGTTTCTGCAATTTATGCCAAAGCAGAAAACACTTGGAGTGATAAAACTTATGATAGGTATGTGGCCATGTATTCTGCGGATTTATCATTTTATAAGTCAAATTTTAAAGCAGGAGGTTTTCAAAGAAGTTATCGCACTAAATTAAGCGATTTTGTGCCACAATTAATATCTCCACTGTTTAAAGAAAGTAGAGATCAATTGTTTAATAAATCCGGATTACCCGTGCTAACCAGTTTAATGGGCTGGTACAATTTTGGTTGGGCTGTCGTATCCAAAGATCATGTACAGTTTTCGGTAGGTGGCCATTTAGGAGGATATACACATGGTATTGAACTAGAGTCTCAAGATGAAAACAACATAGGTGATAGTTACCCTTTTTTATCTGGTGGTCCAGCGGTATTTTTAGACATAAACCTACTTTTTGGTTTAGAATTACATTATGAAGGGGCTTATGCTTTCTCATATATGTTAGATCCTGATAAAACTGTTCCCGATGGAGAAACTCCTACTTTTTTAAATCAAAATTTACAGTTGAGAAAAAATAGATGGTTTTTGTCTTTTGAATTGGTTAACGGATTGGTAGAAATAGGAAATAGTATTCAGCGTTCACAAATAGGAATAGGTGTTGGCTTTTAAAAATTTAATAAAAATGAAATACATTTTAAGAATAAGTTTAGTGTTCATATTAGGATTATCGTCATGTATTATGGAGCATGACAATGAACCAGAGTGCGGCGATAAAAACGGTAGAATTAGAGATGAATGTGCTAAAGTATCTAGTGATATAGATTCGTATAAAACAGATAGTGAGACTTATGAAACCATAAAATTAGTCTTCGTTTTAGGAACTGGAACCTATGATTTACTGCTAACAGATACAGATGAGTTAATTAAAAAGAACATTTATAAATCTAATGCTACATTAAGGTTTAGTGGTTTTGAATCTCAAACAAGTTTAACTATTTATATTTCAAAGGTAGATAGAACTAATGGACGAGTTATTTCAGGGAATTTTGAATTTAAGGGTACTTATGCAGAAAATTTTCAATCTACTCCAATAGAAATAAACGGAGAGTTTAATAATGTAAATTTTTAAAAATAAATGATAAAACTACACATTCAATTTTTATTGATCATAACTTTTCTTACTACAAATATATATTCACAAAGGGTTAATTATAAAGTAACGGCTGATGATCCAGATATTATATCTGAACGCTATATAAATGTTGATTTAGTTCCTTTAAGTATGAATTTTGACATTACAGAATTTTCTGTAGCATTAGGAGCTAGTGGATTTTGGAAACTTACAGACCAAATTAAAGCAGAAGGTTTGTTTAATGTTAATGTATTAAATCTTAACGGTAGTGGAGGTGTAAATACTGAGTTAGGTGTTTTTTACAGTTTAAAAAAAACTTATATAAAAGAGGATCTTGATATACTTTTAAAAAGTCGTTTAGTAAGTGGGGGTAGGGTAGAAAACACACTTTTAAATGTTAAAGGGACCTATAGGAATGAATATGGGGCAAGAGGTGGATTGTATCAAAAATCAGCAGGTTTTCTTATTGAAGATGGAGATATAGAATCAAACTATAGTTTGTTTGGAACTTACATTGGTTTTCAAAAAATTAAACAAGTTTTTGTGGAGATTGAGACTGATGGAAGAAAATATTCAAACAGTGGTAGAACAAGATATTATATAGACTTACTTCTAGTAGGAGGTCGTGTGTCAGACAATGCTTATACAGAAGATATTTCCTCTATTGGTTATAGAGGAGGATTTGAATGGATGCTTAGACCCCAAAAAGAAGGTTGGTTTAAGCAAGTATTTGGTGTAGAAATAGGTAAGAAACCTGTTACAGGTTGGTATATGACAATGAATTATAAAATAACAGTATTTAAAGAATAATATACAAAACGGTAAATTATGAAAAAATTAATAGCAATCCTTTTATTAGCAACCCTAAGCATTAATGCTCAAGATATAGGGAAAGTAAAAATTAAAAAAGAAAAATTTGGAACCTTCGGTCTACGTAATTTCAAAAAAGCTCCTAAACGTTTATTTATCAACTCTTTTAATGTTGGGGTAGAAATATTTAGAGAAAATTATGCTTTTAAAAGAAAAGGTAATTTTTTAAAAACAGGAAATGCAGAAGCAAATGCAGCTGTTGGAATTACAGGTCTTATAAAAGAAGATTTTCAAAGAGAAATAGACAGAGTTTATCAAGATTTTATACAAGATTTTAAAGACAAAGGCATAGAAATAATTACCGCTGAAGAAGTTAAAGGGCTAAAGTTTTTTGAAGGGTATGAATCTGCCAAAGGTCCTTATATCATCAATTCTAGTACGCCAGGAATATTAACAGGTTGCCCTACAGGACACACACAGTTTTACCAAGCTAAAAAAAGTGGTAAGGTTAAAAAAAGTTTTATGGGAGAAGGGTTTAAAAATCCTAAATTATCTGATGAATTAGAGGATGCTTTGGTATTAGATGTAAATCTTTATTTAATGTTTGCTTCAGCAAAAAGTAAAAAGGGAATTGTTTCTGCAAAATCTGAAATCTTAATAAACCCTAGGTTGGCAGATTCTGAAATGATTGTAAATAAGAAAAAGAAAACAAAATTAGGGATATTTGGTAGTGTAGGTTTTAAAGGAGCTGCTAAAACTTACCAGCTGGCCACAAATTATACCATAGGATCTGGAAAAAAAGGATTGTATTTTGAGGCTCAATATCAAAGTGTTCTTGATGAATCTATAGAAATAAATGGAATTTTAAAGAAACAAACCTTTAAAGCCAAAGCTTACCAAGATGTACAAATAGGAGAAAGAAATAGTTTTTTAGATGAATTAAAGGATGTTTCAGTGAAAAATGCAATTTGGTTAAATGTTGATAGCAAAAAATATGTAGAAGGAATGTATAACGCTTGTCATGCTTTTTTATCTGAAAATAACAAAGTTCTATTTGATAAAATGGAATTATAGTGTTTGGTTTTATGTGTTTTTTTGAAAAAAGAACATAGTAATGCAAAACACAAAGAATTAACCATAGATGCCATTTCTAAATTGTCTGGTTTTAAAAGCAGAACTACTTTTTATAGCGTATTTAAAAACAAGACAAATAAAACCGATGCAGTATATAAAAGGCTTCAAGATGTCTCATGAGCTGTTTATGAGATAAGTTAAGTGCTAATATAAATATAGAACAACTTTTAGCTCAATAGTTTTGTAAGTGAAATTATTGTTATAATTAAAACCTCAATAAAATGTTAAAATCAATCAAATTACTAAGTTTATTTTTACTCTTAATCTTATCCTCTTGTAGTAAAGAAGATTCAGCAATGGAAAGCGAATCACTTACTGATGCTCAAGAAGAGTTTATCGCTTTATTAAAAACAAATTACCCTACTCAGATAGTGAATTTTAATACAGATACCGCATTAATAGGTGGTCCTTTTGTAGAAAATCAAAAATTAACACTTACATTTTCTAGTTCAGGAATGTTGTTTATAGATACTGATCCTGATAAAAACGATGGAGATGAAATAGAACTACCTAGTTTTGATATTGATGGTAAGGAGTATGTATGGAAAGATACCTCAAGTGATTTGTCATACAGACTGTCTTTAAAAACAGATAATACTATTAATGAAGTGAATGTTTTTAAAACATCAAATAATAATTTTTATGCATCATTAAAAGAGGTTGTTAAAATAGATGAAATTGATATTAAAACGGGGTTAATAGGAGGTTCTATTTTAGATGGAGAATTAAATTTAAGTAAAACCGTATCTACTTTTGTAGGAAAAAAAGGTGTTGTAGGGTACTCAGATGGTATAGGTGAAGAAGCTTCATTTACAAACCCGTTAGGAATTACAACCGATGGAGATAATTTATATGTAGTAGAACAAGCAAAATCTACCACGCAGTTAAACTTTAACATAAGAAAAATAAATATAGAAACTAAAGAGGTAACTACACTTGTAACAATAGGGGGGGTACTGCCATCAACAACAGGTATTACAAATGATGGAACTTATATTTATATTGCTTCAAATAAATCAGTGACTAAAATAAAAATTTTAGATGGTACAGTAACTACCTTAGCTACTTTTGATGAATTTGTAAAAGGAGTAACTTTTTACAATAAAAAATTATACGTTACTAAAGAGGAAACCAGTACAATTTATGAAATGGATGCTAGTACAGGAACTTTTACAAAACATACTGTTATTGGTATTTCTACAAGATTAAATGGAATTACTACTGATGGTAATTTTTTATACGTTGCAAGTTCTGCTTCGGATTCCGTATATAAAATTGATATGACAACATATTCGGCAGTAACTCTTGGAACAGCTGGGCTTAATGTTGAGGCAGTTGCTACAGATGGTGTATATGTTTATACGGCAAGTCCTAGTTATGGAACTCTCAAGAAAATTAACATTGCAACAGGAGCAACTACACTTCTGTTTAATACTGTTGGATATGTGGATGGACCTTTTGTAGAAGGAAATTTTAGTCAACAAGGTAGTTTTGGTAATCCAACAGGTATTACTTCAGATGGGGAGAATTTATACATTTCAGAAGGAATGAGTCCGATACCAGGTGGAAACAAAAATAATGCGATTCGTAAAATAGAATAACACATAGGTATATAAGAATTCTATTTCTGAGGTTTTTAAACGCAGATATAAAGTAGCTATTTAATAGAGTAGTATATATTATAATGAATAAGAGAAAGAGTTAAAACTCCCAACTTATTTTTAAGTTGGGATTTTTTATTAGTTGGCATGTGAACCGTCACAATAAGGTTTGTTTTGGCTTTTTCCGCAACCACACAAAGCAACATCCCCATCTTTTTCTGCAGTAAAAAGAATTGGTTTTCCTCCACCTTTAGTTGCATGTGCACTATCGCAAAAAGGCATTACTTGTGAATGACCACAGGTACAGTATTTATACGTTTTTCCTTTTTTTAGTTCTATTACAGGCATAAATTTATTTGTTTTAGTTGTTGGTTAAAACTATATAAAAATGCTTTAAGATAGAATCTAAATTAGTGAGACCCGTCACAATAAGGAGCTGTTTTTGTACTGCCACAAGTACATAAAAATGTTTTTTCGTTTTGGGTTACTTTAAATAATAAGGGCTTATAGGTAGTTCCTTTATGAGTTCCATCACAATAAGGTTTGATTTCACTCTGGTTACAGGTACAATAAGCATAAGCTTTGTCTTTTATTAAATAACAAGCTTTGGGTGTGGGGATTGGTTTTTTCATTAGTGATTAATTTCTATCCATTTTTGCTCTTTTCCACTTTTAAATAATTGGTCTATCACAATCATATTATCCAAAGCATCTTGTAAAGATGTAGGAACTTCAGTATTGTTAAGAATGGCCAAAGAAAAAGCATCTCCTTGCAAGGTATATTGATTGCATTTTTTAAAAACAATTTCTTTGTGTTCTGAGGTGTTTGCAATTACAATTTTACTTTCATCATCTTTGGATGGAATAAAAGAATGTGGAATCTCAATCGCTCCTTCTGTTCCAATAATCTCTGCATATTCTCTTTTTAAAAGTTGTGTGGAGCACGTAAATGTAGCTGTTCCTTTAGGGAATTGTAAAATAGCAGAAACTAAATAATCTGTTTTAAGTACAGGATCGTAATTTATATTTGCGAGTACTTTTATAGGTTCTTCTTCAAACAAAAATCTAGAGAGTGAAACACAATAACATCCAACATCTAACAAGCTACCACCACCCACTTCTGGTTTATTTCTAATGTTTGTAGGGTCTACATTGTAATAAGTAAATGTGCTGTGAATATTTTTTAAATCACCAATAGTCCCTTTTTTAATGTGTTCTTTAACAACATTCCAACGCGGATGAAAGCGATACATAAATCCTTCCATCACTTTAAGTTTAGGATATTGTTGCGTTTGCTCTAACAATTGTTTGGCTTGTTTTGCATTTAAGCCGATGGGTTTTTCACACAAAACATGTTTGCCTGCTTTTAAAGCTTTTAAAATCCATTCTACATGCAAGTGATTGGGTAGCGGAATGTATACTGCTTCAATAGTAGGATCGTTTAACAATTCATCATAGCTTCCGTAAGCTGTACCAATGTTTAAGTCTTTGGCTATTTCTATTGCATTTTCAAGATTTCTAGAAGCAATTGCTTTGATTTCGGAATACGTTCCTAATTGCATGGCGGGTATTACTTTTTTAACAGCAATATTAGCGGTGCTTAAAACTCCCCAAGTTATTTTTTTAGACATAATGATGATCTTTTGTATAAATGAAACTAGTATAAAGGTAAAATTAAAAAAACGTTTTGGCAGGATCTACTTGTGATTATAAAACTACATTTTCTGTTTTTTAATGTTGAATTGTTAACTTTAACAAAACTAAAAATGAATCACATGAAAAATAAAAAGTATCAATTAAGTTTACTATTGTTAATGATAGCAAATACCTTATTCGCTCAAAAAACATTTACATTAAGTAGTAAAACAATTGGTGGTCAGGCTACGGTTACACAAGAGTTTAATGGTTTTGGATGCACAGGTAAAAATGAATCACCACAATTGTCTTGGGAAAATGCTCCCGAGGGAACTAAGAGTTTTGCAGTAACCATTTATGATAAAGATGCTCCTACCGGAAGTGGTTGGTGGCACTGGTTAGTATTTGATATTCCTACAGATATAAATGAATTGGTTAGCAATGCTGGAAATGTTTCTTTAAAATTAGCTCCTGAAAATTCCGTGCAAAGTATTACCAATTATGGAGTTTCTGGTTATGGAGGTCCTTGTCCGCCAAAAGGGCACGGATTGCATCAATATGTACTAACTGTTTATGCTTTAAAAACTGAAAAATTAGGACTTAAATCTACGACCAATCCAGCCATAGTTGGTTATAATATAAATGCCAATACCATAGCAAAAGCTAGTTTGGTTATGTA
Source organism: Wenyingzhuangia heitensis (assembly GCF_011762155.1). Taxonomy (GTDB): domain Bacteria; phylum Bacteroidota; class Bacteroidia; order Flavobacteriales; family Flavobacteriaceae; genus Wenyingzhuangia; species Wenyingzhuangia heitensis. Next base: position 734,055 of record NZ_JAASQL010000001.1, read on the forward strand.
TTACGAAAAGTAAAAACCATTAATGATTCTTGAACTTTTAAATTTTTGTAATTTTGTTGAATAATGATTATTGATAAAAATATAGAGTCTTTAAGGAGTTTGTCTCAATTGTTTTCAACTGCCAATTTTAAAAAAATTGTTAGAATGAAAGATTATGAGAATACTTTTTCTAGAATTGAAAAACACGTAAGATTTACTAAACATGTTACTAACCTTGAGTTGTTTGAAGGGGTCTATAATCAATTATTAACATCGTATAGAAATGAATATATATATAAAAATGTCTTAATTAATAAAAAGTTAATTCAGAAATATAGTTTAGAAAACACTATTGTTTTAGATGAATTTAAAATAGGAAATTCGATTGCGGATTTTGTGTTATTAAATGGAAATGCAAGGGTTTTTGAGATTAAAACAGAACTGGATAGTCTTAATAAATTGGAGAAACAGATTAATGATTATTATTCTTTTGCTACAGAGGTTTATATAGTAACAAGTTCTAAGCATATTCAAAAAATAGTTGAAGCTTATAAAGATTCTACTATTGGAATAATAGAATTAACTAAAAGAAATAGTTTAAAGGAAATTAAATCTGCTCAAAACTATTCAAAAGAGTTAGATTATTCGGTAATATTTAAATCTTTAAGAAAAAACGAGTATATTAATGTCTTGAAGGATAACTTCATAAAAATACCTAGTGTGCCAAATACTCTTTTTTTTAAGGAGTGCTATAGACTTTCAAGAAAAATTGATATCATTGATTTTCAAAGATCAGCAATCAAGGTATTAAAAGAAAGAAATATAAAGTGTCCAGAGTTATTAAAAGAAAAAAAAGTACCTGCTTTTTTAAAGCATATTTGTTATTCTTTAAATTTTTCTAAATTAGAATATGAGGAATTAAACTCCTTTCTAAATAAAACAAGTGTAAAATGTATTTCCCGTATTTAAGAGGTAAACAGTTTGAGTTGATAGCATTAAGAGAATTAGCACCGCTAATGTCAATTAATAGCAATAAGATATCACCAATAATTGAACCTGTAAAAGATTCGAGTACACTTAAATCTACACTAAAAAAATTAATCAAGTCACAGGTTAATTTTAACTATATTATAAATCCTAGAGTTGGTAGTTTACAAAACTCTCCTGATACTCCAGAAAGAATACTTAATATATTAAAAGAGCAGTTGGATGGTTACTCTAACTTTCAGTTAGCAGTTATAGTAGATAAACATACTGAACATAACTTATTGGTCATGTTAGATTTTCTTAATAATTTAAATCTTGATTATAAAGGAATTACTTTTATACATACTTCACAAATACAAGAAAGTTCTTTAGAATATTTAAACAAGCAAGTCAATATAAAATACAATGTTATCTATTTTGAAAAAACAAGTAGGAGATATTACAGAGAATTTAACAATGTGACTAGAGTTAGCTTAGATGACTATTTTGAAAAGTTAGATAGAAATTCAGATTATTTAAATACTATAGATGATGATTTTTCTGAAGAGTTTAAATATTATAAAACAGATGGGTTTATTGGATTTAGTGATTTTTTAACAATAGGAGATGTTTATTCTGAATCTGGTTTTTTACCTAGAGCGGTTGTTATTCATTTAACATATAGAGAAAATGATAAAATTAAAATTCGTCATTTTACTTCAGAGTCAAATCAAGACTCTTCAGATATTGGAGGAAAGTTTGCCGAAGCATTAGAAAAGTTAGTAACATGGTGTGAGCAAACTAACATTACAGAAACTCAAGGTATTAAAATATTTAAGGACTTATATAAGGATGGACATTTCCCTGGTTTAGGAAGCATTAAAAAAATATCGACAATTAATCATATTGAATTAATTATTAAGAATATTTAAAAAATGAATTGTTGTGTAAACTGTTTTACAAGTTCTTATTTAACTAACATTATTAAATCTAATAAAGAATTTGGTAATTGTGAGTTTTGTGGTTCTGTAGATGTAAACATATTTTCAACTAAAAGGCTATTGTATTTTTTTAGGAATATTATTAATTTGTATGAGGTTGATAAAGAGTCTAAAGTTTCTTTATGGGATTCAATAAATGAAGATTTTACTGTTTTAGAAGATAATTGTACAACTAACAGTGAGAAATTATTTAAATCAATTGTAATTGATGAGAGTGAAGAGTTTTCTGATTTAATGAGTAATAACGTTTCTTTTCGTTCAAAAAAGGTTTTAGATGTAAAGTCTAGTGAAATTCATACAATTTGGGATAGATTTAAAGAAGAAATAAAATTTAAAAATAGGTTTCATATAAATGAAGAGAACTTAATTAATCTAGAAGAATTAAGAATAATTTTTAAAGGAGAAACATTTAAAAAAACAATTGAAAAAGGAGAAAGTTTTTATAGATGTAGAATTTCAAGCAAAGTTGGATATAAGTGTGGAGAAATGTGGAATCCACCTAGTAAATTTGCTTCAAGTGGTAGAGCAAACCCCAAAGGTATTTCTTACTTATATTTAGGGAGTAATATTGAAACTACTCTGTATGAAACAAGGGCTAGTTTGTATGATTATGTAACCGTAGGAGAGTTTAGGTTAAAAGAAGATGTAAATATTTTAGATTTAAGAACACCAGAATATGATATAATTCCCTGGTCTGAAAACGATTCTTTAGAGTCATTTATTATATATGGGGTTTTTATTAAAACTTTACAAAAAGAAATATCGCTACCTATAAGAAAACAAGATAAAGAATTAGATTATATTCCAACTCAGTATATATCAGAATATATAAAGTCCTTAGGGTTTGATGGAGTAGAATATCAAAGTTCGTTAGATTCTTCTGGATACAATTTAGCTATATTCAATCCACAAAAATTTGAATGTATAAAAACGAATGTTTATGATATCCATAAAATAAGTTTAGATTACAAAGAAGTAAAAAATTAACCCATAAAAAATCCCTCTTGATATTTTTCAAGAGGGATTTTTTTATAAATAAGTGGTGGTAGCTATTATGCGTGTATTGCTCTGTCTCCAGTAGCAGCTAAACAAGCTTCTCTAATAGCTTCTGTATACGTTGGGTGTGCGTGAGACATTCTAGCAACATCTTCTGCAGATGCTCTAAATTCCATCGCAACTACAGCCTCTGCAATCATATCTGCAGCACGAGCACCAATCATGTGTACTCCTAAAATTTCATCAGTAGTAGCATCTGCTAATACCTTAATAACTCCATCAGTATCCATACTTGCTCTTGCTCTACCCAAAGCTCTCATGTTAAAAGAACCCGCTTTGTATGCAATTCCTTCTTCTTTTAATTGTTCTTCTGTTTTACCAACTGCAGCAACTTCTGGCCAAGTATAAACAACACCTGGAATTAAGTTGTAATTAATATGTGGTTTTTCACCTGCAATCAATTCAGCAACCATAGTTCCTTCTTCTTCTGCTTTGTGAGCCAACATGGCACCTTTAACTACATCACCAATAGCATAAATGTTTTCTATGTTGGTTTGTAAATGATCGTTGGTTTCTATTTGTCCTCTTTGAGTTGTTTTAATTCCGATATTATTCAATCCTAATCCTGTTGTAAAAGGAATACGACCTACAGAAATTAAAGAGTAATCTCCTTCAAAAACAACTTCTTCTCCTTTTTTGTTGTCAGCAGTAACTTTAACTCCATCACCGGTATTGGTTACAGAAGTTACTTTATGGCTTACAAAAAATTTAAGTCCTTGTTTTTTTAATGATTTTTGCAATTCTTTAGACAACATTGCATCCATTCCTGGAACAATTTTAGGCATGTATTCTATTACAGAAACTTCTGCACCTAATCGTTTGTAAACTTGTCCTAATTCCAATCCAATAACTCCACCACCAATCACGATTAAGTGTTTAGGTACTTCTTTTAATTTTAAAGCTTCGGTAGAGGTAATCACTCTTTCCTTATCAATATTGATAAAAGGTAAAGAACCAGGTTTAGATCCTGTAGCGATAATGGTTTTTGCAGATTCAATTTTTTCTACAGAACCATCATTTTTATGAATATTAATGTGAGTTGTGTCAAAAAATTCTCCACGACCTTCGTAAACATCAATTTTATTTTTGTCCATTAAAAAATCAATTCCAGAACAGGTTTGAGAAACTACTTCTGCTTTACGAGTAATCATTTGCTCAAAATTTAAAGAGACATTGTCTACACCAATTCCGTGTTTTTCAAAATGAGTTAAGGCATCGTGATAGTGGTGAGACGAATCTAATAAAGCTTTAGAAGGAATACATCCTACGTTTAAACAAGTACCTCCTAAAGTGCTGTACTTTTCTATAATAGCAGTTTTTAATCCTAATTGTGCGCAACGTATAGCTGCTACATATCCTCCGGGTCCAGAACCGATTACGGTTACATCGTACTTGTTCATGAAAATTGTTTTTTCTTGTGTGTAACAAAAGTAAATAAAACCAAGCTAGTGTTTTAGTCAAAAATCATCAAATAACGTTTTTCTGCTTTTTGTTGATTTTTTAAAAATATCAAATAGGAAACCCAATCATTTTACCCATACCCACGGTAAATAACCAAGATCCATAAATAAGATGTTCTACACTTACCCAGAACATAGATTTTGTTTTGTGGTAGGTGTAGGCAAAAATATAACCACCAATAAGCGTGATCAATAATACCAAAGGACTGTTAAACATTAAGTGTGCAATAGAAAATACCAGTGCGTTGGTGATAAAAAAAGTGTGTTTGTTTTTAAATAAAAATCGATAGCGTTTAAAGTAAAAAACTCTGTAAATAAACTCTTGCGGGAGCACTGAAAAAAAGGTGTAAATAAAAATCATTCTAACCCACAAAGTAGTTTGTGTTAGCACGGGTTTAAAAAGTAAATCTGCATCCATATACAAAACATATAAAACGGTAACAAAGGCAACCACTAACAAACGAAGAGTAGCGTTTAACCAAAAGCTTTTAGGTTTGATTTGTTTTCTTTTTTTAAACAAACTTTTTCTGTGTTTGTAACTTAAAAAAATGAGGTAACACAAAATAAAAGGAGCAAAGCTTAACCTAATTTTTAATGGAATGGAGTTGAGTCCTAAAAAAATAGGATAGAAAACAAATAAGAACGAAAATTCTATGATTCTTTTTTGAGTACGACTCGGTTGTTTGTAAGAGGCAATAAGTTTGCTAACCATTAGATAAGTTTTGACGATACTTTTGTTGGAAATAAACAAAGTAATTATACAACAGATAATTTACTTCGTATCCATAATTTATAGTAGAGTCGTAATTAATTTGCATAGTATACAAATCTCTGTAGGAAGCTGATGGATTGGAGGCTTTTATATTCCAATTGGTCACAAAAAGATTGTTTTTAATTTCTAAATAACCTTGAGAATAATAACCTCTTTGTTTGGCATTGCTCAATAACCAAGTATTAAAACCGGGATCTATAATAATAATTTTGTAATCAGCATCTTTGTTAACAATGGCAATGGTATCCGTAACACTAATGTCTTTTTGAGTCTGCTGAGGTTTGTTTTTAAGAGAACTACAGTGGAATGCAGTTACAATGAGAATTAGAAAAACAGAAATTTTTAAACAGTGAGATTTCATAAAAAATCATTTTACTTAAAAATACAAAAAAAGAGCTGTTTGATCTAACCAGACAAACAGCTCTTAATTTTTTAGATATGAAATAGATTGTTAAGCGTAATATCAATAGCTAAATAATGAGTGTCTTTAGAAAATTGTGTTCCTAATAAATTATTCATATAACCTATATTAAAGGTGGTTTTTTGTTTGGGGAATAACATCGAATAATATAAAGAAAATCTACTTTCGTGATATTCTAACGAACTCCATTTTTCAGTTTTACTTGTCGCAAATAACAATTCTGTAGTAAAAATTATCTTTTGTCTAGCGCTTAAAGATTTACTAAGCTTTCCTGCAATCCTAGATCTAAATTGAAATGATTCATGATAGGGAGTAAAATCACTATTATAAAACCAACGAAATTCAGGTCTATAGGTCAAAGAAAAATCTAATTGACGGATTTTTGTTAAATAAGAAAAACGTGCGTAAGTCCTTATTTCTTGCCTAGACAAAGATTTATCTCTATCATAAGGAGCAGTTAAATGGTAAAAATTTTGCCATCTATAACTCAAAGCTCCAGAATATTTCCAATGTTCTTTAAAATGATGACTAATTTCCTGATTTACAACATAAAGAGCACTTTTGTTAAAAGGGTTCGTGTCATCAATAGTACTAGAGGAACTGTGACCAATGTAAGTGGTTGAAGATGCTGTTTTACTCTTGTTTAGGTTTTGTTTAAGTCCCAATGCAAACCAACTAACGGTATTTACATCTTTACCCAAACCTGGAGGTGTAATTTGAGAAAAACAAGTTAGGTTTAAACAAAACAGAAAAAGAACGGTGGTTGTTTTAAAATTAAAATATTTCATTGTTTTTAATTTCTATTTTTACTTAAAATTTCTCCGTTTTGATCGATGACAATTTCCCAGTTATCTTTTAAAAGAGCGTTTACATCCATTTTGTAATGCGTTTTATTGTAGGCAACAACACGCTCTACATCGTTTATGTAATAACCTTTAAAATCAATATTGATTTTGTTCTGAATTTTTTCAGGCAATTCTTTTTTAGAAATATCTTCTTTGTGTTTTACAATTTCCCCAGTGGCACTATACCATATTTCATGGTCTTTATTCCAATTAGTTTCAAATTCTACTTCGTAATTGGTTCCTTTTCTTTCCCATTCTACATCCCTAGCTTTAGGATATTTAAGATTAAAATTGTTTAAAATAACAGAAGGAATTTCGCTAGTGAATAGATCTTGAGCTTGTGTAAAACCAAATGTTAATAGCGTTGTGGCAATTAATACTGAATGTTTCATTTTGTGTATGATTTTTAAATTATACAACAAAGAAATAACTGAATTATGGAAAGAATTGGGAATTGTTAACGAATGGTAAAGTTTATGTTAAAACAATGTGAGTTTTTTTTAAAAGAATAAACAATTGAAAAACCATATAAATCTGAAATTGCCTTTACAATAGCCAATCCTAAGCCAGAACCATCTGTTTTGTTAGTAGATTTATGAAAGCGATTAAAAATTTGATTAGCATCTAAAGATTTGTTTATACCTGTATTTTTTATGGTAAAAGAATTGGTGTCAATAAAGATTTCAATAGAGCCATTATTGGTATTATGAATAATAGCATTTTTAATTAAATTAGAAACAACAATATTGGCCAAAGCAATGTCTATTTCTATAGATAATTGAGCCGTTTCTTTACAAGAAATAGAAATGTTTTTATACGAAGAAAAATCCTGTAAATGCTCTAAAATGTCATGTGTAGTTTTGTTTATATTAACGACTTTGTTGTTAAAAAAATGTTTGTTGTCTATTTTAGACAATAGCAATAAAGATTTATTTAGTTGAACAAGTTTTTGGATGGTTTTAAAAACATCAGAAACCGTATTTGCTTGCTCTTTGTTAAGTTGTTCATCTTCTAACAGCAACTCTAATTTGTTGGTGGTAATAGCCAAGGGAGTCTGCAGCTCATGTGAGGCATTTCCTATAAATTGTTTTTGTTGTTCAAAAACTGCTAAATTTTGTTCAAGTAACGTATTTACAGCTTTTTGCAAATCCATAAACTCCTTTGTTTCTGTTGTTATTTTGGGGAGTTTTTGGGTGTTTCCTAATTTGTAAATTTTTAACTGATTTAAAAAACTATAAAAAGGATGCCATAATTTTTTAAGCATAATATTGTTAATTAATATAATACTTAAAACCAAAAATAAATAGAGTACCACAATGTCATACAGTAATTCTTTAATTAAATCGTCTTCTTCTACCATAGAGTTGGCAACGTTTAACAAATAGTAATTGTGGTCAATTTTAAAGGCAGTTGTTAGCATTCTAACAGGTTCAGACTCGGGTACTTCATCATCAAAATCTTGCATGTACAATAACGTGTCTTTGTACTGGTCTTTAATTGTAAAAGCTTCTTTTTTGTTTATTTTATGAATGGTGAAAAAACTTTCATCAAAGTAAGTTTTTGTTAAGATAGTAGGATCTTTTTTAGCATTCTGAATGATGATTCTTTTGTAGTTTTCTAAGCCTTCATCAATACTTTTTTTTATCTCTTGCAACATGTTTAAATAAAAAACAACTGCCCATAATGTAATAATAATAAGTATAGAGCCAGAAAGGTATTTAAGAGATTGATTAAGAAGCTTCATTTTCTACTATTTTATACCCTACTCCATAAACAGCTTCAAATTTTATTTGAGCATTAGATTCTTGTAGTTTTTTTCGGATGTTTTTTATTTGATAATAAATAAAATCAAAATTATCTGCTTGGTCTATATGGTCTCCCCACACGTGTTCTGCCAATGCTGTTTTGGTGATTAATCTGTTTTTATTAAGGTAAAAATAAGTAAGAATATCAAATTCCTTTCTGTTTAAAGGGATGTTTTTATCATCAACAGTAAGCAACCTTTCATCTAGATCTAATTGTGTGTTGCAAAACTGAAGAATGTTTTTCCCGTCTAAATTATTTCTGCGAAGTACAACTTTAATACGGGCATTTAATTCTGCCAAATGAAAAGGCTTTGTTAAATAATCATCGGCTCCTAATTCTAATCCTGTTAGCTTGTCTTCTAAAGAATCTTTTGCTGATATGATAATTACATGTTTGCCTTTTCCTGCTTTTTTTAATTGAGATAAAATATCTAATCCACTTCCGTTAGGCAACATAATGTCTAACAAAATACAATCGTAATTGTAGACAAATACCTTGTCTATAGCCGTATTGTAATCTGATGCAGTTTCTACCAAAAACTGTTCTTTTTCTAAAGAATTCTTAATGTTTTCTAGCAATTCAGGTTCGTCTTCAATAATTAAAATTTTCATGCTTTAAAGTTGATGTTGAAATCTGGAAAGAAATGGGAATTAGTTTATAAACTGTGAATTTAACTATTTTTAAAGTAAAAGAGCTGTTTGATCTAACCAGACAAACAGCTCTTTTAAATTTATACAAATGAATTTTTTACAACAATCCAGCTCTTTTTAGCAAAGCATCTGGTTTAGGTTCGTGACCTCTAAATTTTTTGTACAAGTCCATTGGGTTTTGTGTTCCTCCTTGGCTTAATACAAAGTCTTTAAATTTTGTAGCGGTATCTCTGTTAAAAATTCCAGTTTCTTTAAAATATTCAAAAGCATCTGCATCTAAAACTTCTGCCCATTTGTAAGAATAATATCCTGCTGAATACCCTCCTTGAAAAATGTGAGAAAATGCGGTGCTCATACAGTTTTCTGGAACATCAGGGTATAATTGTGTGCTTTTAAATGCTTCTGATTCAAATTCTTTTACACTTGTTATTACGTTGTCGCTGTCAAAACTATTCGGACTTAGTCCGTGCCATGCCATGTCTAAGATTCCAAAGCTTACTTGTCTAAAAGTTTGCAAACCTTCTAAGAAGTTAGAAGCCTTTTTAATTTTTAAAATTAATTCATTAGGAATTACTTTTCCTGTTTTGTAATGTTTGGCAAATAACTCTAAAGCTTCTTGTTCAAAACACCAGTTTTCCATTACCTGGCTAGGTAATTCTACAAAATCCCAAGAAACAGAAGTTCCCGATAAAGAAGGGTATGTCGTGTTGGCTAACATTCCGTGCAAGGCATGTCCAAACTCATGAAACAAAGTAGTAACCTCATTAAAAGTTAACAAGCTAGGCTTTGTTTCTGTAGGTTTGGTAAAGTTACAAACAATAGAAATGTGTGGTCTAGAATTTTGGTCGTCTAAAATCCACTGACTCTTGTATCCTGTTTTCCAAGCTCCATTTCTTTTTCCAGGTCTAGGATGAAAATCTGCATAATAAACGGCTATAAACTCTCCGTTTTCGTTGGTTACTTCGTAGGTTTTAACATCCTTATGATATTTTTCTATGTTGTTTACCTCTTTAAATAGCAATCCGTATAAGCGTTTTGCAATTTCAAAAGAGCCGTTGATAACATTTTCTAATTGAAAATAAGGTTTTAAAATTTCTTCGTCAAAATCAAATAATTCTTGTTTTAGTTTTTCGCTATAGTAAGAACCATCCCATTTTTGAAGTAAGTCAATTCCGTCTTTTTTTGCAAATTCGCTTAGTTGATTAAATTGCTCCGTTGCTTTAGGTTTTGCTTTTTGTAACATGTTCTCTAAAAATGATGTTACTTTTTCTGCGGACTCTGCCATACGCTCCTCTAGAACAAAATGAGCATGACTGTTATAACCTAATAATTGAGCTCTTTTAGCACGCAATTCAACTATTTTTAAAACAATTTTTTCGTTGTTGTATTTGTTGTCTTGAAATCCTTTTTTACCTGCTGCAATGGCTATTTTTTTTCTAAGTTCTCTATTATCTGCATAGGTAATAAAAGGAATATAACTAGGGAAATCTAAGGTGAAAACCCAACCTTCTTTGTTTTTTTCTTTTGCCGTTTGTGCGGCATCTTCTATAGTGCCTTCTGGCAATCCGCTTAAATCTTGCTCATTAGTAATGTGCAATTCAAAATTTTGAGTTTCTGCCAATACATTTTCTCCAAAAGTTAACGATAATTGAGAAAGTTCAGTATCTATAGCTCTTAATTTTTCTTTGTCAGCATCATTTAAATTGGCACCGTTTCTAGAAAATCCTTTGTATTTTTTTTCTAACAACATCAACTCTTCTGGCGTTAAGTCTAAAGATTTACGTTGGTTGTAAACCTCTTTTACACGATTAAATAGCGCTGTATTTAAACTAACATCGTTAGAAAAAGCGGTTAGAATAGGGGAAACCTTTTGTGCAATTTTTTGCATTTCATCATTGGTTTCTGCCGAATTTAAGTTGAAGAAAATAGAAGAAATTCTACTTAATTTTGCTCCCGAAAAATCTAAGGCTTTAATAGTGTTGTTAAAAGTAGGAGCATCGTTGTTGTTGGTAATATCATCAATCTCTTGTTTTGCTTCTTTAATACCTTGTTCAAAAGCAGGTAAATAATGTTCGTTTTTTATTTGCTCAAACGGAGCAGTTCCGTAAGGTGTGTTAAATTTTTGTAAAAGTGGGTTGGTCATAATATTTTAGATTAATCCTTTAGATTTAATTTCTATATACTTGTTAATAGTGTCTATGGTTAAGTTTTGGGGAGTTGTTAAAATAGAATTCACTCCGTATTTGCTTAGTTCTAAGATCATTAACTCTTTGTCGTAAATAAATTTTTCTGCAACAGTTTTCTGTATCACTTCTTGTTCTGTACTTACTGTTCTATTCGCAAGTTCCATAATTTCTGTGTTTTTAAAGAAAACAACAATTAGTAAGTGAGTTTTATTAATAGCTCTTAAATAATTCATTTGTCTTTCCAACGCATCCATACTATCAAAATTAGTATAGAGTAACAGTAAACTACGTTGTCTTATGTGTTGTTTAACAGCACTGTATAAAACACCAAAATCTGTTTCTTCGTAATTTGTTTTTACATTGTAGAGAGCTTCCAAAATCATACCCAATTGATGATTTCTTCTTTCTGCTGACACATAGTCATTTATGTTTTTAGAAAAAGAAAACAAACCTGCTTTGTCTTGTTTTTGGATCACAACATTGCTAACAATTAACGATGCGTTTATGGCATAATCTAAAAGACTTAATCCGTTAAAAGGCATTTTCATGGTTCTACCTCTGTCTATAAGCATGTATACGTTTTGTGCTTTTTCGTCTACAAACTGATTGACCATTAATTGATTTTTTTTGGCGGTAGCTTTCCAATTAATGTCTTTAATATTGTCTCCTTGTACGTATTCTTTTATTTGTTCAAACTCAAAAGAATTTCCTATTCGTCTTACTTTTTTGACCCCATAGGCAGAAGATAAACTGTTGATGGTTTTTAAATCGAATTGTTTTAGTTTTAAAAAGGAAGGATAAGTCTTGGTTGTTGTTTCTTTTTCTAAAGTATATTTTTTGGTGACTAAGTTTAAGATCGATTTTACAAAAACATGCGTGTTTCCAAAAAGATATTGCCCTCTTTGAGTAGGAACTAAATCGTAGGGAAAGATTTTGGTGCTTTGGCCTTCTATTTTAGCATTGATAGAAAAATTTCTTATTTGAAATTGTGCAGGAATCTCATCAATAATCTGAATAAAAACAGGAATGGTGTACTTGTTTTTTAACTCAATACGAATGATGTTTTTATCTCCGTTAGATAATTTTTCGGGAATTGTTCTAGTAACTTCAATTCCGTATCTGTTTTTAAAAAGAAGAAAAATATCAAAACAAACTACTCCAACAAATACAGCAAGCAGCAATTGACCAAAGAGAAATAGTTCTTTGATAAAAAAGCTAAGCACAAACAAAACCACATGTCCCAACAAAATGTAAAAAAACAAAGGGTTGAGGTAAATGCTTTGGTAAGCTTTTATTAGTTTGTTTATAATAGAGGATTTTGGCATAAAGTTAACTTGGTATTTCGGTAGATTGAATACTATCGTTAATAATTTGTGCAGCCGTAATTCCTTCCATTTCTCGTTCTGGAGTAACAATTACTCTATGTTGTAATACCGGAACTGCCACTTGTTTAATGTCTTCTGGCGTAACAAAATCTCTTCCGTTAATAGCAGCAAATGCTTTAGAGGCTTTTAACAAAGCAATAGAAGCTCTAGGCGATGCTCCCAAATACAAAAAGGAATTGCTACGTGTACTTACCACAATATCTGCAATGTATTGTATTAATTTAGGTTCTACAATTACTTGTTTTGTTAGTTGCTGATACGCGATAATTTGTTCTTTGCTAATGCTTGCGGTCACTGCATCTAACTTAGGTTGTGTGGCTTGATGTTCTCTATTTAGAATTTCAACTTCATCGGTAACGTTAGGATAGTCTACCGTAATTTTAAACAAAAAACGGTCTAATTGAGCCTCTGGTAAACGGTACGTTCCTTCTTGGTCTACAGGGTTTTGAGTGGCTACTACAAAATAAGGAGATTCCAGATCGTATTTAATTCCGTCTATGGTTACCTGTTGTTCTTCCATAACCTCAAACAAAGCAGCCTGTGTTTTTGCGGGAGCTCTGTTAATTTCATCAATTAAAATCAGGTTAGAAAAAATAGGCCCTTTTTTAAATTCAAATTCCGATTTTTTCAAATCAAAAATAGAAGTTCCTAATACATCCGATGGCATTAAATCTGGTGTAAACTGAATTCTTTGATAGCCAATAGCTAAGGTTTTTGCTAATAATTTTGCAGTTATTGTTTTGGCAACCCCAGGCACACCTTCTATAAGTACATGACCTTCACATAATAAAGCGGTTAATAACAAATTAACCATATCTTTTTGTCCCACAATTACTTTAGATATTTCTTGTTTAATGGTGGTTATTCCTTGGTGTAACTCCGTTAAATCTATACGGTTGCTAAATTCTAATTCTTCCATGCGTTTGTCTTTTTATTAAAGTCTTCTATTTCTTTATTTAATTTTTTTAATAAGGTAATAGATGAACTATTTCTTTGTTTAAGTACGTTTATAAAACGAATTAATTCTTTTGTTTTTTGTGCATCATACCCCGATTTTAGACTTAATTGTTTGGCCAGTTTTTCGTTGGTATTGTCTGTGATGATATTGTGTTTTTGACGAATGTTTTTGTAGAAAATATTTATTTTCTGTACAATCATAGGCTGAAAGTTGTCAGCCTCTTCGTAAAGTGTAGCAATGGTTTCTACAAAATCTAAACTGGTATTTCTAACCTTTGGGATTATCGGTATTATTTTTTGTTTTCTCTTGGCATTGATCAGAAGAAATAAAGCAATAGCCACCAAAATTAAAATCCATGCAAAGTATAATTCTTTTTGTTTTTTGATAAAACGCAAAGGACTGTTTGCTAAATCTGGGTCTCCTTTAAAATTGCTTTCAAAATAAATGGTTTGTGTGTTTGTATTTGCTGTTGTAACTTTTTTAGGCAAATAAGATAAAACCTGATTTATATAGTCCGTATTTGGTATTGCAAGCAAATGGTAATTGGTAAAAACATCAGGCTGTGTATAGAGGTAAAAAAATCCTTTTTTATAAGGTATTTCTATAAAGTTGCTAAAAGTATTCACCACACTGTCTTTGGTTGTATAGCTAACTTTTCCTAAAGATTTTACAGGGATACTGTCTTTAAAATAGGTTTGAGAGTATTTAAGTTTTGTAGCTATTTTTAGAGTGTCTGTAGTATTGTTTAGGTATAGTTTTAAATAAGGAGTATTGATGGAGTTTTTAGATTTTTTACTTTTTAAAATACCCAAACTATCCAATAAAGTTTTAGAAAATTCATTGGCACTTACAAAAGCAATATTTCCGTTACCAATAAATTTTAGTAGTTTTTTAGTAGATATTTTGTCCGGAAAAAAGCCCTCATCAATATTAATATAAATATTGTTTTGTTTCTTTTTTGTTAGTGGGTTTTGTTCCGTATACTCATAAAAAGTTTTTTTAATGGTCACTATTTTATGGTTTTTAAAAACAGCAGGTAGTTGTTTGTAAAACACTTCCAAATCAAACGGATTTGAGTTGCTTTCGTTGTACGTTTTCTCCCAAATTATTTTTTTGGGAGTAATACTATCTAGTATAATAACCAAGACTACAAGTACAATTCCTAGAATAATAAATCCTTTTTTCTTCATTATTTTAGTTGATTTAGTAATTGTTGGTAGCTAGATTCAATTTTTTCAAAAGCTTCTTTATCAATCATAAATTCACCATACCAAATATAATTGTAGTAGTAAGAAACACTTTTAAAGTTTTGAAAATAGGGAGTGTTTTCTGTTTCTAATTGGTAATCACTATTGGTTTTAAGGTTGCTTAACTCTATAATTTCTTGTTCTGATAATTTTTGCAATACCCATAAATAATAATACTTAACAGCCAATCTGTAATTATTGTTGTCTACAGATTCTTTGACCAAAAGATTAAAATCAGACAATTCAATTTCTTCTATTTCTGTTTGATAGGTTAGAGAGTTGTTTTTAGATTTTTTAAAAATCCAATTTCCTTCTTTGTAAAAAATCATACGAGCAATTATGTATATAGCTGCAATAATAATAAGTGTGTAAAACACCAATTTAACGTAGTAAAATTCTTTGCTATTAATGCCTAATAAGTTGTAGATACTGTATAAAAATTGAGCTAACCACATTTTTAGTTTTAAAAAAAACGGAGGTTCTTGATCTTGATAAATATAATCTTTAGAAGTAAAAGCTTCTTTGTAGTTGTCTGGAATTTTTCTTTCTACTCTAACAATGGTATCATTTGCTGCTTTCATCACAAAAACACAAACAAATAAAAATAGAGTTGTAATGCGTTGTGTTATTTTCATACTAAAGTAAAATCTGAAGTTACTTTTTTGGCAATTTTAAAAGGATAAATTAAAAAGTAATAAGCAATAATACTTAAGGTTCCTAAAATAATGACCAAAGCTAAAAAGGTGGGCATGCTATTTCCGTATCTAGACACAAAGCCTTCTAAAAAACCAGCAGCAATGGTAAAAGGAAATGTAGCAATCATAATTTTAATTCCGTTTCGCATTCCCTTTTTAAAAGAGTCTACTCTTGTTAAAGTGTTAGGAAATAAAATACTAGCTCCTAAAATTAAACCAACAGCACCTTCTATTACAATAGCAAAAATTTCCATAGCACCGTGAATCCAAATTCCTTTTATACTTTGTAATAAAACACCTTGTTCTGCAAAAAAGTACTGAAAAGCTCCTAGCATAATTCCGTTTTGTAACAATACATAAGCAGTTCCTATGCCTCCAGTAACTCCTAAAACAAATGCTTTTAAACCTACATATAAATTATTAAATGTAATTCCTATAAAACTTCCCCAGTTAGATCCCGATTTGTAAACAGCTGTAGGGTTTCCGTTTTTAATGTTTTCTAAAGTTTCGTTTACATACCCATCAGATAATATCAAACGTACAAAACTGTCATCGTAAATTGCAGAAATAAGCCCAATGGCTACAGACAAACCAAAAATAACAAACGAATAGTAAATGTATTTTTTATAACTGTAAAGTAATAAGGGAACATCAATCATAAAAAAGTGCAACAATCTGTTTTTATCTTCCTTTTTAGATTTGTATATTTTCTGAAAAGCTAAAATGGTTAAATGATTTAGATAGACTACTAATTTGCTTTTTTTGTAGTAGGTTTGAGCAAAAGCTAAATCGTTAATTAGATGCAAATAAAGTTTAGACAGTTCCTCTGGATGTGCAATGTTTTTTTCGTTGATTGCACTTTCAAAACGCAACCATTTTTCTTTATTTTGTTTAATAAATGCAATCTCTCTCATAGGGTATCAAATTACTAGATTTAATGGCAGAAATACAAATTACAACTACCCAAAATGTAAACTTAGATTTTAAAACGGCTGAGTTAAATCACAGGATTTTCGCTTGGTTTATAGATGTGATGATAAAATCTGCCTACATAGCAGTCTTGGCTTATATTTTATTTGGAATTTTAAAGCTAGGAAAATATATAAACTCACCAGATTATTGGTCGGTAATGGCGGTAGGAATTGTCTTTTTAATTCCTGTTATTTTTTACACACTAGCTCTAGAAACCTTATTAAATGGACAGACTATAGGTAAAAAAATTCTAAAGATTAAAGTTTTAAAAATAGATGGTTACCAAACTGGCTTTATAGATTTTTTTATAAGATGGGTAATGCGTATTGTAGATGTAAATATGTTTTCGGGTTTTTTAGCGTTAATTCTTATAGGAAGTACTAAAAAATCTCAACGTTTAGGAGGAATAGCCTCTGGAACCGCGGTAGTGAGTCTTAGGAATAAGATAGATATAAGTCACACTATTGTAGAAGAAAACATTCAAACAAATTATCAACCTACCTATTCTTCGGTTGTTAAATTATCAGACAATGATGTAAGAATTATTAAAGAACATTACCTAAGAGCCAAAGCTAAAAACGACCAAGAAATATTGTTAAAGCTTAAGGAAAAAATAATAGGAGTTACCAATCAACAACCCGTAGATAACCAAACTAGTATAGAATTTATAGATATAGTTATTAAAGATTATAACTACTACACACAAAACATGTAAATAAAAAAGCCTTTTTATTGTTTTATAAAGAGGCTTTTTTTAGGAGTTTTTTATACTTGTGCCACTCCAATATCGTCCAATTCATCGGTAGGGTTTTTAGGATCTACACCATATTGGTTAGGACCTTTGTCTCCTTCTTTGGCAAGTACTACAATAAGCCATATCATCCCAACTAAAGGGATCAATGCAATAAACATAAACCATCCACTTTTGTTAACATCATGTAGTCTTCTAATACTAACACCAATACCAGGTAATAATACAGCTAGTCCGTACATAGTAGCAATATACCCTATAATGCTATTTCCTGTAGTTAAAGCGATTCCTTGTAGTCCCCAACTAATAAGTATGTTAAATAAAAAGAACATCCAGTATTCTTTTCTTCTTGCTCTTCCATTAAAATCAGCGTACTGTTTTAAAACTTTTAAGTACCAATCCATTATTTATATCGTTTAAATTTATTGTGAAATTAGTAAAAAGCATCAAATATTAAGACTGTGATTTTTTGCAAGTACTCTTATATTTTTAAGAGATAAGAAATAGAATCTAAATTATTTGCAAATTCAAAAATCTATGCTAAATTTGTCTCAATGAAATTAGATATAAAAAATACTTGGTGGTGGCACTCTCTTAATTAATTAAGCGTGAGTATTATTGTGTATTTTTAATAAAATAAATATATAAAGGCTTATCTCACGATAAGCCTTTTTTTATAGCGTATAAACCTATGAACAAATTACAATTTAAGACAGTTATTAAGCAGCAGATGGCCGATACGGTTACTCCTGTTGGATTATACTTAAGATTTAGAGATCGTTTTGCAAACACCGTTTTGTTAGAAGGGTCAGATTATCATTCTAAAGAAGACAGTTACACATTTATAGGTGTAGATCCTTTGGTTCATATAAAAGCAGAAAACGATTCTTTAAGTTTAATTTATAGAGATGAGGTGTTAAGCAATGCTCCATTACAAAGAAACTTTCACGAGGTTTTTCAATATTATTCTGATTTAATTCAGACAGATTCTCCAGACCAATACAAAGCCTTTAACGGATTGTATGGATATACCACCTACGATGCTGTTCAGTATTTTGAAAATATCAAATTACAAGCTAAGCAAGCAGAATCTGCCATTCCTTTTTTACATTATAGTTTTTTTAGATACGTAATTGCTATCAATCATTTTAACGATGAAATGATTATTATAGAAAACGTGCCAGAGGGTGAAGAATCTAATATTGATGAGGTTGTTAGTATTGTAAACAATCCAACCTATCAAACACAAAGTTTTTCTTACGATGAAACTAGCGAAACATCTAGTTGTACAGATGAAGAGTTTAAAGAATACGTAAGAAAAGGAAAAGCGCACTGTAAACGTGGAGATGTTTTTCAGATAGTATTGTCTAGACAGTTTCAGCAAAAATACAAAGGAGATGATTTTAACTTGTACAGAGCATTACGCTCTATCAATCCATCCCCATATTTGTTTTATTTTGATTATGGTAGTTTCCGTTTGATGGGATCGTCACCAGAAGCACAAATTAAAGTACAAAAAGGAGTTGCAACAATCAACCCAATTGCAGGAACATTTAGAAGAACGGGAAATGCAAAAGAAGATCATTTATTAGGAGAACAATTATCTAATGATAAAAAAGAAACAGCAGAACATGTAATGTTGGTAGACTTAGCTCGTAACGATTTAAGTAAACATGCCGATAACGTGACTGTAGAGGTTTTTAAAGAAGTGCAATATTTTAGTCATGTAATTCACTTAGTATCTACTGTTGAAGGAAATATTAAAGGAAATCCATTAAAAATTGTAGGAGATACATTTCCCGCAGGAACTTTAAGTGGTGCTCCAAAGTACAAAGCCATGCAGCTAATAGATACTTATGAAGCTCAAAGCAGAGGTTTTTATGGTGGAGCAGTAGGTGTAATTGGTTTAACAGGAGAAGTAAATTTAGCCATTGCCATTCGTTCTTTTGTTAGTAAAAGCAATACGTTGTACTACCAAGCAGGTGCTGGTATTGTAATGGAATCTACAGAAGAAGGAGAGTTACAAGAAGTGAACAACAAATTAGCAGCATTAAAGAAAGCTTTGGTGTTGGCAGAAAAAATATAAATTAGTAATGAGTAGATAGTACAAAGTACAAAATTAGCGTAGCTACTGTACTTAATGCTTAATACTCAGTACTCAGTACTATACAAATATGAAAATATTAATATTAGATAATTACGATTCTTTTACCTACAACTTAGTGCATATGGTAGAAGAAATTACAGGAGAGACACCAGATGTTTTTAGAAACGATGAAATTCCTTTAGAGGTTGTTGGAGAGTACGATATTATTATGTTATCTCCAGGGCCAGGAGTTCCTGATGAAGCAGGAATTTTAAAAGAAGTAATTGCTGAGTATGCGGGTAAAAAACCAATTTTTGGAGTTTGTTTAGGCTTACAGGCAATTACCGAAGTATTTGGAGGTAAAATTATCAACATGGATAACGTGTTTCATGGAGTAGCTACCGAAATGAAAGTAATTGATGAAAATGCATTAATTTTTAAGCAATTGCCACAGTTTTTCTCAGCAGCCAGATATCATTCTTGGATTGCTGATCCTGCTACAATGCCTAGCGATTTAAAAGTAACCTGTGTAGATGAAGACGGTGGAGTAATGGCTATAGAACACAAAAAATTTAACATTACAGCTGTACAATTTCATCCAGAATCTATATTAACACCCGATGGTGAAATTATGGTTCGTGAATTTATAGAGAATGCAAAAAAGAACTTATCATAGTTTATAAAAGCTTAAAATAACAAGATGAAGAAAATATTAGCAAGATTATTTGAATTCGAAAAATTAAATCAACAAGAAGCAAAAGACATTTTAATTAGAATAGCGAATAAAGAATTTAACAATTCTCAAATAGCTTCTTTTTTAACCGTGTTTTTAATGCGACCTATTACTGTTGATGAATTGACAGGGTTTAGAGAAGCCTTGTTAGAATTGGCTCTAAAAGTAGATTTGTCAGAATTTAATACCATCGATTTGTGTGGAACGGGAGGAGACGGAAAAAACACGTTTAATATTTCTACATTAACTTCTTTTATAGTAGCAGGTACAGGTAATAAAGTTGCCAAACATGGGAATTACGGAGTGTCTTCAGCCTCCGGATCTTCAAATATGTTAGAGCATTTGGGGTATCAATTTACGAATAATGAGAGTGTTTTAAAAAATCAGTTAGACAAAGCTAATATTTGTTTTTTACATGCTCCTTTATTTCATCCTGCCATGGCTGCTGTTGGGCCAGTAAGAAAAGAAATGGGGGTAAAAACATTTTTTAACATACTAGGGCCTTTGGTAAACCCAAGTATGCCACAAAACCAATTGGTAGGTGTTTTTAATTTACAAGTAGGTAGACTTTATAAAAATATTTTAAGCAAAACATCAGAAAATTTTGCAGTAGTACATGCCTTAGATGGTTATGATGAAATATCATTAACAGGGCCTTTTAAAATTTATACCAAAGAAAATGAGGAGATTTTAAAACCAGCAGATTTTCATCTAGAACAAATTCAACAATCTGATATTTACGGTGGAAATTCAGTGCCAGAAGCGGCAGAGATTTTTATCAATATTTTAGATGGAAAAGGTACAGAAGCACAGAATAATGTGGTTTTAACCAATACCGCATTTGCGCTAAGAACTTTTGATCCTGCTAAATCTTTTAAAGAAGCTTTTGCACAAGCTCAAGATAGTTTAATGGGAGGTAAGGCAAAAGAAAGTTTAAAAACATTGATAGAATTATAATATAAATGTCAAAAGGCTAAAAGCAAATTGCCAAAGCCAAAAGCAAGAATAAAATGACCATATTAGAGAAAATAGTAGCCTACAAAAAGAAAGAAGTAGCAAAGATTAAAGCAGAGGTTGAGGTAAAGAAATTGGTAGAAAGTCCAAACTTTAAAAGAACACCTCTTTCTTTAAAAAAATCATTGTTAGAAATTGGATCTACAGGAATAATTGCAGAGTTTAAAAGACAATCTCCTTCTAAAGGAATTATAAACGATAAAGCAGATATTTTAGACGTAACCAACGGATATTTGGATGCCAATGTTGCTGCACAATCTATTTTAACAGATACACACTTTTTTGGGGGTACTATGGTAGATTTAATGAAAGCACGTAGCATAAACGAGGTAAAGCCAATTCTTAGAAAAGATTTTATTGTAGATGCTTTTCAAATTGTAGAAGCAAAAGCCATTGGAGCAGACGTTATTTTATTAATAGCTGCTTGTTTAACCAAAGAAGAATTAAAAAATTACGGTCAGTTAGCTACAGATTTGGGAATGGATGTATTGTATGAGATTCACACCCAAGAGGAGTTAGATAAAATTGATGCGAACGATAAAATCATTGGAATTAACAACAGAAACTTAAATACGTTTAAGGTAGATTTAGAGCACTCTATAGAGTTGGCTTCTAAAATTCCAGATACTTGTATCAAAGTTTCAGAAAGCGGAATTAGCGATCCTAAAATTATTATGGGATTAAAACAATATGGTTTTCAAGGGTTTTTAATTGGAGAAAACTTTATGAAAACAGACAATCCTGGTCAAGCTTGTAAAGAGTTTATTGGGCAAATGTAAATTTTAGTACAAAGTATAAGAATAGCGTGTCTACAGTGCTTACAACTTAATACTCTGTGTTTATTACTAGAAAAAGAATGAAAATCAAAGTTTGTGGAATGAAAATCGAGGAAAATATAAAAGCTGTAGCTGGATTACAACCAGACTATATGGGTTTTATATTTTATCCAAAATCGCCTAGAAATTTTAAAGGGGAGATTCCTGAGATTGATGAAAATATCAAAAAAACAGGAGTATTTGTAAATGCCTCTATTGATTTTATTTTAGAAAAAGTAAAAGAACATAGTTTTAAAGCCGTTCAGTTACATGGATCAGAGTCTGTAGCCTATTGTCAAGAATTAATAAGTCATGATTTAGATATTGAGTTATTTAAAGTCTTTTCAATTAAAGACGAATTTGATTTTTCTGTGCTAAAAAATTACGAACCTTTTGTAAATTACTTCTTGTTTGATACCAAGGGGAAAGATAAGGGAGGAAACGGTTATACGTTTGATTGGTCTGTACTAAAACAATATCCATCAACCAAACCATTTATTTTAAGTGGGGGTATTGGTGTTGATGAAATAGAAAAAGTAAAAGAAATTTTAAAAACAGATTTGCCTATTTATGCACTAGATATTAATAGCAAATTTGAAATTGAACCCGGTTTAAAAGACGTAGAGTTGTTGCAACAGTTTTTTAAGGAAATACACTAGGTTGTCGCATTTTAACTCCGCTTGATGACTAAGGGTAGCTTGAGAAATTAAGTGTTTGAGCGAGCTTGAGAACAAATGTAGATAGAAAATAAAAAAGATAGATTCGTTTTTTCGTGTCATGTTTAAATTGACAAACATTTACACGTATTAACAAATAAACATAAAATAAAATGTCAGAATTTCAAGTAGATAAAAACGGATATTACGGACAGTTTGGAGGGGCTTATATTCCTGAATTGTTATATCCTAATGTAAAAGAATTAGAAGATAATTATTTAGATATTATCAATTCTGATGCTTTTCAAAAAGAGTATTTGTATTTGTTAAAACAATATGTGGGGAGGCCTACACCGTTGTATTATGCTCCCAATTTATCAACTAAATATGGAGCTCACATTTATTTAAAAAGAGAAGATTTAAATCATACAGGAGCGCACAAGGTAAACAATACTATTGGCCAGATTTTAATAGCCAAACACTTAGGTAAAAAAAGAATTATAGCAGAAACAGGAGCGGGTCAACACGGTGTGGCTACGGCAACAGTTTGTGCGTTAATGAATTTGGAGTGTATTGTGTTTATGGGAGAGGTAGACATCAAACGTCAGGCTCCAAACGTAGCACGTATGAAAATGTTAGGAGCAAAAGTTGTGCCTGCAACTAGTGGTTCTAAAACGTTAAAAGATGCAACCAATGAAGCGATTCGTGATTGGATTCAGCATCCAGAAGAAACTTACTATTTAATAGGATCTGTGGTGGGGCCACATCCATATCCAGATATGGTAGCACGTTTACAAGCTATTATATCCGAAGAAATAAAATGGCAGTTAAAAGAGCAAACAGGAAAAGAAAACCCAGATACCATTATTGCATGTGTTGGAGGAGGCTCTAATGCTGCAGGAGCGTTTTATCATTATATGGATGATAAAGATGTTGATTTAGTAGCGGTAGAAGCTGCAGGTTTAGGGGTGAATTCAGGCGAAAGTGCAGCTACTTCTCAATTAGGTCAAGTAGGGGTTATTCATGGTTCTAAAACCATTTTAATGCAAGATGAGTACGGGCAAATAGTAGAGCCTTATTCAATTTCTGCGGGGTTAGATTATCCTGGAGTTGGACCTTTACATGCACATTTGTTTCAATCAAAAAGAGGAACTTTTTTAAATGCAACAGATCAAGAAGCGTTAGATGCTGCTTTTGAGTTGACAAAACTAGAAGGAATTATTCCAGCTTTAGAAACTTCACATGCACTGGCAGTTTTAGGAAAAATGAAATTAGATAAAGATCAAGTTGTTGTTATCAATTTATCGGGTAGAGGAGACAAAGATTTAGAAACATATATTACTGAATTGGATAAAAGAGAAGCTAGAGGAAATGAGTAAATTAACTAAACTATTCAAAGAGAAACCAAACAGATTGTGTTCTGTTTATTTTACATCAGGATATCCACAATTGAATGATACAGTAACTGTAATTAAAGGATTAGAGGCTGCCGGAGTAGATTTTCTAGAAGTAGGCTTGCCATATTCAGATCCTATGGCTGATGGTCCTACGATTCAGGAAAGCAGTTCTATTGCTTTAAAAAACGGAATCAATTTAGATGTTATTTTTAATCAATTAGAAACAATTAAAGAGGACGTAAATATTCCATTAATTGCCATGGGATATTTTAATCAAGTGGTTCGTTATGGAGCAGAAAGATTTTGTGAAAAATGTCAATTAGTAGGTATAGAAACGTTGGTTTTACCAGATATGCCTATGATTGAGTATGAAACTACCTACAAAGCATTGTTTGCTAAATACGGATTGTCTAACGTGTTTTTAATTACTCCACAAACATCTGAAGAGCGTATTAAAAAGATTGATGACATGACAGATGCTTTTATTTATGTAGTGGCATCATCATCTATTACAGGGGCAAAGGGTAGTATTTCTACAGCTCAAATAGATTATTTTAATAGAATTAAGTCGTACAATTTAAAAAGTACCTTAATTGCAGGTTTTGGTATTTCTAGCAGAGAAACATTTGATACGGTTTGCGAACATGTAAACGGAGCTATTATAGGTTCTGCATTTGTAAAACATGTAGGTGTTAATGGAGTTGATGAAATTGATGCTTTTGTAAAAGCTATTATCTAAAATGGATTAGATTAAACCATACAGAATAAACGTAAAACAAAACCCCAAGGAATATTTTTCTTGGGGTTTGTTTTTTAATCTAAATGATAGATTTGCATAATATCTTCTAGGTATTTTTCAAAATCTATTTTTAAATCGATTAGTTTTCCTGTATGAATATTAAAAACCCAACCATGTACTATTAAACCTCTGTCTCTAAATGCTTTTTGTACGGCAGCCGTTTTTATTAAATTAACACATTGTTCTTTAACATTTAATTCAACAAGTCTATTGTATCTTTTTTCTTCAGATTCTATAGCGTTAAGCTCTTTTGAGTGAATTCTATACACATCTCTAATGTTTCTTAACCAGGGATTTAAAATTCCTAAGTC
This sequence comes from Wenyingzhuangia heitensis, assembly GCF_011762155.1. Taxonomy (GTDB): domain Bacteria; phylum Bacteroidota; class Bacteroidia; order Flavobacteriales; family Flavobacteriaceae; genus Wenyingzhuangia; species Wenyingzhuangia heitensis. Next base: position 759,016 of record NZ_JAASQL010000001.1, read on the forward strand.
GGAAGATTGCATTGCCGCTTTTACCCCTCCGCAACCATAATGTCCGCACACAACAACGTGCTTAACTTTAAGATGGTCTACGGCATAATTAATTACAGACATTGCATTTAAATCAATACTAATAACCATGTTGGCAATGTTTCTATGTACAAAAACTTCTCCAGGTTTAGCACCCATTAATTCTTCTGCGGTAGCACGACTGTCTGAGCAGCCTATGTATAAGAATTCTGGCGATTGACCCTTTGCTAATTTTTTAAAATAGTCTTTGTCAATAGATAATTTTTCTTGTATCCATTTTTCGTTATTATCAAATACTTTATGTAAATCCATGTTTGTTAACTTTTAGAGCTGTTTTAGTCAGGTTTAAATATGATAGAATTGAGTCTGATTAGCAATTGTAAGATAGTTATTATCATAAAAAAAAGAGGCCATTTGGCCTCTTTTTAAAACTCTTTAATTTGATACTTAATCTAAAAATGACACAGAGCCATCACTAACGTTGTACATCGCTCCAACAATCATAATTTCTCCTGCTTGCTCCATTGCAGACAGTACATCACTTTCGTTTCTAATTCTTTCAATAGTAAGTTCTACGTTTTTAGCAGAAACATTGTCTACAAATTCTAAATTTGAAGATTTTCTTAAGCTATCTTCTTTAGGTTCTGTTACTGAGTTTACAGCAGGTTTAATGTTGTTAAGCATTGCTGTTAGGTTTCCTAATTTAGCATTGTCACAAGCTCCTTTAATGGCTCCGCAACTTGTGTGACCTAGAACAACAACTAGTTTTGTTCCTGCTAATTTACACGCAAACTCCATAGAACCTAAAATGTCTTGGTTTACAAAGTTACCAGCAATTCTTATGCTAAAAATATCTCCTAATCCTTGGTCAAATACCAATTCTGCAGAAACTCTAGAATCTATACAGCTTAAGATGGTTGCAAAAGGAAATTGCCCTTCGCTAGTATCGTTAACTTGTTCTAGTAAGTTTCTGTGCGCTTTTAAATTATCTTGAAATCTTTGGTTTCCCTCTTGTAAAAATTGTAATGACTTTTCTGGAGTCATTGTAGACTGTGTTTCTTTTGTATGTGCTTTCATTTTTTATATTTTATATTGTTAGTGCTATAAATACGTATACTTATATACTATCATTGTTTTTTAATTACGATTTTATAACAGTTAAATGTGGTAGAGGTTTATCGTGCTTATGCAGGTTTGTATCTAAATCTATTAACGTTAATTCTATTTCTTTATTTGCTGCTTTAATGGCAAAATCTTGAATGATTTCAATAATATCCAAATGTATAAATTGTGTTTTAGTTGCATTGATGGTTACCTTACTTTTTTGAGGGATTTTGTCTAATACTTTTAAAACAGAAGCTTTGTTTAAAAAAGTAACATCTTCAGATAATTCAATATTATAAGATCCAGTATCTCCGTCTTTAGAGTGCTCCAAGAAATAGGGGATTTTGTAATTATTTCTTAAAATAATAAAAATAGCCACGGCAATACCTAAACCAATACCCATTAATAAATCGGTAGCTACAATACCCACAATAGTTACTACAAAGGGAATAAATTGATCTAATCCTTCTTGATACATTTTTTTAAAGGTAGAAGGGTTTGCTAATTTGTAACCTACAATTAATAGAATAGCGGCTAATGTTGCTAATGGAATTTTGTTAAGTAACGTAGGGATTAATAAAATACTAATAAGCAATAACAGTCCATGGAATATAGTCGCTGTTTTTGTTTGTCCACCTGCCTGTTGATTGGCAGAACTACGTACAATAACTTGTGTTACTGGCAAACCACCAATAAGACCTGCACACATATTTCCAACACCTTGTGCGATTAATTCTTTATTAGTAGATGTAGTTCTTTTCTTCGGGTCTTGCTTGTCTGATGCTTCTACACAAAGCAAAGTTTCTAAACTAGCTACAACAGCAATTACAATTGCTGTTTTGTAGACAGCAGCTGAGGTTAATCCTTTGGCAAAATCAGGAAAGGTAAAGTTGTTGAAAAATTCCTGAGGACTAGTTGCTACTGGAATTTTAACTAAAAAATCTGAACTAATAGGGAATACAAAAATTTGTAATAATATACCAACTGTAACCGCTAACAATGCACCAGGAATAATAGCCAAAAAGCTAATTTTTTGAATAAATTTTGTTTGCCAAATCAATAAAATAGCTAAAGAAATTGCGGTAATAATGGCTACGTTAAAGGTAATTCCTGTTTTAATAGCTTCAAAATTAGCAGCACCTAAAGCGTTAGGTATTTGTTTATAAAAAATTAAAATACCAATACCTGCTAACATTCCTTTAATTACTGATGAAGGAAAGTAATAGGCAATAATACCAGCTTTTAAAACTCCCATAAGTAATTGTAGCAATCCCGCCAAAATTACACTAACTAAAAATATTTCAAAACCACCAAGATCTGTTATTGCATTTAAAACAATAACGGCCAGTCCTGCTGCGGGTCCACTTACTCCTAAAGCAGAGTTACTAAGAGAACCTACAACAACACCTCCAATAATTCCACTAATAATTCCAGAGTATAAAGGAGCACCAGATGCTAAAGCAATTCCTAAACATAAAGGAAGTGCTACTAAAAAAACTACAATACTTGCAGGAAAATCTTTAGATAGATTTTTTTTAAAACTTGATAAATTCATATAGTTTCATTTAAAAATGGATAATAAATATACTGCCTAGTTTACATGTGTAATTAGACAATATAATAGTAACAACACTTAGACTGTTACTATGTTAATTAAACTAAAAATGAAAGATCGGGTGGTGGAGTATGAACCTTTAAGTAAGGTAGCGTAATTTTTAATGGAGAGTAAAAAATACAACTTAAACGAATAGAGTTGTAGTTCTCTTCTGACGAATCTTGAAAAGAGCTATATTTAGTATATACTTCTTTTCCTGCTTTAGATTCTTTTTCGTGAGATTCTTCTTCTAAAAGTTGTTGTGATGTTGTTTTTTTAGCCATGTCAATAGAATCAATGGCAGCTTTTAAAGAAGGAGCAAACACAACAGAAAAAACCATGCATAGCATTACCATGATGTTTAATAAGTTGTATTTCTGCTGTGTTTGCATTCTTTGTAAATATTAATTTATAAAATCAAATCCTGTATAAGGTACTAAAACTTCAGGTATTTTAATTCCGTCAGCCGTTTGATAGTTTTCTAAAATAGCAGCCAATACTCTTGGTAAAGCCAGGGAACTACCGTTCAAAGTATGTGCCAATGTGCTTTTACCCTCTGCGTTTTTATATCTTAGTTTTAAACGATTTGCTTGAAAAGTTTCAAAGTTAGATACAGAGCTGATTTCTAGCCATCTGTCTTGTCCTGCAGAAAATACTTCAAAGTCATACGTTAAGCTAGATGTAAAGCCTAAATCTCCTCCGCATAAATTTAAAATACGATAAGGTAACTCTAATTCGGCTAAAATCACTTTAATATGATCGACCATACCATCCAAAGCAGTAGCAGAACGGTCTGGGTGTTCTATTCTAATAATTTCTACTTTGTCAAACTGATGTAGTCTGTTTAAACCACGTACATGTGCTCCGTAAGAACCAGCTTCACGTCTAAAACATGGAGTGTAACCTGTTAAACAAATAGGAAAATCCTCTTCTTTTAAAAGTTCATCTCTAAAAATATTAGTCATTGGTACTTCTCCTGTAGGGATCAAGTATAAATCATCTATAGTAGAGTGATACATTTGTCCCTCTTTGTCGGGTAATTGACCTGTTCCCATTCCAGAAGCCTCATTTACCAAATGTGGTACTTGAGTTTCTTCGTAACCTGCAGCAGTATTTTTATCTAAAAAATAATTGATTAAAGCACGTTGCAAACGAGCACCCTTACCACGGTATACAGGAAAACCAGCTCCTGTAATTTTATTACCCAATTCAAAATCAATTAAATTGTATTTTTTAGCCAATTCCCAGTGTGGCAATTTGTTTTCGTTTAAAGTAGGAATGGTACCTTCTTCAAATATAGTTTCATTATCGTCTTCAGAACTTCCTGAAGGAACTATTTGATTCGGGATATTTGGGATGCTATATAGTAAATTTAATAAATTGCTTTCTGCAGTATTAAATTGTTCTTGTAATTCTTTGGATTCTGTTTTTAATTTTCCAGATTTCTCTTTTAATAAATTGGCTTTTTGAGTTTCTCCAGACTTATAAAGCATTCCAATTTCTTTATTTAAATTGTTGGAGGTTGCTAAAATGGTATCTAACTGAACTTGAACACTTCTTTTTAATTCGTCTGTAGCTAAAACATCATTAATAATAGCTTCTGCGTTTTTAAAGTTACGTTTAGCCAAACCAACTAATACGCTTTCTTTGTTTTCTCTAATAAAAGGGACTTGTAACATACCTGTGAAATTATTTGCGACAAAGTTAAACTTTCCGTTGAAACACAGAAATAATCTTAGTGTTTAAGATGTTTTGTTTTTTAACATTGATTGAATGTAGATTAGGCTGTTTTTTTTGTCTACAGCAAGTTGATTTTTAAGGTTTTGGATGGAGTGAAATTTTTCTTCATCTCTTAAAAAATGTAAAAATTCTATTCTAATGTCTTCTCCATATATATTAAAGTCAAAATTAAAAAGATGTGCTTCTATCGTTTTGTCTTTTCCGTTAACAGTAGGTCTATTGCCTATGTTTAACATTCCGTAATACAATTCATCTTTGTGAATGGCCTTAATTACATAAACCCCGTTTTTGGGAGTCAATTTGTAGGTTTCCGAAATTTCTATATTGGCGGTTGGGTAGCCTATCGTGTTTCCTAATTGTTGACCTTTTACAACAATACCGTTCACAAAAAAAGGTTTGGTTAGGTATTGGTTTGCAATTTCTATTTCTCCTGTTTGTAACGCTGTTCTAATTTTGGTAGAACTAACTGCGGTGTTGTTAATGTCTTGAGCCTTGATTTCTTTAATTTTAAAATCAAAAGTATGACTGTAGTCTGTTAGTTGGTCAAAATCCCCTTCTCTGTTTTTTCCAAATCTATGATCATAACCAATAACTAATTCTTTAACATTTAATTTGGTCACTAAAACATCTCTAACAAAATCAAAAGCTGTAAGGTTAGAAAAATCTCTATCAAAAGGCTGAATAACTAAATAGTCTAGGTCTGTGTTAGATAAAATAGCAATGCGTTCATCAATAGTGTTAATTAATCGAATAGAATTATCCGATTGCACCACCATTCTTGGATGAGGAAAAAAAGTAAGTAATACAGACTTTAGACCTTTTGATTTGGCAGCTTTAAATAGTTGATCTAAAATTTTTCTATGACCAACATGTACTCCATCAAAAGTCCCAATAGTAACAACTGTAGCTGTGTTTTCAGGAAAATTATTATAGTTGTGAATTACTTCCAATTGCTATGTATTTATTCACAAAAATAGGAATAGTATTTTTAAATAATTTGATGACAGCACAGAAATAATTAAGGAATTATATAAAAAACAAAACAATTTATTAGCATTTGTTTATTTTTTGTATTTTGTAGAGTGAACAACTATATTCTTATTTATATGAAAATCAAACTAACAACTATTTTTTTCGTTCTATTTAGCATAGGCCTTTATGCACAACATACCGTAGTGGTTAAAGGTCGGGTTCTAGATAAGCGAGATAAAGCCACAATTAACATGGCTACGGTCAAGGTTTTGGGAACTTCTTTGAATACAATTGTAGATGGTAATGGGGATTTTGTATTAGAATTAAAACAATCTCCTCCTATTAAGATTACAATACAGGCAATAGGCTATAAAGATTATAATTATGTAATTACAGCTAAAGAAGAGGAATTAACGGTTTTGTTAGAAGAGGACATCACAAGTTTAGATGCTATTGTATTATCGGCTTCTAGAACACCAGAACGTGTTTTTGAATCTCCAGTGTCTGTAGAAAGAATGGGCTTAACGGCAATAGAAAACACAACATCACCTAGCTTTTATGATGGATTAGAAAACATGAAAGGGGTAGATGTAAGCACAGGAGGGCTAACCTTTAAATCGATAAATACAAGAGGTTTTGCTGCTATAGGAAACACCCGTTTTGTACAGTTAGTAGATGGAATGGATAATTCTTCGCCAGGTTTAAACTTTCCGCTAGGGAATTTAATAGGATTAAATGAATTAGATGTGCAATCAGTAGAATTATTGCCAGGGGCTTCTTCGGCTCTGTATGGTGCCAATGCCTTTAATGGAATTATGTTTATGACAAGTAAAAGTCCTTTTACACACGAGGGAACAAGTGTTTACGGAAAAACAGGAGTGACCAATTCTGAAAACACAGGAGTGAATGAATTTGTAGATGTGGGGATTAGAGTTGCAAAAAAAATAAATGACAGATTTGCAATTAAGTTTACTTCTTCATTGCTAAAAGGAACCGATTGGTTTGCCTCCGATTCTAGGAATATAAATAAAGACGGAAAGGTTATAGACGGGAATCGTAGTAATACTTTAAACTATAATGGAATAAATATTTATGGAGATGAGTTTACAAATCCAACGGATGTTGGTTTTGGGTTTGCCTCTAGAACAGGATATGCAGAACAGGATTTAATCAATTCTGATACGGATAGTTTTAGAGCTTCCTTTTCAGCACATTTTAAACCCATCAAAAATAATGATGATACTGAAGTGATTTTGAGTAGTAAATTTGGTACAGGAAATACTATTTATCAAGGAGCAAGCAGGTACGCTTTAAGAAACTTTATTATGCACCAACATAAACTAGAAATTCAATCTAAGCATTTAATGATTAGAAGTTATGTAACTCTAGAAAATGCTGGAGACTCTTATGATATTCGTTTTGCGGGAGTTAACACTTTACGTGCAGAAAACTCTGCTGTAAAAGCATACAATCAAGTAAATGGAACAAGTTTGTCTGTAGATGAGTTGTGGTTTGGTACATACGGAAATGCTATGGCTGGAAACGTATCTGGTGTTTCTGGAGGAGATATTGTAGCTGCAAGAGCCGCTGCTGATGCTTCTTTTAGAACAGATCCTAATAGTGCTGAGTTTAGGGCTATCTTTAATTCAGTTATAAATAATTCAGATTTAACACAAGGAGCAAAGTTTGTAGATAGTTCTAAATTATGGCATTCTGATATTAATTATAATTTTAAAGAGTTGATAGATTTTGCAGAAGTACAAATAGGAGCTTCTGCACGTAGGTATGATTTAAATTCTGAGGGGACTATTTTTACAGATACAAAAACAGAAAATATTACTTATGATGAGTTTGGAATATATACACAACTACAAAGAAAGTTTTTAGAAGATAGGTTAAAATTAACAGGTTCCTTACGTTTTGACAAGGCTCAAAATTTTAATGGAAACTTTTCTCCAAGAGCTTCTGTTTCTTATAATGTAGATAGTGAAAGAAATCATAATATAAGAGCTTCTTTTCAAACAGGATTTAGAAATCCAACGACTCAAGATCAATATATTGGGCTGTATTTAGGAAATACCATCTTAATTGGTTCTGCAAACGACAATCCACAACGATATAATAGAGAATTTAGTGTAAGTTCACAAGCAGGACAGTTTGCAGCAGGCGGAACTAGTATAAATTTTAATGGGTTGCAAGGATATACAAATTCATTTACAAGGTCATCTGTAGAGCTTTTTGCAGATGAAGTGGAAAAAAGAGCTACAGAAATTGTGGTGAATTCAGGAGGAACTACCTCAGTTAGCGATGCGAAACAACAGGCAGCTGCAGAGAAATCAGGATTGTTAACACAATCTAATGTAGATTATATAGAGCCAGAGCAAGTAAAATCTTATGAGTTTGGGTATAGGGGTAGATTGTCAAAAAATACAGTTTTAGATTTTAGTGCATATTACAATCAATATAAAAACTTTATAGCCTTAATAACAACGGTGGCTCCTTTGTATGGTGATGTTTCGGCAGGTGTTACTTTGGCAGAATTACAAAGTTCTGATCCTATAAATAATTCAAAACTATTGTTAAATGCAATTTCAGAAGGAGAATATACTCCCACTACATTGTATTCTAATACAGATGCAGATGTAGCATCCTATGGTATAAATATTGGGATTGAAACCAAAATTATAGGGAATTATGATTTTGGAGTAAATTATGCATATGCAAAACAAGATTTTAATCAAGCAGATGATCCTGATTTTGAAACAGGGTTTAACACTCCAGAACATAAAGTAAAAATGTCTTTAGGCAATAAGGATATATATAAAGGACTCGGTTTTGGTTTAAATGTACGTTGGCAAGACAAGTTCTACTGGCAATCTAGTTTTGTAGATGCTCAAATTAATGCAAGAACGTTGGTAGATTTACAGTTTATGTACAATATTATTCACTGGAATTCTAAAATAAAAGTAGGGGGAGCAAATATATTTGGAAATGAATATGAATCTGCTCCAGGATCAGGAACAGTAGGTTCTCAATTTTATGGATCTTGGACCTATAATTTTTAAATTTTTCAAACTAATAGTCAGTAGATTGAATTAAATTACATTATAATTAAAAACACGTCTATTTTTTTATAAAATGAGTTGTGTGCAATGATAAAAAAATTATCTTTGCACACACTTAAATACGTGAAATCATTTAAGGAAAAACTAGAAATTAAATTCTTTTAATAGTATAAAAATGTCTAAAACAACAGGTAAAATCGCTCAAATTATTGGACCAGTAATTGATGTTGCTTTCGAAACTGGGACTAAGCTTCCAAAAATTTACGATTCTTTAATCATCAACCGAAAGGACGGTAAAGTATTAGTGTTAGAGGTTGAACAACACATTGGTGAAAATACAGTAAGATGTATTGCGATGGATTCTTCTGATGGATTGTCAAGAGGTCAAGAAGTAATAGTAACTGGTGAGCCAATTAAAGTTCCTGTTGGAAATAATATATATGGGCGTTTGTTTAACGTATCTGGAGATCCTATTGATGGATTGCAAGATTTACCAAAAGATGGTGCAAATGGATTGCCAATTCACCGTGCTGCTCCTAGATTTGAAGACTTATCTGTGTCTACAGAGGTTTTGTTTACAGGGATTAAAGTGATCGATTTAATTGAGCCTTACGCAAAAGGAGGTAAGATTGGATTGTTTGGTGGTGCTGGAGTAGGTAAAACAGTATTGATTCAGGAATTAATCAACAACATTGCAAAAGGTCACGGAGGTTTATCTGTGTTTGCAGGAGTTGGAGAAAGAACGCGTGAAGGAAATGACTTGATGCGTGAAATGATTGAAGCTGGAATTATTTCTTATGGAGAGGCTTTTGAGCACTCTATGGAAGAAGGTGGATGGGATCTTGAAAAGATTGACCACGAAAAAATGAAAGAATCTAAAGTAACGTTTGTATTTGGACAAATGAATGAACCACCAGGTGCACGTGCTCGTGTAGCTTTATCTGGTTTAACAATTGCTGAATATTTCCGTGACGGAGCTGGAGATGGACAAGGAAAAGACGTGTTATTCTTTGTTGATAATATTTTCCGTTTTACACAAGCAGGATCTGAAGTATCTGCTTTATTAGGACGTATGCCATCAGCAGTAGGATACCAACCAACATTAGCAACTGAAATGGGAGCTATGCAGGAACGTATTACATCTACAAAAACAGGATCTATTACATCTGTACAAGCAGTATATGTACCTGCAGATGATTTAACAGACCCTGCACCAGCAACAACGTTTGCTCACTTAGATGCAACTACAGTATTATCTCGTAAAATTGCAGAATTAGGTATTTACCCAGCGGTAGATCCATTAGATTCTACATCAAGAATTTTAACAGCAGAAATTTTAGGTAAAGATCACTATGACTGTGCTCAGAACGTAAAAGAGTTGTTACAACGTTATAAAGAATTACAAGATATTATTGCCATTTTAGGAATGGAAGAATTATCTGAAGAAGATAAATTAGTGGTTCACAGAGCACGTAGAGCACAACGTTTCTTGTCTCAACCTTTCCACGTTGCAGAGCAGTTTACAGGTATTCCAGGAGTATTAGTAGATGTTAAAGACACCATTAAAGGATTTAACATGATTATGAATGGAGAGTTAGATCAATATCCAGAAGCAGCTTTTAACTTAAAAGGATCAATTCAAGAAGCAATTGATGCAGGAGAGAAAATGTTAGCAGAAGCATAGTCAATAAATAATTTGCAACGAGCAATTAACAATATGTTTTAATTGACCATTTGTAAAGTATTGAACATTGCTAATTATTAATTGTTAATTGATAAAAAATGTATTTAGAAATAGTATCACCAGAAGCTGTATTGTTTTCATCAGAAGTAGATTCTGTATTAGTTCCTGGAGTGCAAGGAGAGTTTCAAATGTTGAATAATCACGCAGCTATCGTTTCTGTTTTAGGAAAAGGTATTGTTAAAATTCACGTACATACTCAAGAGCATTTAGAGTTTGATGAATTGTCTGGAATGGTAGAAACCGAAAATGATGATGATAAAATCTTAACACTAAAAATTAAGAGTGGAACTGTTGAAATGAAAGACAATAAAGTAACGATTTTAGCAGATTAAAACTCTCAAAATAAAATAATAAAAAACGCTATCTATATTCTAGATAGCGTTTTTTATTTTAGAAACTATATTATGAATTTTAGTAAAAATAAGCACACATCTTTATAGAAAAACGAATACCATAAAATGACTAGAATTAAAGCTGTTAACTTTTTTGCTTATGGAAATATTATTTTTAGAATGCTGTTATTTAATTAAATAATAGGTTTAATTGTGTTTTTAAAGAGAAAAAACCACTTAATTTATTATTAATGTTTTTTTATTGTTATTTATTAAGAATATATTAAAATTTTATATAAAAACTAACACTAGTTATTTTATATGGTTTAAATGATGTAATTTTGTGACACCTCCCCATACCCGTTTAATGTGTAGTTGATTGATAAATAAGGCAATGATGAGGTTTTTTTATGTTTTAGTATTTTTAGTAAGTTCTGTTTTTTCTCAAAAAAAGAACGACAATCTGTTGTATAGGTTACAAGAGTACAAGCTCCGAAACTTGCCTATAAATACATCTTCTATAGACTTTGGAGTTAATTTTTTTAATGATAGTACAATTATCTTTTCAAGTACGAAAGAAATTGATCCTTTAAAGAAACATAATAAAAATCCATATTTAGAATTATATCAGGCGAATATAAGTCCAGTCAATGAGATAAGAAGCTTAGAGAAATTCTCTATGGATCTTCATTCAGATTTTCATGAAGCTAATTTTGCTTTCACAAAAGATGGAAAATACGTTTATTTTACTAGTGGAGATCAAAATAAAGGAAAAGGGGTTAGAGAAATTAATCAAAAAAATATAGTTGAGCTTTTTGGAGCTGATATTTCTAATGGTGTAATTACAAATATTAAACTATTATACTTTAATAATAATAGATATTCAGTAGGTCATCCCTTTTTATCTAAAGATGAAAAAACATTGTATTTTATGTCTGATAGACCAGAAGGATATGGGGGTACTGATTTGTATAAAGTAGATATTTTAGGTTATAATAGATATGGTAATATTAAAAATTTAGGTCCAAAAATAAATAGTCCAGCCAATGAACTATACCCTTTTGTTGATGTTGACGATGTATTGTATTTTTCTTCTGATAAAGAAGGAGGTAAAGGTGGTTTGGATGTCTATGGTATTTCTTTAAAAGATACTCTACAGAATGTTTTTCATTTGCCAGCTCCTGTGAACTCTAATAAAGATGATTTTGCTTTTGTATTGTCTAAATCAAACTTAGGTTTTGTTTCTTCTAATAGAGAAGGTGGTTTAGGAGAGGATGATATTTATAAGTTAAAATTAAAATGGTTGCAATATATACAAGGTACTGTTGAAAATGTTGCTACAACAGAGCCTGTTTCAGATTCAAAAGTCTCTATTTATAAAAACAATCAAAAAGTAGATGAAATTATAACTGATTCTATAGGGCAATTCCAGTCAAATATTAAAGTAGGTGCTAATGAAACTTATATGGTAAAAGTAGAAAGGAGAAATCATTTGGCGGATTCTACTATAGTTAAAACTCCTGAAATTAGATACTTTTCAAACAATATAGCATTCAACTTAACAAGAACAGCACCAGATGAAATTGTAATTAAAGAAACGGTTAAAACAGATAAGAGTGTTGAAGAAAATGTAGTACCAGATTTAGAGTTTGAACCTATCTATTTTGACTTTGATAAATTTAATATTGACAAAGACTCTGAATTGGTTTTAGATAGTCTGGTTGATACTTTAAATAAATATCCAAACATTATGATTGAAGTCGATTCTTACACAGATGCAGAAGGTGAAGTATCATGGAATCAAATGCTATCTGATAAACGTGCTAAATCTACAACAGATTATCTAATTTTAAAAGGAATATCTGCAGATAGAATAAAAGCGACAGGACATGGAGAAAGTAAATTGATTAATAAATGTGGTGTAGGTATTATATGTACCAAAGCAGAAAAGAAACTAAATAGACGAACAGAGTTTAGAGTGGTTCTTATAGAAAAATAATAAATTTAAATAATTAAAAAATAAAAGAGGGATTCTAATTAAGAGTTCCTCTCTTATAATTTATATAAATGATGAACAATATTATTTTACTTAATTATGATATACATAGTTTAGTTTATCTTTTTTTAAAGACAATGTAATTCTGTTTGAAATCACATTTTATTAACATTTGTAGTGTTTTTTATTCTTAAATTTGATTGCTGAAAAGAAAAAAATACTAAGATGAAAAAAGACACGATTTATTTATCCTATGAAAATATTTGTGCAACAATTTTTACTATTGCAATTGTACTATTTATTTTTTTAATTAAAAATGAAGAAATTTATTCATTAAGAAAAAAAGACATAGTAAATAAGTTTGATAATAAAAGCTTAAAAAAATCAAATAAAGATTACAATATAGTTTTTAAGACAAAATAAGAGGTTTTACTTCTTACAAAGAAGAACAATTTGTTCTTCTTTTTTGTTGGTGGTAAAAAACAAATAAATATCTCCACCTTCTTTAATTCCTGTTTTTTTACGAATTGTAGCTACACTTTCTCTAAAGTTCCGAGTTGTAATATTGGCTTTTTTACTAGGTAGTTTTTTTAAGAGTTGTTTTTTGTTGTAAGGCAGTACCTCCACAATTTTAAAAGCTCTACCAGAAAAATCAATCAACTCATTAGAAGTGTATAAGTGAGAGTGCTTGTGTAGTTTTTTTATTTTAAAAACTTCAGAAACAGCCTCAAATCCACCAGACTTTAAAATAGCGCTATTGGGTTCGTAAATATATTTTAGTGGCTCAGATAGCTCCGTATTGTATTCTTTTTGATAAATAAAGTTAAAATGATCTATAGTGTTTTGAATGTTGACAGCGTTAATTTTAATAGTTCCTTGATATCCTTTTTCTACATGTACCAAAACTTCTTTAACTTCATTCTGTAGCGCAATAATAAAAACTTCTTTTACAAAGCTCAGTTCGTTTATACAGCTAGTAATGTCAATTAGAGGGGAGTTTTTAATGAGGATATTATGACTCTTTTCTACCAAAGCATCCAAATGTTTAGGAATGTTAGGCAAGCAATCTTGTAGTAAAAAAACTTTCCCTTTTACATTGTTTCTGCGAGATGGATCTACATAAATCCAATCGTAGGTTTTGTGGTTGTCTAAAATATATTGAACACCATCACCCTGAATACATTCTATGTTTTTAGTCCCTAATTCTTGTAGGTTGTGCTTTACAATTTTGGAAAGTTCTGAGTTTAACTCACAGTGTGTAACTTGTTTAAAATGTTTAGAAAACGAAACACAATCAATTCCGTAACCTCCAGTAATATCTATAATAGAATCCCCTTTTATTAAATTGCTTTTATAGTTTGCAGTTGCTTCGGATGAGGTTTGTTCTATGTTTAGTTTATTGGGGTAATAAATGTCTTTTGTTAAAAACCAAGTGGGGAGTTTTTTTTCACACTTCTTTTTTGCTTCTATTTGCTCTATAATCTCTATTGTAGAAATAGATGGAAATGGAGAGCCTTTTAAAACCAATTTAGTAATGTCGGTTTTAAGGTTTTGGTTGATGAAATCTTGGACTTCAGGTAAAAGAATAGAAGGATTCAAGTTAAAAATCTTTGGTTAGTAGTTTTACCGCTTTGTATTTGTTAAAAAATTCTTTTGCAATTACTTTAATAGCTGTGTATGCAGGAATAGAAACAACCATTCCGATGATTCCAAACAAGCTTCCAAAAATCATAATAACTAAGAAAATTTCTAGAGGATGTGATTTGACACTTTTTGAGAAAATTAAAGGCTGACTTACAAAATTATCAATTAATTGAGCCGCAAAATAACCTCCCATTATGTATAGAGTATTGGGTAAAATTTGTGTTTGAAAATCTAAATCTAAATTGTTAGTTGTTGCCAAAACAAACATTACAATTCCACCAATTAAAGGGCCTATGTAGGGGATTAAATTGAATAAGGCACATAGAAAAGCAATAATAATAGCGTTTTCAATGCTAAAAACACTAAGTACAATGCTGTAGATGGCAAACAAAACAGAGATTTGAATAATTAAACCAATAAAGTATCTAGACAATAAATCCTTAATAGTTTCTAAAGACCTAGCTGCGTGAAAAACATGTTCTTTTGGAATAAAGGCATAAGTTCCTCTGGACAGAATTTTAGCATCTAGCATAAAGAAAAAAGAGATAAATAATACTGAGAAAAGCCCCATGCTAAAAGATCCTATTTTACTTAAAATAACATTTAGAATATTAGGGATGTTTTTAAGACTAGGTAAAAAATCTATATTTTTTGTTTTTTCTAAAATATCAATATTATGAAACAGTAAATAATCATTTACTTCTGTGCTAAGTCTTTCTATGTTGCTTTTAAATTCATCAGAATTTAAAAGAGCTATATTCTCACTTTGTTTGCTAATTAATGGGGTAAAAGCATTAAAAATAAGAAAGGTAAATATGCTGTAAACAATAATAGAAATTAAAACAGCCAGCGTATTGTTTAATTTTAATTTTTGTGTTAAAAATTGTATCCCAGGTCTAGATATTAAAGCCAATACAGCAGATATAATTATATAAACTATGATAGTTTGTATCTGAATAAAAAACCACACTAAAGCTACAATACCAGTTAAAATAGCGATGGTTCTTAGTAGTCCGTTACTAATTGTTTTTGCGGTCATAATTTAGTAAGTATTGTTGGCTAAAAATCTGCAATTCTTCAAAAAAAGCAGTAAAATCTTGTTCAAAAATAGCGTAATTATTTTTAAGGTCTACAACAGCTTCATTCATCATAGAAATTCCTTTGGTTCTTACATTCATGTCGTGAAGAATACTAGTAATTCCAGGAATTGTTCGATACATATACAGCCAGTTTTGCTGAGTCATATAGGGAAGTAAATACTGTGTTTTTTCTGGTAAAATAGCGTAGTTGTCTTTAAGGGTTTGATACACTCCTTGACTAAAATTTTGCAAAGGAATTTCTGAATATAAGAGCCAATTTTTAGCTAGAAAATGATCGTAAATTAGGTCTATAATCACCCCTTTGTACAACCTGTATTTTGGGTCTAATCTTCTTTTGCTTTGTCTAAAAATAGAATGTTCATCTGTAAAGGTATCAATAGCTCTGTGCATTTTAATACCAAATTTAATGCCTTCAGAAAAATGATGAAATTTATTTCCTCGAATGCTATCTGCAATAAAATTACCGATCATAATTTCTTTATCAACACCTGCTAGATATAAGTGGGCAAGAAAATTCATAAACGGTAAGTTTTTATAAGTAAAGATAAATAAAAAGCGTTCCACAAAAAATGTGAAACGCTTTTTTTATATTGTTGAGAGAATGTTAGTTACTTAACATTACAGGCATTACTAACATGGTAATTTCTTCTCCTTCTTCGGTACCATCCGCTGGAGTTAAAATTCCGGCACGGTTAGGTAAAGACATTTCTAACTGTACGTTGTCTGATGATAAGTTGTTTAACATTTCTGTTAAAAAACGAGAGTTGAATCCAATTTCTAAATCATCGCCTTGATAGTCACAATTTAAACGTTCGTTGGCTTTGTTAGAAAAATCAATATCTTCTGCAGATATATTTAATTCTGTTCCTGCCATTTTTAGACGAATTTGATGTGTTGTTTTGCTAGAGAAAATAGATACACGCTTTGTAGAGTTTAAAAAAGAACCTCTAGAAATAGTTAATTTATTTGGGTTTTCTTTAGGAATTACCGCGTTGTAATTTGGGTATTTTCCATCAATTAGTCTACAGATTAAATCTACATTGTCAAACGTAAACTTAGCGTTAGATTCGTTATAAGATATAGATACTTCTGCATCCGATGTTGCTAAAATTCCTTTTAAAATGTTTAAAGGTTTTTTAGGCATAATAAACTCAGCAACTTCATCTGCTTGTACATCTGTTCTAGTGTATTTTACCAATTTGTGAGCATCTGTAGCAACAAACGTTAAATTGTCTGTTCCAAACTGAAAAAATACTCCACTCATTACAGGTCTCAAATCATCGTTACCTGTCGCAAATATGGTTTTAGAAATTGCGTTAGCCAATACATTTGCAGGCACTATTGTGTTGCTTGGGTTTTCTAAAGCGACTGCTTTAGGAAATTCGCTCCCATCAAAATAAGGCATTCCGTAGTTTCCTTGTTCCGATGTGATTTCTACTTCGTTACTTCCTTCAATCTTAAATGTTAAAGGTTGATTAGGCAACGTTTTTAAAGTATCTAACAATATTCTTGATGGAACAGCAATAGCTCCTTCACTGTCAGATTGTACTTCAATTGTAGTAGACATGGTAGTCTCTAAATCCGAAGCAGATATTTTTAGTTCGTTTTCGCTTAATTCAAATAAGAAATTATCTAAAATAGGTAAGGTATTACTTGTGCTAATAACACCACTTAGAACTTGCAATTGCTTTAACAACTGAGAGCTAGATACTATAAATTTCATAGGTTATGTTGTATGTAATTATACATTATTCGTGATAGCTAATATAGTATGAAAACGGAATGTTTACAACAAATGTTTTAAACATAATTAATCAAACTGTTAATAACCTTTGTTTAATATTTAGATTTTCTATAATAAAAAATAAGCACACCAAAAACGGCCACCATCACTAAAGGAATTAGGGTGTTTATCAACTGCCATTTGGTTTTTTCTTGAAGTGCTTTAGGCTGATTAATGGTGTCTAAAGTAATTTGTTTGGCTCGTAATTGTATCAATCCAGAATCGTTTAATAAATAGTGAATTGTGTTTATTAAAAACTCTTTATTTGCATAATACATATTGTTCCATTTGTCTAAACCTAACTCTAAAGGTTTTCCTTTGCTTATATGATTAGTGCTTATATCTCCATCAGCAATTACAACCATTTTTCCTTGGTGCCCGTTGCTAATAAAGTTGTTTTTATAAGGTTTGATCCTGTTTTTATAGGCTGATGAAAAATGACCTTCTAGCAATATTCCTAAAATTTTAGAACCTGAATTAAAAGAGGTAACGTCCGAACTTTGTGCAATACTAGCAAGCTCTACATAATTAGGTACCGCTGTTGTTTTGCTAAATGTAGAACTTTGTAATAAAATAGTTTTATGAATGTTGGTGTTTAGAGTGTCTATGCTATTTGTAAACTCTAATTTAACATCTCCAATATTTTTGTTAATTACGTGTTTGTTGTTTGTTTTTATGACTGGATAATAATCCCACAAAAATTCATCAAACTGAGTTTTGTTACCAACATTACCTACTGCTAAAGGAATTTTAGCAGCATATAAATCACGAACCAAATGTTTCTGAATTCGAATTCCATAATTAAATAAATAATCAGTTAAATTTAAATCACGTTGGTAAGCCAATACTTTTCCATTTTGCATTAAGCTGTCTTTTGGAGTGTGAACCATATCTAGCATCCAAAGAGATTTTCCTCCGTTAGTCGTAAATTGATCTAGGGTGAATTTTTCGGCTTCTGTAAACGCTTCTGTTGGTTTGCTAATAATTAACAAATCAAAATCCTGTAATTGTTTTAAGGTTTTTTGTGGTTGTTTGGTAACAGAATCTAACGTAAACGGAGCTAAAAAATAATTTTCTCCCAAAGTTTTTAAAAAGTCATATTGATAAATATCTTCTAACTCTCCATTTCCTTTAAGAATGGCAATTTTTTGTTTTTTGTGAGCTGTAACTTTCTGAATTCCGCTAGCAAAAGCAAATTCTAAATTCTGAATAGAGTTTTCTATTTGTGTGTTTTCATTATTAAAAGATGAGTTTTTTAACAAGTTAACAGCAGTGGTGTTTTTACCACATTTTACAATCGCCCAAGGAAAAATAATGCTTTCAGATACTTTTCCATCTTCTTGAACTGTTAATCTACTAGGGGTTAAACCTTGTTTTATTAGTTTTTCTTGATTGTTCTTTGGATCAATAAAACGGTAATGAATGTGTTGGTTTTTAGAGGTTATTTCTTTTAAAAAGTAATTTGTTTCTTTACTTAATCTTTCAAAATCAAAAGGCAAATCACCAGTTAAATAAACGTTGATGTAAATGTCTTTATTAAGGTTTTTTAAAAGTTGTTGGGTGGGAGTAGAAATAGAGTATTTCTGATCTTTGGTAAAATCCCATCTGTAACTAATTTGATGAATTAGGAATTGAGTAAGCCCAAACAAAGCAAGTAAAATAAGGTGTTTTTTCTTAATCATGGTCTAACTGTAGTTTGGTAAGTCCTAAAAATAGAAACGTAATGCTTAAAAAATAAAACACATCTGTAAGATCTATAACTCCGCGTGTTAAACTTTCAAAATGTTGAGGAATTCCAAAAGTATTCCATCCAAAATTAGAAGTTTCTGATAAGTTTTCTAAAGCAGAAAATACAAAATACAAAACTACATTAATTAATAAGCTAAGTATAAAAGCTGTAATGTTGTTTTTGGTGTAAATAGAGCTAAATAAACCAATAGAAATATAACTAGAGGCTAATAAAATTAAACCGATATAAGACGTAAAGGTGCTTCCTAGATCTATGTTTCCTAATGGGTTTCCTAATTGATAAGTACTGTAAACAAACAAAAGTGTTGGTAATAGAGCAATAATAAGAATGGTTAAATATCCCAAAAACTTACCCATTATAATTTTAAAATTAGAGATAGGTAATGTTTTTAAAATTTCTATAGTTCCATTGCTAAATTCATCAGCAAAACTTTTCATGGTAATTGCCGGAATCAAAAAAGCAAAAATCCAAGAGCTGTTATTAAAAAAAGCGTTAATATTAGCAAATCCAGTATAAATAATATTGCTATAGCCTTTAAATACCCAAAGTAGTAAAGCATTTATTACTAAAAAAGAGGCAATAATTAAATACCCTACAGGGTTGCTAAAAAACGATTGTAGTTCTTTATTAAAAATAGCTTTCATTAAGCGTTGTTCGTTTTTAAAATTCTATACTAATACTGCTTCTGTAATCTAAACCTAAAAGAGTAGAGGCACCACCAACAGTTTGCAAATTGCTTTTGTAAATGGCAATTTCTAAATAATTTCCAGAATTAAACAAAGCCATTTTGGTTCCTGGAGCATTTCTTTGGTGAGTTGGTAGTTCAAAATTAACAATATCACTGTATTTACTGTGAACTTTTTTAAAGGTATACCTACCTACAGAAATAACACAATCTCTTCCTTTACCAACAGTATTAAAAAGTTCTTTGGTAATATTTGTAATAACATTACCATAATTATCAATGTAAATAACAGACCCTAAAATTTTATTTTCAGAAATGGTTTGTGGTTGCAGTTCTACGGTCTTTTTAATTTCAGTCATTGGTTTTCCAATAACTTCTAAAGTTCCTCCTCTGGCAATATGACAAGCTACATTTACAAATACATCTAATACAGAAAAGCTAGTTTCTACCCGATCGTGAATGTTTATTTCTACTATTTTTGTAGGATTAATTTCCGAGGCAATTAAAGACATAATACCATTGTTAGGACAAACAAAATAATGATCGTCTAACAACAAAGCAATGTGTTTGTTTTCTGGAGTCATTTCAGAATCTACACCTATTATATGAATACTTCCTTTTGGAAAACTTCTGTATGCATTTTTTAAAATGTAAGCAGTTTCTGTAATGTTAAACGGAGATATTTCGTGAGAAATATCTACAATGGTTGTTTCTGGTAATAAATTATAAATGGCTCCTTTTACTGCCGACACAAAATGGTCTTTTCTTCCGAAATCAGTAGTTAGGGTGATGAATGCCATAAATGGAAATTATGTTAGCGTTTTTTGTGAATTATTCTAAGCAAATTTACAGAATTGTAAATGATAATTATGTACTTTGTAGCTGCAATTTATAAACAGATTTAAAGCTTGAACGAACGTTTAATTACCCTAGAGGAAATCAACCCAATAGACTTTTTTGGGCCTAATAATTCTCATGTCAATCTGATTAAATCTTATTATCCTAAATTAAAATTGGTGGTAAGAGGAAATCAAATAAAAGCATATGGAGAGGCTATTTTATTAGATGAATTTGAAAAAAGAATAGAAGTATTGGTAAATTATTTAGCTAAATACAATAAGCTAGATGAAACCAGTATAGAGCAACTCTTACTGTCTTCTCAAATAGAATTGCAAAAACAACGTGCTAAAGATGATGTATTGGTGCATGGTGTGGGAGGGAATTTAATAAAACCCCAAACAGACAACCAACGCAATATGGTAAAGGCAATGGCAACTAACGATATGTTGTTTGCTGTTGGGCCTGCAGGTACAGGAAAAACTTACACGGCCGTTGCAATGGCAGTTAGAGCTTTAAAAGAAAAAGAAGTTAAAAAAATAATTTTAACAAGACCAGCAGTAGAGTCTGGAGAAAACTTAGGTTTTTTACCTGGTGATATGAAAGAAAAGTTAGATCCGTATATGCAACCTTTATACGATGCTTTGCGTGATATGATTCCTGCAGAACGTTTGGCATCTCATATGGAAAAAGGAATCATACAAATTGCTCCTTTGGCTTTTATGCGTGGTAGAACGTTAGACAATGCTTTTGTGATTTTAGATGAAGCACAAAATACCACTCATAGTCAAATGAAAATGTTTTTGACGAGAATGGGAAAAAGAGCCAAGTTTGTGATTAATGGTGATCCAGGTCAAATAGATTTACCAAGAAAACAAGTATCCGGACTAAAAGAAGCTTTATTGGCTTTAAAAGAGGTAAAAGGAATTGCGCAAGTTCATTTAGACGGTAAAGATGTTATTCGTCACCGTTTGGTTAAAGAAATTATTACAGCCTATAAAAGTATAGAAATAGATTAAATAACTTTATAGAAGCGAGTAAGAACATCCTTGCTCTTTTTTATAAAGTCTAGATACTTGACTGTAGCTACTTCGGTCAAAAAAAAGTATTTTTGCAACAAATTAAATTCCCAGATGAGTAACACAATTAACGATACCAATTTTAATTTTCCTGGTCAAACAGCAATTTATAAAGGAAAAGTTCGTGAAGTTTATACTGTAAACAAAAAACTAGTAATGATTGCTTCAGACAGACTTTCTGCGTTTGATGTAATTATGCCAAAACAAATTCCTTATAAAGGGCAGATCTTAAATCAGATTGCAGCTAAAATGTTAGAAGCAACCAAAGATATTTGTCCAAACTGGGTATTGGGAACTCCAGATCCAAACGTAACTGTTGGGTACGCTTGCGAACCTTTTAAAGTAGAAATGGTAGTACGTGGTTATTGTACAGGGCATGCTTGGAGAACTTATGCTAGTGGAGAAAGAGTATTGTGTGGAATTACCATGCCAGAAGGAATGAAAGAGAATGATAAATTCCCAGCTCCAATTATTACTCCAACAACCAAGGCTGATTTAGGAGATCATGATGAAGATATTTCTAGAGAAGCAATTTTGGTAAATGGAATTGTATCAGAAGAAGATTACAAACAGTTAGAGGCTTATACATTGGCTTTGTTTGCAAAAGGAACAGAATTGGCTGCAGAAAGAGGGTTGATTTTAGTAGATACTAAATATGAGTTTGGAAAAACTTCGGAGGGTAAAATTGTGGTGATTGATGAAATTCATACGCCAGATTCTTCTCGTTATTTTTATGCAGATGGATATCAAGAAAGACAAGATAAAGGAGAGTCTCAAAAGCAATTGTCTAAAGAGTTTGTTCGTCAATGGTTGATAGAAAATGGTTTTCAAGGAAAAGAAGGGCAACAAATCCCTGAATTAACAGAAGAAAAAATAGAAGAAATCTCTAACAGATACATTGAATTGTACGAGCAAATTACAGGAGAGAATTTTGTAAAAGCAGACATATCTAATGTCTTAGAAAGAATAGACAAAAATGTTACTGACTTTTTAAAAGCCTAACTTTTGTTCAAAAAAAATAAAAGCCTCAAACAACTAGTTTGAGGCTTTTTTTAGAACCTGTTTTTTAGTTTTTAATCACTTTTAGTACCGTAGGTTTGTTACTTATAATTTTTACAAAATAAACTCCTGATGGTTGATTTTTTATACTTAACGGAATTTGACCATTTGTGATGGTACATGTTTTAGATTGAATTAATTGAGATTGTACATTGTAAATCTCTACAGGAACTTCTCCATTACTAACAGGAATTATTAGGTTAAATTCTCCGTGAGTTGGATTAGGGCTCGCTATTGTGTTGTTGTAATAATCTATAGATTTAATAGCAAGACCTTCACAATTTGGTTCCGAACTTATTTTAACTAAATCTCCTTGATTTACTTGAATATCAATAGAGGTTGATGAGGTTTCTAACACCAATTCATTATTTACAGAAATGCTATAAGGAGGTGTTCCGTTACTAATTTCAATATGATAAGTTCCGTTGCTTTTTAAAGAGGATTCTATGCTAATACTAGAGCTTTTTTCTATTCTAACCATAAAACATTGTTCATCGGTTTCTCCTTGCAAGGAGATACATAGGTTATAATTGTCAGGTTCAATATTTTCCAGTGTAATTTCTTTGGTAAAGGCAGTAGTTTGTCCGTTAAACGTTACGTTATAGTTTTTAGAAATATCTGCTGAAATAATAATTTTACCATTGTTTTCGTTGGGGCAGGTTTCTGAGTAAGAGGTAATCGTGAATTGTGAGTCAAAAATACTCCAAAGTGCATCCTCTCCTGTATCTTCAATAGCGTTGATACCTGCAGTCCATCTAGTTCCTCCACGTTCATAGGCACCAATATCTGGGTTTACCCCTTTATAGGGTTTTGTAAATCCAGAAATAATAGGAGCTTGGTCTATCAAATCACTTCCTGCTGCAGGCATAAAATTTTGATTGTCTGCATTCTCAAAAGGAGAAGTAGCAAAAATAGGACTGTTCTGAATGTCGAATTCGCTAGCTCCATTTCCTGTATGCCAAGTCCCATTACTAGCATAATTGTTGTATATTTTGTTATTAGATTGTGGATAACCATTTACCCAAGAATCCATAGCTGTTTGTGTATTCCAAATGGTATTGTGGTAAAAATCTAAATTTGTATTGTTCCAGTTTACCTGATAACCACTCCAAGATACATTCCAAACCACGTTATGGTGTACCGTATACCCCTTACTGTCGTTGTCTAAGTAAATACCAGCAGCCTTGGCAGGATCTCCCGCACTGTGTGAATAATCTGGAGCTGTAGCATCGTGAAACCAGTTGTGGTGAATTTCATTGTTTTTAAGATTATTGTTTCCTACAGTGTAAAAAACACCAGAATCGCTATTTATTTTTTGACTTGCAGAAACATCATTGTAAGCAATTTCACAGTTAGATCCTGCCACATACATTCCGTCTCTACCTGCGTTAAAAATAGTGTTTTTTAGAACTTTCATATTGTCCCCACTTGTTCTTATGGGAGATGCATGTATTCCTACATAATCTATATTGCTAATGGTGTTTCCTTCCACAGTACAATTGTCTGCAGCCCACCCAGAAATTACAATTCCACTAACAGAACTGTGGTTGATAGTACATCCTTTGATAAGTGTATTGTCTCCTAGAACTTCAATAGCCGCTTCTCCAACTTGTGCAGAGGTGTTGGTTAAATCATCATGTCCTTCGCTACCGTGTGTTATGGTACAGTTTAGAATTTGATTGTTATCTGCATTGTTGTTTATGGTGATACTTCCTCCAAAAATGTGGAGTCTTTCTAGTTTGATGTAATCCCCAGACAACTCAATAGCAATTTTTCGGGTTGCATATTCAACAGTGTCATCTGCAGGAATAGAACCATCAGCAGTTTGTAAATAGAGGGTGTTGGTGTTAGCATCATAATACCATTCTCTAGCATAATCCAAAGCCTCTAGTTTGTTAAATAAGTACATTTGTCCCCTCTTATTATTAGGATAATCTCTCCAAGTGGTAGGGTTGTGTATGCTAAAAGGCCATTTGTTAATGTCAACTTCAGTAAAATCTATTCTTGTGGTAGAACTAGAAGTAATCCCTCTTGTCCAACTTGCTCCAGAATGGGCTCCTAAATAATAAACCATACCACCAGACCAATCTATATTAGGAATATTATCAGCATTAAAATAAGTACCATTTCCATCTGTTACAGGGGTACAATCCACTGTCCAGCGATTGTTGTCTGTGTTGTTTGGCCATCTTGCCAAATCCATAAATTCTTGGTTATGATATACAGCACGAAATCTACTTGCAATAGACATGTTTATATTGGTTTTGTAAATATTACCATTGTGTAATTGCCAATTGTTTATTTTAGAGGTTGCTTTAATTTCTACATGTTCACCGTCAGCAGCTTTAAAGGTTAAGTAGTTGCTGGCAGTTCCGTTTTTAGTAATGTTAAATTCATCCTTATAAACTCCTGCTCTAATAATACATACATCACCTGCAGACATTACAGAAATGGCTTTGCTAAAAGTTTTATAGGGATTGGTGATAGAACCATTATTGCTATCGTTCCCGTTAGTAGCCACATAAATGTCTTTGGCAAAGCCTAAGGAGGTGAACAAGAAAGCAATAAATAGAAATTGTAGTTTTTTTATCATTACAAAATTATATTAAACAATGTGTTGCTAATTTATTGATTCATTGATGATTGTTGTAGTAGATATCTTGCTTTTTGTAGAACAAATAAACTATTTAAGGCGATTATTTGGTTTTATTCTTTTGTAAGGGTGTTGAATACTCTAGATTTTATCACCTAAAAATTTTTGAAATTTACTAGGACTTCCATCCGCATCACCAGTTAATAAGTAATAAATCATACCTGCATCCGAAATGTCAGCTCTTTTTTCTTTGTGTTTTTTCATACTTGTCCAAATCCATGCAATGTCTTTATTTGGGTGATTTTTTAACCAATCCCAAACCGACCAATCATGGTTAGAACTCCATCCTTCTGTGGGAATATTTTTCTTGTTTTGATCTTTGATTCGTTTAAATTTTAATTTATTTCCGCTCAAATTAATCACATCCTCAATCGTGTGATGATCGGGTCTTCTTAAATGATGATCATTGTAATTGCTGTGTGATAAAATATAGACATGAGACAAAGCTTCTGAATGTCCTTCTTTTATAGTTTGTTGAACGGCTTGGTACAAAAACTCAGAGGGACCCATGTTGATAAAAAACAAAGGGTTGTTTGGTGTTGATATTTCCAGTTGTTTTTTTAAATGAGTAATGGCTTCTTTTTTTTGAATTCCTACATCAAAAAATAGATTTGGGTTATAGTTCCATCTTTTTATAGACCCATCTACACCTTCTTTCATATAGTTTCTAACTGTGGTGTGTGGCGGAGAAGGCATAAAGTTGTTGTACGAAAAATGAACCAATTTATCTTGCAATTTTAGTTTAGCCAACATTGCCAAAGCAGCAGGAGTAGCTCCCCAATCGTCTGGATCTGCATAGTTATAAGTACCTGTGTATTCTAAATCGGGTTGCGCGTTTCCATCGGCACTACACGCAATTCTATTGTTGTTGTATTTTTTAAACTGTGCATTTGTTGTAAAAGACAGACAATATATAGATAGAATTACTAGTGGTAAAAAAAATGTTTTCATGAATGATATAAGTTAGGAGTAAATTAATCGCAAGTACTAGTTTCTGTTAAATCTTTAGATGTTTCTGCGACAACATCATTATCTAAGCCAGTAGATAAGATAATTTTATCTAGTTGAAAATGTTTAGATCGTGCGCAAATATTTAATGTGTATTCTCCTGCTTCCGGAAAATCAACGGTCATCCATGAGCTAGATTTTGGGTTGTGTAAATCGAGAGCACCCCCAAAGGCAAACTCACCATCTTTAGCACTTCTACTTACAAATTTTTCGTAATGTTCTAAGGTAACAGGTTGTTGATTAACATAGGCACGACCTAAATCTCCCGGAAAATAAATCCATACATCATTAGCTAAATCTCCAGAGGCTTCTTCGGGTGGTTGTCTCATAAACCATTTAACTCTATATCCTGCTTTTGCAGGTACATAAAATTTCACACTAATTTCGTGTGTTAAATTGGGACTATTGTAATTATTTGCTCCAGTATATTCAATGTATTTTCCTCCAGATGCTTTTTCATCTGCTACGACTCCCCATTTTCCTTGCAATTCAAAACTCTCTCCTTCTAAAATTAGCAATCCATCTTTTGTAGTAATATTACAAGCTGTTGGAGTTTCGTTATCACCATTATCGTCGTCATCATTGTCTTCGTTGTTTTCGTCAATTGGAGCTTCTTCTGTGGGAGGAATAAAATTGTCTTCAGAAGCATCATCGGTACAAGAAATTAATAAACTAAAAATTACGATTGGTAAAAAAAGAAGTTTTTTCATGGTTGTCTAGTGTTTTTTAAGTGTTGCTATGTTTAGTTAGAATATTTTATAATATTAAAAATGTAATATTTAGTTGTTTTTATTGCGATATTGTCACAAATCTATCATTTAGATTGGTAAAAAGTATTGTCTAGTACTATACAATAACTTTACAGTTGCTTTAGTTGTTTTAAATAGGAATATTATAATCCTTTAGAGTTTGTAAAATTGGTTACATTGCTTACTATGAAAAAAATATTTTGTTTATATGTTTTGGGGATTGTTTATTTCTTGAATAGTTATGGAGCAAATCTTGGTATTGTTAATGACTTTCAATTTATTGAAGAACAAAATAAGGATACGATAGCTCTTGGTAAAAACAACAAAACTGATCTGGTTCAATTCCATTTAGAAGCGGCTGATGTACATAAAAATAAAGGGATGTATGCGGTTGCTTATGAGCATTTGTGGGAAGCTTTACTATTAGCAAAAGCAGAAAATAATTATAGAGGAATAGCAGCAATTCATAACGAGCTAGGTATGTTGTATGGTATTTATAATAAAGAAGATAAGGCGATAGAACATAAGATATTAACGTTAAAATATATAAAGAAAGATACGGTAGAGGGGAGGCGTAAATCAAATAATTTAAGAAAAGCTTATTATAGTCTGGCAGTGCAGTATAGGAAGGCAAAAAACTATGATAAGAGTACTGTGTATTTAGATTCTTGTTTATACGTAGAAAGAAATATTCCTGATAGAATGGATCGTAATGCTTATGTTTTTGCAGAAAAAGGAAATTTACATTTGTTGCAAAATAATTTAAAAGAAGCCGAGCTTTTTTTAATAAGAGCAAAACAGTTGTTGGAAGAAGAAAATAGACATTATTTGGTTGTAGTGTATTCTTTTTTGGGTGATTTGTATACAAAAAAAAACGAGGTTACTAAGGCTCTTTATTACTATGAAAAAAGCCTGAATGCAATATTGGTTACAAATTCGCATACAGATTTAAAAACCGATATTTTGCAAAAAATAGCCTCTATTTATAAAAAACAAAATAAAGTTGATAAAGCCTATTACTACCTAGAACAATCTACTAAAATAGGAGATAGTTTATTTGGTATGCGAAACAAA
This sequence comes from Wenyingzhuangia heitensis, assembly GCF_011762155.1. Lineage (GTDB taxonomy): Bacteria > Bacteroidota > Bacteroidia > Flavobacteriales > Flavobacteriaceae > Wenyingzhuangia > Wenyingzhuangia heitensis. The sequence goes on from NZ_JAASQL010000001.1 coordinate 787,002, forward strand.
AATAACAGTGATCTTTTTGAAATTAAAAATAAATACAAAGAGGCATTGGTAAAAAAAGATGCATATATAAATCAACAAGAAGATGTTATTGAAAAGAAAAAACAAATTCAGATCCGATTGATTTTTGCTATCGCAATTATTCTATTTATTTTAATTGTTTTGATATTACTTTTTTATCATAAAGCAAAGGTTAAAAGATTAAAAGCTGAAAAAGAAAAGGTTGCTTTAGAAATTAAGCACGACAAAGAAAAAATAAATGTTGTACTAGAGAGCAAGAGTAAAGAGTTAACCGTTTCTGCCTTACAACTAATAGAAAAAGATAAAAATATAGAAACTTTACTGGAGGCTTTAAAGTTAAATGCTCCCGACACTTATAGAAAAATACATAAAGAAATAGTAAGAGGAAATAAAGATTTATGGGAGAGTTTTAATTTGCGATTTACAGAGGTAAACACAGATTTTTACAAACGATTAAGAGATAAACATGATGAGCTAACACCAACAGAACAAAAACACTGTGCTTTAATTAAATTAAAATTTGATAGTAAAGAGATGGCTAAGCTACTTAATATATCTGTAAATAGTGTTCATATATCTAGACATAGAATTCGTAAAAAAATAGGCCTTGAAAGAGGAGAAGATTTAAGTAATTATATTTCTAGTATATAAAAATAACAGCCCAAGAGTTAACTCTTGGGCTGTTAATAATTATGAAAGCAAGCTCTGTATTGCTTTTTTTATTGGAGTTTCACCGCTGTGTAAAGTGATAACTTTGTGGTGTGTAGCTTTGTTGTTTAAAACTTCTAATAAGGTGCTAGCTACATCTTGTATAGAGTTTTCTCCTGGGTGTTTAATGTTCACTTCTATTTTTCCAGTTCCTTCCTTTTCTGTTAAGGCACTTGGTTGTACTATGGTATAGTTTAAACCACTATTTTTAACCAGCCATTCATCAGAATAATGTTTGGCTATATAATAATCTTTTAGTTGGTCAAAACCTTCTTGTTTCCATTTGTCTGTTTCTAAAGAGAATACAGAGCTAAGCATAATATATTGTTGTGCGTTTTTGTTTTTTGCAAGTTGCATGGTTTTAACAGCTCCATGTAAATCTATTTCTAATAAGTTTTGAGCTCTAGATCCAGCAACAAAATAGACAGCATCCAAAGTATTGGGAGTAATTTCTTGCATGTCTTTAAGTTCGCCTGTTAAATTTAAATTTATTTGAGTGTAATTTTTGTTTATAAAAAGCAGTTCATCTTGTCTAGTGGTTCCTATTACTTCATGTTGGTTGTCTAATAATTTTTCTGTTAAAATTTTACCAACTCTACCGCTTGCTCCTATTACTAATATTTTCATGTATCTGTTCTTTTAAAATTAAATAATAAATTTTTGTTAGAATAAATAATCCTATTTACTTTATAAATAAAGATTCAAAAAGGATACCAGAGCATAGGTGATTAAGTTGATTGTAATCAATCAATAAAAACTATTTTAATAGATAGGTTAAGGTAAAATGTTAACTCTCTTATTTTTTACGACCAAAAAAAAACGAAACTAAAACACAAATGGCACTACAAAATATTAATACTTATAGTTATAAAGATATTTTTTCTTTAAGTACCGTAAGCTTTGAAACTGCTTGTGTATTCAATCAGCCAGAACAGGTAGATACTTATAGTATTTATTGGATAAAAAAAGGAAGTGGTTTTTACAATATAGATTTTAAAAGATATGAGTTTAAAGATAATGTGTTGTTTTTTTTATCTCCAGGCCAAGTTTTTAATGTAGTATCTGAAAGTATAAAAGAAGCTTATAAAATTAGTTTTGTAAAAGATTTTTATTGCATTCAAACTCATGATAAAGCAGTAGCTTGTAATGGAGTTTTGTTTAATAATGTGTATGATACACCTTATGTAAAGCCTTGTGAAAAAGATACACAGAAACTAAGTTTTATCTTAGAAAGCCTAGAAGAAGAGTTTCAAAAAAATGAGGTTGCACAATATGATATGTTACAAGCTTATTTAAAACAATTTATTATACTATCTGTTAGAATTTTAAAAGAATTAACTCCTTTTAAAACCGATATAGAAACCAAGTTGTTTAAAGATTTTAGTTTACTTGTAGAGCAAAATTTTAAAAAAATGCATACGGTTTCTGAGTATGCAGAGCGTTTAGCTTTGTCTCCAAAATCATTGACTAAAAATTTTAAGAGAGTAGGAGCAGAATCTCCAAGTGATTTTATAAAAAACAGAATTGTACTAGAAGCTAAACGTCAATTAATTTATACAGATGTACCTGTTAAAGAAATAGCGTATAATTTAGGGTATAATGATGCCGCTTATTTTACTCGCTTTTTTACCAAGGCAGAAAACAAATCACCCTTACAGTTTAGAAAAGAATATTAACGTAAAGAAGCTTTTGTTTTGTTACGTTTGTTAATAATCCACATTAAAAGTGCACCTGTTATATACATCCAAATAGAGTAAGCAGCAGTGGGAATAGCCATTTCTATGTTGTTTAATACAGTGGTTGCTACAACAATACCTAGTGTTGCATTCTGAATTCCTCCGTCTACCCCTACAGAAATAGAATCTTTATCTTCTAGATTGAATAATTTTGGAATTAAAAAACCAAAACCAATAATACTAAGGTTTAACACAAGGGTTACTAGTCCTACAGCTTTTAGAGCGCTACTTACTTTCTCAAAATTAGAAGCTATAAGACCTATCAATATAAGAGCAAATATAATAGTAGAAGCAATTTTCATTGGTTTTATCATTTTAGAAGCAAAGGTGGGTTTGTATTTTAAAATTATCATACCTAAAGAAATAGGAATAATAGTGATGGTCGTAATTTGAAAAATAGTATGTGTAATTGGTAGTTGTATGTTAGACTCTGTTTGTGTGTTAAAATATGCTAGTGCAAAAGAAGTTAAAAGGTGGATAGATAAAATACCTGTAAAACTAGTAACGGCAGTTAATGTTACAGATAATGCTAAATTTCCGTTACATACTTGGGTGATAATGTTGCTGGTCGCCCCTCCTGGACAGGCTGCTAAAATAATAAGACCTACAGCTAATGTATCACTTAGGTTAAAAGCCAGAGCTAAAATAAAAGCAAGTAAGGGTAAAAGAATAATTTGATTAAAAAGACCAATAAGAACAGCTTTAGGTTGTTTAAAAATTAGGGTAAAATCTTTTAGAGTTAAAGACATTCCCATGCCTAACATAATAATAGAAAGAGATAAAGGTAAAAATACTTTTAGTAGTAAATCAGCCATATTGTAGAATATAATTAGGGGGTTATATTGTTACAAACTTAAGTTTTTTAAGGGGGACAGCAATCCAAGTGCTAGGAACTTTTGTCCATTTTTATAGGAAGGTATCGGTTGCATCTTTGTAGTGTCAATAAGACATAACAATATAACAACATAAAATATAAAAATTATGAGCACAAAAATTAAAACATTAAATCCGGAAACAACAACAGGAGAAGCAAAAGAATTATTTAATGCAGTAGAAAAAAAATTAGGGTTTATTCCTAATTTAATTAAAGTGTTTGGAAATTCTCCAGCTACATTAAAAAGTTATTTGTCTTTAGGTGAATTAACGGCAAGCGGAAACTTTAGTAATAAATTTAGAGAACAATTGGCTTTGGCAGTTGCAGAAGAAAACTCTTGTAATTACTGTTTGTCTGCACACACAGCTATTGGTAAATTAAATGGGCTAAGTAAAGAACAAATAATTGATAGTAGAAAAGGGCAAGCAGAAGATATTAAACAACAAGCTGGTTTGCAGTTTGCACAAGAAGTTACTGTTAAAAGAGGTGTTGTTTCTGTAGAGGCTTTACAGGCTGTAAAAGAAGCAGGTTATACTGATGAGGATATTTTAGAGATTGTATTAAATGTGGTGTCTAATACATTAACAAATTATGTGAATCATATTGCAGATACAGAAATTGATTTTCCTGTAGTAAAAGCTGGAGACTTAGTTTAAAAAAAATCAAGATGTCCAAGTGCTAGGAACCTTTGTCCATTTTTAAAGAAGGGAGTCCGTTGCATCTTTGTATCAGAATCAAAAATAAATCATTTAAAATAATTAGAACATGAAAAATTTAGTAGTAGGGTTGTTAGTTGTAGTAGGAGCTATATTTACAGCAAATGCGCAAAGTAAAGAAGTTAAAACAGTAGCTTTAGAGCAAACAAAAGGAGAGTTTACTCAAAAATCAATTACCTTATCAGAAGGGACTTATGTATTTGAAATCGCAAATCACAAAGTAGGAAAAGATGTAGGTTTTGTATTGGCTCCTAAAGGAAAAACAGACGAGGCAAATCATATTAAAAATGCTTACGTTACTTCGCTTGTAAAAAACAACACAACAGGGCATTCTAAAGAGGTGAAATTGGAAAAAGGAGAATATGTTTATTTCTGTCCTTTAAATCCAACTCCGCAATATACATTAGTAGTTAAGTAATTAGTTAGCTATGTTTAAGATGTAAAAAGCAGTAACAATTAATTTAGTTACTGCTTTTTTAAATAAAGTTAGCTAGTGAATATTAGTTTTGTAGATGTAGCCTTATTTATAAAGTCTAAAAAAGCTGTTTCAATAATTTCATCTTGGGCATATTTTTTTAAAATTTCTTTAATCTGAATATCTGTTAATGGTTTTTTTGATAAACATTCAATTACGTCAACAAAAGGAATAGAAAGGTTGGTAAATTGTACATTTCCTGTGTCTGGATCTCTATGCATACAAATAAAATAAGTTCCTTTGTCGTCTTTGGTTATTGTATTTGCATTTTTTAAATGGACAGGGTAATTTACCATCATCATATCCATTTCTGGATTTAACACATAGGTTTCAGGAGGTGCTTTATGGTGTGGAATGTCAGGCATCATAAAGACTTCTACTTCTAACCACTCAAAGGTTAATAAGTTTTCTAAAAAAGGATATTGCTTCGTTAGTATAAGTTCAGTTTCTAGAATGTAGTTTTTAAATTCTTCTGGCATCATCCATATTTGTGGACTTTGTATGTTGTAGTAGCTAAAAAACCGATGCACCAATAATTCCCAATCTTTGGGGTCTAGTAATTTTTGAGTAAGCGGGTATGCTGTTTCTAAACTATCTAACACGTTGTTAAAAACCAAACGTCTGTAATGGGTTAAGTTTTTTTGTACAGCACCCTCTATAGTTACAGAATTTCCTGTTCTACAATAAGTGGCTAATTTACTTTGGTGTTGATGTGTTTTAGCTAGTAACATGAGCTGTGTGTTTTAAACTATTTGTTTTAATATTTTGTAACTGACTCATTTCTTGTTGTAAAATTTCCAATTCTGGAATGTTAAAATCACGTTCTAACAATACAGGTACATCTCTATCTAATTGTTGCATGGCAAAACCAAATAAGTCGTAAACAGGGTCAATAATATTTTCTCCATGTGTGTCAATTATCAAATCTTCTGATACTTGAGTGTGACCTGCCATGTGTATGTATTTAACTCTTTCTAAATCTAAGTTTGCTAAAAACTCTTTAGCGTTGTACTGATGATTGAAACTATTTACATAAATATTGTTTACATCTAATAAAAGGTTGCAATCTGCTTCTTTAATAACGTTGTTAATAAACTCCAATTCTGTCATTTCTGCAGCAATAGGAGAGTAGTAACTCACTATTTCTATGGCAATTTTTCTTTCTAAAATATCTTGAGCCAAAGCAATGTTTTTGGCAACGTGTTTTACCGCATCAGCAGTAAAAGGGATGGGTAACAAATCAAACAAATGGGCATTGTCACATTTAGAAAAACTTAAATGTTCTGAATACTCCACGGTATTGGTATCGTCTAGAAATTTTTTGATTTGTTTTACAAAATCAACATCAATTCCTTCTGGACTTCCTACAGATAAAGATAGGCCGTGAGCAAAAAGAGGATGTTTTTCCAAAGCTTTGTCCAAAAGCTTTTTATAATACCCACCAACATTCATCCAGTTTTCTGGAGCCACTTCTATAAAAGAAGGTGTTAAAACGTTGTTGCTTGCAAAATCTTCTGCAAAGTCTTTTCTGTATCCTATTCCTACCATATTTTCTGATTTAAAATAGATGAGTCAAAATTATTTTGACTCATCTATAAAGTTATTAAGAGAGGTGCTTATTTTTTCTCACCACACTTTGCATCTTTCGCTTTTGCTTCACCACATTTAGCATCCTTTGCTTTTGCCTCTCCGCACTTTGCGTCTTTCGCTTTTGCTTCTCCACATTTAGCATCCTTTGCTTTTGCCTCTCCGCACTTTGCATCTTTCGCTTTTGCTTCTCCACACTTTGCATCTTTGGTCTTTTTCTCACCACATTTAGCATCTGTAGTTTTCTTTTCGCCACAAGCTCCTTGAATAGATTTTAATCCATCAACAGCAGAAGATAAAAGGTTTGTAGATGTTGATAATAATTGAGTACGTACTTGTCCTCCTGTTCCTAAATAGTCAACAGATAATGTTTTTGCAGTTGCATCTGTAGTTGATACTAAAGCTCCTGCAACTAAGGTTCCTGTTAATAATGAATTCTTTGTGAAATTTTTCATGTGATTTGATTTTAATGATTATTAATTATTTTTATAAAATTCTTTTTTGAGTTCCTCCTCCGAGTATATGGGTGTTGAGCAGTAGTTTGATGTACAACTAAACAGTACGTTTTCTTTAAAACTTTTAATTAGGTTTTGCTTTTCAGTAGGCAACTCATTTAGTTTTCCTACATAAACAAGACTGTAAAAAGGAGTTATACTTTGTAAGTAATAATTGAAATGGTTTCCCTTTTCTGTGTTTAAATACACATATTGATTGGGCTCTGTTGCCAGCTCCTTTTGTAGCAATAACAAAGATGCTTCTGAGTAGTAATTTTTAGCTAAAACATCTGCCGTTAAAAATTTATAAGTGTGCTTAGCAATGTTGATGTATTCCTTATTATGGGTATAATGTCCATACCAATTAAAAATTCTAGCTAGACTAATATTTTCTTCCTTTAAAGGTTGTGTTGTTAATCCGTTATTCCCTGTAAAGCTTATAAAAGATCCGTTTTGTAGTAAAAACTTATTTTTTAGTTGTAAACACAAGGCTTTTAATTCTTGTTTGGCTTTGGTGTTGTTGATGTCGTTTTTAATAAGATTGATGAAGAAATGAGCCATTGCGATTTGATCTTTTAAACTACTAACAGTACTCTGCTTACTTCCGTGTGTGTATAAACCATTTCTGTTTTTACGTTGGTACAAGCCGTTTTCTATCGTTTTAACCTTGTTTAAATATTTTTTGTTTTGAGTTCCGTTGTACATTCTTAACAAAGCGGAACCTATAGTTGCATTGTTGTCTGTAAACGTGTTCTTATCTATGTTAGGAATTCCTAACTTTCTTCTTTCAGTATTGTTTAAAGCAAAATATGCTCCTGCGTGTCTTCCTTGTATCAAATCTGCATCTTGCGCATTGCTGTACAATCCGTTTTTGTTAGCTAAAAATGTATCTATATAGTGAACAATGTTTTTTGCTTGTTTTAGCGAGTTTTCATCGTTGTAATAGGTGTAATGCTGTAAAAATATGTTGATATATCTGGCTTGAATAGATAGCAGTTTTTCAAAATGAACATGTTCCCAATCGTTGTGTGTGGAGTACTGATACATACCTCCCCAAACAGGATCACTTAATTTTTTAGCTCCTTTTACACTGTTTTTAATCCAAGTGTTTAGGGTTAGATTTTTACGATCTAACAAGGCTTTTTCAAACGTGGCATATTCAATATATTTTTGTGCTTGATTAAATCCGCCTACCTCAATATCTAAAGATTTTATAAAGTTGTTTTCTAAGGTTGCTACTAAATTATTATTTGTGTTTTTAGTATTATTGATGGTGGTTAAATCAACAGATGTTTGTTCAGGAGATGGATCTTTAATAATGGCTTTTAACAATCTTAAAAAGTTTTCTGGAGCCATATATCCTGCTCTTTTTACCACATCTTCTCCTTTTGCATTGATAAAAATGGTTGCAGGCCATCCGTAATCTTTATACCTGTTAGATAATTCTGGATTTGCATCTTGGTCAGCCTCAACAGTAATAAAGTGCTTGTTTATATAAGTAACAACCTCCTGGTTTGTGTAAGTGTTGTTTTTCATTACGTGGCACCAATGACACCAGTTTGCTTTTAAGTTTAGTAAAATAATTTTATTTTCTGCTTTGGCTCTTGTAAAAGTTGCAGCATTTAACTCCTGCCATTCTATTGTGTTGACAAAAGAAATGTGAAAGATGAATAAGAATAAAATGGTACTAAAAACCTTCATGGTGATTCCGTTTGCAATATCTACGAGAAAGAAATCAAGATGGTTTTGTTTTTTAAAAAAATATAGAATAAAAAAATCCGATAATTGTGAAATTATCGGATGAGTTATTGTAATACAGTGTTTTATGGTTGTTTGTCTTTTTTATTTTCTTTTCAATTCATACACATCTGTTCTTCTATCTTTTAAGTTTCTAACACTACCATGTTGATTTAGTTCCTTTAAAAGGCTCAAATCTACATCTGCAATTAAAATCATTTCTGTGTTAGGAGTGGCTTCTGCTTTAATTCCATTGCTAGGAAAAGCAAAATCACAAGGAGTAAACACCATAGATTGTGCGTATTGAATGTCCATGTTTTCTACATTAGGCAAGTTTCCTACACTACCCGCAATGGCAACGTAACATTCGTTTTCTATAGCTCTTGCTTGGGCACAATGTCTTACTCTAGAATATCCGTTTTGAGTATCTGTTAAGAAAGGAACAAATAAAATATCCATTCCGTCATCGGCTAATATTCTGCTTAATTCTGGAAATTCAGAATCGTAACAAATCAAAACTCCAACTTTACCACAATCGGTATCAAAGGTTTGTATTTTGTTTCCTCCTTGCATTCCCCAAACTTTTTCTTCATCTGGAGTTACGTGTATTTTTTCGTAACGTTCTATAGATCCATCACGTTTGCATAAATATCCAACATTGTACAATTTCTCGTCTCTAATTTCGGGCATACTACCCGTAATAATATTAATGTTGTAAGAAATAGACAATTCAGAAAATTTTTGAACAATTTCTTTGGTATGCTTAGCTAGTTCTCTAATAGCTTTAGCAACAGGTAAGTGATTGTTGCCTGCCATTAAAGGAGCGTTAAAAAATTCTGGAAACAAAGCAAAGTCCGAACGATATCCCGAAACAGCATCTATAAAATATTCAGCTTGTTTCATCATATCATCTAAACTATCATAAGGTCTCATTTGCCATTGGATCAATCCAATTCTAACAACTTCTTTGTTTTGAGTTGCAATTTTTTTAGGTTTTTGGTAGTAAATATTGTCCCATTCTAACAATACAGCAAAGTCGTTAGAACCTGCATCTCCCTCTAAATATCCTTTGATAATTTTAGAAGGATGAAAATCATTAGAAATCTGAAAGTTCAACACAGGATCGTGAATTTCTTTCATTTTTACTTTTTCTATATAAGCCTTAGGGCTTAATTTGTCAGCATATTTATGGTAATTGGGAATTCTACCTCCAAAAGCAATTCCTTTTAAGTTTAAGTTTTCACACAATTCTTTTCGGTAATCATACAAACGTCTCCCCAAACGTAAACCTCTAAATTCAGGTCTAATAAACACCTCAATACCATACAACATATCCCCTTTGTTGGTGTGGGAGTTAAACGTATAGTCTTCTGTAATTTCGCTGTATGTATGGTCGTCAGAAAACGTTTCGTAATCCACAATAATAGACAATGCACAACCTGCAATGTGTCCATTTACTTTAATTACAACCTGTCCTTCTTTAAATTTACTGATTAGTGTTTTTATATGGTGTTCATCCCAATAAGAGTTTTCAAGATCATGATAAACTTCTATCATGGCTTGTTTTAATTCTTGATAATCTTTAATATCAAGATATTTTAATTCAATAGTGTCTATTTCTTTAATGTCCATTTGTTAAATATACAATTCCATAAGCCTTAGGTGGCTAAGTGGAATTTCTTGATTAAAAGTAATTAATTTTTTGATGATTTTATCAATAAAAATAAAAATGTGGAAGAATATAGGAAAATATTTTTTAATTCGGCATAAAATTTGATTAGTGGATTGCTTGTTTCTAACAAATACTTTACTTACCTTAGTTTTATAGGTTATAAGAACACCCAATTCAGATGCTAAAACAAAGCTTAAATTTAAAATTATCTCAAAAATTATCTCCTCAACAAATTCAGTTGATGAAAATGATTCAATTGCCTACTCAAGCTTTTGAACAGAGACTAAAACAAGAGATTGAAGAAAATCCTGCTTTAGAGTCTGGAAAAGAAAAAGAAGAGGATTACGAAGATTCTTATGATGATTATGCAGAAGAAGGAAATGAATCTATTTCTGCCGATGATATTAATATAGATGAGTATTTAAGCGATGATGACATTCCTAGTTATAAACTGCAAGCCAATAATTATTCTGCCGATGATGAGGATAGAGATGTACCTTATGCAGGAGGATTAAGTTTTCACCAGTCGTTAATCAATCAGCTAAATACCTTTACGCTTTCTGATGAAGAGTATGCAATTGCAGAATTTTTAGTAGGAAGTATTAATGACAATGGATATTTAAGAAGAGAAACCTTAGATATTGTTGATGATTTAGCATTTACCCAAAATATTTTTACAGAAGAAGGTAAAGTAGAAGATATTTTATATGATGTGGTTCAGAAATTAGAACCCTTAGGAGTTGGAGCAAGAGATTTAAAAGAATGTTTAATTATTCAGCTAGAAGGAAAAAGACCAACTAGAGCTGTAGAATTGGCTATTCAAATATTAGATCAGGCATTTGACCCTTTTGTGAAAAAACACTACGAAAAGTTATTGCATAAGTTTGAAATTACACAAGACGAACTTAAAGAAGCAATTAAAGAAATAGAAAAATTAAACCCTAAACCCGGAAGTTCTATTGTAGGAAATTCTAAAATTGTAGAACAAATTGTTCCTGATTTTACCATTAGAGTTGCTGATGGGGAGGTAGAGTTGTTGTTAAATTCTAGAAATGCACCGGAACTGCATGTTTCTAGGGAATATAATAACATGTTAAAAGGATATCAAGAGGCAAAAACAAAAACCAAATCTCAAAAAGATGCTGTTTTGTTTATCAAGCAAAAGTTAGATTCTGCCAAATGGTTTATAGATGCTATTAAACAAAGGCAACAGACTTTAATGGTAACAATGAGTTGTATTATAGACATCCAAAGAGAATACTTGTTAACAGGGGATGAAAGCAAGTTAAGACCCATGATTTTAAAAGATGTTGCCGAGAAAATTAACATGGACATTTCTACAGTGTCTCGTGTTGCCAATAGTAAATATGCATCTACACCTTACGGAACTAAGTTGGTGAAAGAGTTTTTCTCAGAGTCAATGAAAAATGATCAGGGAGAAGATGTTTCTACAAGAGAAATTAAAAGTATTTTAAAAACAGTGGTGGCAGAAGAGGATAAGAAAAAACCGTTAACAGACGATAAATTATCGGCACATTTGAAAGAAAAAGGTTATTTAATAGCGCGTAGAACAGTCGCTAAATATAGAGAGCAATTAGATATTCCGGTTGCCCGATTAAGAAAAGAAATGTAAGTATGGATAAATTTTATAAAGTAATTTCATACATTCTTCATCCTGTTTTTTTACCATCTATAGCAACAGGTATTTATTTGTCAGTTTTACCATTGCCTTTATCATCTGCTCAAAAATATTTAGTCTTTTTTATTGTTTTAGGGAGTACTTTGGTAGTGCCTCTAGCTACTTTATTTTTATTAAGGTTGGTAGGGATTGTAAAAACCAATCAGGCAGAAACCATACAAGAAAGAAAAATTCCTGTTCTATTAATGATTGCAAATTATTTGTTTTTAGCGTATGCACTGCAAGAAATATGGCAATTGAGAGAGTTAATTATCTTGGCTTATGCTACCGCCGTGGGATTAATTGTAACTAGTTTTATGTTTTATACTAAAACAAAAATTAGCCTACATATGTTAGGGTTGGCCGGTTTGTTAGGCTTTACACTTATTTATGGGGAAAATTACGAATATGCTAATAAAACAATAGCGTTAATTGTGGCTTTGTTAGGGGGGCTGGCTACTGCCAGACTACAGCTAAAAGCCCATAATATTAAAGAAATCATATGGGGGATTTCCCTAGGATTATTATTGCCTATAGTGTTGAGCTACTTTTTATAGGATATAAAATAGCACTCCAATTTTTAATTGATTAAAGCTAAGTTTTTGGTCGTCAATAGTTCTTACAGAATCTTTAAAAGGAGATTTTAGATAGTATTTAAGATGAAGATTCCAGGTGCCTAAACCAATAGAGGTGTAAACGGTATAGTTAATTTTAGTTAAATCCTCTAAATCAGAATACGTCACGGTTTTTGATCCTACGTTAAATTCTGTTTTACTACTAATGTTATAAACAGCAGAAGCCCCAGTATAAATTCTCCAAAAGCTATTATTCGTAGGGGTTGAAGTTCTCCATCTAAACTCAAAAGGAATTTCTATATTATGGGATTGATATTTGTAGCTACTAAAATCATTGCTAATAGCATAATCAAAGTTAGTTCCGTTGGGAGTAGCGGTAATATTAGGTCTTAGAATGTCGTAACTATAGCCAATACCTATTCCTAAACCAATGTTTCTTTTTTTATTTAGAGGCATGTCTTTTATAAAACCTGCATCAAAACTATAAGGGACACCATTGTTGTTAATCCCCTTGTTGTAGGTAACGAAACTATTGTATTGTACTCCTATATATAGCTGATCTTCATAGTATTTTTCATCAGCATACAGTTTATCTTGAGCAGTCAAAATAAGAGGAGTGATGAAAAATAATATAAAAGAAAAAAGTTTCATTTAACGAGTGGGCTTAAATTTTAAAGGCAAATGGACTACTTTTTTGGTTTCAAAAAAGTCTTCTTCAAAATAGTTAGGCAAATCATATAGAGTAACACTCGCAAATTCTTTTAACTCCTCTGTTAAATCACCTCCTTTTAAATATAGAATTCCGTTTTTAAGTGTGTGGTTTTGTTTTTTTGCACATTTCTTTTTTACCCATTTTACAAAATCGGGCATGGCGGTTACGGCTCTACTTACCACAAAATCAAATTCACCTTTTACTTTTTCTGCTCGCATATGTTCTGCAGTTAAGTTGGTTAGTCCAATTCCTTCGGCAACTCCATTTACGACTTTAATTTTTTTACCAATAGAATCTACTAATAAAAACTCTGTTTCTGGAAATAAAATGGCTAGCGGTATTCCTGGGAATCCACCTCCTGTACCTACGTCTAAAATTCTAGCTCCGGGTTTAAAAGGTTGTACTTTTGCTATTCCTAAAGAATGCAATACGTGTCTAATGTATAACTCATCAATATCTTTTCTAGAAATTACGTTTATTTGAGCATTCCACTCTTTGTATAAACTTTCTAATTTGGTAAATTGAGCTATCTGATTTTCTGTTAAATCAGGAAAATATTTTAAAATTATATCTACTGTAATCATACAAGGCAAAAGTAATTTATTTCGTTTGAAAATGGATTAGGAATCTTATTATTTGATTAAATGTTCTTTACATATATTAGAAAAGCGTTTAAAACTTAAATTTCTTGTGTCAATATTAAATTATTGTGAATAAAAAATGGTTATTTTTGTAGACTGAATATATAAGAATAAATGCGACAAATAAGTTTTTCTAAAGATCAAAACAAATTGTTTTTTAAAACTCTAAATCAAAGAGTTAATAAATACTTTAGGGATAACAACCTAAAGCGCACAGGGAATTGGTTGCTTTATATCAAGGCCGTATTAATGTTTTCGTTACTGTTTGTGCCTTATTTTTTACTGTTGTTGGTTCCTATGAATACTATTATGCAAATTATTATGTGTGTAATTATGGGCTTAGGAATGGCTGGTGTAGGTATGAACGTGATGCACGATAGCAATCATGGTTCTTTTTCTAGTAAATGGTGGGTAAATCAGTTATTAGGAAACAGTATTTATATTTTGGCAGGGAATGTTTATAACTGGAAAGTACAACACAATTTATTACATCATACCTATACAAATATAGAAGGAGTTGATGAGGATATAGATATACAAGGAGTGATTAGATTGTCTAAACATGCAAAATGGAAACCGTTTCATAAATATCAAAAAGTTTATGCCTTTTTTTTATACGGATTGTTGACAATTCAATGGGCATTGGTGGTAGATTTTAGGCAAACTCCCAAATACATAAAGCATGGTCTAAGTGCAGAGGGAGAGTTGAATCCCAAAAAAGAATGGGCTTTACTAATCATGACAAAAATAGTGTATTATCTGTTTTGGTTGGTGTTACCAATGTTGGTGTTGCCTATAACTTGGTATGTATGGTTTATAGGTTTCTTTATAATGCATTATGTAGCAGGATTTATTTTAAGTGTTGTTTTTCAACTAGCTCACATTACAGATTCTGTTGAGGTAATATCGCCAGAAGAGTTAGAAAAAGAAGAAAGAAGTTGGGCGGCACATCAATTGTTAGAAACTGCAAATTTTGCTACCAAAAATAAGTTTGTTTCTTTCTTTTTAGGAGGTTTAAACTTTCAGATAGAACATCATATTTTTCCAACCATTTCACACGTACATTATAAAGATTTGGCAAAAATAGTAAAGAAAACAGCATCAGAATTTCAATTACCGTATTACGAATATGAAACAATGAAAGAAGCATTGTCAGCACATATCAATCAATTGATTATTTTAGGAAAACAACCCCAGTTGGGATAACAACTATATATACTTACAATTAAAATGGAACAACATTTATCAGACAGAATTACAGGTCTACCAGCATCTGCTACTTTAGCAATGGCTGCCAAAGCAAGAGAGTTAAAAGCAGCAGGAAAAGACATTATTAGTTTAAGTTTAGGAGAGCCAGACTTTAATACACCAGAATATATTAAAGATGCAGCTATACAAGCAATTAATGATAACTATAACTCTTACAGTCCTGTAGATGGTTATGCAGATTTAAAAGAAGCAATTTCTTTAAAATTTAAGAGAGATAATAATTTAGATTACAAACCAAGCCAAATTGTTGTTTCTACAGGAGCTAAACAGTCTTTAGCAAACATTACTCAAGTATTATTAAATCCAGGAGATGAGGTTTTATTACCTGCACCATATTGGGTTTCTTATTCGGCATTAGGTATTTTAGGAGGAGCTACTTACAAAGAAATTCCATCTACTATAGATACAGATTTTAAAATTACACCAGCACAATTAGAAGCTGCTATTACACCAAAAACAAAATTGGTTTTCTTTAACTCGCCAAACAACCCTAGTGGAACTGTTTATACAGAAGAAGATTACAAAGCATTGGCTGCAGTTTTAGAGAAATATCCAACTATTTTTATTATTTCTGATGAAATTTATGAGCACATTAACTATGGTACTCCAAACTTTAGTATTGCTTGTATTCCATCTATGTATGATAGAACAATTACCGTAAACGGATTGGCAAAAGCATTTGCAATGACTGGTTGGAGAATTGGTTACATTGGTGCTCCAGAGTGGATTGCGAAGGCTTGTACCAAAATGCAAGGGCAAATTACATCTGGAACAAACTGTATCGCTCAAAGAGCTGCTATTACAGCATTAACAGAGCCTGTTTCTAGAATTGGTTATATGGTAGAAGAGTTCCAAAAACGTAGAGATATGATGTTGGAATTATTAGGAGCTATTGAAGGATTTAAATTAAATGTTCCTAAAGGAGCTTTCTATATTTTCCCTGATGTATCTGCTTTCTTTGGAAAAACATTTAAAGGAAAGACTATTGAAACAGCAGCTGACTTTTCTATGTTGTTGTTAGAAGAAGCTAATGTAGCAACTGTGTCTGGAGAATCTTTTGGAGCTCCAACATGTATTCGTATTTCTTACGCAGCATCAGAAGCTCAATTAAAAGAAGCTGTGGCTAGAATTAAAGCAGTATTAGCTTAATAAGCACTTTTTTTAGCATATATAATAAAACCGCTCTTGTTCACAAGAGCGGTTTTTTGTTGTTAAGATATTTTAGGATATAGAAACTGTATATGTTTCTCAGGTAAGAACTTTGGTAGGTTTCTAACTTAAAAATGGACTTCAAATTGAAGTCTTAATTGTAGTCCTTCAGGCATGGAATCAACCGTTGTGTAACTTAAATCTGTTTGCACTTTTAATTTATGTCCTACAATATATTTTGAAACTCCTAAGGTATATTGCTCAGTGGTGTTTCCTATGCCTTTATAGTCTATTTGTGTGTATCTAGTAGCTATTTCGTAATTGTTATTAAATAAATAACCTGTAGCTAAATTGTATGCTTTTCCTGTTTTAACAGGATTTGTACCTATTGTAGTGTCATCAGCATTTCTGTATGCAAATTCTCCCATAGCGGAATAGCCATTGTGTTTATACATAAAATCAACAAAAGTTGTGTTTACATCTGTCATAGTAAACACGTGGTCTTCTGCACTACCACTATCATCAATTAAGTCTATAATACTACCTTGACTACCTCTTTGTCTAGAAGCTCTATCGTTATGGTTGTAGGTAGCACCGATAGCTAATTTTGGAATAGGCTCTCTTTTTAAATCACTTCCTTTATAGTCTCCTTTACTAATAAAAGCACCAAATGGTAAAACTTCTATTCTACTAGTGTATTGTTGTCCTCCAACATTTCCTGTGGTGATATTTCTTCCTTCTCCTTGGGTGATGGCAAAAATTTCTCTAATTAATAATTGTTTCCCTATAATGTGATTGTTTCTTAATTGAAACCCCATATCTCTGTCTAAGGTAAATTCTTTGTTTAGTAAAGATCTATCTACCAATTGCATATTTGCTGACGAAATAACACGTTCACGGTTACCAGGCAGTTTTGTTTGCCCAGCCCATAATTCTAAATTTTTATAGAAGTTCCATTTTAGAACGGCATCAAGAATTAGTTTAGAGCCTGACTTGGTGTACACTGAAGCAGATCCGACATCGTTGTTGGACATTCCCAATTCAATTTTGTATTTAACTTTTGGGGAAAGGACAAAACCATCAAACTTTAAACGGTACCTTCTTACTTTAGTGTCGGTTTTAAAATTGTTTTGAGTAAAATTAAATTGATTATTTATGTCTGTCTCTAAGCCAACAGAAGTAAGGTATTGCATTCTTAATCCTAACTTCATACTCCAGGTACTGTCTTTAGAGATCGTATTAAAAATTCCTTTACCAAAAGTGTTTTTTCCTATTTCTTGAGCGTTTAATTTTGCTATTGATAGGATTAGAGTAATCAGTATTACCGTATTCGCTTTATTCATATAAAAAGTAAATAAAGGAGCAAATGTATGTTAATTTAATGTTAACACAAAGAAGATAGTTTTTTTATAGAAAACTAATTTTACTGGGTTTTAAGTGTTGTGCATGATTAATTTAATGCAAAATAAAAGCCCTCTTAGTTTTACTAAGAGGGCTTTGTTAATGTATGTGTTACGTACTATTTTTCAATACCAGCAGTAATGTCGCTGTACAATTCAGACAGGTTGATTAAAGCGTTGACTAAATCTTTAGATTCCATAATAATACTCAAGTGTAAAGTTGTATTTTTAGCACTTGTTTCTACGGTTCTAATTCTATTAATTTGTTTTTCTATAGAGTCAGAAACATTATCTAATAAAGTTTGTTTTTTCTCTATAGTTGTAGAAATATTTTCAAATTCATGACTTTCTAGTATCTGAATAATTTCTTGTAAAACATCCTCTAAACCTTTCATGATAAACTTTAGATCTTTAATCTGTTCTTTGTTTAAAGGTTTATGATTGTTGTTTACGTGCTTGTAACTTACTTTAGATATGTAAGATATAGATTGAGAAATATCTTCTAAATATCCTAATACCATAATGTAAAACTGACTAGCTTCTACAGAGCTTTTTTCTAGAGATTTAATAAAATAGAAAACGTCATTTCTAAGTTGTTCAATTTCTTCGTTTAATTTGGTAACGTGTTTGTCGTTCTTTTTAAGCTTGTCTAAATTTTGATCGGCTAAGTTAACAACTACATTATTGTATAATTTTTGAACTCTATTTAATACTTGAACAATGTGTCCTGTACTTTCGTTAATAACACCGTTAATAGAGTTAATGTTGTCTTTTCTAATTATTTTTTTAGCAGCTAATTCTTTTTCTTTTTTAGAGTGATTTATGTAGTTTTTACCCATTAATAGTAAAACAACTAATAATAAAACAGCTACCATTACAGGTCCTCCTAAATTAATTAAAAAGGCTACAATTGCAGCAAAAGTAAAAGCTACCAAAGCGGTTAAAAACCATCCTCCAATAACACTTAAAACTCCTGCAATTCTATATACAGCACTTTCTCTTCCCCAAGCTCTATCGGCCAAAGAGGTACCCATTGCTACCATAAATGTTACATATGTGGTAGATAAAGGAAGTTTTAAAGAAGTCCCTACAGAAATTAAAATTCCTGCAACTACTAAGTTGATAGAAGCACGAATCATGTCAAAAGCAGGCACTTCAATGCTTTTTTCTTTAGATAAGTGTATTACCGGTCTTTCAAACCTAGTGTTTATATAGCTTTGAGTAGATTTAGGAATAAGAAAGTTAAAACCATTATTAATTAAGATACCAAATCTTACAACCCCTCTAGAAACTGGATTGGGTTGAAATTTTTCATGACCATCTCCTTGACGAGAAAGGTTGACTCCTGTTTCTATTACTTTTTTAGCTTTTTTAGAAAACCATAAGGTAATTACCATAATGGTTCCTGCTAAAATTAAAAGCATTGGATTGGCAGGTACTTTTTTAGCTAAAAACCCCATAGAAAATTCAGTATCTGGTACTCCAGATGCAGCCCAAGTTTCAAAAGAATTCCAAGCGGCAATAGGTACTCCTACAAAGTTTACCAAATCGTTTCCAGAGAATGCCATGGCTAAAGAAAAGGTTCCTACTCCAATAATAACTTTTAAAATATTTACTTTAAAAAGACTAATCAGTAATTGAGAAATTAAAGACCAAACTACAGCTCCAATTAATAGTATTTCTAAAGTATTTCCATCAATTAAATGTTCTATATCACCATAAAAAGGAGTTCCTTTTAATCCTTTCACAAAAATAAAATAGGTGATAGATGTAATTGCCAACCCTCCAAAAATAGCATTTACATAAGATTTTTTTTGATCTAATCTAAAGGTGTAAACAACTCTAGAGAAAAATTGCACGATAGCACCAACAGTAAAAGCAATAACGACGGATAGTAGTATTCCAAAAATAATTAAGACTGCCTTTTCGTGATTTATATAGCTCCAAATATCTGCAATAGATTGATTGTCGTTTTTAGAAATTTTAACCAAAGACATGGTAACAGCAGCACCTAAAAGTTCAAACACAATAGATACTGTGGTAGATGTTGGCATTCCTAAAGTGTTAAAAATATCTAATAATAATATGTCTGTAATCATTACAGCCATAAAAATGTACATAATTTCATTAAAATAAAATTGACTAGGTACAAAGATTCCTTTTCTGGCAACCTCCATCATTCCGCTAGACGTTACTGCTCCAATTAGAACTCCAACACTGGCAATAATCATGATGTTTTTAGGTGTAATAGCCTTAGAACCAATAGCCGAATTTAAAAAGTTAACTGCATCGTTACTAACACCCACAACCAAGTCAACAGCAGCTAAAACAGCTAGGGCAATAATCATTAAAAAATAAATGTTTTCCATCTTGTAACTTAAAAAAAATTTTGCTCGAAATTAGTGAAAAAAGAGCCCAACAAACGTTAATAAAATGTTACTAAATAACTTTTGTACAAAGTGTATTGTACTTGTTTTTAGAGTTTTGTTACTTCTTTTTTTGAGGAGTAACGATAAAATCTTTTAAATAAAAAGGTTCAAAATAAGCAGTGTCTTCAAATAAATTGTTATTGAACTGATTTTCGGATAGTTGTGACATTTCTTTTGCCGATGGGAATTTAGAAGCAATAAAATTTGCATTGTCATGTATTATAATTTCTTTACACTTTTCGGCACCATCACCTAAAAAATAAACAGGTTGATCGTTTAAAATTTCTTGAAATGAATTTTCGTCAATAATTTGAGCTTCAACAGCTCTCGTTTTTTGATAGTTTGTGTTGTATATAGCACTATATACTTCCAATCTTCTAGCATCAATCATAGGTACAACTACTCCGTGTTCTATGGTAATTGTTTTGGCTAAACATTTTAAAGTATCTACAGCTATTAATGGTAAGTTGGCAGCGTATGCTAATCCTTTTGCGGTTGAAACTCCTATTCTTAGTCCTGTATAAGAACCAGGTCCTTTTCCTACAGCTATGGCATCTAAGTTCGCTATTTTTAGATTTTGTTCTTTTAAAAGTTCTTCAATAAAAACATGAAGTTTTTCTGCATGAGAATAATCTCCGTTGTTCTCTTCTTTTAAAGCAATACAAATACCATCTTTAGAAAGCCCCACGGAGCAATTTTTGGTGGATGTTTCTATATTTAGAATAAAGGCCATACAAAATTAATTTTCTAACAAATATACTTTAGAAACTTAAGAATTATTCATTTTCTTTTAAAAGATAACTGTATACAGGATAATGGTCACTATAACCACCTAAGTAAGTTCCTCCTGAAAAACTTCTTTTAGGGCTTCCTTTGTATTTACCTGTTTGCAAAGTCATATAGGTAGGGTTGTAGATTCCTGCTTTGTAAAAACGAAAACTACTATAATCTTTTTTATGAGTGATAAAACTTTCGCTAAAAATAATCTGATCAAACAAAAATAAATCCCCTCTGTATACTAACGTATTAAATCCATCTTTAAACATTTTTTCAAAAGGATTATAGAGTTCCTGTTCTTTTAGTTTTTTCTTAGATATTTTGGTGTTTAGTACTTTTTTAAAACTTCTGTCTGTAGGGCTGTCATTAAAATCTCCCATTATAATTATTTTTGCTTTAGAATCTTCAATCTGTATTTTTTCTACATAATCTTTTACTCTTTTGGCAACACGTTCTCTTAAAATGCTACTCTTTTTAGCTCCACCTCTTCTAGATGGCCAGTGATTTACCAATACATGAATTTTATCATTTAACAAATAACCTGTAGACCATAAAATATCTCTAGTATAAACTTTATAGCCTTCTTTGTATAAATTGGCAGGAATGGCTTCGTTGTACAAAGGTTTGTAGGTGTCTTTATTGTATAACAAAGCAGTATCAATCCCTCTTTTATCAGGAGATTCGTAATGTACAATTCCGTAATTGTAATTGCTCAATGGAGGAGTGGCAATTAAATCTTCTACCACAGCTCTGTTTTCTACCTCTACAATACCTATTAAAGAAGGAGGTAAATTGTTTTGTTCTTTTCCTATTTCACACAGTATGTTAGAGAGTTTAGATAGCTTGTCTTTATAAATAAAAGTTCTATTAGATTTTATTTCCATCATAGGACTTAACTCGTCCATTTTGTTAGGATTGTCAATGGTATCAAATAAATTTTCTAAGTTGTAAAAAGCGATAGTTTGTACAATATAAGATTTTTGTGAATGGCAATTCTGATAAAAAATTAGAATGAGTAAGATAGTTATCTTGTTGGTATTTAGTCTCATAGTTTTTCTTTTTCAATTTTTTCTCTTAAATTAAGAAGAAAAAATTGAAAAAGAAATGTTACAAGCAATTATGACTTTGTACGCATGTGTTTTTGTATGCGAATTATATGCACAAGATTCTATTAAATCTTCTAAAGAGATAAAAGATGTTTTTAGTATTGTGAATTTGTCTGATGATGATTTAAATGATGAAAGTGGAGAGGTAGCTAATATTTCTGGAATTTTTTCTGCTTCGGATGATATTTATTTAAATACTATTGGTTTTGAGTTTCAAGGAGTGTATTACAATGCTAGAGGTTTAGGGGCTGATCAAGTTACCTTTCTGTTAAACGGAGTCAATCAAAATAGGTTGTATGATGATAGACCTGCTTGGAGTAATTGGGGAGGGGTAGATGGAATTTATAGAACGCAAGAATTAACGGAGCCTTTGGGAGCTTCGGAAAAAAGTTTTGGTAGAGCTTTGGGAGTTACTTCATTGTCAACAAGAGCATCTGTTTACAGAGCAGGAACTAGGGTTGCTTATGCTCGTTCAGACAGATCTTATCAAAATAAAGCCTCAGTAAATCATGCAGGAAGTTTGCCTAATAATTGGTTTTATGTGGTGTCTGCTAGTAGACGTTGGGGAAATGAAGGGTATAGAGAAGGAACTTTTTACGATGCCAATTCTTTAATGCTAAGTGTTGAGAAATATCTAAACAATTATCATAGTTTAAATGTTAGTTTATTATATACTCCCAATAGAAGAGGGGTTGCGGGATCTTATACTCAAGAGGTTTTTAATTTAAAAGACGATAGTTACAACGGAAATTGGGGATATCAAAACGGAAAAAAAAGAAATGCAAGAGTTAAAACTGTAGAGGAGCCTTTGTTGTTGTTTACCCACACGTATAAAAAATCGGATGTGTTTAGATGGGAAAACTCTTTGCTGTTACAAAAAGGAACCACGGGATATTCTAGAATAGATTACAACGGAGGTGCCAATCCAGATGCTGCTTATTATCAAAAACTACCTAGTTATTGGTTGTCTAGAAATACGGTTGATTTTGAAAACGTATACAGGTATCAGCAAGCATTTGTAAATGATGGTCAATTAGATTGGGATTTTTTATACGAAGCCAATGCAGAGAAAAATGCTGCAGGAGAAAATGCTGCCTACGTTTTGTATGATGACAAAAGAGACGAAAGTAGAATTCAGTTCAACTCTAATATTACTCAAAAAATTAACGAAGCTTGGCAGTTAAACGCAAGTGTGGATTATAGAAATACGGTATCAGAAAATTATGCAGAGGTACTAGACCTATTAGGAGGTAATGGTTATTTAGACGTGGCTAGTTTTACTTTGGTGCAAAGTGATTTAAACAATCCTAACCGAGTTGTTACAGAAGGAGATCGTTTTAAATACAACTACAAAGTAAATAGTAGCAATGTTAGTGGTTTTGTGCAAACCAAATGGAAAGGTAAAAAGGTAGAATTGTTACAAGCTTTAGGACTTTCTTATGCAACCCACCAAAGAGAAGGGGTGTACAATTACGAGAATTATACAGATGCAGAGGGATTGAGTAAAGAGGTAGATTTGTTGGCTTTTCAAGGAAAGATAAATGCTTTGTATAAGTTTTCGGGTCGTAATTTGGTAGATTTTAAATCGGCCTATATACAAAAATCACCTAGCGTAAAACAAGTGTTTCCTAATGCTAGAGTGAGCAATGCGACTTTAGATAATTTAGAAACCGAAAATTTATTCACCAACTCCCTAAGTTACATTCGCAGAGGTTTAAATTACAATATCAAACTTACAGGGTTTTACAATTTGCAAAGCAACGTAACAGAAACAGGTTTTTATTTTGCAGAAGGTTTTGGAACGGATGCAGATGATACAGAAACCAATGCGGGAGAATTGTTAGATGAAAATAGTTTGTTTGTACAAGAGGTGTTAAACGGAGCAAAAAAGAAATATATAGGACTAGAGCTAGGAACTTCTTATGATATAAGCTCATCTATTAAGCTAATAGGAGTTATGGGGATAGGCGATTATAGTTATGCAAACAATCCTAACCTTCTCTTTTTTACAGAAGATGATACTAGTGCTCAAAATTTAGGTTTTGTAAATGGAGAAAAAGATTTAGGAGCAGCAAACATCAAAGGAAAAAAATTATCATCGGGACCACAGCAAGCTTTTTCTTTAAAATTAGCTTATACAGATCCTAGTTATTGGAGAATTAATGTGAGTGTCAATCACTTTAGAAATAATTATGTAGACATTGCTCCTATAAGATATACCAGCAATTTTGTCAATGAAATTAATGGAGATCCTATAAAAAATTTAGATCAAAATTTAGTTTCGCTATTTAGAAAGCAAGAACAGTTAAAAAACTTTACTCTAGTTAATTTATCTGGAGGAAAATCTTGGCGATTAAATACAGGTTATTTAAGTGTGTTTTGGACTGTTCAAAATGTATTAGGAATAGATTATCAAACGGGTGGTTTTTCTAGTAGTAGAGCAGCTAATTATAGCGAACAATTAAATGAATACAATAGAGAAGAACCTCTTTTTGGAAGTCGATATTTTGTAGGGAACGGAAGAACTTTTTTTACGGGGATTTACTATTCTTTTTAAACTAACATCATGATAAAATATGCATACTTTTTAATAGGAATAATACTAGTGTCTTGTATTGATGATATGGATCATAATAAGATAGATACAACCATTCAGACTCCAGATATTAGTAACAAAACCGAAATTACTTTTCAGGAATTGTTTGATTTGCATAGCGATGCTATAGGGAAAGACACCATTGTAACAGGTTATGTAGTGTCATCAGATAAAGAAGGGAATTTTTACAAAGAAATTTACGTGCAAAATACTCCGGGTGTATCAGACTTAGGAACGGTTAACCCGAGAATGGGGATGAGAGTTCGTGTAGGATTGACCACCACTAGTACCAAGTATGCCAAAGGAAGAAAAATCATCGTCAACCTAGAGGGATTGAAAAAAACAACGAGTGATGATGTGTTAACTATAGGGCAGCCAAGCAATACCTATATTAAAGATATTATAGAGTTTGAACTGGATGCTCATATTTTTAAAACGGAAGATTTGGTAACTATTGAGCCCAAAACAGTATTGATTGAAAATTTAGCAAAAAAGGATTTAAATACATTTATTAAAATTGAAGATCTACATTTTGTACAAACAGACATAGGACTTCCGTATGCGGGGTTGCCTACGGATGATTATGATGGAAAAAGAACGCTGGTGTATTGTGAGCAATTTAGAAAAGATGAAATGATTTTAGAAACCAGTAATTTTGCAGATTTTGCTGAAAAAGAAATTCCAAATACGCAGTTAAACGCAACAGGTATTTATACCATTAATTTTGACAATGAGACTGTTTTGGTGTTGAATCAATTTAAGGATATAGAAGAAAATGGTACTTATATAGGTTGTAGTACAAGCAATCCTACTATTTTAATTACAGAAATTGCAGATCCTAAAAATGCATCTTTTTCTAGGTATGTAGAATTGTACAATGCAGAAAATACAGACATAGCTTTAGAGGGGTGGCAATTAAACAGATTTGTAAACGGAGGCACAGAATCTATAATCTCTTTAAACGGATTGACGATTCCAGCCAAAGGATTTGTAATTATTGCAAATGATGAAGAAAGTACCGAAACCAACTTAAATTTTGAGGATTCTTTTGGTTTTACTGCAGATTTGGTGGATAGTAGATTAGACGGAAATGGAGATGATGCCTATACATTAACCAATGAAACAGGAACGGTAGTTGATGTTTTTGGAGTTACCACAGAAGATGGTACGGACAGTAATTGGGAGTATGAAGATGGACGAGTTTATAGGAATATAGACGTTATACAACCAAATGAAGTGTTTACTATAGAGGAGTGGTCTGTGTTTAAAGACAACAAAAACGCACCGATAGATTTTAGTCCAAAGGAAAGAAAAGAGGATGAGGTTGCTTACGTTCCCGATGTAGTAGTCACAGAAACAGCTCCGTTGTTAATTACTGAAGTTGCAGATCCTAAAGAGGAAACCAAAGCGAGGTTTGTAGAAATATACAACCCAACGGATAATGAGGTGAGTTTGAAAGATTGGACATTGATTAGATACAATTATACAAGCACCAAAAACACAAAAGAGTTGGCTGCATTGCCCATATCGTTAACAGAGCTAACAATCCTTGCCAAAGGATTTGTGATTGTAACGAGAGATAAAGCGGTGTTTGCTAGTTATTTTGGGGCTACAGCAGATATAGAGGCTTCTAACTTAGATGGAAATGGAGATGATGCGTATGAATTAATAGATCCTTTTGATACGCTTATTGATGCGTATGGAGATGCTAATGCAGACGGTTCTAGTTCTATTTGGGAGTATACGGATGGAATAGCAATTAGAAAAAGAGAAATTGATGAGCCTAATTCAGAATCTATAGAATCAGAATGGGAAATTGTAAATGGAGATATGTGGTCGAAATTAGAATTTAATTATAATCCTAGAAAAAGGTGGATAGAAGAGTAATAAGAACGATTTATAGATTTTAGTCCAAAAAGGCGTTAGTTTTTTATCTTTGATAAAAAATGAAAGTATGGCATTAACACCTTCAAATAAATTAAGTAAAGGAACCAAAGCCCCCAATTTTACACTACCTAATGTAGTTACGGGGAATGCTGTTTCTTTAGAGGAGATAAAAGGAAAAAAAGGAACTGTAGTATTGTTTATCTGTAATCATTGCCCTTTTGTAATTCACATAAATCCGTTATTGGTTGCATTGGCAAATGAGTATCAGGCAAAGGGAATAGGTTTTGTGGCTATCAGTAGTAATGATGTAGAAAACTATCCACAAGATGCTCCTGATTTAATGAAAATTCATGCAGAGGAAAATAACTATTCTTTTCCGTATTTGTATGATGAAACTCAGCAAGTGGCAAAAGAATACGATGCTGCCTGCACTCCAGATGTATATGTATTTGATAAAGAATTGAAATTATATTATCACGGACAATTAGACAATTCTAGGCCTGGTAATGGAATTCCATCAACAGGAAATAATATTAAAAGCATATTAGAAAATCTAGGGCAAGCTAAGCTGTATTTGGGAGAAGAAAAACCAAGTGTAGGGTGTGGTATTAAGTGGAAGTAGTACAAGATAGGTTATAAAAAAACCGAGCAATATTGCTCGGTTTTTTAAGTTTATATCTTTTAAAAATTATCCAATAACTTGTATTTGGTTAAAATCTTTGGTTACTTCAAAAGTTCTGTGATTTAATTTAAGCTCTTCTAAACTAATCTCTTCGCTATCAACTTTAATAGTTTTAATATTAAAAGGTAATCCTATTAAATTAATTTTAAAGGTTTCATAACCTGTAATAAAAGTTCCAGATTTATGTTGCTTAATGGTCAATTTATCTTCTTTACCTGTTAATGTAAAATGTCTTAAAGAATATCTTCCTTTAGTGTAGTCATACCCATCATTAGCATCTTCAAAAACATCAGAAACTTCTTTTCCGTTTTTAAAGTAAACATCTAAAGTAAGTTGTTCAATTTCTATTTCACCAACATATTGTTGAACAGGCCATAGCGGAATTATAGCTCCTTCTTTTACAAAAATAGGCATGCTGTCTAGATTTGCATCTACCCATTTTTCATCACCTCCTTCAATTAACTCGTGAGTCCAGTAATTAAACCAGTTTCCTCTAGGGATATACATTCTACGACCTTTAGAGTTTGGTTCTCCAATAGGACACGCTAAAATGTGCTCCCCACAAAGAAATTCATCCGTTCTGTGGTGTGTTTGTGTATCTTCTTGATCGTATAAAATCAAAGATTTTAACATTGGAATTCCTTCTTCTATATACTTGTAAAAAGTAGTATATAAGTATGGTAACAATTGGTATCGTAGTTCAATAAATTTACGTACAACATCAGTTACCTCTTGACCAAATGTCCAAGGTTCTTGATCTCCGTGATCTCCAGAAGAATGCGTTCTACAAAATGGATGAAAGATTCCTAGCTGAATCCAACGAGCATACAATTCTCCATTTGGTTGTTGTGCAAATCCTCCAATATCCGATCCTACAAAAGAGAATCCAGACATAGCCATTCTTTGTGCTTGTACATTGGCAATCCATAAATGCTCCCAGGTAGCCATGTTGTCTCCTAACCAAGTAGAAGTGTAACGTTGAGTTCCAGAATAGGCAGAACGAGTAATAACAAAAGGTCTTAAAGGATAATTGTATTTTTTTAATCCCATATAAGTGGCCTTGGCCATTTGCATTCCGTACACGTTATGTGCTTTTCTATGAGAACATGGGTTTCCGTCATAATCATGTCTAACATCATTAGGGAAAGATTTACCTGGAACGTCCATTACAGCAGGTTCGTTCATGTCATTCCACACTCCTTTTACTCCAATATCTTCAATTAAACCTTGGAATAGTGTAGCCCACCACTCTCTAACTTCTTCTTTGGTAAAGTCTGGAAAGTAACATTCTCCAGGCCATACTTTTCCTTTCATATAAGGACCATCTGCTCTTCTACAGAAATAATCTTTTTCAAGTCCTTCTTTAAATACATCGTATTCTAAATCAATTTTAATACCCGGGTCAATAATAACCACGGTTTTAAATCCATCGTCAGACAATTCTTTCACCATTCTTTTTGGTTCTGGAAAATATTCTTTACTCCAAGTAAAACAACGGAAACCTTCCATGTAATCAATATCTAAATAGATGGCATCACAAGGTATTTTTAGATCTCTAAATTTTTGAGTAATTTCTTTTACGTTAGATTCTGGATAATAACTCCATTTACACTGATGGTAACCTAAAGCCCATAATGGTGGTAACTCTGGAGTACCTGTTAAGTTGGTGTAAGAAGCAACAACATCTTGCATTTTAGGTCCGTAAATAAAGTAGTAATTCATTTCACCACCTTCTGCCCAAAAACTAGTTACATTCCTCCTTTCAGAACAAAAATCAAAATGAGATCTAAAAGAGTTGTCAAAAAAGACACCGTATGCTTTTTTATTTTGAATGGCTGTATAAAAAGGAATAGCCTTGTAAATAGGGTCTGTGTAACGTCCAAAAGCATAAGAGTCTGTAGCCCAGTTTTGAAACCTACGTCCTTTTAAGTTGGTGTGTTCTGGTTTGTCTCCTAATCCATAAAAGCTTTCTCCGTTAGGAGAGTTTTTGGTCATTTTTACAATGTTACCTCCTAACTCATAGCTTTCTTCCCAGTGAAAACCTAATTCGTCTTCGCTAATTAAAGTTTGGTCAACAGCATCGTAAATACGTGTTTTAAGATCTGTTTTAGCGATGTAACATATAAGTTTAGAAGTAGTAATTATGTACTTTTCTAAATCTTCAGTAATCTCTAATTTATTGTAACCTCTTACTGCATCTTTTGATATTGCGTATGAAAAATCATTTTCAAACTTAGCACCAGTTGCGTATCTAAAACGGAACATACTATCTCTTAAGATAGTCATTTGTAAAATAACTCCGTTCTCACAGCTAAAATATAGAGTGTCAACATCCTTTTTGAAATCTATTATTTTAGCAGGGAATGCATTCCCTTTGTATTCTATTTGTTCGTTTAAAATCATAAATGTCAGTAGTTTATTTCTAGTTTGTACAATCGAAAATATAAAAAAAACTTTGGATAACCTTTACCCTATTTTTTTTTTGTGGATTCTTATTGTGTGCTTCTTTTTTTTTATTCATATCTCAGTAAATAAGCTTTATTACTGAGGTTTATATAATATTGATAAAGCCCTTAAAATTTGATTTTAAGGGCTTTGAGTTTGTGTTATTCAAATTTAAATACAATCATAGATAAAGGAGGTAAGGTTACTTCTGCAGAATAATCTTTCCAGTTCCAAGGTTTGTTAGAAATGGTGATTTTCTTGTTGTTTTTCACGTCACTTCCTCCATATTTTTTTAAGTCGGAATTAAAAATTTCTTTTAATTTTCCACTTTTATGTACTCCAATTAAGTAATTCTCTTGTGGAGTAGGTGTGTTATTGCAAACAATAACCAAATCGTTTTTAGAATCGTGACCTTTTCTAATGTAGCTTAAAATAGATTTTTCTCCATCTTCATGGTTGATCCATTCGAATCCTTCTTGAGAAAAACTTTTTTCAAATAATGCGGGAGTCTCTTTTAAAAATGTGTTTAAATCTTTCATATAGGTTTGTACACCTTTATGCCCCTTGTCTTCTAATAAATGCCAGTCTAGACTTTTAGCATAACTCCATTCATTTTCTTGACCAAATTCAGCTCCCATAAACAATAGGTTTCCTCCAGGATGAGAGTACATGTACCCATATAGTAAACGTAAGTTGGCTAATTTTTGCCACTTATCTCCAGGCATTCTATTTATGATAGAACCTTTACCGTATACAACCTCGTCATGAGATAATGGTAGCATGTATCTTTCTGTAAAAGCATAGGCCATGCTAAAAGTAATTTCGTTATGATGGTGTTTTCTGTATAAAGGATCTTTTTTAAAGTAGCCTAAAGTATCGTGCATCCAACCCATCATCCATTTCATACCAAAACCTAGACCTCCGTGTTCTACTTCTCTGGTTACTCCAGAAAAAGCAGTAGACTCTTCAGCAATAGTTTGTATTCCTGGAAAACTTTGATACACTTCTTGGTTGAAATCTTGTAAAAATGAAATAGCTTCTAAATTTTCATTACCTCCAAATTGGTTAGGCTCCCATTCACCATCTTCTCTAGAATAATCTAAATACAACATAGAGGCTACGGCATCTACACGTAAACCATCAATGTGGTATTTGTCTAGCCAAAAACAAGCATTAGAAATTAAAAATGAACGAACCTCGTTTCTTCCATAATTAAAAATTAAACTTTTCCAGTCTTTATGGTATCCTTTTCTTTTGTCGGGGTGTTCGTATAAATGAGATCCATCAAAAAAGCCTAAACCATGCGCATCTGATGGGAAGTGAGAAGGTACCCAGTCTAGAATTACTCCAATATCGTTTTTATGAAATTCGTCAATTAAATTCATGAATTCTTTAGGATGTCCAAATCTACAACTTGGTGCAAAATAACCTGTTAATTGGTATCCCCAAGATTGATCAAAAGGATATTCCATAATAGGCATAAACTCCACGTGTGTAAAGTTCATTTCTTTAACATATTTGACCAATTCGGTTGAAGCCTCCCAGTAACTTAAAGATCTATTGTCTTCTACATTTTTCATCCAAGACTCAAAATGAACTTCGTAAACAGAATAAGGCTTGTCTAGTCCGTTTTTGTCTTTTCTGTATTTCATCCAGTTGTCATCTTGCCACTCATAACCTTCTAAATCATAAGTAACAGATGCTGTTTTAGGCGGGTGTTCTGTGTGATAACCATAAGGGTCACATTTCTCTGTAACAATTCCATTGTTATTAGAGTGTATTTTGTATTTGTAAACTTCACCTGTTTTTACATGCGGAATAAAACCTTCCCATATACCAGAGCTATCCCATCTTACATTTAAAACATGTTCGCTATCATTCCAATAGTTAAAATCTCCAACAACAGAAATTCTGTTTGCAGTAGGTGCCCATACAGCAAAGTACATTCCATCTACACCATCTACTGTTGCAGGGTGGGCTCCAAATTTTTCGTACAATCTATAGTGTTTTCCTGATTTAAAGAGGTATATGTCAAAGTCTGTAAATAGACTATAAGGCTTTACATGATTCATGTGCTATGTATTATGAGTTTAAAAGGACACCCAAGTAGAAGTACTTGGGTGAACATGTGTGGTTTTGTAATTAAATAATGCTGGTACCACTTGGTACTACAACACCGTTTTTAATGACAACAATACCGTTTCTTACCGTGTATAAATCTGTTTCGGTGTCTTCTAAGTGGTCACCTCCGTTAATTTTAACATCGTTTCCTATAGAGGAGTTTTTATCTATAATACAGTTGTTGATATAACAACGTTCTCCAATTCCTTTTAAAGGGATGTTGTTGTAAACTTTATGAGCAATTTCTGTAGCTCCTTCATATTTGTCGTTCCCCATTACATAGCAGTTAGATATAGTGGTTCCAACACCAATTCTTGCACGAATACCTATAATGGTTCTTTGAATTCTACTAGCGTTTATAATTCCACCTTCTGCAATTAATGTTTTTTCTAGTGTGGTTCCAGATATTTTTGTAGGAGGTAAAAATCTTGGGCGAGTTAATACATTATTGTCGTTGTCAAACAAATCAAACTGAGGAATGTCGTCTGTTAAACCTAAGTTGGCTTCAAAAAAAGAACCAATAGTACCAATATCTGTCCAGTATCCTTCGTATTGATAGCTAACAACTTTATGTGTTTTTATAGTAGCAGGAATAATTTCTCCTCCAAAATCCATAGTTTCTTTGTCGCACATTAACTCTTTAAGTAAGCTGCGATTAAAAATATAGATCCCCATAGATGCTAAATAATCTCTTCCTTGAGATTTCATTTCATCAGTTACGTCAGATTTCCAGTCTTTTAATTCTTCATGAGCTGGTTTTTCTACAAAAGAAACAATGTTTTCGTTTTCGTCTGTTTTTAAAATTCCAAATCCAGTAGCATCATCAGCATTTACGGGTAAAGTTGCAATAGAGATTTCTGCATTGCTTTTTTCGTGATTTTTAACCATTTCGTTAAAATCCATTTGATACAATTGATCTCCAGATAAGATTAAAGCATAGTCCCATTCATATGCTAAAAAATGTTGCATAGATTGTCTTACAGCATCTGCAGTTCCTTGAAACCATCCATCATTTTCTGGGGTTTGTTCTGCTGCTAAAATATCTACAAAAGCACCTGAAAAGTTACCGAAAGTATAAGTGTTCTTAATATGCTTATTTAAAGATGCAGAATTGAACTGTGTTAATACGAAAATTCTATTAATTTCAGAATGTAAACAGTTAGAAATCGGTATATCTACTAACCTGTACTTTCCTGCTATAGGCACAGCTGGCTTAGACCTTGTAGATGTTAGGGGTTTTAATCTAGATCCTTGTCCTCCTCCTAAAATGATTCCTAATACTTTCTTCTTCATAATTATTATTGTGCTATAAGGTTATATAATTCGATATATTCATTTGCTGAGTTTTCCCATGAATTGTCAATTTTCATGATTTCTTTTCTAATACGTTTAAATTCTGCAGTATTGTTATATAATTTATTAGCTCTTGTAATAGCTAAAGCAACATCGTCTACGGTTACGTGTTCGTGTCTAATTCCAAAACCTCCTTTTTCGCCAATATCTTTTACGGTATCTTTTAGTCCTCCAGTAGTTCTTACTACAGGAATAGTCCCATATCTTAATGCGTATAATTGATTTAAACCACAAGGTTCAAAACGAGATGGCATAATTAAAAAATCGGCACCTGCATAAATTAGGTGAGACAACTCTTCGTCATAACCTATAAAGGTGTTGTATCTACCTTGGTATTTGTCTTTTAGTTCGTTTAATAAATATTCTGCATGAGGATCTCCAGAACCTAAAACCAATCCGTTTATATCATTAGCATCTAAGGCTCTGTCAAAAATACCCGCCATAATATCGGCTCCTTTTTGGTACACCAATCTACCTATAAAAGCAACCAAAGGCTTTTCTGGATCTAAATCAAACTTTTCGCAAATAAGTTGTTTGTTTGCTTTTTTTCCTGCTTCTACTGTTCTAACAGTAAAGTTTTTGGCAATCATTTTGTCTGAAGAAGGGTTCCAGACATCGGTATCAATACCATTTATAATTCCAACAGATTTTTCTCTTTCGGTATCAAATAACCAATCCAGTCCAGTGGCAGCATAAGGCAATTCATTCATGTAGTTTGGAGAAACAGTTGTGTATCTCCAACATGCTTTGATTGCTGCGGCCATAGGGTTTATAGCATAATCCCATTCTAAAACACCCGATTGTTCTAAATTGTATTCAGGTAAGTATTCTAGTTTTTCAAAAGAAAACTCTCCTTGGTATTGCGCATTGTGAATTGTGAAAACCGTAGGCACGCTTCGCATAGATTGATATTTTATGCACTGTGTTAGCATAAAAGGGATTAAACCTGTGTGATGGTCATGACAGTGGATCACTTTGGGTGCGTTTTCAAATTGTAAAATCCAATCTAAAACTACTTTCTGAAAAGCAATAAAACGTTCTGTGTCATCTTCGTAACCATATACATTTTCTCGGTCTAATAAACCTTCAATTTGTACTTGGTATAAATGATATCCTAGCTCTTTAAAACTATTTTCTACTCTGTATACTTTTGCTTTGTATTTATTCTTAGCTAAGCTTACTTTGCATCTAAAATCAGTTTTGTATTTAGTTTCTTTGGCATACTTGTTGTCATAAAAAGGCATAACAACTGCAGCTTCATATCCTAAATTGGTTTGATATTTAGGAAGTGCTCCTACTACGTCTGCAAGACCGCCTACTTTTGCTGCTGGATAACATTCGGCACTTACGTGTATTACTTTCATATTGATTGTTTTAATTCACCCCTTAAACTTAATAAAAATATTCGTTAACAAATATTAATACTAAGATAAATTGATAAAAAAACAGTAGGGTATGTACGGGTTGTTTAGGTGGTTTTAGGCAGGTTTTTAAGTAAAAAAAAACGACCTTACAGAGTAAGGTCGTTGGTTATTAGTCGTTTAGTTTTAAAACAGCCATAAAAGCTTCTTGTGGTATTTCTACATTACCAACTTGTCTCATGCGTTTTTTTCCTTTCTTTTGTTTTTCTAAAAGTTTACGTTTTCTAGAAATATCTCCTCCGTAACACTTAGCTGTTACATCTTTTCGTAAGGCTTTTGTGGTTTCTCTCGATATAATTTTTGCACCAATAGCAGCCTGAATTGGAATATCAAATTGTTGACGAGGAATTAATTCTTTTAATTTTTCACACATTTTTTTACCAATATGGTATGCGTTATCCGCATGCAATAAGGCAGAAAGTGCATCTACAGAGTCTCCGTTTAATAAAATATCTACTTTAACCAATTTAGAAGTTCTCATTCCAATTGGATAATAATCAAAAGAAGCATACCCTTTAGATACTGTTTTTAAACGATCGTAGAAGTCAAAAACAATTTCTGCTAGAGGCATATCAAAAATCAATTCAACTCTTTGTGGAGTTAAATAAGTTTGATTTACAATTTCTCCACGTTTTTCTATACATAATCCCATTACCTGTCCTACAAAGTCAGATTTTGTAATAATAGAAGCTTTAATATAAGGTTCTTCAACTCTGTCCATACTAGAAGGGTCTGGTAAGTCGGTTGGGTTGTTTACTAATATTTGTACGTCTGGATTTTTTTTGGTGTATGCAAAGTAGGATACGTTGGGAACTGTGGTGATTACAGTCATATCAAACTCACGTTCTAAACGCTCTTGAATAATTTCCATGTGTAACATTCCTAAAAATCCACAACGGAAACCAAAACCTAAGGCTGCAGAACTCTCTGGAGCAAAAACCAAAGAAGCATCATTTAATTGAAGTTTTTCCATAGAAGCTCTTAGTTCCTCGTAATCCTCAGTGTCTACAGGATAAATACCTGCATATACCATTGGTTTTACGTTTTCAAAACCTTCAATTTTACTTTCGGTAGGGTTTATAAGGCTTGTAATGGTATCTCCAACTTTTACTTCTGATGCCGTTTTAATACCTGTAATTAAGTATCCTACGTCTCCTGTTTTTATTTCTTGTTTAGGAGTTTGTTTTAAATTTAAAGTTCCTACCTCATCGGCAAAGTAATCTTTACCAGTAGCCATAAATTTAATTTTTTGACCTTTTTTTATAGAGCCATCAATAATTCTAAAATAAGTTTCTACACCTCTATATGAGTTGTAAACAGAATCAAAAATTAATGCTTTTAAAGGAGCTTCAGGATTTCCTATTGGAGCAGGAACTTTATCAATAATAGCTTTTAAAATATTATCTACACCAAAACCTGTTTTTCCACTTGCGTGAATTACATCTTCAAAATCACAACCTAGTAAATCTACAATATCATCAGTAACTTCTTCAGGATTGGCACTAGGTAGATCCACTTTGTTAAGAATGGGAATTATTTCTAAGTCGTTTTCTAAAGCTAAGTATAGGTTAGAAATAGTTTGAGCTTGTATGCTTTGTGCAGCATCTACAATTAACAGAGCACCCTCACAGGCAGCAATAGATCTAGATACTTCATAAGAAAAATCTACGTGTCCTGGTGTGTCAATTAAGTTTAAAATATAATCTTCACCTTCGTGTGTATAATTCATTTGAATGGCATGAGACTTAATGGTAATACCACGTTCTCTTTCCAAATCCATATTGTCTAATAATTGTGCTTGCTCTTCTCTTTGAGTAACAGCACCCGTAAAACTTAATAACCTGTCGGCTAATGTGCTTTTACCGTGATCAATATGTGCAATAATGCAAAAGTTTCTTATGTTCTTCATCTATCCTAATTACTAGCTTGTTCAACGCACAAATATAGGGTATTCAATCGGGATAATAATCGCATAAAATAAATTACTTATTTAAAGTAAGGACTGTTGTATATTAGCTACAAAATGTGAATTATTAAAAACAATAGTATATGAAAAAAGTAGTTGTATTCTTTGCAATGGTTTTATGTGGGTTTACCGTAAGTGCCCAAAATTTTAAAGGTTTAGATGTAAGTCCAATGGATGCAATCTCTTATCCGCTTAGCTATAAAACATCAGATAAAGTGGTGAAAATTATTTACAGTAGACCTCAGTTAAAAGGAAGAACTGTTGATGCTTTGGCTAAAAACGGAAAAGTTTGGAGAGTGGGGGCTAATGAGGCTACAGAGGTTATTTTTTATAATGATGTTGTTTTTGGTGGTAAAAAAGTAAAAGCAGGAACGTATTCTTTGTTTGCGATTCCTGATGAAAAAGAATGGACAATTATATTAAATAATGATCTAAATGTATGGGGAGCATATTCTTACAGTCAAGAAAAAGATGTATTAAGAGTAACAGCTAAAACCTCTAAAAATGAAGAAAGCATTGAGGCTTTTACCATGGCTTTTGATAAAGAAATGAATTTGTATATTGCTTGGGGGACTACGTTAGTTACGTTGCCTATGAGTGAAAAATAGATTAAAATATTTAAGATAAGTGTAAAAAACAGCAAATCATATGGTTTGCTGTTTTTTTTATGCCTATATAGTGTATTTTTTTGCTGCAATAGTGTGTTTTTAGAGGTGAGGTATTTGTTAATTTTGAAGTCTAACACTTTTAAACTATAATATTATGATTAAAAAATTACTTTTTACAGTAGCTTTAGCTACAATGACATTTGCTGCGAATGCACAATATTCTGAAGGTTTTGAAGGTGCGTCTCCAAATGTTGGTGCCCAAAACGCAGGGAGTACAGATAATATAGCTTATAGTGTGGTTAGTTATCCTAGTGGAACTACTGGGGGAGATAATTCCACTAAAGTTTTGGAGGTTGTAGAAGGTGTTGGAGCAAAGGCTTGGCATTTTGCTTTTATAACTCCGTCTCCTGCTTTTGATCCAGCCAACGGAAATTATGTTTCTTTAAATTTTATGCCAGGTGAACTTGGTGCAGGAACTTTTACTTTAGGTTTAAAAGAAGGTTCTAATGATACGCAAACCTTTAACGCAAGTTATAATGCAACAAGTACTACAGAATGGATTAAATTAGAGTTTGATATTTCTGGGTATATAGGGGGGAATGCAACTAGAATTGAGTTTGATCACGACAATGGAGTAACAGCAACAGTGCAACCAAGAACCTTGTATATTGATGCTGTCGTACAAACATCATCTCCGACACTTTCTTCAACAGTTACTAAAAAAGATATTTCTTCTAATATTTCTCCAAACCCAGTAAGTAATGTGTTAAACGTTGCTGTAGAAGGAGCAGAAACTTATAAATTAGTAAATGTTTTAGGACAAACCGTTTTAACACAAGCTGCAACAGGAACTATTAATGTCTCTGGTTTACCTGCTGGTGTTTATGTGTTGGTAACTGAAAAAGGAACCGCTAAAGTAATTGTTGAGTAAGTCTATATCAATAATTTTTTAATTTTTAAAAGAGACAGTCATTACAAAATGGCTGTCTTTTTTTATGGAATTCAACCACATAAAATCATCAGAACCCCTTTTCTAACTTTTTCTACGCTCAGTCAAACAAAACTCTTAAATTTGGCACTTTAATTCTAAGAACAATCATGGAGTATAATTTTAACGAGATAGAAGCCAAATGGCAAAAGTATTGGGCAGACAACCAAACTTTTAAAGCAGAAAACACTTCTGAAAAACCTAAGTTTTATGTATTGGATATGTTTCCGTATCCATCGGGAGCAGGGTTACATGTTGGACATCCGTTAGGGTATATTGCTTCAGATATTTTTGCACGTTACAAACGTCACAAGGGGTTTAATGTATTGCATCCGCAAGGGTATGATTCTTTTGGATTGCCGGCAGAGCAATATGCCATTCAAACAGGACAACATCCTGCTGTGACTACCGAAACGAATATCAATACCTATAGAAAACAATTAGATAAAATTGGTTTTTCTTTTGATTGGTCTCGAGAAATTAGAACCTCTACACCCGAATATTACAAGCACACACAATGGATTTTTACCGAATTATTCAACGCCTGGTATAATAAAGAAGCAGACAAAGCAGAAAAGATAGAAACTTTAGTGGCTTTGTTTGAAGCCAACGGAACAGCAAAGGTAAATGCCGTTTGTGACGAAGAAGTTGAACAGTTTACAGCTTTAGAATGGAACGCTTTCTCAAGCAAAGAACAAGAGCAAGTTTTAGCCCAATATAGATTGACGTATTTGTCCGAAACAGAAGTAAACTGGTGTGCAGCACTGGGAACGGTTTTGGCAAATGATGAAATCATCAACGGATTGTCAGAACGTGGAGGACATCCTGTAGAACGTAAAAAAATGATGCAATGGTCTATGCGTATTGCAGCTTATGCACAACGTTTGTTAGATGGATTAAACACCATTGATTGGCCACAGCCTTTAAAAGATTCTCAAACCAATTGGATTGGTCGTTCTCAAGGAGCATCGGTTACGTTTAACGTTGCTGGGTCTTTGAGCGGAGACGAGAAGCCAAAAACGATTGAAGTATTTACAACCAGACCCGATACCATTTTTGGAGTAACGTTTATGACTTTGGCTCCAGAACACGAGTTGGTGTCACAAATTGTAACAGATGAACAAAAGGAAACGGTAGAAGCGTATATAACAGCTACAGCAAAACGTTCTGAACGTGATAGAATGGCCGATGTAAAAACCATTTCTGGAGCGTTTACAGGAGCCTATGCCGTTCATCCATTTACTGGAGAAAACATTCCTATTTGGATTGGAGATTATGTATTGGCAAGTTATGGAACAGGAGCTGTAATGGCGGTTCCATGTGGAGATCAGCGTGATTATGATTTTGCCAAGCATTTTAATATTGAAATCAAAAATATTTTTGAAGGAATTGATGTTTCTGAAAAAGCTTGTGAAGATAAAACAGCTAAAATAGCCAATTCTGATTTCTTGTCTGGTTTGAACGTAAAGAAAGCAACCAAGCTGGCTATTTACGAACTAGAAAAGGCGGGTGTTGGACAAGGAAAAATAAACTATAGATTAAGAGATGCAGTGTTTAGCCGTCAACGTTATTGGGGAGAGCCTTTTCCTGTGTATTATAAAGATGGAATGCCTCAAATGATTGATGCAGCTCATTTACCAATTTTATTGCCAGAGGTAGAAAAGTATTTGCCAACAGAAGATGGTCAGCCTCCATTAGGAAATGCTGAGGTTTGGGCTTGGGATACAGAAACAAGTACTGTTGTTAGCAATGACAAAATAGATGACAAAACCGTATTTCCTTTAGAGCTAAACACCATGCCAGGTTGGGCAGGTTCTTCTTGGTACTTTAATCGTTATATGGATGCTAACAATCCAAACGAGTTTGCGAGTAAAGATGCATTGGACTATTGGAAAGAAGTGGATTTGTATTTAGGAGGATCGGAACACGCAACAGGTCATTTATTATATGCTCGTTTTTGGCAAAAGTTTTTGTTCGATTTGAATTATGTTCCTGTTGATGAGTTTGCTAAAAAACTAATCAATCAGGGAATGATTACAGGAACGAGTGCTTTTGTGTATAGAGTGAAACCTCATGCTGGTTTGTTTAGTAAGGAATTAGAGGGGGATAAAGAAAAATATGATTTATTTTATGATAGATTACCTCAAGTATTTCATAGTCGTCAATTAATTGATAAGTATTATTCGGTAGAAAAAAAGAGTGATTTTTCAAATGATAAATTTTCTGAAATTAAAAAATTCTACCAGACATATAATGAGGATAATTTAGATTTGAATTGTATTAGTTTAGAATTTCAACCTATTCATACAGATGTTTCTTTTGTAGATACACAAAACGAATTAGATATTGAAGCGTTTAGAAATTGGAGAGAAGAATATAAAAAAGCTATATTCATTTCCGAATCAGGAAAAGTCCTTTCCCCTGGAGAGGATTTAGGAGAGGAAAAATACATTGTTGGTCGTGAAGTAGAAAAAATGTCTAAATCTAAATACAATGTGGTCAATCCAGATAGTATTTGTGAAGAGTATGGAGCAGATAGTTTGCGTTTGTTCGAAATGTTCTTAGGGCCTTTAGAGCAATCTAAACCTTGGAATACTTCAGGGATTTCAGGATCACACTCGTTCTTAAAAAAAATGTGGAGATTGTATGCCAATGCGAATGATTTTAAAGGAGTAGAAGGCGAGCCATCAAAAGACGAATTAAAAGTATTGCACAAAACCATCAAAAAGGTAGAAGAAGATATAGAGAATTTCTCTTTCAATACTTCGGTAAGTACCTTTATGATTGCAGTGAATGAACTTGGGGCTTTAAAATGTAACAAGAAAGAAATTTTAGAACCTTTATTGGTGTTAATTTCTCCATACGCACCTCATATTACCGAAGAGTTGTGGTCTAAGTTAGGAAATACAGAATCTATAGCAACGGCTCCGTTCCCTGTTTTTGAACCAAGTCATTTGGTAGAAAGTGCGAAAGAATATCCTGTTTCTTTTAACGGAAAAATGAGATTTAAATTAGAATTGCCACTAGATTTATCAAAAGACGAAATTGAGAAAATTGTAATGGAGCATGAAAAAACCCAAGCACAATTGCAAGGAAGAACTCCTAAGAAAGTAATTGTAGTACCGGGTAAAATTATCAATATTGTAGGATAGTTTTCACTATAACAACAAAAAAGACGATACATCAGTATCGTCTTTTTTGTTTATAGAAGCCATATTAATTAACTTGGCTTAGCTTTTGATTGTTCAACAAAGAAGAATCATTTTATATGAAAATAATGAACAAAGTTTCTTTACGAATAAGAATATTTTTAGCCATGCTACTTTTGGTAGGGTTGGCCTCTGTGTTAATTGCCGTAGTAACGGTAAAGCAATACAAACAACAAACCAAAGAGTATTATTATTCTCGTTTTGATAGAAAAGAAAGAGCCGCACAAAAAAATATAAATTACGAGCTAGAGAATACTATTTATCCGGCTGCACAGCAGTTTTTAGGATTTATATTTAGAGAACGTATTTATGAGATTGCAACGGTGCATAAGATGAAAATGAGTATTTATGATTTAAATGGTCAATTGCAAATAAACTCTTACGAACCTTGGTTTAGAATTTTTAAAGAAAAAATTCATCCTAATGTAATAACAACTTTAAAAAAAACAGATAAGTTTGAAGAGTCTGTGCCTTTGGAAAGTGGTAAAATTTCTCAATTAGCATATTCTTATATCCACGATAGAAACTTAAATAAAGTAGGGATTTTAAAAGTAGAATACGTTCAAGATAATACACAGGAAGAAGAACAATTAAATTTTTTCTTAAACCGATTGTTTTTGGTTTATGGAGTTATGATGTTATTAGCTGTTGTGTTTGCTTATTTTTTATCTAGTTATATTACTAGATCTTTACAGTCTATTTCTGATAAAATTCAGGAAACAAAGTTGTTAAAGAATAATAAAAAAATTGATGCAGCTGGAACTACCTCAGAGATTGCTTCTATTGTAGAGGCGTATAATAATATGATTGATGAGTTGGAAAAAAGTGCCGAAAAATTAGCTAAAAGTGAAAGAGAACAAGCTTGGCGAGAAATGGCCAAACAAGTTGCACATGAAATTAAAAACCCGTTAACACCAATGAAATTAACGGTGCAAAGTTTTGAAAGAACATTTGATCCTAATGAAGAGGGGATTAGAGAAAAGGTTAAAGACTATGCGCAAATGCTAACACAGCAAATAGATGTAATGTCTTCTATCGCAACTTCATTTTCTGATTTTGCCAGAATGCCACAGAAAAATATAGAGAATATAGACTTGGTAACAGTGGTAAAATCATCTATTGATATTTTTTATGAAAATCATATTGAGTTCTATACAGATAAAGATGAGATTCATTTAAATTTAGATAAAAATCAAATTACCAGAGTTTTAAACAACTTGGTTAAAAATGCAATTCAGGCAACAGAACATATAGAGAATGCTAAAATTGAAGTGATTTTAGAAAATAAAGCTACTCAAGTTATTTTATATGTAAAAGACAATGGAAAAGGAATTGCCGAGGCTGATAAAGAATTAATTTTTGAACCTAAATTTACCACAAAAAGTAGTGGTATGGGCTTAGGACTGCCAATGGTTAAAAATATTGTAGAAGCCTACGGAGGTACAGTAACTTTTGAATCTATTTTAAATCAAGGTACTATGTTTAGAATCACATTGCCTAAATAATTAATAAGTTTGTTTTTAAAACTAAGTTGTTAAATTTGCATATATTCGTTAAATACATGTAAAATCATAAAAATGTTTAAAAAATTAATCTTATTAGTAGTGTTTATGTTGGTAAACGTTGTTTATTCACAAGAAATATCAATTCTTGTTTTTTCCAAAACTGCAGGATTTAGACATAAATCTATAGAGTCAGGAAAACAAGCAGTACAAAAATTAGCCGTTAAAAACAATTGGAAAGTTGTTTATTCAGAAGATTCAAATTTATTTAATGATC
Source organism: Wenyingzhuangia heitensis (assembly GCF_011762155.1). Classification (GTDB taxonomy): domain Bacteria; phylum Bacteroidota; class Bacteroidia; order Flavobacteriales; family Flavobacteriaceae; genus Wenyingzhuangia; species Wenyingzhuangia heitensis. The sequence goes on from NZ_JAASQL010000001.1 coordinate 829,810, forward strand.
AAGATTTATCAAAATTTGATATCTTATTTTTCTTAAACACTACAGGAGATATTTTAAATGAGTCGCAGCAAAATGCGATGAAATCTTTTTTTGCAAAAGGAAAAGGTTTTGTAGGAACCCATTCTGCTACAGACACAGAAAAGGACTGGCCTTGGTATGTAGATATGTTGGGAGCAACCTTTAAAAGTCATCCCAAACAACAAAAAGCAACGTTACATATAAACAAAGAACACGGTCATCAAGCGGTAGCGCATTTAAACAACAAAGAAGAGTTTTTTGATGAATGGTACAATTTTAAAGATCCTGTAGCCAAACACGTAAATGTACTAGCTACTTTAGATGAAAGTACGTACTCTGGTAAACAAATGGGAATGGTACATCCTATTACTTGGTACCATCATTACGATGGAGGTAGAGTTTTTTACACAGGTTTAGGACATACCAATGCAGCATATTCTGATGAACGTATTGTAAAACAAATAGAAGAAGGAATTAAGTGGGCTGCAAAAATAACAGACGTAAACACATTAACAAATAAGTGGACAAATTTGCTAAAAGGAGATCCGTATAAAAATTGGGACGTTTTTATGGGAGTACCTCATAATTCTGTAAAAGGTTTGCCAAATGTAGATCCTAAAAGTAACGGAATGAAAGGAGAGCCTTTGGGACTTAATAAGGATCCTAAAAAAGTGTTTAATTTTGTCAAAGAAAAAAAGGACAAACATTCGGTTCACATAACAGGAGAAATATATGGAGCATTAACCTCTAAACAAGAATATGAAAACTACCATTTAAAATTAAAAGTAAAATGGGGAGAGCAAAAGTGGGCTCCTAGACTAGATGCTAAGAGAGACAATGGTTTGCTATATCATTGTACAGGGCCATTTAGACAATTTTGGAATGTTTGGATGCGTTGTCAAGAATTACAAATTCAGGAAACAGATATGGGAGATTATTATGCTTTGGGAGGTGCTACTAGTGATGTTCCCACGGTTACTGTAGAAGAAAACGGAAAACCTAAAAAAGTATACGGAATTGATGGAGAATTAAAAGCAGGGAGTTCCAAACGTTCTTTTGACAACGAAAAAAAACATGGGAAATGGAACACCATCGAGTTGATTACCTATAACGGAACTAGTTTGCACATTGTAAACGGAAAAGTGGTGATGGCTTTATTCAATTCTAGACACCACGTAAAAGGAATGGGAACATCCCCGCTAACTAGAGGTAGAATTCAATTTCAATCCGAAGGAGCAGAAATTTATTACAAGGATATTTTAATAAAAAGCATCAACGGAATTCCTAAAAAATACAATAAATATTTAAATCAATAGAAAAGTAAAAAAGCAACCTAATTTTAGGTTGCTTTTTTTTATCTTAAACATATAAACAAAACCATTATGTCAGATAGTAAAGAAGTGAGTATTAGTATAGAAAATAAAATAGCTTTTATAACTATTAATGCTCCTAAAACACTAAATGCTTTAAACAGAAAAATTATCAAAGAAATTCATCAGCATTTATACAATATAAAGTATGATAATGATGTTAGAGTAGTAATAATTACAGGTGCTGGAGAAAAAGCATTTGTGGCAGGTGCAAATATTAAAGAGTTTGCTTCCTTCTCTAAAAAAGAAGGACAAGAGTTGGCACAGTCTGGACACGATTTATTATTTAATAAAATTGCTAATTTTTCAAAACCAGTAATTGCTGCCGTTAATGGTTATGCTTTAGGGGGAGGATTAGAGTTAGCTATGGCATGTCATATGCGTGTTGCTTCAGAAAATGCCAAACTAGGCCAGCCAGAAGTAAGTTTGGGTTTGATTCCAGGTTATGGAGGTACACAAAGACTAACTCAGTTAATAGGAAAAGGAAAAGCTTTTGAAATGATTTTAACAGGTCAAATGATATCTGCTAAAGAAGGCTTAAGTTTAGGTTTACTAAACTATGTAGTTTCTCTAGAGGAACTAATGCCAAAAGCAATAGAGATTGCAAGTAAAACAATAGAGAACTCTCCAGCTGCTATTAAAAAAAGTATCAAGGCAATAAATGCTGTATTTGGAAATATAGGGTTACAAAACGAGGTGGAGCTTTTTGGTCAATGTTTTGGAACGGATGAATTTAAAGAAGGAACACAGGCATTTTTAGAAAAAAGAAAGCCAAACTTTAAGTAGGCTTAGTTAACTTTGCAGTTCTAAAAATTATTCATGTATATATACAACGTAACCACAAATATAGAGTTAGCAATAGAGCAAGAATGGCTTTCGTACATAAAGAACACTCACATACCAGCAATGATTGCTACAGGATGTTTTACAGGAGCTAAGCTAACCCGAGTAATGATACAAGAAGAACAAGGAGGAAAAACATTTTCTATTCAGTATGCAGTAAAAGATAAAGAGACTTTTAAAGGATATTATGTGGCCTATGCAGCAGATATGAATGCTACTTTAGATAAATTATTTAAAGGAAATTATGTTTCTTTTCAAACGGAATTAGAAGTTATAGAAGATTATTACTAGACTACCTTATGTGATAAAATAGTGTTGATATAGGCTAATAATGGTCAAATAAGACTACTTTTTATTTATTTACTTTGTTTGTTGACTTTCTATAATATTAATATTTAGTGGAGAGTAACATATCAAATTTATAGTTTTTACTATTATATAAATAAAAAAATATTCTAAATGAAACATCTACTTCATCTACTTGTATTCGCTTTTGTGTTTGTTGCTCATGCGCAAAATAAAAAACCAAATATATTATTTATAGCGGTTGATGATTTAAAAACCGAATTGGGCTGTTATGGTTCAGAAACGGTAAAATCACCTAATATCGATAAATTATCTAGTGAGGGTGTGCAATTTAATAGAGCCTACTGTCAACAGGCTATTTGTGGTCCATCAAGAGCAAGTATTATGACAGGGGCTAGACCAGAAACCATTAATGTAATTGATTTGTTTCAAGACTTTAGAGAAAATCGTCCTAGCATTGTTACCATTCCTCAGCACTTTAAAGAAAACGGATATGAAACCGTGTATACAGGAAAAATATTTCATGGACAATACACAGATGATCAAATGTCATGGTCTAGAAAAGCTACAAAGGCCAAAAGAAATACAAATGCTCCTAGAACTAAAGGAGGATATGCTTTAAAGAAAAATCAGGATATTTACATAGAGAACAAAAAAGCTTTAGAAAAAAAATACGGAGAAAAAATTATTCGTGAAAATTGGTTAGCTAAAGGGCCAGATACTGAATGTGCAGATGTTCCAGATGATACTTATGAAGATGGTTATAACACTCAAACAGCCATTACTACTTTATCGGAATTAATAAAAAATGATAAGCCTTGGTTTTTAGGTTTAGGATTTAAAAAGCCTCATTTAGATTGGATTGCTCCCCAAAAGTATTGGGATTTGTACGATGAAAATAACATTCCTATAGCAACTCAAATAAATCCACCAAAAGATGGAGCTGCTGTTGGATTGTCTGAGTCTTTAGAAGTTAGAGTAGGAGCAAATATGCCTAAAACTGAAGTTTTTTCACCAGAATTACAACGTCATTTACGTCACGGATATTATGCTTGCGTAAGTTACATAGATGCACAAATAGGTAAAATGGTTCAGGCTTTAAAAGACACAAAACAATATGATAATACAATTATTGTTTTGTGGTCAGATCATGGTTTTAATTTAGGCGAAATGGGATACTGGGGAAAAGCAACCAATTATGAAGTAGCTACAAAAGTTCCGTTTATAATAGTTGCTCCTGGAGTTTCAGACAAAGTAAAAGGGCAAAAGTCCAATGCTTTGGTCGAATTGATAGATGTGTTCCCTACGTTGTGTGATTTGGCAGGTTTAAAAAAAACAGAACACCTAGAAGGGAATAGTTTGGTAAAGTTGTTAAAAAAACCAAGTGCTAGTGGAGCAAAAGCGGCTTTTAGTGTGTTTCCATCCCCAGCCTTAAGAGAGTGGGCAGCAAGACCATTTACGCCACCTTTTCGTACCACTTTTTTTATGCCTTTAATTGATAAGATTGAAGCAAAGATTGAAAAACAAATGGGAGATAAGTGGAATAGAGATACTTTTGAGCGTTTTGTAATGGGATATGCCATGAGAACAGATAAATATAGGCTAGTGGTTTGGAAAGATAGAAGAAAGCCTAAGGAAGAGCCTTTGTATGTAGAGTTGTATGATCACAAAAATGACCCGATAGAATCTGTAAACATTGCAAAATACAATGCTAAATTGGTTGCAAAATTAACCAAACAGTTAAATGCAGAAATTTATAACTAACAGTAGTTACTCTATTTATCATAAAAAAAGGCAAAGAATTTAGATTCTTTGCCTTTTTTTATGATAAATTGATTGCAGTTTTTTAATTTATAGAACTACGCAACCTTTTAAAGAAAGAGAACTCTTAATAGAAAGGTTGTAGTATGAAAATACGAATATTTGTTTTAGCGATGATTTTGTTTGCTTGTGAAGGGCATAATAAAATAGAAATGCTACCAATATGTAAGGTGCATACCCCTCTAGAAGAACTAATTTGGTTACAAGATTTTATTAAAAAATCTGGAGAGTATGAGTATTATATGACAGCAAAATATAAGGGAAATAGGGTGTTTTATTATGGGGATTGCAACCCTCTTGTTAATTATCAATCGGTGGTTTACAATTGTAAAGGGTAAAGTATAGGACTAACCAACAATTTGTATGAACAATTGTTGGAGGTTAAAGTTATTTGGCAACCTATAGATTCTAAATGTGATTTAAGTAATTAATTAAAAAAGGGAAAGCTATTTTACTTCCCCTTTTTTTAAATCTCTTTACGTGTTAATTAAGGTCTAGGATTTAATCGAACCCATGAGAAACTATCAAAGTAAATAGTTTGAGGTCCTGTAGCATTTGGATTGTCAATAGTTTCAAATCGAAGATCAATTTTAGTTCCCGATGCGATGTCATCTACAGTAATGGATTGTTCAATTTTTACCCACTTGTTTTTTTCTACACCTTCTAAAGACCAATCTTTATTTTGAAGTAAGGTAGATCCAGATTTTAGCTGAGTTTTAATAACGTTAATATTGTTTGAGTCATCTGTGTCAGCATCTTTTATAAACACCATATAAGTCATTAAATACGTTCCTGCATTAAGTCCGTTTGGTTTTGTCAAATCCAATCCTAACAAACTTATATTTGATAATTCGTCTACTTTAAATCTCATACTAGCTTCTCCTTCATAAGCTTTTTCAAGTGTTCTAGAAAAAATAGGTGCTATTTCTGTTCCATTTCCATTTCCTATAAAATAGTTTTTGCAAAATCCTTTTTTCCAGTTCGCGTTTTCATTTTCAAAACCGGCAATATCTTGTACAAAAATACTAGCTCCTGTATCTTGTTTTACTTCTAAAGGTCCAAAATTTTCTAAAACTCGACCATCAACAGAAGTTACATTTCCGTCTGTAAAAGAGATTTCAATTGTATCTGTATTATAGATAGTTTCTGCTAATTCTAGGTCTACCACAGAGCTATCATCTGAGTTGATAGAAACACTGGATACAGGTATGTTTACATCAAAACTAGCAGCAGTATTGGTTACATGAACTGTAAATTTAGAGGCTTGTGCAATGACAGATTCAATTTCTCCAGTAACACTAAATGAAATGATACCGTTGTTTAACGTTACGTTACCATCAATCACAAAAGGTTTGCTAGATGGGATTACTTTAATAAGTACAGGAATTAGTTTTTCAGCGGTATAAGTAGGTACATCTGAACCACTTCTTTTACTTTCCATATAGGCAGTATATTCTCCGGGTTTGTTGTAACGTATATTTGCAATTTCTTTAGTAGACTCCTCAGGTTTTCCCCCATCTGTATACCACGTTCTTGCAGTTGATCTTCCTGTAGTGGTTATATCTGTAAAAACAACTTCTTCTCCTGCTTCAATGGTAATTACTTGCCAGTCAGCTTTGCTTTCTATAGTAGGTTCTTCATCTTCATTTAAAGAAAAAACATCTTCTAACACAGGGTTTTCAGGATCGGTAACATCATAGGTCGATAATTTTAGAGCAGGTTTAATTCTGTCAAAAACATCAATAGTAAAAGTTTGTTCTGCTACCCATTGGTCTTCTATAAGCGTAGTTCCTTCTAGTTCTTCTTCATAGGTGTTTTTAAGAATAATGGTTTGTAAACCTGCTTGGCTAAAAATCACATTAACTTTAGTGTCACTTATCGTGTTTCCGGTGTTTGGAATAATGTAAGGAGTAAAATCTTCAATAGCTCTGTTTAAATCTCCTTTAATAAATTTTGCTGTTTCTGGAATGGTAAATAAATTAGTACTTGGATTTTTAGATAAGTCTAACAAAGTAATGTAGTCTTCAATACCTAAGGTATAGTCAGCTTCTTCAAATCCACTACTAGTATACCATAAAAAAGAGGAATGGTCAGTGCTTAAGTCTGGATCGTGAGTACAACTGATAAAAGTTGTAATAGAGATGAATAATAAGAATAGTTTTTTCATGTGTTTAAGCTTTTATTATTTTAAAGAACCTTGATTGTATAAGGTTTCAGAAATAGGCAATGGTAAATAATCGTGTAAGTTGGAATTGTAATTAGCGGCTGCTTCATCAAATTCATTAATAGTGATAGTGGCATCTGTTGGGTCTGGGCTAGTTCCTATTTGAAGCAAAGATTTATTTCGGTTAGTTCCTGCTTGTGTTACATAGTTGTCTAAATAATACTCTTGATTAGCTAAAGAATTAAAACGTTGTCCTAAAACCCCCCATCTTCTTAAATCAATAGATCTTTGTGCGTATCCTTCATTACACAATTCCAAAGGTCTTTCTTTATACATTAAGTGTTCCATTAAAGATTCTTCAGTATAAACAACTTCGTCAAAATCATAAGAGCTTCCATCGCTAGGCCCTAAAAGCACCAATCCCCATCGTCTTCTAATTTTGTTGATGTATGTTAAAGCATCTGTAATGTTTCCAGTTTTAATTTGACATTCGGCATACATCAAATACACGTCGGCTAGTCTATATAATACTAAGTTTTTACCAGATTTCCACGCGGTTTCTAAAATGTTATTTTCACTTGTTACAATATCGTGATTTGTAAGTTTTTTAAAATATGAAAAGGTGGTACCTGCAAAAGAGGTCAATACATTGGCGGTGGTTCCATAATATTCTGATTGTTCATCATTAACTACAGCAACCATTTGTGCAGCTCTTAAAGATACATTTCTAAGTTTGACACCTCCGCTACCATCACTAACATAGTTTCTAGAATCGTTAGAGTCTAATTCTTCAGCAGAGTATTCATAAGTTAACCAGGCTGTAGGCACCATAAAAGAACCTCCTTTGGCAACTGTTGGTGCAGCATATCTAGCAAAGCGGTTAAAGAAACTTTCTTCATCAAAAGTACCATCTTGTTGTTGGTGATCTTGTGAATAGTTAATTTCAAAAATAGATTCATCATTAAAATCTCCAGCACTTGTGAATAATAGGCTTACATCATCTCCCTCTAATAATTTGTATTTGTAATCATTATTGGTAATAACATCTAATAAATAGGTTTTAGCCAAAGGGTATTCTTCTGTATACAAATAGCTTTTACCTAAAATGGTTGCGGCTGTACCTGCAGTTACTCTAGATTTGTCTTCAAAAGTTGGAGGTAAGTTGTTGTATGCATAGATTAAATCTTTTCTGTAAAACTCAATAACTTCTTGAGAGCTAGATACGGATTTAGAAAAATCAGTAATGGTAACAGGAATCTTATCTCTAATAATTACTTTACCATTATTATAATTAGAGTTTAAGTAAAAATGCATCAAACCTCTAAAAAAGCGAGCTTGTCCCATTTGTTCTTTCCATCCGTCTTGCTCTTTAAATTCTTGTCCCATACTGTTTAAACCCGCAATTACTTGGTTGGCTCTCCAGATAACTTGGTACATAGCATCCCAGCTTTTTTCATAATCTTTAACGCTGTTGTTGTAGGTTTTTCTGTACCAAGGCAATGCATTTTGATAGGGATTATCTCTGTCTTTTGGGTAAGCAATATCACTTCTCCAAGATTCAAAATCTACCGAGATTAGGTAATTGTTAAGCAATGCTCCATATACGGATGTAAGGTTTGCGTTAGATTCTTCTAAATTACTCCAATAGAGTTCTGCTGAAATGGTATTCGGATTTGTTTCTTCTAAAAAATCTTCGGAACAAGATGTGTTTATCAAAGTAAATAATGTACAGCTGATGTATAATAGTATTTTTTTCATGATTTTTTAGCGTTAAAATTTAAGGTTAAGTCCTACAGTGTATAAGGCTGTTAAAGGATATCTAGCTCTGTCTAGTCCTCTAGTGGCTACATTTCCTCCTACTTCTGGATTGTACCCTGAATAGTTGGTAAAGGTTAAAGCGTTTTGTGCAGAAACATAAAATCGAGCATTGGTAATTCCCAATTGTTGATTCACCTTTTTAGGCAAATTGTATCCTAGTGTAACTAGTTTTAATCTTAAGTAATCTCCATTTTCTAGCCAATAATCAGTATTTCCTCTGTAGTTATAAGATCCACTTTTATTGTCTCCGTTGTTTAAAGGAATATTGGTGTTTTGATTTTGTGGTGTCCACATATCTATCAATCCTTTGTGGTTTCCTACGGCATAGGCTGCTGCTTTAGTTCCGTTTAAAATTTCGGATCCTACGGTTCCGTACCAATTCATGGCCAAATCAAAGTTTTGATATGTCCATTTAAGATTGAAACCAAATTCAAATTCAGGCAAACCACTACCCATATAATGTCTGTCTTCATCTGTAATATCACCATCTTTATTGTAATCTACATATACCAAATCTCCCAATTGAGCATCTGATCTTGATGGGAATTGTTTGTACTCGTCTAGTTGTTCTTGAGTTTTAATAATTCCATTAGTTTCCATTAAAAAATAAGATCCAGCTTCGTACCCTTTTGCAATGGCCGTGGTAATTGCTTGTGGGTCTCCGTTAATTAAAGAGGAATTAGAATTGTATATAATATTGGTGTCACCAGACATTTTGGTGATCTTATTTTTATTTGTTGTAAAAGTCGCATTTACGTCTAACCTACTTTTACCAATTCTTTCTCTATATTTTGTGGCTAATTCTAGTCCTGAATTAGTCATGTTTCCAACATTTAAAGTAATAGTTGGGTCGTAATATGCTCCTGTAGAACCGGGTAGTCTAACAGGAAATAACATGTCTTTTTTTTGGGTATTGTAGTAGTCTGCAGTAAATATGATTTTGTTTTTAAGAAAACCAACATCAATACCTATGTTTTGCTGAATAGATGTTTCCCATTTTACATTAGCATTAGCATAAGATCTAATAGCAGTTCCGTAGGATGGTGAATTGTCATTACCATCAAAAATATAATCACTACCAAAAGCAATGTTAGAAGTGTATTCATAGGGATTAAAACTTTCGTTTCCTACGGTACCGCTACTAATTCTCAATCTAAAGTTATTGATTGTTTTTTTTGCATCTTGCCAAAAATCTTCATCAGAAATATTCCAAGCGAAAGAAGTAGAAGGAAAAATCCCCCATCTGTAGTTTTGTGAAAATTTAGAAGAACCATCTCTTCTTATTAGGGCTGATAGTAAATATTTTCCTTTGTAGTTGTATTGAACTCTACCCAATAAACCTACAATTTTAGAGGTGTAATTAAATCCAGAGTAAGCATCGGGGTTGATACTAGCACCATTTAACACATCTACATTATTGTTAATAATTCCTTGCTTGTAGGCTGTAAATTGTTTTTGATCGGTTTGATTGATAGATGAGGTTGCTAAAAGGCGAATATTATGGTCTCCAATTTTTTTAGTGTAGTTTAAGATAGCTTCTGCAGTATAGTTCGTTCTGCGTGTGTTAGATGCAGTAACAGAACTACGTGTAGGGTCTTTACTACTAACATCATCATCAATATCAACTTCTGTATACTGAGGAGAAAATTGATTTTGATTTTGATTTAAAATTGTTCCTCCAATACGTGTGGTTATGTCTAAGGCATTTGTGATTTTTCTTGTAATATTTAAACTGGTGTTGATACGATCTGTATCCGTAGTATTTGTACGAGATAAAGCTTGTGCAAAATTATTAACATTAGATCTTCCCAACTGATCTGTGTATACAACATCGTCATTAGGATTTACTTTAGGGTAATATGCAGGGTATCTAATAGCACTTACAACCAAACCTGTGCTAACTCTATTGTTAACTTCAGTAGTAACAGCAAGACTTCCGTTTATTTGCCAATTATCAGTTTTGTAAGTTGTGCTAATTCTACCGTTGTACCTTTTAAATCCAGAATTAATTAAAGCTCCTTCTTGATCGTAATAACCACCTACTAAATTGTATGAAAAATCTTTAGTTCCTCCTGATACATTTAAGGTGTATTGTTGAGTTTGTGCACCATTAATAAGGATCAAATCATCAAATCGGTTGTCGTTATTTAACCAATCAGGGTTTCTTAAAGGTCCTGGAATTCCTATGTCGGGTGTTCCTAAATTGTATTTGGTCAATTCATAAGATATTCTTTCTTGTGCATTCATTAAAGGAACTACATCTCCTAAATACTGAAAACTATTAGAAGCGTTTAAACTAATACTCATAGCTCCTTCTTTTCCTTGTTTTGTTGTAATTAAGATTACCCCAGCGGCTCCTCTAGTACCATAAACTGCTGTAGAGGCTGCATCTTTTAAAATATCTATTGTTTCTATTTCATTAGGGCTTAATCTAGGGTCTCCTTCTTGTGGAATACCATCTACAACAAACAAAGGAGTGTTGTTTCCGCTTAACGATGTAATTCCTCTAATTTGTATGCTAGCACTTTCTCCTGGTTCTCCACTAGGAGCAGTGATGTTTACTCCAGATACTTGTCCTTGAAGACTAGAGGCAATGTCTTGATTCACAAAACCCTCTATGCTTTCTGCCTTCACTTGGGAAACGGCTCCTGTAATTTCTTTTTTCTTTACACTACCATACCCAATTACAACTACTTCGTCTAAATCTTCTACGCTGGGTAATAGCGCTACGTTAATTTTAGTCGATGTGATTTTTACATTTTTAGAAATCATTCCTACGTAATTAAAAATCAAAATATCTCCTATAGAAGCTTTAATAGAGTAGTTCCCATCAAAATCTGTAAAGACACCACTGTTTGAGTCTTTAATCAGAACACTAGCTCCTAGAAGTGGGGTTTTGTCAGATAAGTTGGTTACGGTACCTTGAATCATTTTCTTTTGTGCAACAATGTGCATGGTACAAGAGAACAGAAATATTCCCAATAACAGGAGTGTTCTGTTGGAGTGTAGTTTTTTTAGATAGTGTTTCATTTATGATAGTTTATGATGTTTTTAGAAGTTTTACAGAGTAAAATTATGTGATTCGTAATTTTAACTACTTTTTAATGATAAAACTCAAATACAAAGAAAGTTGTTTTTATTTTATATTCTTTTGTGCATTTTTGCCATTAGCAGTATTTTTTTGCTTTTTTGTGGGTTTTTTACAATCAATACTAGTATCAATTTCTTGTTTTCTAATTTTTTATCGTTTTCAGTGTAAAAATAACTGTGCTTTGTTGCCAGTGATGTAAAGATGAATTTAAGGCAGTTTAAGTGTTTTATATTGTTTTACTCTCACAGATTAAAACCATATAAAATTATAATGTACTTAATATATCTATTAAATATATTATAGTTTGAACAGGAGATTTTTTATTATTTGAGACTTATTTAAAGAAATGTTTTTCTGCTTGAGTGATCTTGTTTTGGTCCAAAAAGTAATTGAATCAGATGATAAAGTTAATACCTATGGTTTTCTAGAGATACAAATCAATATATTAGATATGAATTAAAACAAATTAGAAATTCTTATAGAACAATCTTTAATAAAGTAAGGAGTAAAAATATTGTTGGTGAAGGGAACTAACAATAGCAAAATCTTTAAAATAATGTATTCAAGTTTAATTGAAAAGAGTCTGTTATTTTTGAAATTCTGATAACTTTAGAGGAATAAAGTTGATTTAATATAGAAGAAAAATTACGAAAGTAGATTCTAGTAAATCTTAAAAGAATAAGATAATAGAGGGGTTTATTTAAGACAAACAAAAAGAGAGACCGTTTTAATAGTCTCTCTTTTTGTTTGTAATATGTGTAATAATTTTAAAAATTATTCTTGAGTGTTTTCTACACTTGCTTCTTTAGCTGCATCAGCTTCATAAGTAGCTTTCATATTTTCTTCATATTTTTTTGATACCTCTTCAGCAGTCATGTCATCGAATTCTAGTAGAACATCCTCTGTACAAGAGGTTAAACAAACCGACACAACAACGGCAGTAAAAAGTCCTTTTAATAAATTTTTCATAGCATTTAATTTATTTAGTTCATAGTAACTTTTGTTTTTAGAGTTTAAACTTTCATAGCAATTTTTTAAACTCTAAACAAAATTTGTTTTTGTTTCATACAGTAAATATACAAAACTATTTAAGATAAACAATGTTGAATGGTGTTTTTTTAACGTTTAATGGTTTTTTTTAGTCGTTTAACTGTTTATGTAGGTGTTTGAATGAGAATTAAAGGAGGTAATCTTTATTAAAACCTAAGCCTTTGGTGGAATTTGAATGTTTTTATTTTAGGTGCAATTTTTTTGTAGACGAGTTGGGGATAAAAAATATCTTTTGAAGAATAGAGGAAATTAGGAATGATAGCTGTTTTATCGGTCTTAAAGTATATGAATCTTATGTTTAAGTGCTAAAAATTATAAAATTATTAATTTATGCTAAAATAGAGTTGTTAAGAGTAAAAACAGAGTTGCTTAAGTTGGTAGGGGTGTCTTATTTTTGATAAATAACTAAATATTAATTAATTATGATGAAAAAAATACACAAATTTGGTTTAATAGCTGTTGTGATTGTTTTAACAGTGTTTTCTGCAAATGCACAACAAGGACCAACGATTTATGATTTTGCTGGGGGGGCACAAAGCTGGGTAAAAGGTTATGGAACAGGTACTGTAGATCATGATCCAATAGAGGGAGTTTCAAGTGACGGTGCATTAACTCTTGAGAGATTAGGAAATAATAATGCGAACATTAGAAGGGGACAAGGTGGAGATGATACTTTCATTGTCCTAGATAGAGGTGTTTATAGTTATATTAAAATTGTATATAAGAATCAAACTAAAGCTACTGAGTTAAAAATAGCAGGAACGTCTAGAGATGCTGGAACTACTGGAGAAGGTAGTAGTTTTAGTACTATTTCCAAATTTGATTTAGTAATTGAATCTGAAAATTATAACACGGCTTATATTGACATATCTAGTATTCCTGCTGGTCATGAGGTAACCAGATTAGATATGCAAGTGAGAAGAAATTCTCCAGATGATACAGGCGATAAAATATTTTTTGATGAAATTGAGTTTATAGCTTCTTTACCGGTAACTACTTCTGCTTTTATCGTAGATCCTAATTTTGAAGATCCTCTAAATGACTTAGCTACTTTAACAGATAATACTTTTCTAACTAGAGAGATTTCTAATGACGAAGCTCATGGTGGGGATAGCTCTTTAAAATTTATGGCCTCTGGTGATGCTGATAAATCAGTATTTTCTTTTTTTACTACGTATGGTGATTTAGGACAAGTTTATCCTGTAGGAAGTACTATTGAAATAAAAATGTGGGTAAAGACAAATAGAACTGAAGGACTTTTAATTCAAGCCAAAACTAAAAACACAAATGGAGGAGGTTCGATTAGTGCTCAGCCACAAGATAACCAAACAACAACTAATTTAGTTGGAGCTTGGGAAGAACTTACATTTACAATGACGGCTAATGATGCATTTGATGCGGCCAACTTTAGATTTGCATTCATTTTTAATAATGATGCTTCAGATGTTAATACAGGAGATGTTATTTATGTTGATGACTTAAGTGCTACAGTAACAGCACCTACTTTGTCTAGTAAAAAAAATACCTTAGAAGGAGTAAATGTTTCTTCTTCTAACGGAGTTATCAATGTTTCGGCTCCAGATAATAGTGAGGTTTCAATTTACTCTATTACGGGAACTAAAGTTGTAAATAAAGCTTTGGCGAGTGGCGTTTACATTGTGAAGGTTGTTAATAACGGAAAACAATACATTAAAAAAGTAATTGTTGAGTAAGTAAGAAGATTATCATAAAGAGAAAATCGCTTTTAGGGAATTTCCTTAAAAGCGATTTTTATGAATGTTAAATCATATAATTATACAATTCAGGTTTTTTGTTTAAATATTCTCCATAGAAACCTTTGTCTTTCATTCTTGTTATTAAAGGTTCAAAATCTTCTTTGTTTTTTAATTCAATACCCACAACAGCAGAAGCTGTACTTCTACTATTTTTTTTTGTGTATTCAAAATGAACAATATCATCGGTTTCAGACAAAACGTTTCCAACAAATTCTTTAAGAGCACCAGCACGTTGTGGAAAACGGACAATAAAATAATGCTTTAAGCCATCAAATAACAAAGCACGTTCTTTCATTTCTTCCATACGAGTAATATCGTTATTACCACCACTAACAATACAAACTACATTTTTACCTTTAATAGCTTCTTTGTAGTGGTCTAATGCACTAACAGATAAAGCTCCAGCAGGTTCTGCTACAATCGCATTTTCATTGTACAGTTTTAAAATAGTTTTACAGATATGGCCTTCGTCAATTAAAGTAACATCACTTAAGTATTCTTTACAAATAGGATAGGTATTGTCTCCCATTTTTTGAACAGCAGCCCCATCAACAAACTTATCTATGTTTTCTATTTTTGTATTAACTCCTTTTTCCAAAGATGTTTTTAAAGAAGGAGCTCCTTTAGGTTCTAACCCTATAATTTTGGTAGTAGGGCTTAGGTTTTTAAATACGGTAATTACTCCAGAGGCCAATCCTCCTCCTCCTACAGGTAAAAATAAATAATCAATAGGCTTGTTAATAGCATCCAAAATTTCTAAACCTACTGTTCCTTGTCCAGACATTACATCCCAATCATTAAATGGATGTACATACGTAGCATTGTGTTCTTTTTGATAAGCTTCTGCCGCTTTAGAGCTCTCATCAAAGGTGTCTCCAATTAGCTGAATGGTAGTGTAATCACCTCCAAACATTTTAACTTGAGAAATTTTTTGTTTGGGAGTAGTAACGGGCATAAAAATAGTACCCTTTACTTTTAAATTATTACAAGCAAAGGCAACTCCTTGTGCGTGGTTACCAGCACTTGCACAAACAACACCATTGTTTAATTCTTCTTTAGATAAATTTTTAATTCTATTATAAGCTCCTCTAATCTTGTAGGAACGTACTTGTTGTAAGTCTTCTCTTTTAAAATAAATAGTAGCATCAAACAACTTAGAATAATTATCCATATAAGATAGGGGAGTAGTTTGTACAATTCCCTTAATATTCATTTGTGCTTTTAAGATGGATTCTAGCGTTACCATAAAGTAAATTTGTGTGTAATATAAAAATAAAAAAGCCGTTGCAATTGCAACGGCTTTTGGAATGTATTAAAATTCGTTATTAAGAAACGATTTTTTTCATTGCAGTCATTGCTTCACGTAATTCTTCACCAATAATTTCTACATCATGTTCGCGAATCTCTCTGTTTACAGCAATTAATTCAGCGTTATCAACACCGTTGTTAGCAGCTCCAAACGGTCTACCAACTAAATTGCTAGGTGCGTTTTTAACATACTCAGCAATTAAAGGCTTACATGCATGGTCAAATAAGTAACATCCGTATTCAGCAGTATCAGAAATTACACGGTTCATTTCAGCCAACTTCATTCTTGCAATAGTGTTTGCAATTAATGGAGTTTCGTGTAAAGATTCGTAGTATGCAGATTCGTCAATAATTCCAGATTCTACCATTGCTTCAAAAGCTAATTCTACACCAGCTTTTACCATAGCAACCATTAAAGTTCCGTTGTCGTAATATTCTTGCTCAGAAATTTCGAAATCTCCTGCTGGAGTTTTTTCAAAGTTAGTTTCTCCTGTAGCAGCTCTCCAAGTTAATAAGTTAACATCATCGTTAGCCCAGTCTTCCATCATTGTTTTAGAAAAATGACCAGAGATAATATCATCCATGTGCTTTTGGAATAATGGTCTCATAATGTCTTTCAACTCTTCCGAAACTTTAAAAGCTTCAATTTTAGCTGGGTTAGACAATCTATCCATCATGTTAGTAATACCACCGTATTTTAAACCTTCAGTAATAGTTTCCCATCCGTATTGAATTAATTTAGAAGCATATCCTGCATCTATTCCTTCAGCTACCATTTTGTCGAAACATAAGATAGATCCAGTTTGTAACAATCCACATAAGATAGTTTGCTCTCCCATTAAGTCAGACTTAACTTCGGCAACAAATGAAGATTTTAAGACACCAGCAGTGTGTCCTCCTGTACCAACAGCATACGCTTTAGCGTAATCCCATCCTTTTCCTTGAGGATCATTCTCAGGGTGTACAGCAATTAAAGTAGGTACTCCAAATCCTCTTTTGAATTCTTCACGTACTTCAGATCCTGGAGACTTAGGTGCTACCATGATCACTGTAATATCTTTACGAACTTGCATTCCTTCTTCTACGATGTTAAAACCGTGAGAGTAAGATAAACAAGAGTCTTTTTTCATTAAGGGCATAACCGCAGTTACAACAGCAGTGTGTTGTTTGTCTGGAGTTAAGTTGATTAATAAATCAGCAGTAGGAATCATCTCTTCGTAAGTTCCTACAGCAAAGTTATTTTCAGTAGCGTTTAAAAAAGATTGTCTCTTTTCTGCGATTGCAGCTGGTCTTAAAGTATAAGATACATCTAATCCAGAATCACGCATGTTTAACCCTTGGTTTAATCCTTGAGCACCACATCCGATGATTACTATTTTCTTACCTTTTAAAGCTTCAACTCCATTGCTGAACTCGCTTCTGTCCATAAATTCACACTGTCCTAATTGCTCTAATTGCTCTCTTAAAGAAAGTGTGTTAAAATAATTTGCCATTTTGCTTTTATTTTGATTCTAATTGTTTACTTGTTATTTCGCTAAAAATGAGCTTGATGGCATTAAAATACCCTCAAGCTCAAAATTAATTTTTATGCGTTGCCAAATTTAGTGATTTCTATTGAACTATCTCACCTAAAATTTTACGAATATTCATAGCTTCTTTTGAGATTGCAACTCTACCTGAACGAACAAATTGAGCGATTCCAAAAGGTGCAAATGCATTGTAAATAGCATCTATTTCGTGTTTTCTACCCGCTTTTTCTATTATAAAAAACGTTTTGTTTACCGTAACAATGTTCATATTGTTTTCTTTGATAATGTTTTGAATCTGAGGATTCTCAAACAACAAATCAGATTTAAACTTAAACATAGCTGTTTCTGTAAAGATAATTTCATCGTCTGTATGGTAATAAGCTTGAATTACCTCTACCTGCTTTTCTAACTGACCAATAATTTTCTTTACAGCTTCTTCTGTCATATTTACAACCACAATAAATCTTGAAACATTTTCAATTTCTGAAGCAGAAACCGTTAAGCTTTCTATATTGATGTGCCTTTTAACAAAGATGGTCGAAATTCTATTTAACAACCCTAAGTTGTTTTCAGAATAAACGGATATGGTATATAATTTTTTTTCCATGTCTTAATTGATTAAAAATTGAAAATGTTAAAATTCAATTTTAGTTATTCTAATCTTACATCAGATACACTTGCTCCTGTAGGTACCATTGGGAATACATTGTCTTCTTTTTCTACCATTACTTCTAAAAAGTAAGAGGTTTCACAAGCAATCATTTCATCAATAGCTCCTTGTAAATCTTCACGTTTTACTACTTTTTTAGCAGGAATACTATAGGCTTCGGCTAGCTTTACAAAATCAGGATTGATCATTTCTGTAGAAGCATAACGTTTGTCAAAAAATAATTGTTGCCATTGACGTACCATTCCTAAAAACTCGTTGTTTAGTACTACAATTTTAACCGCAGTTCCTGTTTGTAAAATAGTTCCTAATTCTTGACAAGTCATTTGGTAACCACCATCTCCAATTATTGCAACCACATGTCTGTCTGGAGCTCCCATTTTAGCTCCAATAGAAGCAGGTAAAGCAAATCCCATAGTTCCCAATCCTCCAGAGGTTACATTACTTCTGGTGTGGGTAAAGTTGGCGTAACGTACAGCCATCATTTGGTGTTGTCCTACATCAGAAACAATAACAGCATCATCGTTTGTTGCTTTATTAATTCCTTGTAATACTTCTCCCATAGTCAACCCTTCTTTAGTTGGGTTTAATTGACCATTGATAACTTTGTCAAATTCTATTTTGTCAAAATCTCTAAACTCTTGTAACCAAGCGCTATGTTCTTTGGGTTCTATAAATTCTAAAACTTTTGCCAAGGTATCTTTTGAGTCTCCTAAAACAGCCACTGTTGTTTTAACATTTTTGTCTATTTCTGCAGGGTCAATATCAAAGTGCACAACTTTTGCTTGTTTTGCATATTTGCTTAAATCACCCGTAACACGATCGTCAAATCTCATACCTACGGCAATCAATACATCACATTCGTTGGTTAATTTATTAGGTCCATAGTGTCCGTGCATTCCTACCATTCCTACATTTAAAGGGTGGTTGGTTGCTAAGGCAGACAAACCTAAAACAGTCCAGGCAGATGGAATACCAGATTTTTCTACAAAATCTTTAAATTCTTGTTCTGCACCTCCTAAAATAACTCCTTGACCAAAAATAATCATAGGTTTTTTAGCTGTGTTTATTAATGCGGCAGCTTCTTTAACCTTTTCTATATTTGTTTCTGGTACGGGCTTGTAACTTCTTACAGCGGTACATTTTTCGTAGCTATAATCTAATTCACTTAACTGAGCATCTTTAGTAATATCAATTAAAACAGGTCCTGGTCTTCCAGATTTAGCGATGTAAAATGCTTTAGAGATAGCAGCGGGAATATCTTCAGCTTTGGTTACCTGAACATTCCATTTAGTAATGGGGGATGAGATACTAATAATATCTGTTTCTTGAAAAGCATCCGTTCCTAATAAATGAGAAGCTACTTGTCCTGTAATACATACTAAAGGAGTAGAATCTATTTGGGCATCTGCAATACCAGTGATTAAATTAGTAGCTCCAGGTCCTGATGTAGCTAATGCAACACCGACTTTACCAGAAGTTCTTGCATAACCTTGTGCTGCATGTGTAGCACCTTGTTCATGTCTAGTTAATACGTGATGTAATTGATCTTGGTATTTATACAATTCATCATAGATAGGCATAATAGCTCCACCTGGGTATCCGTATGCAATATCTACACCTTCTGCAAGAAGACTTTTTACAACGGCTTCTGCACCAATGATTCTTTCTGTTTTTTTCATACTCGTAATAGTATACAGTACAAAGTATTAAGTACAAAGTTTAATGCTAATTTCTTTGTACTTAGTACTGGGTACTAAAATTTAATATTTATCTGTAACACACCCTTCAGAAGCTGAAGCTACTGATTTAGCGTATTTAAATAAGATTCCTTTATTGTGTTTTAAAGCAGGTTGCTTCCATAATTCTTTACGTTTTGCTATTTCTTCTTCAGATACTTGCAACGTAATAGAATTGTCTTCTGCACTAATAGAAATAGTATCTCCTGTTTCTACCAATCCAATTAATCCACCTGTTTGTGCTTCTGGCGTTATGTGACCAACAACAAACCCGTGGGTTCCTCCAGAAAAACGACCATCTGTAATTAAGGCTACTGATTTTCCTAAACCAGCTCCCGTAATTAATGAGGTTGGTTTTAACATTTCTGGCATACCAGGTCCTCCTTTTGGTCCAACATAACGAATAACGACGACATCTCCTCTTTCTACCTCTCCGTTAGATATTCCTGTGTTAGCTGCTTGTTCACCATTGTAAACCACTGCTTTTCCTTCAAATTTTAATCCTTCGTTTCCAGATATTTTGGCAACAGCTCCTTCTTCAGCAAGGTTACCGTATAAAATTTGTAAGTTTCCAGATGATTTTAAGGCTTTGTCTTTTGGGAAAATCACATCTTGATCTTCAAATTCCATCGCTTTTACATCCGCTAAATTTTCGGCTAAAGTTTTACCTGTTACTGTAATACAATCACCGTGTAAGAAACCTTGCTCCAATAAATATTTCATAATAGCAGGAGTTCCTCCAATTCCGTGAACATCTTCCATTAAATATTTTCCAGATGGCTTTAAATCTGCAATTAATGGAGTTCTGTCAGAAACTCTTTGGAAATCTTCTAAAGTGAATTCAATATCAGCTGCATAAGCTATAGCTAAATAATGCAATACTGCATTGGTAGATCCACCTAGTGCATTTACAATAGCAATAGCATTTTCGATAGATTTTTTTGTAACAATATCTCTAGGTTTTAAATCTAGTTCTAATAATTTTTTCATAGCCTGTGCAGTACGCTCAGCTTCTGATAGTTTATTAGGGTTTTCTGCTGGAATAGATGAGTTGTAAGGCAAAGCCAATCCCATACATTCTATAGATGATGCCATAGTGTTAGCGGTATACATACCTCCACATGCACCTGCACCTGGAATAGATGCTTTGATGATTTCTCTATATTCTTTTTCGTCAATTTCTCCTGCAACTTTTTGACCCAAAGCTTCAAAAGCAGATACAATGTTTAACTTACGCCCTTTGTATTTACCAGAAGCAATAGTTCCACCATAAACCATAATTGATGGACGGTTTAAACGAAGCATGGCAATAATAGCACCTGGCATATTTTTATCACATCCTACAACACCAATCAAGCCATCATAGCTCTGAGCATTTACTACAGTTTCCATAGAGTCTGCAATAATATCTCTAGATGCTAAAGAATAATTCATACCAGACGTTCCCATAGAAATACCATCACTTACACCAATGGTGTTAAAGGTTAATCCTACTTGCTCGTTAAGATTCGCATATTTTTTAATTTCTTGAGCTAACTTATTTAAATGCATGTTACATGGATTACCATCATAACCAGTACTTGCAATACCAATTTGAGGTTTGTTCATGTCTTCATCTGTCAATCCAACTGCATATAGCATAGCTTGTGATGCTGGTTGAGAAGGATCTTGAGTAAGTCTTTTACTGTGTTTATTTAATGCCATTTTAAGAGGTCTTTTTTTTCTGAATTTACTTAACAATACACAAAATTAGAATAGTAATTCAAGTTTAAAAAAGCAACCTAAAAAAGTTACGTTGTTCAGAGGTTTGTTTTTTGTGTAAACATCTGTAATAGTGGTGTTTGGTTTTTTTATTTAATGATGTTAATCTTGTTTTTATGTTTTCTAATTATATATTTAACAACATGATAAATGTTGTGGATTCTAACAGAAAACTATATTGTTGTTAAACTACGTATTTTTACGTAGTTTAATTAAGTATTTATTTCTTTTATTAATACTTAATTATTTGTAGATTTGTGAAATTCAAAAAAATGAGGAAATAACATTTATATATGTCAAACACAGCAATATTAGAAATAGAAGGAAAAAAATATGAGTTCCCGATTGAAAAAGGTTCGGAGAACGAATTGGCAATTGATATCAAACAGTTGCGAGGAGTAACTGGTGGTGTTACTACAATTGATCCAGGTTTTAAGAACACGGGATCATGTAAAAGTGCTATTACTTTCTTAGATGGTGAAAAAGGTATTTTACGTTATAGAGGGTATGCTATTGAGGATTTAGCTGAGAAAGCTTCTTTCTTGGAAGTTTCTTATTTGTTGATTTTTGGAGAATTACCTACTCAGGTAGAGTTGGATAAGTTTGAACAAGATATTAAAAATGAATCTTTAGTA
The DNA here is from genome assembly GCF_011762155.1 of Wenyingzhuangia heitensis. Classification (GTDB taxonomy): domain Bacteria; phylum Bacteroidota; class Bacteroidia; order Flavobacteriales; family Flavobacteriaceae; genus Wenyingzhuangia; species Wenyingzhuangia heitensis. The sequence goes on from NZ_JAASQL010000001.1 coordinate 851,705, forward strand.
GATGAAGATATTCATAAAATTTTAGATGCTTTTCCAAAGAATGCACATCCAATGGGAGTGTTGTCATCATTAACAAGTGCTTTGACAGCATTTAATCCAAGGTCTGTAGAGATTACGTCTAAAGAAGATATGTATCATGCCATTACTATGTTGATGGGGAAATTTCCTGTGTTAGTATCTTGGTGTATGCGTAAAATGAAAGGGGAGCCTTTAGATTACGGAGATATCGACTTAGGTTACGAGGAGAGTTTTGCTAAAATGATGTTTAAGAGACCTAATCAAGAATATAAGTGTAATAAAACAATTATTAATGCTTTAGATAAGTTGTTGATTTTACATGCAGATCACGAACAAAACTGTTCTACCTCTACAGTAAGAATTGTTGGTTCTTCTCATGCTGGTTTATTTGCATCTATATCTGCAGGTATTTCTGCTTTATGGGGGCCTTTACATGGTGGAGCGAATCAAGCGGTTATTGAAATGTTGGAAGCTATTAAAAATGATGGTGGAGACTTTGAAAAATACATTACAAAAGCAAAAGATAAAAGTGATCCTTTCCGTTTGATGGGATTTGGGCATAGAGTTTATAAAAACTTTGATCCTAGAGCGAAGATTATTAAAGTTGCTGCAGAAGAAGTATTAGCAGATTTAGGTATTGAAGATCCTGTGTTAGATGTGGCTAGAGGTTTGTCTGAAGCAGCATTAAATGATGAGTATTTTAAATCTAGAAACTTATATCCAAACGTAGATTTCTATTCAGGTATTATTTACCGTGCATTAGGGATTCCTGTGGAAATGTTTACTGTTTTGTTTGCAATGGGACGTTTGCCAGGTTGGATTGCTCAATGGAAAGAAATGAGAGAAAATAAAGAGCCTATTGGTCGTCCTCGTCAATTGTATGTAGGTGAGCCATTAAGAGCTTATTCAGAAATTAAAGATAGAAAATAAGCTGTTTTTAGTTTATAATTAACAAATCCCCTTTATTATTAATAATAAAGGGGATTTTGGTTTTTAGTATAAAAAAAGGATCATTGTTGTAAATGATCCTTTTCTATGTTTTATAAAACAAAAATGTGCTATGCTTTGGTTCTAATTTTAGAGTTAGAAATTAAATCTAAGTATAAGTTGATTTGTTTTTTTAAGTTTTTACGTTCGTATATCGCATCTAAAAATCCATGTTCTAATAAAAATTCTGAACGTTGGAATCCTTCTGGTAAATCTTGGCCAGTAGTATCTCTAACGACACGGGGTCCTGCAAAGGCAACTAGTGCGTTAGGTTCTGCAATATTAATATCTCCTAGCATTGCGTAAGATGCAGTTGTACCTCCTGTTGTGGGATCTGTACATAAAGATATATAAGGAATTTTAGCTTCTGCTAACTGTGTTAATTTTGCAGAAGTTTTAACCAATTGCATTAAAGACAAAGGGGCTTCTTGCATACGTGCACCACCAGATTTAGAAACCATTAAAAAGGGTACTTTATTTTCTCTGGCATAATCAATAGCTCTGGCAATTTTTTCACCTACTACAGATCCCATAGAACCTCCAATAAACGCAAAATCCATAGCTGCAATAACTAAAGGTTTTCCATAAGAATTACCAACAGCTGTTCTTACAGCATCTTTTAGTTTTGTTTTTGCTTGTGCATCTTTTATTCTTTCAGGATAAGGTTTGGTATCCTCAAATCCTAAAGAGTCAACAGAACTTAAATTTTCATTTAACTCTGTGTACTTATTATCGTCAAATAATATTTCAAAATATTCGTTACTCCCTATTCTTACATGGTATCCGTCTTCTGGGCTAACATATAAGTTCACTTTTAATTCATCAGTGTCAATAATTTTTCCACTAGGAGTTTTGTACCATAAACCTTTAGGTACATCTTTCTTTGCTTCTGTAGGGGTTTGAATTCCTTTATCACTTCTTTTAAACCAAGCTGTCATAATTATTCATTTTAATAGTAGGGCAATTTACTAAAAAAAATAGAGAAACTGTATAAAAACAGTTCCTCTATTAAGTGTTATAAAAAAGTTATAATCTGATTGATTATAAAGTGTTTACGTTGTTTAAGTCTGTAAAAGCTTTAATTAAACGAGCTTTTAAAGTCTCTTCACCTTTACGTAACCAAACTCTTGGGTCGTAGTATTTCTTGTTAGGTGCATCAGCTCCAGATGGGTTACCAATTTGAGAAGCTAAATAGTCTGCGTTTGCAGCAAAATAGTCTCTAATTCCTTCCATAAAAGCATATTGTAAATCAGTATCAATATTCATTTTAATAGCTCCGTATCCAATAGCTTCTCTAATTTCTTCAACAGAAGATCCAGAACCACCGTGGAAAACAAAATCAATAGGGTTGTGTCCTAATCCGTGTTTCTTTTCGATGAATTTTTGAGAGTTATCTAAAATTTTTGGAGTTAATTTTACGTTTCCTGGCTTGTAAACACCGTGTACGTTTCCAAAAGCAGCAGCTACGGTAAATCTAGGAGAAACTTCTGATAATTGCTCGTAAGAGTAATTTACTTCTTCTGGTTGTGTGTATAATTTAGATTCATCAACATCAGAGTTGTCAACACCATCTTCTTCACCTCCAGTGATTCCTAATTCAATTTCTAAAGTCATTCCCATTTTATCCATACGAGCTAAATACTCTTTACAGATAGCAATGTTTTCTTCTAATGGCTCTTCAGATAAATCAATCATGTGAGAAGAGAACAAAGGTGCTCCAGTTTCAGCAAAGTGCTTTTCAGATGCATCTAATAAACCATCAATCCAAGGTAATAATTTTTTAGCAGCGTGGTCTGTATGTAAAATTACAGGTACTCCGTAAGCTACAGCTAATTCATGTACATGTTTTGCTCCAGCAACACTTCCGGCAATAGCAGCTTTTTGATCTGTATTGTCTAATCCTTTACCTGCATTAAAAACACCACCTCCGTTAGAAAATTGAATAATTACTGGTGAGTTTAATTCTTTAGCAGTTTCTAAAACTGTGTTAATTGTATTGTTACCTGTTACGTTAACAGCTGGCAATGCAAATTGTTTTTCTTTAGCTAATCTAAAAATCTCTTGAACTGCATCTCCTGTAGCAACTCCTGGTTTGATATTGTAACTCATTATATAATTGATTTAATTGAATTAATGACAACAAAAATAGGCATTTTTAAGGGAAATAATAGGAGGGTGTGTACTTCTTTATACGAAAACGATATCGTACTAGAAAGGATAGTTGATACCGATGTTTAATACGGATTCGTTTAATCGGTAGTTAGATAGCCATTTGTTTTCGTCTAAATAAGGTTCAAAAGTCTTAAAGGCTAAATCTAATCGTAATACTAAAAAGTTAAAATCATATCGTATACCAAAGCCTGTTCCTAAGGCTATGTTTTCTAAAGATTTAAAACTGTCAAAAATTTCATCGTCAGATGCTGCAGAAGAGCTAGGTAAATTCCAAATATTACCTGCATCGGCAAAAACGGCTCCGTGAATACTATTGATAATTTTAAAACGATATTCTAAACTAGAAAGTATTTTAAGGTTACCAATGTTAAATTCTAATCCAGAGTTAGAGCTTCCAGGACCTAATTCATAAGTTTTCCAAGCTCTAATATCGTTAGATCCTCCAGCAAAATAACTAGTGATAAAAGGAATGTCTTTGTTTTTTCCTGTGGGAATTGCAATCCCGACAAAGGTTCTAAATGCTAGTGAATTGTTAATGGATTTACTCCAGAATTTTCGATAATCAATATCTATTTTCACAAATTCTGAAATAGGAATTTTCTCAAATATTTTTTGATTGTTTTCTTCTTTTAAAAAGAAACTATTTACATTACCAGAAGAGCTTATTTTGGTTTTAAAAAAGTTGTAATTAGTGTCCGATAAACCTCGTCTACTGTTGTGTTCAAAAGAATAGGAGGTTGCAGGAATAATATTGTTACTGGTAATGATATCTTCTCTTTTGGCAATATTTTTTAATGTGGTATATTCTTCTGGATTGCTACTAGCAAAACTATTAGGAACGTTGTTAAGAAAGCTAGAAGCGTTATTTATAGTTAAGTTGTAATTAGGGTCTATTAAAGGTTTGATTTCAGAAATTTTTCTAAACTCAGAACTATAAATATCAAAGTAAGATTCAGGGTTTAAATTGTTAATAAACTGCAAATTTAACAATTCTATATTGTGTGTGTTTTTGCTAGAGGATTTCCATGTGTAGTTTATAACACCACTTACTTTTTGTTTGTCTAATCCAATGTTTTTCTGAAAACTAGTACCAATGGTTACCTTGGTTTTAGGAGTCATAGTTCTAGGGATGATGTTACTTATAAAAGGAAAAATAAAACGAGGAAATTCCAAAGAAATATCAACCCCTACTTCATATGCATTAAAGCTTGCAGAGTCTTCTCCACTAACTTTAGTGGCAGTGTCAAAAATACTTCCTTGTAAAGAAAGTTGAAAAATTTCAGCTCCTTTAAATAAGTTTCTATTGATAAAACTAAATCCACCAGAAAGACCTAATTGTTTAATGTTAGAGTGAATAATTTCGGTATTAATTCCTACTCCATATTTTTTTTGAGGTGTTAATACAATAGTGGTTGTCAGTTTGTTGTTGGCTAATTCTTTATGTGATATTTTAATAGATTTGAAATTATTTAAAGATCTTAAGTGGTCTCTTGTTAGCTCAACATTTTGATCACTATACACTTGGTTGGGTTCTATAAATATAGAATTGCTTAGTGTTTTTGTCTTGTGTTTTAGTTTGTTGTGTGCGTAAAAATCTATAAAGTTGTAACTCTTTTTAATGTCATAAGGGCTGTTTCTTGTTTGGTAGCTATAATCAGTATAAACATTGACCTTTTGAATGGTTTGTATTTTGGTAGGCAATTCAATAATCTCGTTTCCTTTTTTTATTTTTCGATTATCGATATGAATTTCTACAGGTGTAATATTATTGCTAGCTAAAGTGTCTATTTCTCTAAAACTAACCAATCCCTCGCTAAAATGATAAAACCCGTTGTTTCTTAAAGTAGTGGTTATTTTAGAAACAGTATTTTTAAAATTTTCTAAATGATATTGTTGTCCTTTTTCTAGGGGCAATCTATTTAAGTTTTGGTTTAAAGTTTCTTTAACTGAGGCAGAGCTAATTTGATAATTAATGTCTCCTATATAAAAAGGGCTGTTTTTGGTAATGTTATAAATAACGTTGGCTTTTTTAACATCGTTTATAACGGTTGTTTTAACCACAGCATTAAAATAACCATTGTTAAAAAAATGAGTTCTTAGGTTTTGTTCTGTTTGTTTTGTTTTTGAGGAGTTTAAAATAACGGGAGCTTCCCCTTTGGCTAAGAACCAATCATTAAGTTTTTTTCTTTTGTTTAGTAGTTTTAATGTTTGCTTTTTTGATAAAATTTTATCTCCTAGATTATTTCTATCTACAAACGCTTTCATTTTTTCTTGATGAATAGAATCGTAGTTAACATCTCCTATATTGTATATGTGAATCCCTAAAGGAATTCCTAAAACAGTATTGTTAGGTCTCTGAATTAAATAAGAGGTGATGTCTAGATCAGAAGTTTTGTTGCCATCAATTTTAATGGTGTTTTGATCTAGTAGTTGCTCATTTTTTTTAACGTACTTGGTCGTGTTACAAGCAGTAAGTATAATACTGAGTAACAAATAAGGGGTAATTTTAAAAAAGTGTGATTTCAAAAAACAACTATTTTTTTTTCAAAAATAAGCATTAAATAGGTGACTGAGTAATGCTTATTGATTTTTAGTATTAAATTTGATTTTTAAATAAATTACACTATGCCGATTTCTAAAAATCAAATCAAATTAATAACGAGTTTACAGCAAAAAAAGTATAGAACAAAAGAAGGTCTTTTTGTGGCAGAGGGCATTAAAGTGGTGGGTGAATTTTTAAAATCGGATTTTCATTTACATAGTTTGTATTGTACGGATGATGTTTTAGAAATGTATAAATCTTATCAGCCTACCATAATTTCGGAAATGGAATTAAGGAAGATAAGCGTTCTAAAATCTCCTAATAAAATAGTCGCACTTTTTAGCATTCCAGAAACTCCTTTGTTAGAGGATTCTGGTTTAAAAGTAATGTTGGATGAAATTAATGACCCTGGTAATTTAGGAACTATTATTAGATTGTGCGATTGGTTTGGAGTAAAAGAATTGATTTGTAGTAATACTACGGTAGATTGTTACAATACTAAAGTTGTGCAGTCTACCATGGGGTCTTTAACTAGGGTAGTGGTAAAATATGTAGACTTAGTGGACTATATAAAAAATGCTAAACAATCTTTTTATGTAACCGACATGGAAGGGCAAAGTGTGTATGGTGCTAAATTACCAGAAGATGGAGTTGTGATTATGGGGAACGAGGCAAATGGTGTAAGTGCTGAAGTAGAAGCTTTGGTACAGAAAAAAATAACCATTCCTAGGTTTGGAGAAATTCAGCAAACCGAAAGCTTAAATGTAGCAACAGCTACTGCAATTATTTTAAATGAATTTAGAAGAGCTACTGGAAAGTTAGGGTAAGTAATATTGCTCTAGATTTTAAACTATTCAAGCTGTTTTTAGCCGTAGTTCCTAGTCCTTTGTATTCATTATTAAATCCGTATATACCTCTAATAGAAGGAGAGAATTTAAAGTAAGGAAAATAGAAATGAGTCCCTAAAGCAATTTCTCCCATAAAATTGTGTTTTGTTAAAACAAAATCATTAGGCTTTGCTCCTCCATCTCCAATATTTTTTTCAGCTGTAAAATTATAATTATAAGAAATTCCTGTAGAAAAATAAGCGCTTACATTGTTAATTCTTTGGGTTGTGAATTTAAATGAGATGGGTAGATGAAAATGTGTGGTTGGCATTTGAATGGTTTCATTTGCCAAAGTAAGTTTATTGGTGCTGCTTAATACTCCGGGTTCTGCTATTACGCTTATGTAGTTGTTTAAGTGTAAATCTGCCAATACACCTAATTGAAAACCTACACCAGGGGTAATGGATGCATTACTTGCTTTTATAGCGTAGCCTTTGTAATGTAGTCCTAAGTAATAACCATATCGAAGAGGTTTATTATCAAAGTTTTCTAATTGCGTAATTTTTTCTTTTTGTGCATAACTAAATGTACAAGTTAAAAAAAGAAAGAAGGCAATAAGACGTATCATTATTTGGTAGCTTTATAAATGGTAGATACTCCAAAAGTAACAGGAATATCTTGAACATTGTTAAATCCGTTATTTTTTAATATTGTGTTAAAAGCTTCTCCATAAGGAAAAGAGTTTGCGGATTCTGATAAATAAGAATAAGCAATTTTGTCTTTAGAAAATAATCTACCTACCAAAGGTAAAATTACTTTACTGTGAAATTGATATCCTTGTTTAAAAGGAAATTGCGTGGGTACTGATGTCTCTAAAACAATAAAAATCCCCTCTGGTTTTAAAACTCTGTGTATTTCCTGAAGCCCTTTGTTTAAATGTTCAAAGTTCCTAACACCATAAGAAACGGTAATGGCATCAAAAAAATTGTCTTCATAAGGAATGTTTTCAGAATCTCCTAATACTAATTCTATGGTGTTTTCTAATCCTAAGGTTTTAACTTTTTCTTTTCCTACTTCTAACATTCCTGCAGAAATATCCAAACCAACAACTTTTGCGGTGGGAATGGCTTTACTTTCCATAATAGCCAAATCTCCTGTACCAGTAGCAATATCTAGTATTTTTTCAGGATTTGTAGCTTTTACAAGTGCGACTACTTTTTTTCTCCATTTCACATCAATTCCAAAAGTTATGACTCTGTTTAAGCCGTCATAATTTCCAGAAATATTGTCAAACATATTTGCTACCTGGTCTTTTTTGGTAGCGTTAGAGTCTTTGTAAGGTTTAATGGTAGACATAAATAAGGATTAACCGTTGGCAGCAATTACGCTGTTTATTTTATTAGGTAGCATTTCTTTTAACATGGTTTCTATTCCATTTTTTAAAGTAATAGTAGAAGATGGACATCCGCTACAAGCTCCTTGTAAAATTACATAAACATCTTTGGTGTTTTCATCGTAATTCTGAAAAACAATATTTCCTCCATCATTAGCAACAGCAGGTTTAACATGCTCTTCTAAAATATTTGCTATTTCTAAAGAAACTCCTTCTAGGTTTTCTATAGGAGTAGCTTCAATTTCTACTTTTGCTTTTTCAATAGAAGTATCAATAATGGTTTTTCCTGATTGAATATACTCTTTTAAGAAACTTCTTAATTGTGTGTTTATTTCTCCCCATTCTATCATCTCATTTTTGGTGATAGAAACATAGTTCTCAGAAATATATACTTCTTTTACAAAAGGGAATTCGAATAAAACTTGAGCTAGAGGAGAATTTTTAGTTTCTTCTGCAGATTTGTATTCATTGTCGTCTGGAGTTAACATTTTGTTACAACCAAATTTCATTACCATTGGGTTTGGTGTGCTTTCTGCATACACTTCAATAGCTACTTTTCTAGTTTCAGCTTTGTCGGTAACAATGGTGTTTCCTTCGTTTAAGTAGATTTCAATTAATTCTTTAATATCATTCTGAATATCACTCCATTCAACAATATCGTATTTTTCTATAGCGATAAAATTAGCACTGATAAAAATTTTACTGACAAAAGGAAGTTTAAATAACTCTTGAGATACAGGAGATTCTTTAGCTTCGTCAATGTTATTAAACTGATAACTACCTCCTTGGGTGATTTGATTGTTGCTAACAAACTTAACAATGGAAGGATTGTTAGTTCCTTCTATATTTATTTTATGTGTACTCATATCTCAAAAAAATTTGTACAAAAGTAGGGTATTTATATTTAATTACGGTCTAAATTTATAGGTTGCTCTTAGAGATAACTACTCTAAATAATCAACTTAAAAAATGTAAGTGTAGGTGATACTTAAATTGGTGTTTTTGTTGTCTATAGTGGCAGGATTTGCTTTGTCACCATCGTATAAATCATATTCATTATTTTGTTTGGTTGCTCTATATGCTAAATCCAAAATAGAGTTTCCAAAGCGATAGCCTGCTCCTAAAGATCCAGAATATTTATTCCCAAGTCTAATAATATCAACATAGTTAGGGTCTAAATTTTCTTTAAATGGGCTTTGTTCATATCCTGCACCACCTCTAAGGTTTAAGTTTCCTAAACGGATTTCTGCTCCAATAACAATATTATTTGTGTTTTGTAAGGCATTTGTAAAGTATTGATTATCGTCTTTAAACTCTGGTAAGCCATCTAGGTTTAAAGAATTGTAAACTTTATAGGTGTAATCAATATTTATAAAACCTAGTTTGCCCAAAACCACTGCAGCACTGGCTGTTAATTTGCTAGGGGTTGATAAACTGTATTCTAGGTAAGAGTTATCTCTATAAGGGTCTGCAGCATTTATTCCTTTGTCAGGGATGTTAGCAATTAACTCTGTAACATCATATTCTTCTAAAACATTGTAATACCAAGTAGGAGAGGCTATGGAAAGCCCTAACCTAAGTTGATGTATTGGTTTTAGTATAACACCTGCATTGATGGAAAAACCATCTGCTGTTTGAGAATTATTTTGAATAGACAATCCGTCTAGTAAATAACCTGTATTGTCTTCGTTTAATTCGTTAAGTTCTGTGGTTTGATAAAGACTTAAACTATGAAAGTTTAGACCTAATCCTAAATAAACATGCTCGTTGTATTGACCTGCCAAACTAAAGCTAAATTTAGAGGATTTACCGTCTATTAAGTTGTGCAAGCTTTGACTTTGTGCGTTTTCAAAATGTTCTGAAGTGTCTAGATCTTCGTTTTCGTGATAACCAGGAGCATTGGGGTGTCTGTAAAAACTGGCATAACCTCCATTTCCTTCAAAATAATCTCTTGTGTAAAAATTATTGGTTCGTTGGTAATTAACAGAGAAAACAACTTTTCTCCATCCACTGTAAGAGTTTATATCATTAAAAACAAAGGCACCTCCAATTTGGTCTAGGTTAAAATCAGAAGATTTGTTTTGTGTGCTACTGCCATAGTAATTGTTAGAGTTTTTGTAATTATGAACACCTCCGGTAATACTAAATTGACCGTGATTAAAGATCGCGGCTCCAGCTGGATTTTTTTGTGTAGCGCTTAAATCTCCACCAACAGCTCCCATAGCTCCGTTTAATCCTACGAATCTAGCGGTACCTATAGTGCTTTCTGATGAAAATAAGACTCCTAAATCTGTATAGTTTAAGGATTGTGCCTGAGTACCCGTAAAGGTGATAATGGCTAGTATGTATAAAATATTTTTCATGTCTTAAGAGTGTTTTTATCTCCTTCTAGAGCTATTGCTGTTAGACCTGTATGAAGAAGAACTTCTGCTATTTGAACTGGAAGAAGAGCTAGAGTTGTTGTAATAACGACTGTTAGAGGTGTTACTGCTGCTCTTGTAGTTAGAGTTGTTTACAGACGGTGTTTTAATTGATGAATTGTTGTTTGACGAAGAAGATCTTCTGTAGCTTTTTGTAGGCTGACTATTGTTACTGCTGTTGTTATTGTAATAACGACTTCTTGACGAATTTTGAGTATTGTTACTATTGTTGTTATTATTATAATATCTGCTATTGTTGCTAGATGAACGATAGGTGTTGCTGTTGTTTCTTCTACTTTGCGGCTGTCTATAACGATTGTTACTACCATTGTGGTAATAATAATACGATTGATAATAAGGATTTCCGTATCCGTATCCATAATAAGGGTAGTTCCAAGAAGAGTTGTAGTTATAACCAAATCCCCAAGACCAATTGTTGTACCCGTAATAATTATTCCATCCCCAGGAGTTGTTCCATCTATTTTGATGTCTCCAATAAGGATCGTTCCAATTACTGGTTCCCCAATAAGGATCGTAAGAGTTTACATAAACATTTATATTCTGATTATTGGGTTCTGAGTAGTGTGTTATTTCTTTTTCTGTCTTAGGCTGAACATTAGGTTCGCTGTTATCTAAAACAATAGAGTTAAGTCCGTTTACACGATTCATTTCGTCACTAAAAACAGTATTGGGTCTGTGTTCGGGTGTTTCGTAAATACCGTCTGTATATGGGTAGTTTTGATAAAATGTACAAGATGAAAAAAGAAGTGATAAGACCCCTATGAATATATACAAGCGCTTGTTGGTATGTAGAAAGTTAGGTATCTTCATAATACTTGTTATTTTATTGTTGAACAATGCAAAAAATAGTAGTTTTGCGAACCAACCTTGATGAGGTTTAGTTATAGTATTAAAATTACAATTTTTGTGCCAAATAAATAGATATGGGGTCTAAGTTAACAAGTAGGAGTACTGATTACTCAAAGTGGTATAACGAGTTGGTAGTAAAAGCCGATTTAGCTGAAAATTCAGCAGTTAGAGGGTGTATGGTTATCAAACCCTATGGTTATGCTATTTGGGAAAAGATGCAAAATGAATTGGACAAGATGTTTAAGGAAACAGGTCATGAAAATGCTTATTTTCCGTTATTTGTTCCTAAAAGTTTGTTTGAAGCTGAAGAGAAAAATGCCGAAGGATTTGCAAAAGAATGTGCTGTGGTTACTCATTACAGGTTAAAAACAGATCCGGATAATCCAGGGAAATTAATTGTAGATCCAAACGCAAAATTAGAAGAAGAACTAGTTGTTCGTCCTACTAGTGAGGCTATTATATGGAATACGTATAGAGGTTGGGTGCAGTCTTACAGAGATTTGCCAATTAAAGTAAACCAATGGGCAAATGTGGTGCGTTGGGAAATGAGAACAAGATTGTTTTTAAGAACAGCTGAGTTTTTATGGCAAGAAGGGCACACGGCACATGCAACCAAGCAAGAAGCTTTAGAAGAAACTTTACAAATGCAAGAAGTATATGCAGATTTTGCAGAAAATTTTATGGCAATGCCTGTTGTAAAAGGAGTAAAGTCTGAAAGTGAAAGATTTGCAGGAGCAGATGATACATATACTATTGAAGCATTAATGCAAGATGGAAAAGCATTGCAAGCAGGAACATCTCACTTTTTAGGGCAAAATTTTGCCAAAGCGTTTGATGTAAAATATACATCTAAAGAAGGAAAGCAAGAGCATGTTTGGTCAACGTCGTGGGGAGTATCTACACGTTTAATAGGTGGGCTAATCATGACTCATTCAGATGATTTAGGTTTGGTGCTGCCTCCCAAGTTAGCTCCTATCCAAGTAGCTATTGTGCCTATTTATAGAACTGAAGAGCAACTAGAGGCAATTTCTGTTAAGGTGAATGAAATTTCATCACAGCTAAAAGCAAAAGGAATTTCTGTCAAGTTTGATGATAGAGATACATATAAGCCAGGGTGGAAGTTTGCAGAATACGAATTAAAAGGAGTTCCTGTAAGAGTTGCAATAGGGGCAAGAGATTTAGAAAATGGAACGCTAGAAATAGCTCGTAGAGATACCTTAGAGAAAAAAAGCTATCAGCAAGAAGAAGCTGTAGAGGTAATAGAAGCTTTACTGCATGAAATACAAGAGAATCTATTAACCAAAGCATTGGGTTACAGAAAAGAACACACTACTGTAGTAGACTCTTTTGAAGAGTTTAAAGAGGTTATAGAAAATAAAGGTGGTTTTGTATCTGCGCACTGGGACGGTACAGAAGAGACAGAAGATAAGATAAAAGAGATTACCAAAGCGACTATACGTTGTATTCCTTTAGATACTAAAGAAGAAGAGGGGGTTTGTGTGTTTACGGGTAAGCCTTCAAATAAGCGTGTTTTGTTTGCAAAAGCCTACTAGTAAAAAAACTTTAATTTTTTTTGTGAAAAACTTTGTGGAATTGTAAAACGTGTGTATATTTGCAACCGCTAAAGCAAAAAGCAATAGCTTTTAGATTAAGCAATAATGGTCCGTTCGTCTAGGGGTTAGGACGCATGGTTTTCATCCATGTAACAGGGGTTCGATTCCCCTACGGACTACAATTTTTTAGAATAAGATAACACATAATAAGATGGCAAATCACAAGTCAGCATTAAAGAGAATAAGAAGTAATAGCGCTAAGCAGGTAAGAAATAAATACCAGCACAAGACGACTAGAAACGCTGTTAGAGTTTTACGTAGTACTACAGATAAGACAGAAGCTGAAGGGCAGTTGTCTAAAGTTGTAGCTATGTTACAAAAGTTAGCTAAAAATAACATTATTCACAAGAATAAAGCAGCTAACATTCAGTCTAAGTTAACTAAGCACGTAGCTTCTTTATAAGAAACAAAATAATGGTCCGTTCGTCTAGGGGTTAGGACGCATGGTTTTCATCCATGTAACAGGGGTTCGATTCCCCTACGGACTACAAAAGCCTTACTGGTATTCAGTAAGGCTTTTTTCGCGTTCTATAAAGTTTCAGTTTTTAATGGTAATTTTGTACTATTGTTTTTAGAATGAATAAGAATCAAAATATGTATATAATAGCACTCATGTCTGGAACTTCTTTGGATGGAGTAGATTTAGTATATGTTCGTTTTGATGAGTTGAATGATTTCAAAATTATGGAATCAGAAACGATACCTTATTCTGATTACTGGATTAGTCAGTTAAAAAATATAGCCTCCATTCCTAAAGGAAATCAACAGCTCTTGACTTTAGATGTTGAATTAGGGGTTTATTTTGCGAATCTTATAGGTTCTTTTATAGAATCAAAAAACATATCTAAGATAAATTTGATTGCTTCTCATGGACATACCGTTCATCATCAGCCAGAAAAAGGATATACCTTACAAATAGGTTGTGGTAAAGAAATTCATAATAAGACAAGTATAAAAACGGTTTACGATTTTAGAACTCAAGATATTGCTCTAGGAGGACAAGGGGCTCCGTTGGTTCCAGTGGGAGATCAATTGCTGTTTTTGCAATATGATTACTGTTTAAATTTAGGCGGTTTTTCTAATGTGTCTTTTGAGGAGTGTGGAGAAAGAAAAGCTTTTGATATTTGTCCGGTAAATATTGTGTTGAATTATTATGCAAACCAATTAGGTTTTCCGTTCGATGACAAAGGGGTGTTGTCTAAAAAAGGGAAGATCAATAGAGAGTTGTTAAGGGAGTTAAATGAATTAGATTTTTACAAATTACTGATTCCAAAATCATTAGGTGTTGAGTTTGTTAAGAAAGAAATTGTTCCTTTAATTTTAAAATATAATTTAATTGAAATAGATGTTTTACGCACTTTTGTAGAACATATTGCCATTCAGATTTCTGAAAAACTAAAAAAAGGAACGGTGTTGGTAACGGGAGGTGGAGCTTATCATGAGTTTTTGTTAAACAGAGTACGTCAGTTAAATTCTAATCTAACTTTAATAGTACCAGAATCTAAAATAGTAGAGTATAAAGAAGCGTTAATTTTTGCTTTGTTAGGTAAATTAAGAGTGGAGTCTAAAATAAATTGTTTGTCTAGTGTAACAGGGGCTAAAAGAAATCATTCATCTGGGGTTGTTTTTGGGTAGAACAAAGTATCTTTTTCTTTCTGTTCTTTTGAAAAAATAATAATTACATGTTTTGTTATTGAATTAAATAACTATTAAAATTATTGTTAAATATTTATAAAATTAATTCAGCTTTGTTAAATTATTGTTGTTTTATGATATTTACTGAATTTTTAACAAGTATAAATACCTACTAAAACTATTAAAATACTATTTTAGCTACCAAATTTTTTAAAATAAAATACGATGAAATATTTTTTAGGCTCTAGTCCAAAATGGTTCAAGCTTGTAATGATCTTTTTCTTATTGATCAATATTCCACTTTCAATTTACTTTCCAACTGTAGGAGCGTGGTTGTTTATAGTAGAGTTTATTTTTACATTGGCAATGGCATTAAAATGTTATCCATTACAGTCTGGAGGTTTGTTAGCAATTGAAATTATTGTGTTAGGATTAACATCACCAGAAAATGCGTATCACGAAGTAGATCAAAATTTAGAGGTAGTACTACTGTTAGTTTTTATGGTGGCGGGTATCTATTTTATGAAACCTTTGTTGATGTATATCTTTAGTAAAATATTCACTAAAATAAAATCAAAAGTTGTGTTGTCATTGTTGTTCGTGTTTTTATCAGCAATACTATCTGCCTTTTTAGATGCATTAACCGTAACAGCTGTTTTAATTAGTGTGGCAGTAGGTTTTTATGGTATTTATCATAAAATACACTCAACTTCGGGAACAGATTATAATGATGATGGAGTTATTGATAGAAAAGAATTAAGTGGTGAGACCTTAGAACAATTCAGAAGCTTTTTAAGAAGTTTGATTATGCACGGTGTTGTGGGAACAGCATTAGGAGGTGTTTGTACATTGGTAGGAGAACCTCAAAACTTGTTGATTGGTGAAAGAATGGGATGGGATTTTATTGAGTTTTTCTTAAAAATGGCTCCTATTACAATTCCTGTATTGGTTTGTGGTTTGTTAACTACAGTAGTTTTAGAATTAACAGGGTCTTTTGGATTTGGGGCTAAATTACCTAAAATTGCAGATCAAATTATACAAGGATATACGGCTGAAGAAGATGCTAAAAGAACAGCAAAAGAGAAATATGCTTTAAAAGTTCAGGGAATTGCGGCTTTATTATTAATTGCAGGTCTGGCTTTACATTTAGCTCCTGTAGGTTTTATAGGGTTGGCATTAATTATTTTACAAACTGCTTTTATGGGAATTACAGAAGAGCACCAGTTAGGGCATGCTTTTGAAGAAGCATTACCGTTTACAGGTTTGTTGGTAGTCTTTTTTGTGGTGGTCGCTATGATTCACGATCAACATTTGTTTTCTCCAATAATCCATTGGGCATTACAACAAAGCCCAGAGTCTCAACCAGGCTTGTTTTACATAGCAAACGGAGTGTTGTCTGCTATTAGTGACAACGTATTTGTAGCAACTGTTTATATTGGAGAAGTACAAGCAGCGTTTAAATCTGGAGCAATTGATAGAGAACATTTTGAACATTTGGCAATTGCAATTAACACAGGTACTAACTTACCAAGTGTAGCAACTCCAAATGGACAAGCAGCTTTCTTATTTTTATTAACTTCTGCATTAGCACCATTAATCAATTTATCGTACGGAACTATGGTAAAAATGGCATTGCCTTATACAATTGTATTAGGTGGTGTTGGTTATATTATGGTAAGAGTTATTTTGTAAGTTAAAAAACACACAAACAAAAAAAGGAACCTTTTAAGGTTCCTTTTTTTGTTTGTAGTTGTGCAATAATAAATTGTATTTTCGTTACATAAATTAAGAGTTTATATTATGGTTCAAAATCAAGCTGAAGTTTTACCTGTTGCTGAGGTAAGTCAAGAAAAAACATTGTCTATTCTAGATTTAATTATAGATGGTGGTGTAGGTGGTCAAATTATCATGGGGATTTTATTCTTGTTGTTAATTGTGGCAGTCTATATATATGTAGAGCGTTTTTTAGCAATAAAAGCAGCTAGTAAAGAAGATAAAAACTTTATGAATCAAATAAAAGAGCAAATAAGTATTGGGAATATTGATGGAGCTAAAAGTTTGTGTTCTAAAACAGATACACCAGTGTCAAATTTAATTCAGAAAGGAATTTCTAGAATAGGAAAACCTTTAGAAGATATTAATACGGCAATAGAAAATGCTGGAAAACTAGAAGTGTATAAGCTAGAAAAAAACGTAAGTGTGTTAGCAACCATTTCTGGAGCTGCTCCAATGATTGGTTTCTTGGGAACTGTAATCGGGATGATTGTTTCGATTCATGAAATTGCAAATGCTGGAGGTCAGATAGATATCAAAATGTTATCAGATGGTTTGTATACAGCTATGACTACTACAGTAGGTGGTTTAATTGTTGGAATCATTTCTTATATAACATACAATCACTTAGTGGTAAAAACAGATAAAGTAGTGTATCAAATGGAGGCTAAAACGGTTGAGTTTTTAGATCTACTAAATGAGCCTATGTAACTATGTAAGTTTAAAATAGATTTTTGAAACCTAGTCAAAAATCCTTAGTAAGGAAAAATGTTAGGAGTGGAAATGTTTGAGCAATTTTAGTTGCATTAAAAAATGGAGTAAAAAGTATAAGTAATGAATATCAGAAGTAGAAATAAAGTAAGTGCTGACTTTAATATGTCGTCTATGACAGATATTGTTTTCTTACTGTTGATTTTTTTTATGTTGGCTTCCACTTTAGTTACGGTAAATGCTATTGATGTTTTATTGCCTAAAGCGGGAGGAAAAACAGAAAATAAAGGAGTGATTTCTGTATCTATTACCAAAGATGGGGCTTATTATGTAGATGCAGATCAAGTGGAATTCAATCAGTTGGAAAATACGTTGTTGACAAAATTTTCGTCTAAAAACGAAGGAACATTGGTGATAAGAGGAGATCATGAATCTGCTTATAAAAATATTATGAGTGTAATTGATATTGCCAATAGAAATAAAATCAAAATGATTTTAGCAGTAAAAGGTCAGTAACGGTATGATTTTTAAAACTACATATGAGAAAAAAGCAGCAATTGTGACTACTGTGTTCACTGCGGTTGTATTGTTTCTGTTGTTTTTTTGTGGATTGCGATATTTAGATCCGCCAGAAGAATATGGAGTGGCTATTAATTTTGGAACTTCTGATTTTGGATCTGGAGAGCCTAAGTTAAATGAAAGCATAAAATCTAGTCCTGTAAAAGAACAAGCAAGTCCTAAACAAGAGATATCAAAGCAAAGCAACAAGCCACAAGAAAAGGTAATTACCCAAGCAACGGAAGAGGCTCCGGTTGTAAAAGCTACCAAAGAAGTTAAAGAAGTAACTCCTAAGGTGGTAGAAAAAACAAAGGTTCCTAAAAAAACAATTGAAAAAGAAGTTGCTAAAAAACCAGTACCTACACAAGAAACTCAAAATGCATTAAACAATCTGTTTGGAAAAAAATCAGAAGGTAAAGTGGCAGAAAGCGAAGGAGATGATAAGGTGAGTGGTGTAAAAGGTTCTGAATCTGGAGATCCTAACAGTACTAAGTATTATGGGAATGATGGATTGGGAGGTGATGGAAATTACTTGTTAAAAGGAAGACGAGTTTTGGATACACCCAAAAGAAAGCCAGATTGTAATGAAGAAGGAGTGGTTGTGGTTAGAATAGAGGTAGATGTAAATGGAAAAGTGATTGTTGCAGTGCCTGGTGTAAAAGGAACCACAAATAATAGTCCGTGTTTGTTAGAACCTGCAAAAAAAGCTGCTTTGGCGACCAAATGGAACCCCGATGGAAATGCACCTAACAAACAAGTAGGGTTAATACGTTATAAATTTATTCTTTCTGAATAAGTATGAATTATCAAGAAACTTTAGATTGGTTATTTCACCAATTGCCAATGTATCAAAAAATGGGTGCAAAGGCTTATAAAAAAGATTTATCAAATACACTTTTATTGATGGATTATTTAGGGAGTCCTGAAAAAAACATCAAAGCAATTCACGTAGCAGGTACCAACGGAAAAGGATCTACCAGTCATATGTTAGCCTCTATACTCCAGGAGCAAGGCTATAAAACAGGTTTGTATACTTCTCCACATTTGATAGACTTTAGAGAGCGTATCAAAATAAATGGAGTAGAGATAGAAGAGTCTTATGTTGTAGAGTTTGTTAAAAAACACAAAGCTTTTTTTGAGAAAAATTCTTTATCGTTTTTTGAAATGACAGTGGGTTTGTCTTTTGAATATTTTAAAGATACCAAAACCGATTTTGTGGTTTTAGAAACAGGCTTAGGAGGTCGATTAGATTCTACCAACGTTGTAGATCCTGTAGTTGCAGTAATTACCAATATTGGTTTAGATCATACCCAATTTTTGGGAGAGACTTTACCGTTAATAGCTGCAGAAAAAGGAGGTATTATAAAACAAAACAAACCTGTTGTGATTGGGGAATATCATTCCGAAACATTTCCTGTTTTTGAGGGAATAGCAAATCAAAAAAAAGCACCCTTGTACAAAGCTTTTGATTTAGAATCAGTTGATTACAAGTCTGACTTAAAAGGAGACTATCAAAAATACAATCTAAAAACAGTGGTGCAAGCGGTAAAAGTATTGCAAGGTTTAGGTGTGTCTATATCAGAAAACGCGATCAAACAAGGTCTGTTAAAAGTTATAGAAAACACAGGTCTGTTGGGTAGGTATCAAACTATACAAGAAAATCCAAAAATTATATGTGATACGGGACATAATAAAGAAGGGATTGCTTTAGTAGTGGAGCAATTATTAAAAGAAAATTATGATCAATTATATATTGTTTTTGGGGTGGTTGATGATAAAGATTTAAAATCAGTATTGCCTTTGTTGCCTAAAAATGCAAGTTATTATTTTACAAAACCTTCTATAGCAAGAGGGTTAAATGAAGAAATACTAAAAGAAAAGGCAAACGACTTTTCTTTACAAGGAAATACATATGAATCTGTAGAAAAAGCGATGGAAAATGCAATGAAAATAGCCAGTCCTAAGGATGTGATTTATGTGGGAGGAAGTACTTTTATGGTGGCAGATTATTTACTTTCGATAACCGAGAAACGAACATCGAATACCGACCATCGAATAACCGATAACTGAGAAACGACCATCGAACATCGAAGATCGAGAAACGACCATCGAATAACCGATAACTGAGAAACGAACACCGAGCATCGAGCATCGAGAAACGAACAACGAACAACGAACAACGAACATCGAACATCGAATTTAACCAAAAGCTAAAGTTAAAAAGGAATCGCTAAAAAACAATATTATATATTTGTCAATCAAAACTTAGAATACAATTCATTATGAAAATTTTAGTTACGGGAGCAGCGGGTTTTATAGGGTTTCATTTATCCACACTATTGTTAAGTAGAGGGCATCAGGTAGTAGGTATTGATAATATCAACGATTATTACGATGTAAATCTTAAATATGCTAGGTTAGCTGAGTTAGGAATTGCTCAACAAGAGGCTTCTGTGTTTGGAAATCAAGTTGCTTCAGCTAAGCATTCAGAATTTAACTTTTTAAGGATAAATTTAGAAGACAGAGAAGCTATTAACGAACTTTTTGAAGCTGAAAAATTTGACGTGATTTGTAATTTAGCTGCACAGGCAGGTGTGCGTTATAGTATAGAAAATCCACATGCTTATGTGGATAGTAATATTGTAGGGTATGTA
Source organism: Wenyingzhuangia heitensis (assembly GCF_011762155.1). Taxonomy (GTDB): domain Bacteria; phylum Bacteroidota; class Bacteroidia; order Flavobacteriales; family Flavobacteriaceae; genus Wenyingzhuangia; species Wenyingzhuangia heitensis. The sequence goes on from NZ_JAASQL010000001.1 coordinate 871,878, forward strand.
AATTTATTAGAAGCGTGTAGAAATACCAAAGTGAAACATTTAGTCTATGCGAGTAGTTCTAGTGTATATGGCTTAAATTCTAAAATTCCATTTTCTACCCAAGACACTGTCGATACACCAATTAGTTTATATGCGGCTTCTAAAAAAAGCAACGAGTTAATGGCTCATACATATTCTCATTTATTTGGATTTGCAACGACTGGATTAAGATTTTTTACAGTGTATGGACCTTGGGGAAGACCAGATATGGCAGCTTATTTATTTGCAGAAGGAATCAGAAATGACAAACCGATAAAAGTGTTCAATCACGGAAAAATGGAACGTGATTTTACCTATGTAGGAGATATTGTTCAAGGGGTGATGAGAATTATTGAAGGGGAAGTAGAGACGAGAGCAAAAAACAAGGAGTTGTATAAGGTTTACAATATTGGAAATAACAATTCGGTGAAATTAACGGATTATATAGCTAATATTGAAAAAAATCTAGGGAAAGAAGCAGAGAAAATAATGATGGACATGCAGCCAGGAGATGTAGCCAAAACATGGGCAGATGTTTCTGAACTAATCAAAGATTACAACTATCAACCAAAAACGACTGTAAAAGAAGGAGTGAAAAAATTTATAGACTGGTATAAAATTTACAACAATATAAAATAAAAAAAAACTATGGGGAAAGTAATAAACGTTGTTTTAAGTGGTGGAGTAGGTTCAAGATTATGGCCTATTTCTAGAAAAAAAAGTCCAAAACAATTTTTGCAAATCTTTGAAGAAAAGTCATTGTTTCAATACACGGTGTTAAGAAATAAAGCGCTTGTAGATGATTATATGTTGGTGACGAATGAGACTCAGTTAAAAATTGCAAATGAACAGTCTAAAGAATTAGGACTTACAATTACTAAAAAAATTGTAGAATCAGTAGGAAGAAATACAGCACCAGCAATTACCTTGGCAGCGTTAAGTTTAGAGCCGGAGGATATCATGTTTATCACACCATCAGATCATATGATTGGTGATGAGCAAGAATATAAGTTAGCGGTAAACAATGCGATTAGATTGGCTAAAGAAGGGAGTATTGCCACTTTTGGAATTCAGCCATTAAAACCAGAAACAGGTTATGGGTATATAGAATATGATGGAGAGGATGTGAAATCTTTTAGGGAAAAACCAAATCAAGATTTAGCAATAAAATACATAAGATCTGGAAATTTTTGTTGGAATAGTGGAATGTTTTGTTTTAAAGCATCAGTATTTTTAGAGGAAATTAAAAAATACCAACCAGCTATTTATGAAGCATCTGTGATGGCTTATGAGCAAAGTAAAGAGGGCTATGTAAAAAAAGAGTACATGGAGAAAATACCTGAAGATAGTATTGATTTTGCAGTCTTAGAAAAGTCAAAAATTATCAAAATGGTAAAATCTCATTTTATTTGGTCAGATTTAGGTTCTTTTGATTCTTTAATTTCGTATGCCAAAGATTTTCACAATGATGAATTGTTTGAAATGGTAAAAGGAGAGAATATTGTAAACTCATACGCTATGTGTTCTAAACCTGTGTATGCTACAAGAGGGATCGATCATATTGTTTTAATAGAAGCAGAAGATTGTATTTTGTTGATTACTAAGGATAAAAGTGAAGAAGTAAAACAAATAAGGGAATATGCAGGATGTGCAAACGAAAATTTATTGTAATTTTTTAAAAAATATTAGTTTTTATCTGGAATAAAGTCTTATATTTGCACCCGCTAAGGGCAATTAGCTCAGTTGGTTCAGAGCACCTCGTTTACACCGAGGGGGTCGGGGGTTCGAATCCCTCATTGCCCACCAAAGGTTTCCTTAATACCTTGTAAAAAAATTAGGGCAATTAGCTCAGTTGGTTCAGAGCACCTCGTTTACACCGAGGGGGTCGGGGGTTCGAATCCCTCATTGCCCACAAAAGTCCACTTCTATGAAGTGGGCTTTTTTCTTTCCCAAAGGTTTGAGTTCTCCTATTCGTTTTTCTATATTTGGTAGCTGTAGAAGATAATTACTACGGATAGATATATGAAGAATTTTGCATTGTTAGGAGCGGCAGGTTATATAGCTCCAAGACACTTAAAAGCAATAAAAGAAACCGGAAATCAACTGGTCGCTGCATTGGATAAAAACGACAGCGTGGGGATTATAGATTCTTATTTTCCAGAAGCTTCTTTTTTTGTGGAATTTGAAAGGTTTGATAGACATGTAGAAAAGTTGAAAAGAGAAAATCAAATCAAATTAGATTATGTAAGTATTTGTACGCCTAATTACTTACACGATGCCCATATTAGAATGGCTCTAAGGTCCGGAGCAAATGCTATTTGTGAAAAACCATTGGTGTTAAATCCTTGGAATATAGATGCGTTGCAGGCTATAGAAAAAGAAACTGGAAATAAAATCTATACCATACTTCAATTAAGACATCATCAAGCTATTTTAGATTTAAAAAAGAAGGTAGAGTGTGCTTCAGAAGAAAAAATATTTGATGTAGATTTAACATACTTAACGTCTAGAGGAAAGTGGTATTATGCTTCCTGGAAAGGTGATGTTTCCAAATCAGGAGGAATCGCTTCTAATATAGGGGTGCACTTTTTTGATATGTTAGCTTGGGTTTTTGGTGATTTACAGGAGAACATAGTGTATGAGCATAGTCACGATAGAGCATCTGGCTATTTAAGATTTAAAAAAGCCAAAGTAAAATGGTTTTTGTCTATAAACGATCAAGTATTGCCAGAAGAAGTTAAAAACAAAGGGCAACGAACATATCGTTCTATTACTGTGGATGGTGATGAAGTTGAGTTTAGTGGTGGGTTTACAGAATTGCACACAGAAAGCTATAAAGCTATATTACAAGGAAGAGGTTTTGGTTTAGAAGATGCTAAAAACTCTATTCAGATTGTACATGAAATTAGAAACGCACAATTTCAAAAGCCAGAAGAAGAAAAAGTTCATCCAATGTTTTTTTTACCAAAAACATTACATCCTTTTGCTTAAAATTAAAGAATACTTAACTTATGTTTATGAGTTTTAGTATATATTTGTCACTCGAAAAAAAAGAATATGAAAATAGGTGTCATTGGTTTAGGGTATGTAGGATTGCCATTAGCTAGACTCTTTGCAACAAAATATAATACCGTAGGTTTTGATATTAATAAATTAAGAGTTGCAGAGTTGCAGCAAGGAATAGATGTTACACTAGAGGTAGATAAAGAGACATTGTCCTCAGTTATAACAAGTATTCCGTTACCACAAAACGCATCCAATGGATTATTTTGCACAACAAGTGTAAAAGAGTTAGAGGGATGTGATTTTTATATTATAACCGTACCAACTCCTGTAGATAAGAATAATAGACCTGTATTAACACCTTTGATAAAAGCTAGTGAAGTGGTAGGAAGTGTGCTTAAGAAAGGAGATATAGTGGTGTATGAGTCTACTGTGTATCCGGGTGCTACAGAAGAAGATTGTATTCCTGTGTTAGAAAAAGTATCGGGATTAAAATACAACCAAGATTTCTTTGCTGGGTATTCGCCAGAAAGAATCAATCCAGGAGATAAAAAACATACAGTTGATAAAATTTTAAAAGTAACCTCTGGTTCTACTCCTGAAATAGGAGTTAAAGTTGATGAAATTTACAAATCAGTAATCTCAGCAGGAACTCATTTGGCACCTACCATTAAAGTGGCAGAGGCCGCTAAAGTGATAGAAAACTCTCAAAGAGATATCAATATCGCTTTTGTAAACGAGTTGTCTAAAATCTTTAACCTAATGGGAATTGATACATCTGATGTGTTAAAAGCAGCAAGTACAAAATGGAATTTCTTGCCTTTTAAACCTGGTTTGGTAGGTGGACATTGTATAGGAGTGGATCCTTATTATTTAGCACAAAAAGCACAAGAGTTTGGATACCATCCTGAGATTATTTTAGCAGGAAGACGTATGAATGATAGTATGGGGAGCTATGTAGCTGCTCAGGTAACTAAATTAATGATTCAGAATGATTTAAAAGTTAAAAATGCTCAAGTGTTGGTGTTGGGAATTACTTTTAAAGAAAATTGCCCTGATGTAAGAAATACAAAGGTGGTTGATGTTGTTAAAGAGTTAAAGGACTATGGAATGCAAGTAGATGTATGTGACCCTTTGGCAGATCCATCAGAGGTGTATAGGGAATACAAAATCCAGTCAGAAAAAGAAATCTCTAAAAAGAAATATCATGCTATAGTACTAGCTGTTGCTCATCAAGAGTTGTTAGATTTAGACCTTAATAGTTTTTTACAAAAAAACGGGGTTGTTTACGATGTAAAAGGAGTGTTAGATAAAGGTATTGTAAGTGGTAAATTGTAAATCTGTTTTTTAAGTTACCAAAAGAAATTAAATAAAAATATTCAAAATTTTAAAACGATTTTGAAAACTGAAAATAAAAGAAGAATATGAACATTACAGTAGTAGGGACAGGGTATGTAGGTCTAGTTACAGGAACTTGTTTTTCTGAAATGGGAAATAAAGTAACATGTATTGATATTGATCAAAAAAAAGTAGAGGCTTTAAAAAATGGAATTATTCCAATTTATGAACCAGGGCTAGAACCTTTGGTTAAAAAAAATGTGGAACTAGGGAATTTAAGTTTTAGTACTGCTATCAAAGATGGATTAAATAATTCTGAAGTTGCTTTTATTGCTGTAGGTACACCTATGGGAGATGATGGTTCTGCAGATTTAAAATATGTATTAGCAGTAGCAAAACAAATAGGAGAAGAAATGACCAAACCATTAGTAGTCATTGACAAATCTACAGTACCCATTGGAACTGCAGATAAAGTAAAAGCAACCATTCAAAAAGCATTGGATGCAAGGGGAGTCGTTATTGAGTTTCATGTAGTTTCTAATCCAGAATTTTTAAAAGAAGGAGCTGCTGTTAATGATTTTATGAAACCTGATAGAGTCGTAGTAGGAGCAGAGTCTGAAAATGCTTTTAAAGTAATGAGAAAGCTGTATGCTACATTTACCCACAATCACGATCGTTTGATAGAGATGGATGTTCGTTCTGCTGAAATGACAAAATATGCAGCCAATGCCATGTTAGCTACTAAGATTTCTTTTATGAATGAAATTGCAAACATTTGTGAGAGAGTGGGAGCAGATGCTAATAAAGTGAGAATTGGAATTGGATCAGATAACAGAATAGGATATAGTTTTATTTATCCTGGGGCTGGTTACGGAGGGTCTTGTTTTCCTAAAGATGTAAAAGCATTAAAGAAAATTGCAGAGGAAAACGGATACAAAGCAAAGTTAATCACTTCGGTAGAAGATGTCAACGATGCTCAAAAATTTGTGATTTCTAACAAGGTAATTGCAAAATTTGGAGAAGACTTATCTGGATTGACTTTTGGAGTATGGGGACTATCTTTTAAGCCAGGAACAGATGATATGCGTGAAGCACCATCCATTTATGTAATAAAAGAATTGGTAAAGCGTGGAGCAAAAGTAAAAGCATACGATCCCAAAGCCATGCACGAGGCACAAGAGTTTTATTTAAAAGGAGTAGAGAGTCTAGAATATGTGTCTTCTAAATACAAAGCTTTAGAAAATGCAGATGCAATGATTTTATTAACAGAATGGAAAGAGTTTAGATCTCCAGATTTTATGGAAATAAAATCGTTACTAAAACAACCTGTTTTGTTTGATGGAAGAAATCAATATGGAGTGTTTGAAATTGAAAAAGAAGGGTTTGAATATTATCAAATAGGAAAAGCGTAGTTTATCGACCACCGGAAAACGAACACCGAGAATCGAAAAACGAATAAAATCAGAAAAAAGAGTTGTTAGAGGTATATATATAAAATAAGGAGAATGGATAAAAATAGTAAAATATATATTGCAGGTCACAGAGGAATGGTGGGGAGTGCGGTACAAAGAATCTTAGAACAAGAAGGGTATACCAATATTATAGGCAAAACAAGTAAGGAATTAGACTTAAAAGATGCTGTTGCAGTTAAAGAATTTTTTGAATCTGAAAAACCAGATGTGGTCATAGATGCTGCTGCAAGAGTTGGAGGTATTTTAGCCAATAATGAATATCCGTATCAATTTTTAATGGAAAACATGCAGATCCAGAATAATTTAATTGATCAATCTTTAAAGTCCAATGTAGCGAAGTTTATTTTTTTAGGAAGTTCTTGTATTTATCCAAAATTTGCTCCACAGCCTTTAAAAGAAGAATATTTATTAACAGATTCTTTAGAGCCTACCAATGAGTGGTATGCAGTGGCAAAAATAACAGGAGTTAAAGCTTGTGAAGCTATAAGAAAACAATTTAAGAAAGACTTTGTTTCTTTAATGCCTACAAATTTATATGGTACACATGATAATTTTGATTTAAAAACATCACATGTGTTACCAGCTATGCTTCGTAAATTTCACGAAGCAAAGAAAAATAATGAGCCTGTTGAATTATGGGGAAGTGGAACTCCTATGAGAGAGTTTTTATTTGTAGACGATATGGCAAAATCGGTAGTATTTGCCTTAGAAAATGTATTGCCAGAGCATTTGTACAATGTTGGAACGGGAGAAGATTTAACTATTAAAGAATTAGCTGAAACGATTCAGAAAGTAGTAGGGCACACGGGAAAAATTGTTTGGGATAGCTCTAAACCTGATGGAACTCCAAGAAAACTAATGGACATTTCTAAAATGCACCAATTAGGATGGAAACATCAAGTAGATTTAGAACAAGGAATTAAAAAAACCTACCAATGGTTTTTACAAAATATAGAGAATTTTAAAGAAGTAAAAATATAATAGTAAAACGACCATCGGCCAACGAGAATCGAAAAGCGACCATCGAATACCGAATACCGAACCTCGAAAACCGACAATCGAGAACCGAACATCGAAAACAGACAATCGAAAACAGACAATCGGAAAACGGTCATCGAACACCGAGAACCGAACACCGAGAACCGAACCTCGAAAACCGAACACCGAAACCCGAACATCAAAAATAAAAAAAATATGAAAGTAGCATTAATCACAGGAATCACAGGACAAGATGGGTCTTATTTGGCAGAGTTATTATTAGAAAAAGGATATATGGTACACGGTATTAAAAGAAGATCTTCTTTGTTTAATACTGATAGAATAGACCATTTATACCAAGATCCGCACGATCCAGACCTAAGATTAAAGTTGCATTATGGAGATTTAACAGACTCTATGAATTTGACTCGTATCATACAAGAATGTCAACCTGATGAAATTTACAATTTAGGAGCGATGTCTCATGTAGCAGTTTCTTTTGATACTCCTGAATATGTTGGGAATGTTGATGGTTTAGGAACGTTAAGAATTTTAGAGGCTGTAAGAATTTTAGGTTTAGAAAAGAAAACAAGAATTTATCAAGCATCTACTTCAGAATTATTTGGAGGAATGCCAGAAAATAAAAATGAGAGAGGTTTTTATGATGAAAACTCTCCATTGTATCCTCGTTCACCCTATGGAGTTGCTAAAATTTACGGTTTTTGGATTACGAAGAACTACCGTGAAGCGTACGACATGTTTGCGTGTAATGGTTTGTTATTCAATCACGAATCTCCAAGAAGAGGTGAGACTTTTGTAACTAGAAAAATTACAAGAGCTGTAGCTAAAATAGCCTTAGGATTACAAGAAAAAGTATACCTAGGGAATTTAGAAGCAAAGCGTGACTGGGGGCATGCCAAGGATTACGTAAGAATGATGTGGATGATTTTACAAGCAGACAAAGCCGAAGATTGGGTAATTGCTACAGGAGAAACCACAACAGTACGTGATTTTGTTCGTATGGCATTTAGTGAGGTTGGAATTGAAATTGAGTTTAAAGGAGAAGGAGTAGATGAAAAGGGGTGTATCAAAAGCATCGATAAAGAAAAATACGAGGCTGCTACAGGAATGAGTACCGACGATCGAACAACGAACAACGAACAATCAATGATAGGAAAAGAAGTTTTATCTGTAGATCCTTCGTATTTCCGCCCTACAGAAGTTGATTTGTTAATTGGAGACCCTTCTAAAGCAAAAAACAAATTAGGATGGGTTCCAGAGCATGACTTAGCTTCTTTGGTAAAAGATATGATGCAAGGGGATGTTGCAATCATGAGAAAAGATGTAGACTTGTTAAAAGCCGGACATGAGATTTTAAAACAGGCGGAGTAAATTTAAATTGTATGTTTAAAAGTTATATCAGAAAAATATTAAGTTTAATAGCAGATACAAAACTACGTAAGTTTATTGCACGTACAGCATATTGGTGTCGTACACGAATAGTGTCTGATAAGACCTATATAGAGAAAATGTTTAAGCAAAAGATGGGCTATGACTTAGATTTAAAAAATCCTATAACTTTAAACGAAAAGCTACAATGGTTAAAACTATACGATCGTACAGAGTTACATACTATATGTGCTGATAAATTATTGGTAAGAGATTATGTTAAAAAAGAAATAGGAGAAGAATACATAATTCCTCTTTTATTTTTCACAGACAATCCTGAAGAAATTACTTATGATGATTTATCTACGGAGCCATTTATTGTAAAAGCAAATAATAGCAGTGGTGAAGTTCTTAAGTTTAGAAATAGAGATGAGGTAGACTTACCGTCTTTAAAGCTAAAACTAAAAAGTTGGTTAGGGAGTAATTATTATTACTACACTAAAGAGTGGCAATATAAAAACATTAAACCATTTATTTTATTTGAAAAATTATTGATTGAAAAATCATTTATTGAATCAATAGAAGACTTTAAGGTTCATTGTTTTATGTCTGAACCTAAAATAATATCGACAGATATAGGAAGAGGAACAGATAATCATATTAGAAATTGGTATAACACTGATTGGAATCTTGAGCCGTTTAATTGGTCATCCAATTATGAAGGAGTTCTTAGAGCAAAAACAGACAGGAATACAGTTATTAAAAAGCCCAAGAACCTTGATAAAATGATTGAATTTTCAAGATTATTAGCCAAGCCGTTTAAGTATGTAAGGATAGATTGGTATGAGGTTAATGGACATTTGTTTTTTGGAGAAATTACGTTTCACCACGCTTCTGGTTTTAGACCTATAGAACCAAAAGAGTATGATGAAAAATTTGGAGATATGGTAAAGTTATAAAGATGTCAGTAAAAATAGCTTTTTTGTGGAGTGCTGTTGGTAAAGTAGGACAGTTTATAATCACGTTTATTTCAAGTGTATTAATAGCTAGAATTTTATCTCCAAATGATTATGGATTGATAGGAGTACTAACCGTTTTTACTGTTATTTCTACCCTTTTAATAGATAGTGGATTTAAAGATGTTTTGATTTTAAATGCGAAAAAAAATACAGAATTAGAATATTCTACTGTTTTTTTTGTGAATGCGTCAATGTCTTTATGTCTTTATGTCTGTTTGTTTTTTTTAGCACCACATATAGCAAACTACTTCGATAGTCAGCTTTTGAAACCCTTATCACGAATTTTATTTATTTCATTAATTATCAATGGTTTTACGATTGTTCCATTAACCATATTAACACTTAATTTAAATTTTAAACTAATCTCTCTTGTTGAAGTTGTGAGTATTGTATTGTCTTCTCTATTAGGTCTGTTAATGGCATATAATGATTATGGTGTATGGGCATTGGTTTATCCTTTATTGATTTCATCATTATGTAGAACAATTGGATTTTGGCTGTTTGCCAAATGGGTGCCTACTTTTCAGTTTGATTTTGTTTTTTTTATGGATAAAATTAAATTTTGTTCTAAATTAATATTAATTCGTCTGATGACAGCTATTTCAACAAATTTTATACCTGTAATTGTAGGTAAAATATATAATTTGAGAGAAGTTGGATTTTTTAATAGAGCGAATAATTTACAAACAATGCCGAATAATATTATTGTAGCTACTATAAATGAAGTAAGTTATCCTATGTTGTCAAAGTTAGAGTTAGATTTGAGAGTTCAAAAATTTAAAGAAATACTAAAATTATCGTCAATGATAACATTTCCTATTACAGTAGCATTAATGATGATGGCAAAACCATTAATTATTGTCTTATTAACTGATAAATGGAGTGATTCAATACCAATGTTAGAGGTGTTAAGTTTGTTAATTGCAATTTCTTTACTAAGTTTTATTAACAATTCTATGATAAAAATACAAGGGAATATAAATACGCTTTTTTGGATTTCTTTATTGAAGAATATTGGAACAATTATATTACTTATTTTATTTAAAGATTATGGAATTATGACATTGTGTTATGTATATGTAGGAGTATCTTATGGTGTACATATTTATTATATGTATGTATCGAGTAAAATAACGAATTATACTTTAGCAAATCAATTAACAGATTTATTACCCTCTCTTTTAGCCGCGATATGTATGGGAGGTGTAATGTGTTTTATAAAGATTATGAATATAAATTCTTACTTAGTTTTGTTGATAATGCAAAGTATCTTAGGTTTTGTTTTTTTGTTAGGAGTGTATTGGTTTTTCTTTAAAAAGGAAAAAGAAATGTTTATTTCAATGATTAAGAACAGATAAACATGCAAGAAAAAGAATTGGTAAGTATTATAATGGCTATATATAAAGAGCCTGTTGCTTTTGTAAAACAAGCGATAGATTCTGTATTACAACAAACCTATAAAAATATAGAAGTTATAATTATTAATGACAACCCTAATGATGTAGTGTTGGATAAACTAGTACATAGTTATACGGATATTAGAATAGAATATACTAGAAATAGCAAAAATATAGGTCTGGCTAAATCTTTAAACAAAGCAATAGAATTAAGTAAGGGAGATTACATTGCTAGAATGGATGCAGATGATATTTCATTTTTAGATAGACTAGAAAAACAAATAACATTTTTAAATAATAACCCTATAATTGATGTAGTAGGAAGCCCAGCTCTGTTGATTGATGAACAAGGCATAGAAAAAGGATTGTTTAAAGTTCCCACAACAACAGAACAAGTAAAAATTTCTGCATTATTTGGAGTTCCTTTTGTACATCCTACAGTAATGTTTACTAAAAGAGTTTTTAAAGAATTTAAGTTCTTATACAATCCAGATTTTACTACGGCTCAAGATTTTGAATTATGGTCTAGGTTAGTACACCAGTTAAATGGGGCTAATTTAGTAGAACCACTTTTGTATTATAGAGAAAGTGATCAACAGTTGTCTAAAAATAGAGTGGTAGAGCAAACTGTGTTTTTTACGAAAGCATTAACATCTCAACTAACCAAATTAGGAGTTGTTCTTACGGATAAAGAATTGACTTTGTTAGGAAGGATGAGTAGAAATAAAAAACAAGAAACATTTTCTCTTTCTGAAGTTTTGGAACTAAGAAGGGTACTCCAAAATATTTATAATACAATACCTAATTACAGTAATTATAATAAAAAGTTACTACGAAAACAATTGTTTGTAAATCTGTCTTTAACAATCTTTTATTTTAAAGGAAACAGACTACTGTTCCATAGAGAAATAAAACGATTTATGATGTTTTTAAATGTAAGTTTTATTGAAAAAATATTGTTTACAGGTTTTATGGTAAAAATATTCTTGTTAACAATAAAAAAGTAAAAATGAAAAACAAGAACATTGCTATTTATTTACACGATTACTCTCGCTTAGGAGGAGTAGAAAGAGTGACTTCTAATTTGTCTAATCTTTTAACAAATAATAATATAGAGGTTAAGGCAATTTTGTCATTACAGCAATCAAATTCAGTTCCTAAAATTAAATTTAATAAAGATGTTGATATTTTTGTTTTTGAAGAAACATCTACAAAAACCTCAACATTTCAAGCTAAAATAACCACTTATATAAATTCAAATAAAATAAGTCATTTAATAGTGCAAGTTCAAGACTTAGAAGAAGCATATGGTCTTGTAAATACTACTAAAACTACAAATTGTAAAATAATTCCTGTTTTACACAATTCACCTTTCCTTTATACAAAATGGTATTTTCCTAATAAATTTAGTTCTATCAAGTCTTTTTTAAGGGCTTTAAAAATGACTTTTTATTGGAAACCTTTAAATTTATCTTTTTTTGATAAAATAATTAAAGAAACAGGGAGATTTGTGTGTGTAAGTCACAAGGCAAAAAATGAACTAAAAGAAATAACAAAAAATAACAATGTATTGGCAATTCACAATCCTTTACATTTTAGTGAAAAATATATATTTAAGGATTCAGATAAAAAAAATAAGATACTTTATGTAGGGAGGCTGAGTCAAGAAAAGTCGCCTATGCAAATGGTTCAACTATGGGAAAGATTATCTAAAAAACATGTAGATTGGTCTTTTACAGTTTTAGGAGATGGAGAAGAACTCCCTAAGATGAAAAACTATGTTAAAGCACACAACATACAAAATATAGAACTTTTGGGTAGTGTTCAAAATGTAGAATCTTATATGTGTGAGAGTAAAATATCAATTTTAATGTCTTATTATGAGGGACTACCTACCTCTTTATTAGAAGCAAGTTTTTACAACAATGCTTTGGTTGGATATAACGGAGACGGTGGTACATCTGATATTATTGAACATAATAAAAATGGTTTTATACATGAAATTGAAGATATAGAATCGGTAGAGAAATCTCTTGATAATTTAATAAAAAATGAGAGTTTATTACAAGGAATGATGCAAGCTTCAAAAAAGAATCTAGAAAATTTTTCAGATAAAGTAATTTTAGAAAGTTGGAAAAAACTATTAAAATAAGCATGAGTAGCAAGCAAAAAATAATAGTAGTTGATAGCTTTTCTGTCAATAATTTTCACGAAACGTTTAACAGTGCTTTTTTATTGGCACTGAAATTATCAAGTAAAAAAAAAATAACTTATTACGCATCCAATAGTGCGATAATAGCGATTAAAAATTTAGTAAAAAACAACATACTTACGGAAGAATTAAAAAATGTAGATTTTTTATCCCTAAAACTATACAAGGGAACAAATTCTATAGCTATTTTTTTTAGGTATTTTTTAAGTTCTTTTATAAACTTAAAAAAACTATTATTTTCATCAAAAGAAGATACGTTGATTTTTACACTTTTAAATCCCTTTTTTGTTTGGCCATTGCAATTATTATTGTTGTTTGTACATAGAAAGGTATTTGTAATTTGTCATGGTGAGTTAGAGTTACCTATTAAAAAAAGTGCGATCTATAAACCTACGTATTTCTACAAAAAATTAATACATAGCTTTTTAAGCTCTCGTAAAATAAACAAACAATTAAAATTAATTGTATTAGGTGATAATATAAAACAATACCTGTTAACGCTATACCCTAATTTAAAACAAGAGCAATTAAAGGTAATAGACCATCCGTCTATTTTTAAACAAGAAAAAAACAAACAAGAAATAAGAAGCACCAATAAATTAATTATAGGTACTGTAGGTGCGGTATCTATGGAAAAAGGTTTTACTAAATTAGTAGAATTGTCTAATTTAATTAATAAAGAACGTGTATGCATACACGTAGTAGGCTCTTACCATTTTAATATAGACAATTATAAAAACATACATTTTGTTTCTAAAAACGGTTTGCAGCTACCAACACAAACCTATAAAGAAGGAATTAATAGATTAGATTTTGTTTTGTTCTTGTTTCATAAAAATAGCTATAAGTTAACGGTAAGTGGAGCTGTTTTTGATGCAATTAATTTAAACAAACCTATCATAGCTATTAAAAATAGTTATTTTGAATCTATTTTTAATTTATATGGTCCCATAGGCTATTTGTGCAATGATGTAAGTGAAATACAGCAAATAATAGATAATTTAAATAAGGACAATGATTATAAAGAGCAATACGTTAAATTTACAAACAACATACATAAATTAAAAGAACACTACAGTTATAAAAGTATAGCTTTACAACTTCATAAACTAAATTTATAAATGTACCTATACGTTATATTTTTTACAATAGCAATCTTTGCGTTGGTAGAAGCAAATTTTGGGGATCGTTCAAAAAAGTTTAAAAATGTTTTTTTACTACTAATGGGACTTCTTTTTTCTTTATCTTTTTTAAGATGGGAGAGAGGTACAGACTGGAAAAGTTATTATTTTCATTTTATTAGAATTAAAAATTGGGATACAAATGTTGAATTTGAGTTTTTATTTAGTAAGCTATATAAGTTTGTGAAATTAACGTTAAATGGTGATTATACTGTCTTTTTAATATGTTGTGCAATTATTATATACTATACAAATTATAAAACCATTTTAAAGTATGCAAAGTATCCAATAACAACGCTTTTGGTTTGGTATTCTTTTACTTTTGGAGGAATTTTTTTTACCAGACAATTAATTGCCATTTCTATAGTTTTTTATAGTATACAATTTATAATACAAAAACAAAGGTTGTATTTTTTGGGTGCGGTGTTTATAGCTATGCTATTTCATAGAACTGCTATTGTTTTTGCATTGGCATACATAGTATATTTTTTAAATTTTTCAAGAAAAAAAATATTGCTAACTCTTGGTGTTTTTTGTGTGTTAGGATTGTTTTTTTCTACAGGAGTTTTGTCTAGCATAGGTAGTCTATTAGGAGGCTTTTTTGAGCAAAGAATAACCGCATATACAAAAATAGGAACTTCTAGTTCTTTTGGCTCTAATTATAGCCCATTACAAACCTTAGTTAGAGGTTCTGTCTATAGGTTGGCAATTATATTATACGTGCTGATTTTTTATTTTGATTCTTATAAAAAAGATGTTTTTTTCAGAGGGGTATTTAATTTATACGTAGTAGGATGTTTGTTGTTTTTTGTCATGGCACCATTATCCCCCACGTTAATAAGACTTTCTTTGTACTTTGAAGCTTTTCAGGTATTTATATTTCCTTATTTTATTTTTACCAAAAAACAAAAAACAATTAGGGTGTTTGGTATGTGTCTATTAATCTTTTATTTACTATTTCGTTTTTATGGTGTAATACAAACCTATAAAGATTTATACGTTCCTTATAAGTCAATTTTTAACAAATCACTACCTGTTAAGGTGTATTAATAAAGTTTTATGATCAAAGTAAATCAAGTTATTAGCAATATAGATAAAAACTCAGGGGGGACTGCAACTTACCTACAAGGGCTATCAAATGCTTTATCAAATAAAGGTATAAGTTTAACCATTACAACATTACAATCTAATAGTCCTTTAAAGTTAGATGATAAAATTGATGTAAAATTTTATCATAAAAATAAAAAAGATGACATCTCAGAAAATAGAAACTATGATGTTGTTCATATAAATGGGATATGGGAGTTTTTTATTCATAAAATGGTGAGGTTAACCCTCAAAAATAAAACTCCATATATAATATCACCACATGGAATGTTAGAGGAGTGGTCTTTAAACCAGGGTAAATTAAAGAAAAAAATAGCACTATGGTTATTTCAAAAAAAAGATTTATCAAATGCTGCCTGTATTCATGTAACAGCTCTTTCAGAAAAGGAGAGTGTTCGCAGGTTGGGTATAAATAATCCAACTGCAGTTATTCCGAATGGTATAGCTGTTTCGGAATTTCCTAAAGACCCATATATAGGAAATAAAAATAAAAAAACATTCTTATTTTTATCTAGAATACATCCAAAAAAAGGGATTGAGTTTTTAATTCAAGCTTTTGCAGAATTAAAACATTCTGCAAAAGAAGATTGGATAATTAAAATTATAGGTAATGGAGATAATGAATATATAGAAAGTTTAAACAATAAAATAATAGCAGAAAATCTTTCTGAAAGTGTAGTAATATTACCACCAATATTCGATACCGTAAAAAAAATAGAAGTTTTTAGAAAGGCAGATGTTTTTGTATTGCCAACGTTTAGCGAAAACTTTGGAATTGTAATAGCAGAGGCTCTAGCTAGTTATACGCCTGTAATAACAACGAAAGGAACTCCTTGGGAAGATTTACATAAAAATAGTTGTGGGTGGTGGATTGATATTGGTGTTGAACCTTTAAAAAAAGCATTGGAAGAAGTTTTAAATTCTGATGAAGAAGTGTTAAAACAAATGGGTCGCAATGGTAGAAAACTAGTTGAAGAGCAGTATTCAATAGAGACTGTGGCTAACAATACATTAGAGATGTATAAGTGGGTGGCAAACAAGATAGAAAAACCAAAGTTTATAAATTAAAAATTTAAAATAATGGAATCAAATAATATTACTTATCAGGATTTAAAAAACTATAAATATGATTTAAAAAGAGAACGTTCAGTTTATTTTATACAATTATATAAAATTATTGATTTACTACTTATTAAAACCACTCCAAAGTTTTTACATTCTTGGAGAGTTTTTATATATAGAATGTTTGGAGCATCTATAGGAGAAGGTGTTAAAATAAGTGCTTCAGCAAAGCTACTTTACCCATGGAATATTACAATAGGAAATCATTGTTGGATTGGTGATAACGTTGAGTTATACAGCGTTGATAAAATTATAATTGGTAATAATGTTGCATTTGCTCATAATATATTTGTAGCAACAGCTGCGCATGATGTAAATAAAATATTATTTCCCACTATCAAAAAAAGAATTGTAATTAAAGATGAAGCATGGATTTCTAGTAATGTTTTTATCAATATGGGGGTTACCTTAAATAAAGGAGTTGTTGTTGGTTCAGCTTCAGTTGTGACCAAAGATTTACCAGAGGGGTATATTTGTGTAGGTAACCCTGCTAAGCCGTTAAAAGAAAGAAAAACAAAATAAAATGAAGAGAAAAATATTAATAACGGGCGGGTCTGGATTTATTGGCACTAATCTAGTTCAGTATTTTTTAGATAAAGAATTTGAAGTTTTAAATATTGATGTTAAAGAGCCGAAGAAAACAGAGCATTTCAAACATTGGGTTAATATTGATATTACTAACTTTGAGTTACTACAAAAAGAAATAATATCCTTTGATCCTAAATATTTTGTTCATTTAGCTGCCCGTACAGATTTAGATGGTACTACTTTAGATGATTATAGCGCAAACAATATAGGTGTTGAAAATATAATGAAAATAGTAAAGCAGTTAGATAAGTTAGAAAAAATAATCATAACTTCTTCTATGCTTGTTTGTAAGGCTAACTATCATCCTAAAGATCAGCATGATTTTGCTCCAACAACTGTATATGGAGAAAGTAAAGTACAAACAGAAAAAATAGTATGGTCTAATACACCAGTTTGTGACTGGGCTATAATCAGACCTACATCCATATGGGGTCCTTGGTTTGATGTTCCTTACAAAAACTTTTTTGATATGGTAATAGCTAAGAAATATTTTCATATTGGAAATAAGAGTTGTACAAAAACATATGGTTATGTAGAAAATGCAGTTTATCAAATAGAACAAATGCTTTTTTCAGAAACAAATAGTGATTTAAATAAAGTATTTTATATAGGTGATTATGATCCTACAAATATTGAGGTTTGGGCAAATGAAATCTCAAGTGAATTAGGGTTTTCAGTAAAAAAGATTCCTTTTTCTTTAATTAAAGGAGTTGCCTTTTTTGGAGATTTTTTAAAAGCTTTTAAAGTTAATTTTCCAATGACTTCATTTAGATTAAAAAATATGACAACAAATAATATTGTTGATTTGTCTAATACTCAGGTGATAGCACCAAAATTACCAATTACAAGACAAGTAGGAATTGTGAAAACTTTAAAATGGATAAATAATAATAAATAAATGAAAATATCCATCATAACCGTTTGTTACAATAGTGAAGCGACTATTGAAAAAACATTAAAATCTGTAGAAAGTCAAAGTTACCCTAACGTAGAATATATAGTGGTAGACGGAAATTCTAAAGATAATACCGTGCAACTTATTCAGCAATACAACTCTATAATAACCAAATGGGTATCAGAACCAGATAAAGGATTGTATGATGCTATGAACAAGGGTATTGAAATGGCTACTGGAGATTTGGTGGGGATTTTAAATTCAGACGACACTTTTTACGATGAAATGGTTTTACAACAAGTAGCCAACTTTCATAAACAAAATAATATTCAAGCATCTGTAGGGAATATTACTCAGCATAATGAAGAGGGAAAAACCGTAAGAAAATACAGTGCTGCCAACTGGAATCCTGAAAAATTAAGAATAGGGTTTATGCCTGCGCATCCCGCTCTCTTTATAAAAAGAGAATTGTTTGATAAATATGGGAAGTATGCCTTAGATTTTAAAATTGGTGCTGACTATGAGCTAATTACTAGATTTTTTTTAAAAGAAAAAATATCTTGGAAATATTCGGAAATCACTACTACTGCTATGCTAATAGGGGGAGTAAGTAGTTCGGGGTATGAGAGCTATAAATTAATAACCAAAGAAATAGCCAAAGCATTAAATAGAAATAATATTTCTTTTTCGTACACAAAGATTTTTTTAAGAGGATTTTGGAAGTTGGTAAGTTTTTTAAAGAAAAAATAAAGAAATGATTGTCTTAATTACAGGGAATACAGGTTTTGTAGGTCAAAACTTAACAACGTATTTAGAAAACAAAAATAGATGTCAAATAAAAGGGGTTTCTAGAAGTGATAAAAACAACCAAACAATAACATACCAAGATTTATCAATAGAAGGGTGGAATAAAACTTCTGTTTTAGTCCATTTAGCAGGAAAAGCTCACGACTTAAAAAAAACATCTGAAGATCAAGAATATTTTACAGTAAACACAGAATTAACTAAAAAACTATTCAATCAATTTTTAGAAAGTACCTGCGAAACGTTTATTTACATGAGTTCTGTAAAAGCAGTAGCAGATACAGTAGAGGGAACATTAACAGAAGAGGTTGATCCTAATCCAATAACGGTGTATGGACAATCTAAACAACAAGCAGAAGCTTATATATTAGCGCAAACGTTACCAAAAGGAAAACGAGTTTATATATTAAGACCTTGTATGATTCATGGTCCTGGGAACAAGGGAAATTTAAATGTACTATATAGTTTTGTGTCTAAAGGAATTCCGTACCCTTTTGGAGCTTATGAGAATCAACGTTCATTTTTATCGGTAGAAAATTTATGTTTTGTGATTCAAGAATTAATCAACAATAAAGAGATACCTAGCGGTGTATACAATATAGCGGATGACGAATCATTATCTACAGTGGATTTAGTGAAAATTATTGGAGAAGCAATAGAAAAGTCTTCAAAAATATGGAACATATCTAAAGGAATGGTAAAAGTAATAGCCAAAATAGGAGATATCATACCTATTCCTGTAAATTCGGAACGCTTAGATAAATTAACAGAAAATTATGTGGTAAGTAATGTGAAAATTAAAAAAGCAATAGGCAAAGAATTTCCTGTAACAACAAAACAAGGAATTGTGAAAACAATACAATCATTTAAAACCCAATAACCGAAACCAGACCACCGAAAAACGAACCTAGAGCACCGAAACCCGAACATCGAATAACGATCATCGGAAAACGAACCTCGAGCACCGAAACCCGATCATCGGAAAACGAAATACTATGGAATCAAAATTAGAAGTTTGGAAATTATCACACGAATTGACACTGGAAGTATATAAAATTTCAAGTAAATTTCCGTCTTCTGAAAGATATGGTTTGACAAGTCAAATAAGAAGAAGTTCTAGTAGCGTTCCAACAAATATAGTAGAAGGACAAGGGAGGCAATATAAAAAAGAATACATTCAGTTTTTATACATAGCAAAAGGTTCTTTGGAGGAAACAAATTATCAATTATTTCTGGCTAGAGACATAACATATATAACAGATGACAAATATGATGAATTAGAGAAAATGTGCATAAGGATTAAAATGATGTTGTATAAGTTGATCAAATCACTAAAATAATAACCGATCACCGATCACCGGAAAACGATCATCGGAAAACGAAACCCAAAACCCAAAACCCGAACATCGATCATCGGAAAACGACCATCGAAAAACGAAAAACGAAAAATAAATGTATCTAATTATCTTTTTAATTTTAGCAATGTCGTCTCTAGTGTATTTAAAACTAGCAGAAAAATTTAATATTATAGACAAACCCAATCAAAGAAGTTCTCATACAGTTCCAACTATAAGAGGAGGGGGGATTTTATTTGTTTTTGCATTTTTAATATATCAAATACAAGTTGAATTTCAAGAAATATATTTATTGCTAGGGGTGTTAATAGTGGCTGTGGTTAGTTTTATTGACGATATGATAACCTTAAGCTCTAGGGTAAGATTTCCTTTTCAGTTAATAGCAATTGCATTGGTAGTGTTTCAAATAGGGATCTTTAACGAATCAATTTGGTTGGCAGCATTGATAATTTTTGCTGGAACAGGCTATATTAATTTTTCTAATTTTATGGACGGAATTAATGGAATTACGGGCTTGTATAGTTTGGCTGTATTAATAGGTGTTTATCTTTTAAATTTAATATCACCAGTAATAGAGTTAGATTTAATTCGTTATGAAATAATTGCAATTTTAGTATTTGGCTATTACAATTTTAGAAAAAAAGCTCGTTTTTTTGCAGGGGATATTGGTAGTATCGCTATTGCTCTGATACTTTTATACATGGTAATGTCTATGGTCTATAAACTAAACTCACCTTTGTACTTGTTGCTTTTAGTGGTGTTTGGATCGGATGCGTTTTTAACCATGGTATATAGAGCTATCATAAAAGAAAAAATAACCGATCCTCACAGACATCATATTTATCAAAAATTAGTAGATAGAACGCAGTTAAGTCATTTACAAGTAGCGGGTTTATATGCGGTACTTCAGCTTATAATTATTGGAGTAGTGTTTTTAGTGTTACCTTATTCAACACAGATACATTACACAGCAACAATAGGAGTTATAGTTATAATGATAGCGGTCTATGTAATTAGCTTTCAGAAATTAGAAAAGGTAAAAGAGCTTAAATAAATGCTAAAAGCAACAAAGGCACTTCATCATATTGTAGGAAACATAACAGCCCTATTCTCATTAAAAGTAATAGATTTAGGTTTAAGTTTATGGTTAATTCCTTATCTAATAGTTAAAGTGGGTTTGTATAACTATGGGGTTTATGCATTTGCAATGTCTTTAGTATTGTTTTTTGAAAATATTTTAAATTATGGGTTTCATTTGTCTACAGTAAGAGAATTGTCTAAGTATAAAGACAATCACAATAGAGTTGAGCAAATAGTGAATCAAGTAATTTCCGTAAAGTTGTTCTTAGTGATCTTATTAGGTGTTCTTTTTATTCTTTTAAGTTTTACCATTCCAGAGTTTTCGAAACATATAAACCTGTATCTCTTTAGTTCGTTGTTATTGTTAAGTGGTTTCTTTTCTTTGCGATGGTTTTTTATGGGAATAGAAAAAATGAAGTTTATCACATTTATTCACTTAGCTGCAACGCTTATTTTTGTAACACTATCATTGGTGTATATAAAAAAAGCAACAGATTATAGTAAAATACCTTTGTATGAAGCTATAGGAGGGGTAGTGACAAATATATTTTCTTTTGTTTGGGTTTTAAAAACACAGAAAATAAAAATAAAGCTATTAAGTATAAAAGAGATTATTAAGTATTTAAAACTAGAGTTCAGTTCTTTTATCAACTTATTAGTGCCATCAACCTTTGGAGTATTTATTGTGTTTTTATCAGGCCTTTTGGGAATGCCTTTTTATGTTGGACTTACCCAAATAGGAGTGAAATTTACTGCTGCATTTACCACCTTAAATACAATTTTAACTAACGTTTTTTATCCTTTGGTAAATAGAAAAGAGATATTTAAGAGGGCTACAAAAAAAATATTAATAGGATCAGGTTCTGTGCTGAGTTTGGTAATGTTTGTTGTAGGGGAATATTTGATAAAATGCTGGTTACATTTTGAGAACGGAGAAATGGAAGAAAATATGATTCGTATTGTTAAATTTTTAAGCCCTATTCCATTTTTGGCAGCTATAGTGTCTAGTTATGGGGTTAATGATTTATTAACACGTTATAAAGACAAACAGTTTGGCTTTATAACAATAACCACTAGTTTAATAATGTTAACAATGGCAGTTATATTAATTCCTATATATCCAATAATAGGGGCAGCTTTAGCTTTTGTGATTGCGAGATTTGTATATGCTATTTTATCCTATTACTTTTCCACCCAAATTGAATAAAATGAAAAAAAACATAGGTTTAATAACTAGTAATAAAATGTTTTTATTACTAGCTTTTTTTACGGCTGTGTTTGCATACACAAACAATGGAGAAAGATACAATAGCATAATACTTACTGTTTTTTTATTAACGGGCTTAGGAGCGTTGTATGGCTTGTTTTTATCTATAGATAAAAAAGCAATTTCTATAAATAAAACCTATTGTTTATTTCATTATTTCTTTTTTTCTTTAGCTCCAATAATTCAATTTAAAAATAGTTCAACATTTCATTTTAAGGGATATATAGAAGATGCTGCATATCTAAAATCTGGTCAAGTTGTTTTAATTTCGTTAGTTACATATTTATGGGTTTATAAATGGTTGTACAGTATTAAAATTAAGTATTCAAACCCTTTGTCCTCTAATAATAACTCGCAAAGTTTTAAGACCATAAACCATAAAAAATTAATTGTTTTTAGTTACTTATTAGCATTTATCTCTATTGTGTTTTATTTGTACTTATTAAAGTTTAAATGGGATCTGTTAATTTATAGGCCTTTTTCTTATGATTTAAAAAACAATACAAATCTTGGATTAGTAGGCTATTCTTTGTTACTAATAGTGAGATTAATTCCTTTTATTGTTTTAATGAATTATATTCTATTAGGATTTAAAAAAAACAAATATGCTTTTGGTTTATTAGTTTTCGTATTGTTTTCTTGTTTTCCAACAGCTTTGTCAAGAGGAATATTAGCAATTATATATATTCCTTTAGTAGTAATATATATGCCAATATTATCAAAAAAAAACTATTATATTGGAATGTACTGTTTAGGGATATTAGTTGTGTTTCCATTATTTAATATGGTTAGAGATCTAAGGACAGTTGGACTTAGGGTTAGTTATAAACTGTTTGATACAGGACATTTTGATGCTTTTCAGAATTTTACCTTGTTGTTAAGAGAGAAAATAATAACAAACGGAGAGCAATTGTTAACCAGTGTGCTTTTTTTTGTACAAGAAAATACTTGGCCTAATAAACCTCCAGGAACAGGTCATTTAATGGGAGAAAAATTATATTTTGAATATTTAAATATATCAATGCCTTGGATTGGTGAGGGGTATGCCAATTTTGGTTATTTTGGTGTTTTTGCTTTTATTTTTATTATAGCAATTGTAAATGTGTTTTTAGATAGGTGTAAATTAAAGAACAAGTGGATAAACTTCTATTTTTATATGTTTTTAGGTTATGAATTTTATTTATTAAGAGGTGATTTATGGAGTGCATCTAAAATATTTGTAAGTTTTACCTTAGCTATTGTTTTGGTGTCTGTAACGAACAGTTTATGGATGAATATATCAAAAGGGAAAATAAAGGGGTAGTATATGAGTAAACAAAAGGTAGTATTAATTGTTATAAATGTAGATTGGTTGTTTTTATTGCATCGGTTGGCAATAGCTACGGCATTAAAAAAAGAAGGTTGGAGAGTTATTGTTGCTGCTAAAAATACAGGAAAAGGAGAGGAGATAGAAAAAAAAGGTTTTGAATATATTGATATAAATATATCTCGTTCAGGAACAAACCTTATAAAGGAATTTGTAGCTTTTTTTAATCTTTTTTTTATCTATAAAAAACTACAGCCTGATGTCGTATATCAGATAACGATGAAGCCGGTAATATATGGATCTTTAATTTCTAGAATTCTCAATATAGCAACTATTAATGCAATAAGCGGTTTGGGATATAATTTTACAGATCAACGAAAAAGTTTAGTACAAACTTTAATGACAAAGATGATGTCATTAGGTTTTAATAAAAGAAATAATAGCTTGATTTTTGAGAACCCAGAAGATTGTTCTGAGTTAAAAAAAATAGGAATTATTAAAAAACATAATAGAGTCACTATTATTAAAGGAATAGGGGTGAATCTAGAAGAGTTTAAGCCTTTAAAAAATACAGAATTAGAGAAAGTAATAATATTGCTGCCCACAAGAATGTTATGGGATAAAGGAGTAAAGGAGTTTATAGAAGCTGCTATCTTATTAAAAGAAGAGTATATAAATAAAGCAAGTTTTATTCTTTGTGGTCGGCTTGATTATCAAAATAAACAAGGAGTGCCTAAAGAATACTTAATTAAAAATCAATTTAAGGGATATTTGGAGTGGTTAGGAAATCAGACAGATATGGTGACTCAATACCAAAGAGCAGATGTTGTTGTGTTACCTTCTTATAGAGAGGGACTACCAGTGGTGTTGATGGAAGCTTGTGCAATGGGAAAGCCTATAGTAACAACAAACGCGATAGGTTGTAAAGATTGTGTAGATGATGGTGAAAACGGTTATAAAGTCAATGTGAAATCGATACAGGAACTAGCTAAAGCAATCCGATATTTGATAGACAATCCTAAAGAAAGAGAAAAAATGGGAAAAGCATCTAGATTAAAAGCAGAAAAAGAATTTGATAGGAAATTTGTAATAGAAAAGCATTTAAAGTTATTTCATGAATTTATATAGGAGACTCCTTCAATTAATTGTTTATTAACTTTTATTTAAACAAAAACTTTGTGTTTTTAATACCTTTGATAAAAATAACAACATTCATTTAGTAATTTGTAGATTCTATAATAAACAAAGGTTAATAAGTGGGAATGAAGTTATATATTTGTCTTTATGAAAAAATACGTAGTAGCTAAAATTAGTAAAAATATACCTAGGTCGCTAGTGCTATTGATAGATTTATCAATAGTGGCCGTTAATTTTATATTTTCTTACTTTATATTAAATGAATTTTCTTCAGATTTAGATTTGATGAAGCCTTTTATTCAATTGCCATACGTAATTGTAATAACTTTAATAAGTTTTATCACTTTAGGGTCTTATAAAGGAGTGATTAGACATACAGGATTAAGAGATACGATTAGCATATACTCAAGTGTGAGTTTGTTAGCTCTATTGTTATTAATCGCAAATTATATCATTATCAAGTTTGATTATTCCCCAATATATGTATTGACAATTTCAAATATCATTGTACTGTTTTTATTAAATACAATTGCCTTAATTACAAGTAGGTTTTTGTTTAAATTTGTGTTTAAATCATTGTTGAAGAGGTCTTTAGATACGGTAAATGTGATCGTGTATGGAGCTGGTGAACTAGGTACAATTGTATATTCAACTTTAGAGAAAGAAAATACACAGAGAAGTAAAGTACGTTGTTTTATTGATGATGATCCTCGAAAAAGAGGAAATAAAATAGATAGAATTGACATACATAGCAATGCCCATGTAGATAAAGAATATGTTGAGTCTAGAGAAATAAAGGAGGTAATTATAGCCATAAAAAACCTGTCACAAGCAAAGTTGTTGGAAATTTCGGATAAGTTTTTAGCTATGGGTTTAAAAGTAAAAATGGTGCCACCTGTAGCGAATTGGGTAGGGAGTGATTTACAATTAAATCAAATTAAAGAAATTAATATAGAAGATTTATTAAATAGAACACCTATACAAATAGAAAATCCGTTAATAGAAAAAGAAGTAAGTGGAAAGGTGATCTTAGTTACGGGTGCAGCAGGTTCTATAGGATCCGAAATTGTACGCCAGTTAACAAACTATAAATGCAAAGAGGTTGTTTTAGTAGATCAGGCAGAATCTTGTTTGTATGATGTGGAACAAGATTTAAAAAGAAAACAAAAAACAAATTTAACCTGTTATGTGAGTGATGTAAGGGATAAAGGAATGATGAATAAAATATTTATGACACATCAACCCAATATTGTCTTTCACGCAGCAGCCTATAAACATGTTCCTTTAATGGAAGCAAATCCATACGAAGCTGTTAAAATTAATATTGGAGGAACTAAAATTATTGCCGATTTTTCATGTAAATACAACGTTGATAAATTTGTGATGGTGTCAACAGACAAGGCTGTTAACCCTACAAATGTAATGGGGGCAACAAAAAGAGTTGCTGAAATGTATATTGGTTCTAAAAATAAAATAGGGAACTGCACAAAATTTATTACGACAAGATTTGGGAATGTATTGGGTTCAAACGGTTCAGTAATTCCATTATTTAAAAGACAAATAGCAGAAGGGGGACCAATTACATTAACACACCCAGATATTACTAGGTATTTTATGACAATACCTGAGGCATGTCAGCTAGTAATTGAGGCTGGATCTATGGGATGTGGAGGTGAGATATTTATTTTTGATATGGGTAAGTCAGTGAGAATTATGGATTTGGCGAAAAGAATGATTAAGTTGTCAGGGCTTGAGTATCCTTCAGATATAGATATTAAAATAACAGGATTACGTCCTGGGGAAAAATTATATGAAGAATTGTTAAATGACGGAGAAAATACCTTACCAACGCATCATAACAAAATCATGATAAGCAAGTCTGAAGATTTTGACTATGAGGAAAAAATAAAGTGTATTGAGTTTTTAATCAAAGAAAATAACCCCGAAGATTTTTTAAGTGTGGTATCAAATATTAAAAAAATAGTGCCAGAATTCATATCGAATAATTCTATCTTTGAAAATCTTGATAAAAAATAAAATGAAAAAAATAAAAAAGTTAGGTGTAAGCATATTAATGTTGTTAATTGTCTCTTGTGCTTCAAGAAGAGATGTGATTTATTTACAAGATTTAAAAGAGGGAAATAATCAAGATACAGAAGTTTTTAAAAACTCCTTTAGTGCTCCAAAATTTAAAACTGATGATAGATTAACAATCAATGTTTCGTCAATAAACCCAGAGGCGGCAAGACCTTTTAATTTATCTGTAGCGTCTTTTAATACAGGAGGAGTTCAAGCAACAAGTCAACAACAGCAACAATCTTATTTGGTAGATCAAAAAGGAGATATAAATTTTCCACAGCTTGGAAAAATAAATGTATTAGGACAAACAAGAATAAGTCTAGAGGTTTTTCTAGAAAAAAAAATAAAACCATTTTTACCAGATGTAAAGGTCAATGTTCAACTAGTCAATTTTAGAGTATCTATTTTAGGGGAGGTTAAGACTCCTGGTGAATATATAATCAATAGAGACAAGATATCAATTCTCCAAGTAATTGCATTGGCAGGAGACTTAACTATACATGGGAAAAGAGATGATATTAAGTTGATTAGAGAAGAACAAGGAGGAATTAAACATTACAATATTGATCTTAGATCGAAGGATGTAATAAATTCTCCTGCATATTTTTTGCAACAGAATGACATAGTATACATTTCTCCAAACAAACCACAGGTAAATGCATCTGCTAGTTCACCTACAGCTTCATACATTATTTCAGCAACAGGATTATTGATTACAATTATTTCTCTTTTAACAAGATAAGACAGACAGATTATGGAAAACAATTTAGGGAATAATTATGCAAAACAAGGAGAGTCTATCAATATTAGAGCTGAGATTGAAAAATATTTAATCCATTGGAAATGGTTTTTGTTATCTGTATGTATATGTGTTGGTCTAGCTGTTTTTTACGCAAAATCAAAAGTCAATATATACAAAACAAATACAAGTGTTTTAGTAAAAGAAGAGGGAGGAGCATCAGAATTACAGGCTTTTCAAGATTTAGCATCGCTTGGTGGGGGAGTTAAAAATAATGTGTCTGATGAGGTAGAAGTTTTGAAATCCAGAACCTTGGCAAATGCTTATGTTAGAAAGTTGGAACTTAATTTCACGATGTATCAACAAAGAGGTTTGAAAAACGTAGAGTTGTTTAATAATAGGCCATTGAGTCTTAGAGTGTTGTCTGATAAAGAAATATTCTATCAATTAGATACAATTGTAGAGTTGACAATAATTAATGATAAAGAATTTGAATATAAAATAGAGGGAGGGGATGAATTTACGAGACTAGGTTTTGGAGAAAAAATGAATATAGGGGACTATGAGTTTTTGTTAGTACCTACTTTTCAAAAGTATAGTGATAAAAATAATAACTTTTATCAGGTAGTATTTGAAAATAGCAACTATATAGTTGATAAATTTCAAAAAAAAGTTTCTGTAGTAGAAATGGACAATGCTAATATTATAACAGTTGAAATTGAATATCCTATAAAAGATAAAGCAGAGTTAGTTTTAAATACCATGATAGATCTGTACAACCAGATGTCTATCGAAGATAAAAATTTGGTAGGTCAAAAAACAGATGATTTTATAACAAAAAGACTTCAAGTAATAAAGTCCGAGCTTGATGAGGTGGATAAAATGGAAGAAGTTTATAAGTCTGAAAAACAAATTACAGATATAGGGGTTCAGTCTAAGGTATTTGTAGATGCAAAATCAGAGAATGAACTAGAAGTTTTTAGTAAAGAAACAGAACTAAGAATGGTTGAGTTTATGCTCGAAGATATAGAGAAATCAAAAGAAGATTTTCAACTACTACCAACAAACATAGGAGTGAAGGATAATTTATCTCTAAATGCTTCTGTAGCTAAGTACAACGATTTGTTGTTAGAGAGAAATAGGTTGTTAAGAAATTCATCTAGTTCAAATCCAGTAGTTCAAAACTTAAATTCAGAATTACTTAATTCTAGACAAAATATTACTGCATCTTTAAAAAATATAAAAAAACAACTTGAGATTACTATAGCTTCATTAAGTACTGTAGAGAGAAAATTTGAAGAAAGAATTTCTAGCCTACCTAAACAAGCCAGAGAATATAGAACAATACTTAGAAGGCAGAGTATTATTGCTAATTTGTATTCTTATTTATTACAAAAGAAAGAAGAAAATGAAATATCGATGGCAGTAACACTTTCTAATGCTAAAGTAATTGATCGTGCATATAGTACAATAAACCCCGTTGCTCCTAAAAAACCAATTATTGCTTTAGTAGGTTTAATTTTAGGACTTATAATTCCTTTTGGAGTAATATATATAAGTGATTTGCTTGATACAAAATTCCATACCAAAGGAGATTTAAAAGGAGTGGTTTCTGTACCATTATTGGGAGACATTCCTTTTGACAATACAGAGGAAAAAGTAGTCATAAAAAAAGGAAGCAGGACAAGTACAGCGGAGGCTTTTAGATTGTTAAGAACCAATTTAGACTTTATGCTAACACCTGTAGAGTCTAAATCTAAAATTATATTTGTGACTTCCACTATTTCTGGAGAAGGGAAAACGTTTGTTTCTGTAAACACAGCAGCTTCATTAGCTCTAACGGGAAAAAAAGTGTTGTTGATGGGAATGGACTTAAGAGCTCCAAAAATCACCCAATATTTAGGATTGCCGAATAGAAATGGTGTGACAAATTACATTATAGACAAAGAGGCTGTTTTATCTGAAATGTTAATTAAACTACCTGGTTTTGATAATTTAGACTTATTAAGTTCGGGGGTAGTACCTCCAAATCCAGCAGAATTGTTGTTAAGTACTAAAATAGCTGAAATGTTTACTGAGCTGAAAAAAATGTATGATTATGTTATTGTAGATACAGCTCCTGTTAATTTAGTAACAGATACACTAATGCTAAGTAAACATGCAGATATGTTTTTATATGTTTCTAGAGCTAATTATTTAGACAAACGTATGTTAGAAGTGCCTGAAAGATTGTATCAAGAAAAACGTTTACCAAATATGGCTATTTTGATAAATGGCTTAGATCACAGTAGAGGATACGGATACGGTTATGGAGGATATGGATATCCTGCAGAAGAAAGTCATAAAAACTTTTTTCAGAAAATATTTAAAAAATAAAAGTTAAAAACCTCATTTTCAATGAGGTTTTTTTATGTGAAAAAAAAAGATTACTTTTTTAAATAAAATGTTTGCTGAATTGTAAAAAGAGACTATATTTGCACCCGCAACGCCGATATAGCTCAGCTGGCTAGAGCAGCTGATTTGTAATCAGCAGGTCGTAGGTTCGAGTCCTATTATCGGCTCCAAAGAGACAACATTAGTTGTCTCTTTTTTTTTGTCTTATGTTTAGCTTAGTAAGAATTGTCAGTTTTAGTAAACTCTAAAAAGTATCCAAAGACTTTAGTATTGATTTCAATTTTAAAAAAGAATAATTACAATGTCACTTCGAGTGACTTTCTGAAATAAAATGCAAGAAATTTGTATTGAGAAGTCATGCTTTAGATAGAATAGTTTTTTAAAAAGACATTAATTTCAACATCACTTTTGTGAGTTCTTAAAAAAACACAAGAAATCCCATAGCTTCGGCAGTATCTAGAAGTTGTAACTTTGCACAGAGTAATTTGTTGTTTTCAAAGTCCATTAACTTTAATGTCACTTCGAGTGAATTTCTGAAATAAAATGTAAGAAATTTGTATCGAGAAGTTGTTTTAGTAGCCATCATCTTTTTTTAATTTGTAAAGTCAGGTAGGGTTTCTGTGGGGCTAAGCTGTCTAATTAATCTTTTTTTAAATAATACTTGCGATTATAGATATAATTTATACATTTGCTGTATCAATAAGAATTATGAATTTATTTAACACTTACGGATTTTATTATTTTTTCTTTTTTACAAAAGAAGAGAGACTTTTCGTGTGTTAATAATATATAAATAGCATTGCAAAAAGTCTCGATATATCGAGGCTTTTTTTTTGCCATAGAAATTATGAAAATAGCCATTCAAGGGATCAAAGGATCTTACCACCATATTGTTGCCGAAAATTATTTTGGGGAAGCTATAGAGTTAGCCGAATGTATGACTTTTGCTGAAATGCCAGACAAAGTGATTAACGGGGAGGTGGATTTTGCAGTGATGGCAATAGAAAATTCTATTGCAGGGGCTATTTTACCAAATTATGCCTTAATAGATGAGGCTGATTTAGCAATTGTTGGAGAGTATTACTTAGAAATTAATCACAATTTAATGGGCTTAAAAGGTCAAAAAATTGAAGAAATTAAAAAAGTGCACTCACATCCTATGGCTTTATTACAGTGTAGAAGTTTTTTTAAAAACTACCCTCACATCAAATTGATTGAAGACGTAGATACGGCTGATGTGGCAAAAAGAATTCAAGAAAATCAATTAAAAAAAGTAGGAGCCATTGCAAGTGCCAAAGCAGCTGAAATATATGATTTAGAGTTGATAGCAGAAGAAATTCAGACCATAAAAAAGAACTTTACAAGATTTGTGATTGTACAAAGCAAAGAACGTTTAAACAACGTAAATGCAACGAAAGCTTCTTTAAAATTTGTATTAAAACACGAGAGTGGTTCGCTGGGAGAAGTGTTGATATTGTTGGCAAATCACAAGGTAAACTTGTCAAAAATTCAATCATTACCCATTATAGATAGACCTTGGGAATATGCTTTTTTTGCAGATTTAGTTTTTGAAGATTATCAAGAGTATAAAAATGCAATGGCAGATATAAGAAATAAGGTGTCTAGTTTAAAAATATTAGGAGAATATAAAGACAATAAGTAATGATTGTTTCAGGAGCAAATAGATTAGATGAGGTAAAGGAATACTACTTTTCAAAAAAATTAAGAGAAGTGGCGAGTTTAAAAGCCGACGGAAAACCAATTATTAGTTTGGGAATTGGAAGTCCAGATTTAGACCCGGACGAACAGGTGAAGATAGCTTTAACAACGGCTATGGAAGAACCTATGGCTCATGCGTATCAAGGATATCAAGGGATTCCTGAGTTAAGAAAGGCAATGGCTTCTTTTTACCAATCTAATTTTAAGGTAGCATTAAATCCGAGCACGGAAATTTTACCATTAATGGGGTCTAAAGAAGGAATTATGCACGTTTCTATGGCTTTTTTAAACCCAGGAGACAAAGTGTTAATTCCAAACCCAGGATATCCAACTTATACATCAGTTACAAAGTTGGTGGGAGCAACTCCTGTTTTTTACGATTTGTTAGAAGAAAACAATTGGTTGCCAAATTTTAAAGCTTTAGAAAGTCAAGACCTATCAAAAGTAAAAATAATGTGGGTAAATTATCCACATATGCCAACAGGAGCAATTGCTAAAGATAATATGTATAAGGAATTAATTGCATTTGCAAAAAGAAATAAAATCTTGTTGGTGAATGACAATCCATATAGTTTTGTTTTAAATGACCATCCAGAGAGTATATTAAGTTATGAAGGAGCAAAAGAAGTGGCTCTAGAGTTAAACTCTTTAAGTAAAAGTTTTAACATGGCAGGTTGGCGAGTAGGGATGTTTGTGGGGGCACAAGAATACTTAACTCAAATATTAAAAGTAAAGAGCAATATGGATTCGGGTATGTTTTACGGAATTCAAAAAGGAGCTATAGAAGCACTTCATTTGTCTAAAGATTGGTTTAAAAGTATAAACGAACACTATATCAAAAGAAGAGAAATAGTTTATAAAATATTAGACAATTTAAATTGTGTGTACAATACAAGTCATGTAGGAATGTTTGTTTGGGCAAAATTACCATCAGGAATTACATCAGAACAAATGACAGATAAAATGTTGTACGAAAAAGATGTGTTTATTACTCCAGGAACTGTATTTGGAAGTAATGGAGAAGGATACATAAGATTATCATTATGTGTTTCTGAAGAAAATTTAGAACAGGTTTTGGCAAGAGTAAAAGCATAGGTAAAGTATAGATAAGGTATAGATAGAGTTGTAATAAGTATGTTAGTAACAGTTATAGGTTTAGGGTTGATAGGAGGTTCTTTAGCATTAGAGTTAAAGAAACGCTTAGGCTATACGGTTTATGGAGTAGATGTAAATACGGCCAATGCCCAAAAAGCTATAGATTTAGGTATCGTTGATCGTATTATTACCATAGAAGAGGTTGGACTTAGTGATATTGTTGTGCTAGCAGTGCCTGTTAACTACTTGCCAGAACTAGCTAATAAGGTGTTAAATTTTATTAAAAAGGATGCTATCGTGTTTGATATGGGCTCTACCAAAGAGAAACTATGTAAAACAGTTGAAAATCACGAAAAAAGGAGTAATTTTGTGGCCGTTCATCCAATAGCAGGTACAGAACATTCTGGCCCCGAAGCAGCTATCTATAATTTGTTCGATCATAAGGTTAATATTATCTGTGATAAAGAATTGAGTAGCGAAACAGCTGTTGCTAAAGTTTTAAATATTTTTAATGCTTTACAAATGAGAACTATATTTCTGAATAGTATAGAGCACGACAAGCATATTGCTTACGTATCTCACTTATCGCACATTAGTTCTTTTATGTTAGGAAAAACAGTTTTAGAGAAAGAAAAAAACGAAAAGAACATTTTTGATATGGCAGGTTCTGGATTTGAATCTACCGTTCGTTTGGCCAAAAGTTCTCCGAATATGTGGTCGCCAATTTTTATAGAAAATAAAGAGAATATATTAAGTTCTTTAAATGAATATATTGATAATTTAATAACATTTAAGAATTTAATTTTAGAAGAAAATAGCTCAGGTTTGCAGCAAACAATGAAAGAGACAAACCATATAAAAGAAGTATTAAAAGGAATTCAAAAATAAAAAGTATATAATTACTAAGATGGAAAATAACAAAGAATTTAGAACGTGGTTGGATGATATGAAATTAGATCATCCTCTAGTAATTGCTGGACCGTGTAGTGCAGAAACTGAAGAGCAAGTGTTAAAAATTGCTCATGAATTAAAAAATACAGATGCAACTGTATTTAGAGCAGGTGTTTGGAAGCCAAGAACTAGACCAGGAGGTTTTGAAGGTGTTGGTGCTGTAGCTTTACCTTGGTTAAAAAAGGTAAAAGAACAAACAGGATTATTAACTGCAGTTGAGGTAGCAAACGTTGCCCACGTAAAATTAGCTTTAGAAGCTGATATTGATATCTTGTGGTTAGGAGCTCGTACTACAGTAAACCCATTTGCTGTACAAGAAGTTGCTGATGCATTAGAAGGTACAGACAAAATTGTTTTAATTAAAAACCCAATCAACCCAGATTTAGCTTTATGGTTAGGTGGTGTTGAGCGTTTGTACAAAGCAAATATTAAAAACTTAGGAGTTATTCACAGAGGATTCTCTTCTTACAAAAAAACTCGTTACAGAAATGTTCCTCAATGGCAATTACCAATTGAGTTAAAACGTCAGTATCCAGATTTACCAATTATTAACGATCCTTCTCACATTTGTGGAAACAGAACAGGTATTCAAGAGATTTCTCAAATCGCTTTAGACTTAAACTTTGAAGGTTTAATGATTGAAACACACATTACTCCAGATGAAGCTTGGTCTGATGCTGCACAGCAAATTACTCCAGCTCGTTTGGTAGAAATTATGAACGATTTAAGAGTTCGTACTCCAAAAGCAGAAGGTGAAGCTTTAGATCAATTAGAGCAGTTAAGAGCTGAGATTGATGTGATCGATAATCATATTATTGATACTTTAGCTGAGCGTATGAAAGTTGCTGAGCAAATTGGTGAAGTAAAAAAAGCAAAGAACATTTCTGTTTTACAGGATGCTCGTTGGGGTGAAATCTTAAAATCAGTTGCTGCAATTGGAGCTAAAGCTGGATTAAGTGAAGATTTTGTTGAAGGAGTTTTTAAAGCTATTCATCAAGAATCTATTAACAAACAAGAAGCAATTGTAACATCTAAGTAATTAGAAATACAATTTATAAATAATAAAAAAGGAACAGATGTATATCTGTTCCTTTTTTTATTGCGTTAATTTTTTAGGATAGTTAGAGGATAACTAACTACTATCAACTATTTTTACCGTATGAATGGAATCGTTACAAAATCTACAGGTAGTTGGTATTCAGTAAGAACACAAGATGGAGAAATCCATCAATGTAGAATTCCTGGTAAGTTTAGAATGAAGGGAATTAAAAGTACCAACCCAATAGCAGTGGGTGATGAGGTTGTGTTTGAATTAGAGCCTAATAAAGATACCGGTGTTGTTAAAGAAATAAAAGAGCGTAGAAACTTTATTGTTCGTAAGTCTGTAAACTTATCAAAACAAACACATATTATAGCTTCTAATATTGATATTGCTTTTTTAGTTGTAACGTTACACAATCCTGAAACCACAACTACATTTATTGATCGATTTTTAGCTACTGCAGAAGCGTATAGCATTCAATCTATTCTATTATTTAATAAAGTAGATACCCATGACGAAGAAATGGATGAGTATAGAGAAGCTTTTCAATATATTTATACAAGTATAGGGTATGAATGTATTGATGTATCTGCCAAAGAAAAATACAATTTAGAGCTGGTTAAAAAAATAATGCAAGACAAAGTAAGCTTATTTGCAGGTCATTCTGGTGTGGGTAAATCTACCTTGGTAAATGCATTGGAACCTAGTTTAAATTTAAAAACAAAAGAAATTTCAGAACAACATCAGCAAGGACAGCACACAACTACATTTGCCGAAATGCACCCTTTGTCTTTTGGTGGCTATATTATAGATACTCCAGGAATTAGAGGTTTTGGAGTTGTCGATTTTGATAAGTATGAAGTAACGGATTATTTTCCTGAATTTTTCGAATTAAAATCGGGTTGTAAATTTAACAATTGCACTCATGTTGATGAGCCTAAATGTGCTGTAAAAGCGGCTTTAGAACAAGGATTAGTTTCTGAAACTAGGTATGAAAGTTATCTTCAATTGTTAAGAGAAGAAGAAGAACATTATAGACAAGATATTTTTAAATAATGAAAGTTGTTATACAGAGAGTAAGTAGTGCATCGGTTACAATTAATGAGCAAAAGGTAGCTAGTATTTCTAAAGGTTTATTGATTTTGGTAGGAATTGTACCAGATGATACTCAGGAAGATATAGAATGGTTGTGTCAAAAAATAATCAAACTAAGAATTTTTGGAGATGAAAATGATTTAATGAATTTATCATTATTAGATGTTGATGGAGAGATTATTGTTGTAAGTCAATTTACTTTATATGCACTTACCAAAAAAGGGAATAGACCTAGTTATATAAAAGCAGCAAGGCCTGAAATTGCAATTCCGCTATACCAAAGCTTTAAAACTAGATTAAATGAGTTGTTGCAAAAAGAAATTCAATCAGGAGAGTTTGGGGCAAATATGAAGGTTAAATTGATAAATGATGGACCAATAACGATTATTATAGATTCTAAAAATAGAGAATAGCATGAAAAATCTATTATTAGTTTTATTTGTACTTAGCAATGTTGTGTTTTCTCAAAATAATTATTTGGTAGAAAAATTAAATTCTAGGATTCGTTTTTCTGGTGATATTGTAAAAATGAATGACGAACCTAATATTGGTTTTATAGGTCATGGTTATGAGGTTTTTGGTTTGTTGCCACAAAAAGAGAATGTATATTTTGGAGTAAACTCATACTCCGCTTTAACAGGAATCCGTTCAGGGTTTATTGTTTTTGGAGTTTCTGGAGGAGTCCAAAAAAATCTATTTTCAGATTGGTTAGATTACGATTTGGGTTTGTTTTTAGGTGGAGGTGGTGGTAGTGGTGCTCCAGATGGAGGCGGTTTAATGGTAAGACCACATCTAGATTTACAAGCTAAAATTAGCGATAAATTATCTTTAAGAGCAGGTGTGTCTGCTGTAAAATTTCCAAGTGGAGAAATTAATAGTTTTCATATTAACGTTGGAGCAGTTATACATACTCATACTTATGTGACTCATAATACAAGCTCATCGTATAAAGAAAATTCAAATTCTATTTTTAAAGATATTGATATCAGTATGTTGTCTATGAATTTGTTTAACTATTCAAAAGGACCATTAAAAACAGATTTTGAAGTGGATAAAAGTGCACCGGTAATTTCTTTGTTGGGAGTAATGCTAAAAAGTCATCAAGAAAATAATTTATATGGAATTGTAAAGGTGGGTGGAGCTTTTATAGGTGAAGTAGATGGTTTTATGATGTTGCTTTCTGGAATA
This sequence comes from Wenyingzhuangia heitensis, assembly GCF_011762155.1. Taxonomy (GTDB): domain Bacteria; phylum Bacteroidota; class Bacteroidia; order Flavobacteriales; family Flavobacteriaceae; genus Wenyingzhuangia; species Wenyingzhuangia heitensis. The sequence continues at coordinate 908,848 of NZ_JAASQL010000001.1, forward strand.
GGATATGAATTACCGGTAAACAAATGGCTAATGTTAGATGCAAAAGCATTAGTTGGAGGAGCTGGTGGTGGAGCAGTACAATTTGGTGGTGGTTTAGCTACACAAATAGAAGCCGGAATAGGTGTAAATATATCCGACTATTTATTTCAGGTAAATCTAGGGAATACCTATGCTCCTAATGGAAATTTTCAATCAAACCATTTAGATGTTTCTGTAGGGAAAAAGTTTGGTTTGTATTCAAATAGCAGCAATGATAAGATTACAGTTGTAAATAAAAATGATGTTGAAAAAGAAGATTTTAGTTTTTCTACGTTTAATAGAGTTTATGTTTCTAGTGGGGAAATTGACAAAATAGGAAGGGAATACGATCGTGTTTTTAATTTGATAGGTTTTGAAGTAGAGAAAAATATAAATAAAAATTTTAGTTTGATTGCTGCCACAGTTTGGGCTTATCAAGGGAATTATGGTGCCTATGCTGAAGGTTGGTTAGGATTGCAATATTATTATAGCTTAGCTAAAAATTGGAAAATAACTACCAAAACTCTTTTAGGAGCTGGAGGTGGAGGTAATATTAATTTAGGAAGTGGAATGGCATATCAATATGCATTGGGAGTTCAGAAAAAAATAAATACTCGCTGGAGTTTTATTGCTAATCTAGGGCAGATAAGACCTGTTTCTAAAGGTAATTTTACACCTGTTTTGGTTGATTTAGGGTTAAAAATAAATATAAGTCAACTAGTAAAAAAATAACTCTATTTAATTCCAGAAATTCCAAACCAATCCTAATCTCAGGGTTAAATCATTGGTAGGTTGACTAGGAGAAGCAAAGTAGTTTTTACCCGTTACACTAGCCGATATATTTTCAACTTTAAAATAGATTCTAGTTCTTCTAACTTGTCCGTTTACAAAAGCACCTAAAGTAGGATAACCTCCAATTTTGGTAGTATTTTGTATGTAAAACTCATTTAAAACAGGATTCAGTTCGTTTGCATAATATTTAGTAAAATATTTAAAAGAAACTCCAATTTGTGCTAGCAAAGGTTTTCCTTTAAAAAAGTAATCTTGATAGTATAAAAGGTTTCTCGTTACTAGGTCTGGAACTCTAAAAGCTTCGCTACCTTGGGTTACTTTTTGCAATAGAATACTGTTGTTTAAGTGAATTTTTTTCCATTTAAATTCATTACTCAGTTTTACTTTTACATAATCAATAGTTTGATTGTACTGAGAAGCAACACTGTTGGTGTTAAAGTAAGTGTAGTTTTTTAACTGATGTAAGTAAACATCTGCATTGATCCATTTTGTTTTAATATTTCCGTAAAGTATTCTAGAAATTTCGTTTTCAAAACTAGTAACATTGTCCCAGTTTAGGTTACTAAAGTTAGATTGAAATAATGTGGTGTTGCTGTTTGGAGCAGATGTTTTTAGTTGCAAACCTCCTTGAACCAAAGTGTTGTCTTTTAGTTTAAATCCTGCATTTATATGAATATTACTTCCCAAGTTTCCACCGTTTAAAACTTGTTCACCATAGGCGTTTAAAAATATACCTTTGTACTTACTGTTCCAAGTAGCTCCAAAGCTAGTATAGTCTAAATTATTTTCTTTAGAAATGGTTTTGGTATCTACGGTTTTAAGAGCATCATAAATTTGAGAAGTATTGTATACAGTACCAAAAACCTTAAAGTTACCCAATACCCAAGGTGAATTAAACTTTATATAGACTTGGTTTTTAGAAGTATTAAATTCTGTTTTGTCATTGGTAACATCATCAGTTCTAGTTCCGTAAATACTCGGAGTATTGTCAAAATAATCTGTGTCAGTAGATTTAAATTCGTATTTTCTATTTTCTATACTTATAGAATGCCCTAGCTTTAAATTGGTTAAGTTTTGATGCAGAGAATCTTTCGAGTTTAAAATTCGTAATTCGTGTTCGTAATAATAACGAGAGGTTTTAAAAAAACTTTCAGAATCGTATAAGTTTACATCTACTCTTCCCCTAGAACTAAAATCTGGATTGTCATCCATAAATTCAGTAATAGAGTTGGTTGTCAATCCTCTATTTTCTTGATTGTCTAATTTTTGGGTGATGATATGCAATCTAAATTGATATCTTTTTTTGGGGTTGTAATAAGTGTAAGCAACTCTAAAATTTACATGACTTGCTCTAGAATTTTGATAATCACCGATAGATCTTAACCCTTTATAACCTATAGAAAAATTTTGATGTTTTCCAAAATTCGTGGTAAATGTGCTGTTTAAAATCTGTCCATCAAATCCAGATCTGTAGTATAAAATAGTACTAGGGGTGGGAACATGGTAATATTTCATGTCTTCTACCTCATAATAATTATAAAGTTTAGCGGTAACTCCTAGGTTTGGAGTAATTTGATTGTTGATCAAATCATATCCAAGTTTGTTATAAGTTTGTCCTTGATTGGCAAAACCTACCCATTCAAAATCGTCTTGTTGCGTATAATTATGTCTAAAATATTTGTGAATATTTAAGGTTGTATCAATTTGAATGGTATCATAAGCTTGTGTAATTATTTTATAATCTACATACCTACCTCCATACATGTTTTTAATACTGTCTAGCGGAACATTCTCTTTATCTTGTTTTTTATTGATGACAATATCACGTTCTACAACCCCTATTTTTTCTTGAGAAAAAAGGGTGTTAAAGGCACTAAGAATCATCCAAAGGAATAGACTTTTTTTCATATTCAATAATTGCAAGGCAAAGGTAATTTTTTTAAACGAATTAGATTCATTAATATTGGGTGTATAGTATGGATTTAAGAATGTACTATTTATATATTTTATTAGTTTTACACTAGTTTCTTTATTAATTTTCTTTTTAATCAACAACCAAAAACATGCCATTAGCTATTAATTTTTCGGGAAATAAATTAGAAGCAGGTACCGATGAAGCTGGTAGAGGCTGTTTATCTGGTCCTGTAGTAGCTGCAGCTGTTATATTGCCAGAAGATTTTGAAAATCCGTTGTTAAATGATTCTAAAAAATTATCAGAAAAACAACGAAAACTATTATTGCCAATTATAGAAAAAGAAGCGATTGCTTTTGGTGTTGCTTTTGTATATCAACAAGAAATTGATGAAATAAATATTTTACAAGCATCTATTACGGCCATGCATCGTTCTTTAGATAAATTAAAGGTGCAACCTGAATTTATTATTGTTGATGGAAATAAATTTAGATCTTATAAAAACATTCCGAGTGAAACCATTGTAAAAGGAGATGGGAAATATTTATCTATAGCAGCAGCATCTGTTTTGGCAAAAACATATCGTGATTTATATATGGAAAAAATTCACGACGAGTTTCCTGAATACAATTGGAAAAAAAATAAAGGATATCCTACAAAAGAACACAGACAAGCTATTAAAGAAATAGGAAGTTGTGCACATCATAGACATACGTTTAAGTTGTTGCCAGAAGAGCAGTTAGATTTGTTTAAACAGAAACCAGCTCCCATTCAAAAAGTGAAGCAAGGTGTTTTAAAATAGTTTGTTGCACTTCGTTTATATTTATTTTTTCACCTAGTTCAGCCTCCATAGAAGTTACTGCTTTTCCTTTAATTCCACATGGAATAATGTTGTCAAAATAACCCAAATCTACATTTACGTTTAAGGCAAAACCGTGCATGGTAACCCAACGACTACTTCGTACTCCTAGTGCACATATTTTTCTAGCAAACGGAGTTCCAACATCTAACCAAACACCTGTCTCACCCTTGCTTCTTTCAGATTTTAAACCATAATCTGCTAAAGTTAAAATAACGGCTTCTTCTAAAAATCGGAGGTATTTGTGAATGTCTGTAAAAAAATTATCTAAGTCTATAATAGGATAACCTACAATTTGGCCAGGTCCATGATACGTAATGTCTCCACCGCGATTGCTTTTATAAAACGTAGCATTTTTTTCTGTAAGTTGTTTTTCGGTAAGTAATAAATTTGATAAATCTCCACTTTTACCCAAAGTGTATACGTGCGGATGTTCTACAAATAAAAAATGGTTTTTGGTAGGTGTTGTCGTTTCGTTTCTACGATTATCCATTTTAGTTTGAATAATTGCTTGAAACAACTCATCTTGATAATCCCAAGTTTCTTTGTATCCTTTTTTGCCTATGTTTTGGTAAGTAACTTGTTTGTTTTTCATTGCTGCTAATTTCTGAATATTCATTGAATAATGCATTACTAATTTTATAGAATTACTACTTTAGCATTTTAAAAGGAGATAAATGTCTATTAAAGTAGTTGAGGTTTCTAAAAAATATAAGAATCAAATAGCGGTAAATTCGCTAAGCTTTGAGATTAAAAAAGGTGAAATTGTTGGTTTTTTAGGTCCAAATGGTGCAGGAAAATCTACGTTAATAAAAATGTTAACAGGATATATAACGCCAACTAAAGGGGCTCTTTATATAGAAGAAGATTTAGTGCAACCTAATATAAAAACTACAAATAAAAATATAGGTTACTTGCCAGAGCACAATCCGTTATACAAAGAAATGTATGTAAAAGAGTATTTAACTTTTATAGCTCATATTCATAAAGTAAGTAAACATAGAATTAATGAAGTAATTGAGCAAACGGGTTTGATTACTGAGGCAACTAAAAAAATTCATCAACTATCTAAAGGGTATCAGCAAAGAGTTGGAATAGCAGCAGCTATTATTCACAACCCATCTGTATTAATTTTAGACGAACCTACTACGGGATTAGATCCTAATCAGATTATAGAAATTAGGCAATTAATTAAAGAGTTAGGAAGAGATAAAACAATTTTGTTTTCAACTCACATTATGCAAGAAGTAGAGGCTATTTGTGATAGAGTTATTATTATCAATAAAGGAGACTTAAAGGTAGATGCCAATTTATCTGAATTAAAATCTGGGCAAGAACAAACTATTCAGGTAGAATTTGATTATAAAATAGAAGAACAGTTTGTAAAAAGGATAAAGGATTTAATAACATATACAAATTACCATGACACCAAATGGGAGTTTGTATTTAGCGTTCAAGATGACAAAAGACCTGATATTTTTGATTTTGCACAAGAGCAAGGTTTAAAAATTTTACAAATGAACACAAAGAATAAAACTTTAGAATCTTTATTTGCAGAGCTTACTAAATAATTTCCCAACTTATGGGGTATTTGTACAATTGTCCGTTACTAGCTGTTATGGTAGCCATAATGATAAAATAGACATATAATAAACCAAAAACAATGGCTAAAGGAGCTACAAGAAAAGCACCAATACCTATGGTGAAAAATATAAATAATGCTGCTCCAATCCCTAGAATAATTACTGATAGTTGAAAGTTTATAGCGGCTCTACCATGTTCTTTTATAAAAAAGCTATCTTCTTTTTTTAATACCCAAATTAGCAAAGGAACAACTAGAGGCAATGCACCATTTAAAAAACCAGATAAATGTAAAATCATTGCTAAAACTCTTTCCGTTTTGGTGTCTATATACATTGGTGTGTGTTTTATATAATTAATTATGTATCTTAATGTTGTTATTAAATTTACAATGAAACTTTCAGCAAAACAACTTAATCGATTTATAATATTTAAACTGCCCTCTGCTTATTTGTGTGGAGTTAGAGTATTGATGTTAACTCATCAGCAATGTAATACAAGAGTTAGGTTTAAATGGATCAATCAAAACCCGTTTAAATCTATTTATTTTGCAGTTTTAGCTATGGCAGCAGAATTGTCTACAGGTGCATTGGTGTTAAAAAATGTATATAATACTACATATAAGTTCTCAACGTTAGTAGTTGGTATGAATGCTCAGTTTTATAAAAAAGCAGTCGGTAAAATTACTTTTATTTGTGATGATACTAGGGAATTAGAACATAGTATTAACAAAGCTATTGAAAGTAAAGAAGGGGTCACTTTTTTACTTTCAACTAAAGGAATAGATGAAATGGGTGATGAGGTTGCTAAATTTGAATTTAACTGGAGTATAAAAATTAAAAAAAATCTTATTGAATAAGTTCTTTTAGTTGTTTTCCGTATTTACTGTGTTTTATTTCTGGAGTTAAGGCTTCGTAAATTTTTTGTTTTAATTTAGGAGTTGCTTGTTCCATTCTATGACAAGCAATAAAAGGAGATATGGCTTTATCGTTATATGCAATTGCAAAATTGGCAGAAAATAAATAAAGTCTTTTTAAGTTATTTAGTCTTTTAAGTTCAATTTCTTCAACACTTTTAGTGTCTCCATATTTTAGGGCTTCAAATTTATCTTTAATCAAATCTAAGTTAATGTCGTTAAATTTTTTAGCATATTCATCATGCTTATCTAGTATTTCTTGCAAAGATGATCCAGATATTTTACGGTTGATGTAAAACTTATTTAAAGACGTTTCTATATGAATAGTACCTTCTTCTCCAAAGAAAGTTATTTGTTTAGTATTTAACTTGTCTAGAGAGATAATGTATAGTTCTGGTTCATTAATTGTGTTTGTAAATGTAAATTCTTCAGTAGCATCTGTAATGTTTACAGAATCTACAACTACAATTTTTTTATCTTCAAATTTTTCTAAATAAATAGTCCCTTTCTTCAGCCCTAAAATTTGACATTTTACAGTGAAATTATCTTTAGATTTAGAACCACAGCTAACAACTAAAGCACTTAGAGCAATCCAAATAATTTTTCTCATAATTAAATTAGAATAAGTAACCCCACTACTTTGGGTAGTGGGGTTACAAATATATATTTTTAAGTCTAAAATAGTATCAATCTATTAACTAAAGTATGCATATGTAGCAATAACAATAACAGTTACGATAATACTTACTGGTTTTAAGTATTTCCAAGGTGTAATGTCTACTTGTTCTGTGTATTGTTGTACAAAATCTTCACTACGTGGTTTAAATTTACCAATTACTAACATAATTGCAGCATTTAATACAAATAAGATAGCTACTACGTGTAAAAAGTGAGGATACGTTCCACCATCACTAATTACCATTGGCTTGATGATAAATTGACTAATAGCATATAAAACAACTCCAGAAACTAAACCAATTTTAGCGGCAATAGCAGGAACACGTTTAGTTGTGTAACCCACAATAATAATAGTAAAGATTGGAATAGAGTAACATCCGTTAATTTCTTGTAAGTAGTTAAATAAACCACCTTTAGCATAAATTAAGAAAGGAGCAATACATGCACCACCAATTGCTAAAAAGATACCAAAAGCTTGCCCCATTTTTACCACTTTAGCTTCAGAAGCTTCTGTGTTAATGTGTGCTTTGTAAATATCCAATCCAAAAATGGTTACTGATGAGTTTAAAGCTCCGTTAAAAGAACTTAAAATCGCACCAAATAATACAGCTGCAAAGAAACCTACCATACTAGCGGGTAATACTTGTTTCACTAACAAAGGATATGCTTGATCTTTTAAGATTCCGTTACCTCCAGCAAAATATTCAAAAGACTCTGGGTGTTGAGACATGTAAAAAGCAATAATACCAGGTAAAACTAACATTAAAGGTCCTAATATTTTTAAGAAAGAAGCTATTAATAAACCTTTTTGTCCTTCTGCTAAATTTTTAGCACCTAAAGCTCTTTGTATAATTGCTTGGTTTGTTCCCCAGTAAAACATTTGTACCAACATTAAACCTGTAAAAATAGTAGCAAATGGCACAGAAGCTTCTGGTCCACCAATAGCATTAAATTTCCCTGGGAATTCTGTTGTTAAGTTACTTATTCCTGTTCCAATTGAACCGTCTCCAATAGCTAATAATCCAAAAACAGGAATAGCCAAACCTCCAATTAATAATCCTATAGCGTTTATAGAGTCTGATACTGCTACGGCTTTTAATCCTCCAAATACAGCATAAATAACTCCAATAAATCCAATGGTAAACACAGTAGGCCATAAAGCCATAAAGTCATATTCTCTTTGTAAACTTGCTAATTCAGCAGGGTTTAGAGTACTTGCTACATCTGCAGGAATTACCAATCCTAAAGCTTGAGGTACATCAAACATAGTATTTACAGCCAATGCTCCAGAATACAATACAATAGGTAATAAAATAAATACATATCCAGAAAGGAATAATGCAGATACCCAAGTTTTGGTCATTTTATCATATCTAGTTTCTAAAAACTGAGGAACTGTTGTTATACCACCTTTTAAGTATCTAGGTAATAAAAACATTGCAGTAAGAACCATAGCAATTGCTGCTAGTGTTTCCCATGCCATTACTACAACTCCTTCTTCAAAAGCAGCACCATTTAGTCCAACAATTTGTTCTGTAGAAAGGTTTGTTAATAATAATGATCCTGCAATTACAGGTCCAGTTAAACTTCTTCCTCCTAAAAAATATCCATCTGAAGAGTTTACATTTTTTCTAGTTGCTAGCCAAGCGATCAAGGCTACCAAAAGGGTAAAACCAAGAAATGAAGCTATTGATAAAATCATATATTTAAGTATTTAATTAAGTTAATTTTTAACGAGCGACAAATTAGTAATTTTAGGATTATTCTAGTGCGATTAATTTAGTTTTTTATGTTTTTGGTTAAATTATTAACGAATAGAAACTTTTACTATACGCACAAGTACAAACTCTTTTAATTATATATATTTTAGAATGGCTTTTGCCACCCCATCTTTTTTGTTAGCATCGGTAACAGCATCAGCAATAACTAACACCTCTTCTTTTGCATTGGACACAGCAACTCCTAATTTTACGGCTTTTAACATTTCAATATCGTTGTAGTTGTCTCCAAAAGCAATACAGTTGTCTAAGGTTAGTTTTGGATATTTACAAGCTAGTAATTCTTCTATTCCGGTAAGTTTAGATATGTTTTTGTTAGCAATTTCTATATAAGTGTCTTTAGAGCGGTATAAGTGTAGTTTGTCTCCGTGTAATTTTCCTAATTCAGAAAACAAAAAATCCATATGTTCTTTGTCTCCCATACACATTACTTTATGAGCTCCTTTTCCTTCTTCTGTCCATAATTTAATTACGTCTTTGGTGGGGTTTACTATAGGAGTAACTTTGGTGTTGTTTTCTTCTCTTAAAGCCCAAAAATCCATTTCGGGAACATACCAGTCATTATTGTTGTATAAACTAATATGAAATTTATTTTCTTTGTTTAATTCTGCAATATCTTCTAAAATGGTTGGTGCAATAGAAATGTCATCTACAATTTCACCGTCAACCAAAACCAATCCTCCGTTGTAGCAAATCATAGGAAGTCCTTCAATACCCAAATCATTTTGTAAATGTGTCATGGCACTTGGCATTCTTGACGAGATTAAAATAAAAGGAATGTTTTTAGAACTTATTCGGGCTACTTGTTCTTTTAACATTTCGGAAACTTCTCGTTCTGAATTTAATAAAGTTCCATCAATATCTGTAAAGGCTATTTTAATTTCCATCAGTAAGGTTTTGAGATGTAGCAAAAATAGGTTTTTGAATGCAAAATATATGAAGAATAGTAAGGTAAAGAGTATTTTTATAAAAAAAACAGCCTTTCTTTATTTAAAGAAAGGCTGTTTAATGATTTTTGATTTATAAGATCAAAAATATATTACTTAATCAACTCATAACTACGTTTTATAAAGTCTGTTAAGTCTTTACCATGTAATAAGTTTTGAGATAACTTAGCCAAATCAAAAGCTTGAGAAATTAAAGCTTTCTGTTTGTCTTCATCTGCATTTAAAATATCAGAAACTAACTCGTTGTTTGTATTTACTACCAAGTTGTACATTTCTGGCATGTTTTCCATTCCAAACATTCCACCACCACCAGTAGCACTCATTTCTTTCATTCTACGCATAAATTCTGGTACGGTAATTAAGAAAGGAGAAGCGTTAGAGTCCATTGCTTCTAATTGAACTGTATAGTTTTCTTTAGGAACAGATGCTTCTATAATTGGTTTTAATTTGTCTTTTTCTTCGTCAGATAATTTAGAAATTACGTTGTCGTCTTTCTTGATTAAATTATCAACATGATCAGAATCTACACGTACAAAAGTTACATTCTCGTTTGTGCTTTCTAATTTTTGAATTAAGTGAGATACAATAGGAGAGTCTAATAACAATACTTTGTATCCTTTGTCATTTGCAGACTGAATAAACCCGTGTTGAGCTTCTTTATTAGCCGCATATAAAACAACTAATTTTCCGTCTTTATCTGTTTGAGCATCTTTTAATTGCTCTTTAATTTCTTCAATAGTTAAGTAACCACCATCTGTAGTTGGGTACAAAGCAAATTTATTAGCTTTATCAAAGAATTTTTCGTCAGATAACATTCCGTACTCAATAATTACTTTAATATCGTCCCAATAACCTTCAAAAGCTTGACGGTCTTTTTTGTAGATAGAACTTAATTTATCTGCAATTTTTTTAGTAATGTATCCAGAAATCTTTTTAACGGCACCATCTGCCTGTAAGTAAGAACGAGATACGTTTAATGGAATGTCTGGAGAGTCTATAACTCCTTTTAACATTTGTAAAAAGTCAGGAACAATTCCTTCTACATTGTCTGTTACAAATACTTGGTTTTGGTACAATTGGATTTTATCCTTTTGCATATCCATGTTTTTAGACAACTTAGGGAAGTATAAAATACCGGTTAAGTTAAATGGATAATCCACGTTTAAATGAATGTTAAACAAAGGCTCTTCAAATTGTGTTGGATACAATTCTCTATAGAAATTTTTGTAATCATCTCCTTGTAAATCCGCAGGTTTTTTAGTCCAAGCTGGAGCCGTGTTGTTGATGATGTTGTCTACATCTATTTGTTGATGTGGTTCTTTTTCCTCTGTACCATCTTCTTTTTTAATTGTTTTTGGTTCAAAGTTAGGATCGTTTACCTTTTTAGTTCCAAATTTAATTTGCACTTGGTTAAAACGATTGTATTTAGATAACAATTCAGAAATTTTAGACTCTTCTAAAAAGTCTAAAGAATCTTCTGCAATGTGCAACACAATTTCAGTTCCTCTTTCTGTTTTTTCAACTTGTTCTAATTCATAGTTTGGAGAACCATCACAAGACCATTTTACTGCGGGTGCATCTTTGTAAGATTTTGTAATTAATTCTACTTTTTCTGCCACCATAAATGCAGAGTAGAATCCCAATCCAAAGTGACCAATAATTCCAGAATCTTCTACTTTGTCTTTGTATTTTTCAATAAACTCTTCAGCTCCAGAAAATGCAATTTGATTGATGTATTTTTCTACTTCATCTTCTGTCATTCCTAAACCTTGATCGATAATATGAAGTTTTTTTCCTTCTTTATCAATCTTTACTTCAAGTTTAGCATCTCCCAATTCAACTCCTTCAGCTTCACCAATAGTGATTAAGTGTTGTAATTTTAACGTTGCATCTGTTCCGTTAGAAATCAACTCACGTAAAAATATTTCGTGATCTGAGTATAAGAACTTCTTAATTAACGGAAAGATATTTTCTACCGATACATTAATGTTTCCTTTAGCCATAATAATATGTTTTGATTATTTGTTTAAACTTTGTGTTTGGTTTAAGACAAATAGAATACCAAAATTATTAAAATGACAGGATGGCAGAAATTGTGTTTTGTGTTTGGAAGTATAAAAAAATAATCGAGAATTTTAATTAGAACTAAAAGACTCCGCCACCACCAACATCACTGTCTTCTCCTGGTCTTTTAGGCTTTTGTTTTTGTTTAAATTGATTTCCAAAATTATAAGTAAAGCCAAGAGTAATATTTTGGCTTTCCCAATTAAATTCCCCTTTTTGAGAAATAGGATTTTCAATATCAAACTTAGCTCTAAACGAATTAAAAACATCTGAAAATCCTAAAGAAAAGGTTCCGTTGTTGTTTAATACTTTGTAACTAGCTCCTAAGTTGGTCATAAACATAGGTTTTCTAATACGTTGAATATTTTCATTTCTACCTCTATACATTTGATTCATTTGTAGGCTTAACTTTTTACCAACAATAAATTTATTGCTAATTCTAAAATTAAACAGCACATTGTCTACAGAGGTGATTTGGTTGTTTACAATTCCTTGTTGTTGTTGATAATACAAATCTGTACTACCATTAAAGTTCCACCAAGACGTAAATTTTAAATAGGCTGCCAATTCTATACCGTAATTGTCAGCAGTATCAAAATTATCATAAGACAATAAAATTCTATCTTCTACTTGGGTGTCTTCACTCATGTTTCTACTGATAAAATCATTAATTCTTCTGTAAAAACCAGTTAAAGAAACATTACCTCCCTTTACCTTTCTGCTATATCTAAACTCAACAGAGTTGGTGAATTGTTGTTGTAATTTGGGGTTTCCTTGAGATATTAATAAGGGGGTTCCCCAGGTTCTAATTGGGTTTAATTGTTTTATAGAGGGTCTGTCTACTCTACGGCTATAGCTAGCTTGTAATTGGTCTTTTTTGGTGAGCTCGTATGTAGCAAAAAAAGATGGATATACAGAAAATATGTCATCTGTAACTAAATCATTTTGATTGTCTACATCTGCATTAAAGGTTGCTTCTAAATCATAAAACTCTGCTCTAACACCCGCCTGTAATCCTAACTTTCCTATTTGCTGACGGTAGTTAACGTATCCTGCATAAATTTTTCTGTTTACGTCAAAATCATTAAATCCTTTGGTGGTTAAGTCATCTTGTGAGTTATTTACCAATTGAGTAGATAGATTAGATTTTTCGTTGATCCAATTTCTAAAATCTAACCCTGTTTCTATAAAAATAGATTCGTTAATAGGTTTGGCATAATCTAAATTTACAATCCATCTTTTAGATTCAGAATCAATTATTTCAGTGTAATTGTATTCTTGGTTGTCTGAAGGTTTTAAAAAATCAATCCAATCACTATCCTCTGGAGATTTATTAATGTTATACGAAACTCCAAAATCTAAGGTATGCTTTTTATCTTCAAATTTTTTATGAAGACTAGCATCGTAAGTTTGTGATCTCGGTTTTCTGTTTAAATCAAAAACACTGTTATTGGTTAAATCTCCTGTAACTACATCAGTAATTTTGGTATTGTTTCTGTAATCTAGTTCGTTAAAATTTTGAACGGTAAATAAAGAGATACTTGTTTTTTTATCAAGATCAATATCAGAGCCAAACTTTACAAAATGATTGTTTCTGTTATTTAATCCATAGGTTTTTTGTTCATTATCATTTCTGGTAATAGTTCCTTTAATATCGTCTTGTCCACCTCTAAAGTTGTAGTTGGCAAAAAAATTGACATTTTTTACTTTGTAATTAAAATTTCCTCCAGCATTTCCTCTAAAATTACGACCATATGTTCCAGAAGTATTTACGCTTCCGTTAAATCCACTTCTGTTATCTTTTACCAATTCTATATTAATGATTCCACTGTTTCCTTCTGGACTATATTTGGCAGACGGATTGGTAATTAATTCGATGTTTTTAATAGCATTGGCAGGCAATTGTTTGATCAATTGATCTGTAGGGATGTTGGTCGGTTTACCATCTATTAATACTTTTACATTGCTGTTTCCTCTTAAAGATAATTCCCCTGTTTGTTGGTCTACAGCTACAGATTGTACATTGTTTAACACACTAGCAGCATCGGTACCTACGTTGGTTAAATCTTTCCCCACTTTAATAACTAATCGGTCAATCTTTTGTTCAATACTAGTGGTTTCTGCTCTTATTACAACTGCATCTAATGCCTGAATGTCTTCTTCTAAATATATTTTACCTAAATCTAAACGTTGCTTGTTTGCAAAAGAAATATCTTGCTGATAAGGTTTGTATCCAATAGCTTGTACTACTAAATTGTATTTCGCTTTGGTAAGGTTTTTAGCTAAAAAAGCCCCGTTTTCATCTGCTAAACTTGTTTTGGTTTCTTGTGAGTTTTTTATGTAAATGGTGACAAAAGGAACGGATTCCTGGGTGTTTTTGTTAATAATTGTACCAAATAGCTGTTTTTGCTGAGAAAAACTAAACTGAAATACGAGTAGTGAAATAAAGAATATGAATTTATTCATAAGGGGTTTAAAATCTAAGGATTAGTTTCTTTTAGTATATTTAACAAAACTGTAGTCGTATTTGTTTTTATCATCTGACAGAAAATGTTCTCTATTTATTTCTTTCCAAATAGCAGTATCTATTTTAGGAAAATATACATCGGCATCAAAAGATTGATGAACTTCACAGATATCTAAAACATCTACCAAGTTTATTGCCTGGTTGTAAATTTGTGCACCTCCAATAATGTATGCATTACTGTCTTGATCAGCAATTTTAATAGCGTTCTCTAGAGAATCTGTTACAATACATCCTTTAGCAGTGTAGTTTTTGTTTTTAGTGATAATAACAGTAGTCCTATTTGGTAATGGTGTTCCTATAGATTCATAAGTGTTTCTTCCCATTATAATATAATGTCCTGAGGTAACTTTTTTAAATCTTTTTAAGTCGGCAGGTAAATGCCAAATTAAATCGTTGTTTTTTCCCAGTTCGTTATTTTCTCCTATAGCAGCAATAAGTGTTGTCATTTTAAAATTTTAATCAGATTTTTAAAAGTGATGTATTATAAAATAATAATATTTAGTCCTTTTTAGAACCCTACTTTATAAATTAATTTATGTTGTTTTTTTTGATATTCAATCGCAACAAATTCTTTCATTAATTCTTCCACAGTAGCTTTGTCAAATCGTCTTTGGTAGTAGAATTTCTTAAAATCATTGTTATTACGAATGATGTTTTTTATACTAGTAGGAAAGTTATATCCATAATAATCGTTTTTTCCATTTAGCTTTGCAGGTAAAGATGCTTTGGGTAAGCTCATAATAGCTTTGTAAAAAGATTCTAACAAATCTTTATTTTGAGACTCTACCATGGCAGCTGCTACTTTTCCTGTTTTGTCTATAATAAATTTGGGAAGTATTTCGTGATTGTTGTCAATATCTAAACTAGAAACAAAGCTTAAATCTATATGATTGTACAGATAGTTGGTAATGTACATATAATTGCATTTGTTTAAGTTGTGATAATTAACTTCATCACTACACAGCTCATAAATAGGAGGGATATAACCAATAGCTCTGGTGTTAGATTTTACGACTGGAATTCCATTTAAATTTTGAATAACTACCAATGAATATTTATACTTAGGATCAAAGTTTTGAATCTTTAAAGATTCAAAACTCAATTTCTTAAATGTTTTTTTTAATTGTTTGTCTAGTTTTAAAGAAGAGGTGTTAGTTACAATACTTGTTAGTCTTTTGTATTTGTCTAAGGTAAATTCAACATAAATATTTTTTCTCCATTCTTTAAATTCAACAGCTTTAAGAGCACTCCTAGAAATGTGTTTTTTAAAGTGAGTTGTTATTGGGTTTTGATAGCTAGAAATAGCTTCTACTTTCTGAATAAGATTGGCTTCTACTTTTTTGTAATGCTCAATGCTATCATTTTGCTGAAAAGGAAGAGTAATTTCTGTTTTATTTTGGGGTACACTAGCCTGCTGATTACTTTTACATGCTGTAAAAACAATCAGACAAAAGAACGCCAATAACCCATATTTTTGCATTTTCCAAAAATTTAAGGGCAAAAGTACTTAAAAATTAACAGAACAAAGTTGAGCTATGTGAGAATATGACAACTTTATACAGAAACTTTTCCTCTAATCGTTGGGTGTGGTTCGTAGTTTACTAAAGAGAAATCTTCAAAGGTAAAATCAAAAATATTTTTCACCTCTGGGTTTAAAATCATTTTAGGTAATGGTTTAGGCTCTCTAGTTAACTGTAAATCTATTTGTTCAAAATGATTATTGTAAATATGAGCATCTCCAAAAGTATGAACAAACTCTCCCGCTTCTAAACCTGTTACTTGTGCAATCATTAAAACCAATAATGCATAAGAGGCAATGTTAAAAGGAACTCCTAAAAAGGCATCTGCACTACGTTGGTATAGTTGACAAGATAACTGTCCATCTGCAACGTAAAATTGAAAAAAAGCATGGCAAGGAGGTAAAGCAGCTTTATTGTTTGCTACGTTTTCCGAAAAAGAAACCGTGGTGTTGGGCAGTACACTTGGGTTCCAAGCAGAGATTAACATACGTCTACTGTTTGGATTTGTTTTGATAGTTTCTATAACCTCAGAAATTTGGTCAATTTCTTCACTGTTCCAATTTCTCCATTGGTGGCCATATACAGGACCTAAATTTCCATTTTCATCAGCCCAAGCATCCCATATTTTTACACCATTTTCTTTTAAATAACTAATATTAGTGTCTCCTTTTAAGAACCACAGCAATTCGTGAATAATAGATTTTAAATGAAGTTTTTTGGTAGTTACCATAGGAAATCCTTCAGATAAATCAAAACGCATTTGATAGCCAAAAACACTTTTAGTACCTGTACCTGTACGGTCTCCTTTTTGTACTCCGTTTTCTTTAATATGTTTTATAAAATCTAAATATTGTTTCATAGGTATGGAATGTAGCGATGCTGTAAATTTAAAAAAAAGTCGATACGCTTAGTATCGACTTTTTTAATTTTATTAAGATTTGTTTGTTAACAACTATCTCTTGTTTAATTCGTCTCTAATGCTAGCTGCAGTTTCGTAATCTTCTTTAGCAATAGCGGTGTTTAATCTTTTTTCTAAATCCTGAATAGAATGAGCGCTATAGTCAATCTCTTTTTCGCTAGTTTCAGAACTATTTAGTAAATTAGATAATTCATCATCGGTACTTTCAAAAAGATCATCAGATTCTTTTTCATCCTCCTCTGTAAAATCTTCTTGTTTTAGTATAATTCCAGCTCTTTCTAAAATTTCTTGATAGGTGTAAATAGGAGCATTAAAACGAATTGCCAAAGCAATAGCATCAGAAGTTCTGGCATCAAATGTTTTTTCTTCATTTCCTTGCAGGCAAATCATTTTAGAAAAAAAGACTCCATCTACTAATTTGTGAATTATTATTTGTTTTACAATAACTCCATAAGATTCGGCAAAATTTTTAAACAAGTCATGGGTTAAGGGTCTTGGAGGTGTAATTTCACTTTCTAAAGCAATAGCAATAGATTGTGCTTCAAAAGCTCCAATAACTATGGGTAATGTTCTTTCTCCATCTATCTCATTTAACACAAGGGCATAAGCACCTGTTTGTGTTTGACTATAAGATATACCACGTATGTCTAATTGTACTAAACTCATTCTATCATTTTACGGGTTTAAGCATTTTCTGCTTTAAATGCTTTTAATTTTTCAATCAATGTAGGTACTACTTCAAAAGCATCTCCAACAATACCATAGTCTGCAGCTTTAAAAAAAGGAGCTTCGGGGTCTGTGTTAATAACTACTTTTGTTTTAGAAGCATTTACTCCTGCTAAATGTTGAATAGCTCCAGAAATAGCAACGGCAATATATAAATTGGCTGCTACGGGTTTTCCTGTTTGTCCTACGTGCTCAGCATGTGGTCTCCATCCCATATCAGATACCGGTTTAGAACAGGCTGTTGCTGCACCTAAAACATCTGCTAAATCTTCAATCATTTTAAAGTTAGCAGCTTCTTTTAGACCTCTACCTCCAGAAACTACTATATCAGCATCTGCAATGGCAATTTTACCAGAGGCTTTTTCTACTGTTACAGATGAAATAGTTGAAGTAGTAAGTGTTGGTGTAAATTCTTCTACACTTCCTTCTGATTTGTTTTCTACAATTCCAAAAGAGTTTTTAGCCAAACCAATTACTTTTATTTCTGATGTAATTACCGTATTTCCAAACGCTTTGCTAGAAAACGTTTTTCTTTTTACTGTAAAAGGAGCAGTGTTACTAGGTGTTGCTACTGCGTTTGATACATAACCTGCTTTTAATTGAGCAGCAACTAAAGGTGCTAAATAAGTTCCGTTAGAATTGTTACTAATCACAACAGCTGTACTGTTATTATCTTGTGCAGATTGGGTAATAATACCTGCATATATTTTTGCGTTAAAAGTAGCTAAGGTATCGTTGTTGATACTTAATACTTTATTGGCTCCATAGGTGTTAACTTCCTCTGGATTGTTAGCGTTAATGGTAAGAACAGTTAAAGTTGTACTTAATTGATCTGCCACTGCTTTGGCATAAGAAACAGCTTCTAAAGCTGCTTTTTTATATTTTCCTTCACTAGCATCAGCGAATACTAATACAGACATATGCGTATGTTTTTAGTTGCTCTATATTAAGAGCTTAGGTTTTTAATTAAATTACTTTAGCCTCGTTGTGTAACAAATTGATTAATTCGTCAATATTGTTAGCATCTACCATTTTACAAGCTCCTTTTTCAGCAGGTTTTTCAAAACTGCTTATTTGGGTAGTTGTTGTAGCATCGGTACCAGAAATAACCGTTAAAGGTTTTTTACGAGCCATCATAATTCCTCTCATGTTGGGTATTTTCAGATCCTTTTCTTCAACCAATCCTTTTTGTCCAGCAATGATTAAAGGTAGTGTAGCAGATAATTTTTCAATACCACCATCTATTTCTCTAGAAGCTTGTGCATTGTTTCCGTCAACTTCTAAATCTATACAAGCATTAATATAATCAATATCTAAGAAAGAAGCAAGCAAACCAGGAACCATAGCTCCGTTGTAATCTATAGATTCTTTTCCCATTAAAACTAAATCATAGTTTTCTTTTTTATACAATTCAGCCAATTGTTGAGCCACAAAAAAACCATCAGTAGGTTGTGCATCAATTCTAATAGCTTCATCTGCCCCTATAGCCAAAGCTTTTCTAAGGGTAGGTTCTGTGGTGGCATTTCCTACGTTTACCACAGTCACTTTTGCTCCTTGTTTCTCTTGAAACCAGATCGCTCTTGTTAAAGCAAATTCATCATAAGGATTTATAACAAATTGTACTCCATTTGTATCAAATTCTGTCGAATCATTCGAGAAATTGATTTTAGAAGTAGTATCAGGAACGTGACTTATACAAACTAATATTTTCATATTGAGAAGTTTATCTATTTATATATATTTCTAAATAAGTAGAAGCTAATGTAATTTATTTTTTGTAAATATTTTGCTATAATATTAGAAAATATGGGAGGGTTTTTGTTATTTTTGTGAACGTTTAAATAAAATAGAATACATGAAAACTATACAATTTAGAGAGGCAATTTGCGAAGCGATGACTGAGGAAATGCGTTCTGATGAAAGCATTTACTTAATTGGTGAAGAGGTTGCTGAATATAACGGAGCTTATAAAGCTTCTAAAGGAATGTTAGATGAATTTGGTGAAAAACGTGTAATTGATGCACCGATTGCTGAATTAGGATTTGGTGGTATTGCCGTTGGATCTACTATGACAGGTAACAGACCGATTGTAGAGTACATGACATTTAACTTTGCGTTGGTTGGTATCGATCAGATTATCAACAATGCCGCTAAAATTAGACAAATGTCTGGTGGACAATTCCCTTGTCCTATTGTGTTTAGAGGTCCTACGGCTTCTGCTGGACAATTAGGAGCTACACACTCACAGGCTTTTGAAAACTGGTTTGCAAACACTCCAGGATTAAAAGTAGTAGTGCCTTCTAACCCTTACGATGCAAAAGGATTGCTAAAAGCAGCAATTAGAGATAACGATCCTGTTATTTTTATGGAATCTGAGCAAATGTATGGAGATAAAGGTGAAGTGCCAGAAGGTGAATACATTATCCCTTTAGGAGTTGCAGATATTAAAAGAAAAGGAACAGATGTAACAGTCGTTTCTTTTGGTAAAATTATCAAAGAAGCGTACAAAGCAGCTGAAACTTTAGAAAAAGAAGGGATTTCTATTGAAATTATAGATTTACGTACAGTTCGTCCAATGGATACTAAGGCGATTATAGAATCTGTTAAAAAAACTAATCGATTGGTAATTTTAGAAGAGGCTTGGCCATTTGGTTCAGTAGCTACTGAAATTGCATACAGAGTACAAGAGCAAGCATTTGATTATTTAGATGCTCCAATTCAAAGAATTAATACAGCAGATACACCTGCAGCATATTCTCCGGTTTTAATGGAAGAATGGTTGCCAAATGCCCAGGATGTTATAGATGCTGTTAAGGCAACATTATATGTTAAGTAAATACTGCTTAACAACATAAAATTTTATAAATTCCTTTCTTATTTTTGAGAAAGGAATTTTTGTATTTAAGATATGCTAAAACAAACACTTTTACTGTTTACTTTATTTATAACCACCATTGTTTTGAGTCAAACCAAAATAAAAGGTGTGGTGGTAGATGTTGATGGAAACCCATTGCCATTTGCTAGTGTAATATTTAAAAATTCAACAGAAGGAACTATTACCGATGAAGATGGAGATTTTTATTTATCATCTCCTAAAACGTATACAGAATTACAAGCTAGTTTTGTTGGGTTTGATAAGATAACACTACCTATAGAAAAGCAAAATCAAGTATTTAAAATAACTTTAAAAGAAAGTGCAAGTCAACTACAGACAGTTGTAATTTATACGGGTAGAGTTCAAAAAAAAGGGAACCCAGCTATTGCTTTGCTAGAAAAGGTATGGGCAAAAAAACGTAACAATGGATTTAAAATGTTTAAATCTTTTGATTATAAAAAATATGAAAAAATACAGTTCGATTTAAATAATATAGATTCTTCATTTACAGAACAAAAAGTGTTTAAAGGATTGGAGTTTATTTTTAAAGAGATAGACACTTCTAGAGTCTCTGGGAAAAACTTTTTACCTGTGTATATTAATGAATCTGTATATAATGTATACGGAAAAAACAAAGGGAATGATGAGTTGGTAAGAGAAGATTTAGTGGCGAACAAAAACTCCGGAATTGGTGCCGGAGCAGGAGTTACCACCTATATTAAAGATCTGTATGTAGATTATAATATATACGATGATTACATTCGTTTGTTTGGTAAAAGTTTTGCAAGTCCTGTAGGTAAACCAGGGGTGAATACCTATAATTATGTATTGTCTGATAGTGCGACTATAGACGGAAAATGGTGTTTTAATATAGTGTATTATCCCATACGTAAAAACGAATTAACTTTTAAAGGTGATATGTGGATTGCCGATACCACCTTTGCTGTTAAAGACATAAATATGCAAGTCTCTAGAAGTGCCAATTTAAACTGGGTAAAAGAGGTGTATTTAGAGCAAGATTTTAAAGTTTTAAATGATTCTACCATTCTACCAGAAAGAGATTATATGTTGGCAGATTTTAGCTTGCGAAAGAAAAAAACCTCTATGGGAGTTTTTGGAAAAAGGACAACGTATTATGATGCTTACAAATTTAACAACACTAAAAATGATGGTTTTTACAAAGTGAAATCAGATATTTTTGAAGACAGTATTTACAATGCAAATGAAAACTACTGGAAGGAAAATAGGTTAGAGAAGTTAGACAAGAATGAAGAAGGTGTTTATACAATGTTAGATACTTTAAAAACCGTTCCTAAATTTAAACGGATATATAACTTAGGAGTTATTTTAGCTACAGGTTATGTAGAATTTCCAAACTTTGATTATGGTCCTGTGTTTTCAACTTTTGACTTTAATGATGTTGAAGGAATTAGGGTTAGAGTAGGGGGAAGAACCTATTTTGGAATTAACGATATGTGGAGACTACAAGGATATACCGCATATGGTTTTGGAGATCATAGGTTTAAATATGGAGTGTCTTATAAATACATGTTTAACAAACAAAAAAGATTGATTTTTGGGGCAGGTAGAAGAGATGATGTAGAACAAACAGGAGCAGGGTTAACCGTAAGTAATGATGTGTTGGGAAGGAGTTTTGCCAGTTCAGGTTTGTTTTCTAGTGGAGCTTCTAACTTGTTAACAGATATTCAGTTGTCTAATGTTTTCTTTAGTGCAGAACCTGTAGATAATATTAATTTTGAGGTGAGTTTTGTAAATCGACATTTAAAATCGGCTTCCACAGCTTTTAGTATGGCTTATATAGATGAAGCAGGAAATATAAAAAACAAAACAAGAGAAACAGAAATTGGTTTTTCTGTAAAATATACTCCTAAAAGAAAGGTGTTTGGTAATGGGGTAGAACGCAAAGAGGTAAATGATAATTATCCTGTATTTTATCTAAGTTATGCAAACGGTTTAGGTGGGTTTTTAAGTAGTGACTTTGATTATCATAAATTTCAGTTGTATTATAAGCAACCCTTTTATTTAGGACTACTAGGTAAAACAACAACAACTGTAGAGCTTGGTAAAACTTATGGAAAAGCTTCTTTAGGTTTGTTAAATGTAGTACCAGGAAATCAATCTTTCTTTAATATTCAAAATACTTTTGGCTTGTTAAATTATTATGAGTTTGTAACAGATACCTATGCATCTATGCATTTTGAACATAATTTTAATGGACGAATTTTTGGTAAAATTCCTTTTTTAAGAAAATTGAATTTAAGAGAGGTTGTAGGTGTTAAAGGAATTTACGGTAGTATTTCTCAAGATAATGTAACGATGAATGCTCCAGCATTAAACTCACTACCTTCTTTACAAGGAATAACCATTAACACAAAAACGGTTGCTCCTAGTGAAGTGTATTATGAATACAATGCAGCAATCGCAAATATTTTTAAATTATTTAGAATGGATTTCTTTTGGAGAGGTAGTTACTTAGACCGACCAGGAGCAAATAAATTTGGAGTTAAAGGTTCTTTTGGATTTACTTTTTAACTTTCTTTTTATTTGTATTTTTGTTTCTGAAAAATAAAACTTTTCTTAGAAAAACGATAAAAATAAAATCATGGCATTAAAAATTTTTGGACACAGATCTCCAGATACAGATGCAACAGCATCAGCAATTGTTTGGGCTTGGTATTTAAGTCAACAAGGAATTGAATCCACCCCATATGTGTTAGGAACTCCTAATACCGAAGCACTTTTTGTATTAAAACATTGGGGGTATAATGTGCCTGAAATTTTAACTTCAGTTTCTGCGGAAGACGAGGTTGTTATTGTAGATACCAATAATCCTGAGGAATTGTTTGACAATATTAATGAAACTGGAGTTGTTCAAATTATAGATCATCATAAATTGGTGGGAGGGATTCAAACAGCAGCTCCTATAGATATCACTATTAAGCCGTTAGCATCTACAGCATCAGTTATGTATTTAATGATGGGAGTTGATGAGGTTTCTGATTTGCCAAATGAAATTGCAGGATTAATGCTTTCTTGTATTATATCGGATACTTTGGAATTTCGTAGTCCAACCACTACGGAAGATGACAAAGCAATGGCTCAGCACTTAGCTCATAAATTAGACATAGATATAAATGAATATGCTACAAAAATGTTTGAAGCAAAATCTGATATATCTGTTTTTTCTGATGAGGAATTGATCAAGATGGATAGTAAAAAATACGAAGCAAGCGGAAATAAATATCGTGTTTCTGTATTAGAAACGACAGCTCCAAATATTATTTTAGATAGAAAAGACAGTATTTTAGCTACAATGGAACAAGTAAAAGCTAGAGAGGAGTTAGATGATGTTTTGTTGTTTGTTATAGATATTTTAAAGGAAGAGGCTACTTTGTTTGTTCCTAATAATGCTGTTAAAATTATTGCAGAAACTAAGTTTAATGCAATTGTAAATGGAGATTTGGTCGTGTTGCCAGGAGTGGTATCTCGTAAAAAACAAATTATACCGGTATTGTAATAATTACAAGCTCTAAATATGGAGCAATTTATACTATAAAAAAACTCAGCCAATTGGCTGAGTTTTTTTATGGATTGTCTTTAAAACAAACCGTGTATTTGTGCATCAATTCTATCAATAATTTCACCCAAATCTTCAGGGTTACTTACATAATCAAGATTGTCAATATCTATAATTAATTTTGGACCTTTGTCATAGGTACTAATCCAAGCTTCATAACGTTCGTTTAATCTACTTAAATAATCAATATTAATAGAGCTTTCATACTCACGTCCACGTTTGTGTATTTGTCCCACTAGTGTCTTAATATCAGCTCTTAGGTACACTAATAAGTCTGGTGGAGTAACTAAATTCTCCATCAATTCAAACAGTTTACTGTAATTCTGAAAATCTCTATTGGTAAGCAAGCCCATTGCGTGTAGGTTGGGAGCAAATATTTTGGCATCTTCATAAATAGTTCTGTCCTGAATAATGTCTTTACCGCTTTGCTGAATTTTTAGAATTTGTTCAAACCTACTGTTTAAAAAATAAACCTGTAAATTAAAAGACCAACGTTCCATTTCGTTGTAAAAGTCATCTAAGTAAGGGTTGTCTTCTACACTTTCAAAATGAGCATCCCATTGGTAATGTTTTGCTAACAATTGTGTTAGTGTGGTTTTTCCAGCTCCAATATTTCCAGCAATAGCTATGTGCATAGGTTCAGAATTTGAAGTCTAAAAATAGTTATTTTTCGGGAATACCCATTGTTTATAAATTATCTTAATTAAAAATATATTTTAGATAAGATTTTTTGGGTAGCAAACGGATGGTTGTTAACTTGTTGTTTGTTGTGTAAACTATAAATTATGAAGAAAAATAAATTTATTTTGGTGTTGTTGGTTTCTGTTGTAGGGCTGTTTTACATAGTACAAATTGGTGTTAATTATTTTTTAAAAAATAAGTTTTCTGAATTGATAGAGCAGCAAGAACTAAAGGTGAATTATACTGATTTAGATTATAATATATTTTTTAACGAACTACAGGTTAAGGAACTTAAAATAAGTAGTAATGTAAAAAAAAACGATCATATTAGTGTGGCTAAGATTCAATTAAATGGGTTTTGTTGGCTGGGCTTGATGTTTAAAAAACAACTCATTTTCTCTAAACTACTTATTACATCTCCCAAGGTTGATTATAGCCAGTTAGAAGACAAAAACGCATCAGCTAAAAAGTTTAGTTTGGGTAAAATAGCAGCTGTAATAATTGATGAAATAGAGATTGAAAATGCGGATTTGATGTTTAATACGAAAACAAAAAAAACATCGGGGATTTTTAATTTGGTTTTAAAAGAGTTTACGTTAAATAAAGAGACAATTACTGATGAGATTCCTTTTCAGTTTGAAAAATCAATCTATACAATTACTAATTTTTATACGGATTTGTCTGACTTGGAATTGTTAAAGTTTAAAGAGTTAAAAGGACAGGATGGCGAGGTTGTGTTGAGTGAAATGTGTATTAAGTCTAAAGATTCAAAAGATGAGTTTTCGAAAAAAATACTTGAAGAAAAGGAACATTTAGATCTGTTCTTTGAAAAAATAAAAATTGAGGAATTTTTTGTAAAATTCAACAATCATCAACAAAAAATAGGAGCTAAAAAGGTGGAGTTGTGTAAGCCTAAACTTCAGTTTTATAGAGATAAGCGTGTTCCTGATAATACTCAAAGAAAAGCTTTGTATAGTGAATCTATTACCAAACTTAAAACAGTTCTTGATTTTCCTATAATAGAAATTAAAGATGGATTGGTGGTGTATGAAATGTTAATGGATGAGGGCGATGAAATAGGAAGTTTGGTTTTTGATAAGATAAATGGAGAGCTAAACGTATCTAGTGCAAAAGGAAAAGAGCAGTTAAGGTTGGAGACTCAATCCTTGTTTATGAAAAAATCGCCTTTTTCCTTATCTATAAATTTTACAGATATAGAACACGATGTTTTTGTAAGCAAAGGAGTGCTTAAAAATTTTAAAACCGATTACATAAATCCATTTTTATATAAGATTTTAAACACGGAATTAGAAGGTGAGATAGAGGAATTGTATTTTACTATTAGTGGCAATAATACAGTAGCAACAGGGGATGTTAAAATGAAATATGACAATTTAAAATTACGCATTAATAAATATAATTTTGTAAAAAGAACAGTACATGTATTGGGTAATTTAATTTTAAAAAATAGCTCTAACAAAGAACCAGAAAAATTTAGAGAAGGAATTATAAAAGAAGAAAGAGAGCCCACAAAATCGATGTTTAATTTTTTATGGATAAGTTTAAGAACGGGGATTGTAGATGTTGTTTCTTAAAAAATTAAGGTTGTGTTAGAAATGTTTTGTAGATGCTGTTGTCTTTAAAATAATAGAAAATATTGTTTTGGACTTCAAAAGAAACAATGGATTTTGGAGTGTTGGTAATTTCCGATTTTTCTTTATAAAGTTTGTTGTTTTTTAACACATATAAATTACGCATAGAAATAGAAAGCTGTGTGTCTTTTAATGGTGTAGAAGTTATTTTTCTAGCTACAAAATTATAAGTTTCTAGCTGGTTGTTTGTATTTGTTATAATGGCTTTGTTTAGGTCTCCTTTAAGCTGTGTTATTTTAGAGGTAATGAGAATAGAACGAATCTCTATTTTTTGAGTTTTTAAGTTGTAAACACTAATTGTTTTATGAATATTGTTGTATGTCCATATCTTATTTTCTCCGGCACTGGCTATTAAATCAGTACCAAAAGGAACTTGATATTCGGCAATAAAATTAAGCTTATTGTCTATAGATATTACTTTATTAAATAATTTATAAAGCAATAATACTTGTAAAGGATTACTGATGTCAACCACATCAGGAGTACCATATTTTATGTTTTTATAATCGTTGTTTAAACTGCTTTTGTGCAACGCACTGTTTTGCAAATAATAGTAGTTTTCATAAATATCTACACCTACAAAATCATCTACGTTTTTTACCAATGCATTTTGACAAAAGCAGTTTAAAGAACAAAAGAATAGAAAAGTAAAAAGTTTCATATTCTCAAATATAAACTAATAAACTTTAGGTTTTTCATTGGGGTTGTATTCAATCCCCATTAAGTTTCCGTATCGGTGATAATTGTGCGAATAACTTTGTTCTATCAAATAATTCAGTAATTCAATACGTCCACTATTTCTAGGTTCATCTTTGTAAACATGTATGGCATTTTGATGACATCTAATTAAAAAATGATCAGACAATACACCCAATGCTCTTACACAAGTAAAGTCTTTAGGATGATGTTTTAAAGCATTTCCACAAGTGTCTTTAATTATTGGAATATTTAAAAATTCAGCAATATATTCAACTTTGTCAATATGTTTTTGTGGAGTATGTACATCATATAACAACAAAATCTCTTTGTAAGGAGTGTAGCTGCAAATATTGTATTGACCACGTAGGTTTACGTAATCTATTTTTTTACGAAACAATTCATTATGCCATTTTTTATAATCTTTTTTCCAATCTGTAGTTTTAGATTTAATATTGGTGAATTGTAATACATAGTTCACTCCACCCGCTTTCATTCCAGGTCCAAAACAAGAAGCTTTAATCCCTCCAAAAGGCTGTCTTTGTACAATCGCTCCTGTGGTAGATCTATTTACGTATTTATTACCTGCTTCTATGTTGTCATTCCAATATTCAATTTCATGATTGTCTAAAGATTCTATTCCTGCTGTTAAACCATAAGCGACCTTATTTGCAATTTCAACAGCATCTTTTAAATTATTGGCTTTTAATACGGATAGTATAGGGCCAAATAATTCATTTTGATAAGGATAATCATCTGTAGTTACATTCCAAATAACTCCTGGAGATAACATATGATTTCCATTTAATCTAGGTTTTACTAACCATTGATCGTCTGGGGTATTTTGAATTACGTGTTTTAGTTTTTCGGAGATAGGGACTGCTAATGGTCCAATTTCTGTAGAAAAATCCCAAGGATTACCAAAAATTTTACTTGTAGTAGCATCTTTTAATAAGGCTTTAAATTCTTTGTCGTTAAAAACATCTTCGGTCAAAATTAACAAAGAAGTAGCAGAACATTTTTGACCTGCATTTCCAAACGCTGATTGTACAATATTAATGGCTGCTTGTTCTTTATCGGCTAAACTAGTTACAATTGTATTGTTTTTACCACCTGTTTCTGCATATAAATTTAACTGCGGATTTCTTTCTAGTAAAAAGTGAGCAGTTTCTGTACCTCCTGTTAAAATTACAGCATCAAATATATTTCCTGTGCTTAAAAAATCATCTAAAATAGCTTCTTCACAAGGTAAAAAGTACAAAGCATCTTTAGGAATACCGGCTTCCCATAAACATTTGGAAATTAAATATGCACAAGCGGATGCGTTGGTTGATGGTTTTAGAATCACTTTTTTTCCAGCAGCTAAAGAAGCCAATGCTCCACCAATAGGAATGGCAATAGGGAAATTCCAAGGAGATAATACTAAATTGACTCCTTCATCTTCGCTTGTAAATTCTTTGGCAATGTCTAGACTGCTTTCTGCGTAAAAATTAGCAAAGTCAATAGCTTCAGAAACCTCTACATCTACTTCTTTTATTGTTTTTCCTAATTCTGCTACAGCAACACCAATTAAGTCTGCTCTGTTTTTTTCAATTTCTAAAGCTGCTTTTTTTAGCAAATTAGCTCTTTTTTCTACAGAATAATTTTGCCATTCAGAGGGAGTGTCAATGGCTTTTTGATAATCTTCTTTCACGGCCATTTCGTAATCCCAAGGCGGGGTTCCAGACCAGTTATTTACTTTAATGGTATACCTTTCGTTATTCTCTAATATCCCAACTACTGGAATTGTTTTTCCAATTATATTTTCAGGATTTTTCCAGTCTTCTTTAATTTTTTGAGCCCAAGCAATGTTTTGAGGTAAATTCCAATCTGTGTTTGGCACATTATGAAATTCTTGCATTGCTGCTTTTGGAATTTGCTTATTTCTATCTTGTTTTCTGTTAGGAGTTGTGTTTAAAGTGTCAATTAAAGAAATAGAGGTTAAAAATTCATCTTTTAACATGTTCCATTTCTCGGAACCTACTTTTAAGTCATACCCTTCTTTTAAAAAGTTTCCATCTTGGGTACCTTCATCTAACCTTCGTACCAAATAGGCAATGGCTGCATTGTATTGATTTTCTTTTACCGTTGGTGTGTATAGTAATAAGTGTACTTTTTCTTCTAACAAATTAGCAACGGTTTGGTTAGCCATTCCTTCTAACATTTCAAAATCTACACAATCTTCTAATTTGTGTTCTTTAACCAATTGCAAAGCAAAGGAAATGTCAAAAATATTGTGAGATGCAACACCAACATTTACTACTCTAGCAGATTGTGGCGTTAACATTTCGGATAATATTTTTTTGTAATTGGCATCCGTTTCGGGTTTGGTGCTGTAGGTTGCCAATGGCCAATCTTCAATAGATGCTTCGGTCATTTCCATTTCCATATTAGCCCCTTTTACCAATCTTACTTTTACAGAGGAACCACCGTTGTTTACACGTTCGTTGGCCCAAGTATATAATTTTCGGTAATAGTGAATCATTTCGGGAATGTAAGCTTGTAATACAATTCCAGCTCTAATGTTTTTATATTTGGGTAAAGACAATGTTTTGATAAATACATCAAAAGTAATTTCTAAATCTTTGTATTCTTCCATGTCCAAATTCACAAATTTTTGAACACCTGTTTCTTTTTCAATTTTTAAAATTTCATCATAAAACATGGCCAATCTGGTAGATAATTTATCTACGGTGTCTTGATGAGCAAGGGATGAAATTTGTGAAAAAATAGTAGAAATTTTAATAGAGATATAATTAACGTCTTTACGATTTAACAAGGTTAAATAACCTAAAATTCTCTTTTGTGCTTCATCTTCTCCTATTAGAGCTTCTCCTATTAAGTTTACGTTTAAGGTAATGTTTTGTTCTTTTCTTTTTTGGGTGTGTTTATTAAACTTATTACTGTTAATAAAAAAGACAACATCACTAGAAGTGGCCTGAATTTTTTTAAGCATAATAGCCACACTTATAGAAGGGATGATTTTACCTACTATGATAAAACTTTTTAACAATGTGTTTTCTATTGGTGTAAAAAGAGCTTCGTAATTTTGATGTGTTTTTAATAAATGAATTACATGATCTGCTACTTTTTTATAATTCTTAGATCTAAAAGCAACATCCATCATTTGGATTAAAAAATGTTTGGATTCGGGAATTTCAATAATTGTTTTTAACCGATCTGCAAAAGGATTGCTTTCTGTTGCTTTGTTAGGGTCTTTGTTTTCTAACTTTTCTGCTAATTGTAATATTTCTGTTGTGTTTGTTTTCATAAGCTGCATATTACTAATTATTGAATATTTTTTTGTTGACAGAGAACAACTTAAGAAAATTTATGCTGAATTTTAAGGAACTGTATTAAAAATATAGCAAAATAAAAAGCCTGCTATTATATAGCAGACTTTGATATGTTTTTAGAATGTGAAAAATGTTTTTTACCCAAATTTAATATTAAAATTTTTCTTTTAATTCTATATCTATAAATCTAAATAAACCACAAGGGATGTCAATTATAGTGGTTTTTTGGGTTGTTTTAAATTCTTTTTTATCTAATACATCTGTTATTTTTACGGGAGAAACTGTGTGAAAATTAACTGTAGCTTTTCTGTTATCAGGGTTAATATATCCTCCATCTATCAGTGTCAGTCTAATATGTTTGTCATCGGTTTGTGCAGCAACCCAAGCTACGTTTTCGCCTGTTACGGTTAATGGTAACTTTTTTGCACTGTTTTTTATATCTGCTTCTATTTTTTTGTAGTATTCATCTGCTTTGTAGGTTTGCTTTCCATCAGCAGAATAGTAATAATCACCATCTGTAATGTATTCTTTTATAATGTTTTTATACAAAGGATGTAAATGATTTTTTAAAGCTCCACGGGGTGCATTAGTGTCAGCAAAAATACCTTTTTGTGGTGGTGTTATAATAACCAAACCAGAGTTATAAGGTGCTAAAAAATTTAAACGTCTATCTTTTACTCCAGCAGCATAGCTAGAAAAATCCCAAGGAGTAACAGCAGCACCAGGCCAAGTACCGTTCATACGACTAAATACATATTTGTTTTCCGTTTCTTTTTTTTCATCATAAAATGTAGTCCATTTTACATTAGCTCCTTCGTTCATGTATCGTTCTGATGGATTTTTCATCCCGATATGTATTGGAGAAAAACTAACTATTTCTTCTGGTTTAGGTAAGTAAATAGCACCTTTAGCAATCAAATCATAAAAAACACTCATATAGTCTTGATCTACCGCAAAGTTGTTTAAAAACTTAGCACCGTAAGAGGTATGAAAAATTAACATTCTAAGAAAATGATTAGGAAGTCTTTGGTAGCCTATTTCACGAGAACGATCAAAACTAGCATTGTCCATAATTGCACGAGTTCCCCAATTATTTACAGCCCCACTTGTCCATAAACCAACTCTTCCTGCAAGACTTAATTCCATAGTTTTATCTGTAGTTTCTTCCATAGATGGAACAAAAACATTGGCATATTTACCAGAAATTAAATCGGACCAAATAGGTAGATATGCATGACCTAGCCAAAACACATTTTTAGATCTTATAAATAAGTTAAGATTTTTGTCTTGTCCGTAGGTTGCTAATGGAGATATTAAATGTTCTGCAACGTATTTGAAAGGTTCTCCATGTCCTTCCATTTCAGGATAAATCAATACTGTTTTCTTTCCATTAGCATAATTAACTAAGTTTTTTAGAGTGCTAGGACTATAGTAAAAAGGATCGTTTCCATGACCTCCCCATGTTGCTAATCCTTTTGAGTTATACTCGGGTTCTAAAAGGTTTAAAACTTGTTGCTGAGTAAGGGTGTATTTTTTTCTTTTATCTCTGCTATCTCTAACCTCTGTGTTAGAAATAGTATCTCTATTCCAGCTTTCTGAAGATTGCACTTTAGTCATGTGTTTACCTCCTAAGAAAACAGGACTGTTGTAGTTTTTAGTAATATTATCAGCTATTTTTTTAGACAAGGGTGTGTTTAAAACCTCTGTCATAAAATATAAAGGAAGTGGTTTTCTCTCGTGTTTAGGTGCTTTAAATTTTGCTAATTCATTTTTAATATTAGTAGTATTTTTTAAAATATTTTCTATTTTTCCAGTAGGTTTAAAATTGGTATATGCTTTTTTCCATTTAGAATCTTTTGTGTTTAAAATATGAACACAACTACCACCACTTTGAATACTGGCCAAAATAATGTTTCCGTATTCATCGCTACATATGTCATTAAAAGCATATTTAATACTTAAGTTTTCAGCTTTATTATAATCTAAATCTTGATTTAATAAAAACACATTATTTCCTGCTAATACAAAAAGTTGAGATTTTTTTGGAGTATTTAATTGTACTGCTTGTGTGATTAGGTAGCCTGTGGCTAATCTTTTTTTAACAGGGTGTATGGTGAATTTATTTGTAGCTTCATTATAAAGAGAAAAACCAGCATCGTTAGTATGCGCAGAGGTTCCTAAGAAAATTTCTTTAATTCCATCGTTATTTAAATCTATTTCTCTAAAGTCACCTAAAACTCTTTCAGATTTAACTTTTACTTTTTTAAAAGGCTGGTTTGCTAATGGTTCGAAAAAATACAATGTACCATTTACATTCATTTGATTATTTGTTCCATGTATAACAAGAGCTTGACTTCCATCAGCTTTTTGATAAGGACGAATAAAATTGGCGGTGCTTATGTTTTTTTTAGGGATAATTGCAGGGAATTTTGTCCACGGTTTTTCTACAGAAAAAGTAGATGTTGGTGTTTTTTTAATAAGTGTTCCTGTGGCAGAAAGGTAGTAGATGTTTGTGTCAAAATTACTACAAACAATATAAGGGGTTTTGTTTGCGTGTATAACTGTAACGGCATACATGGGGGTGTCATTTGGCTTAAATTCCCATAACTTTTTTCCTTTACTATTTAAACAATAAACAGTACCGTTTGCATTGGCTACTAAAATTTCATCAATCCCATCACCTGTAATATCATCACACCACAAATCATGATTCATAATTCCTAATCCTAGATTGTTTTCCCATAAAATTTTACCATCATATGAGACAGCTATTACTATTCCTTCGTAACTAGACCCAATAATATAGTTGTCTTTTTTGTTTTTTGCTACTCTCACCTTTAAAATAGTATGCTTGGTGTCGATACTTTTTAGGGCAGTTTCTTTTTTTGGAGGAGTACTATTATGTAGTGTTCCAAAACTATTTAGACTGTTAAGGAATAAAATAAGAAGTAGGCTAAATAGTTTTTTTTGAATTTTCATTTTATAGAAAGGATTGAGATAATTTGCCTAATAAGGTACTTAAGTTATGGGTTTTGAATTAATTACATATTGATAATAACAAGTAGTATATTGATGTTTTTTGTTGAGGTTTATAAAAAAGAAAAGCCTGCTATATATATAGCAGGCTTTGGTATGTTTTTAGAATGTAAACTATAGTTTAAAAGCTTGTTTTACTTTTTCTACGTAGTCTAGTTTTTCCCAAGTAAATGTTTCTACTTCTATTTCTTTGGTTCCTTCATAAGGAGATTCAAAGACTACAGTTTTAACTTCTGGAGTACGTCCCATGTGTCCGTAAGCAGCAGTTTCTGTATAAATAGGATTACGTAATTTTAATCTTTCTTCAATAGCAAAAGGTCTCATATCAAAAATAGAAGTAACTATTTCGGCAATTTGTCCATCTGTTAAATCAATCTTACTAGTTCCGTAAGTGTTTACAAAAATCCCCATAGGCTCTACCACTCCAATAGCATAAGAAACCTGAACTAAAATTTCTGTGGCAACACCAGCCGCTACTAAGTTCTTAGCAATATGACGAGTTGCATATGCTGCAGAACGGTCTACTTTACTAGGATCTTTTCCAGAAAAAGCACCACCACCATGGGCACCTTTACCACCGTAAGTATCTACAATAATTTTACGACCTGTTAAACCAGCATCTCCGTGAGGACCCCCTATTACAAATTTTCCTGTTGGGTTAATATGGAATTTGATATCATCACCAAATAAAGTTTGAACTTCTTGGCTAAAAGTTGCTTTTACTCTAGGTACTAATATGTTAATAATATCCGATTTGATTTTAGCTAACATAGTTTCGTCTTCATCAAAATCATCATGTTGTGTAGAAACTACAATCGCATCAATACGTTCAGGAACGTTGTTGTCAGAATACTGTAAAGTTACCTGTGCTTTAGCATCTGGACGTAAGTAAGGAATCTCTATTAATTCTCTACGTAAAGCAGCTAATTCTTTTAATAAACGATGAGAAATTTCTAAAGCCAAAGGCATAAAGTTTTCTGTTTCGTTAGTTGCATAACCAAACATCATTCCTTGGTCACCTGCTCCTTGTTCTTCTTTACTCGCTCTATCAACTCCTTGGTTAATGTCCTGAGATTGTTCGTGAATAGCAGATAATACACCACAAGAATTTCCATCAAATTGGTATTCTCCTTTGGTATATCCTATTTTGTTGATGGTATCTCTAGCAATTTTTTGTACATCTAAATACGCTTTAGATTTTACTTCTCCTGCCAATACAACCTGACCTGTAGTCACTAATGTTTCACATGCTACTTTAGAATCAGCATCATATGCTAAAAAATGATCAATTAAAGCATCAGAAATTTGATCTGCAATTTTATCTGGATGTCCTTCTGAAACAGACTCCGATGTAAATAAATATGACATATCTATTTGTGTTTATGATTTTTAATATTCAGTGTGCTGAGTGCCTTGGTCGGCTAAAGGAGTAGAAGATTACTGCTTTAGCACTTTTTTGTTTACAGATAAATAATGTTTACTGTAAAAGAGGTGGCAATCAGTTCAAATCTTTCCCCTTTGATGAGTACAAAATTATAAAAAAGAAATGGAATAGAAACTTTTAAAACGTCCTTTTATTTTTTAATTGATGATTTATCACAGCTATTATATGTGATGAAAATGTGTTTTTTATATATTTGTTAGCAGTATAAATAGAAACTATATAAAATATATTATGGATATTCAAAGATTAGAAACGGCTGCCTTACATGCAGGGCACGATGTTACAAATACTCAAGGAACAAGAGCTGTACCGATTTACCAAACATCATCTTATGTGTTTAACAATACAGAACATGCTGCCAATTTATTTGGATTAAAAGAATTAGGATTTATATATACTCGCTTAAACAATCCAACCAATCAAATTTTACAAGAGCGTTTAGCAGCTGTAGAAGGGGGAGTTGGAGCCGTTGTTTTTGCATCAGGAACTGCAGCTATTGCCACAGGGTTGATGACCTTGTTAAGAGCTGGAGACCATATTGTGGCTTCTAGTAGTTTGTATGGAGGAACTTTTACTTTGTTAAATGTTACCTTACCAAGATTGGGAATTACAACTACATTTGTAGATGCATCTAACCCAGAAGAATTTAAAGCGGCTGTGCAAGACAATACACGTGCGTTTTTTGTAGAGTCTTTAGGAAATCCAAAATTAGATGTATTGGACCTAGAAGCAATTGCAGAACAAGCAAAAGCTGCTGAGGTTCCTTTTATTGTTGATAATACTGTGGCATCTCCAGCGTTGTTAAATCCTATTAAACACGGAGCAAACTTGGTAATTCACTCATTAACAAAATATATTGGAGGACAAGGAAACTCTTTAGGAGGAGCAATTGTGGATGCTGGAACATTTAACTGGGCAAACGGAAAATTCCCTGAATTTACTGAGCCATCTGCAGGATACCACGGTTTGGTATATCATGAAGCTTTAGGAGCTGCTGCATTTACTTTTAAATTAATCTTAGAAGGATTGCGTGATTTTGGTGGAGCGTTAAGTCCAACCAATGCATTTAACATTATTCAAGGTTTAGAAACGTTGCCGGTAAGAATTAAGCAACATTCTGCCAATGCTTTAGAGTTAGCCACTTGGTTAGAGGCTAGAGATGAAGTAGCTTGGGTAAATTATCCTGGTTTAGAAAGTAGCAAGTATCACGAATTGGCTAAAAAATACTTGCCAAACGGACAAAGTGGTTTGTTAACCTTTGGTTTAAAAGGTGGTTTTGAAGCCGCTAAAAAGTTTACAGATGCTACTAAAATATTTTCTTTGTTAGCTAATATTGGAGATACTAAATCTTTAATTATTCACCCAGCAAGTACTACTCACCAACAATTAAGTGTAGAAGATCAGGCAGGAGCAGGAGTTACTCAAGATTTAATTCGTTTGTCTGTAGGATTAGAAAATGTAGAAGATTTAAAAACAGATATTACCAATGCATTTTCAGCCTTGTAATTTACAATCTATATAATATAAAAACTCGTTTTTGATAAAGATCAGAAACGAGTTTTTTTATGTTTTACCTAATAGCGGTAATATTTGTGATGTTTATTCTAGAAACTTCTTTTAATTGTTCTGTTTCATAAAGAGAAGGTAATTCTGTCATTTTAGTTTCAAAAGGAGCTTTGTAGTTAATGTAATCCTGAAATAAAATTCCATCAACATTTCTAGTATTGTAGGCACTTCTAAATCTAATTCCACCACCGTTTACTTCGTATTTATAAGCTATATATTCAACCGTGTTTGTTTGGTTGTTTATCCAGTAGTAAAAAATATCTTGATGATCTTCACCACCACCATTTTCATCAAAAGTAACTTTAACGGTGTGGTATTTTTTGTTTTTAATAGTTATTGTATCAATATAAGTTTTATGTACGGCTGCATCATTTAATTTATAAGGAAGCAAACTAAAATACAAGACAGAGTTTAAAGCTGCAGAATAGCTATTCCTTTTTTTAGGAGACAATTCTATAAGTTGACCTTGCTGGTAACGGGAGAAGTTTCCGTTTTCTAAAACATCTAAAATCTCTTTATTTTTTAAGGTGTATTTAAATTCATCGCCTTTGTGAGTAAAAGAATATTCTTTCCCTCTAAAATCAAAAGAATAAGAGGCTGTTTTATACAAATCACCTCCGTGTGCTGCAATGGCTTTGTTAACTATCTCTTCTCCTTTTTTTATGTTTTTAGGAGTGTTAGTTATTTGTGGTTGTTTTTTGGGTTGACATGCAATAATGGTGATGAATAAACATGTTATTGAAAGTGTTTTTATAAATTTCATTTGATTCGTTTTTTAGGTAGTCAATAAAAAGTGAGATAACTAACTCAGATTTAAAAAAAAGACGGTTGTTTTGTCTAACAATTTTTACATAATAGTAATCCTGTTTTCACATTTAGAATAAACAATTGTCCTTTCTTTGTTTGCAAAAGTATTTTTAATCTTGACGACCAACGAAGAATTTTTGCTAGAAGAACTCCAGAAAGGTAGCCAAGCAGCTTTAAACAAACTCTATCAATTATACTGGAAAAGACTGTATGCTTTTGCATATAAATTTTCTGGTGGAGACGAGTCAACCTCAGAACGTGTGGTTCAAGATGTTTTTATTTATATATGGGAAAACAGGAATTCTCTTAATATTCATAACCTAAAGAGCTATCTTTTTCAGGCAGTAAAATATCAATTATTTAGCTATTATAACCAGCAAAACAACCAACAAACAATATACTTAGAAGAGCAGTTTGAGGAGTTTGTATTAGAATCGGTTGCTGATCAAAATAATGAGGCCATTTTTGAGCTTTTAAATCAGGCGATAGCATCTTTACCAGAACGAAGAAAAGAAATTGTTCAGCTAACTAAAATAAAAGGTTTGAGCATTGCTGAGGTTGCAGAGCAATTAGATATTGCTCCACAAACAGTAAAGAATCAATTATTAATAGCGATGAATCATTTAAAATCCGTTTTTAAAAAAGGAGGAGAAGAAGTATAGTTTTTCTTGTGTTTTTTTTTGAGATAATGTTTTGGTAACATATTGGTAACTTTTGTCAATAGTACCAAAATAGCGTTTCTTTTACTTACTGATGAACAAATTAGTAATATCCATTTAGTGAAAAAGAAGAAACACATATTAAAAAAGATGGCTGACGGTTTTTTTAAAGGTAGCTTATCTATAAAAGAACAACAGTTAATGAATGATTTTGCTAAAGATCAATTCAATAAATCTGAAGAAAAACTACCTAAACACGTCGACTCAGAAGAGCTTTCTAAGCAGATATGGAAACAAATTGAAAAAGAAACCCGTCAACAATTATGGTTTGGTTTTTCAAGAAAAATGGTCTACACAGCTGCCGCTTGTGTTGTAGGGATTTTATTAATTCCTGTAGGGTTTTATAACTATACCTATAGAACAATTGAGTTTAAAACGGGGCAACAAATAGATTCTTTAAGTCTACCCGATGGTTCTAAAGTGTATTTGGCAACTAACAGTATATTTCAATATCCAGCTAAATTTAGTAAGAATAAAAGAGAGGTCTCTTTAATTAATGGAGCTGCATTTTTTAAAGTAAAACGAAATGTTGTTAAGCCATTTCAAGTAGCATCAAACGATGTGCTAACAACTGTTTTGGGTACTTCATTTTTAATAAACTCACACAAAAATTGTACAGCAGTATCAGTTGCAACGGGAAAAGTAAGAGTGTCAAAAAACAAGTATTCAGTTGATTTGATTCCTTTTGAAAAAGCAATTGCAAAAAACAAAACGATAAATAAAGTAAAAGAGAGTAATTCAAATTTTAAAAATTGGATGCTATCCGAAGTATATTTTAAAAATGCTACTCTAGAAGAAGTGGTAAAGTTTTTAGCAGTAAAATTTCAAGTAAATACAGAGTTTTCTAATGTTCAAATCGCAAGTCAAAAACTAAATTTTAAAATCCAACAGCAAACACCATTAAAAGAAATAGTAAGCAATCTAAAATTTATTACTCAATTAAATTACAAACTATATGATGAAAAACTGATAATTAGCAAAAACACAGAAACAAAATAAAAAAAAATCCACAGTTGCTCCAACAACCATGGATCTAAAAATGTATTGACAATCTCAAAATAATTAATCAACACAAAAATGAAAATTTATAAAAACTTTATGATGAAACGCACGACTATATTGATGTTAGCGTTTTCATTATTAAAAAGTTATGCTTACGGTAATAATCCCGTAAATGTAACAATTAAACAGCAATCTATAACATTAAAGCAATTTTTTTCGGAGTTAGAAACTCAAACTTCATATACCTTTAATTACGGAGAAGATATTTTAAACGATCAAAAAACATACGATGTAAAGTATACAAATAAAAAGGTTGAAACAGCTGTAAAAGATATTTCGGCACGTGCTAATTTAACATACAAATTAAGTAATCGTGTGTTTTTAATTCGTAAAAATAATAATATACAAGAAAAATATCAACAAAGTGAGCTTAGAGGTTTGGTTGTTGATAAAGAAACTTCAGAGCCTTTAATTGGTGTTTCTATAGTAGTATCTGGAAGTAATAATGGCTTAATGACTGATTTTTCGGGACAATTTGTTGTTAAAAATATAGACTATCCTGTAACTATTACGATTAGTTATTTAGGCTATAAAACAATTTCTAAAACATTTAACAAACCAGAGTCTAATCTTGTTATTTCTTTAGAACCCTCTAGTGAAATGTTAGATGCAGTTGTGGTAACTGCTTTAGGAATTTCTAGAAAAGAAAAAAGTTTAGGGTATTCTGTAGGAAAGGTAGCAGGAGAATCTGTAACAGAGACCAAGCGTGCAAATTTGTCAAATGCACTTTCGGCTAAAATGCCAGGGGTGCAAGTTACCAATGTAAGTTCAGATCCAGCTTCATCATCTTTAATTACCATTCGTGGAGAATCTTCTATTAGCGGAGACAACCAACCTTTGTTTGTTGTAGATGGAATTCCAGTAAGTTCTAACAATCGTAATGCAGATTCTTCAGGAGGTGCATATGTAGATTATGGAAATACAGCTATGGATATTAGCCCAGACGATGTTCAAGATATTACAGTATTAAAAGGTGCAGCAGCTGCTTTGTATGGTTCTAGAGCTGCAAATGGGGTCATTTTAATTACTACCAAAAACGGAAAAAATAAAAAACAAGGAATAGGAGTGAGTTACAATGCTTCTATTAAATTTGATACTCCTTGGTTGTTTCCTGAGTTTCAAAATGAATTTGCTGCGGGTTCTGATATTATGGCAGTAAATGGAGATGGAGTGCCAATTGCAACAGGAGCTGCAAGTTGGGGGCCACGTATTACTCCAGGAGCAATGGCGGTTCAAAATTATCCCGGAGGAGAGACTAGAGTTGGAGAGTTAAAAGCTTATCCAGATAGACATAAAGATTTTTATGAAGTAGGTCAAACCTTAACAAATAATGTGTCTGTAACAGGAAATTATGATAAAGGTAGTTTTAGATTGTCTTATAACAATTTACAAAACACGGGTATTGTACCAAATACGGATTATAAAAAAAATAGTTACAACCTAAACACAACTTATAAAATTAAAGATAATTTGTCGGTGTCTGCTATGGCAAATTTTAGTGTTGCAGAAAGTGATAACAGACCTGGTCAAGGAAAAAGTGATGATGACAATACTACGGAAGTGGTGTACAGGTTAACACCAAATACAAATGTTAATGATTATCGTTCTTATTGGGAAGATGGTTTAGACGGTTTGCAGCAAAAAGAATTAGAAGGTGCAGACAACCCATTTTTTACAGCTTACGAACAGTTAAACGAATTTAAAAGAACTCGTTTGTTTGGAAAGTTACAACTGAATTATAAAATAAACCCAACAATGAGTTTGCAATTGCGTTCAGGAATTGATACTTACCAAGAGCAACGTGTAACTAAAAGAGCATTTAGCAGTAACGAATTTCCTACAGGAGCTTATGGAAATAACATTATTGGTTTTACAGAAACAAATGTAGATGCCTTGTTTACTTACACACCTAAGTTAGATGAAATGTTTGATTTAACAGTGTCTTTAGGAGTAAATAGAATGGATCAAAACCAATATTATAACAAAGCAAATACTAGAAAATTAGAAATACCTAATTACTATAATATTTCTAATGCAGCAGCAGGAACTGTAAATAACACAGATGGTATTAGTAAAAAAAGAATAAACAGTCTTTACTCTTTGGCTTCTTTATCTTTTGATGATATGCTTTTCTTGGATTTGTCTGCAAGAAATGATTGGTCTAGTACCTTGCCAGAAGAACACAACTCTTATTTCTATCCTGCAGCTTCTTTAAGTTTTTTATTTTCTGATGCTTTTAATATGAAATCAAATGTGTTTTCTTTTGGAAAATTAAGGTTAAGTTGGTCCGAAGTTGGAAATGATACGTCTCCTTATCAGTTAACCAATACTTATGGATTTAGCGATTGGGGAGATTTAAAATTAGCTAGTAATTCTCAGAACTTAAAGAATAATAATTTAAAACCTGAAAAAACCAGAAACTTAGAAGTTGGTTTTGATGTACGTTGGTTTAAAAATAGATTGGGGTTAGATGTGGCTTTGTATAAGAGTAATACGTATAATCAAATTATTAATTTACCAATTGCAATTAGCTCTGGAGGAACATCAAAAGTAATCAATGCTGGAGAAATTCAGAACCAAGGTGTTGAGGTAGCTTTGCATGCAATCCCTTTAAAAACTCAAGATTTTAAGTGGATGTTAAATGCAAATTTCAGTAAAAACAAAAACAAAGTAATTTCATTACATCAAGATATAGAAAGTTATCAAGTAGCTTCTACTACAGGAATTTATCAATTGTTAGAAGTTGGTGGTTCTATGGGAGATTTTTACGATAAAAGAACACCGCTTACGGTTAAAGAAGGAGAGCATGCTGGTAGATATATTTTAGAAGACGGTATGTTTATTAGAGACAATACTTGGACAAAAACAGGGAGTAGGAATCCAGATTTTACGGTAGGTTTTACCAACACACTTACTTACAAAAACTTTAGAATGAATTTTACTTTAGACTGGAGACAAGGAGGACAGTTTTACAACTACACGG
This sequence comes from Wenyingzhuangia heitensis, assembly GCF_011762155.1. Classification (GTDB taxonomy): domain Bacteria; phylum Bacteroidota; class Bacteroidia; order Flavobacteriales; family Flavobacteriaceae; genus Wenyingzhuangia; species Wenyingzhuangia heitensis. The sequence continues at coordinate 950,539 of NZ_JAASQL010000001.1, forward strand.
CTAAAAATTTAATGTCAGATGGTCGTACAACCTTTACTACTCAATTTAGAGATGCACAGTCTGGAGGGGTTTCTTTTGTACAAGACGGACAAACGCGTGTAGATGGTGGTATTATACCAGGAATAGTAGCTAACGGAGACGGAACTTATAGCGAAAACACTGTTGCTTTGGCCTCGGAACCTTATTATGGAGAATTATGGGATTATGAAGAGTTTCATATGTCTACAGCAACATATGTAAAACTTCGTGAAATGAGTATTGGTTATACATTTAACAAGTTAAAACCTTTTGATCGTCTAAGTATAGATTTAATTGGTAATGATTTGTTAAGCTGGTTTGCCTATAAAATTAAACGTAACAGAGATGGTTACATTACAGGGGATTATGATAAAGGATACGATCCAGAAACACAAAATTATTTGTCGAATAGTGGTTCTTTAGGAATCACGCAAGGTGTAGCTGCATGGCAACTTCCTGCAACTCGTAGTTTTGGTATAAAACTTAGTGCTAACTTTTAATTATAAAAATCATGTTTAAAAATATATATTATTTAGTTACAGCTAGTATTTTACTTTTTAGCTGTACTAACGACTTTGAAGAAATAAATGACAACCCAAACGCTCCAGTAAATGTGGATGCTCCTTATTTGTTAAGTTCTGTAGTTTTAAATACTGCCTACGATTTAACAAGTGAAAACATGAAAGGACTAATGGGGATTCCATGTAGATATATTACTAGGGCAGACAATAGCGTTAGAGATAATTTTAAATGGGACGAAGAAAATTGGGATTATGTGTTTAAGGTTTTAATTGATAATGAAGATTTATTAAACAAAGCAATTAACGAGAATAATATGCATTTACAAGCGGTTGCTTTAATAGTAAAAGGGTATTTGTTTGGAACGTTAACAGATGGGTATGGACAGGTTCCGTTTAAGGACGCTTTGAATGCAGAAAATGAAGATTACACTGCAGTTTATAGTAATCAGGAAACAATTTATAACGCTGTTTTAGATTATTTTGATCAGGCAAATACTTTGTTAAGCCAAGAGGGGATTTTAGTACAATTTAAAGATTTTGATCCTATGTTTGGTGGAGATGCTTTAAAATGGAGAAAATTGGCAAATTCTTTAAGATTAAGATATTTATTAAGATTGTCTAATAAAAAGAGCGATGCTGTTTCACAAATTCAGACTCTTGTAAATAACAGTACAGAATACCCATTAATTTTAAATAATGAGGACAATGCTAAAGTTCCATATTTGGGAGTTAAAGATTCAGACTCGTCACCATTTGGTTCTTTTGATGGAGATTTTGAAAAAAGAAGACCTAGTAAAGTTTTAGTTGATTTTCTTTTAGAACGTAATGATCCAAGATTGCCTGTGTGGATTCGTGAAGTAGCAGATCCAGCTGCAGGAACCATTACCAATGATGCTTATGTAGGTTTACCATTAGCAACTTCTGGTTTGCCAACGTATAATGGAACTACAAATTATGAAAAATATGAAACTAGCAATATGTCTGAGTTCAATGCTGTATTTCATGATGATGAAAATGAGTTGTTTGCAGCTGTAATTTTTCAGGCAAGTGAAATGTATTTCAATTTGGCAGAATTGGTGTTAAATCACGGTTTAACTTATGAGGGTAAAACAGTAGAAGCGTTGTATTTAAAAGGTATTGAGACTTCTATGGAGCAATATCAAGTTGCTACAAAAGCAACAGCTGATAGTTATTACTCTCAGGCAAAAGTTTCGTACAACGGAACCTTGGAGCAAATTATGGAGCAAAAATGGGTGAGTTTAATTTTTGTTGGTGGTGCAGAGGCTTGGTTTGATCATAGAAGAACAGGATTTCCAGATTTTCCTATAGGGTCTATGGCTATAGAAGATTCGTTTCCTACTCGTTTACCATATCCTGCATCGGAAGGAAGTTACAATGCCGAAAATTACCAAAATGCTATTGATGCCCAAGGTTGGGCAAATGATGATAATTATGAATTAATGTGGTTATTAAAATAATAAATACATGAAATTAGTCATAAAATTAACAGGTATTGCAGCTCTAGTTTTCTGGAGCTGTACTACTAAAAAAGAAAGTAGTCCTACACATGCACATAGTGAAGGAGAGCACTATCATCATAATGTGTATAAAGCACAAGATTCGGTGTTGAATCATAAGTTGATTTTTCCAAGTAAAGTGCCAGATCGTGTAATATTGCATTTAACGGAACATCCAGAAAATAGTATTGCTGTTAACTGGAGAACAAATGCTCAAGTTACAGAAGGATTTATTCAAATTGCTGTTGCTACTGATGGACCAGAATTTAGACAAAACGGAATAAAAAGGGTAAAAGCAGATACAGAGTATTTTCAAAATCAAAGTAAAAAAAACAATGAACCTTTGGTGGTTGCTAATTATCATTCTGTAAAAGTCGAAGGCTTACAACCCAATACCATTTATGCTTATCGCGTTGGAAATGGAGGAGAAGACAGTCGTTTATGGAGTGAATGGTACCATACAACTACAGCTTCTAATTTGGCTAATAAGGCTTTTAGTTTTATCTATTTTGGAGATGCACAAAATGAGGTGAAGTCTATGTGGAGCCGTTTAATTCGTAGTTCATATCAACTGTTTCCTAAGGTAGATTTTATGTTGCATGCAGGAGACCTAATCAATAGTAGGGACAGTAATTTAGAATGGGGAGAATGGTTTCATGCAGGAAGTTTTATTCATGCAACAGTGCCAAGTGTTATGACCCCAGGAAATCATGAATATCGTAATGAAGTTTTAACGCCATTGTGGAGACCCCAATTTAATTTGCCTAAAAATGGTCCTTTAAAAGAGGTGGAAGAGACTACGTATGTTATCGATTATCAAGATTTAAAATTAATTTCATTAGATGCTGTTTCTTTTGATGATAAGGAGCACTCTAGAAATGCACAGGTAAAATGGTTAGATTCAATATTGTCTACAAATACCAAAAAATGGACAGCTTTGTTTTTACACTACCCTGTTCTATCGGTTGCAAAAAAACGAGATGAGGACAATTTATTAATGAAAAAAGCATTGCAACCTGTTATAGAAAAATATCAACTAGATTTAGTTTTAACAGGGCACGATCATACTTATGCACGTGGTTCTGTAAAGAATATTCCTACAGGTATTACAGGGGTTTATGAAACAGGTACGGTGTATGCGGTTTCTGTAAGTGGTCCTAAAATGTACGAGTCTGAAGATAAAAAATGGATGGATAGACGAGGAGAAAACATCCAGTTGTTTCAAATTATAAGTATTGAAAATGACATTTTAAATTATAAAGCATTTACACCTATTGGAAACATATATGATGCTTTTGAAATGACAAAAGTTAACGGAAAAAAACAGGTGAGAAATAAAATTCCCAAAACACAAGAACGTTTAAAAAAAGATTTTAAATAAACAATATTAAAACCATCCTTGCTTCTTCTCATTTGTTTTTAATTGGAGGTTGAAGGGTGGTTTAAAAATAATTGGATTAGACATGAATAACAGAATAATAAGGAAAGCCTGTTTAGGGCTGGTTTTCTTTTTAATACAGCAATTTTCGGTTGTTGCACAACAAACCCAAGCCAGTAAAATTCTGGATGATTTTTACAATCATCCAGAATATAAGTTAGTAGCTGCGCATAGAGGTGCACATCAAAATTACCCTGAAAATTCTATTCCATCTATAGAAGAAGCCATCCGTTTAGGAGTAGATATTATTGAGTTAGATATTAGAGAAACCAAAGATCATCACTTGGTGTTAATGCATGATTCAACAATTGATAGAACCACTACAGGGAAAGGAAAAATAAAAGACCTTACTTGGGAGGAGTTAAAAAAAGAACGTTTGTTGTTTAACGGAGTTCCAACAAATGAAACTGTTCCTTCTTTTAAGGATGCTCTAGATGCAATTAAAGATAAAATTGTGATGGATGTAGATTTTAAATTAGAGCGTAAAAGAGCATTCAAAAAAGCATATAAAATTATTCAAACAAAAAAATGCCAAGATCAAGTGCTTTTCTTTATTTCTGATAGGAAAAAAATTAAAATGGGTTTAGAGTTAGATTCTACAATAGCTATTTTACCACGTGCTCACAGTTATAAACAAGTGAGAAAAATGCTGAAAAAGGAAAGTATAAAAGTAGTACACATAGATTTTTCTTTTTATAAAGAAGATTGGACAAAAGATTTAACAAGGAAAGGTTATAGAATTTGGGCAAATGCCCTAGGGAAATATGATAACCTACAGGTTAAGAATCAAACAGGATATACAGAACTAAATAAAAAACACATTAATATTATACAAACAGATTATCCTAAAGAATTATTATATTTTTTGAAAAATAAAGGATTACATAGATAAGTGTTATGGTATTTTGTCTACGTTAAATAGTAAGAATAAGGGATGCATAAAGTTGTTTCCCTTTTTTACGTATTAAAATGACTTTGGAATTAAATTGGTAATCCATAATATAATTTATAACTTTGCCACAGCTCATTATGTATTGAAGTATGTTATCATGAAAGGTAGAGGGAATAGACCCGTTGAAGCCTTAGCAACCCTTTTTAGCGAAAAACTAAATTTCTTAAAATGAAGGTGCTACGTTCTACCAACGTTTGTTGGATAGATAACCCAAGAGCAATTCTCTTACAAAATCAAGATAACTTACAAAGACTACACAATTTCATTCTACATTTGTTTAGAATAGAAACGGATGAGTTTTAAATGATTTTAAGACATTGAACAAAAGTTTACAACATAGAACCCTAAAAGATTACACTACATTGGTAGGTGTGTATTATGCGAGCTTAGAACTTTCTTATGAAGTTTTTGGACAGCCACTACACACAGCTCCTATTATTTTGGTAAATCATGCATTAACAGGAAATTCCGATGTTGCAGGAGAGCATACCGGTTGGTGGAAAGGAATTGTATCTAAAGGAAATTTAGTAGACACAGATAAGTATACCATTCTTTCTATTAATATTCCTGGAAATGGATATGATAACAAACCCGAGAATTTAATTGACGATGTAAAAAGTTTTACCGCTAGAGATGTTGCTCAATTGTTTGGATTGTTATTACAAGATTTAGAAATAACTAAATTACATTCTATTTTAGCAGGTTCTTTAGGTGGTGGAATTGCTTGGGAAATGGCTGTGTTATTTCCAAATTTAGCAGAATATATCATTCCAATAGCATCAGACTGGAAAGCTACCGATTGGATTTTGGCTCACAACAAGGTACAGGAACAAATTTTGGTGAATTCTAAAAAACCAGTACACGATGCCCGTATGATGGCGATGTTGTTTTATAGAACAGCCGCTTCTTTTAAAGAAAAATTTAACCGAACGCAAAATGAGGCTTTGGGAATTTCTAATGTAGAAAGTTGGTTGTTACATCACGGATATAAATTAGAACAAAGGTTTGAATTAAAAGCTTATCAGATGGTAAATCATTTGTTAAGCACGTTAGATATTACCGAAGGAAGAGGAACTTTTGAAGAAGTTGCCAAAATTATCAATGCTAAAATTATTCAGATAGGAATAGATTCTGATTTCTTTTTTGTGCCTGAAGAAAATAGAGAAACACATCAATTGTTAACGCAAGCTGGAGTTTCATCGGTATATAAAGAAATAAAGTCGATTCATGGTCATGATGGATTTTTAGTAGAAGATGAGCAGTTAAAAGTATTGTTAAAAGATGTGTTTTAAGTAATTACACACTTTAACCCATAAACAAATAAACCTCAAGAAATGAAAGTATTAAAGTTTGGAGGAAAATCACTAGCTAACGGAGAAGGAATACAAAGCGTTATTTCTATTCTTTTAAATAAAATACAAAACAAACAAGAAATGGTAATTGTAGTTTCTGCAAGAGGAACTGCAACAGATGATTTGTTAGATTTGTTAGAGAGTGCAAAAAAAGGAGAAGATTATCAGGTTGCTTTTGAGATTTTTAAAAATTATCAAAAAGAACCATTGCCAACAATTGATTTTTCTGAAGAGTTTACTTTTCTAGAAAAAATATTTGAGGGAGTTCATTTGTTAGAAGATTACAGTCCCAAAATAAAAGACTTGGTAACTGCTTATGGAGAATTGTTGTCTGGTAAAATGATAACGGCTCTATTAGTAAACCAAAATATAAATGCTCAGTACACAGATTCTAGAAGTTTATTTAAAACAGATAATGTATACGGAGCTGCAACTTTGTTAGAAGAAATTACAGAAGAAAATGCTAAAAAGTATTTTTCAAGTATAAACTTATCGACTACGATTCCTGTAGTTACAGGATTTGTAGGAGCAAGTCTAGATGGAGAAACCACAACTATTGGATTAAATGGAAGTAATTATTCAGCATCTTTAATAGCAGGCTATTTAAATGCAGAAGAATTAGAGAATTACACTATTGTAAGTGGAATTTATACGGCCAATCCTAATTTGGTTTCCAATGCACAAAAAATAAATCACTTGTCTTTTAATGAGGCAAATGAATTGGCAAATTTGGGTGATAATGTGTTAGATGCAAAAGCGATTATTCCTTTGGTAAAAAAGAACATTTCTTTGCGTATTTTAAATACGTTTGAGCCAGAAAGTCAAGGAACTTTAATCAACGCAGAGCAAACATCTAAAAACGGAATTAGAGCTATTTCTGTGCAAGAAAATATGGCTTTGGTAAGTTTAGAAGGTAGAGGTTTGTTAGGTAAAGTAGGGATCGATGCTCGTTTGTTTACCGCTTTGCAAAAAGAAAATGTAAGTGTGGGGATTATATCTCAAGGTTCCTCAGAACGTGGTATTAGTTTTGTGGTAAGTGGAACCGATGCTCACAAGGCCAAAGATGCTTTAGGAAATGAATTTAATTTGGATTTTTTGAGTAATGATATCAATAAAATTACGATTACAAGAGGAGTTGCTGTGGTGTCTATTTTAGGGAACTCTTTAAGTTCCTTTAAAACAAGTTATACAGCATTGGTTAATAACAATATAAAACCGTTACTAATTAATAATACGGTTACAGGTAATAACGTTTGTTTGGTGATAGATAATAAAGAGTTAAGAAAAGCAGTAAATGTAATGCATGGAGAGATTTTTGGAATTGCCAAAAAAATAAATGTAGCTGTTTTTGGAGTTGGTTTGGTTGGGGGTACGCTAATTAAGCAAATTTTAGAGAGTAAAAAGAATATTTTAAAACGTAAAGGAATAGACTTAAATGTTTTTGCAGTAGCAAACTCTAAAAAAGTTTATTTTAATGCGGATGGAATAGAAAAAACTTGGAAACAAGATTTAAAAGAAAACGGAATTCCATACAAAGGCATAGAAGCGATTGTTAAATATGCAAAAGAAAACCATTTAGGAAACTTAATTGCTGTTGATAATTCTGCCAGTGCAGGAATGACAGAAAATTATATTCCGTTGATAGAAAATGGATTTAACTTGGTGTCTTCTAATAAAATAGGAAATACAAAATCGTTAGCGTTTTACAACGATTTGCGTTTGGCTTTGCTACAAAACAGAAAACAATATTTGTACGAAACCAATGTAGGAGCAGGTTTGCCTTTAATTGATACCATTAAATTGATGCACGCATCAGGAGAAAATATTACCAGAATTAAAGGAGTTTTCTCGGGGACATTAAGTTATTTGTTTAATAATTTTTCTGCCAAAGATGTACAATTTAGCGAAGTGTTAAACCAAGCTGCAGAGCAAGGGTTTACAGAGCCAGATCCTAGAGAAGATTTAAACGGAAATGATGTAGGTAGAAAACTATTGATTTTAGCCCGTGAATTGGATTTAGAAAACGAGTTTGAAGATGTGCAAATTCACAATTTAATTCCAGAACCTTTAAGAGAAGGAGATACCGCTTCTTTTTTAAGTCAGTTGACTGAATTGGATCCTGTTTATCAAGAAATAAAAGATAAACAAGAACCAAATCACGTATTGCGTTATATTGGAGATTTACATGGGGATTTAGCTTCTGATAAAGGAGTTCTAGAGGTAAAATTAGTTTCAGTACCTAGTAATTCTGCTTTAGGGCAAGTAAAAGGAGCAGATTCTATTTTTGAAATTTATACGGAGTCTTATGGAGATCAACCTGTAGTTATTCAAGGAGCAGGAGCAGGAGCTAACGTAACTGCCCGTGGTGTGTTTGGAGATATTATGAGATTGACAGATTTAGAACTGTAGTTCTAATTAGTACAAAGTACTGAGTAATCAGTATTAAGTTTTTAACAACTCAAGAGTTGGTACTGTACTTTATACTGCCTACTTGTTACTAAAATTATTTACGCAAAGTTGATAAGTCTCAGTACTTAATACTTTGTACTCATTACTAAAGTAAATGAAAATGAACGAAAAAAAGAATTTTGAAACCCTAGCGGTAAGAACCCAAACAGAAACTACTCAGTTTTCTGAGCATTCTGTGCCTTTATATTTAACATCAGGTTTTGTTTTTGAGGATGCAGAAGAAATGAGAGCTTCTTTTGCAGAGGAAAAGCAACGTGATTTGTACAGTAGATACAGCAACCCGAACGTAAATGAGTTTGTAGACAAAATTTGTTTGATGGAAGGAGCAGAAGCTGGTTTTGCTTTTGCAAGTGGAATGGCAGCTATTTTTTCTACGTTTGGAGCCTTGTTAAGTGCAGGAGATCATGTGGTTTCTTGTCGTTCGGTATTTGGAGCTACGCATGGTTTGTTTACCAAATATTTTCCAAAATGGAACATTCAATCTTCTTATTTTGATGTAAATGATGTTGAAAATGTAGAAAAGTTAATTCAGCCCAATACCAAATTTATTTATGCAGAAACTCCAACAAACCCAGGAGTAGATGTGTTGGATTTAGAAGTGTTGAGTAAGATTGCGAAAAAACATGGAATTCTATTAATTATTGATAATTGTTTTGCAACTCCTTATTTGCAACAGCCTATAAAGTTTGGGGCCGATTTGGTCATTCACTCAGCAACCAAATTAATAGACGGACAAGGAAGAGTATTAGGAGGAATTACGGTAGGTAACAAAGACTTGATCCGTGAAATTTATTTATTCTCGCGTTTAACAGGACCTTCGTTAAGTGCTTTTAATGCTTGGGTGTTGTCTAAATCTTTAGAAACATTGGCGGTTAGAGCCGATAGACAATGTGACAATGCATTAAAGTTAGCAGAGTTTTTAGAAAGTCATCCTAAGGTAAAATGGGTGAAATATCCATTTTTAAAATCACACCCTCAGTACGAAATTGCTATTAAGCAAATGAAATTAGGAGGAACTATTGTTGCTTTTGAGGTAGAAGGTGGAGTTGATGGTGGAAGAAACTTTTTTGACAATATAAAAATGTGTTCTTTGTCTGCCAATTTAGGAGATACTAGAACTATTGTAACACATCCTGCAAGTACCACACATGCAAAAGTAGAACCAGAGGTTAAGTTAGCTGTAGGTATTACAGATGGTATGGTGCGTTGTTCTTTAGGTTTAGAACATATAGACGATATTATTGCAGATATAAAACAAGCTTTAGAGGCTTAAAAATTTAAAACCGAGTTTGTATAAACTCGGTTTTTTTTATGTGTTTATTTTTGCATTAGGGATAGAGCTATTTGTTTGAGCTCTTTTAGATGCTGAACTTTTTTCAGTATCTAAAAAGCGAGTAGTGAAAGCCCGACCTATTTTAAATTGGAACAAAGTGGAAAATTAAAATAGGTAATGCCCTAATAACACGACTTTACAATGGTGTAAAAACAGCGAAAAAAATAGATGTTAAGATTGCAGTTTGATAAATTGCTTGTTAAATTTGAAATAAAAAATAAGAGACATGATAAGTTTAAAAGGTAAAAATGCATTAATTACAGGTGCAGGTAAGGGAATTGGGAAAGCAATAGCATTGGCTTTGGCTGCAGAGGGTGTAAACGTAGCTTTGTTGGCAAGAACAGAGAGCGATTTGTTAGAGGTTGCCAAAGAGGTTAGAGCTTTGGGAGTAAAAGCAATAACGGTAGTTACAGATGTGGCTTCTATAGAATCTGTAAACAAGGCCTCTGGAGCGGTGTTTAACCAGTTTGATACCATTGATATTTTAATTAACAATGCGGGTGTTGGTGGTTTTGCTAAGTTTTTAGAAATGGAAGTGAAAAAATGGGAACAAATTATTCAGGTAAATTTAATGGGAACTTATTATGTAACCAGAGCATTTTTACCTCAAATGATTGAGAGAAATACAGGAGACATTATTAATATATCTTCTACAGCAGGTTTAAGAGGTGCAGCGGTAACAAGTGCTTATAGTGCATCTAAATTTGCAGTGTTAGGGTTGACAGAATCTTTAATGCAAGAGGTAAGAAAAAATAACATTAGAGTAACTGCGTTAACTCCTAGTACCACAGCTACAGATATGGCTATTGATATGGATTTAACGGATGGAAATCCTGAAACGGTGATGCAACCAGTAGATATTGCTGAGTTGATTGTAGCGCAATTAAAATTGAATAGAAGAGTGTTTGTAAAAGATGCAGGTATTTGGTCTACAAATCCTTAAGAATTAAATTATTGGAACAAAAAATCCCATCATTTTTATGATGGGATTTTTTGTTTTAGTTGTTATGGAATTAATTGTTCACTTCAATTCCTATTTCTTGTAACGGATCTGTTTTTAAATCTTCATAAAATTTAGCATTGGTAACGTACATGTAGGGAACTAACCAAAGAAAACCAATACCCAAAGTTAAGATACATAATAAAGACCATCCCATAAAACGTAGAGTAAGTCTAAAGTATTTCATTTTATAGCCATCCATCATTTCTTGACTTTTTTTCATGGCTTGCTGCGGACTTAATTCAGGTTCGTCTATCATAATAAAATAGGTCATAGCATACGAAAAAGCTTTGATGATTCCAGGAATTATAAATAGTAATGCCCACAAGAACACATTTAGTAAAATTAATAGATAGGCAATTAATCCATCAACAAATCTATTAAACCCCTGAAAAATTTGTTCTATTTTAAGTTCTTTGCCTCTACTTATGTTTAAAGAAAATAAGGCAAGTCCTAAGGCAAAAGGTCCTGCAATAACAATAGCCGCATAAGAACCAACAGATATAATAATTGTATAAATAAGAAAAGTAATAATGGCAATCCCCCAATTATTTTCTAAAGATTTTCTTGCCGATTGCATTAAAGTTGTATTTTCTGTAGCCATTTTTTTAGTTTAAAATTTAAAGAGCGAAAATTAATTATAATAATTGAGAAATTGATGAACATGGGTTTTAAATACAACTGTGTTTATTATCACATTTGCTTTTTTACTACCTTAGCTAAAAACCTAGTCGTTGAAAGAAAAAATATACCTATCTCCTCCAGATTTAAGAGGAAATGAGCAAAAATTAATACAAGACGTTATTACAAGTAATTGGATTGCTCCTTTGGGGCCTATGCTAGATTTGTTTGAAGAGAAATTGTTAGACTCTGTAAATTCTACTTATGCCGTAGCATTAAACTCTGCAACGTCTGCTATTCATTTAGGTTTGCAGGTTTTAGGAATTTCTAAAGGAGATAAGGTTTTGTGCCCCACATTTACATTTGTAGCTTCTGTAAACCCCATTACCTATTTAGGAGCTACTCCTGTTTTTGTAGATGCTGAGGTAGATACTTGGAATGTATGTCCTGTTTTGTTAGAAAAAGCCATTAAAGAGGAAATTAAAAAAGGAGATAAGCCTAAGGCAATGGTGTTGGTTCACGGTTATGGAACTCCTGCAAAATTAAAAGAAATTTTAGCTATTGTAAAAAAATATGACTTGTTGATTTTAGAAGATGCAGCTTCTGCTTTGGGAGCTACTTGTGATAAAAAAAGTGTGGGTACTTTTGGAGATGTTGGTGTGTATTCTTTTAATGGAAATAAAATTATAACTACGTCTGGTGGAGGGATGTTGGTGTCTAATAACAAAAAATATATAGACAAAGCAAAATATTTAGCGAGTCAAGCAAAAGAAAATACTCCAGATTATCAACATAATTTTATTGGATATAACTATAGATTGAGCAATGTTTTAGCAGCTATTGGTTTGGCTCAATTAGATGTGTTACCCAAATTTTTAGAAATTAGAAAACAGAATTACTTATATTATAAAGAAGCTTTAAAAGAAATAAGCATTACTTTTTTAGAACCTGAAAACAATACTGAAAGTAATTATTGGCTAACGTGTGTTTTGTTTGAATCTAATATTTTAAAAGAAAAAGTAAGACTTGCTTTGGAGGTTGAAAATATAGAGAGTAGATCTTTATGGAAACCCATGCATCAACAAACAATTTACAACACAGCTTCTTTTTACAGTAACGGAATTAGTGATGATTTGTTTAATAGAGGATTGTGTTTGCCTAGTGGTTCTTCTTTAACAGAAAAACAGTTAGATAGAGTCTGTCAAGTGATTTTAGCACAATTCTAAAACCACTTTTTCTTTTTAAATAAATAAATAGATACTAAGGTTACAATTAGCATAACACCTAACAAAATAAAATATCCGTATTCTGTGTCTAGTTCAGGAATGTTTTTAAAATTCATTCCATAAATACCTGCTAAAAAAGTTAGGGGAATAAAAATCACAGAAAAAATAGTCAAGGTTTTCATAACTTCATTTAGTCTGTGTCCTTGAATACTAAAAATCATATTGATTTTACTCTCTAACTCTTGTAAATCAAAATCTATGGTGTTGATTAAGTTATTGACCTGTGTGTTTAATTCGCTATAGAATTTTTTATTTACTTTTTGTTGTTCTGTTTTTTCTAGTTTGGTAATAATATCTCTTAAACTGTTTGCCGCTCTTTTAAAAGTAATAATAGTATTCTTTTCTTTTTCTACATTTTGCGTAAACTCAGGAGTTGGTTTTACATCACTGGTTTCATTTAATATAGTCATAGAATCAGAAATATCATCATAAGTGTCTTCATAATTGTCGATGATAGATTCTAAAATTAAAAATAATAAATAATCTGTTTTTTTAGATCTAACAATTCCTTTGTTTTCTCTGATTCGCTCTCTAATCCATTCAAAATAATCTCCTTTTTGCTCCTGAATACTCCATAAATAATGTGGAGTTAGGATAAAAAACATTTGTTCTGTATCAAAGTTTTCGGTTTCGGTTTTTAACACTTTAATAGCTACAAAAATAACATTGTCTAATTCTAAAACTTTGTTAGGATGTTTGTCATTGCTAATTAATTTTAACAAAAAATCATCTAAAGCTGTAGAAGAAATAATCTGTTTAAACTCTTTAGTATGGTAGGTTCCATAGGTGTTTAACCAAAAAATAGACTTGTCTTTACTGTTAAAGTGAATATCATCAATATTTGTGATAGGATCACAGTTGTAAATTTCTTTAGAGTAATTAATTAAAGAAGTGCTGTTTAAAAAAGTATTTCTCATTAGGCTTCTTTTATAACGTGAAGATCCAATTGGTTAAAAGGAACTGTAATGTTGTTTTCTTTAAATGCTTTGGCAATGTTTATTCTAATTTCGCTTTTTATTCTTTCGGCTGCAAATATATTTCTTGTATAAAATAACAGAGTAAAATCTAAAGAAGAAGCTCCAAAATCTGAAAAACGAACATCTGTCTCTTGCTCCTTTATAATTTCTGTATGTTGATTGGCACAGTCTTTTAAGGTTTTAATCACTAAGTCTATATCGGAGCCATAAGCTACTCCAACTTTTACTGTAAATAATGTTTTGGTTTCGTGATGACTCCAGTTGATTACTTTGTTTGTGGTAATTAAAGAGTTTGGAATAATTACAGAAATATCAAAACGATTGATGGCTTTAGAAGTTCTTAGTCCAATTTCTTGAATCCTAACAATATCTCCATCTACTTCTAAAATATCGCCAACTCTAGTAGTTCCTTCAAATAATAAAATTAATCCAGAAATAAAATCATTAAACGTTTGTTGCAACCCTAAACCAATACCTACTAATAGGGCTGCTGAACCTGCTAGAATTAATTTTACATCAATACTTAAACTTTCTAACATAAACACAATAGAGAGTGTCCAAAAAAAGTAGGCACTTATTTGCACCATTGCGTAGGTGTTAGAGTGGTTGTCGTTTAATGTGTTTCTTTTTTTTATAAGTTTAGAAACAACCCAAAGAATAATTTTGGTAAAGATAAAAATGAGAGCTACCAGTAAAAGATTGTAGATTTTTATAGTATGTTCTCCTATAGAGAGTAAATTAATATCTAAAAAATGACCAATTGAATTCATTTAAATTGTTTTTGATAAATGTATAAAAAAGGAATGTTAAAACAGAAAAGTAATTTAGATTATCTATCCGCCAATAGCAATCATACTACGGTTGTTTAGTCGTAGGTTGTCTGATGTGAATTTGTCTTGTGTATCCATTCCTCCACGTACTTTCTTTTTAGATTGTACGGCAATATTTATAGGTTTTTCTATACTGCCACCAGCTCTTAAGGTTTCTAATAAGTTAGTTTCGCCTCCAGAAAACAAACAGTTTTTAAGCATTCCGTTGGCGGTTAGTCTAATTCTATTACAGCTGTCACAAAACGGATTGGTAACGGTACTGATTACGGCAAAGCTACCCGTTGCTCCTTTTATTTGGTAGTTTTTAGAGGTGTCGTTTGGGGCATCTTGGAGTTTGATAATATGATCATTTCCAAAATGGTTTGTTGCCATTTGAGTAATTGTTTCTAAAGAAACTAATTTGTCTAAATTCCATTTGTTTCCATCAAAAGGCATAAACTCAATAAAACGTAAGTTTAAGTTGTTGTAACGAGTGTATTCAATAAAATCAATAATTTCATCATCATTGGTTTCCTTCATCAAAACACAATTCAGTTTTACTTTAAAAAAAGGATCATTGGTAAATAGTTGAATGTTGTTCATTACCTTTTCAAAATCTTTTCTTCTAGTGATAGAATTAAATTTAGTAGGATTTAAAGAATCAATACTAATGTTTATTTTTTGAAGATTACATTCCTTAAAAATGGCTATATATTTGTCAATTAAAACTCCGTTGGTTGTTATAGATAATTCTACAGGTAAGGTGGCTAATTTTTTTAAAACAATTTCAACATCTTTTCTAACCAAAGGCTCTCCACCTGTAATTCTTATTTTAGTTACTCCAAGATCTACAAACTTTTTAGCAACCGTATAAATTTCATCATAGGTCATAATATGACTTTTTGGAGATAATTGTATTCCTTGTGCAGGCATACAATAAGTACATCTAAAATTGCATCTTTCTGTAATAGAAATACGCAAGTAGGTGTGTTCTCTTTCAAACTTATCGACTAATATGTTGCTTTTTGTATTGATACGCTTTTTTATTTTTTGTTGATGAGCTTTATTGATTTAATCCCTATTGAAATTAATGTCTTTCTCCTTTTAATACTCCATAGATATGTAAAATAGCTGGAAAAATAGCTTCCATAGATTCTTCTGCTCCTTTGGTAGACCCTGGTAATGCAATCACCAATGTGTTGTTAATTACACCTGCTACACTTCTAGATAACATTGCATAGGGGGTTCTTTCTTGTCCGTAACTTCTAATGGCCTCTTCTATTCCTGGAATTCTTCTTTCTAGCAAAGGAAGTAACGCTTCTGGAGTCACATCTCTTTTAGACAACCCTGTTCCTCCGGTATATATAATCAAGTCAAAATCTTTTTGACTGTTGGTAATCGCTTTGTCTTGAATGATTTCTTTTTCATCAGGAATAATAGTGTATTCACCAATACTCACTTCGCATTCCTTTAGTTTTTTTATAATTGCTTTTCCAGCCTTGTCTTCTTTAGTCCCTGCAGAAATAGTATCAGAACACACAATAACAGAGGCTTTTAAACCAGCTCCGTTTTTTTTGTGAAATGTAGATTTGCCTCCTCTTTTTTCTAACAATTTAATGCTTCCTATTTCCACATTTTTGTCAATAGGTTTTAACATATCATACATGTTTAAAGCAATAACACTTGCTCCATGCATAGCTTCAACTTCAACCCCTGTTTTGTAAATAGTTTTAACCGTCATTAAAATGGTGATTTCCAAACCATTTATGTTGTATTCTACTCCTGTAAATTCAATAGGTAACGGATGGCAGTCAGGTAATAAATACGGAGTTTGTTTAATTCCCAACAATCCCGCAGCTCTACTCATTTCAAAAACATCTCCTTTAGGAACCGTTTTGTTGTTAAGGGCATCTATGGTTTCTTGTTTGCTAACTTTTACAATTGCTTGCGCTGTAGCGGTTCTAAGAGTATTGTTTTTGTGTGTAATGTCTACCATATTCTTTGTGTGTATTCGTGGAATGGTTTAGTTGTTTAGTTGAGTTTTACGTAATGCATTAATTTTATTAGAGATCATTTCTATAAGAGCTCTTATATTTTCATACTTCTGAATAGTGATATAATCTAATTCATACGCTATGATAATTTGATTTAAAACTTCAATTAAAGAACTATAGGCTATTGTGGAAAAATTAGCTTTGTCTTTGTTCGTTTTTCTTGAGCTTCCTTCTGCCAAATTAGATGATACTGAAATAGATGCTCTTCTTAGTTGAGATGATAATCCATAAGTTTCAGATTTAGGAAAATCGTTAGTGATCTTGTAAATCTCTTTGACCAATTCTTTAGAATCTTGCCAAACAATTAATTTTTCAAAGGAAAATTTATGCATATTTAACACCTAATCGATTAAACAAAAAACAAATAAACAACTAGTTGTTTACTTTCCACTGATGTGTCTCGTCTTCAAAAATTTCTTTGCCAAAAATAGGGCTTTCTGCTTTTATAACTTCTACTAAATGTTCCATAGCTTTAATTGCTTGTTTTCTTCTTGGTGACGATACAAAAACAAACAAACAAATTTCTCCTGCTTTTACGGCACCTAAACTGTGGTAAATGTGCATGCAGGTTAAATCGAATTTGTCAAAAGTAGCTTCTCTAATTTCGTCAAATTTAGTATTGGCCATTTCTTCATAAGCAGTGTATTCTATTGCAGTCACAGTTTTTCCATCAATTTCATCGGCTCTTACTTGTCCTAAAAAAATATCATGAGCACCAATGGTGGTTTTGGTTTGGTGTTTTGCTATTGAATTTGCAATAAAATCTGGAGTGATAGCTCCTTTTATAAATACATTTTTTTTCTTCATAATCCTTTAGCTAAATTTAAAGATGAGTCACAAATATAATCAACCTCCTGCAAATGGAGGTAAAAAAGCAAGTTCATCTCCGTTGTTTAAACGTTGTTTTTTGTCTGCAATTTTCTGATTTTGGGCAATGTTGTAGGTGCTGTTTTGTAACGTAGGATATTTAACCAAAACTATGTTTTCTAAATCTTGAATAGTAGTTGTGTCTGTAGAAATGTTAATGGTTTCTTGGGTGAGTTTGGTAGACTCTACCAACATTCCAAAATATTTAATAGTTACTAGCATATATTGTGTCTCTCTAAGTCTTTAGGTGTGTTTATATTTACAATTTTATCTTTAATATGATCAGGAGTTACAAGTGTTTTATCATCTAACTGTTTTATAACAAAACGTAACTTCTGAATTTTATTTTTTAAAGCTAGTTTAAAAATTCCTAAACATTTTCTATTGTATAGAGCTGTTAAAGGAGTTGTTCTAGAGTTGCAAATGTATTGAACAATATCGTATTTATTATTTCTGTGTTCTAGTAAAGGTTTAAAAACATCAATATCTACTTTGGGAGCATCGCAACTTATAATAAGGCTATAATCCGTTTTGCTTTCTTTTAGTCCTGTGTAAACCGCTGCAACAGGACCGTAGTCTTGTACGTTGTCCGAAATTCTTTTGACTCCGAATTGGTCGTAACTTTCTTGATTGCTAACAATAATAATTTCATCAACAATAGGTCTTAAGTTATTGATGATATGTTGAGTAAATGTTATGTCATTAAGTAATAAAGTTCCTTTATCGGTACCCATTCGTGAGCTTTTTCCTCCTGCTAGAATTATTCCTGTAATGTTTTTTTGCATAACAATTTAGTTTTAATCAATAATATATGTGGTCACAATTTGGTTTTTAGAAATGGTTCCTACACCTTCTTCTAAGTAAATTAAAGCGTTAGCATTGGCAAAAGTATTAAGCATGGCAGAACTTTGGCTTCCTAAAATTTCTACTTCTTTTCCTGTAACTTTTGCTTTTAAAAACTCTCCTCTAATTCCTTTTTTGATGTATTCGTTTTGTAGTGTTAAGCGTACTGTTTGTTTTTTGTAATTGGGGTTTCCTATAAACTTTTGCAAAGCAGTTTCTATATAAATATAATAACAAGTAAGTGCCGATGCAGGGTTGCCTGGTAATGCAAAAATGTTGGCGTTTCCGTTTGTTCCGTAAAATAAAGGCTTACCTGGTTTTTGTTTGATTTTATAAAAATGTTGTTGGGTGTTTAGTTCTAAAAGAGCTTTTCCAACAAAATCATAATCACCTACAGATATACCTCCAGAGATTAATACAAAATCACTTTGTAGAATGGCTTTTTGTAAACTGTCTTTGGTTGCGTTATAATTGTCTTTTACTTTTAAAATGGTAATGTTATCAATTCCTTTTTTTAACAAAGCAGCTTGTAGCATAATGGCATTGCTCTCATAAATTTGTCCAAATTCTAAGGAGGTTCCAGCCTCAGCTAATTCGTTTCCAGTTACTACAATGGTAAAAGTTGGCTTTTTGTAAATATCAACCGTTGTAATTCCCAAAGTGGCTAAAAATCCTATAGCTGCAGGGTTTAATTTTTCTCCTTTTCTAAGAGCTGTTTCGTTCTGTTTGATTTGTTCTCCTGTTAAACGAATGTTTTTGTTTGGAGTTAAAACATCATCAATTAGCAAAATATTATTTTTTACCGATGTGTTTTCTTGCATAATAACCGCATTGGCATTGGTTGGAGTAGGGGCTCCAGTAAAAATTCTTACCGCCTGACCAGCTTGTAAGGTTCTGTTATTGTTGTCTCCTGCTTTAATTTCATCTACCAAAATAAAATTATTCTGATGATTGTCATCATATAAAACCGCATAACCATCCATAGCAGATTGGTTAAACGGTGGCATGTTTATAGGAGAAAAAACATCTTTTGCTAAAAATAAATCTAAAGCATTTAAGAGCAATTTACGAGTAGGTGCACTCACATGTGTGTGTGTGTGTACCAGCTCAATTGCTTCTGTTATGCTTACCATATAATTATTGTCCATATACTCTAAAAATAAGAGACTAAAATTAGGGTTTATTCTTTTAAAGCATTGCTTCTATAAATTCTTTTTTAGGAGCCTCGCATAAACTACAAACATAGTCTGCAGGCAATTCGTTAAAAGAAGTTCCTGCTTTTATGTTCGCTTCTTCGTCTCCAATAGTTTCGTCATAAACTGTCATACAGTTTTTACATTGATGAATTTGATGTTTGGAAAGTCCTGTATCTTTGTTTTCTTTTGGTTTTGCTACATTTTCTGCACTTGTGTCTAGTTGATCAAAATACAATTGACTCAGTTTCATTAACAAACCAGGTAGTTCAATTTCTTCTACATTTTGTGCATACTGAATATATTCTCCTGTGTTAGGGTCAAAGTTTTTACAGTATAAAACATTGTAAGAATTAATGGTTTCAAACTCATTTGCTATTTTAGGTGATGGATTTTTTTCTATAATCATAGAAGTAAAATATCTAGGAGATTCACTTCTTTCATGATAGCCAATGGTTAATCCATAAGTACTAATATCATTCTGATCAAAAGATTTTACAATAAAACGTTTTAATTTTAAGGCTTCTGAATCGTTTACAGGTAAATGCCAGTTTAATTCTAAAGAGGAGTGACGAACGTTAATACCTCTTTGACCTAAAAACTTTTCTAGCATAAATTTGTATTCCTTTTCAATCCCTTTTACAATAAAAGATTTCCAAGGAGTAATACAAATTCTACTAATTTTATAATCCATACAAAAATCACAAAATTCTTCTAAAAATTGAATGTCGTATTTGTTGTTTCTCCAATACAGTCCTAGCCAATATTGATTAATCCCCATCTTATTCATTCCTTCATAATAAGGGAACGGTCTAAAAGGAATAGACAAAGGTTCTGAAATTACTTTGTTGTTAGAGTCTACCAATTCGTTTACACGGTTGTATAAATCTTGAATGTTATCAAAGTTTTGATATTCTTCTTCTACCGCTTTTGCTACTTTAGAAATGTTCCATGTGTAGACTAAAACAGGGTAAGATGTGTGTTTGTCCCAGCCAGGTAAATTTAAGTTTAAATACCAGTAATCTTCATTTTTAGAAGCAATAAAATTTAATTGTCCGTTGTAAATAGGAACTAAATTTTGTTGTGGATCTACAATGTTTATTTTTAAAGAAGGATTGTATTTAAATTCTTCGTGTAAATACAAATAAGTAGTGGCACTTAACCAAGATGTTTGTGGAAATACATCAGCACAAACATAAGAGGAGACAATGTTTTGAAACTTAAGACTCTCTTCTATATCTTGTTTAAACTGTGGGAAATAGGTTTTTAATAAATGTTCTTGATTTTGCTGAACAGGTAGTAAAATATCTTGCCTAGATCCAAAACTAATAGTTTTTAAGTTGAGTGCTTTTGCTAACTGAATTACTTGTTTTAATTCGTTAGGTGATATAACTCCTCCTTTTATAAATATTCTTTTTAATGTTTCTACCATCTTGTTAAGCATTAATAGTCATTAATTCCTCTTTTAAAATATCTCTAACTTCGGGTTTACAACTTCCGCAACCCAAACCAGCACCTGTGGTTTTACAAAGCTCAGCAAAGTCTGTACAACCACCTGCAATTTTTTGTTTTAAGTTTCCATCTCCAACTTGACTACAAGAACAAACTAATTTTCCTATAACGGGTTCTCCGCCACCGCTACCACGTAATAATTCGTCACGTTTGTCAGACAGTTCTACTCGATCTTCTATCAAAGCTTTAAACTCTGCAAATTCTTTTTTATCTCCCATTAAAACGGCACCTACCAAAATATCGTCTTTTACCACACATTTTTTATAATAGCGTTTGCGTTCATCGGTTAAAATAATTTGTTCGTAAGATTTGTCTCCTTTAGGAACTTCTATGTTACCAATGCTACACAGGTCTAGGTTTTCAAATTTTAGGATATTCATCAATACAGAACCATCATAAACACTTCCTAAATCTCCTAAAATAAATTTAGCAGCAATATCTGCTTGTTGTTCTGCGGCAGAGGTAATTCCAAAAAGCCATCCGTTGTATTGTGCAATTTCTCCTAAAGCAAAAATAGCAGGATCACTAGATTGTAAATGTTGATTAACTTCTACACCTCTACCACAATTTAATTTAATAGCTCTACCTAATTCAACATTCGGAATGGTACCAATAGCATATACAATTGCATTGGTTTTTATTATTTTTCCTGTTTTTAAACGAACTTCTAATTCGGTTTCTTTTTCAGTTTCAAAAACAGTATCTACTTCGTTATTGTAATGAACTTGGATTCCTCTTTCGGCAACATCTTGCCCTAATAATCTACTAGATATTAAATCTAATTGACGTTCCATTAGTCTGTTGGCACGTTGTATAATACTGGACTGAATGTTAATTTTAGAAAGCGATGCAGCTAGTTCTAATCCTAACAGACCTCCACCTACAATAGTTACGTGTTGTTCTTTTTCTGGCAATCCTGTTTTTGCCAAATGAGATTTTAAATCGTCAGCATCTTTTTTGGTACGCATGGTAAAAGCACCAGGCATGTCTAGTCTAAAATCTTTAGGAACAAAAGCTCTACTTCCTGTAGCCATAATTAAAATATCATAAGCGTGTGTTTTTCCGTTGCTATCTACAATGGTTTTTGCTTCTCTATTTATTTTGGTAATGCTACAGTTTGCGTGAAGCGAAACTTTTAATTTTTCTAATTCACCTTGTTTTATTTTTTGTAATTGTTCCCAAGTCATTTCTTCGTTAATGTATTCGGGTAACATTACTCTGTTGTAAAATGGATAGGGTTCTAAAGAGAATACATCCAATTCATCTTCTGTATTGTGTTCTCTGTAGGTTTGTATAAATCTATACGATGCAGAACCAGCACCAATTAAACATATTTTTTGTTTTTCTTTTTTAAACTTTGTTACTTGTGCAACAGCGTGTTTAAAATCGGGTTCGCTAGATATAGGATCAATTAATTCATTGGTTAAATTATTGGCTCTACCAAAATCATTGTCAGATATTTTACCAAAATGCATTGGCATAAAAATAGCTCCTTTTCTAATATCTTTATTAATAACAGCTTTTACTCTAGTAGTTCCTCTGTTATTTTTAACAACCACAATGGTTCCCTCTTCTATATTTCTTTCTTTTGCATCGTCTGGATGTATTTCTACATAAGGACCATCAATATGGGTTAGCAAACGTTTTACTTTTCCTGTTTTGGTACGTGTGTGCCATTGGTCACGAATTCTACCAGTATTTAAAATTAACGGAAACTCTTCTGTGGGTTGTTCCGATTGATTGTAAATGTGTTGAGGAACATTAAAGTTTGCTTTTCCATCTGGAGTATAAAACTTTTTATCTGTAAATAATCGTGAAGTTCCTTGGCTGTCTTCGTTTGGAAATGGCCATTGTACCGTTCCTAATTCTTTTAATTTTTGATAAGATAAACCAGAAATATCAATATTAGTTCCTTTGGTCATCCTACAGTATTCCTGATAAACTTCTTCGGTGTTATTATAATCAAAACCTCTGTAGTTCATCGCTTGTGCAAATCTCCATAAAATTTCAGCATCTGGTAAAGCTTCTGCTGGAGGTTCAATTCCTTTTTCTAGGTAAGAAATTCTACGTTCGGAATTAGACATGGTTCCCTCTTTTTCTAACCAACCCGCAGCGGGTAATAACAAATCGGCAAATTTGGTAGTTTCTGCGTTGTGAGAAATATCTTGAACTACTACAAATTTAGCTTTTTTTAGAGCTCTTTCTATTTTGTTAGAATTGGGTAAACTTACCACAGGGTTGGTGCAAATAATCCAAATAGCTTTTAAATCTCCTTTGTCTAAGGCATCAAACATTTTGGTAGCTGTGTAACCCGGTTTTGGGTTGATGGGATTGCTTCCCCAAAAATCTGAAACTTCTTTTCTGTGTTCTGGATTGTTTAAGTCTTTGTGTACAGCTAACAAGTTTGCCATTCCTCCAACTTCACGACCTCCCATTGCATTAGGTTGTCCTGTTAAAGAAAAAGGTCCAGAACCAGGTTTACCAATTTGTCCGGTTACCAAAGAAATATTTAATAACGATACATTTTTATCTACTCCAATAATACTTTGGTTTAGTCCCATAGTCCACATGCTTATCAATCCTTTGGAATTTCCTATGTATTTGGCAGCTAATTTAATTTCATCAGCAGGAATATCACAAATTTTAGCAGCTTCTTCTAAAGAGGTTTCAAAGACTTGTTTTTTTACATCTTCAAAATTATTGGTGTGATTTAAAATAAAATCCAAATCAATTTTATCTGTTTCAATCAATTCACGAACAATGGCATTGTTTAAAATAACATCGGTTCCTTGTTGAATTTGCAAATGTAAATCTGCAATAGCAGCAGTTTGTGTTTTACGTGGGTCTACCACAATAAACTTAGTATCTGGATTGGCTTCTTTATGAGCTTCTAATCTTCTGTATAAAATTGGGTGGCACCAAGCAGGATTTGCTCCTGTAATTAAAAAAGTATCGGCCAATTCAATATCAGCATAGGCAATAGGAACAGAATCTTCACCTAGTGCTTTTTTATATCCCACTACTGCAGAACTCATACATAACCTAGAGTTGGTATCTATATTGTTGGTTCCTATAAAACCTTTGGTTAGTTTGTTAACTAAGTAGTATTCTTCGGTTAAACATTGTCCAGATACGTAAAAACCAACACTGTCTGGTCCGTGTTTTTTAATAATGGATTTAAAAACCGCAGCAGCTCTTTCAAAAGCGGTATCCCAAGAAACTCTTTTTAATGGATGATTTTTACTCCATTTCATTTCAGGATATAAAATACGATCGGTAGTGTCTTGTGCAACATAATGGAGATTCATCCCTTTAGAACAAAGCATTCCTTTGTTTACAGGATGTTCTGTGTCTCCTGTAACTTTTAAAGTTCCGTTATTATCTTTATTAACTATAATTCCACAACCGACTCCACAGTAAGAACAAGTTGTTTTGTATGATTTATTTGCAGACATTGGTTTCTGGTTTAGAAGCTACTAGTCGCAAAGATATAAAAAATACGTATATATTAAGTATATATACGTAGTTTTATCCGTAAATCTTATCAATAAGTTTTTAAAGAATAATAATGGGAGGTTTCTGATTTTTAAAAGGCTTTATTTTTTAAGATATTTTTTGATCCATTCTTGTTCTGATAGAGCTTTAAATTTTTTGATTCCTTTGTAAGGATCGTCTCCTCCTTTAAAGTAAGCCTTAATTTTTTTCAGGGGAATAGTATCTTTCATTAAAAGAGCAGCTTCTGCTTGATGATTTCCGTGAAAATCATGACATTGTAAGCAGGTTGTCCATAGCCCTTTTTTGAACAATTCTGAATGAGGAACGTCTATAGGGTCGTCTTTAATTTTGGTATCGCTGTGGCAGTTTATACAATAGTTGCCTTGTGTTAAACTAACTCTAATTCCGTTGTGTTCGTTATGGCACGTAGCACAATTAGTAGCATCAATTTTTTGAATGGCTTTTAGGTGTTTAGGTTCTAAAAAACGATGTGTAGGATGTCTGTCATTATCTCTATCGTGACAAGAAAGACATTTTTTGGTGTTTACAGGAAGAGATCCAAATTCTACCATTTTTTTTCGTAATCCAAGTGCGTGTTCAGAATTGGATTGAATTTGTTGTAGCCAATTTCCTCTAGCATCTGCATGACAGGTGTTGCAAGAAAATCCTTCATGACCAGTATTCATAGGGCCAATGCTTAGGTATTCTTCTGCGGGTTTTACAAATAGCAAGCATAAAATAGCAGTAATAGCTATTGTAGTACCAATTAGTATTCCAAAAAATTGTCTTTTTCTAAGCGGATTAATTTCAAACATAATTAGGCGATTTTAATCGTTACATTTTCGCTATTAGGATACGTAATACAGGTTAAAACCTCTCCATCGTTTACTTGTTCATCACTAAGTAGATGGCCTTTACTCATAATAGTTTCTCCATCTATACAATTGCCTTTGCAGGTACTACACATTCCTGATCTACAAGAATAGGGAAGAGGTATGTTTTTAGACATGGCTTGTTGTAGTATGGTTTTGTTACCGGGTACTTCTAGTTGATACGTTTCTTTGTTGTAGTGAATGGTTACGTTACTAACCAAGTTTTTTCTATCTATTTTAATGGTAGGAGCTTTAAAAGCCTCTAGCATTATTTGTTTTCTTTCAACACCTTTATTTTTTAGGATCTGAACGGTGTTGTCCATAAAACCTGTTGGGCCACACATCATGTATTTGTGATTGCTAAAAGTTAGGTTGTATTTGTTAAAAATGATTTCTAGAATTTCTTGTGTTAAAAAACCGGTATGATGTTTAGGGTCTAGATTCTCGCTAAGAATATGCTCTACATATAGTTGATTAGCGTTTTCTTGTTCTAATTTTTTTAACTCATTGTAAAAAATAATATTCTCCTTGTCGTGATTCGCATAAATCAAAAGTATTTTAGATTTAGGCTCTTTGGCTATTACGGATTTTAGAATTGAATACACAGGAGTGATACCGCTACCAGCTCCAAAAAGGATATATTGTGTACTGTTTTCTTTATTAGGGGTAATGTTAAAAGTTCCCATCGCAATATCTACCTTTACTTTGTCTCCAACTTTTAATACATTATTTATGTAGTTAGAAACGTAGCCGCTCTTTACTTTTTTTACTGTAATTTTTAGGTCTTTGTCTGTGTCTGGGCTACTGCTAAAAGAATAGGCTCTTTTTACGGTGTCTTTTCCTATTTTAAAATCTAACATGATGAATTGACCAGGTAAATATTTAATCTTTCTAAAAAAATTACCATTTTTAAAACACACAGTTACTGCTTCTGGAGTTTCTTTAATTATATGTGTTACTTTTAATATCATTGTTGTAGTTCCTGCGGTTATTTGTAGTAAAATACAGTTCCTATATGAAGAAATAGAATTACTGTAATAAGCATAGATAGGCTTACATGTGCTATCATCCATCCTTTAAAAATCCACTCTTTATGAGATTTTATCACATCAAGGTTAATGGTGCCAAGTAGCATATTTGCAAAAAAGACATAGCTTAATAGAGCTAGGTATCCGTATCCGTAACTTGTTGCGTGTATGTAGAATAGTATAGGACTAAAAGCTCCTATCCATTTGTGAATTTTGGTGAATGTTACAGCGTGTTTTTTTAGTTTGGTAATAATTCTAGTAAACGTTAAAAACCATTGAAAGGCTATAAATAACGCTATAGCAAACCCACTCCATCTTTTAAATAATTCTTGAGATTGGAGATTTTCTAAAAAAGGTATTTTTAAGCCAAGTATATCCTGTAGAATGTAGCTACAGAATAATACTAGACTTATAAAAGTTATAGCTTTTTGATTTTTCAAGATGTTTCTTATTTCATTAATGAAGACATGGTAATGTAGGCAGATAGTTTTCTTACACTATCAATAAATACTTCTGGTGCAGGTAGGTATTTACCATTTGATGGCCATTTTTTTCCAACTTCTGGTTTCTCACTTTCTTTAAAGTTCTTAATTTCCTCTAAGTAATCGTTGTAAACAGCAGTAGTACCATCTCTATAAGCTTTTAAAACACTCATTGCTTCGGTGTAGCTTAGTGAATCTGCCGGATATTGCCAAGTGGTTGTTCCCATAACATCTCCTAATTTCCAGTCGGTTTTAGTCGTTTTTGGGTGTTTGTTATGGCAGCTTACACAGGCTGGTGCTCCTGCAACATCTGCAAACATAGCGGTGTATAGTTTTGTGTCTTCGTCAAAAAAATGTTTAGGTTTTCTGTTTTCCTTAATATCTTTATATAAATCGGCTTGTTTACCTTCTAATTGGTTAGATGCGTTAATAGGGAAATCAGAACTTAAATAAAGTCCTAAAGGAACATCTCCTTTGCGAATGTCGTTAGCAATACCTCTTAAAAATAAAGCGGGTAATGGACCTGCTTCTACTTTTTCATCTTGCCAATCTTCGTCAAATTTAAAACCTTGTTTTTTACCACCTCCTACAATTGCTTTGGTGTAAAGAGTTCTTGTTATGTCGTTTTCATGGGCTACCATCGTTAAAACATCCGCTACAGAAAAAGATTTTTTTTCAGAGTTGGTTGATGATGTTTCCTCGGGTACACCTCCACAGGAAATAAGGATTAAAGACAGTGTTATAAAAGAGAATAATTTTTTTAAAAGGAATATAAAGGTTTTCATGTTGATTATTTTTAGGGTTAAGTTTAATAAGCTGCTTCTATCATTACAGATGCCATTAGTCCGTAAACATCGGTCCAAGCTTGTTTAACTTCTGGGGTAAAATCATCTCCCAAACCAACGGCTAAAGTACCAATTAATGCGGCTCCAACAGTGTCATAATGTGATTTTTCAACACGATAAGCAATGTGTCTTTTTCCTAAGTCTTGTAATACAGGAATTAAGGCTTCAATGTTAGAGAGTCCTGCAACTGCGGCAGAAAGCATTGTCATTAATTTGTTTCCTTGTTCTTTCATTTTGTCTTTGTCAGCAGCGGGAAACATAGGTTTAAGTTTAGGGTCTAATTCAAACAATTTTGAATAAAAAATATCTGCTGCTGTGGCTGCAATCGGTTTTACGGCTTCAAAAGAAACTTGAACCAATTCTATGGTTTTTGCGGGGATAATTTCTTCTTTTTCAGCTACGGTTTCTGTCTTCTTTTTGCCAAATAATTTGGATAAAAATGAGCTCATAATTTTAGGGTTTTAGTTTGTTGATTTTTCTTTTTTAAAAATAAGATGAAACTTTCGTTTAAAGACTGTTAATCAGTTGTGTATCTGTTGTTTTATGATGGCTTTGTAAATGTGTTTTGTCAGTTTAAAAAATGATCAAAACTCTTGTGTTTACAGGTCTTTACGAAAAAAGCCCGAACAAAATGCTCGGGCTTTTAACACTGAATAATTAAGGCTTAAGGATTCCTTAATTTTTTATAAAAATTTTGGTTTAATTACTAACATAAGCCAAGCCCAGTTTTGAGAGTCTTTTGCTCCTGAAACTGCATCTGGTTCAAAAAATTGAGAATAACCTCCTACTAGAGAATATCCTTTAAATTTTTTGGCAACAACTAAATCTAATTCTGTTCCTAAATTGTCTTTTCCTAGGGATTCTTCAGAAAAGTGGTGTCCTTTTACTTTTACAGCATATCCTTTAATATTTGTAGCAATTCCTAAGTTTAAATCTACCAATCCACCAGCGTTTGCATGGTTTCCTACGTAAAATCTATCCATCAAGCCATTAAATGCGTGGTTGGTTCCGTACAAAGGAAAGAATGCAGCGGAATCATCTTTTTTTCCCGAGATAAATTCGGCTCCAGCGCTAATACTTGTTTTTTCGGTGGCTTTAATACTTGCATCTAAACTAGCTAAGTAAGCTCCTTTAACATCTAAATCTCCAATTCTTTTACCATCCTGAATATAAGCGTTAGCTTTTAAGGTAACAATGTCAATTTTATAATCAGCGTGTAAACCAGCTGTTAATAATGTTGATTTGTTTTCTGTAGCGGCTTGGTATGTGTTTGCTAAAATTAACGCGCTTATGTTAAAGTTGTTGTATTTTTTGTTAGCGTGAACAAAGGCCATTTCTCTATATGAAAATAAAGAAGCGGTATCGTAAATAGAACTGTCAGGAGTGTTTAAAGCACCACCAATATTTAAAGAGTATCCTTCTTTGTTGTATTTAAAAACACCTGCATCGTGAGTTCTTGCTTGTTGTGCCCAACCAAGTCCTCCTAAAATTCTTTGATCATCATAAGATAAAGGTTGGCGACCAATTTTAAAAGTTGAGGTTTCGCTTAATTTAATGTCTGCCCAAGCTTCTTGTACTCTAAAGTTTCCGTTTCCAGTTGCTGATATTTGAGGACGATCTCCAAACTTGAATACTTCTTGAATCCCTAAGTAGGTTGTGTAACTTTCTGTTTTGTAAGTTGCGTTTAAAGCTGCTCTAACACTTGTAGAAACATAACCATCTGTTCCTGTTGCTGCTGTTTTAGATTGTCCGTGACCAAACCATTCTGAACGGGGTCTAAATTCTCCTTCTAAAGAAAAGCTTGGGGTTTCTTGTGCGTTTGCAATTGCTGTAAATGCAAAAGTAGCAGCTAATAATGATTTAGTTAATTTCATAATTATAAATATTTAAGTTATTTGTTTTGTTGCTAATATTAAGGTTGTTGATTTTTAATTCAAATGATTTACATCATGTTTTAGTGTTCTAAAAAGTCAATCAAATGTTTTCTGTATTTATAGTAATCATCATGTTCTAAGATTGCTTTACGTGTTCTAGGTCTTTCAAATTCAATAGGTAAAACATCTCCAATTTTTGCTCTGGGTCCACTCGTCATCATTACGACTCTGTCTGCTAAGAAAATAGCTTCATCCACATCGTGAGTAATCATAACGGCTGTAATTTTTTCTTTGTTCCAAACATCAATCAATACATCTTGTAATTGACCTCTGGTTAAAGAATCTAACATTCCAAAAGGTTCGTCTAATAATAGTACTTTAGGTTTAATAGCAAAAGCCCTTGCAATACCTACACGCTGTTGTTCTCCTTGGGAAATATCTGAAGCTCTTTTGTGAAAAGAACTTTCCATTCCTACTTTGTGTAGATAGTATTTACAGATGTCTTCCTTTTGCTTTTTACTAGCATGAGGATATACTTTTTTTACACCTAGCATTACGTTTTCCATTGTGGTTAACCATGGCATTAAGCTTGGTGCTTGAAAAATAACACCTCTATCAGGTCCTGGTCCTTTTATGCTAGTTCCTAGTACGGAAATTTTTCCACCAGAAATTTCATTCAAACCAGCCATCATAGAAAGCATGGTTGTTTTTCCGCAACCAGAGTGACCAATAATGGTGATGAATTCTTCTTTTTTAATTTGAAGGTTTAGGTTTTCTAAAACCACATAATCACCTTTGGGTGTTGGGTATACTTTTTTTAAGTCTATTAAATCTAGCATTACTTCGTTAGAAGGAAAGCGTTCTATTTTAGGGTTGTTGGTAATAAGAGTCATAGTTACAGTTTTTTAATTAGCATCCCATCTAAAGTCTTTTGGCTGAATTTCTGGCAACTCATAAGTTGCTGTGCTTTCTGCTGCTTGGGCATCACCTAAATTCATTAAATATTCAATAATCTGATTACGAGTTTTTTTGTATTCAGGATCATCGTTTAATGCTGTTTTATTTCTGGGTCTTTCTATGTTTACTTTAAATTCTGGTCCTAAAGTAGCTTTAGGTCCTGGCTTTAATGGAATAATTCTATCAGCCATGTAAAGTGCTTCGTCAACATCGTTGGTAATTAATAAAGCCGTGCGCTTGTTTCTTTCCCAAATTTTAAGAATTTCATCTTGTAAATTTCCACGAGTTAAAGCATCTAGCGCTCCAAGAGGTTCGTCCATAATAATCATTTCAGGATCCATGGCCAATGCTCTGGCTACAGAAACACGTTGTCTCATTCCTCCGGAAAGTTCTTTAGGTCTTTTGTTGGTAGCGTGTGTTAGTCCTACCATTTCTATATATTCTTTTACTCTAACGTCTTTTTCTTTTTTAGAAGCTTTTGGAAATGCTTCTTGGATTGCCATATCTATATTTTGATAAACCGTTAGCCAAGGTAGTAGTGAGTAGTTTTGAAAAATAACTCCACGTTCGTGACTTGTGTCTTCTACAGTGTTTCCTTTAAAAATAACTTTACCTTCTGTTGGTTTTAACAGACCATTAATTAGGTTGACTAAGGTTGTTTTTCCACTTCCTGAAAAGCCAACAATAGCTACAAACTCTCCTTCTTCAATAGTTAGGTTGATATTGTCAAGAATCTCTCCTTTGTCTTCCTTTGCAGGATTGTAGGTTTTATAGATGTTTTTTAGTTCTAATATTGCCATAATATTGTGTTTAAGGATTCTTAAATTGTTTCTTTTTCGAATGAAATCAAGTTTTGAATAAATAACATGATTCTATCTAGAGCGAAACCAATCATACCAATAATAAACATGGCTACAATAATTTTTGAGTTAGAATCCATGGCTCCATTTTGAAACTCTTCCCAGACAAATGATCCTAATCCTGGTGATTGTGCTAATAGTTCTATAGCAATTAATACCATCCAGGCTACAGATAAAGTAATACGTAATCCTGTAAAAATTAAAGGTAAAGATGCAGGTAGTATCACTTTAAATATTTTTTGCATTGGTCTTAGTCTTAATATTTTTGCTACGTTTATATAATCTGTGTTAACAGAGGCAACTCCCATTGCTGTGTTTACTAATGTTGCCCACATAGAACAAAGTCCTACAGAAATAAATGAGATGATAAACGCGCTATCTCCTTCTGAGTTTTTAGTCAATGTTTTTACAATCATAAAAACTAATAACAGCCATACAACGGGAGATACAGGTTTAAGAATTTGAATAACCCAGTTAATAGAACCTCTTAAGGTGGAACTCAGTCCAATTACAATTCCAATAGGAACAGCAATAAATAAAGCCAATAAAAAACCTGCAAATACAGTTTTTAAACTTGTTTTGATTTGATCTACAAATGAAGGTCTACCTGTGTAGGTAATAATTGATTTTCCTTGTTTTACACGTTTTTTATTCAATTCAAAAGTCTTTTCTTTAAAAGCTTTTTTATCAGCAGCAATTGTTTTGTGGTCTTTTAAAAGTGTTAAATAAGAAGCGTACACCTGAGCAGGTGAGGGTAGTGTGTTTGGCTGACAGCTAGGGTCTCCAGACTCCATACATTCTTTTACTTTTTGAGCTTCTGCTTCTCCTTGACTTTTTAACGTTGCTTCAATCTTATAATCAGCTTCTATATTGTACAAAGCTGTTGATCCTAATTGCCAAAGTCCTACAAAAATGAAAACGGATGCTATAGGAGCAACTATTTTTCTAAATACTTCTTTGATGTTTTTTTTAGGTTCTTCTTTGTTGATTAAACGTATTAATGGTTCTAAAAAACCAAGTCCAATAAACTTAATTACTCTGATGATTGAATCTTTCATGATGTATTGTGTTTTCCTTAATGTGCTCTTAAATATTCAGTAGTTTTAAAATAAGGAGCGCTAAGAGTTAGTGCTCCTTATTTTGTAATCTTTTAAGTAGATTAGTCTTTGTTACCAATTTTAAATGAATTGATGTATCCTATTGGATCTTTACCATCATATTTGTTACCATCAATAAAATCTGTAGTTGCAGGTTTGTAACCGTCTGTTGCAGGAATGTCCGTTGCAGGTATTTTACCTTCTGTAACTAAAATATCTGCTGCTTTTTTCCAGATATCAGGTCTGTAAATTTTAGCGGCTGTTTCAGCATACCATTCAGCTGATTTAGTTTCAGGAATTTGTCCCCATCTTCTCATTTGAGTTAAGAACCAAACTGCATCAGAATAAAATGGATAAGTTGCGTTGTAACGGTAGAATACGTTAAAATCAGGCATTTCACGTTTGTCACCTTTTTCAAATTCAAACGTACCAGTCATAGAGTTTGCAAGTACTGTTTCATCTGCTCCAACATATTGTGGCATAGATAATATTTTTACTGCTTCGGTTCTGTTTCCTGGAGCATCTAGCCATTGTCCTGCTCTAATTAATGCTTTGGTTACAGCAACAGTGGTGTTTGGATATTTTTCTGTAAATTCTTTCGTCATTACAAATACTTTTTCTGGATTGTTTTTCCAAATATCGTAGTTGGTAGTAACTGGTACACCAATTCCTTTAGCAACTGCTTGTTGGTTCCAAGGTTCACCTACACAATATCCATAAATAGTTCCTGCTTCTAATGTAGCTGGCATTTGTGGTGGAGGAGTTACAGATAACAATACTTCAGCATCAATTTGACCTTGAATATTGTCTGCAGAATACATACCGGGTTTAATTCCGGCAGCAGCTAACCAATATCTAATTTCGTAGTTGTGTGTAGATACAGGAAAAACCATTCCCATTTTAAAAGGCTTACCTTCGTTTTTGTATTGGGTAATAACCGGTTTTAATGCATCAGCACTGATAGGGTGAATTGGTTTTCCGTTTTCGTCCTTTTTAACGTGTGGTTTCATTCCTTCCCATACTTTGTTAGATACGGTAATTCCGTTTCCGTTTAAGTCCATAGAAAAAGCCGTTACTAATTCTGCCTGACGACCGAACCCTGCTCCTGCGGCAATAGGTTGTCCTGCTAACATGTGAGATCCGTCTAATTGACCATCAATAACTCTGTCTAAAATATTTTTCCAGTTAGATTGTGCTTCTACAGAAACAAATAAACCTTCGTCTTCAAAAAAACCTTTCTCTTTTGCAATTGCTAAAGGAGCCATATCGGTTAGTTTGATGAATCCAAATGTTAATTGTGGTTTTTCAATTTCTAAACTAGTAACAGCAGGTGTGGTTGTTTCTACTGTTTTAGTTTCTTTTTTCTTTCCTCCACAAGATGCTAACATAATAGCAGCTGCAAACAGTGTAGAAGCTTTTAAAAATGTAATTTTCATATTAAGTGATTTTAGTTAATTACGTATTGATACTTACTTTTAGCAAAGATATGTACGTAGTTTAATTACGTAGTTGTTGAATAGACACGTTAATATGAGTTTTTAGGCATAAAAAAAACTGCCTATAGGCAGTTTTTTGTTGATTGTATTGAGGGTTACGTAGTTTTTAACTATCTAAGAAGAAGTTGTGTTCAGAGATTTCCTTCTTTAGTTTACTGATATTTAATATTTTAATTATTTTTGATTTCGTGTATATTAAATTTTCTTTCTTAAGGGCAGATAGAATACGTATTACTTGTTCGTCTGTTGTACCTGCGTAATCTGCTAGTTCTTTTCTAGATAGTTCTAATCCTAAAGTACCGTCTTCAGAGTTTCCAAACTTTCTATATATGTATAATAGCATGTCTATAACTTTTTCCCTTACCGTCATCTGAGACATTGTCTTTACTTTGGTTTCACTACGGTTAAGTTCTTCGGCATAAAAATGCATAAAATCAAAAGTTACTTTTGGTTCTGCTAAAAGTATTTCTTTTAGTAGAGCTGTAGAAAAGTTACATAGTATAGTGTCTTCAATAGCTGTGGCTCCTATCTTGTAGGTTTCTCCCATTCCAAAACCTCTATGGCCAATAACCTCACTGTCTTTAGATAGTCTTAGTATTTGTTCTTTTCCGTTGTAACCTGTTTTTATCACTTTTACTTTTCCGCTGTATATAAAATAGAGTCCGTTTACAGGAGCACCTTCCATAATAAACTGTCTAGATTTTTTACACTGTATAGTGTGTTTCTGATTGGTGATATCGGAATTTAGGTTGTTTATATGTACTAAGTTTTTTTTAATTAAGCACTTTTCGTTTGTGCATTCTGAACAGCTGTAATTCATGTTTCTACGTATTTAAAGAACAAATATACTTATTAATTTTGTTAATCTAAGTATTACTACGTATATTTGCCATGTAGTACAAAGTAAAACAAACTTATTTATATATGAAAACAATTTTAGTAATAGGTAACGGAATGGTAGGTTATAAGTTTTGTGAAAAGCTTATGGCTAAGAGTGAAAGTGATAATTATAAAGTAATTGTCTTTGGTGAAGAGCCAAGGCCTGCTTATGATAGAGTTCACTTAAGTGAGTATTTTGCAGATCAGAATGCGGAGCGTTTGAGTATGGCTCCTAGATCTTGGTACGAGGAAAATAATATTGAATTAATTACGAATGAACGTGTAACTGATGTTCATAGAGCAAGTAAAACAATTACAACTATTAATGATAAGGAGTATATTTATGATTACTTAGTGTTAGCAACAGGGTCTTCAGCTTTTGTTCCTCCTATTCCAGGAGTAGAAAAAGAGGGGGTGTTTGTATATAGAACCATTGAGGATTTAGATGCTACCATGGCTTATGTGGCAAAAATTAAAAGTCAAAAACCAGATGGTAAGGCTGCTATTTTAGGAGGTGGGTTGTTAGGGTTAGAAGCTGGTAAGGCTATTATAGATATGGGACTTGAAACTTCTGTAGTGGAGTTTGCTCCTAGATTAATGCCGAGGCAGTTGGATAATGAAGCTAGTCAGGTTTTACAAAATAAATTAGAAGCTTTAGGGATTGATATTCTTTTAAATAAAGGAACTCAAAATATAGAAGGAGATAAGGCAATTACAGGGATGAAGTTTTCTGAAAACGAAACATTGCCTGTTGATATGTTGTTGGTTTCGGCAGGAATTCGTCCTAGAGATGAATTGGCTAAAACTTGTGGGTTGGAAGTGGGAACTCGTGGGGGGATTTTGGTAACAAATAACATGAAAACTTCTGATGATAGTATTTATGCTATTGGAGAATGTGCTTTGTTAAACCAGATGATATATGGTTTGGTAGCTCCTGGGTACGATATGGCAGGTGTTGCGGTTGATAATATATTAGGAGATGAAGCGTTAATGCCAAGTGCAATAGATATGTCTACCAAATTAAAATTAAGTGGTATTGATGTTGCTAGTTTTGGTGATGCTTTAAACGAAGCGAAAGAAAGCGAATCTATTGTTTATGAAAATAAATTTCAAGGGATTTATAAAAAGATAAATGTTTCTAAAGATGGTAAAAAATTACTAGGAGGGATTTTAGTTGGTGATGCAAGTGATTATAATATGTTGCACCAAATTTTCTTAAACGGAATGGCTATTCCAGAAAATCCTGAAGATTTAATTTTAGGAGCTAGAGGTGGAGAAGAAGCTAGTTTTGGTTCTGCTCTAGATTTACCAGATTCTGCAGTGGTTTGTTCTTGTGAAGCTGTTACAAAAGGGCAAATTTGTTGCTCTGTTACAGAAGATGGTAATGAAGATCTTGCAAGTGTTGTTGCTGCTACCAAAGCAACTACAGGTTGTGGTGGGTGTAAGCCAATGGTAACAGATTTAGTTACAGAGACATTAAAGTCTATGGGGAAGGTTGTAAAAGATGTTATTTGTGATCACTTTCAATATTCTAGACAAGAATTGTATTCTATTCTAAAAGTAAAAAAGGTTACTTCTTTTGATGAGGCTTTAGATGCTTGTGGAGAAGGAAAAGGATGTGAGCTTTGTCAGCCAGCTGTTTCTTCTATTTTAGCAAGTTTATACAATCATACTCCAAATAAAGAAGACGTTTCTCAAGACTCCAATGATAAGTTCTTAGCAAATATTCAAAGAAATGGAACCTATTCAGTTGTGCCAAGAATTGCTGGAGGAGAAGTTACACCAGAACAATTAATTGTTTTAGGTCAAATAGGAAAAAAATATAATTTATATACTAAGATTACAGGAGGGGCAAGAATCGATTTCTTTGGTGCTGAACTAAATGATTTACCTGCAATTTGGACAGAGTTAATTGCAGAAGGTTTTGAATCGGGGCATGCTTATGGTAAATCTTTACGTACTGTTAAGTCTTGTGTAGGGTCTACATGGTGTCGTTATGGTATGGATGAGTCTATTACTTTCGCTATTGAGTTAGAAAACAGATACAAAGGATTGCGCTCGCCTCATAAAATTAAAGGTGGTGTTTCTGGTTGTATTCGTGAATGTGCAGAGGCTAGAGGAAAGGATTTTGGAATTATTGCTGTAGAAGGAGGTTGGAACTTATATGTGTGTGGTAATGGTGGAGCTACGCCTAGGCATGCTGAGTTATTAGCTGAGCAAATAGATAACGAAACTGTAGTAAAATACTTAGATAGATTCTTAATTTATTATATAGAAACAGCAGCACCATTAATGCGTACTGCGGCTTGGTTAGATAAACTAGAAGGGGGTATTGAACAACTTAAAAAAGTTGTTGTAGAAGATAGCCTAGGGATTAATGCTGAGTTGGAGGCTCAAATGGATTTATTGGTAGATGCTTATGAATGTGAGTGGAAACAAGTAGTGGAAAGTGATACAATGAAAGATCGTTTCTCTCACTTTGTAAACTCAGACGATAGAGATGATAACATAGCATTTGTGCCAATGAGAGATCAAAAAATGCCAGAACTTTGGAAGTAATTTCTTTATAATAACTAAGAGTATTTTAAAATTTAAATTCGAGAAACATTATGGATACATTACAATCTAAATATAAAACGGTAAAAGTAGATGAGGTAAAAGAGTGGTTTAAAGCTGCTCCGATAAGTGCTTTTTCTGTAAATGGTGGGGCATGTGTTAAATATAAAGACCTACAAATTGCAGTGTTTAATTTTGAGAGATTTAATAATTGGTATGCATGCCAAAATTTATCGCCAGCAAAAAACGAAATGGTGTTGTCAAGAGGGATGTTGGGAGATCATAAAGGGGTTCCAAAAATTGCTTGTCCATTGTTGAAAAATACATTTTCATTAGAAACAGGTGAGAATTTAAATGGGGATTTAGAACCTATTGCAATTTATCCTGTAAAAATTAAAGACGGATTCGTCTATATCGGTACTCATTAGTAAAATGTATTTTTATTAATAAGTTTGTTTTATACTCAACTAAGCTCGATGGTCACATCGGGCTTTTTTATTGTTTTTTTAAGAATTATATTTAAATCTACTATGTCAGTAGGATTTGTATATTTGTTTTTATGTTATCAAAGAAAACAAAATACGGTATTAAGGCTTTGACTTATTTGGCTAAAACAAATAAAAATTGCCCTGTCCAGATTTCAGAAATTGCAGAGAGTGAAAACATATCTGTTAAGTTTTTAGAAAGAATTCTTTTGGAATTAAGAAAAGCTGGAGTGTTAGATTCTAAAAAAGGAAAAGGAGGAGGTTATTTTTTGGCTCGTTTGCCAAAAGATATCCTAATGACAGATATTATTCGTACTTTAGAAGGCCCCATTGCTATGGTTCCTTGTGTTTCTTTAAATTTTTATAAGAAGTGTGATGATTGCCCTGATGAAACTGTTTGTGCGGTTAATAAATTAATGATTCAGGTTAGAGATAGTTCTTTAGCAGTGTTTAGAAATAATTCTTTAGAAGATTTAATCACTTATTAATTATGTCATACGTTAAAGTGTTTTCAGGTAGTTTGGTAGAAGTAGAGCATATAAAACAATTGTTGCAAGAAAAAGGAATTGAACCTGTAATAAAAGATAATAATCATTCTGCCTCTATGGCTGGTTTTGGTGCTGTAATGCCAAATTTTCAAGAACTTTTTGTTCACTCTGATGAACAAGCTGTCGTTCTTGGTTTTTTAAAAACTCTCTAAGCTTACTATTTACTTTGTCAATTTTTTAACTAGCTAGAGCTCTTGCTCAGTAGTTTTGTTCAGTACCCTACTAAATTTGTAGATTTTTATTTTTTTTATTGTGTGCATGTAATTAAAACTATATCTTTGCGACCTACTTATTGTTATTTCCTACTTATTGAGTGGGGTAATAAGTGAAAAGAATAAAAAGAAGAATGATAACAGAAAAGATTTTAGGGAATAAATCAGATGCTAGCTTTAAAGAGTCTACGTCATCAGATAAGCCAATTCGTAGTGTTGTAAAAGCAGTGAGTTGGAGAGTAGTGGGAACATTAGATACTTTATTGGTATCTTGGTATGCTACCGGAAATCTTTCAATGGCATCATCAATAGCTTCTATTGATTTTGTAACAAAAATGATATTATACTTTTTTCATGAACGTGCGTGGAACGCAATAAAATGGGGTAAAAATGAGTAAGAAATTCACAGATGAGCAAGTCGCTCAATTCAATCAAGAGTTAGAAGGAAAATCTCCTGCACAAATTATAGCATGGGCTATAATTCACGCTAAAAAACCAGTAATTACAACCAATTTTAGACCTTATGAAGGAGCAATTCTTCACGCGGTTACAAATGTGAAACCAGGTATTGATGTTGTTTGGTGTGATACAGGTTACAATACTCGTAATACATACAAGCACGCAGAGGAGTTGATTAAATTATTGGATTTAAATATAGATTTATATGTGCCAAAACAAACATCTTCTCATAGAGATGCTGTTATGGGAATTCCACAAATAGACGATCCAATGCACAAGGTGTTTACAGAACAAGTAAAGTTAGAGCCGTTTAAAAGAGCAATGGATGCTCATCAACCAGATGTTTGGTTTACTAATTTAAGAAAAGGACAAACTGCTTTTAGAGATTCTATTAGTATTGTGTCTCAAGGAGCAGATGGAATATTAAAAGTAAGTCCGTTTTACAATTATTCTGACGAGCAATTAGATGCTTATTTAGAAGAAAATAAGATCCCAAACGAGCACAAATATTTTGATCCTACTAAAGTTTTAGGAAATAGAGAGTGCGGATTGCATGCTTAATTAGTACTGAGTACAAAATATTAAGTAGTAAGAATTAAAGCTTTGATGTTTAGGCATCAATAAAAATATAAAACATACGTAGCAGTTGTAGTCTTAGTACTCTGTACTAACTACTAAATACTAAAATAAATGAACGATTTAAGAGTAAATACATTAGAAAGTGAAGCAATCTATATCTTAAGAGAGGTGGCAGCACAATTTGAAAAACCAGTGTTGTTATTTTCTGGAGGTAAAGATTCTATTACTTTGGTAAGATTGGCTCAAAAAGCTTTCTGGCCAGCTAAAATTCCTTTTCCTTTTTTACATGTAGACACAGGACATAACTTTCCAGAAACGATTGAGTTTAGAGATCGTTTGGCAAAAGAATTAGGGATTGAGTTGATTGTACGTAATGTACAAGACAATATAGATTCTGGTAAAGTGGTTGAAGAAACAGGAAAGTATGCTTCTCGTAACATGTTACAAACCGAAACATTGTTAGATGCAATTGAGGAGTTTGGTTTTGATGCAGCTATTGGAGGTGCACGTAGAGATGAAGAAAAGGCACGTGCAAAAGAACGTATTTTTTCAGTTCGTTCTGATTTTGGAGAATGGGATGAAAAAAACCAACGTCCAGAATTATTCGATTTATTAAACGGTAAAATTGAATTAGGACAAAACGTACGTTGTTTTCCTATTTCTAACTGGACAGAATTAGATGTTTGGTCTTATATAGAAAGAGAAGAAATTGAAATTCCATCAATTTACTTTGCACACAAACGTAACGTGTTTTTAAGAGATGGAATGATTTGGTCTG
Source organism: Wenyingzhuangia heitensis (assembly GCF_011762155.1). GTDB lineage: Bacteria > Bacteroidota > Bacteroidia > Flavobacteriales > Flavobacteriaceae > Wenyingzhuangia > Wenyingzhuangia heitensis. The sequence goes on from NZ_JAASQL010000001.1 coordinate 990,803, forward strand.
CAGAAGATGATGTTGTGTTCCGTGCAGAAGATGAAGAAGTAAAAGAAATGATGGTTCGTTTTAGAACTGTAGGAGATATGAGCTGTACAGCAGCTGTATTGTCTGATGCTGTTTCTATAGGTAAAGTTGTTCAAGAAATTAGAGATTCTTCTATCTCAGAACGTGGTGCTCGTATAGATGATAAACGTTCTGAAGCAGCCATGGAAAAACGTAAACAACAAGGGTACTTTTAATAGTACAAAGTAGTTCGTACAAAGTACATAGATAAAAGAATTAAAAAACACAGAAAGTACACGAAGTCACTGAAACTTAATACTCAGTACTCAGTACTTAATACTATAAGTAAAATGGAAGTTTTAAAAATAGCAACAGCAGGAAGTGTAGATGATGGAAAAAGTACGTTGATAGGACGTATTTTATACGATACACGTTCTTTAACAGACGATAAATTAGAAGCAATTGAGCGCACTAGTAAGCAAAAAGGATTTGATTATTTAGATTTTTCTTTAGCTACAGATGGTTTGGTTGCAGAAAGAGAGCAAGGAATTACAATTGATGTAGCGCATATTTACTTTTCTACTGCCAAGAAAAGTTACATTATTGCAGATACTCCAGGACACGTAGAATATACTCGTAACATGGTTACTGGTGCTTCTACATCACAAGCAGCTATTATTTTAGTAGATGCTCGTAACGGAGTTATAGAACAAACATATCGTCACTTTTTTATCAATAACTTGTTAAAAGTGAAAGATATTATTGTAGCAGTGAACAAAATGGATTTGGTGGATTTTGCTCAAGATAATTTTGATGCAATTAAAGCTGAAATTACAGCTTTGGCAAAAAGAGCAGGTTCTACTCAAAACATTACTTTTATTCCAGTATCTGCTTTGCAAGGAGATAATGTAGTAAATAGATCAGAAAACACACCTTGGTATACAGGTACTACATTGTTAGAACATTTTGAGAAATTAGAAGCTCAAGATGTTTACGAAGAATCTGTAGCACGTTTGCCAGTTCAAACAGTAGTTCGTCCTAAAACAGATGAGTTTCATGATTTTAGAGGGTATGCTGGTAAATTGTATGGAGGTAATTTAGCTGTAGGTGATGAGGTAACAGTATTGCCATCAAAAACAGCTTCTAAAGTAAAAGATATTTACTTTTTTGATAAAAAGTATAAAGTTGCAGAAAGAGGAACTTCTATCAATGTAACTTTAGAGAATGATATCAATATTTCTCGAGGAGATATTATTGTAAAATCATCAGAGTTGCCAAAAGAAACAAAAGCATTAAATGCTAAGATTTGTTGGATGGATAGTACTAATTTAGTTGTTGGTAAAAAATATTTATTACAACAAGGTGCAAATGTAATTGCTGCAAAAGTAGCTTCTATAGATGCTGTAATTGCTACAGATTTTTCAGGAGAAGCAGCAGCTACAGAATTAAAAATTAATGAGATAGGAAAAGTATCTTTTAAGTTAGCTAAAACATTGTTTTACGACACATATGAAGTTAACAAAACAACAGGATCTTTTATTTTAATAGACCCTCAAACAAATAATACATCGGGAGCTGGATTTATACAATAAATAGTACAGAGTATAAAGTTTACTCGTTGAGAAGTAAATATTAATAAAATATGATTTAAAGTTAGAGTTTTAATTTGTGTAGTAAGATTATCTTAATACTCAGTACTCTATACTTAATACTAAAAACAAAGTTTTTGACCATGCAAAGTTTTAGATCAGAAATAGAAAATCCTATTGTTCAAAAAGATATTATTGAATTAGGAGATAAAATTCAACAGTTTTACGATGGTAAAATTGATGAAGAAAAATTTAGAAGTTTACGTTTAGCTCGTGGTGTATACGGTCAACGTCAGTTTGGTGTACAAATGATTCGTATTAAATTACCATACGGTAAAGTAACTTCAGATCAATTATTAAGAATTTGTAACGTTTCAGAAGAATATTCAAGAGGACGTTTGCATATTACCACTCGTCAAGACATTCAAATTCACTATGTGAGTTTAGATAGAACTCCTGAGTTGTGGGCAGAATTAGAAAAAAGTGATATTACTTTGCGTGAAGCTTGTGGTAACGCAGTACGTAACGTAACCGCATCACCAGATGCAGGAATCAATCCAGAGGAACCATTTGATGTAACTCCTTATGCAGATGCTGTATTTAAATTTTTCTTGCGTAACCCAATCTGTCAAGAATTAGGACGTAAGTTTAAAGTTTCTTTCTCATCAGCAGAAGATGACACCGCGTTGTCTTACATGCATGATATAGGTTTTATTGCAAAAATTAAAGTTATTGATGGTAAACTTGTTTTAGGATTTAAAGTAATGTTAGCAGGAGGATTAGGTTCTCAGCCTCGTTTAGCAGATGTAGCTTTTGATTTCTTAGAAGCAGATAAAATTATTCCTTATATGGAATCTATTTTACGTGTTTTTGATAGGTACGGAGAGCGTTCTAAAAGAGCAAAAGCTCGTCTAAAATTCTTGGTAAAAGATTTAGGTTTAGAAGCTTTTAATGAAATAGTTGCTAAAGAGCAATTGGCATTATCTAATCAAACGGTTGCTATTGTAACAGAAGGATTTAATAACAATCCAGATGTATCTAAAATTACAGCTCCAGAAGTAGTTATTGATGATGTTGCAGGATATGAAGCTTGGAAAGCAAACAATGTATTTGCACAAAAACAAGATGGGTTATTTGCGATTGGAATTAAAGTAAATATTGGAGATTTTTACTTGCCAGAAGCAAGAGCTTTGGCTGCATTAATTAAAGAATACGCAGCAGATGAATTAAGATTCACGCTACGTCAAAATATATTAGTTCGTCACGTACGTGAGGATTTATTACCATTCTTTTATACAAAATTAAAGGAATTAGGATTTACTGAATTAGGTTATGAAGCAATTGCTGATATTACAGCATGTCCTGGTACAGATACTTGTAACTTAGGAATTGCATCTTCTACAGGAGCAGCGGTTGAATTAGAGAAAGTATTAAGAGCAGAATACCCTGAGTTTGCAACAGAATCAGATTTGGTGATTAAGATTTCTGGATGTATGAACGCTTGTGGACAACACAACTTGTGTAATATTGGTTTTCAAGGAATGTCTGTTAAAGCAGGTAAGTATGTCGCTCCAGCTTTACAAGTATTATTAGGTGGTGGAACTTTAGGTGATGGTGCTGCTAGAATTGCAGATAAAGTAATTAAAGTACCGTCTAAAAGAGGTCCAGAAGCTTTAAGATTGATCTTAAATGATTATATAGAAAATTCTGGAGGAGTAGATTTTATTGAATACTACGAATCTAGAGGAGGACAAAAATATTTCTACGATTTCTTAAAACCATTATCTACTACAGATGATTTAGTAGAATCTGATTTTATAGATTGGGGGAACGAGGAAAAGTACGAGAAAGCAGTTGGTACAGGAGAGTGTGCTGGTGTTGTTATTGATTTAGTAGCTACTTTGTTGTACGATTCTAAGGAGAAATTAAACAATGCTAAAGAGGCTTTAGAAGGTGGAAAATTAAGTGATGCTATTTATTTTGCATATAGCTCAATTGTACACACAGCTAAAGCAATTTTAACAGCAGAGGGAACAAAAACAAATACGCACAATAAAATTATTTCTGATTTTAATGAAATTTTTGTTCAAGGAGGAAAAATTGATTTAGGAACTGATTTTGAATCGTTCATCTATCAAATTAACCAAAATGCACAATCAGAAGAATTTGCAAAATCTTACATTGCTGATGCAGAAAAATTCTTTGGATTGATTGAAGCATACAGACAAGCTGAATTAGCAGAATAAATATTAAGAATTTAAGTAGTTAAGAAGTTAGAGTTTGCTATCGCAAACAGAAGTTAAGAATTTTAAGTGTATAAAGCTGAATTCTGAACTCCTAAACAGCAGAGCTGTTGCTAACTCCTTAACTCCTTAACTACCTAAAAGGTATGAGTAAAGGAAAGTTAACATTAGTAGGAGCAGGACCTGGAGATCCAGAATTAATTACACTAAAAGGAGTAAGAGCTCTTAACGAAGCTGATGTTGTTTTGTATGATGCTTTGGCTAATGAAGAGTTATTAAAGCATGCACCCAATGCAGAAAAAATCTTTGTGGGTAAACGAAGAGGAATGCATAAGTTCATTCAAGAAAAAATTCAAGAACTAATTGTAGAACATGCTGTTCAGGGAAAACACGTAGTAAGACTTAAAGGAGGAGATCCTTTTATTTTTGGACGTGGAGCCGAAGAGTTAAAATATGTTCTAGAAAAAGGGATTGATTTTGAAATTGTGTCAGGAGTTACCTCTGCGATTGCAGCACCTGCTAGTTATGGAATTTCATTAACCCAAAGAGGAGTCAATGAAAGTTTTAGAGTGATAACAGGAACTACTTCAGAAGTAGAGTTAAGTGAAGATGTAGAAGCAGCAGCAAAATCTAACGTAACCATTGTTGTATTGATGGGGATGAGTAAGCTAGAAAAAATTGTGAATGCTTTTATAGCATTGGGCAAAACTGAAATTCCTGTAGCTATTATAGAAAATGGGACAAAAAATATTGAGCGTTTAGCTGTGGGTAACATCTCTACTATTTTAGAAATTATCAATCAAAAAGGATTAACGAATCCGTCTATGATTGTAATAGGTAAAACGGTAAAAGAAAGTGAAGTGTTATATACATACTTGTTGAATAAAAAAGGACAATCTTTATAATGGAAAAAAATCAATTATATCCCGTTTTTTTAAAAGTAACAGCATTAAATGTATTAGTTGTTGGTGGAGGAAACGTAGCGTTAGAGAAAATATCTTTTATGCTAAAATCTAGTCCAGATGCAAAAATCACAATGATTTCTCCAATGTACAGAGAAGAAACTATTGAGAAAGCTGACAATGCAGCTAATGTGCGTAGAATACTTGGTAAGTATGATGCGAGTATGCTAGAGGGTAAACATATAGTTATTGCAACTACAGATATACCTGCTGTAAACTTAAAAGTTTATAACGACTGTAAAGAGCGTTCTATTTTGGTGAATTTGGCGGATAATCCTCCATATTGTGATTTTTATATGGGAGGAATTGTAACCAAGGGAAATGTTAAAATTGGTATTTCTACCAACGGAAAATCTCCTACTATGGCAAAACGATTACGTCAGTTTTTTGAATCTGTATTGCCAGAAAATATAGATGATTTGGCAGAATATTTAAATAAGTATAGAGATACCATCAAAGGAAATTTTGAAGAGAAAGTAGAAAAGATGAACGAATTTACCAAAGGATTGGTGGGAGACGTTAAAAACAAGATAAAAGAGTAAAAAAATAATGATTGATCGGAAATTTATTCCGAATTTTACAACCGTTATTTAAAACGATAATAAATAAAAAAAGTAAGATAATGATTAAAACAGATATCTTAATCATCGGAGCAGGACCAGTGGGTATGTTTACGGTTTTCGAAGCAGGATTGTTAAAGTTACGTTGTCATTTAATTGATGCATTGGCACAACCAGGAGGACAATGTTCGGAGATATATCCAAAGAAGCCTATTTATGATATTCCTGCGTATCCAGAAGTGTTAGCAGGAGATTTAATAGATAATTTAGCAGAACAAATTAAGCCATTTGAACCAGGTTATACCTTAGGTGAAAGAGCGCAAACTATTGAAAAGCTAGAAGACGGAACCTTTAAGGTTGTAACCAATAAAGGAACAGAGCATTATGCTCCAACTGTATTTATTGCTGGAGGTTTAGGTTCTTTTGAACCACGTAAACCACCTATTAAAGAATTGGTAGATTTTGAAGATAAAGGAGTTGAATACATTATCCGTGATCCAGAATTATATCGTGATAAACGTGTTGTGATTTCTGGAGGTGGAGATTCAGCTTTAGACTGGGCTATTTTCTTGTCTGATGTAGCTAGTGAAGTATCTTTAGTACACCGTAGAAATGATTTCCGTGGAGCTTTAGATTCAGTAGAAAAAGTGGTTGAATTGTCTAAATCAGGTAAAATTAACTTAATTACAGAAGCTGAGGTAAAAGGAATTAATGGTGAAGGAAAAGTTGAGTCTGTGTTAATTAAGCATAAACACGATGGTGATATTGTAAAAGAATGTGATCATTTTATTCCATTGTTTGGATTGTCTCCTAAATTAGGACCTATTGCAGACTGGGGATTAGAGATTGAGAAAAATGCGATTGTAGTAAACAACGCATTAGATTATTCTACAAATATTCCTGGTATTTTTGCCATTGGAGATGTAAACACCTATCCTGGTAAATTGAAATTAATCCTATGTGGTTTTCACGAAGCTACTATTGCAGTTCAATACGCATATAATATTATCAACCCTGGTAAACGTTATGTAATGAAGTACACTACTGTAAATGGTGTTGAAGGATTTGATGGAGAAAAGAAAGAAGCTAAAAAAGCAGCAGTAATTAAAATCTAATTACTTTCTATATAAAATAAAAAAACGCTTAAAGCTAACTGCTTTAAGCGTTTTTTTATGGAATTATATTTGTTTATAACCTAGGTTTTCAGCCTTATTTAGCCAACTATTTAATTTGTTTGGTTTTGCGGTTTTTACATTTTCAAAATAAGTAACTTTTTTAGTTTTGATGCCACAAAAAGCCAATGTTGATTTTTTTAATTGGTTGATACTAGGTCTACCATAACCCCACCTGTAATACCAACTAGGTTGGTCTAAAGTAGTGATGATATGAGCTGTTTTACCTGCTAAAAGTTTTTCCCATTTGATAGAGTTTTCTATGTAGTTAAATGCAAATCCAGGTAAAAATAATCGATCAATAAAAGCTTTAGTTACGGCAGGTAAACCTCCCCACCATACAGGATGAATCCATACTAAATGATCTGCCCATTTAATAATATTCCATGCAGCAAGTAAATCAGGTTCTAGTATTGTTCTTTGTTGGTAACCTTGTTTTAAGTTTGGATTAAAATTTAAATCAGAAATAGTGATTTCTTTTACTTCCGCTTTAGATTTTAGTGCTCCTTTTTTGTAACGAGAAGAAATTTCAAAATTTAAAGATTCTTTATTTGGATGTCCATTAATAATTACAATTTTTTTCATTTTATATCTGTTTTCAACAAAAGTAAAATGAATGTATTTCTAGTTTTAGGACATTTGTCTAAAAGGTAACTTCTTTTCTAATTCTACTTAAATGTCTTTGTGTAATACCAAGGTAAGAGGCTAAATAATGCAGGGGAATCTGTTGAATATATTCTGGTTGATCTAAAAGTAATTGATTGTACTTTTGTAAAGCACTTTTACTTTGTAGTTGAAAAATACGTTGTTCTAATTCTAAGTACTCTTCCTCAGCAATTGTTTTAGAAAATAAGAGCCATTTGTAATTTTCTTTACCTAGCTCCTCTAGTTTGTTTTTGTCAATTACTAGTATTTCAGCATCACAAATAGCTTGTATGCTTTCTTGGCTAGTATTGTTACTTATAAAAGCAGAGTAAGCAGTCATTAATTTGTGAGGAAATCTAAAGCAACAACTAGTGTTTTCTCCATTTTGTGAAGAAGTAAAAGATCTAAAAACTCCATTGTTTACATAGGCTACTTTGTTACATGTAGCACCTTGTTTTACAAAAAAATCATTCTTTTTTACTTGCTTTACTTCAAAGTGTTTGATAAAGTTTTGAATTTCTGTATCTGTAAAAATCTTATAACTTTTAAAATAATCTTCTATCATAACAACAAACTTAATAAGATTTTTACCAGGATGCTTATCTTTTAATTATTCTCTAATATTTTTATTAATTAAGGTTTAGGTTGTATCTTTGCACCTCAATTTTAGCAACATAGTTAATTAAAATTCAGTACAATGTCTGATATTACCATTAAGATTAAAGATAGAGAAGGAGTAGTTCATGAGTTACAAGCCCCAACGGATATGGCAATGAACATTATGGAACTTTGTAAAGCTTACGAATTACCTGTAGAAGGAACTTGCGGTGGTATGGCAATGTGTGCTTCTTGTCAGTGTTATATTTTGTCTGACCATGAATTGCCAGAAAAACAAGATGCTGAAGAAGATATGTTAGATCAAGCATTTTACGTGGAAGATAATAGTCGTTTAGGGTGTCAGTTAGCCATAACAGAAGATTTAGATGGTTTAGAGATTGAATTAGCTCCAGAAAGCGAAGTTTAATTTTTTATAAATATAGCTATAAAAGTTCTCCAAAATATGGGGAACTTTTTCTGTTTAAATCAATAAAGTATTAGTTATAATTAAAATAAGACTCACAATAACCCTTTTGTATTTGTAAATTGGTTATTATTAAAATAGTATCTTTGCAATCCAAATTTTTTGGAAGCTAAAAATTAGTGTATTATGGTTAAAATTGGTGATATAGAACTGTGTGACTTTCCTTTGTTGTTAGCACCTATGGAAGATGTTAGTGATCCTCCTTTTAGAGCTTTGTGTAAAGAACAAGGAGCAGATTTGGTGTATACAGAATTTATATCATCCGAAGGATTGATTCGTGATGCGGCTAAAAGTGTGAAAAAACTGGATATCTATGAAAAAGAACGTCCTGTTGGAATTCAGATTTTTGGAGCTAATTTAGAGTCTATGTTGCGTACCGTAGAAATTGTAGAACAATCTAAACCAGATATTATTGATATCAATTTTGGATGTCCTGTAAAAAAAGTAGTGAGCAAAGGTGCTGGTGCTGGTATTTTAAAAGATATAGATTTAATGGTTTCTTTAACCAAAGAAATGGTAAAACATACCCATTTACCTGTTACGGTTAAAACTCGTTTGGGGTGGGATGATAGTTCTATTATGATTGAAGAGGTAGCAGAACGTTTGCAAGATGTGGGGTGTGCAGCCATTTCAATTCATGGTCGTACCAGAGCACAAATGTATAAAGGGAATGCAGATTGGACTAGAATTGCAGCTGTAAAAAACAATCAACGTATGCATATTCCTGTGTTTGGAAATGGAGATGTAAACACACCAGAAAGAGCGATTGAAATGAGGGATGAATACGGTCTAGACGGTTGTATGATTGGTAGAGCATCTATAGGAAATCCTTGGTTTTTTAAAGAAGTAAAACATTTTATGGCTACAGGTGAGCATTTGCCAGTAGCTTCTATTACAGATAGAGTAGAGGTGGCACGCAGACACTTAGAAATGGAAATTGCCTGGAAAGAAAGTGAAATACAAGCCGTAATGGAAACTAGAAGACATTATGCTAATTATTTTAAGGGGATTAAAAACTTTAAGGAGTATAGAATTCGTTTGGTAACAGAAGATTCTGCACAGGGAGTTTATAATATAATGAATGAGATTGTTGATCGTTTTGGAAATGTTTCTCAAGAACGTTTAATGCAGAAATAAATTTTAGATCTCGCTCTACTTCGTCTCAGCTTTGTACAGGCTACTTGATGATCTATTAGGGATTCAGGCAGAGTTGAGAACAAGTTTCTGAATACTGTGTGTTTTACACTAATGAATGAATCTATCTTCTTTTTATAAATTTATCAGAAATTCTACCACTAGCCAATAAACTAGCCAAAGCTCCAAAAATAACAATAGTACAACAAACTACGGTTACATTTTGCCATTCAAAAGCAATAGGATAAGCAATGCTAGGAGTAATCATAATTAGCTCAAAATTAAGTTGAAGAAAAACCAAACCAATTCCAAAAATCAATCCAATAAACATTCCCGCTAAGTTTAATAGAAATCCGTAAATAGCAAAAATACGTCTTACTTTTTTTAGAGGAGCTCCCATGTTTACAAGAGTTTTTATATCCTTCTTTTTGTCAACAATTACCATAATAATGGTTCCGCTAGTGTTAGACAATACCATTACAACTACCAATAAAGAAACTAAATAAGCAATTAGTTTTTCGGAATTTAAAATTTTGTAAAAAGAACTATTCAATTCTTCTCTTTTAGAAACAGAGTAGTTTGTAAGTTTGTTTTTTAAGTAGTTTAAGGTATTCTTAGAGTTTTTAGCATGCACTTTAATGTCAATATAACTAACCTCATTCGCTTGTTTATTAAGCAGTTCTTGTGATAGTGATATGGGAACGTAAACGTATTTGTTATCTTCTTGATTTTGATTAGAGATGACACCAATTACTTGTGGATTTATATTTTTAAAAGCATTTTTAGGATCAGTAATATAGCCTTTACCTGCTTTAGGAACATAGGTAAGTAATCTATCGGTATAAACATTTAAGTCTAATTCTCTAGTTAGTCTAAAACCAGCCACACAACTATTAGTACTGTTATTAGAAAACCATTCTCCTACCATAATAGACGAGTCTACAGGAGTTACTTTGTTAAATAAACTGTCTACTCCTTTAATAAAAGCAATAGCTTCTTTGTCTTTGTTTTTAAAAAAAGCGCGTTCTTCTAATACCTTTGTGTAAGTTATAGAGTCAGGGCTGTTAGCAAGTGTGTTGATGAAATTAGTATCTACCAAAAAAGATTTTCCTTGATTGGGAGTAATTCTAATATCGGGTGTATTTGTGTCTAAAATACTAAGGCTATAATCTTTAATTCCAGAAAAGACGGAAAGAACAATAAAAAGAGCCATGGTTCCTGCTATTACTCCCATACAAGCTAAAATGGTAACAATATTTATAATATTATTACCGCTTTTAGATTTTAAATATCGTTGGGCAATGTATAGCGGAAATCTCAAATGCTTAAGATTTTTTTCTTTTGTCTAAAATTTCAGGGTTGTGAATTGGGTTCACATCTTTTCCTTTTAAAGAAGCATCAATATTTTCTATATAGTCTAAAGAATCATCACCAAAAAATAACAAGTTTGGCATTCTTCTTAATTGATGTTTGGTACGTTGAGCCAATTCGTGACGAATAGAAACTGTGTTTTCTGTAACCGCTTTTAAAATAACATCTCTTTTGTCTGATGGAAATACACTTAAGTAAGCTTTTGCTTGCCCTAAATCTGCAGTAACATTTACTTTAGATACAGATATAATAACTCCACGCAATCCATTTCTAGCATCGGCCTGTAAAACTTCTGCTAAATCTTTTTGAATTACCCCAGCAATTTTCTTTTGTCTATTTGTTTCTTCCATAGTGCAAAGATACAATTATGAATCACGATTTTACAATTACAAATTAAGAAATCTTCAATTAACAAGTTTATCCTTCAATACTTACTTCTTTATACTGATAACAAAATTTTTAATACTCATTTTTTGATAGTACCTTGCAGACAAAATTTGAAATTAACGTATGTCTAAATCTTTTGAAAAATATCAGAAAAGACGATTGCTTGCATCGTACCTATCTGTAGTGTTAAGCATTACAATGGTATTGTTAATGGTAGGTTTTTTAGGCTTAACCGTTTTAAAATATAGAAATTTAAGCGGTTATTTTAAAGAAAAAGTATCGGTTACCTTGTATCTAAAAAACAATATAAAAGATACTGATAAAAAAGGTTTGGAAACTTTTTTAAAAGAAAAAGAATACGTTAACAAAGTAAATTTTGTATCTAAAAAACAGGCAGCAGAAGAATTTAGTAAAGATATAGGAGAAGATTTTTTAACTTTTTTAGGAGATAACCCTTTAAAAAGCTATTACGAAATTGGTTTAAAAGCAGATTTTGTGAATCCTGCTCAGCTTGTTTATATATCTAAAGAATTAGAAAAAAATGCATTTATAGATGAGGTTGCTTATGATGCTCCCTTGATAGATTTGTTAACTAAAAACATTAAAAGTATAGGGTTTTGGTTAATGGTTGGAGCTTCTGTTTTAGCCTTTATAGCCATTTTACTACTTAATAGCTCTATAAGATTGTCTATTTATTCTAAAAGATTTACCATAAAAACCATGCAAATGGTAGGAGCAACCAAATCTTTTATTCGCAAACCGTTTATATGGTCTAGCGTACGTTTAGGTTTGATTGGAGCTTTTTTAGCATCGGCAATTTTGATAGGTTTTTGTTACAAAGTAAATGATAAATTACCCGCTTTGGCTTTGTTAGAAGATAAACAAGTTTTAGTATTGGTAGTAGGAGGTGTATTTACAGTAGCATTATTTATTACAGCGTTTAGTTCGTTTTTAGCAACACAACGTTTTTTAAGATTAAAAACAGATCAACTTTATTTTTAAGGGTATGAAAGGAAAATTTGCATCCGAATTTGTATTTGGAAAGAAAAACTATCAATTAATGATAGTAGGATTGATAGTGATAGGATTAGGTTTTATTTTAATGTCTGGTGGAGGTTCTGATAATCCAGAAGTTTTTAACGAAGCCATTTATAATTTTAGAAGAATAAGATTAGCACCTACGTTGGTCTTAATTGGTTTTGGAATAGAAATTTGGGCAATTTTAGCAAAACCATCAAATAAATAACATGGGATTATTAGAGGCAATTATTTTAGGTATTGTTCAGGGATTGACAGAGTTTTTACCGGTATCGTCTAGCGGACATTTAGAGTTGGTAAAATATATTTTAGGCGATAATTCCGTTCCTGAAGAAAGTTTAACATACACTGTAGTGTTACATTTTGCTACTGCATTAAGTACTTTGGTTATTTTTAGAAAAGAAGTTTTTCAGATTTTAAAAGGACTATTTCAATTTAAGATAAATGATGAGTTTTGGTTCTGTTTAAAAATTGTGTTATCTATGATACCAGCAGTCGTAATAGGATTGCTTTTTGAGAAAGAACTAGAATCCTTTTTTGGAGGAAAAATTTTATTTGTAGGAGCCATGTTGTTAGTAACAGCATTGTTGCTATTGTTGGCAGATAGAGCCAAAACAACTAATAAAGAAGTTTCTGTTTTTGGATCTGTAATTATTGGTCTTTCCCAAGCTATTGCTATGTTACCAGGTATTTCTAGATCTGGAGCTACCATTTCTACCTCAGTACTTTTAGGGATTGATAGAAATAAAGCAGCAAGATTTTCTTTTTTAATGGTAGTGCCTTTAATTTTAGGTAAAATAGCCAAAGATCTTTTAGGAGGAGATATTCAATTTGCATCAGAAGAAATAGTTCCTATGGGAGCAGGTTTTGCAGCTGCATTTATAGCAGGTTTAGTTGCTTGCCAATGGATGATTACCTTGGTTAAAAAAAGCAAATTGATTTATTTTTCAATTTACTGTGCTGTTGTTGGTGTTATTGCTATTACTTATACATTTTTTGCATAAATGAAAACATTAGAGGAATACAAAGAAGGGCAGGTCTTGTTAATAGATAAACCTTTACATTGGACATCATTTCAGGTAGTAAATAAGCTACGTTGGGTGATTAAACAACAGTTTAAAATTAAAAATATAAAAGTAGGTCATGCAGGTACTTTAGATCCGTTAGCAACCGGCTTGTTAATATTGTGTACAGGTAAGTTTACCAAGCAAATAGAAACCTATCAGGCACAACATAAAGAATATACAGGGACTATTACCTTAGGAGGAACTACACCTAGTTATGACTTGGAAACGGAGGTTGATAAAACCTATCCTACAGATCATATTACCGAAGAAATGATTCGTGACACAACTCAGCAGTTTGTTGGAGAAATTGATCAAAAACCACCTATTTTTTCTGCAATTAAAAAAGAAGGAAAACGATTGTATGAATTGGCTAGAGAAGGTAAAACAACTGAGATAAAAGCCAGAAAAATTACCATTTCAGCTTTTGAAATTACCAATATAGATTTTCCTAACGTACACTTTAGAGTAGCTTGTAGCAAAGGAACTTATATTCGTTCTTTGGCATATGATTTTGGATTCGCATTGCAATCAGGTTCTCATTTATCTGCGTTGCGTAGAACTAAAATTGGTGATTTTCATGTAGATGATGCCATTTCTGTAAATCAATTTTTACAAGATTTTGGATTGGATCCTTTAGAAGAAAAGTAATCAATAGAACAGATAAAAGCTAAGAGGGATGTTATTTTAAACATTCCTCTTTTTTATTTGCATTGTTTTTTTATTTTTAAGATAAAAAACAAGCTATGAAAATTCTTTATTTTTTAGCAACTATTCTAGTTGCTATTTCATCTAGTGCGCAAAAAATAAAAACTAAAGAGATAAAAGAAAGATTGTCTGGAGTTTCTAAAACAAAAAGAGAATATTCTGTATTACATTCTGATAAAACTATAAAACATGGTTTTTATAAAGAGTATTATAAAAAAACAGCAGTTGTTAGTGGTGAATACAAGCTAAATAAAAAAGAGGGAACTTGGATTTACAAAGATCCTGAAGAGAATTATCTCCAAAAAGGAGCTTTTAATAATGGAAAAAAGGTAGGGGAATGGGTTTTGTATTATGATGGTAAACTAAGAAAAAAAGAGGTTTTTAACGAAAACAATAGGCTAGATAGTTTGTTTGTTTACAATGATAATAATCAAGTTAAAGAGAGTTTTTATTACAATAATGCCAAACAGTTAAGTTTTAAAAGAGCTGATATTGGTTTAGGTTTTATAAAAGAAGAAATAAAAAAAGATAAAGATAATTATACGGTTAAGTTTTATTATCCGAGTGGAGAGTTGCTTCAGGAAAAAAAGTTTAAAGATAAAAAGCTAGTATATGTGTCAGATTTTTATAGAACCAACGGTAGGGTTTTAATTTCCTCTTTAATGAAAAATGGAAATGGAGTGTTGTTAAGTTTGTTTTTAGATAAACTATTAGAAAAGAAATATATAAGTAAAGTCTCGGTAACTTATAAAGACGGTATTCCTAATGGTGATTATAAAGAATATGATACTAAAGGAAAAGTCTTAGTATCAGGAACTTTGCTTGGTAAGACAGGCATAGGAGAATGGAAAACTTGGTCTAAAAAACTCAACAGCTATACTGTAAGGAATTATAAAAAAAATGCTAAAAAAAAGTTTAATGTTAATATAGTAGATTTTAGCAATACGGTTTTAGAAATTCCTTTTGCAGCTTCTTCAGATCCTGTAAAATTGATGGAAAATAGAAAAAAGAATAATGCAGATTATCACAAAAAAGAATTTACTTATCTTGTTAATGAGTGTTTATCTAGGAATTTAAACACAAGTAAGATTGCATATTATATGCCAGAAAATGATGATGGAGTTTATAAAATTGCTGTTATGTTTAGAATAAATACGTTGGGAGAAGTCTCAGGTTTTAAAGTTAGATCTTCCTCTAAAAAACCAGAAGTAAAACAAGAAGTTATAAAAGCATTAGAAAAATTACCTGTGCTTATCCCTGCTTCCAAAGAGGGTAGAGTGGTAAATTTACTATTTTCACAACCTATTGTTTTTAGAACCAAAAAGGCTGTAGACCCTTTTGCAGATGTCAATCAACAAAGTAATAGATTTTAGGAGTTAAAACATCCTACTATACCAAGTGTCTTCTGCTGGCAATTCCCAGTCAGATTCTAACTCCTTTTTGGTATTAATTAAATTATCAAAAACAATGGTGTTTGTGTTTACACTTTTGTTTTTGATTAGTTTTTTAAACTCTTTAACATCTTTGTACTGCACGTATTCTCCTTGTTTAAAACAAACATTTAATTTGTCTAGCAATTCAATTTCATGTTCTAGCTGAAGTTTAAAAATAAAAGTAACCAACTCATCAATAATTAAGGTAGTAATGGGTTTGTTTTGATTGATGGCTATAATAATAAAACGTTGATATTTTATTTGATAACCAGCATCAATTTCATGTTTTGATACCCATTGGTTAACAAAATCATCAACTTTTGTATTGATTTCTTCTAAAAGTTCTGGGTGAAACTTTTTGTTACTAGGATATAAAAAAACTTTAGCGTTGTTTTCAAGTTCATTAAAATCTACTAACATGAAATGGAGTTTAGTTTCCACAAATATATTAGCAATCCATTAAATAACTTCATTTTTTTTAAAATACTTATTACTTCATAAATTATAATAAGTTTTTTAAAAGATTGTTTAAATCGTTTAACGTATCTGCACCTTTGTCTTTATTGTACCAAACCTGTAAATTTTGTTTAAAAGTAGCATCTAAACCACCGTGCTCTTTTTTGTAATTATTTACCATTTGAGTTGCTGTAGTAGGTCTTGGTCCCCAGTCTGCTATTACTTTATTGTTTGTGTCTAAGATTATTAATTTAGGAATAGCTTGGTTTCCGTTGGTTAAAAATTGATTCATTAAACTAGAATTCTCATCACGATAAGCAATTTTTAAATCAATGTTTTTAGACTGTTCTGCTATTTTGTAGATTACAGGAACAGTTTGGGCAGCATCACCACACCAACTTTCTGTAAGTACTAAAAATGTTATTTTAGAAGTTAAAGAGTTAATTGTAGCTATAATTTCATCGTTTACTTTTTGTGTTTTTGTCAAACGTTTTAGTCTAGCATGGTTTAGTTTGGTATAATTACTTAACTCATCAGACTGTGAGTTTCCAGAACTTTTACCATTTAGCACCAACTGATTTTGTTGTTCTAAATAATCAATATAACTAAAAGAATTTTTTAGGGCTGTATTTATAGCTTCTGTTTGCGTACTCATGTCTTTTAAATGTTTTACAAAAAGTTAGACGTTATTGTTGTTTGTACTTACAGCTAATTAATCAAGTTCTTATATATTTGTTGTTATGAAACAGAGTTTATTAGCCATTATTATTGTTATTGTAACATTATCGTGTAAAAATGATAATAGCAAGCAAGAAACAGAAGCCGCTGTGGTGTCTGATGAAAAGTATTTTAATGCAAAAGATGAAGTAATGCTTTTTGATAGTATTGCTGTTGCAGAGGTTGTTTATAAAGACTCTATAGCTACTTGGAAAGGGTATTTTAAAGTGCAAGAAAATTTAAAGAAATTTAAAAAAACGAGCCCTAATGAGGTCTTGGGAGCTTCGGATGAATTTGTAAAAGATGTACAATTAATGCGAGATTCTATTACAATACCTATATTAAGAGAAAGAGGGATGAGGGCTAGAATTAATGCATTGTACAACCAAGCTTTAAGGTTGCAAGAAATGAAGAGTATACCTGCAATTACAGTGCCTGAGGTGACCAAACAAACGCAAGGACTGTTCTCTATTTTTAGAATGATTAATTATAAAGTTAATGCCATTTATGAACAGGTTAATTTTGAAAAAGATTTGGTGAAAGATGATTTTTTCTTTTCTAAAATTGATTCTATTCACTAACTTTTAGGAGTTAAATTGGTGTAGGTTTTCGTAAACCAAATTAGATTCGTATCCTTTTCTGAGTAAAAAATCGGCAACTTTTTTTTTCTTTTTATAAAAATTACTCTCTTTGGTGTTGTTCCATTTTTGGGAGATCAAATAATTTAAGGTTTCTAGATATGCACCGTCTTCAATTTCTTTTAAAGCTGTTTTTATATTATAGGCAGAAATGTTTCTAAATTTTAGTTCTTGAGTAATTCTTACTTTTCCGTATTTTTTTATTCTAAATTTTCCTCTGGCAAAGCTTTTGGCAAAGCGTTCTTCGTTTAAAAAGTTGTGTTCCATTAAATGAAGAATGATCACTTCACAAGCCTGAGGAATCATATCCATTTTATAGAGTTTTTCTTCTACTTCTTTATGACAACGGTCTTGGTATACACAATAATTTTCTAAAGCTCTTTTTGCTTGGTCTACAGTGTATGTTTTGTTTGTTTGTTTAGAAAAATCCATAGGGCAAAATTAGTGATTATTTTAAGAGAGTTTGCCTGTTCTTTAAAGTGATTGTTGCGTTAAGGATTGAGAGGTGTGTTTGAGCTCTTTTAAAGAAATGAGTGAAAACAAAATTTGTTTAAAAAGCGAGTAACGAAAGCCTGACCCTAAAATTTTTTAGGGTAACGCCCAGAAAAAAAAGCTGTTTGATATGTATCAAACAGCTTTTTAAAAATATGAATAAGGACTAAATTATTTATTCTTTATTCTAACTTTTACTTTATGTAACAAGTAAAACATTACAGGTACAATAACTAAGGTAAGGAAGGTTGCAAAGGTCAATCCAAAAATAACTGTCCAGGCTAAAGGTCCCCAGAAAATTACGTTATCACCACCTACATATATGTGAGCATTTCCCTCATTAAACAATCCAAAAAAGTCAATGTTAAGACCTTGTGCCAATGGAATTAAACCAATAACGGTTGTAATAGCAGTTAAGATTACGGGTCTTAAACGTGCTTTACCCCCTTGTACAATTGCATCAAAAGCATCTTGTACACTAATAACATGATCTTCAGGAAGATTTAATTCTTCTGCTTTTCTATCAAATAACAATTGTGTGTAATCTAACAATACTACACCGTTGTTCACCACAATACCTGCTAAGGATATAATTCCCATCATGGTCATCATAATTACAAAACTCATGTTGGCTCCAATAATTCCAAAGAATACTCCTGTAAAACTTAAAAGGATAGCAAACATAATAATAGCAGGTTTGGTAACAGAACTAAATTGGAATACTAAGATAAAGGCAATCAATCCTAAACCAGTTAGCAATGCTCCCATTAAGAAAGACATTTGTTTGTTTTGTTCTTCTATTTGACCTGTAAAATCAAAAGTAACAGAATCAGGAGCATCAAAATCTGCCATTTCTGCCACAATTTGATTTACAACTGCTTGAGCATCTGTATAACCAGGAGCTAGAGCAGAATATACAACCACTGTTCTTTTACCATTTTTGTGTTTAATAGCACTAAAAGACGAAGTGTTTTTACGAGTAGTTACTACCGATACAGGTACTTCTTTTATTTGACCATCTATTTGACTACGAAAAGTAATGTATTGGTTAAAGATGGCACTTGTGTTTGTTTTATCTTTTTCGTTAAAACGTACATAAATATCATAATCCTCTCCATTTTCTTTATAAACTCCAGCTTTTTCTCCAAAAATAGATCTACGCAATTGGTTGGCAACCAAAGCAACAGGAACTCCTAATGCTCCAGCTTTTTTACGATCCACTTCTACCTCTATAGCAGGCTTCTGTTTGTTTACATCTACTTTTAATTCATCTACTCCAGGAACATTTTTTTCTGCAATAAAACGTTGCATTTTATTAGCTACAGAAATTAATTCCTGGTAGTCTTCTCCTTGAATTTCTATATTGATAGGATATCCTGCAGGAGGTCCTACAGATTCTTTTTCTACAGAAATAGACAAACCTGGATATTTGTTTTTTAAAGCTAGTTGTACTTTAATACGTAATTCTTCAGAATCTAATCCTCTACGGAATTTAAATTCTCTTAAAGAGGCTGTTATTTTACCACGGTGAGGCATTTCTGTAGTACCACTATCTGTTTGAGGGTTACCAGCACCCATTCCTACTTGAGAAACAGCAGATTCTACCATAAAATTATAATCTCCGTCTTGATACAATTCATCGTTAAGAACTTTAAATACGTCTTTTTCAATCTCTTTGGTAATAGCGTTGGTTTTTTCAATATCTGTTCCTTCAGGATACTCTAGGTATACTAAAATTTGATTGGGTTTGTTGTCTGGAAAAAATTCTACTTTTGTTCTTCCTGATCCTACCGATGCTCCAAAGACAATGAATGAAGCAATTAATAAGACAAACGTTCCTATTAAAAATACATAAGGTTTCCAACCGGTTAAGGCAAAACGTAAAAATTTCTCATAAGTGTTTTCAAACCAAGTCAGTGCTTTTTCTTGAAACCAAATAGCAATACCTTTGATAAAATATTTATATGCCCAAAACAAAGCAATGGTTACCAGCATAACACTACCTAAACCTTTGTAGGCTCCTCCAAACAATAAAATAGGGATTCCTAAGACTCCTAAAATAAGAGTTAAACGAATCAATTGTTTGGTAGACAATATTCTTTGATCGATACTCATAAATTGAGAGACCAAAACTGAGTTGAAAAACAAGGCAACAAATAAAGAAGAACCTAAAACGATGGATAAAGTAATAGGGAAATACTTCATGAATTGTCCCATAACTCCAGGCCATAACCCTAAAGGTACAAATGCCGCAACAGTTGTTAATGTAGAAATAATAATAGGGAAAGCAATTTCTCCAATTCCTTTTTTAGCAGCTTCTATTCTGGTCATACCTTCATCTTCCATTAAACGGAAAACATTTTCTACAACCACAATTCCGTTATCTACCAACATTCCAAGTCCCATAATCATTCCAAAAAGAATCATGGTATTCATGGTGTATCCAAAAGCTTCAATCAACATAAAGGACATAAACATAGACATTGGAATGGCAAAACCAACAAACAATGCATTTCTAAATCCTAGGAAAAACATTAATACAATTACAACTAATAAAATACCAAAGATAATGTTGTTGACCAATTCATCTACTTGGTTTAATGTTTTAGAAGATTGATCGTTAGAAATGGTAATGGTTAAATCTGATGGCAATCTTTTTTCTTGAACAAGAGCCAAAGCTTCTTTTACTTGTTCTGTTGCTGCCACCATGTTGGTACCACTTCGCTTTTTAACATCTAACATTACCACATTGTGTCCCCATTCACGAGCATAGGTTGTTTTTTCTTCTTCTTGAAATTTTACAGTTGCAATGTCATTTAAGTGAACAATTCCATCTTGTGTTTTAATAACAAAGTCTTTTAAGTCCTCGGGGTTTTCAATTTCTCCTAAAACACGAATGGTTCTTCGCTGACCACTACTAATTAAGTTTCCGGCAGAAGTAGTAACATTTTCTTGTCTAATGGCATTTAAAACATCATCAAAACTAATTTGAGCAGCCATCATTTTGTAAATATCAACAGCAACTTCTACTTCTTTTTCTTGAGCTCCTCTAATATCAGCAGCTTTAATTTCTTGAACTTCTTCAACTTTGTCCTGAATAAGTTCTGCATATTCCTTTAACTTTTCTACAGGATAATCACCGGAAATGTTAATATTCATAATAGGAGTTTCTTCTGCAATATTTAAATCAAATACTGCGGGATCTACTTTAGCTCCATTAAAAGTTGGCCAATCTTCACCAGCAACAACACCATCTACCTCGTCTTTAACTTTGGTTTTGGCTTGTTCTACGGTTACTTTTTCGTTAAACTCAATAATAATAATTCCAACATCTTCTTGAGATGTAGAAGTAATTTCGGTTACGTTACTAATACCTTCTAATTCGTCTTCTAACGGATCAATAATTAAACGCTCTATATCTTCTGCAGTACTTCCAGGATAGATTGCGTTTACATATATTTTAGTTTCCTTAATTTCTGGAAAATTTTCACGAGGTAAATTGTTGTATGCAGACAACCCGAGAATAAACATAAGCGCTATCAATACATACATGGTAGTCTTGTTGTTTATGGCCCATGATGATAGCACAAATTCTTTTATGGTCTTGTTTGTGTTCATAATTTTTTACTTAATAATTGAAACTTCTTGGTTGTCTTTTACAGATCTAGCACCTTCTACAATAATCTCATCTCCTGCTGATAATCCTGACAAAATTTCGATTTCATCTCCTTGTGTTTTTCCAATTTCTACAAAAGTTCTTTTTGCAATGGCAGATTTTCCTTTTCTTTGGATGGTATAAATGTATTCTTTGTTGTCTTCGTTCTCAGAAATAATACTTTGAGGTATTAAAAATGCTTTTTCATTATGATAGTCATTGATGTGTAATTTAACTGTCATGTTTGGTTTGGCATCAACATTTTTAGGAACATTCATTTCTACTCTAAAGTTTCTGCTTGCTGGGTTGATAAAGTTACCAGCTTGCGTAATTTTTGTTTCAGTAGAAGTATTTAATACAGGAAAAAAAGCTTTTACCATTTTACCTTCGTTAACAGAAGTGATATACGTTTCTGGTATTTGAGCAGTAATTGTCATATTATTTAAATTAACAATTCTAGCAATTGGAGTAGTTCCAGGGCTAACCAAAGATCCTTCTTCTGTAA
The DNA here is from genome assembly GCF_011762155.1 of Wenyingzhuangia heitensis. GTDB lineage: Bacteria > Bacteroidota > Bacteroidia > Flavobacteriales > Flavobacteriaceae > Wenyingzhuangia > Wenyingzhuangia heitensis. The sequence continues at coordinate 1,012,650 of NZ_JAASQL010000001.1, forward strand.
TAATTTCATCAATAACTCCGCTAAAAGGAGCTCTTACGTTTACTTTATCTAACTGAGCTTGTAGTTGTGCTACTTGGTTTTTTCCTGCCAAATAGTTTGCTTTTGACTGTAAAAACTGAATTTCAGAACCAATTTTTTGATCCCATAAACGTTTTTGTCTGTCAAAAGTAGTTTGAGACAAATCTGCAGAGGCTTGTGCTTGTGCTAATTGACTTTTTAGTCCAGCATCATCAATAATTGCAATAATTTGTCCTTTAGTTACCTTTTGTCCTTCTTTAACCAAAAGCTCTTTTAGGTTTCCGCTAAATTCTGGTTGAATCAAAATGTTTTGTTTTGTTTCAACATTACCTTGTACTTCAAAAGTGTGATAAAAGTCTGTAGCTTTTATTTTAGAGGTAGAAACTAAGGCTAATTTTTTAACGGTATCTAATTTAGAAATAGCCGTTTCTAAACTTTGTATTTCTGCCAATAAAGAAATTCTTTTTGCTTTGATTTCTTTTAAATCAGAAGAAGCAATAATATCTGCAGTAGAAGTGGTTTTTGATTGACATGCTACTAATAGAATAGTTGCTATTCCGGTAAGGGTTAATATTTTTTTCATGATTTTATATAGTTGTCTATTTTGTTAATGATTCTAATTCTGCTTTTTTATTGATAACATTTACCATTGCTTGTAAATATTCTTGTTGACTGCTGTATAGTTGAATTTGAGCTTGTCTTAAATCAAAACTACTCGCAATTCCTTCTGTGTACTTAGTGTTGTTTTTATCTTCTATTCTTTCTGCCAACTTTAGGTTTTTTTCTTTGTTTTTTAGCGTATTTATGGCCAATTCTAACTCTATAGATGCATTTTTAATGTTGATAGAAGTTTGCATTTTAGTTTCTTCTAACTTGTTTTGAGAAATTTCCCAATCTATTTTGGCTTGCTTTTTTTTGGCTTTGTCTCTAAAAGAAGAAAAAATAGGAATATCTAGGGTTAAACCAACTGTACCAATGGTGTACCAATCGTTATTTGTGATATCTGTAAATGAATCTCCAAATCCTAAGGAGTTTAAATTAGCAAATCCAGATAAAGAAGGTAATAAACGTGCTCTTTCATATTGGTATAACAATCGTTTAGATTCTACATCATTTTGTGCTATTTTATAATCAATATTCTGGTTTATAGAGATATCACCTGAAAAGAAAGAGAGATTATCTGTTTCATTTGCAGATAAATGATCTAAAGAATCAGTTGTGATTACCTTTTGATTGTCATCCACTCCCATTAATAATTTTAATAAGGACAACGAAACTTCACGAATACTTTTTAATCGAGTTGCATTGTTTTCTAAATCATTTAATGTGATTTCTAGTTGCTCAAGCGTTTCTTCTTCAATCAACCCATTTTTTAACATCATTTTTGTTTCAGAAACATTCTCTAGTAAATCGTTAATGTTTTTTTCTGTTATTTTAATACTTTCTTGTACTAAAAGATGATTGCTGTAAGCATCTGTTACTGCTTTTGTAATTTCATTAGTCGTTTTAGATTTTGCGTTTTTTGAGATTTCTAAAAAAACTTTAGCAGACTTTAATCCAACTAAGTAAGTACCATCAAAAATTAATTGAGAGTATGTAATAGTTGGAGATAATTGCTGTTTAGGGAATAAAAATCGCAACGGATTGTCGTTACCACCTTCACTAAAAACGTCTGGTAAAAGAAGATTGTTGGTGTACTCTACTTTTCCACTAAATTGAGGCAATCCAATAGCTGTAGTCTCCCATTTTTGCCATTTTGCTTTTTCAATTTCTAAGTCAGAGTTTTTAATTTGTCTGTTGTGTTGCACTGCATATAGAATTGCCTCTTGCAAGGAATATTCAGTTTTAGCTACCTTTTTTTCTTGCGCTTTAAGCTGCAAAGGTGCTGTTAAATATGCGAGAAAGCACATTAAAATAATTAAGGGTTTTTTCATAGTTGATTTATTTGCTGTTTATTATTTGTTCTAATGTTTCTAATCCTTTTGTAGATGATATGGCTCTTGTATGGTATTCTAAATACTCGGTCATAAGTTGCTGCTTGTTAAAGTTTTTTTCAGGAAAAGTATCTGTATCTTTAATACCCATTAATCCTGTAAAATAAATTCGGGTTGTAAATTCAATATTTATATTTGGTCTATAAAGCCCTTGATCTATTCCTCTTGTTAAATTTTCCTCAACACAACTTTGCATTACTTCAAAATGTTTCTTTTTCATTTTAAAATAGATGTCTGGAAAAAATTTTTGAAGCTGAAACTGAGAGGATGTCTTTTCGTCTTTCATATTTACATAAACAAAATCTTTAATCTCAAATAGTTCAATAATAGAGTTTTGCTTTTTGCAACAAATAGAATTAATTCCACTGCATACATTGTTAAAAACAAAGAAAGTACTTTCTTCTACTAATTTCTTTTTGGTAGAAAAATGCGTGTATAGTGTTTTTTTAGAAATGGCTAATTCGTTAGAAATATCATCCATAGTAACACTTTTAAACCCTAAGGATAAAAACATTTGTGATGCTTTTTCAATTATTTTACATTTCATGTTGTGTTTTTTAGGGCACAAATATACACAAGGAAACTTAAGAAACAAATAAAGTTTCCTTAGTTTAATATAAAGTTTAAGTTAGGTTTTTGTAAAGTGGAGTATTGTTTTACTTTTACTAAAAAATAAGACCATTGGATTTAACCATTTTTAGAACATCGTTTATAGCTTTTTTAGAAAAAGAAGTTAAAGTAAAAGAGCCTCAAAACTTATATAGCCCTATAGATTATATCCTACAATTAGGAGGGAAACGAGTTAGACCTTTGTTGGTTTTGATGAGTGTAAATGCTTTTAATAAAGATTTTAATAAAGGTTTACATGCTGCTTTAGCGGTAGAGATGTTTCATAATTTCACACTGTTACATGATGATATTATGGATGCTGCTCCTTTGCGAAGAGGGAAACCTACGGTACACGAAAAATGGGATGTAAACACAGCGATACTGTCTGGAGATGCCATGATGATTTTAGCCAATCAGTATTTAGAGGTTTATGAGGCAGATGTGTATAAAAAATTAATGCAATTGTTTCAACAAACAGCTTTAGAGGTATGTGAAGGTCAACAATTTGATATGGATTTTGAGAACAGAGATAATGTATCTATTCCAGAATATATAGAGATGATCCGTTTAAAAACTTCAGTTTTAGTTGCTGCGGCTCTAAAAATGGGAGCGATTATTGCAAATTCCTCTGATGCCGATGCAAATGCCATGTATGAATATGGGTTAAATTTAGGTTTGGCTTTTCAATTACAAGATGATTATTTAGATGCTTTTGGAGATCCTAAAACATTTGGAAAACAGATAGGAGGGGATATTATTGAAAATAAAAAAACATTTTTGGTGTTAAAGGCTCAGGAGTCTTTAAAAGGAGAAGATTTGGATTTATTTGCCAAACTTTACACAACAAATACTGTTTCGACCGAAGAAAAAATAGCATCTGTAAAGGATTTGTTCGAGAAAAGTGGAGCAGTTGCTGCTATTAAAAAAGAAATAAAAGAATATACACTTAAAGCTTTTGGGGTTTTAGAGCCTGTAACTATTACTGAAGTAACTAAAAATCAATTAATTGATTTTGGAAATTACTTAATGGGGAGAGAAGTATAATTATAAACTCAAAAAAATATTTGTGAGATTGTAAAAATATACTATTTTTGCCCTCGCTTTAGGTCTCATAGCTCAGCTGGTTAGAGCACCTGACTCATAATCAGGTGGTCCTAGGTTCGAGTCCTAGTGGGACCACTACTTAAAGCCAAGCCTTTACAGAAATGTAAAGGCTTTTTTGTTTTCATCAGTACAACATATGTACAACAATTTGTCTACTTTACAAAGATAACAAACTTTTCATATTATTTCATTTAGCTATATTTTTTAATATTTTTATCATAAAATCTAATACTACTATTATGGTAAATGCAATAGATCAATCTTGTTTTTTTATAGATCGACAAATGGAAATTTTAGGGAATATAACTTTATCTAAAAAAGCTTCGTATATCCTAGCACCAATGCTCCCTATTAGTTCATTTGTAATTTTCTCGTATTTATTTATTGTTACCAGTTGGCTTTTTGTGTTTTTTATGATTGCTTCTTTATTTGTGGCTTATAGGTTAACTGTAGCTTCTATAAACCTATTAAGTGGTCAAAATACATTTGTAGTATCTAATACTCTTCATATTCTGAGACGGTCTATAAGAAGATGTAATGTAGATGTTGATAAAGAGGCTCATGCTTTTTTTAAATCGAGAAAATTTTTAGAAATAAGATTACAGGATGTTAAGACGTCAAAAAAAGCAGAAAGCACTTTCAAAATTAAGTCATTTAGTAAAGCAAAGTTGAATTTGATAGAGAATAGCTATAGTTTTTTGACTGATTTATATTTAGCGGAAGAAATAATTAGTCCTGAGAGTACATTACAGGATTTTATAAATGTAATAAGGCAAGCATCATCAAAAGATAAAAAAACGAAAGGGTCAATACTAAAGCTGAATCTACAATCAGATCAATGTTATGTGTTTTTAGAAAACATGTTTATTCCATTGGTAAATAAGATTACAGGAGTAAAAGTTACACCAAAATGGATATGTCATTTGTTTTACTATCATAAAAGTAATAAATATAAACCCTTGAATTATGACTCAATTACGAAATCAGATCGAAAAAAAAGTACTAATATCCAAAAAGCTAAATACAACAATGTATTAGATCTTATAAATAAGTCAGTTTTGTGAAATTATTATAATAGTGTGTTAAATAAATGTCGGTTGACCGACAAACCTCCGTTTCATCTACCTGCATTCTATTAGTTTAGCCTCATAATTTTAAAAATAATAATTATTATGACACCGCTAAAACTTATGCAAGAAATTAAAGAAATTAAAGTGATGATTAATAAAGGGAGTCACTTTCAAAAAGAAATTTTCACTAAAAAAAATCTAATGGATTACACTTCTTTCTCAGAAAGTACAATCCACAAGCTTAGCGCTAAAAAATTAATACCCCATTATAAACCCACTAATGGTGCTTTATTCTTTGATAGACTAGAAATAGTTGAATGGATTAGACAGCATAAAGTTTATTCTGACGAGGAAGTCTTATCTAGATTTTCAGATCAGTTAAAAAAATAAAGCGTTCAAAAACCCACTTTTTGAACGCCTTAATATTTTTTATGTAACTCTAACTGAGTGTATGCAAATATATGCATTATACTCATTCAACAATTTTTTATGGAAAAAAGAAATGCGTATGATGTATCATCACGTAAAGATTCTGTGTATGATAAAATTCACGAAGAAATAACTAAGTATTTTAATGTTAAATTTAATGAAATAGCACTTGAGTATGAAATCTTTGATAAAAGCTCAGGTGATAAGGTTGAGTTTAATGAGTCCTCTATATTGATACATCTTCATAGAGAAAAAATAAATGTAAGTCCTCACGTATTTAAAACATACTTAAAATCACATTTTGTTAAACGTATTAACCCTTTAATAGAATATTTTGAAAGCTTACCATCATGGGATAGTGAGGATTATATTAAAAAATATGCAAGCTATATAAACACTGATGATAACGAATTGTTTTATTATCATCTTCTTAAATGGGCTATCCGTGCAGTAAAAACTGTGTTTATTGATGAAGCCATCAATAAACATGTACTGGTGCTAGAGGGAGGTCAGAGCTTTGGAAAGTCGTATTATTTAAATTATTTATGTCCACCTAGGCTTTTTAAGTATTTATATACAAATATTGGTGTAGCAAAAGATGATCGTATAAAATTAGCCAAGGCTTTTATCATAAATATAGAAGAGCTGGATATAATGGGCAAATATGACATTAATTCGATTAAAGCATTTATAAGTCAAGTTTCAATAAATGAACGTCTACCCTATGGCGATAAATCAACTTTGTTATACAGAATTTGCTCTTTTTTAGCTTCAACAAATAGAGCTGAATTTTTATGTGATGACTCTGGATCTGTTAGATGGATAATTTTTAGTGTACTTGAAAAAATAGATTTTTCATACAGTAAAGAGTTTAATATCGATGATTTTTGGTCGCAAGCATACCATATTTATAAAAACGAGAAAGATTTTAAATCCGATTTGACATCTAAAGAGATACAGATTAACGAATCTAGGAATGAACGTTTTACTATACAGACGATAGAGCATGAATATATATTAAAATATTATTCAGTTAGTAAAGATCTTATAGATTTTAGAACGCCTACTGAGATTGTAACTGAGCTACAAGTTATGGGGCAAAAATTGAATGTGCAAAAAATAGGATCAGCTTTAAAAAAATATGGATTTGATCGAGTAAAGCATTCAAAACGACAAGTCTATGGCTATTTGGCTAAGACTAAATTTAAAGAAACTCCTTGGGGTTTTACTGATGTTTAATAAAATATAAATGTACTTACCTAGTTACCTAATGTACTATAAGTTTTTGAATTTCAGCTAGTTGTTTAGGTAGGTAACTGTTAAAAACTATTAATTTACTTACCTAAGTAGGTAACATAGGTAACTATATAAATCAATCCACCTATGTCTTAATGTGTTAATAATTAGTTTGTAAACAGTTTAAGGTAACTAGGTAGGCTTAAAATGAAATTAGAGTGAACGATATAGCAAAATTGAGAAATATTCCAATATTTCATGTTTTAAAAAGATTAAATATTGAAGCCAATGAAAAGAAAAAAGAACAATTTTGGTTTAAAGCTCCTTGGAGAAATGAACGTACAGCTTCTGTGAAGTGTGAATTTAATTTGTTTTTTGATTTTGGTGAAGAGTATAAGGGAAACACTATAGATTTTGTAATGAAGTATTTTTCTATAGATTTTATAAAAGCTGTCAAATGGTTACGGAATGAGGATTTTGTTTTTTCTTTTGACCCGCCAAAACAGAAATCTATTTCAGAGGTAAATAAAACAAAATCTTATTGTATCGATCGAGTCCAACCCTTACAAAATAAAATATTATTAGATTATTTAAACACTAGGAAATTGAATATTGAAGTTTGTAAAAGGTATCTCGTTGAAGTGTATTACAGAGTGAATGAAAAAAAATATTTTGGCGTAGGTTTTAAGACAAATAAAGATTCCTATGAAATCCGTAATAAGTATGCAAAATTAGCACTAGGAAAGAAATGGTTTACTTGGATTAATAATGGACATAAGTCAGTTATTGTTTTAGAGTCTTGGTCGGATCTAATTTCGCTATTGACGTTATATCCTAAAAGTGATAGTTCGAAAGATTTTATTGTTTTAAATTCTTTGTCAATGCTTTCAAAAATTGATAAAGTAATAAAGAATTATTCACAAGTTTTTTTGGCTTTTGATAATGATGTTGCGGGTTCTAAAGGATCAGAGAAGTGTTTACAGAAATATAAGAATAGTAAAGATATTAGATACCTGTATTCAGAGTCAAAAGACTTGAATGATCATTTAATTTCTCAAAGAAAATGATTGAAGTCGATAAATTTATAATTGCTAAAAATGCTAAAGCTTAAAATGTATTAGAAGCAATATAACTCAATGAATTTATGCGATGTTTATTTAGCAAGCGGTGTATTTTGTGGGTACACTTTTAAACTACGTTAAAATGTACCCACAAAATACAGCTTGCTCTACGAGGTTGATTTTTTTAACGCTATCGCTAAAAATCCTAGATATTATTAAAAAATAAATAATGCAAAAGAATAAAAAGAAAGATGAATTCTTAAAGTTTAGAATTACTGAAAAAGAGAAAAAAATAATACAAGAAAGATCAAGAAAGTATGGTAAAAATGTTAGTGATTTTTCCAGATTTATGCTGGTCAACGGAGAGGTGATTTGTATCACTTTAGAAGATAGAAGAATACTAGCTGGGTTAGCCAACAATGTCAATCAGCTTGTAAAATTGTTTCATCAAACAAAAAGTGAACCTAGCACCCTTGTTCAAGAATTACAAGCAACATTAAAACACTTAAAAAATGCCTATAGGAGAAGCACATAAAAGTGGCAGTAGTTTTACAGGATTAGCTGAATATATTTTAGCTCAAGGAATTTACAAGTATCAAAATAACGAAAAGAAACCTGAAATAATTTTTAGAAACCATGTGTATTCTTCAAATTATTTAGAGTTAGGTAGTGAATTTAGAGATTTAGCTAAAGAGAATTCAAGAGTAACCAAACCTGTCATGCATTTGACCGTTAATTTTAAAAACTCAGATAATATTTCAAATGATAATCAAAAAAAGTTTGTTCAAAAAATTATATATGAAATGGGAGTTCGACAAGACAATCACCAGTTTTTGGTTGTAAAACATAATGATAAACACCCTCATTATCACATTGAAATAAATAGAGTTGGATTTGATGGAATTACATTATCTGATAGTAATTCAAAATTGCGTATTGGAACTGCATGTGATAAGGTTGAAAAGGAGATGGGACTTGATAATTACCTTCATAAAACGAGAGCTTTTGTTTACGATGAAAAGACTAAAACTTATGTGAAAAATCCAAATCGTAGTAAAGGTCAAGAAGTAGCTATTATAAAGACAACTAGAAATAGACAAGTTGGCATTCAAGAGAAAAAGGATTTTATCCAGATTCAAACTTTAAAAGCTCTAGATAATATTAAGGTGAATTCTTTAGATTTATTAGAGGAAGAGTTAAAAAAGAGAAATATTACTTTTCAATATTCAATCAATAAAAAAGATCAGGTTGCTGTTTCATTTCAATATAAAGGTTTAGCAGTAAAAGGGAGTAAAATCAGTTTAAAAGGAAGCCTTATAAAAAAACAATTGTTAGCTAATCAAAAGACGAATCATCAATTAAAAGAGAAAAAAGAACATGTTAATATTCTTAAAGAGATATATCCTAACTTGGTTAAAAGTGTAGAACAAATAGTACAAGAGTACAATTCAGGTAAAATTCCAAATATTAACTCTCTTTTTAAAAAAAACGGAATCATATTTAACAGCAAAGGTGATATTGAATATAAGAGTTTGACTTTAAGTGCTGTAATGATAAAGCAGTTTGAAAAGGATTTTAATTTGAAACTTAAAAGAGCGCAGAAAGTATATGAAACCAAATTTAAAGAATACCAAAACTTGCAAAAGATGGAGGTTAAAAAAAGTTTTTTAGGCATTTTAAATTCGAAACAAAAACAATTTAATAAAGAGTTAAAAAACAAAAAGGATCAAACTAAAGAGCCATCATTAGAAGTAGGGATTAAAATCAATAATTTCATAAAACTTATTGATGAAGGTTTTAAAAACACCTATGAAAAAGTGTCTGCTGAAAAAGTTGTTAGATATGTTATGTATTCATTAGATGGGCATATCAAGTTAAAGATGGCGGAGAATTTAAAATTAGAAAAAAAGAATGCTTTAGCTATTGAGAAAAAAGAACAGCATAAAAATACAAGTATAATACGTTCAAAGTCTAAAAAAGATGATTTAGAGCCTAGTACAAGAAAAGGGCTGAGTAGATAGTTTTAAATGAATACCGTGATAACCTTTTGTTAATTTTAGGTTTAGATATTTTACTTGACTTAAAATGTAATATTTTTAGCTATTGAAAAGGGCTTGTTTAAATAGGAAAATTCCAATGTTAATAAGTTTAAAATAACACTATTAATTTTAAAGATGTGAATTTGTAAGTTTATATAAAAATGTTAGATAATATGAAAGTTGATTATAAATGGTTAATAGGAGCGGTACTGATTCCAATAATAATTTTTGTTATTAATTATTTTAAGAAGCAAAACAAAGAGAAAACAACATTTAAGAATAGTAAAAATTTTAACACAGGGAAAATTAAAACGACCAAAGGAAATGTAAGGATAGGTGACGATGGTTAAGAACTTTAACACAGGTAAAATATTTAGTCTTTTAGGTGATATTCATATTGGAGATAACTCAAAGAATCTTATCACTCAAAGTTTACAAAAACAGATTAAAACTATTGAAGATTTATTAAATCAATATAAGGTTAAAACCTCATTAGAATTGTTAAATGATCTTGAAAAATCTACAAAAAGTATTGCTGAAAGTCCTGAAAAGAATAGTATTTTAAGTAAAGTATACTACTTAAAAGGTTTTTGTAAACATTCTATTCATCAATATCAGTTTACAGAAGGTTGTAAGGATTTTATTAAAGCTTATAATTATGATAATAAAGAATTATGTGTAAAAGAAAATGCATCAATACACTATTATAATTTAGAGAATGAAGAAAAATCCATAGATATAAGTAATGATATTTTAAAAATAGACGAATATAATTTAACAGCTAATTTTGTTAAATTTATTTATAGTGATGATAAACAAAAATACTTGAAATTATTACCACCTGTTGTATTTAATGATTATGTCTATCAAGTTTCAGTAGTTTATTATTTAATAATTAAGAGGTTAGTTTGTTTTAAGTCAGATATTTATAAGTATTTTCCAGGTTTTAAGATATCTACTAAACAATTAAAAGGTATTAATTTTTATAATAAGAGTGTATGGTTTATTAATACAGAAATCACATTAAACTTTTTTTTTAAAGAGAACCCAATTAAACTAAAGGATTATAATTTCCATAATAAAGATAATTACGAGTTTAAAGAACTTACATCTCAGTTAGATGAGATTCATAATGAGTTTGATAAAACAGAATTATCTGACGAAATTTTAAATTTTAAATTCTTCAAATATTATTTGAATTCAGATATTAACTATAATAAGTTCAATTCAGTTTATAAAAAACTTAGAGATATTGATTTTATCTACACTAAATTCTTCTGTTCATATTTGACAACTATAAATAAGCCAGAAAAAATTAGAAGTGTTTTATTAAAATACAATAGAGAGAAGAACTATGAGTTTTATTTATTTGAAATTTATATGTTTTACATAAATAATTTTGATGATTTTTTAGATAAAATATTATTACAAAAATTGTTTGATTCTTTTGAAATAGTTGATAGTGAGAAAGGTATAGACGTTGTTTCATATATCTTTCCAGTTATAAATCATGTATTTAAGGAAAGGTACGATGATTATAAAATCATTTTTTTAGGTAAAGTATTCAATGATAAACATGAAAAAAAAATTTTAGAAGTTTTTTTAGAAGTTTTTTTTGAAAATAAATCTATTCAACATGTAGATGATGTTACTGATCTTTTAAAGGATGATATGCTTAAAAAGATTTATAAGTTAAAATTATTAGATGGTTTAAGACATTCTGGTTTTTTAGAAATTGTATATGAAGAGTTAAAACAAGAAGTATACTTAAAAGAAATATCACCTGAATTAGAATTATATATTATAACTATAAATGATTTAATTAATGAAAACGAAGATTTAAGTAAAGACTACGTATCTGAGTTACTACCATTATTGAGTAAATGGAGAAAATCATACACATACTTAAATAGAACAATATTTAACATTGAATTTGAATTATTAAATTCAAAGAATGATTGGGATGAATTATTAGATGTTACTGAGTCATTGTATAAAATATTACCCAAAGACGTTAATGTATTATCCAACTACTTATTAGCATTGGACAAAACAAATGATTTAACTACTTTAAAAAAAGTATTGAGTAAGTTTTCATTTAAAATTAACAATGAAGCTATTGGGCTTAATATTATTATTTTATGCTTAAAGCGTAAGTTTTTTATAGACAAAGCACTAAGGTTAGTATACGTGCTAGCTAGTAATGAAGATAATATTGATGCAAGGAAGTTTTATTTTCATTCGTCAAATTTATTTCCAGAAGGTTTTTTTAAAAATTATGAAAAAGTGTTTAAAGGGACGTTTATTCTATATGAATATGATGACAGAGATTTACACCTATTAAAAATTAATAATTACAATAGAAAAATAATTGGAAAAAAGATAGGAGATTCAATAAAAATGGACTCTTATACTGATGCAAAAAAAGAAATTAAGATAAAAAAAATAATTAATTCTGAATTAGCTTTATTTCATGAAATTCAATTAGAAAGTTCAAAGCCTTATAATAATTTAGGCATGGAGTCTATAGAAATAGAAAATAATGATATTGTTCAAACGTTAATTGATAAATTTGGAAAAGTTGGTTCTAAGAGACAAGAAGAAATAGAAGGTATACTAGAAAAATATAAAAAATGGAATGTTGGTTTATCTGAAATATCCGTGTCTGTTTTTAATAACGATATAGTTGAAGCATACGAAGATTTAAAAAAAGATGAAGAACTAGGGATGTTTGTTTTTCCAGATACATTATATCCAAAGATAAATGTAGATCAATCATATAAATATATTCTTGATTTTAGTTCTGTTTTGCTTTTTGAAGATTTGTATGAAAATTATGGAGTTGTATATAAAGAAACTTTTTTAGTCTCTTATTATGTAATTGAATGTTTAAAAGAATTACTATATGATATTGAAACCAAACCTAAATCTTTTTTAATAGCTAACATAACAGAAAAAGGTATAAGAAATACACAATTACCTGAAGATTATTATGAAAACAAGTTGATTAAAATCAAGGGAATACTGTCTTGGATTGATACGAATTGTACGATTGATTATGTACAAGAAAAATTAAATATTAAAAAAGATGTTTCTAAAGGACTAGCCATAATTTATAAGCTCTTCTTTGATAATATTTTTATGAGTATAAGAGATAAACACATCGTGGTTTCAAGTGATTCTTTTTACTTTAGAAACAATGTATCTGTTAATATAATTAATCCATTATCCTTTATTAAAAACAATAATTATTATGATGATTTTGACCATTACTTAATAAAGAACAATCATATTGGTGTCGTTATTAGTAAAAAATGTTTTTTAAATGAATTAAAAAATAGCATTGAGGGTAATCAGAATTATTTAAACAATTGTTTGAAAAACATAAGTTTCTTTTATGGTTTAGAAATTATAGATAACCTAATTGAGTATTTTAAATTAATCATGGAATCTAAAAACTTAGATACTGAAGAGAAGAAAGGTTACTGTTTTAAAATTTTAAAACACTTATATTCTGAAGTTAATATAGAAACTAGCGAAAAAATAAACTTTTTTTTATTAATGAAACTAAAAGAAGAAGGTTTTAAAGAAATTGACTTTTTTAAGACGATAACTGCAAATTTATCAAAATGGTATTCTGTACAATAAATGTACTCATTACTATTTTTATAAGCCCATATTAAATTATTATTCATAATTTAATATGGGCTTATAAACTAGCTACAACAAATATACAGGCACAAGAGTGTGTGATGATATATAATAAATAAAAACTATAATATGATACAATACATTTAGTACTCCTTTGTATATTTAGCTATAAAACTGCTAAAAATTAAAATGAAAAAATATACATTAAAAGAAATTGAAAAAGTATTTAGAAAATTAAAAAGCTATTCATATTACGATAATTTCTTTCTTTATTTAAGAGAAAGACTAGCTTCTTTTGAAACTAATGAAAATTTTGAATCAAGATTAAAAGACTTAGTTGATTTTTTAAATTTAAATAATGAAATTGAAAAATCAGACTATTTTAATGGGCTTCTAAGTAATATTGATTTTGTAGTTATTCCCAAAAAGTTTAAGCATGATAAAATTGAAGACCCAGAAGATTTTATAATTACAAATAAATTTTCTAGTAACCATTACGAGGTTGAATCTTGTAATTATCTAATTGATGCACCAATAGAGATACATCTTATTTCGTTATTATGGATACTAAATGAAGGCGTTAACTTAAATGATACATATAAAAAAAACAATTACGCATATGCTTTAGAATTAGATGATTCTAAAAGCAAAGTAGTAAATGGTCTACGTTTATTTAAACCTTATTTTGAACAATATCAGAAGTGGAGAGATAGTGCTATCAATAAAGCCCAAAATTTTATAGAAGAAGGAACAGATATACTTATGATTAGTGTTGATGTGAAGCAATATTTTTACAACATTAATTTAACTGAAAAGTTACCAAATTTTAAAAAAGATCTGAGAAAAGGTTCTACTAAAAAGGGGTTACCCATGACAAATATGCTTTTAAAAATCCATGAAGCTTATCAATTAAAGTTAAAAGGTAATATACCTAGTAATATTAATTATGATAATTGTATTCCAATTGGATTATTGTCGTCAGGTATAATAGGTAATTGGTTTTTAAAAGATTTAGATCTTAAAATAACAGATAATCTATCTCCAGTATATTATGGTAGATATGTTGATGATATTATTATTGTTTTATCAAATGCATCAGTTAATGAAAATGAACCAAAACCAAAATCAGCAATCTTAAAAAAGTTTTTTGTAGATCGAGATATACTTAAAAACGAAGAAGAAAATATTAATGTTTATAGCTATTCTGAAGATGAAAATATAAAACTACAAAAAGATAAAACTACTGTGTATGCATTTGATAGTAAAGAATCACATGCAGTATTAGAAAAGTTTAAAAAAAATATAGAAAAAAATAGTAGTGCTTTCTGGTTTTTGCCAGATGAAGAAAATGCAGATGAAGATTTTGATGATAATGTATATGAATTAACCTATTCAGATACCACTAATAAATTGAGAAGTATTAGTGAAATTAAACAAAGTAAATATGGTGCCTCAATTTATTTAGCAAAAAAAATAAAATTAGCATTATTATCCGATGATAAGAAAGATTTAAAAACAACCAAACAAATATTGACCTTTTTTAAGGGTCGTATAAATTTAGAATTTAATTCAATTTGGGAAAAGGCACTTACTTATTTTATAATTCAAAACAATACCAAAGCTTTTATAGCTTTTATTAATGAGACTCATAATTCAATAAAGAAAATAAAAGTAACTGAATTAGATAAATCTTGTAGTATAGATAAGCTACAACAAGGCCAATATAGTTATTTACTCAACTCAATAGCATTATCTTTATGTATAAACCCAAAGTTTTTAAATAAAGACATAGAATCACATATTGAACGTTTAGAAAATAAAATACTTACAATAGAAAGTTTAAATCAAATAATACTAAATTATAAAAAAACAAATCTCTTTAGACATTATTTTGTGATTCAACCTTTATTAAATTTTTCAATTTTTAATTTAGAAACTAATTTATTAAAATTTGACATTCAAAACTATAAAGATATTAAGCTATTAAATGAAAAATTTAAATACGCACCTAGATATATCTATTTACATGAAATAGTACATTATTTATCTTTTCAAAAATTATATAATTCTTCACAAAATATTAATGAAGTAAATAATACTGTATTAATAGAAGATTTGTTTTTAAAAGAAGTGAATTATAAAGATGAGAACGAAAACACTATAAACTACTCATCCAATAAAGTTTTAGATGATGCGTTGAAACTATATTATAAATTCAACTATGAATTAAGGAATTCGGGTGTTTTTAATCAATTGGAATTTGATAGTATTAAATCTGCATATTTTAAAAATACGCGAAAAAAAAATCATGCTGACACAATCAAATATGATGAAGTTTCATGTAGTAATAAACAACAAAAAGATACTGTTAGAATAGCTATCGCTAATATGATAGTTAAAGAAGAAAATATAAAAGCATCTTTATTTTATAAACCTATTTTATCAACGGAAAGGAGAAAAAATTTTATTGATATTTTAAATCAAGCAGAAAATTGTAAGACTGAATTTTTAGTGCTTCCTGAGGTTAGTATTCCGTATCAATGGTTACCCTTAATAGCAGATGAATCAAGAAGAAAACAAAGAGTAATTATTGGAGGTTTAGAGCATATTAGGATCAATAATGTATGTTATAATATTATGGTTACTTGTTTGCCTGTTGAAAGAAATGGAATCAAAGATGTAATTACTGTTTTTCGTTTAAAGAATCACTATTCGCCTCATGAATCTAAGTCAATTAGAAATCAAAATAAAATTGTTCCAATTCCCTCTCCATACACGTATAATAAGTTTATATGGAAAAATATTCATTTTAGTGTGTACAACTGTTATGAATTAGCCGATATAACTCATCGTTCTGTTTTTCGTTCAGAAGTAGATTTATTATTTGCTTCTGAATATAATAGAGATATTAATTATTTCTCGAATATTACGGAAACGATTAGTCGTGATGTACACTGTTATTTTGTACAGGTCAATAGTTCTGACTTTGGAGATTCTAGAATTACCAAACCTTCAAGAACTGAAATTAAAGATATTATTAGATTAAAAGGAGGTATTAATTCTGTTGTATTATATGATGAAATCAATTTAACAGAATTAAGAGAGTTTCAGAAAACACATATAGATGGTCAAAAAACTATTAAATTCAAAAATACACCTCCAAATTATAAACATAGTAAAGCAGAAGATAGAATTAATCAAAAATTTTAATCACAGGTAAAGTAAAGCTTCTATTTTAATAGTCAACAAGCAACTCAGTCAAATTTATAAGATACTTTTCAAACTTTAAAAAAAAACTAACAAAAAATTAAGTTGTCAAAACTTCATCTCAATAAATTATTTAGGATTTTAAAAATAATTTTTAACACTTAGTTTTTTGTTCGTAATTTTACAAATAGAAAATATTAAAATACAAAGCGTATAGCTTTTGATTTGGTTTTAGAAACCCGCCAGGTTTATAGTCCACCACAATCGAAGTTAAGACGCCCACGTTTTGCGTGGGCTGTTCTTATTTTGGTGGATGAGCTTCTGGCGGGGCTTCTAAGACTAATAAGAGACAGTTCCACGCTTTTTTTATACGTGAAAAATGAAAAAGAACCGCCAGTTTAATCTCAAAGAAATCCTAACTACTCAGTTTGGATTTACATCAGTAGACATAGATAGATATCAAACTATTTTAAATGATCAATCTAAGATTGAAACATTAAAAAATTCTGTTTTATATGTGCTTTCCAAACCTCAATTTTTTAAAACACAAGAACATAAGCGTAATACACTACTAAAAAAATGTAGAGAATTGGCTTATGAAGTTAATATGCATAATACAACTTCTATTAGTGATTTTATTCAAAAGAATTTAAGAAATAATAACCAAAATAAATAATTATGAAAAAGAGAGTATTAAGTATGCTATTCATAGCGATGACTATGATAGCTTGTTCAAGTGATGATTCTTCAAATATTGAAAATGATGTAGGAAAAGAAATTGTTTTAAAATCTGAGAAAAATAATTTTGAGGTTATTTATACTCAAAAAGGAGATTTAGATGAATCAATAATGATTTTTAGTATTTCAGGTGTAGATAAAGGTTTCATATCATCAAATGTAGTTGATAAATCTGATAATAAAAATTTAGGTAATCCAGCTTTAATAAATATGCATGAAAGAGAAGAAGGATCTCATTCATATAGTTTAAAAGATAAAGTTGAGAGTATACTTGTTAATTATTCTGCATTAGTAAATGATGACGCCAAAAAGGACTTAGAAATAAATGTAAAGGTTTTTAAGGATGGAAAAGAAGTTTTTAATCAAGATGAAAAAATAGAAATAGGAAAAACGATAACTTCTAAATCTTACACAATAGAATAATGAAAAAAATAATTTTAACCACAGCATTAGTCTTTATTTCAATAGTAGGTTTTTCTCAGGAAATAACAGCTAAAAACAATACTATTGATGTTATAACGTCAATTAAAAACACTAACAATAGCTTAGTTTTAAACGGAGAGTATAAATTAACCATTGGAAATGATATTCTTATATATTTACCATCGAGTGAAGATTTTTTATTTGTAAAAAAGAAGAAATCTTTATTGAGTGCAAAATTAGCAGGTAAACTTGCAGGAATAGTTGAATCTGGAGCAATGGTAGCTTTAGGAACAAATACTACTAGTATAGAAGGATTAACCAAAACAATTAAAGTAATTAATACAGCTCAAACAGTACAGTATGGTGCAGATGCATTAGAAAAAATTAATGCTTTAGATATTTCTAAAAAGGCTAAAAAAATAGCAGGTAGAAAAGCTGAAGTTTTAGGATGGGATGCAACCAATAATATAATTGAAGTTAAGATTGGTATAAAGAAATATGAAGTACATTTACAAGAGGCTATTGTTACTAAAGAAATAAAATTGATATAATTGAAGATAGTATTCATTTCAGATACACATGGTAGACACAATTATGTAAAACTACCTGAAGGTGATATTCTTATACATTCGGGAGATTTAACATCACGAGGTGATATTTTTGAGATAGCTCATTTTATTTCTTGGTTAAACAAACTTACTTTTAAGCATATTATATTCATAGCAGGAAATCATGATTTCTATCTTGAGAAACACAGTATTGATGATTTTAAAGATTTCTTACCTAATAACGCTATTTATTTAAATGATTCAGGTTGTGAAATAGAGGGAGTAAAGTTTTGGGGTTCACCAATTCAACCTGAGTTTTTAAACTGGGCTTTTAATAGAGAAAGAGGGGTTGATATAAAAAAGCATTGGGATTTAATTCCAAATGACACAGATGTACTAATTACTCATGGGTCTCCTTATGGTATTTTAGACCAAACTGTAAGAGGTGACAAAATAGGTTGTGAAGATTTACTAAAAAAGGTTTTAGAAATTAGGCCTAAAATTCATGCTTTTGGACATATTCATGAAGCTTACGGTATCAAAAATATTAATGAAACAACTTTTGTAAATGCTAGTTTACTGAATGAGAGGTATCGTTATACAAACGATCCTATTGTTTTAGAAGTTTGATAAATTCTAAGTGTACAATATTTTACAATTGACTAAAAGTACAGTTGTGAAAAGAGTATTTGAAGAAGTATAAATAACTAAAGAAAGACATTATCGCTTTAAGGGGGTAGGTTTTAAAAACTCAGAATTGATTTTCAATCCTGAGTTTTTTCTATTTTATCAAACTTTCATCAACCATACATAAGTTTAATAATATCGTAGTAATGTTTGATGCGAATTTATATATTTTGCTTATGTATGGTTGACGAAAAACTAACTGTATATTCATTAATGTATGTTATATAATATTTTCAAAAGCTGTGTCTAATTCCTCAGTACAAAAATCTTCTAAATACGTTTCAGTAGTTTTAATAGATTGATGTCCTAGAGCTTGTTTAATCATAACAGTACTCAATCCTTTTTTTAAAGACAAAGTTGCAAATGTATGTCTAGCAGTGTAAAAATTAACTTTTGTTTTAATACCACAGTCAAGTGAAATAGTTTTGAGTAGTTTCCCATAGTGATTTAGCACACTTTTTTTTCTCATCTTTAATTCTTCTTCAGTATAAAGATTTATGTCTTTTTTTAAAATTGGCAAGATATAGTCAGTATTATATGGACGATAAGCTTTAAAGTAATTTATTATTTTTTTTGTGTGGTCATTATTTGGAATTTTTACATTTAGATTTACTTTCGTCTTATTTCTAGTATAGGAAAAGTTACTGAATTCTATATCGTCCCATTTTAATTCAGCTAAATCAGTAAAGTTCATTCCACGACAATAGAAACTAAGTAAATATGCATAAAGAGCTTTAGTACCTTCTTTTTTAGTTGAAAATTCATAATCTAGGAGTAGTTGTAGGTCGTGTTTGCTTAAAGCTCTTTTTATTTTACTAGATTTTAATTTGGATATTCTATAATCTTTGAATGGATATGCTTCACTTGATACAGCTTGGGATTTAATACCATCGTTGTATACTGCTCTAATATTACGCATATAAACTCCAATACCACCATCATGACAATCGTTAGCACGTAAATAACCTTCAAAATCTATTAGAAATGAGTAATTAATGTTCGTAAATGGATAATCCATTACTTTGGGATTAAATCTTAGGAGTGCAGAAATAGTATCGTTATATGAATCTCTTGAACTAATTTTCCCTGCTTCAAGAAACTGATCTTTTCGTTTTTTGAAGTACGGTATGAAGTTTAATTTTTCAATTTCTTTGGGTCTAAATAATGAATCAAAAATGTCTAAAGTAAATTCAGATTCATCTTCAAGCATTATATCGACTATCTTAGATGCTTTTTGCCTTATGGATGTTAATACACGATTTGATTGAAGGTGGTTTTCGTATTTAGAGTTAAATTCACTTGTTTTTTCATTCCAAAATTTAGGTAATGTGTTATAGGGAGTTTTGTAAAATTTAGATTTCCTATTTATTGTTATTCTTAGATTAATAGGGTAAGTTCCGTTGCTTAATTTTGTCTTTTTTAGAATAATTTTGATACTTGCTTTCATTGAAATATTTTAAAGTTTAACATGCGTACAACAAATGCAAACATTTAGTGAAACGTGATGAAACAAAAATATTTTTAAAAACCCCTAAGCACTTGATTTTTAGTGGTTTTGAAGCTATATGCAATTAAATGCAAATATTGTTTATCTGACTCATAATCAGGGGGTCCATGGTTCGAGCCCATGTGGGACCACTACTTAAAGCCTAAAACCCCAGTTTTTACTGGGGTTTTTTATTTTAGGGTGTCAAATAAGGTGTCAGTTATTTTAATTGCTTTAAATAGATCATATGTCACTGACAAGATTACTGTTTTTTACATGTCAATTTGATATGATGTATTTCTTCCTTTTCCAAATACTTTAAACACTCCTAACTCTAACAATCCTTGTAAGTCTCTAGTAGCTGTAGGTTTAGATGTTTTAGTGATGGCTATGTATTTTTTAGCAGTCATACCACCTTCAAAACCATCAATTCCTTCTTCTAACATTCTACGGATTACTTTTAATTGTCTTTCATTTAGTTTTGATCCATATAGATCAAATAGTCTTGCTTTTTTGAGTGTAAAATCAATAAGTACCTCCGATACACCAAGTGCTTTTAAAATTATATCTATAAAGTACTGAAGCCATTCTGTAATATCATTACTTCTTTGCCCTACTTCTAGAGCTTTGTAATAATCATTTTTATATTCTTCAATACTGGTAGAAAGACTTAGTAGTAAAGGTGAGTTTAAAGTTTGCAAAAGTGCTTTTTCGGCAATAGCTCTTCCAATTCTTCCGTTTCCATCTTCAAACGGATGTATGCTCTCAAAATAGAGATGAGCTATGGCAGATCTAATGGGAGCGTGCTTTATTGCTTTAGTTCCGTTTGGAGCTGTGTCATTAAACCAAGTAATGAACTGATCCATTTCTTTAGGAATATCTTTTGATGCAGGAGCTTCAAAATGTATTTTTTCTTTCCCCATGGCTCCAGAAACTACTTGCATAGGTTCGACATGATCCCTCCAAGCTCCAATACGAATATTCTGATCATGAGATAATAATTGTTTATGCCAATTAAATAGTAGGTTTTTAGTTAATGGTTCTTTATAACTGTTCTGAACATCTGTTACAAGTGATCCGATACCTTTTGCTCTAAGATCTTTTACGTTTTCGTAGGTAGTATTTAATTTTAAATTGTTTCGTACTGATGACATAACGTCTTTTCTACTTAGATACTCTCCTTCAATTTCAGAGGTTTTGATAGCTTCTGAGACTAGAATATCTATTAGAGTTTGGATATGGTACTCCTTGGGAATTGCTTTTATAATACCTTGTATGCGGCCTGTTTTTTCGGCAAAAATATACAGGTTATCTTCTAGTATAGTTTTATCATAACTAAATTTAGTCCAGTCTTTTTGTTGCCAATTATATTTCATGAGCCGATTATATCTTTTATTTGGCTCAAATATACTAAAAAAAATGAGCCGATTTAATGTTTTTATCGGCTCGTGCCTTATTCAAGGATTAAGATATAGTGTGTTTAGTGAAAGAGAAAAGTTTGATAAAACTACCTACCTACCCACCCTTTTTAATATTAGTTGTTTGTTATTCAGGTTTTTAAATGGGTAGGTGTTTCCCCTCATACTTCTTAAAACTAAAATTTTTAGAGATGGAAATAGGTTTGTTTGTATACGCAGGTTTGTCTATGGTAAAAGAACTAATGTAGATTTCATCAATTAAAGGTTAATAAAATAGACAATGAGTGTAAAATAATATTTATATATAATAAGTCTAAATAGTTTTTGTTCATTGTTTTTTTGTTTTACTTTTGCGGAAATTATAATCAATCTAAATAAAAACTCTGTGTTTAAATCTCGTTATAATATTACAAGTATTTTAAATGTGCTATGTTTTTTTGCTTTATTTATAAGCAATGCACAGACAAAATCAACAATTACAGGAAAGATAACTTCTGAGAGTGGAAAGGCATTAGAGGGGGTTACTATTGTTGTTAAAAATGAATATAAGGGAACGGTAACCAATACAAACGGAGAGTTTGTTTTAGATAATGTAGGTAATGGAAATCACATTGTTCAGGCTAGTTTCTTAGGATATACTACTCAAGAAAAAAACATCAATATTGCTTCTACAAACTACAACATTGATATTGTTTTAAAAACTGAACTTTTAGAAATGAATGCTGTTGAGTTAACAGGAAAATCTAAAATCCGAAAAATTAATGAACAGTCCTATTCTGTAACATCTGTATCTACTAAAAATTTACTAAACAGTTCCTCAGATGCTAAACAAATTTTAGACCGTGTACCTGGAGTTCGTATTCTACAAGAAGGAGGTTTAGGATCTAACTTGTCATTTTCACTAAATGGTTTTAAAGGAAATCAAATCAAATTTTTTCTTGATGGTGTGCCTATGGATAATTTTGGAGCTTCTTTTAATCTTAGCAGTATTCCTGTGAACACTATTGAAAGAATTGATGTGTACAAAGGTGTTGTGCCTGTTTGGTTAGGAACCGATGCTTTGGGAGGAGCTATAAATATTATTACCAATCAATCACATAATTTTTTAGACACTTCTTATTCTTATGGTTCCTTTAACACGCACAAAGCTTCTGTTAATGGAGCTTATACAAACCCCAAAAACGGATTTACATTTAGAGGAAATTTAAATTATAATTATTCTGACAATGATTATAAAGTTTTAGCAGATATAAAAGATGTGAATGGAAATATATTAGAAACGGCTAATGTTAAACGTTTTCATGACAGATACAGATCTGTTACAGCAAGAATGGTGGCAGGTGTTGTAAATAAAAAGTTTGCAGATCAATTATTATTAGAAGTAATTGCTTCCGGAGATGACAATCAAATACAAAATGGAGCTACCATGGCTAGGGTGTATGGAGTCATTACACAAGAAAGTAAGTCTATTATTAATGGATTAAAATATAAAAAGAAAGATCTTTTTGTAGAAGGGCTGGATGTTAGTTTAAATTCAGCATACAATATAAACACAATAAAAACTATAGATACTTTAACGGGTAAAGTGTATAATTGGTATGGGGAACAAATAAATAGCAACTCTCAGACCGATGGTGAAAAAGGGGCACCTGTTAGTGATTTAAAGTTTGATAATACTGAATTCACCAATCAACTAAATATAGGGTATTTAGTTAATAAACATCATTCACTATCTTTTAATCATGCTTATCAGTATTTTAATAGAAAAGAGTTTGACAGTAAAAACCCAGCAAAACAAGCCTACTTTTTCCCTAAATCACTTTATAAAAATGTATTAGGGTTGGCCTATAAATATGACTTTAATCAAAAATGGAATACTACATTATTTGGAAAAGCTTATTTGTTAAAGGTAAATTCGTCCAAAGAAGAAGGCACAAATTCTGAAACCTATATTAAAAACACAATACTTAAAAACAATATTGGGTACGGAGTTGCATCATCTTACTTTTTACTTCCTAATTTACAGTTAAAAATATCATATGAACATACCTATAGAATGCCGCTTCCTGATGAGATTTTTGGAGATGGATTGCTTATAAATTCTAGCGAAAATTTAGGGCCAGAACAAAGTGATAACTTTAATTTTAATGTAGGATATAACTTTAATGTCGCTCCTAATCATCATTTAGATATTAAAAGCACATTTGTGTATAGAAATGCTAAGGATTTAATTTATGAAAAGGTAACTGTTTCTAGTCCTCAAACAAACTTTGAAAATTTGGCAGAGGCAAGGACTATAGGAATAGAAGGAAATATAAACTATAAGTGGAAAGATTTTTTTAACCTAGGAGCTAATGTAACGTATCAAAATATTACAGATCAGGCAGACCAAACTTATAGCGATTACTCTGGATATCAAGAAAACTTTAACAAAGGAGCTCGTTTACCTAACACTCCATACTTTTTTGGAAATGTAAACGCTGGATTTAATTTTAAAGATGTTCTTTACAAAGAAACATCCTTAAATTTAAACTACTACCTGGCTTTTGTTAATGAGTATTATTTAGGCTGGGCTAGATATGGAAATGCAGATGACAAAGCAACCATTCCTCAACAATTATCACACAATTTTGAAATTGCATACAGTTTAAAAAATAACAAATACAATATCTCTTTTGAATGTCGTAACCTTACAGATGAGATATTATACGATAAATATAGGTTACAGAAACCAGGAAGAGCTTTTTACTTAAAGCTAAGATATTCCTTATAAATCAATTCAATATGAAGTTCGCAAACGTTAAACTTAATTTAGCATCACTTTTTCTAAGTGCTGCAACTATTTTTTCTTTATCATCATGTAGTGATGATGATAACAATAATATCAGTTCATCAGACAATCCATATGCACTTTCTTTAGCAATTCAAGGAAGTGACAATAGTTTTACTTATTATACAGTTCCTTTTGCTGATGTAATGACAGGAACATTAAGTGCTGCTGGGCAGGGAATTGAACAGCCTGGTTATTACGATTTTACAAAAATTGACAATACTATTTACAGCTTAGGTGGTTTGGATGATGTAAATGTGGTAGCTATTACTCAAAACGAAGACAGTAGTTTAAACCAAGTAGGAGATGTTTCTTTTTCTACTGCAATTGCTGATATAGTAAAGGGAGATGATAACACATTAATATCTGTAAGTATGAGATCTTCATCTGACCTTATTACTTTTCGTAAGTTCAATCCAAATACTGTTGCTGTAAACGGTACTGTAGATGTTAATGTTTCAGATGTTATGGAGGTTACTGACGTAACTGGACCAAATTATTCTGGTATGGTGGTTAGTGGAGATCACCTATTTTTAAGTTACTATGTTTCTAATTCTGAAACTTATAATACTGATAATACAGAACAAGCAGAAATAGCTGTTTTTTCTTATCCTGAATTAGAGTTTGAAAAAGTGATTACTGATAATCGTGTAGGGCCTATTGGTGGATTTAATACAAGAACTGGTTTAATTAAAGATGAGTCAGGGAATATTTATGCTTTGTCTCACTCTAACCCTGCAAACGGATATAGTCAAAGTACTAAACCAGGAGGAGTTCTAAAAATTAATGCAGGAGAAACGGAGTTTGATGATGACTACTTTTTAGATATTCCAGCATTAACAGATGGTAAACAAGCTTCTCATTTAAAGTACTTAGGAAACGGAAAAGTATTTGCAGAAATTAATATGGCTGATAGAGATAATCAAGAAAAATGGTCAGATGGGCCTTTACAATCTGCGGTTATTGATTTAGAAACATCATCAGTTAACTTTATTAATAATGTACCTGAACATAAAGGAGATGGTAGAAGAATAGCTGCTTTGCAAGAAGGACAATATGTATATTTATGTATTCCTGTTACAGATGATGGTATATATGTTTATAAAATGGATACAGAAAATTATACTGCTGAAAAAGGAGCGAAAGTTGAAGCTAATTTTATAGCTGGATTCTTTAAGTTTTAATATCTAAAAAAAATAAAATGTCAGTCTACAATAAAATAGACTGACATTTTTCTGTTTATATGGGGAATAAAGTATCTAAGAAAAAGAAAGGTAAAAGTTCATTTAGAAAAATAAATGACTGGTTACATCTTTGGTTAGGATTGACTTCTGGAATTATAGTGTTTATTGTTAGCATTACAGGTTGTTTTTATGCTTTTCAGCAAGAAATTAATGATGTGTTGGAGCCATGGCGATTTGTGGAAAAACAAAACGCTGATTTTGTGCCTCCAAGTCAGTTAATAGATACGGCTAAAGTATACATGCCTAATCAACAACCTTCTGGTTTAACCTATAGTGATGCAGAGGGAGCAGCAGCTATTGGTTTTGTTTCTAGAGCTAATGGTGTAAGAAGTTTTACAGCTATTTTTATAAACCCATATACAGGAAAGTTTATAAAAAAACAACAACTTTCAGGTTCAGGGGAGTTTGATTTCTTTCGTTTTATTATTGATGGACATCGTACTTTGTGGTTACCTCGTAATATTGGAAGACCTGTTGTAGGAATTGCTACTTTAATTTTTGTTTTTTTAATGATTAGTGGCTTAATTATGTGGTGGCCAAAAAACTTAAAAAAAGCAAATCGTAATAAAAGTTTTAAGATAAAATGGAAAGCAAGTTTTAGACGTGTAAATTATGATTTACATAATGTGTTAGGGTTTTACAGTTTGATATTAGGACTAATGATTGCCGTAACAGGCTTGGTTTGGAGTTTTGAATGGTTTGCAGATTCTTTATACTACGTTACTTCTGTAGGTGATGAAAGACCAGAACATGAACATCCACATTCTGATGTAAACTACAAAGATCTTATTGTTAATGACAGTGTTTCTTCTTTAGATAAAGCTTGGTACTTAACTCGTGAAGAAGAAATGAATGCTCAAGGTTTTTATATGACACCTGTTTTAAAAGATGAGGATGATGCCATTGAAATTATTGCTTATCAAGATAAAGGAGCTTATTACAATAGAAATGAATATTATTACGATCAATATACTTTAAAGCCACTTAGAATGAAAGGAGATCGTTATACCGAAGCTAATTTTGCAGATCAATTAACCATGTTAAATTACGACATCCATATTGGAGCAGTTTTAGGTTTTCCTGGTAAAATATTAGCTTTTTTTATTAGTTTAATCTGTGCTAGTTTACCCATTACAGGTTTTATTATTTGGCTAAAGAAAAAGAAATAATTTATTTTAATTTCCCCTCATATCTTTCAAAACTAAAATTTTTAGCCATGGAAATAGGTTTGTGTGTACACGCAGGTTTGTCTATGGTAAATGAACTAATGTAGGTTTCGTTAATTAAAAAGTCCCAAGACATACTTACTTAAATATGATCTTCATTTTTTAACATAACAGAGTGTTGAGATTATTGTTATATATATGTGTATATAATTTTATTATTTTTATTTGGTATAAATAAAAATACCGTGTAGTTTTGCCGAAAAATATATATAAAATGAAAAACTATTATTATTTATTAACCCTGTTATGTTTTATAACAGGAAGTGTTAATGCTCAAATTTCTATAGAAGGAGAGGTAACAAATACAGAAGGAGATCCAATTCTAGGAGCAAATGTCCTGCTTACTGAAGCTAATGGTACTATGACAAATAATGAAGGTACTTATAGATTTACTAATGTAAAAATTGGTGAATATGTATTAAAAGTTTCTTTTTTAGGATTTAAACCTCAAGAGAAAAAAATTTTAGTAAAACAAAACAAAGACATGAAGTTCGATTTTGTATTAACTACTTCTAGTGAACAATTACAGGAGGTTGAGATTACTGGTAGAAAAGAAAAATCATACAAAAATAATGTTACTTTTGCAGCAACAAAAACAGCAACAGCTATTAAGGATATTCCTCAAGCGGTTAGTTATGTAACCAAAGAAGTATTTGCAGATCAACAGGCATATCGTGTTAATGACATTGTAAAAAATATTAGTGGAGTAAATACTTATTCTTATTATGATGATTTTACTTTTAGAGGATTTAGGTCAGGAGATACTTATATAAATGGATTACGTGTTGTGGGTTTATTTGGTCCAGAGCCTTTATTGGCAAATATAGAACGTGTAGAGGTTATTAAAGGACCCGCTTCTGCAATGTTTGGAAACTCAATTCCTGGAGGAATTATGAACAGGGTTACCAAAAAACCTTTAACCAAAGAAAGTAAAGCCATCAATTTTACGCTTGGTAGCTTTAATACACTACGAACTACTGCTGATTTTACAGGAGCTATTAATGAAAAGAAAACACTTCTGTATAGATTAAATTTAGCGTACGAGAATTCAGATTCTTTTAGAAACATACAAGAATATAAATCATATGTTATAGCTCCCTCTATTTCGTTTTTACCTACAAGTAAAACAAGAATAAACTTTGATTTAGTAATTACAAATTTTGACGGAAAATTAGATAGAGGTCAACCTATTTTTGGAGCAACTTCTGGAAGCGATATTTATGCAACTCCAATCTCATTTGCCATTGGGGCAACCAATGATTATCATCAAAGTGATGTTGTGTATTCAACACTTTCTTTAAGCCATCAGTTTTCAGATAAATTATCGTTTAATGCCTCTTATATTAAATATCTTTTTGATGAGGATTTACAAGAACATCGTACTTCAAATCAATTTGCTATAGATGGTAGCGGAAATTCTATTCCTACTTCTATGGGAATGATGGTTATTAAAAGACAAGGACAAACAATTGCAGATAATCTTTCTTCTTATTTTGTGTATAAAGAAAATACTGGAACTTTAGAACATAAAATTGTAGCGGGAGTAGATTATAACCAACAAAAAAGTCCAATAGGAAATGCTCAGTCTATTGCTAGCGGATATCTTTTACAAGGAGGAGGAGCCTCTAGTAGTGCTGCCGATTTTTCTAATTTTCAGTTAGACGCTAATGGAAATCCTATACCTAATGTTCCTCATTTTGATTTGCAAACACCAACTTACAGTATAGCCCAGTTTAATGATTATATCTATGATGAGAGTGTAACAAATCCTACTAAATATTTTACATATGGTTTTTATGTCCAAGATCAAATAAAATGGAATAAGTTCCAGTTGTTGTTGGGAGGGAGACAAGAGTATTATAATGATATTGAAAATTATGATCAAACAAATGAAAAAGTAACAACACAACACAAGTTTTTACCAAGAGTAGGTATGGTGTATGCTGCTACCTCTAATATTAATGTGTATGGAACTTATACAGAGAGTTTTCAGCCACAAGGAGTAGCGTCTTTAAATAATCCACAAGCAGGAGGACCTTTTGATCCTGTAAACGCTTTTATGTTAGAAACAGGAGCTAAAGGAGAGTTTTTTAATAAACGCTTGTCTGCCAATCTTGCTTTATATTTTATAGAGAACAATAATATTTTGGTAAATGCGAATGATACTAGTAATCCAGATTTATTAATACAAAGAGGACAGGAGCAGTCTAAAGGGGTTGAGTTGGATGTTAATGGTCGCATTTTACCAAATTTAAGTATTACAGCTAATTATGCTTATAATGAGGCTATTATAACAGAAAGTGATAATGCAAGTGAAGTGGGAGAATACAAAGAAAATGCTCCCTTACATCAAGGAGGAATTTTCGGGAAATATACTTTTATAGGTGGTCAGTTTAAAGGAATTGGTCTTACGCTAGGAAGTAATTTTGTAGGTAAGAGAAATACAAGAGAGGCTACGTTGCAATTACCTTCTTATATGGTAGTAGATGCAGGAGTCTCTTACAAGGTAGATAAATTTAATATTCAGTGTCTGGTCAATAATATAGGTGATAAAACACACTGGGTTGGTGGTTATAGTTATACGAGATTGTACCCTGGTAAACCAAGGAATTTTTTATTAAGTGTGGGATATACTTTTTAGTAAATGATAAAAATTAAAAAAAAAATATTTTATAAGATTCATAGTTGGATTGGAATAAAGCTTAGTGTTTTGTTTTTTATTGTGTGTTTTTCAGGAACTTTAGCAACATTAAGTCATGAGATGGATTGGTTGTTTAATCCAGAAATGAGAGCAATACCACAAAAAGAATATGCTTCACGAAATTTAATTGTAAATAATTTTAAAAAGGAATATCCAGAAGCAAATATCCAATATTGGATGCGTTCTAATGAGCCTTATTTATGTGATATAATTTATAAAAAAGAAAATAATAAAATAAGTTATGTATTTGCAAACCAATATACAGGGGCTATACAAGGAGAGTCTTCTTTAACCATACAACGTTTTTTTAGAGATTTACATTATTTTTTATTTATACCATTTCAGGTTGGTAATTTTTTAGTCTTGTTTTTTGGTTTTTTATTGCTTATTTCTTTAATAACAGCTTTATGTTTTTATAGCAAATGGTGGAGAAAATTATTTGAGTTGCAAACTAAAAAAGGAGCTTTAGTGTTTTTCAGAAGTCTCCATCGTTTGGTAGGTTTATGGTCTATACCATTTACTTTATTGTTTTCAATTACAGGTATATGGTATTTTCTGGAACGAGCTAATGTTGCAGGAATTCGTAAAAAAGCAAATCCAAGAGTAGGAATATTAGAAGTAACAAAAAAGCCTAGTATTAAAAACCTAGAATTAAGTTTAGATTATGATAAAGCAATTCTTTTAGCTAAAATGGAAATTCCAGATTTAGTACCTGGTAATATTTATGTTCCTCAAGATCAAGATGATATTTTAGGGATTGTTGGGACTAGTACAGAGCCGTTAGTTCGTCAAAGAGCTAATAGAGTTTATTTAAATCCTAGTGATTATAGTATTGTTTATGTTCAAAAAGCAAAAGATATTAATACGGTTATGTGGATTAATGATATTGCAGATCCCTTACATTTTGGTTACTGGGGAGGTTTGGTAACCAAGGTGATTTGGTTTGTGTTTGGTTTGGGAATTTCTTCATTGGTTCTTTCGGGGATATGGATTACATTAAAACGTAAAGCGATTAGAAAAAAACAATTGCATAAGCCGGTTATGGGATTATGGAAATATATAAATTGGGTTGTTTATGGAGTTTTGTTATCTTTTATGTACGTTACTTTAATACAAAAGTATCAGGCCTTGTTTAAACCATTGTTTATTATAAGTTTAGGGTGGTTCATAATAATTGGTTTGACATATTATATTTTTGTCTACCGTATTAGTAAACTCGTAAATAGAATTTAAACTTAAAAAAGGGGAGTGATTTAAAAATCATTCCCCCTTTTTTAATCGCTATAAATTTTATAAAGATATTGTTATGTTTAGATCTGGTAAACCTAACATATATACATGTGGTGTATCTGCACTTGTTTTTATGCACTCTATGCACACATACCTACGGTTTTTATGAAAAGGAATTAAAAAGCATTCAACTATATCAAATGACTTTGTATATTTAATGTTTTAACAATTGTTATACATACTTTACATAAACAACACAACATATAAATGGCTAAAACATCGGTAGCTAAAAAGCAAAAATCTATAGAAGAAACACTGTGGGATTCTGCAAATAAATTAAGAGGAACGGTAGAGAGTTCTGAATACAAACACGTGGTTTTAGGATTGATATTCTTAAAATTTTCTAGTGATAAGTTTGAAGAGAAAAAACAAGAACTCATTGCACAAGGACATGAAAAATATATAGACATGGCTCCTTTTTACAACAAAGACAATGTGTTTTATTTGCCAGAACAAGCTAGATGGTCTTATGTAATGGCCAATGCCAAGCAAGATGATATTGCCTTAAAAATAGACACCGCTTTACACACTGTAGAAAAAAACAATCCAAGTTTAAAAGGTGCTTTGCCAGATAATTATTTTTCTCGTTTAAACTTAGACATTAGCAAACTGGCTGCTTTGTTAGACACCATTAACAATATAGATACGATTGCTGATAAAGAAAATGATGTGGTTGGGCGAGTGTACGAATACTTTTTAGGAAAGTTTGCTGCTACCGAAGGAAAAGGAGGTGGAGAATTTTACACGCCTAAATGTGTGGTTAAATTATTGGCAGAAATGTTAGAGCCTTACAAAGGTAAAATATACGATCCTGCTTGTGGTTCTGGTGGAATGTTTGTGCAATCTATAAAGTTTGTAGAAAACCATAACGGAAACACCAAAGACATTTCTATTTACGGACAAGAATATACGGCTACTACCTATAAACTAGCCAAAATGAACTTAGCCATTCGTGGAATTAACGGAAATTTAGGAGAAGTACCTGCCGATACTTTTTTTAAAGATCAACATCCAGATTTAAAAGCAGATTATATTATGGCCAATCCGCCTTTTAATCAAAAGGATTGGAGAGCTAGTAATGAGTTAACCGATGATCCTCGTTGGCAAGGGTATGAAGTACCTCCTACAGGAAACGCAAATTATGCTTGGATTTTAAACATGGTTTCTAAACTATCTGCCAACGGAACTGCTGGTTTTGTATTGGCAAATGGTGCTATGAGTAGCAATACTTCTGGAGAAGGAGCCTTGCGTAAAAAAATGATAGAAAACGATTTGGTAGATTGTATGATTGCTTTGCCAGGACAATTGTTTTATACCACTCAAATTCCTGTTTGTTTGTGGTTTATGACCAAGAATAAGACATCCACAGGCTCAGCTCAAGGAAACGGAAACGATTTTAGAGATAGACAAGGAGAAACTTTGTTTATAGATGCTCGTAACATGGGAACCATGGTAGACCGTACACACAAAGAGTTAACTACAGATGATATTGCAGAAATTACCAAAACGTATCATACTTGGAGAAATAAACCTGTCATGTCCAGTGATGCTGAGAGTAACGAAGTATTGTACCAAGACATATTGGGCTTTTGTAAAAGTGCCACTTTACAAGACATTATAAAAAATGATTATGTATTAACTCCAGGGCGTTACGTAGGTGTAGCCGAAGAAATAGGCGATGGCATTCCGTTTGAAACCAAAATGGGATCATTGACCCGTTTGTTATTTAAGCAAATGGAACAAAGCCAAACCCTAGACCAAGCCATTAAAGACAATTTAAAAATGTTGGGGTATGAGTAAGGAATGGAAAGAGGTTGCGATAGAAAATATTGGAGAGGTTATAGGAGGAGGAACTCCTTCTTCTAAGATTGAAGAGTACTGGGGAGGAAATATATCATGGATTACTCCTAAAGATTTATCAGGATACAATTTTAAAAGAATTTCAAAAGGTAGCAGAAGTATAACAGATTTAGGATTGCTAAAATCAAGTGCAAGATTATTGCCTAAGAATACAGTGCTAATTACTAGTAGAGCTCCGATAGGTTATGTGGCTATTGCAGACAAAGAAGTGTCCACTAATCAAGGATTTAAGAGTGTGATTTTAAAAAGTAATTATGATACAAATTTTATATATTATTTAATTAAAAAAAATGTTCCTGCTTTAGAAGCGGTATCTAGCGGTTCTACTTTTAAAGAGATTTCAGGGAATTCATTAAAGAAATTAAAGTTTAAAATCCCACCACTAGCAGAGCAAAAAGCCATTGCTAAAATTTTAGGAGATTTAGATGCCAAAATAGAGTTGAATAGAAAAATGAACGAAACTTTAGAGAACATGGCACAAGCCCTGTTCCAAAGTTGGTTTGTAGATTTTGATCCTGTAATAGACAATGCTCTTGCCAAAGGAAATCCCATTCCAGAACCTTTACAAGCCAAGGCAGAAATTCGTAAAAAAATAAGGTCAGAGGTTGGAATCCTCCCGGAGTCACAAAAAAACATTCAAAAAAATACAGAGCTTGCCGAAGTATTTCCAAGCACTTTTGTGTTTAACGATACTTTAGGAAAGTGGATTCCTGAAGGGTGGGAGGTGAAAACGATTAATGATGTTACTACTTTAATTATTGACCATCGAGGTAAAACTCCAAAAAAATTAGGAGGAGATTGGGTGGAAAATGGTCATCCTGCAATTTCTGCTAAAAATATCAAAAAAGGGAATTTGATAAGACCTGATATGATAAGGTATGTTGATGAAGAAATGTATGAGAAATGGATGAAAGATGAAGTAGAAAAAGGAGATATAATCATTACGTCTGAAGCTCCAATGGGTGAAATGTTTCTTATATCTGATAAAACAAAATATTGTCTTAGTCAAAGATTGTATTGTATTAGAGCTAATGAAACTGATTCAACTTCTTCTTTTTTATATTATTGGTTACAGAGTGATATTGCAAAAGGAGATTTAGAAGGTAGGTGTACAGGGACAACAGTTACAGGAATTAAACAGTCAGAGTTAAGAAAGGTTTCAGTGATGTCTCCTGATATATTGATTTTACAAGAGTTTGAGGATAAATTAAGTCCTTTTTTAGAAAGAAAGAATTTATTACAAAAACAAACAGAAACGCTCATTCAACAAAGAGAGGTGTTGTTGCCACAGTTAATATCGGGTAAAGTTAAAGTACCACAAAGTTTGGTGCAGCAAATGAAAGAAGAATAAAAAAAGAAAAAGTTTAAGAAAAAATAAAACTGCTAAAAATAAGAAAATGAGAATAATATCGTTTGCTGTAAATAATTTTAGAGGATTATCGGGAGGATTAGAGCAAAATAAAATAGAGTTTCAAGACTCTAATACTATTTTTATATTGGGTCAAAACAATGTAGGGAAATCAAGTTTTTTAAAAGCTTATGAATATTTCTATAAAAATACATCACTGTTGATAGATGACTTGTATAGACAAGATATAGAAAATAAAATAGAGTTTGAGTTAAGTTTAATGTTGGACGATTTTGACTTCGAAAAAGATGCTATTAAGAAGAAAGCTGAGGGATTAAAATTATGGCTGAATGAAAAGAAGATATTAAAAATAAAGAAAACGATATCTTTTAAAAAATCAGGAGCAAAGTATATTCCAGAAAAGCCAATAAATTATACATGGGACTATAATACAAGTGACTGGATTGAGAAAAACTATGGAGGTATAGGTTTGGATTCTGTATTTCAGAACGCATTACCTACACCTATTTTTATAAAAGCAATGCCATCTGAAGAAGAGATAGAGAAGGTCATAAATGAGATTTTATCAGCAAAGGCAAACGTTAATTTAAAAGATAAAGAAAGACAGGAGCTAAAAGAAGCTCAAGAAAAAATAAAAGAACTACAAGACAAATTATACAACCCTGTTTCTATTGAGGCTTATAAGCAAGAAGTTAATTCTCATTTTCAAGAACTTTTTCCTGAAACAAAAATAGAACTAACAGAAAAAGATAAGGTAAAATGGACGGAAAATGCTTTAGGGAAAAAATTTTCTATAGAATTTGAGCATAATAATAGTAAGGGAGATAGGGATGAGTCTATACCTGGTACTTATGATAAGGTAGGTCATGGTACTGTTAGATCTGCTATTTTTTCTTTGTTGTTAATGAAAGATATTGCAGAAGAGTTTGAGAGGGTGGAAAACAGGAAGGACTACATTGTTTTGTTTGAGGAGCCAGAATTATTTCTTCATCCAAAATTAATGAAACAATTAAGATCTCTAATTTATAAAGTTAGTGAATCGACTTCTCCGTATCAAATATTGTGTGCTTCTCATTCTCCACAAATGATTGATATCACAAAAGAGAAATCATCTTTAGTAAGGATGGTGAAATTAGATTCTGGTAGCAGATTGTTTCAAATTAATGATCGTTTTTTAAAAGAATCAAAAGAAATAAGTACAAAACAAGAATTAAAGCAGGAAATGAATGAATTGCTTCGATTCAATCCATTTATTTGTGAATCATTTTATTCTGATGAAGTTATTTTAATTGAAGGGCCAACTGAAGAAATAATACTTAGAGGATATCTTACAGAAAATGAAATTAACAAAGATATTTTTATTGTTAATTGTGGAACAGTAAATAATATACCTTTTTACCAAAAGATTTTTTCTAAGTTTTTTATTAAATATCACGTTATCTGTGATTCAGATTCAGCGGTTAATAAAGGTACAGATACTCATAATTTACCAATTTTTGAGTCAGGTATTCAAAAGTCTATTTACGAGCAGTTTAAGTTAGATAAAACTAAAGAAGGGTATGAGTCAGGGTTGTTAAATATTCACTATACTACTTTTGAACCTGCTCATCAAGATGTTTCCATTTCTGATGATTTAAAGTTGCCAGATACATATCTTGAGTCTGATGGGAAACCTTATAATGCAAATAGATATTGGAAAGAAGTTTTGTCGGTTAATTTAGATAATCCAAATATTGATTCAGTTCCGATTATTAGGTTTATGAAAGAAATTGTTTTAAACTAATAAATGTCCAGTTTTTTAATTAAAAAACTGGACATTCTATTTATATTTGAAATAGAATATAGCATATGAAAACTACTGATTACATTGTAGGTACCATCAATAAGTTTCCTAAAGGATATGTGTTTACCTATGAGGATTTTCTGCCTGAGGTAAAAAGTAAAGAAGCTACCATAAAGTCTTTAAATAGAATGGCTAGTAGTGGCAAAATAGCCAAATTGTCTAAGGGGAAGTATTATAAGCCAGAACAAACAGTGTTTGGTACTTTGCCTCCTGAACAATATCAGATTGTAAAAGATTTGCTAGAGGTAAACAACAAAACTATAGGTTATTTAACAGGTTTAAGTATCTATCATCAACTAGGGTTAACCACGCAAATAAGCAATACCATACAAATAGGTAAAAATGAAGTAAGACCTGCTTTTCAAAGAGATCGCTATAAGATTGCATTTATACGTCAAAAAAATACCATCACTAAAGACAGTATTCCTCATTTACAACTTTTAGATGCTATAAAGTATGTAAAGAAAATACCAGATACCACAGTAGCAAAAGCTTGTGTTCGGTTTATGGCTATCTTAAAAGAAAAATCAAAAGAAGAACTAAAAACAATTGTGCGGTTGTCTTTAAAATATCCACCTTCTACCAGGGCATTATTAGGAGCTTTGTTGCAAGAAATAGGAGCTGGTACTTATTTAGAAAGTTTACAAAACTCTTTAAATCAAATAACAAAGTATAAAATAGAAGGAGTCAATCAGGTAGTAAGCTCCGCAAATAACTGGAATATAGAATAATATATTAATGAAAGAACAGCATAACATAGAATTTAAACAAAAATGGCACGATGATTATTTAAAAACCATTGTAGCTTTTTCTAACACCCATGGAGGAATTTTATATGTTGGTAAGAATGATGATGGAAATGTTGTAGGGTTAGAAGAGTCTAAAAAGTTGTTAGAAAGTATTCCCCAAAAAATTCAGAATAGTTTAGGATTTTTATGTGAAGTAAATTTGCTGTCAGAAGGGGATTTATCTTTCATAGAAATTATCGCTTCAGCTTCAGAAATCCCTATTTCATTAAGAGGTAGATATTATTATAGATCAGGGAGTACTACTAAGGAAATGGTAGGAGCTCAGTTAAATGAGTTTCTCTTAAAAAAGTCAGGAAAAACTTGGGATAGCATAGAAGAGCCAAAAGCCACTTTAGACCATATAAGTCCTAGTGCTTTAGTTGCTTTTAAAGAAGATGCAAAGCAGATTGCTAGAATCCCTAATACAGTTAAATTAACAGATAAGGAACTGTTAGAGAAGCTAAGATTGTATACTCTTGACGGATACTTGACCAGAGCTGCTATAGTGCTATTTGGAAAAGATCCTAATATTTTTTATCCTAATTTAAAAATAAAAGTAGGAAGGTTTGGAAAGAATGATGCTACGCTAGTCCATGAAGATGTGATTGAAGGAAATTTAATAGAAGCTATTGCTAGCACCATTTCTGTTTTAGAAACTAAATATTTAATTAGAAAAATAAGTTACCAAGGAGTTGATAGAATTGAAACAGGAGAATATCCATCTATAGCTATTAGAGAAAGTTTGTTAAACGCATTGGTACATCGTAATTATTTTAATCCTATGGTTCATATTAGTGTGTATGATGATAAGATGATGTTTCAGAACCAAGGGAGTTTACCCGAAGGATTTTCAATCACATCTTTAAAAGAAAAACATTCATCTGTTCTTAAGAATCCTATGATTGCAGATGTTTGTCACAAGGCAGGATATATTGAATCATGGGGGACAGGAACGCTAAAAATATTTGAAAGTTGTAAAGAAGCACAATTGCCAGAACCTGTTTTTGAAGAAAAGGATGGAGGTGTTTATGTAACTATTTTTAAAAGTAACCAAGAAGGTAACGAAGAAAGTAACCAAGAAGGTAATATAGGTGATGCTATTAAAGAAAAATTTAGCTCTTTGAGAGACAACATACATGCAGAACCTAGCCAAAATATTGCTTTTTTAACTAAACATAGTTCGGAAATCTTAAACACATTTCAAGAAAGCTTTCATATAACTTCAGAAAAGCTTCAGGAAAGCTTCGGGAAAGCTTCAGAAAAACAATTGCCCAATACAGTATTAACTTTACTACTTGTTTATGTAGTGCCAGGAATTAAAGCAGAAGAGATGGGGTCTATACTCGGAGTTTCTGATAGAACGATACAGAGTTACCTTAAAAAACTGAAAGAAAATAACTTTATAAATAGAGTTGGAGGAAGAAAAGAAGGTTTTTGGGAAATAAAAAGACAACAATAGCTTATGAAATTTACAGAAGCACAATTAGAGCAAGCTTTCGTTCAGCTGTTACAAGAAAAAGAATATCCACACGTATTAGGAACTAGCCTGTTACGTGAGGAGCATGAAGTGTTGATAAAAGAAGATTTAAAACAGTTTTTAGCGGAGCAATATAAAAAAGAGGGTATTACAGCATCTGAAATAGAAAGTATTGTTAGAATGCTTACTGCATTTAGTGCTTTAGATTTGTATGATAGTAACAAAGCTATTATGAAATTGGTGTCTGATGGTTTTGCATTTAAACGTGAAGATGCTTCTAAAAAAGATGTTTGGATTTATTTGATAGATTATTCAGAAGCAAATAAAAATCAATATAAGTTTGTCAATCAATTAGAAATTGTAGGTTCAGAAAAACGCATTCCAGATGGTATTATTTACATCAACGGACTCCCTTTGGTGGTGTTTGAGTTTAAATCTGCTATTAGAGAAGAAGTTCAGTTAAAAGAAGCCTACGATCAATTAACCATTCGTTACCGTAGAGACATTCCCCAGTTGTTTAAATACAATGCTTTGTGTGTTGTTTCTGATGGAGTTAACAACAAAGTAGGTTCTTTCTTTTCTAAATATGGTTTCTTTTATGCCTGGAGATCAGAATCCGATAGACAGTTTTTTAGTTCTCAAAAAGGAGCCGAAGGATTTAATAGCATGCACAGCATGATCCATGGATTTTTTAATCAAAAGGATTTACGAAACGTCATTAAAAACTTTGTGTACCTACCAGACACCAATAAGCAGGAACAAAAAATAGTATGTCGTTATCCGCAATATTATGCAGCAAACAAACTATATCAAAATATAATCAAAGAACAAAAACCATTAGGAAGTGGTAAAGGAGGAACTTATTTTGGAGCCACAGGTTGTGGAAAAAGTTTTACCATGTTGTTTTTGGCTCGTTTGTTAATGAAAAGTACTCACTTTGCCAGTCCAACCATTATTGTAATTACAGACAGAACAGATTTAGACACTCAATTGTCAGAACAGTTCCAAAATGCCAAAGGGTATATTGGAGATCAACATATTATTAGTGTAGAAAGTAGAACTGAACTAAGAGAACGTTTGCAAGGTTTAAAAAGTGGAGGGGTGTTTTTAACCACCATTCATAAATTTACAGAAGACACAGAGCTGTTAACAGGAAGAACCAATGTAATTTGTATTTCGGACGAAGCACATAGAAGTCAAACCAACTTAAACCAAAAAGTAAGTATTACAGAAAAAGGAGTAAAAAAAACGTACGGTTTTGCTAAGTATT
This sequence comes from Wenyingzhuangia heitensis, assembly GCF_011762155.1. GTDB lineage: Bacteria > Bacteroidota > Bacteroidia > Flavobacteriales > Flavobacteriaceae > Wenyingzhuangia > Wenyingzhuangia heitensis. Next base: position 1,052,266 of record NZ_JAASQL010000001.1, read on the forward strand.
TACACGATTCTTTACCAAACGCTACTTATGTAGGTTTTACAGGAACACCTGTAGATGCTACGTTAGATGTGTTTGGAGATGTTGTAGATGCGTATACCATGACAGAATCTGTAAAGGATGAAATTACGGTAAGAATTGTATACGAAGGAAGAGCTGCTAAAATAGCATTGAGCAGTGGGAAGTTGAAAGAAATAGAAGATTATTACAAGGTTTGTGAAGAGGAGGGAGCTAACGAATATCAGGTAGAAGAAAGTAAAAAAGCTTCGGCGAATATGAATGCTATTTTAGGAGACCCTGATAGAATAAAAGCGTTGGCAGAAGATTTTATAAAACACTATGAAACCAGAGTACATGAAGGAAGTTCTGTAAGAGGAAAAGCAATGTTTGTGTGTAGCTCTAGACAAATAGCCTATGCTTTTTATCAAGAATTAATACAGTTAAGACCTGAATGGAAAGAAGTGAAACAAGCTCCAGAAGGAGTTGTTTTAACGGCTAATGAAAAAGAAAAAATAAAATCCATGGAGCGTGTTAAAATGGTGATGACACGAGGGAAAGATGATGTTAAAGAATTATGGGATTTATTAGGAACTAAAGAGCATAGAAAAGAGTTAGACAGACAGTTTAAAAATGAAAAGTCTAACTTTAAAATAGCCATTGTAGTAGATATGTGGTTAACGGGATTTGATGTTCCTTTTTTAGATACCATTTATATAGACAAGCCTATACAGCAACACAATTTAATTCAAACTATTTCTAGAGTAAACAGAACCTTCCAGGGCAAAGGAAAAGGTTTGGTGGTAGATTATATTGGGATTAAAAAACAAATGAACTTAGCGTTGGCTCAGTATAACAAAGCCGATAGTCAGAATTTTGAAGACATAGAAGCTTCTGTAATTGTGGTAAAAGATCATTTGGATTTATTAGGAAAGCTGTTTCATAAATTTGATGCCACAAAATATTATACAGGAATTCCATTAGAGCAATTAGATACACTGAATAAAGCAGCAGAATATGCTCAGGTTACACAAGAGGTAGAAAAACGTTTTATGTATTTGGTAAAACGATTAAAAGCAGCTTATGATATTTGTGGAGCTGGAGAAATGATTTCTGAAGAAGAAAAAGAAACCATTCATTTTTACTTGGCAGTTCGTTCTATTGTTTTTAAGTTGACTAAAGGAGAAGCTCCAGATATTTCTCAAATGAATGAGAAAGTAAGAGAAATGATAAAAGATGCGATTGCGAGTGAAGGAGTAGAAGAAATCTTTAAAATGGGAGAAGATAACAATGCTGAGTATGATATTTTTGAAGATGATTACTTAGCTAAAATAGAAAAGATTAAGTTACCCAATACCAAAATAAAACTATTGCAACAACTACTAAACAAGGCAATTAGTGATTTTAAAAAAGTGAATAAATCCAAAGGAGTTGATTTTTCTAAAAAGATGAAAATTTTGGTAGATCAGTACAATGAACGTAAAGACAATGATGTTTTACGAAGTGAGGTGTTAGAAGATTTTACCGATGAAATTATGAAGTTATTTGAAGCTTTGAAAAAGGAAAAAGAGTCTTTCAAAGATTTAGATATTGATATAGAAGAGAAAGCTTTTTACGACATTTTAGAGCAATTAGCAATAAAATATGATTTCACCTATCCTAACGACAAACTGTTACATTTAGCAAAGTTGGTAAAGAATGTAGTAGATGATAAAACCAAATATACAGATTGGAGTAAAAGAGATGATATTAAGTCAGAATTAAAAGTAGATTTAATTATTTTGTTAGCAGAAAATGATTATCCTCCTGTGGATAGAGATGAAATTTACAAAGAGATTTTTGAACAAGCAGAGAATTTTAAGAAGTATAGGTAATCGGTTTAGGTTTTATAAGGTTAGAAATAAAAGAATAAATCATTTATTTACCTAAAATTCAAAATAGAAGCCACACAGTGTTTTAAGTACTCACTTAAAACAACTGTAGAATGAAATAGTGTAAAAAGTTCAAAAAAGCATTTGGTATTAATGAGTTTAGACTCATTGATTTTCCAAGAATTTCTAATTTTGAAAAAACGAGAGTGTAAGCTTACCTAAATTAGAATTATTAATTGATGAAAGAAAAATTAAAAGAACATCTAAATAAAAAAATATCTCTTACAGATGAAGAATTTTCATTTGTCTTATCACATTTTTCATTTGAAAAACATAAAAAAAACGACTTTTTAATATATCAAGGAGAAAATGTAAGTCATTGCTATTATGTTGTTCATGGTCTTTTAAAGTTGGTTTATAATGATGGAAATGGAAAACAACATATTGTTTCATTTGCAATGGAAGATTGGTGGGAAAGTGATTTTTCGGCTTATTTTATGAAAAATAAAGCTAAAATGACATTACAATGTATTGAGGACACAATTACATTTTCTATAAGTCTTAAAAATTATCATAAACTATCAGCTGAATTACCCAAAATGCAATCTTTTTTTCTCGAAAAATCTAACTCAGGATATATTGCTTCACAAAATAGAATTCTTTCATTTTTAACCTCAAATGCAACCGAGAGATATAACCAATTACTCAAACAATATCCATTGTTAATTCAACGAGTTCCTAAATCCCTTTTAGCTTCTTATTTAGGTGTTTCTCGGGAGACACTAAGCCGACTTTCCTCTTAAAATATTTCCATTTTTATAATAGTGATGTTTGTCACGCTCTAATAATCCTAGTATTTAAATATTTGTGGTATAAATACAATACTACAATTATGAACAATAAAGTAAGATTATTAGTAATAATATTATTAACTACTATGTCAGTAATAGGACAAAACTTAAAAGAAAAACAAATGGAGAAAAGAATAATTAACCCATGGAAATGGCAGAATGAAAGAAGTTATGTGCAAGCCGTTGAAGTAATAAAGCCTGAAGGAACTTTGTATGTTTCTGGGCAAACTGCAATCGATTCTGATGGAAAATCGAGCACTGGTGATATGAAAACTCAATTAGTTAAATCCATAGAAAACTTGGAGAAAGTTATAAAGGAATCTGGATATGAATGTAAAAATATTGTGAGATTAAACATCTACACAACTTCATCTGAAGAACTTTTTACGTGCTTTGATATTTTCCAAAATTGGATAACTAAACATAACATAAAACAAACAAGTACTCTATTGGAAGTGAAAAATCTTTTTGAGACATTAAAGATTGAACTGGAAGTTACAGTAGTAAAATAATATTTAATATGATTATAAATGTTTCTATTTAGATTAAATAATAAAAAGCTAGTAAATGTTATTAAACATAGGCTTAGTTGTTCATTTTTAAGTATATATGTTGAAAATTTATTGTTATGAAATTAAAGAATAGAAATAACAGAAACCACACAGTGTTTTAAGTACTCACTTAAAACAACGTACTTTATTAGCAGATAAAGGGTATCTCTCTTCTAAATGGCAACTCAACTTATTTGATGAGTGTCATATAAAATTAGAAACTCCTATGAGAAAAAATCAACATCATTTAAAGAACAACCTTATCTCTTTAGAAAATCTAGAAAAAGAATTGAAACCTTATTTTCTCAATTGTGTGACCAATTTATGATTCACAGGAATTATGCTAAGTCTTTTGAAGGGTTCAGAACTAGGATAGTATCTAAAATTACCGCACTAACTGTGATACAGTATATTAATCATTTTATCATAGGTAGAAAGATTAATAATATTAAAAATACTATTATTTAAAATGCACTACGGGTTACACAACATAATATTTTATTACCTACAATTAATTCTATGCTTTGCATGTGAAATAGAAATTACTTGAAATAATTCACAAAATGATTATTGCTAAATCAATATAATATGTAAATTCGCATTTAATTAAATTAAGTCTAAATAAATTTAACTATGCGTTTATTTTCCAAACATGTATTATTGTTATGCTTTGTTGTCTGTAAAATAACATATGTGAATGCCCAAGATAAAATTATAAATGTTTGTGTTAACAATAAACAAGGAGAGAATTTAATAGGAGCTGTTGTGACTATTTTAGAATCTCAAAAAATATATACAACAGGTGTTGATGGTTGCTTTAGTTTCTTAAAACCAAAACAAAAAAAATATACGTTAATAGTTAATTCCTTAGGTTATGAAGAATATATAAAAGAAGTGATTTCTGACACTCACGAAACTATTGATATACGTTTGACTGAAAAGACTACAGCTTTAACCGAAATTATTGTTCATGGAAAATCAAAAGCTGAAAAACAGAGAGAACAAGCTTATGCAATAAATGTAGTAAATACAGAAATTTATAAAAATAGTAGCATTGATATAAACCAAGTGTTAAATCAAGTTCCGGGTCTTATTGTTAGGAGAGAAGGAGGTTTAGGATCTTCTTTTAACCTTTCTTTAAACGGGCTTTCAGGAAACCAAGTTAGAGTTTTTATTGATGGAATTCCTATGAATTATTTTGGAAGTTCTTTATCTCTTAATAATTTTCCAACTAATCTTATAGAATCTATAGAGGTATATAAAGGAGTGGTTCCTATCCATTTACCTTCTGATGCTTTGGGTGGAGCAATTAATGTAATTACGAAGGGGAATAAGAAGAATTATTTAGATGCATCTTACTCTTTAGGTTCTTTTAATACACATATAGCTTCAGTAAATGGGCAGTATCACAACAATAAAAATGGGTTTACAATAAAATTAAAGTCTTTTTATAATTATTCTGATAATGATTATAAAATGGATGTCTTAATACCACTTTCAGACGGTAGAATTCCATCGCAAACAACTAGTGTAAAACGATTTCACGATGCTTATACCTCTAAAATGACACAGGTTGAACTAGGTGTAAACCAACGAGCATATGCAGATGAGTTAATGTTTGGGTTTTTATTTTCAGATAATTATAAAGAGCTACAAAATATACCATTACCAGATAAGGTTATTTTTCCTTTTGGAGAAGTTTATGAGAAGAATGAAAGTTATATAAGTACCTTAAAATACAATAAAAAACAAGTAGTAAAAAACTTAGATGTTTCTTCTTTTCTAGCTCTAATAAACTCGAAAAAAAGATATGTAGACCGTAGCGATAACAAATATGATTGGTATGGAAATATAACAAACACAAGTCCATCTACAACAGGTGAATATTATAAAAAAACAGACCTTACATTAGATCAAAAAAACATCATATCAAATATTAACTTACAATACCATTTGTATAAAAACCAATTGATAACATTTAATTTGTCTTCTAATTATTATTCGGTTATAGGAAAAGATCCACTTTCTGAACAAAACCAAATTCAGTTTGGGAACCCAAGTACTACAAACAAGCAGGTTGCGGGTCTTTCTTACTCATTTAAAAATTTTAAGAGAAAATTAAACAACACCGTTTTTGTTAAAAAATACTTTTATAAAATTAAAGGTACTGAAACAGACCCTTATGGTATTGATGTAAAAAAAGTAAATAGAGAAAAAGACTATTTAGGTATAGGACTAGCAAGTACTTTTCACATTACAAAATACTCCCAAATAAAATTTTCTTTTGAAAATGCAATAAGGTTTCCTGAGAATTCTGAGATTTTAGGGAATGGGATAGAAATTTTAACGAATGTAAATTTACAGCCTGAAAGGAGCAATAATTTAAACTTAGGATACCGTACAAAAAAATATTTTCAGAATGATAACCAGCTTCATTTTGAAACTAATTTATTTTATAGAAATGCAAAAAATTACATTTATATCCGACCTGAATTGGTCTTTAAAATGTATGACAATTTAGAAAATGTACAAACCAAAGGTATTGAGTCTGAAGTTCAATATTCTTTTTTAAGAAAATATACTATTGGTGTAAATGCCACTTATTTAGACATAAGAGAAAAAAGTGAATTTTTGCCTTCAACTACTATTCCTAATACTTTTTATAACTCAAGAATACCTAACAAACCTTACTTGTTTGGAAATGTAACCTTAAGAGCTAATTTTAAAGATTTACTTCAAAAAAACGATCAATTTTCAATAACATCCCTACAGCAATATGTGTATGAATATAATTTATATTTTGATGAAATTGCAAATGATGATATTCGAAAAATACCTTCTCAATTTTCCCAAAATTTAGAATTTACCTATACAGAAAAAAGTGAACGGTACAATGTTTCATTAGCGGTTAATAACTTATTTGATTCAAAACTGACTGATAATTTTAACATGCAAAAACCAGGAATAAATTTCAATTTTAAACTGAGATATTATATCTCCAAATAACAATAATCAATAAAAATAATTATGAAAAAGCAAATTTTATCAATTGCATTTATTTTTGCAACAGTGTTATTCTCTTGTAGTAAAGACGATAATCCAGAACCAGTAGAAAACACTTCTAATTTAGCAGTATCGCTTACTTCTTCTGGAGGAGAAGCTCCTGATGCTCTCTTATCTGTAGATAATTTTATTAATGAAGAAATTTCATCAATAGGTTCAGGAATTCAACAACCAGGAGGTGTTAGAAGACTTTATTATCAGGTAGGAAAAACCATCATTAGTTCTAAATACGAAGAAGGAGGTACTGCAATAGGATATCGTTTTGTAGATGGGGAGTTAACAGAAATAGGAGAAGTAGCTGCTAACTCTGCATATCGTCTTTTTGGTAAAGCAGACGAAACAACTTTAATTGCTGTAGAAGCAGCAAAAACGGGATTAGAAAAACGTGTTTTTAATGTTATCAATACTGAAAACATGGGAATCACTAAAAGAGTAGAGACTTCAATAGAAGAAATTGAGAGTGAAAATTTAATTTCATGGCCTTCAGGAATGATTGTTAGAGGAGATAAATTATTCTTATCTTATTTTTTAGTTCATAATGAAAATTTTAGCACACCAAACTCTGATGAAGCTAGAGTTGCTGTTTACAATTATCCTGAATTAACTCTAGATAAAATAATTAGAGATGATAGAGCTGCTGATATTGGAATTTATGGAAATTTTAATGGTTTAATTACTACAGAAAACGGAGATATATATACATACTCTTCATCTTCTTACGCAAGTGGTTACAGTCCTAAGCCAACTTTAAATTCTGCTATTTTAAAAATTAAGAATAATGAGACAGACTTTGATTCTACTTATTACTTAGATTTTGAGACAATATCAGAAGGAAATAAAATAAACTTTATGCATTATGCAGGGAATAACAAAGTTATTGTAAGAATGGTAACAGATGATTCAGGTTTGTGGGCAACTTATGCACCTACTTCTAGCGCACCTGTTTGTAAAATTGCTATTGTAGATTTAATAACTAAAACAGTTACAGAAGTATCTGAGATTCCTTTACATGGAGGACAGTGGTCTACTCCCGCTACAAATTATAATGGGAAAGTTTATATGAATATTAGTGATTCTAATGGAGCATATATATATGAAATTGATCCAATAACTGCTACTGCTGTAAAAAGCCCAAGAACCATTTCAACAGAAGTTAGAGGTTTGTTTAACTTAAATTAAAAGTTATAAATTAAGTAATTAAAAAAAGTGGACAAGATTAAATCTTGTCCACTTTTTTGTTTTTATTACAATTTAAAATTAATAGGTTGCTTTTTTACAAAATAAAAAAGCAATAAAGAGTAACAAGATCATAAATAACCAAGTTATTGTAAAGTTTAAAGATGATACTAATTGTAGCCCAATGTTTAACCCTGCTAGTTTACCAATGGCTACAGAAATTGTGAAAAACCCCATATTTCTACCTTTGTTTTCAGAAGAACTAGTGTTAATAACTAAAGTGTTTAAAAAAGGAAAACCAATAGACTGTGCTAATGAAAATAATATGACAGAAAGTATTATAAATGTAGTATGGTTAGTAATTGCAAGTGATAAAAAGCTAGCACCAAATAAAAATAAACTAAGCTTTAAAATTTGTTCTTTTGCGATTCTTTTTCTTTCAAGGAAGTGGACTAATGGCATCTCAAAAAGGAAAATTAAAAGTCCATTTATGCCTATTAAGATTCCTATCCAAAACTCAGAAAATGAATATACTTGTTTATAATATAAAGGAAAAGTAGATAATAGTTGTATGTAGACAAATGTCATAATAAATGTAACTATCATATAACTAAAAAACTGTCTAGAGATCTTAAAAGACCTTTTTTGGTTTACTTTTTTTAACGTATTCGATATATTATCTCTTTTTAAATAAAGAAAAATAAAAGCTCCTGACAACAAACAAGTAACTCCATCAATAAAAAATAAACTTCTATAGCTTGTATGTATAATTAACAAGCCTCCCAAAAAGGGACCCAGTGATAAACCAAGATGAATAGAGAGTCTTAATAATGAAATAGATCTAGTTCTATTTTGACTACTACTATAAGAAAAAATAGCAACAAAAGCAGCAGGTTTTGAAAACTCTGATAGCATTGCAATTATAAAAACACCTAAGCAAAGTATATAGAATTCCGTTAGATAGCCTAACGGAATTAAAAATAAACCTGGAGAAATAAAACCAATTAATAATATGGGATAAAATCCTTTTTTATCTGACAGAATTCCTCCAAGATAAGAACCAATTACTCCTCCTAAACCAAATGAAGACAATACCCAGGCAACATCTTTTAATGAATAGTTATGTTTTGATGTTAAGTATAAAGACATGAATGGAATAACCATAGTACCAGCTCTGTTGATAAACATTGCAAATGACAAATACCATACTTCTTTAGAAAGTCCTTGAAAAGAAGAAACATAAGAGGATGCTATTTTTTTAAACATTTACTTTATTTAAAATGAAATTTTCTTTTTTATGTTGTTTAGGTGTTCCAAATTCTTGAAAAGCAATTCGGGTATCAACCTTATAAAAAGGTTTTCCTAATATCTGATTTAAAATAATAGAGTTTCTGTAAGCTGACATCCCCAAGTCGGGTGTTACAAATCCATGGGTGTTTTGCTCTGCATTTTGGACAAAAATACGTTCATCAATGTCTATGGAATAATTTCTACGAGCCTTATATTTTTCTGGAGTGTCCCATAAAATTAATTCTTTTATAGGTTTTAAAAAAGAAGGAATTGTAGATTTATATCCTGTTGCCATCACAATAAAACTAGTTTCATCTGTATAAGACTCATGGGTTTGTGTTTGCTTTAATGATAACTCAATATCTCCATTATCCATACTTAATACATCTTTAAGTTCAATACATCCTTTTATTATTACATTATCTAGATCATTTTCTACAGATTTTTCATAAAGAACATCATAAATAGCATTTATCAAATCAAAATTAATTCCTTTATAAAGGAATTTATGTTCTTGATTTAATACATTTTTTTTAGCTTGTGGTAATTCGTAAAAATAATCAACATATTCAGGGGAAGTCATTTCTAAAGTCAATTTAGAATACTCTAAGGGAGAGAAGCGCTCTGAACGAGTATACCATTCTAGCTTGAAATCATAGTTCTCTTGAGTTGTTAATAAATCCATGAAAATTTCAGCAGCACTCTGCCCGCCACCAATAATAGAGATTTTTTTCTGTTTCAAAATTTCCGATTTATGGAATAAATAGGATCCAGTATGAATACATTGATCTTTATTTAGTTTTTTAGCAAAATCAGGAATCCAAGGAGATGTTCCTACACCTAAAACAATATGTTTAGCGTAGTATGTTTCAATGTTTTTTGTTTTTTTGTTTTTTACGAGGACTTTATAATAGTTGTCAACTTTATGAATTTGTTCAACGCGATGATTGAATTTACAATTGTTTAATTGCTCTAATACCCAAATACAATATTTATTATATTCTTTTCTAAGGATGTAAAAATTCTCTCGGATGTAGAATTTATAAATACGATTATTTTCTTTTAAATAATTTAAAAAGCTAAATGGAGAAGTAGGGTCTGCTAAAGAAACAAAATCAGCTATAAAGGGAACTTGTAAATGAGCATCGTTTAGTAACATTCCAGGATGCCAATCAAAAGTGTCTTTTTGATCAAAAAATAAACTTTTTAACTTTGTTTTTTCACTTAATGCTGCTAAACCTATATTAAAAGGACCCAACCCCACACCTATGTAGTCTATTATTTTTATATTTTCCATATTATTATACTAGTTGTTGTTTGTTATTTAAAGTAGGAAATTGCTTTAAAAAATTTGTTTTTGTATTTGAAAATAGGTTAGAGTTTTTGTGAGGTTGTTTTATAGCTTTCTGAAATATAAATCCTGCTCTTTCTAAAACAATAGCCATAGCTTTAGCGTTCACATCTGGTTCTAGAATGCAGTTTTTAACATGTGGAAAACTAAATAAATAATCTGTCACAGCTTTTAAACATGTAACAGTATGCCTTTTTTCTTTTTCTTCAGTAGCTATTAAGAAATGAAAACCATAGTCAGTTGGTTTGGAGTCATAACAAGCACCTACAACATCACGTACAGCCCAATAAGGCTCGAAGGTAAAAGAAGCTTCTCCATTAACTTCTCCAATATAAGAATGTGAAAAATCCATTTCTAATAAACTGATATAAAAAGCTTCTAAATCCTTTATTTCTCCATCCATTTTCCAAAAAGTTAAAGCACGTTTTCTGTTAAACCAATTGTGAACCATTTCCAAATCTCTATCAATATCAAAAGGACGTAGTTTTATAAAGATATCTTCTTTTTCAAAATATTTTTCATAAGAATATTTTGTAGTTGAAGGATGTAGTAACTCTTTTTCATAATAAGCATACAACAAAGGATTTTTATACTCAACATGAGTAACTCCATCTACAGGATTCATAGCTTCATCTTCACCACTTAACCTAGTTAAAAGGTTACTTTTTACTTTCCAAGTTCTTCTATATAGAATAAAATTAATTATTCCTGAATCATCTTTGTTTTCCCATTTCTTAAGACGATTTGTAACCATGCTGAGCAGAATACTTTCATTTGCAAGTCCATTACTACCAAAAGTATTTACCACCCCTATAATATTACTAATCATTATATAGTTTACGTAAATAGGAGTAAGTATTTTATCTGATAGAAAAGAATGAGATTCTAAAGCTATCTTAGGAATGTGTAAAGAAGCATTTTTCAGTTTGTTTTCTCTAAAAATGATTCCTTGACTATCTCTAAAATAGACATTACAAGGATAGCCTTTTTTATCAAGTTCTACCATTGTGTTTTGACCATGTGCTTCAAAGAACATCCCAAAGTTTATATATCCATCTAGAATTCCTTCCAAATAAAATTCTAAATATAAATCAAACCATCTTTTAGATACTTCATCTATTGCAATGCCATCTTGTTTGGCTATGTATTCTATATTTTTAGTTAGTCGATTGGTGTTTCCTAAGACACCGTCTTGACATAATTCACCTAGCATAGTAACCCTCTTGTCATTAAAAACAGTTTTAATATTGTCTCTAAAGCTAGTGTTGAATCCTTTTATGACAGTACCATTATCGTGTAGAGTTACATAAGCAGGATCATGAATAATTTTAAAATGAGGGTTTGATTTTTTAAATTTTTCTCCCCATTCCGTTCTAAACAAAGCACTTACTTCACAACCTCTTAATAATTCATGATATAAATTGCAACGTTCTGAATTTGTTATTTTTACATGTAAAGATAATTTAATCATAAACTGACTGTCTTTATTATATAGGGTTCGGACAGAAGAAGTAGGGGTGTATAAGGGGCCTAGTGGGCCTATTTCTAATATTTTTTTTTCATGAATAAGTTTTTTAACAGATGCACTGTTTTTTTTTAAATAAGCAATTTCCCAAGGATGAATAGGGATTAATTTCCAGTTTAGATGCTTATCTAATATTACCTGTAGTTCGGATGATATAAAACCATTAGTACTTAATTCCTCGATAAGTTCCGTTGTAATAGCCTTTTCCCTAGCGCTATTTTCTAATACAACTGTTGGGTTGGCCAAAAAATAAATAATTTGGAATTCTGGTTTGGTTTCTGGTGAGTATTGAAATATTTCAGCATCTGTCATCCTAGATCTACTCTTAGGAACAGGGTGCATAGAGTGTCCTGTTAATAAAGCTTGTTCTGCATCTATAAAAGAGATATCGTTATTAAAAATAGTCGAAATATCGTTAGTTTTTTCATTTCTGAATTTTAAAAAATCACTCGTGTTTTTTTGACTATTTTCTAAGCTTTTGAGAAAGTCATTGGATGTGTGTAAGTTAGAAATAGTTGCTTTTTGATAATCATCGATTAACAACTTAGAAAGCTCTAGAAAATTTAGTTCATTAATCGTATTTGTATCTCTATTTTTAGTAATACAAGGGAACTTATATTGGTGTCTACCAGTTAATGAATAGTAATTCAACGAACAATATATGTCCTGATGTACAGAGTTTAATTCTATTTTCAACCATTTTGTATGCCCTCGTTTCTTAAAATAAGAAGCTAGAGTTAAATCATGTTTTGGTATTCTGAAATATTTCTGTCCTCCTTGTTTTATATCTCTTATATAACAGTTTAAAAAAGCTGTTTGAGTCATTTCAGAAGCTAGTTGTGAGTAGTTAATTTTTCTTTCCATAATTTTTTCCTTTATATATAATCATTTCAATAATATTTTTAATGTCTTCTATTTTTAATTGTGGGTTTAATATGGTAAACTTTAAGTATAAGTTTCCATTTATTTTGGTACTTGCAATACCTGCTTCTCCTGACTTGAAAAGGGTTTGTTTGATATGTAGATTAATTAAATCATGTGTTTTGTTTTCGTTAAAATCTTTTAGAATAAACCTAAAAACTACAGTGGTTAATTGTGGTTTATTAGCAATTTCAAAGCAACCATATTCATTTAATAAATTATATGCATTTTGGGTTAATTCACATATTTTTTCTAAGTAAAGCCCTACTGTTTTTTCTGTTGTTATTTTTAAAGTAAACCACATTTTTAAAGCATCAAACCTTCTTGTTGTTTGAATAGATTTATCTACTAAATTGATAAATTCAGATTCTTTTTTATTTTTTGGGTTTAAGTAATTAGCGTAATGAGAGACATATTTAAAGTTGATTTTATCTCTTGTTAAAAAAACACTTGAACAAACTGGTTGAAAAAAAGATTTATGAAAATCAATTGTTACAGAATCGGAACTTTCAATTCCTTCTAATAAATGAGATTGCTTCTTTGATACTATAAAAGAGCCTCCATAAGCTGCATCTGTATGCAACCATAGTGAGTGTTTATTGGCTATTCTTCTTAGTGTTTTTATAGGGTCAATACTTCCAAAATCTGTAGTTCCTGCTGTTGCTACAATTGCAATAGGGATATTTCCCAGTTTTTTTTCATTTTCTATTGCTAAAATTAATTTTTCAGGAGACATTTTAAAGTTACTATCTGTTTCTATAGGGATAACGGCATTATAACCCATTCCAAGAATAGCAGCACTTTTTTGGATGCTGAAATGAGATTTTTCAGAACAAAATATTCTAAATTTAGAAAGGTGATTCGAACCTCCATTTTTTTTTATATCAAGATTAAGATATTTTTCAGCGTATGAATCTCTAGCCATTAATATACCCATAAGATTGGATTGTGTTCCACCACTAGTAAAAAGTCCATCAGAAGAATTAGGCAAACCTAGTCGACTATAAATCCATTTTATTAAATCTTTTTCAATTAAGGTAGCTGAAGTACTTTGATCCCATGTTTCTACAGCTGTATTTATTGCACTAGCAATTAAATCACCTACCAATGCAGGTATTAAAACAGGACAGTTTAAATGAGCTATATAATTTGGAGAGTGAAATGAGATCGCATGTGATATATATAAATCATCAATTGCTTTTAAGGCAGTATTTATATCTAATTCTTTACTTGTTTCAACAGAGTATTTTTTCATTTTCTCTTCTAGTTCGAAAACGGTTATACCGCTGTAAAAATCATCTCTGTTTAAAAAATGCTTAATAGATTGAATTCCTTTTTCAATATTTTCTCTATAATGTTCACTGGAATTAGTGCCAAACAGATGTTTATAATCTATTTTTTGTTTAAATACTTTTTCTTTCATTTTATTTTTATTTAATCTTAATAAGATTAAACAAATGTATGTAATATTATATAGAAATTTATAATAAAATGTTAATCATGTTTTGATAACAACCTATTTGTATAGGTATATTGTTGATTATTATGTTTTTATGTTTTTATGTTTTATGAGGTAGTTGTGTTTTATATAGGTGGTAACAACCTAAAGAGGTGTTTACGAAACTAAAAAGTTGTTAATTTCCCAAAAATAATTGAAGCTATTATTCTATAAAAACATAGTTTTGTAAATAGAAAAAGAAAATTTTAAAATATAAAGCGTTTTGCTTTTGATTTGGTCTTAGAAACTCGCCAGGTTTACAACTCACCACATTCAAAAGATAAGATGCCCACGTTTTTGCGTGGGCTGTTCTTATTATGGTGAAAAGGTTTCTGGCGAGACCACTAAGACTAAATAAGATTCAGTTCCACGCTTTTTTTATACGTGAAAAATGAAAAATCGCCAGTTTAATATTCAAGAAAACTTAGTAAAAGAGTTCTGCTTTACTAAAATAGTTTCCAACAACATTCTACACATTTTAAAACATTTAGGACTCAGAAATTGTCTGAAGTTCTCCTCATGTTTTTATCAATCTGATCTTTATGAACGCACAAACTTTAGTTAGTGTGTAAACAACAGTTCAATACCTATTAATTAAAAAATAATTGCAAATAAAAATTAAAAATGAATAAAAGAAAAAGAGAAGATGCTCTAGGTTTAATGGTACTAGGTCTCTTAGGTACTAGAAGTTTAAAAAATGAAAAACCAGTTGTGAAAACAACTGAGAAAAGCAAGTTTAAATTGGTCTTTACTCAAAAAGGAGATGTACATAATTATATAGGAATCCTAGCCGTTTCAGGCATATCTGATATTGATTATGATGTTGATACATTGGAGTTGGTAGATGGAGAAGAGAATTGTGTTGGTCGCTCTAAATATATCAATATGGAAGAAAGAGAAGAGGGGAGTTATACGTTTGTTACAGATGGAAAAACCAAATCATTACAAGTGGTACTAGTAACCTCTGATGATACTCTTACAGAAGAAAGTGTTAGTTGTAACCTAACGGTATATAAAAACAATCAAGATATTTTTAATCAAGACTTTGAAGTGATACATGGCTCTGGAACTAGTCCAATGGCTCATGTTTTTTAATGTTTTAAAACTCACAACACAACATAAAAGTATCCTTGTAATAAGGATGCTGTTTAAATCAAAATATTAAATAAATAGATATGAAAAGAAAAATGATTTCAGTTGTAGTTGTTATGACTATGCTACTAACAGGATGTTCAAAAGATGATTCTGAATCCATCAATCAAGATGATACAACAGATATTGTAACTACAGAAAAAAGCATCTATAAATTGGTGTTTACTCAAACAGGAGAGGTTGAGAACTTTGCAGGAGTCCTCTTTTTTCTGGTTTGTCAGATGATGTTTACGATGTAAACACTTTAGAAGTGGTAGATGGTAAAGAAGTTTTTTTAGGCAGATCTGCTATTGTAAATATGCATGAAAGAAAAGAGGGGAGTTATACATTTCTTACTGAAGAAAAAACAAAGTCTGTACACATTATAATAACAACTTCAGGATATTCCATAACAGATGTTGGTGTTGCTTACAATATGACTGTTTATAAAAATGATGAAGAAATTTTTAACCAAGATTTTGAGGTTGTGAAAGGTTCTAGTGCAACTCCTAAATCTTATGTTTTTTAAGATCCATCAACAAACAACACAACATAAAAAATATAAAAAAAGAAAACATGAAAAAGATATTATTCACCATTACACTATTTAGTGTTTGTTCATTATTAAATGCTCAAACGATAGAAAAACAAGCTGTTAAAGAATATTTAGAAACTGTAAAAGGAGTTCGGTATGATCTTGATATAAAATACACACATTTTGAAATATCAACCATAACAGTTCAAGATAGTATTGCTATTTTAAAGAACAGTTTTGAGAAAAACAAAGCCAAGAAAATAGCTTCTTTAACCAAGTCAATTGCATCTTTAAATGAAGGAATTAAAAAGCAAGAAGGTAAAACAGGTTTAGATGCTGTAGTAGCAGGTTCTTTAAAGAAAAGATTTACTTATGATAGAGACAAACTTCAAAAAAAGTACGATGAAGTAGCTTTGTTGGAATTCAAATTATATGAACCGTATAAAACTGAAAGCCCTGAGAAAATATTAAGTAAGAAGGCAGATGTTCATTTTACTGCTATTAAGCCAGGAGAAACTGAAACATCTGCCTATACAGGTGATTTTGTTTTAAATCCAAAAGGAGATAAATGCTTAAAAAGTAAAAACATCAAAAAAATAGAAATGAATTTTTAAGGGGTAATTATAGATAACTAATTATATGTTGTGTAGTAAGACAAAAGGCAATAAAATCAAACTGATTTTATTGCCTTTTAGGTTTTTATAGCTTTTGAACAAGAGGTATAAAAAACTTTAAAATTGATTATCGCCTATTTATATAATGTTTTCAAAGGCTATATCTAATTCTTCAGTACAAAAATCTTCTAGATATGTTTCTGTAGTTTTAATGGATTGATGTCCTAAAGCTTGTTTAATCATAACAGTACTCAACCCTTTTTTTAAAGATAAAGTTGCAAATGTATGTCTAGCAGTGTAAAAATTTACTTTTGTTTTAATGCCGCAATCGAGTGAGATGGTTTTAAGTAGTTTTCCATAGTGATTTAAAACACTTTTTTTTCTCATCTTTAATTCTTCTTCAGTATAAAGATTTATATCTTTTTTTAAAATTGGCAAAATATAGTCAGTATTATATGGACGATAAGTTTTAAAGTAATTTATTATTTTTTTTGTGTAGTCATTATTTGGGATTTTTACATTTAGATTTACTTTCGTCTTGTTTCTAGTATAGGAGAAGTTACTTAAGTCTATATCATCCCATTTTAATTCAGCTAAATCAGTAAAGTTCATACCACGACAATAGAAACTAAGTAAATATGCATAAAGAGCTTTAATACCTTCTTTTTTAGTCGAAAATTCATAATCTAGGAGTAATTGTAAATCGTGTTTACTTAAAGACCTTTTTACTTTACTAGATTTTAATTTTGATATTTTATAATCTTTAAATGGATATGCTTCTTCTGATACAATTTGTGATTTAATTCCATCATTGAATACTGCTCTAATATTTCGCATATAAACTCCAATACCACCATCATGACAACCGTTAGCACGTAAATAAGATTCAAAGTCCATTAGAAAAGAGTAGTTAATATTTGTAAATGGATAATCTACTGCTTTTGGGTTATATCTTAAGAGTGCAGAAATAGTATCATTATATGAATTTCTTGAACTTATTTTCCCTGCTTCATTAAATAGATCTTTTCGCTTTTTGAAGTAAGGGATGAAATTTAATTTTTTAACATCCTTGGGTCTGAATAATGAATCAAAAACTTGTAAATTAAATTCCTGTTGATCTTCAATCATACTTCCTATTACTTTAGAAGCGTGTTGTTTGATTGAAGTTAATATTCGATTATCTTGTATATAGTTTTTATTTTTAGAGTTAAATTCACTTGTTTTTTCATTCCAGTATTTCGGTAATGTATTGTAAGGAGTTTTATAGAATTTAGATTTTCTATTAATAGTTATTCGCAAGTTAATAGGATAGGTTTCGTTGCTTAATTTTGTTTTTTTTTAAAATAATTTTGATACTAGCTTTCATTTATAAGTTTTTAAAAGTTTAACATACGTACAACATGTTCTAACATTTTATGAAACACGATGAAACAAAAATATTTTAAGTTTTATTTAAATATCTGATTTTAAGTAGTTTTGAAGCTAATTGCAATTGAATGCAAAGGCTGTTTGTCTATCTCATAATCAGGGGGTCCATGGTTCGAGCCCATGTGGGACCACTACTTAAAGCCTAAAACCATCTCAGTCCGAGATGGTTTTTTTGTAAATATATTTTACTAAAAATAACAACATAAAAAATTGATGAAAAATAAGATGAAATCTGTTGTCAATATTGTGTTTAAATGTTCAAAAGTTTTTATAAATTAGATTTTATTGTAGAGTGTGATAATCTACAAATTAAAAACATAGCATTGCCGTTATTTTGTGTACTGCATAATACATTAAACTACTCTAGAGAAATAAATGGAAACCCCAAATTTAAATTATATAAAAGAGCTGTCTGGAGGAGATGTTACTTTTGAAAAACAAATAATAGATATAGTTAAAGAAGAATTTCCAACAGAAAAAGAAGTTTATTTTAACAGTGTAAATGCTGATGATTTTGAGGCTATGATAGAAATAGTTCATAAACTAAAGCATAAAATTAGTATTTTTGGATTGACAAAGGCCTATGAGGTTGCAGTTCATTATGAGAAGAATTTAAAAGAAGGAACAAAAAAACTAAAAGAAGAGTTTGAAGAAATTTTAAAACTAATCACTTCTTATTTAGAAACAATATAGTATGGATTGCATTATTATAGATGATGAAGCAACAGCAAGGTTGGTAATTCGCCAATTATGTAAACAAGTAGATAGCTTGAACATAATTGGCGAATTTCCTGATGCGATTGAGGCGATTAAATTTTTAAATCAACAAGAGGTGGATCTAATTTTCTTAGATATTCATATGCCTGGTTTAACTGGTTTTGACTTTATTCAGACCATAAAAAATCCACCTAAAGTTGTTTTGACTACTTCTGACCCTAAATTTGCTATTGATGCATTTGAATATGAGTGTATTGTAGATTATATAGTAAAGCCTATTGTCTTGCCTCGTTTTTTAAAAGCTATTCATAAAGTAGAAAATGTTGTTTTGTCGGATGTTAAATCAAATGAAATTAAATTTTCTGAAGAGGATAAACAAGGTGTTTCTAAGGAAAAGGATTTGTATGTAAATATAGATAGAAGATTGGTGAAAATAGACATACCAAGTATTCATTTAATAGAGGCTAAAGGAGATTATATTCAAATAAAAACAGAGAATAAAAACTACATAGTACATTCTACGTTAAAAAAGATAGAAGATAAGCTACCTAATGACTTGTTTTTTAAAGTTCATAGGTCATATATTATAAATACTAAAATGATTGTTGATATTGAGGATAATAGTGTTTTAGTAAAAAAAGAAGTAATACCTGTTAGTAGATCTAACAAGCCAGAGCTCATTAGAAGGCTGAATCTTTTATAATTCTTTTTATATACTTTTAATAATTTAATTTTAGTATCTTTAGTAACCTCAAGAGCTTGTTGTGGAGTCTCTTAGTGAATTTATTTTTTTAATAACTAAAACAAAAATGCTATGAAAAAGTTGTTAGTTGTAATGTTGTTGGTAGTTGGTTCAATAAATCAGTCAATTGCATCTCCAAGACCTCCATCTCCTCCCGGAAAAGAAAAAAAGGCCCCTATTAACTCTAGTATTGTAGGTTTGTTTTTATTAGGTGTTTACTACGGAGCTAAAAAAATAAACCATTCATAGAAAAATCTTTTTATTTTTTGTTTTTCATCGAAAAAATGAAGTGGCTAAACGTCTAATTGTCTAATATTGCAGTAGTGTAGATTTATTAACATTTGTCTATATAACCATTAATTTATTAGAAATTATTTTGTTTAACAAGCTAAGGGTGTTATTTTTGACCTCGAAACAAGTTTAACATGTGTTAATTCTTATTTCCGTTACAAAGAAGACTATGAATAAAATTTTATATAAAATATTATTTGTTGTAATCATTACAGCATTTTCAACAGAAGCTATTGCAGCACCAAGACCTCCTTCTCCTCCGGGAAAGGATAAAAAGGCACCTATTGATATGGGGTTAACTCTATTGCTGTTAGCTGGTTCTGGGTTAGGGATAGTAAAGATCAAAAAAAACAAAAAAGACACTCAATAAACGAGTGTCTTTTTTGTTTATAAGAAGTAAGAGTGTCTTAAATACTATATTTAGATATGTTTTTTACATATTTTCCAATAACATCAAATTCTAAATTTACAACCGTATTTTTTTTGTAGTGTTTAAATCTTGTATGTTCAAAAGTATATGGAATAATGGCTACACTAAAAATGTTTTCTCCAGAGTTAACAACAGTTAAACTAGTTCCATCAATTGTAATAGAGCCTTTCTCTATAGTTAAGTTTCCTAAAGATTTGTCATACTCAAAGGTAAAAAACCAACTTCCGTCTTTGTTTTCTACGTTTGTGCAAGTGGCAATTTGGTCCACATGACCTTGTACAATATGTCCATCTAACCGATCTCCCAACTTCATAGCTCTTTCTAAATTTACTTCATCATTAAGATTTAGGTTGTTTAGGTTGGTCTTGTTTAAAGTTTCTTCAATAGCAGTAACAGTGTACTCATTTTTCTTAATATCTACAACCGTTAAGCAAACTCCATTATGAGCTACACTTTGGTCAACTTTTAATTCATTGGTTATTGATGATGCTATAGTAATGTGTAAATTGGTGTTTTCTGGCTTTAGTTTTTTAACAATTCCAGTAGTTTCAATTATTCCTGTAAACATTATGTATATGGTTTTAAATGACTAATTTCGTACTCCAAAAGTAATATATAATGACTGATAATCGTGTAATAAGAATTGGAATCTCTATTGGAGACTTAAATGGAATAGGAATAGAATTAATTCTAAAAACATTTGAAGATAAAAGAATGTATGAGTTGTGTACTCCTGTTATTTTTGCTTCGGACAAATCAATAGCTTATTATAAAAAAGAATTAAAATACAATTACCCAACACATAGTGTTAGAGAGTTAAGTAAAATTGAAGAAGGTAAATTGAATGTTGTAAATGTATGGAATGATGCGGTACAGATACAAGCCGGAGTGCCTACAGAAACATCTGGACAAAAAGCATTTCAATCATTAGAAGCAGCTACCAATGCCTTGCAAGAAAATATTGTAGATGTTTTACTAACAGCTCCTATAAGTAAAGATAATATTCAATCAGCTGATTTTAATTTTCCTGGTCATACAGAATATTTAGAATCTAAAATAGATGGAGATAGTTTGATGATTTTAATGTCTGATGATATTAAAATAGGGCTAGTAACAGGTCATATTCCAGTTTCTAAAGTTTCAGAAACTTTAACAAAAGAATTGATTTGTAAAAAAATAGATATTATGTATCAGTCATTAATTCAAGATTTTGGAATTAGAAGACCTAAAATAGCTGTGTTAGGGTTAAATCCACACTGTGGTGATAACGGAGTTATTGGGAATGAAGATGCAGAATTAATTCAGCCAATATTAACCGAATATCAGGAAAAAGGACAGTTGGTTTATGGTCCTTATGCTGCGGATGGTTTTTTTGGAAATCAATCGTACACTAAGTTTGATGGAGTGATTTCTATGTATCATGATCAAGGATTGGTAGGTTTTAAAGCTATCTCTTTTGGAAAAGGAGTTAATTTTACAGCAGGCTTAGAAAAGATAAGAGTCTCGCCAGACCACGGTACAGCTTTTGATTTAGCAGGGAAAGGCATTGCAAATGAGTCCTCTTTTAAAGAAGCTTTGCAGCAAGGAATTTCAATTGCTAAAAAAAGATTTGAATATCAAGAATTGAAAACGAATCCGTTAAAAATTAAAAAACAATAAATTAATTGATTAGTTTTTGAATCAATAAAATGTTTTTATATCTTTGCACGCTCAAATTGATGTTTTTATATGAAAAACCTAAATGAATTTAAGATCCCTTTTGTGGGTTTAAAGGAAGGTAAGCATCAGTTTGATTTTCAAATTGATAGAGAGTTCTTTGATGCTTTTGGATATGATGAGTTTGAACAAGTGGATTTTAAGGTAAGCCTTTGCTTAACTAAAAAAGAAACTTTACTAGAATTAGATTTTGTAGCGGATGGTAGTGTAAATGTACCTTGTGATGTTACAGGAGAAGATTTTGATTTAGAGGTAAAAGGTGATTTTTCTTTAATTGTTAAGTTTGGAGAAGCTTTTAACAATGATAATGAAGAGTTGTTAATTTTATCACATCACGCTTATCAAGTAGAGGTACAACAATATATATATGAATTGATTATATTGTCTATTCCTCAAAAAAGAATAAAACCAGGAGTATCAAGAGAAGATATTAATGCTCTAGAAGAAAAACAAGAGCAGAAGAAAGAGACAAAAAGTAAAAAAGAACAGGTCGATCCACGTTGGGATCAATTAAAACAATTATTAGATAAAAAATAAAAATTTATAGCAATGGCACATCCAAAGAGAAAAATCTCAAAAACAAGAAGAGATAAAAGAAGAACTCATTACAAAGCTGTAGCTCCTCAAGTTGCTGTAGACCCAACTACTGGAGAAGCGCACTTATACCATAGAGCACACTGGAATGAAGGAAAATTATATTACAGAGGACAAGTTGTAATTGACGCTACAGAGGCTGAAGCATAATTTTGTCTTTTAAATTATATACTGAATTGAAAACCCTCATTTTATGAGGGTTTCTTTGTTCAAACTAATGGAATAGATCAAAAAAAGGACATTTTTTACGTAACTTTTAGAAATAAATTTTATTACTTTGGCGTTCAATATTGTTTAAAGATTTCTTAACAATCAATTTATGGCAAAAATAAATGCTGCTATTACAGCTGTTGGAAAATATGTTCCAGATTATGTGTTGACTAATAAAGAGTTAGAGTCTATTGTTGATACAAACGACGAATGGATTACAACCCGTACTGGTATCAAAGAACGAAGAATTCTTAAAGATAAAGACAAACCAACATCATACTTAGCAATAAAAGCTGCCGAAAATTTAATTCAAAAAAAAGGACTAGATCCTAAAGAAATAGATTTGGTGTTAGTAGGTACAGCAACCCCTGATATGAATGTAGCTTCTACAGCAGTCTATGTTGCTACTCAAATAGGAGCTGTTAATGCATTTGGATACGATTTACAAGCTGCTTGTTCTAGTTTTTTATATGCAATGTCTACAGCGGCAGCATATATAGAATCAGGTAGGTATAAAAAAGTATTAATTATAGGTGCTGATAAAATGTCTTCAATTATTGATTACGAAGACAGAGCTACTTGTATTATATTTGGAGATGGAGCAGGTGCTGCTTTATTTGAGCCTAATGAAGAAGGTTTAGGACTACAAGACGAATACTTAAGAAGTGACGGAATTGGTCGTGAATTCTTAAAAATGGAAGCAGGAGGTTCCTTAAATCCAGCAACTCACGAAACGGTAGATAACAAACAGCACTATATTAGACAAGAAGGAAGAACTGTATTTAAATATGCAGTATCTAATATGGCAGATGCAGCCGTTAAAATTTTAGAAAGAAACAACTTGTCTAAACA
Organism: Wenyingzhuangia heitensis; assembly: GCF_011762155.1. Lineage (GTDB taxonomy): Bacteria > Bacteroidota > Bacteroidia > Flavobacteriales > Flavobacteriaceae > Wenyingzhuangia > Wenyingzhuangia heitensis. The sequence continues at coordinate 1,075,617 of NZ_JAASQL010000001.1, forward strand.
AGATGTAGATTGGTTGGCAGCACACCAAGCAAATACTCGAATTATTGAGGCTACTGCAAATAGAATAGAATTAGATAAGGAAAAAGTAATGATGAATATCCAATATTATGGAAATACAACATCAGGAACTTTACCATTATTATTGGCTGATTATGAAAAACAATTAAAAAAAGGAGACAATATTGTTTTTGCTGCTTTTGGAGGAGGTTTTACATGGGGAGCTACTTATTTAAAATGGGCTTATAATTCATAAGCTAAAAACTATAACTTTAAAGAATATTTACTTAATATAACTATTATGGAATTAAAGGACATTCAGAATTTAATAAAATTCGTTGCAAAATCAGGAGCTAACGAAGTAAAATTAGAAATGGAAGATGTTAAAATCACCATTAAAACAGGTGAAGGTAAAACGGAAACTACTATTTTACAACATGCAGCACCAATGCCTATGGGAGCACCTATTGCACAAGCACCTCTAGCCGCTCCAGCCGCTGTTGAAACAACCCCTGTGTCAACAGAAGCAGCAGAAGATTCAAAATATGTAACTGTTACTTCTCCAATGATTGGAACTTTTTACAGAAAACCATCTCCAGACAAACCTTTGTTTGTTGAAGTAGGTGATACTGTACAACCAGATTCAGTTGTTTGTGTAATTGAAGCAATGAAGTTATTTAACGAAATAGAATCTGAAGTTTCAGGTAAAATAGTAAAAATATTAGTAGAGGATAGTACACCAGTTGAATTTGGACAACCATTATTCTTAGTAGACCCATCATAATTAAAGGTTACTAAGGTTTTAAGTACTAATTTTCTAAAAGAAATACTATGTTTAAAAAAATATTAATAGCCAACCGAGGTGAAATAGCTTTACGTGTAATAAGAACATGTAAAGAAATGGGAATTAAAACGGTTGCAGTATACTCTACTGCAGATCAGGATAGTTTACATGTTCGTTTTGCAGACGAAGCTGTTTGTATTGGTCCAGCTCCAAGTTCAGAATCTTACTTAAAGATGTCTAATATTATTGCAGCAGCCGAAATTACAAATGCAGATGCTATTCACCCAGGATATGGGTTTTTATCTGAAAACGCTAAGTTTTCTAAATTATGTGAAGATCACGAGATTAAATTTATTGGAGCAACTGCCGAAATGATTAATCAGATGGGAGATAAAGCAAATGCAAAATCTACAATGATAGCTGCTGGAGTACCATGTGTGCCTGGAAGTGAAGGTGTTATTGAAGACTTTGCTGAATGTGAAAAATTAGCTATAGAAACAGGATATCCAGTAATGCTTAAAGCTTCTGCCGGTGGTGGAGGTAAAGGAATGCGTGCTGTATGGAAAGCTGAGGAGCTAAGAGATGCTTGGGATTCTGCTCGTCACGAATCTAAAGCTGCTTTTGGGAATGATGATATGTATATGGAGAAGCTAATTGAAGAACCTCGTCATATCGAAATTCAAATTGTAGGAGATGCTTATGGTAAAGCATGTCATTTATCTGAAAGAGATTGTTCTGTACAAAGACGTCATCAAAAATTAACTGAAGAAACACCTTCTCCATTCATGACAGATGAGTTAAGAGAAGCTATGGGACAAGCTGCTGTTTCTGCTGCTGAATATATTAAGTACGAAGGAGCAGGTACTGTTGAATTTTTGGTAGACAAACATAGAAACTTCTACTTTATGGAAATGAATACCCGTATTCAGGTAGAACACCCTATTACGGAAGAAGTTGTTGACTACGATTTAATTAGAGAACAAATATCTGTTGCTGCTGGAATTCCAATTTCAGGAAAAAACTATTATCCAAAACTGCACTCTATCGAATGTAGAATTAATGCAGAAGATCCATTTGCTGGATTTAGACCTGCTCCAGGAAAAATAACATCTTTTCATGCACCAGGAGGACACGGAGTTCGTTTAGATACTCATGTGTATGCAGGATATACAATTCCACCAAATTATGATTCAATGATTGCTAAATTAATAACCACTGCTCAAACTAGAGGAGAGGCTATTAGTAAAATGAGGAGAGCATTAGATGAGTTTGTAATAGAAGGAGTAAAAACAACAATTCCTTTTCACAGACAGTTAATGGATCATCCAGATTATGTAGCAGGTGATTATACCACTAAGTTTATGGAAGATTTTGTGATTGAGAAACCGGTTTAAATCTTACTGAATAATAAATAAAAAAGAGAGCTATATAGCTCTCTTTTTTATTTTTGGTTAATTTTATGAATATGAAAATATTATTAATTTATACTGGAGGTACAATAGGAATGATTAAAGACAAAAAAAATCAGTCTCTAGTGCCAAATGGTGTCAAACCAATAGAAGAATTCTTAATTGAAGAAGATCTTTTACACGGAATTTCTATTAAATCAACTAAGCAAGTAATAGATTCTTCTAATTTTGGATTGAAATATTTTAATGAATTAGCCGTTATTGTAGAACAAGAATATTACAATTATGATGCTTTTTTAGTTTTGATGGGAACAGATACCATGGCATATGTAAGTTCTTTGTTAAGTTATAGCATTCAAGGTTTAAACAAGTCAATTGTTTTTACAGGTGGTCAATTGCCTTTGTTTGATAACAAATCGGATAGTAAAACAAATTTAAAAAACAGTTTATTGGCTTTAAAAGAAAATAGATTTCCTAAAGAAGTTGGAATTTATTTTCATCATAAGTGGCATAGAGCTGTTTGTACCACTAAAATAGATTCAGAAGGATACGATGCCTATATTTCTCCAAATTTTAAATCAATTGAAGGAATAAAAACAAAGAAAAAATTTAAAGTTTATAAGAAAATAGAAGCAAATATTGTTGTTATTAAGTTAATTCCGTTCGGTAATGATGCTATTTTAAAGTTGGTTTTAGAGTCAAATTCTTTTGATGGGGTTGTTTTAGAAGTCTTTGGATCGGGAAATATGCCTGAATTTAGTAAAGAAATAAGGGGTGTTTTTAAAGAAAAAATAAGTAAGGGTTTAAAAATAGTACTAGTATCCCAATGTTTAAAAGGAGGGATTACAATTGGTAGGTATGCAGCTAGTATACAGGCAAAAGAGCTTGAATTTGTGAGTGCTGGGAGTATGACAGTTGAAGCTACTGTTGCTAAAATGTTATTTTTACATGATAAAAAATTAAATATTCAAGAATATAGAAGATTTTTTGAAGAATCTGTTAGAGGAGAGACTTAAAAATGTTAAGAAGATTTAACAATATAATATTTTTTAAAGTAAACATTTTTTTGTTACTTGCTCATCGTTTATCAATTATCATTAATAGTATTAATTAAATAGAAATGAAAAAAGTTTTTAGTATCCTAGCTGTTGCAGGATTAATGTTTTTAGGAACTTCTAATGCGTTTGCACAAGAAGAAGGAGCTACCGTAGATTCTACAAGTGTAGCAGCAACTGAGAATGTTGCAAATGAGGAGCCAGCTGAAGAAGCATCTGCTCCAGTGGAAGCAACTCCAGAAAAAGAGGCAACTTTTCACCAAATTTTAAAACAACGTTTTATTGAAGGTGGTGCAGGATTCATGGGAATTGTATTAGTTGCATTAATTTTAGGATTGGCTATCGCAATCGAAAGAATTATTTATTTAAACTTAGCTACTACAAATACTAAGAAATTAGTTGCTAAAGTAGATGAAGCATTAGCTTCAGGTGGAATTGAAGCTGCTAAAGATGTTTGTAGAAATACAAAAGGTCCTATTGCTTCTATTTTTTACCAAGGTTTAGATAGATCAACAGAAGGAATTGATGCTGCTGAAAAAGCTGTTGTTGGTTACGGAGGTGTACAAATGGGATTATTAGAGAAAAACATTTCTTGGTTATCTTTATTTATTGCATTAGCACCGATGTTAGGATTTATGGGGACGGTTATTGGTATGATTGATGCATTTGATGCGATTCAAGTAGCCGGAGATATTAACCCAGCAGTAGTAGCAGGAGGTATTAAAGTAGCCTTATTAACTACAGTATTCGGATTAGTAGTAGCAATTATTTTACAAGTTTTCTATAATATTATCATTGCAAAAGTAGATAGTATAGTAAACAAAATGGAAGATGCTTCTATTTCTTTGATTGACTTATTAGTTAAATACAAAAAATAATATTCATTATGAGTAGTAAAATATCAAAAATATTAACCGTTGTGATACTTGTTATTGCAGTTATAGGAGCTGGATTATATGCTGGTGTCTTAATGGCTGAAGGTGACGATGTATATGACAGTGTAAGCCCTATTGTAGAATTTTCAGCATGGTTGTTATATGTTGCATTAGGAATTACTGTTGTATTTGCAATTGTTAATATATTTAAGAACCCAGAGGATTTAAAGAAAATTGCTATCAATGTAGCTATTTTAGGAGCTGTTTACGCAGTTGCATATGTTACAGCTTCAGATGCTGCTGTATTAGATGTACAAGGACAGATTTTAGAAGGTGGACAAGCAGGAGCAACTTCAAAATTAATCAGTACAATTATTAACTACAGTGTATACTTAGGAGTAATTGCAATTGGAGCTGTAGGGGCAGGAGCCGTTAAAACAGCAATTAAATAATTAACTAGATATGGCAAAAAGAGATATACCAGAAATCAATGCAGGTTCTATGGCAGATATTGCTTTCTTGCTGCTTATCTTTTTCTTGGTAACAACTACTATGGATACCGATTCAGGTGTTTTTAGAAAGTTACCAGAAATTCAACCAGAAAATACTGAAGCTCCACCTGTTAAGGAGAAGAATATTTTAGAAGTAAACATCAACCGTTTTGATAAATTATTAGTTGATGATGAGGAAGTTACAATTAAAGATGTACGTCAATTAGCTATCGATTTTATCGATAATGGAGGAGGTACATACGAAGGAAAAACATGTGATTACTGTGAAGGTAAAAAAGATGAATCATCATCTGACCATCCAGGAAAAGCAATTATTTCTGTACAAACTGCTCAAACTACTTCGTATGGTATGTATATTTCAGTTCAAAATGAATTGTTAGCTGCATATACAGAGTTAAGAAATAGATACGCAAAAAAGTATACAACCGGTAAATATCAAGGACTTTCTTATACTGACTTATTGAATATTCAAAAAGCAGATAAAGAAAATGCAGACGTAAAAGTTGCATTGGATAAAATTAAGAAAGCATACCCAGAGATTTTATCAGATGCTGAACCTATAAAATAATAAGCAGATGTCTAAGTTTGGAAAAAAGAAAAAAGATGTGCCAGCAGTAAACACTGCGGCATTACCAGATATTGTATTTATGCTTTTGTTTTTCTTCATGGTTGCTACAACTATGCGTGAAACAACGCTTTTAATTAAACCACCAAAATTGCCAAGTGCAACTGAAGTAAAAAAATTAGAGCACAAAAGCTTAGTGAGTACAATATATGTTGGAAAAGCCAAGAACGCATCTGAAGGTAAAGGAGATAAGATTCAGTTAAATGATAAAATTTCTACAGTAAATGATGTGACCAACTTTATTTACTCAGAAAGAGATAAACATGATGCTGAAGAGCAAAAAGCAATGGTAACATCTATCAAAGCAGATGTTAAAACAAATGTTGGTACTGTATCAGATATCAAACATGAGTTGCGAACAATTAACGCATTAAAAATTAGCTACTCTTCTGGAACTGGAGATGTATCAAATAACTTTAACTAATAAAAAAAGCAGTGTGTAAAACACTGCTTTTTTTATATAAAAACACTAGAATAAATTAACGAATAGGTTTTCGAAACTTATTTTTTTTATTCTATTTTGCATTTACATTGTTACGTATATTGCACATCGAAAACATAATAATAATTAAAATCTAAATATATGAGCGTTATAGTTAACATTCACGCAAGACAAATTTTTGACTCAAGAGGTAACCCAACTGTAGAAGTAGATGTAGTTACTGAAAATGGTGTTTTAGGTAGAGCTATTGTTCCTTCTGGAGCATCTACTGGAGAGCACGAAGCTGTAGAATTAAGAGATGGTGGTTCTGACTTTATGGGGAAAGGTGTTTTAAACGCAGTTAATAACGTTAACACAACTCTTGCAGAAGAATTAATTGGATTTTCTGTTTTCGAACAAAATGCTATTGATAAAGCAATGATCGATTTAGACGGTACTCCAAACAAAGCTAAATTAGGTGCTAACGCTATTTTAGGTGTTTCTTTAGCAGTTGCTAAAGCAGCAGCTAACGAATTAGACATGCCTTTATACCGCTACGTAGGTGGAGTTTCTGCAAACACTTTACCTGTTCCAATGATGAACATTGTAAACGGTGGATCTCACTCTGATGCTCCTATTGCATTTCAAGAGTTTATGATTATGCCAGTAAAAGCTAAAAACTTTACTGAAGCATTAAAAATGGGAACTGAGATTTTCCACAATTTAGCAAAAATATTACACGGACGTAACTTATCTACTGCTGTAGGTGATGAAGGTGGATTTGCTCCAACTTTTGATGGTACTGAAGATGCAATTGAAACTGTATTATCTGCTATTGAAAAAGCTGGATACAAGCCAGGTGACGAAGTAATGTTAGCTTTAGATTGTGCTGCTGCTGAATTCTTTGAAAATGGAAAATACAACTACGCTAAATTTGAAGGTGAGAATGGTGCAGTACGTTCATCTAAAGAACAAGCTGAATACTTAGCTGAATTATCAGTTAAATACCCAATTATCTCTATTGAAGATGGTATGGATGAAAATGACTGGGAAGGATGGAAATACTTAACAGAATTAGTTGGAGACAAAGTACAATTAGTTGGTGATGATTTATTTGTTACTAATGTTGAGCGTTTGTCTACAGGTATTGAAAAAGGGATTGCAAACTCAATCTTAATTAAAGTAAACCAAATTGGTACATTAACAGAAACTATTGCAGCTGTAAACATGGCACATAATGCAGGATACACTTCTGTAATGTCTCACCGTTCTGGAGAAACTGAAGATACTACTATTGCTGATTTAGCTGTGGCATTAAACACAGGTCAAATCAAAACTGGTTCTGCTTCTCGTTCTGACCGTATGGCTAAGTACAACCAATTAATTAGAATTGAAGAGGAATTAGGGGAGGTAGCTTATTTTCCTCAAACTAAAGCTTTTAAAGTAAATAGATAAATTCTACTTATTATATAATATCAAAAGCATCTCTATTGAGATGCTTTTTTTATGTCAAATTTTTAAAATACAATGATGAATATTCTTATTAGAAAAGGAAACATTGATGATGCAAATGAAATATTTACATTAATTAATGATTTAGCAGTGTTTGAACAAGAACCAGAAGCTGTAGAAGTTACTATAGAAGATATTAAAAATGACGGTTTTGGAAATCAACCTAAGTTTGAAGTATTTATCGCAGAGCTAAATAACTCTATTGTTGGAATGGCTTTGTTTTACTATAGATATTCTACCTGGAAAGGAAAAACACTACACTTAGAAGATTTAATTGTAAAAGAAGTTAATAGAGGTAAAGGGGTCGGAAAGTTGTTATATAATCGCATTTTAAAATATGCTTTTGAACAAAAGATAAAGAGAGTAGAGTGGGCTGTGTTAGAATGGAACACTCCTGCTGTTGAATTTTATAAAAACTCTGGAGCAGAAGTGTTTGATGATTGGCGAACCGTACAAATGTCAGAAGAACAGTTGAAAAACTACATAGAGAAACTCTAGTAATTATTATTTCTAGAGTTTTTTATCCTAAAAATTGACCCAACTTAGATGGTTTTTGTAACAGCCAGCCTGTTAAACTATAACGGTTTTTATTTGATTTTAAAACACTGTGTGGAACTGTATCACTTTTAAAAATAACACACCTGCCACCAAGTGGTTCTACTAAAAAAGAAGTGTCTTCTTTGGTGTATATCTCTAACTCTCCACCATCACCTTTTTGCCAATTTTCATTTAAGTATAGAATTATAGTAATGGTTCTGTTATTTCTGTTGTTAAATTGATCTAAGTGTTTTTTATAATGACCGCCAGGAGGATAATTAGCCAAGTGGAATTCGTAACCAGATAAACTTAAAAAACAATAGCGGTTAAATAGAGCAATTACATCATCTAACAAGTTCCAAAATGTATTTATATCCGTATCTCTTGACCTATCTAGCCAAAATGTATGATCTCCTCTAATTTCTTTTATAATGGTGTTTTTATCTAAAGCACCAATACCTGCTTGTGTAAATAAGTCTAGTTTGTTTATAAAAAAGGATCTAACTTCATTATAAAGTTCTTCCTCTAAAAATTGATCTATGATGACATAGTCGTTACAAGAAAGCTCATTCATCCAGGCAAGCCATTTCTCTGTGTTGTTATTGTTATTCAATCAAATTTTAAAAAGCATGTAAATATATATAAAAATCATCTTGAATCGTTATGTATATTTTGCTTTAAAAATCAATAATAAAAAAGAAACCCCATCTTAACTATAAGATGGGGTTCTGTAATTTTAAAAAACTACTAGTTATTTAGCAACAGCGTAGTTTGCTGATACAACTTCCCAGTTAATTACATTAAAAAATGCATTGATATAATCAGGTCTTCTGTTTTGGTAGTTTAAATAGTAAGCATGTTCCCATACATCTAAACCTAAAATAGGTTGGTTACCACAAGTAACACCTGGCATTAATGGATTGTCTTGGTTTGGAGTAGAACAAACGTTTACTTCTCCACCTTTAGCAACACATAACCATGCCCATCCAGATCCAAACTGAGTAGCAGCAGCGTTAGAAAACGCATTTTTAAACTCTTCAAAAGAACCAAAAGCTTTGTTAATAGCTTCAGCTAATTCTCCTGTAGGCTCTCCACCTCCGTTTGGCGACATTACAGACCAAAATAAGTTATGGTTGTAAAATCCACCTCCGTTGTTACGAACAGCTCCGTTAGTCATATCCAATCCTCCTAAGATTTCTTCAATAGACTTTCCTTCTAAATCTGTCCCTTCAATTGCTCCGTTTAATTTAGCAGTGTAAGCTGCGTGATGTTTTCCATGGTGGATTTCCATAGTTTTTGCATCAATATTTGGTTCTAATGCATCCGTTGCATACGGTAAATTCGGTAATTCAAATGCCATTTTATAATTGTTTTAATTGATTATGTATCAAAGATAAATAACTAATTTTTTTTAAAAGAAAAATAAGAAAGTAATTTAGGGAATGTTTATAGGTCTTTTTCCGTAATCACTTTTATGTGATGTTGTTTTAATGTTTTACAAAAAATACCATCTCCATTAGTTAGTTTGCCTGTAAAAGAACCATCGTACACTTTGCCACAGCCACATGATGGAGAATTAGATTTTAAAATAGCATCTGTACATTTATTTTCTATAGTAATAGCTAAGGCTTTTTTAGCTCCTGTTGTATAAGCTTGGGTAAGATCAATTCCTTGTTGACTAATAATTTTATCTCCTTGTTGTTCTGCTGAAGTTCTAGGAGTGGACAATCCACCTAACTCTTCGGGACAAACAGCAATTGCTTTTCCTTCTTTGATTAGTTGAATAATTTTTGAATTGGATTTTGATTTGCCATCAAACCTACATGCTATTCCCGCCAAACAAGCACTGACTACTTTCATAGATTTTTTTTACGATTAAATTTCCACTGAAATAGTTCTGCGAATAAATATCCAAAGACCAAAATATATTCTAAACCGACCAACCAAAGGTTTTCTTTATAGCTACTGTTTACATAAGCACTATAGCTTAAAATAACAACAAAAGACCATATAACAGGAAAACTGTATTTGGTAAACAAACTTAAAAATAGCGGAATGGCTATATACCATGGATGCACAATACTAGATAAAAAGTAATAAGAACAAATAACCCACAACATACTGGTGATTAAGGTTTGTTTAAGATTATTTTTTCTTAAGAAAGATAATAATAATGTAATTGTAATAATTATAAATGGAGTTGTTTTTCCTACAGATTGAATAATATTGTACCCTTTTATGCGGTATCCTATTTCTCTAACAATATAATAAAGGCTAGCGTTGAATTCGAAATTTTGAAAATACAATTCAATACTAGACATAAAGTTGCTATACAATTCTTTGCTCGCAAACGGAAGAAACAGTAGTATGTTTACCAATGCTACAATACATCCGTAGATAAAAAGTTTTTTGAAACCCAACTTTTTATAAAACACAGGTAAAAAAATTAACGGAATTAATTTTATAGAAATAGCTCCTGCAAATAAAATAGCTGATAGGTGTTTTTTTTGTTTGAATAAAAAATACAAACTAGCGCTTAAAAAAGCAATCATCATTCCTTCATAATGCAGGTTTCCTGTTAGCTCTATAAGAATAAAAGGGTTGATAAAATAGACTAAAATTTTACGAGTATTGAGTTTTAATTCTTTTAAAATTTTTATTCCAAAAAACAGAGTAATGACATCAGATAGAATTAATGTGATTCTCATAACTGTTGTACTGATAAGTAAATGACTATCAGAAAAAATAGCAGGAATGGTAAATGCAAATTGATTCAAAGGTGGATAACAGGTATAATGACTTCCATTCATTGAGCCCATTCCTTGGTATAAATTAGAGCCGTTAATAATTAGATTAGGGTTGTTTTTCGGTAAAATTAAATAAGGATTAATTCCATTAAACAAAGCTCTTCCATCCCATAAAAATCGATAAAAGTCATCAGATAAGTTTGGAATAGCGACTAAAAATAAAACTCTAAACAATACACCTAAGTATATAAGTGTTTTAAAATTTAGTTGACTGTGATTGTATAATAGATAGAAACAAACAAACAAAAAACTATACAAGCTTAAAACTTGAGAAAAGTTGGTTCTTAACGTTTGATATGCAAATAAATAATAGGCTATACAGGAAAACAAAATGACCAACAAACTTAAGTTGTTGGTCATTTTATAATTATTTAGAAAAGAGGTCATAAGGTTATTTTAAAACATATATGTCGATATAAACATTTGAAAGTTACATTAAACTTTTGAAAACACAGATTTATAAAAGATAAATCCAAAACCTAGAAACAACATAATATGAAAGCCCATTAAACCGCTATCAAAAGGCATGTACCATTCATTAGCACTAAATAATGTTTTAGTATTAAACGTGTAATTTGTGTTTTCATCGTTTTTACCAATGTAACGAACCAACCAAGCGCTTACAATTCCAAAGAAAAAGTAAATACACAAGATACCTTCATAGACTACATTTTTAGAGGGTTTTTTGCGCATGTATTTATTTTTTTTCCAGCCATCTATAGATTTTATATTAAACTTTGGAGTTCTAACAAAATCACTTCTTTTACGTCTATGCCCTTCTATAACAGCACCTGTATTGTTTAAAGATAAGCCCATAGCTACACTAAAAAAAGTAAAAAAAGTTCGGGTGTATTGTATAAAACTTTTAAATCCACTTTTTTGTTGCACATTTTTATACATATACCAATAACAGATAAAAAAGATAATGGTGCTAATGGCAAAAAAGCTCATTGCTATAAAGTACCCTTTAAAATCTGAAAAATAATTTTTAATATATAGCATTGGCACACTTAGTACACCTACTATAAATACGTTTAAAAACATGGTACTATTTAAAAGGTGAAGTACACAATGTGCTTTTGTTTTAAAAGATAAATTAGAGGTAATAATTTTACGAAACATTTTTTGAAAGTTCTCCGCCCCACCTTTATTCCATCTAAATTGTTGAGATCTTGCAGCGCTAATTACTACAGGCAATTCTGCGGGAGTCTCTACATCTATTAAATATTTAAATTGCCAACCTTTTAGTTGTGCACGGTAACTTAAGTCTAAATCTTCGGTTAAGGTATCTCCTTCCCAATTTCCAGCTTCGTAAATACATTCTTTTCTCCAAACACCGGCTGTACCGTTAAAGTTTATAAAGTGGCCTTTAGAGTTTCTACCCATTTGCTCTAAGGTAAAATGAGCATCTAAAGCAAAAGCTTGTATTTTTGTTAATAAAGAATAGTTACGGTTAATATGCCCCCAACGTGTTTGTACAACTCCAATTTTAGCATCCTTAAAATAAGGAATGGTTTTATGTAACCAATCACTTTCTGGTAAAAAATCAGAATCAAAAATGGCGATAAATTCCCCTTTAGCAATAGCCAATCCTTCTTTTAAAGCTCCGGCTTTAAAACCTTGTCTGTTGGTTCTAGTAATGTGAACAATATCTAAGCCAGTAGCAGCTAATTTTTCTATTCTTTCTTTGGTTTTTATAACTGTTTCGTCTGTAGAATCATCTAAAACCTGAATTTCTAGTTTTTCTCTAGGGTATTCTAATAAAGCAATATTTTTTAACAATCGCTTCATTACATATTTTTCATTAAATACAGGAAGTTGAATTGTTACATATGGAACTTCATCAGGATTTTGTAAATTAAACAGAGGACATTTTTCGTTTTTTTTAGAACGATTGGCCTTTAAGTAATTAAACAATAGATTTAATTGTGCTAAGGCATAAAAGAATACCATAACCAAAGATGTAATGTAAATAACTAAAAGAATACAGCTAATTGCATAAAGAACGTTATCTGTAGGTTTTGAAACTAAGAATAATAAATTGTTAACCATTATTTTAAACTATATTTAAAGATCCAGCTTAGGATTTTAATTCCGGCAAAGATAGTTCCTTTTATGGTACCTGACACCTTAGAAACTCCTATTCTTTCTCTATATTTTACAGGTACTTCTGTGTAGTTAAATTTGTGTTTTACGGCTTTTAATTGCATTTCTACTGTCCAACCGTAGGTTTTGTCAGTCATGTTTAAGGCCAATAGTTTGTTGTATTTTATAGCTCTAAAAGGGCCTAGATCTGTAAAATTTGCTTTAAAAAATAATTTCATTAAAAATGTAGCCAACCAGTTTCCAAATACTTGTTGGGGTGTCATAGAGTTTTTAGCTCTTTGAGAGTTGTTTCTAGATCCTATTACCAAATCCATATTGTCTTTTAAAATAGGCTGAATAACCTCTGTAATTTGTTCTGGATAATCAGAATAATCACCATCTAAAAACACAATAATATCGGGGTGTAAGTTGTTAGTCGCAATATATTCCATTCCTGTTAAACAAGCATATCCATATCCCATTCTAGATTCTAATAAAACAGTAGCACCTGCATTTGCTGCAACTTGTGCGGTAGTATCTGTAGAATTGTTGTTTACAACAATTACTTCATCAATTAAATGTTTAGGAATATCGTTTACAACATTCGCAATAGACTGCTCTTCGTTATAAGCAGGAATAATAACAATAATTTTAGTCATTTAGTTTTTTATAATCTTTTCTAAAAGAACTCCAAGTGTTCCATTCTTTAACTTTTATTCCTTCTTTAAAATAGCTTCCTTTTACAATTTTGTTCTTATCGTAATAGACACAATATCCGTTTTGTTTGTCTTTTTTTAATTCACATTTGTGAGACAAAATTCCATTTTTTTTGAAAAAAGACCACCATTTGCTTTTTTTATCTTTGATAAAATCTCCTTGTGCTAATAAAATTCCTTCGTTAGAGTAAAAGTGCCAATATCCTTCTTTTAATCCGTCTTTAAAGGTTCCACAGGATTTTAAAATATGCTGATCGGAGTAATATTTCCAATACTTTTGTTTTTGATGATTTTGGTATATACCCTCAGACTCCAAAGTTCCGTTTTTATAATAATATTTAGCAGTATAGTTTTGACTATTATTAAGATATCTTTTTTGTAGAAAAAGATATCCTTTTTTATAATAGAGCCAATTATTTGTGGGCTTGTTTAAATGATAATCTCCCACAGAATCTAAACGATTGTGAGTTGAAAATTTCCATGTTTTTTCTTTTAAATCATCAATATAATATCCTTTAGCAATACAACTATCTTTAAAATATTCTAGATTATAACCATTTTTCACATTGTTTTTATACCAGCCTTCGGATGTTATTTTTCCGGGACTTCTATAATTTCTTTGGTAATAATTGGTAGAATCCTTGTAAAATGTTTTCCAATATTTTGTAGGTAAATGGTGTAGTGTATACCATTGGTGATGTAACATTCCGTTTTTAAAATATTCCTGATGCAAAACTTCCTTTTGCTGTGTAAAAACAACAAAAGGAAGTAGAAAAAGTATATGTGAAAAATGTTTAATCATTCTTTTTGGTCATACTTAACAAATCGATATCGTTACCTAAAAGTACATCATTAACTTCGGTTCTAGAGCTTCCTGTATCGTCTCCATTTTCTAGTTTTAAAACTCCACGGGGGCAAACAGCAGAACATACTCCACAACCTACACAAGAAGAGCGTACAATATTTTGTCCTTTTTGTGCATAAGAACGTACGTCAATACCTTGTTCGCAATACGTAGAACAATTTCCGCAAGAAATACATTGTCCTCCGTTGGTGGTAATTCTAAATCTAGATTTAAAACGTTGTACCAATCCTAAATAAGCAGCTAACGGACAACCAAAACGACACCAAACTCGGTTTCCTAGAATAGGATAAAACCCTGTTCCTATAACTCCCGAAAAGATAGATCCTATAAAAAATCCGTACCAAGTTTGTACATCATATACAGATATTCCCCAAAATAGTTCTTTCCAACTAGGTATTTCTGCAAAGTAAACATATAAGGTTAAAGCGGTCATAATAGTAGCAAAGACCAAGACACCATGAATTAACCAACGTTCTATTTTCCAAGAAAATAAAGATTTATCGGACAATTGTCTATAAGGGTCTCCTAAAGTTTCGGCCAAACCACCACAACCACAAACCCAAGAGCAATACCATCTTTTTCCATAAAAATAAACCATTACAGGTACTATAACTGCTGTTAGCACAATTCCCCAAACTAACATAAAAACACCTAAATTTCCACTATTTATCAAGGTGTTTAAATTCCAATCAAAAAAGAAAGTGTAGTTTAAAGGCCAAGCATTTTTAAAATCGAACCAAGGTTTGTTAAAAGCGACTAATATTTCTGGAATTAAAAAAGCAAAAGCAACTTGAAAGAACAAAACAACCCCTGTTCTAATCATTTGGTATTTGTTATGACGATATTTGATAAACATTCTAACAGCAAAAACAGTCATTACGGAACAGTACATAAATCCGTATAAAAACCACTGACTTGCAGAATTTCCGTTTAAAGCTTTACTAATTCCATTAACCGCCAAAATAGGATTGACAATTAAGTTTGGGAAAAAATATAAAAAGATGTAAAAACTAACAAAAAAGAAGGCAGTAAGCAAACCAATAATACCTCTATTAGTAGCGCTGTGCTGAAAAAGTCCATTGTTTTTAATTCCAGCGGGTCCTAGCAATTTATAGTCAGGAATAAAAACGAGTAATCCTCCAATAATAGCGAGTCCAAAAGTTAAGAAAAACCACAAAAAAGTATTATTAATAAACCAACCTGTTGCAGATTTTCTTACCAACGGATAAATATATTCTTTAGAAGTTTTACTCCATTTTATATGAATAATTTTATTCCACTCTATTTCTTGTTGTTCTTTAAGATATTTATTAGAAATCTTTGCATTTTTAAGAATGATGTTAGATAAATCCCAAGCACTCATTTCTTTATTTACAATCTCATTTTTAGTGTTTTCTATAAATATTTCACTTTTTATTCCTTTACTTTCAATCCAACTATGGTAAGTGTCTGGAGTAACTTTATAGGTTCCTGTAAAAATACTACCTATAAAAAAGGCAAAGCCTAAAAAGGTGATAATATATCCTATATTTTTAATTGTTTTCATTTTTGTATATGATAAAATTAGATGATGTTTTAACTAGGCTTTCTGAAAAATTCTTTTCCAACTTTTCTTTTTGGTGACCAAACTTGTTCCGTTTTCTATATTAAACTTTTGAATAATTTCACTTTCGTGTTGTGCATAAAATTCAGGGTCAAAATTGGCATCTTTTAAATGCTCTAAAACATGTTCTATAGTGCGTTTTTCTGTTAACCACTTGTCAAAAACATTGTGTCTCATTCTAATTCCAAAGTTGTTAATTCCTATAAATTCTTTGGTGTTTTTATCATAATTAATGTGAATAGATTTTTTACCATCTTTATGTTCCCAATAAAAACGAGCTTCATTTTCTCTAGGTTTTGCCCAAATCCACCCATAAGTTTGATATTCTATGTCTAAAAATTTAGCAGAATTAAACCAATGTCCAGGTTGATATGTACTAGGTGTTCCGCAAATAGTTCTAGCTACGGTTTCTCCCATCATTCTACCTGTATACCAAACAGCCTCTATAGGTCTGCGTTCCCCAATGGCTTGGTGCTGTTGGGCACAATCTCCAATAGCATATATGTTAGGAATATTAGTTTCTAGTTGTCTGTTTACCAAAACACCTCTGTCTAATTCTATTCCAGAATCTTTTAAAAAATTTACATTAGGACTTACACCTGCTGTTAAGCCCACTAAATTACATTCAATAGTTTCTCCTTTATCTGTTGTTATGGCTTTAACTCTTCCATGTTCATCACCTAAAATTTCTACTAAATTGGTTTCTAAACGCAAATCTATATGATGTTCTTTAATGTGTCTGTTAATCATTTCTGATTCTTGTGCAGGTAACACACCATTCCAAAAACTAGCTTCTCTAACCAAAAAAGTAACAGGAATATTTTTAGAGGCTAACATCTCAGCCATTTCAATACCAATCAATCCTCCACCAACTATTACAGCTCTTTTACAATCTTTAGCATATTCAGTAATCGTATCTAAATCTTGTTTAGAGTACATTCCTGTTACAGCCTTTAGGTCTTGACCAGGCCAACCAAACTTGTTTGGTTTAGATCCTGTTGCAATAATTAAATCGTCATAACTTAAAGTTTCTCCATTGTCTAGTTTTAAGGTTTTAGTATTAATGTCAACATTATTTACATAAGACTGAACCAAATCTATCCTGTTTTTTTTCCAAAACCAGTTTTCGTAGGGTTGAGTGTGTTCAAACTTCATATGTCCCATAAAAACATACATCAATGCTGTTCTAGAAAAAAAGTATTTAGTTTCTCCAGAGATGATGGTAATTTTATGATCAGATTTTTTTCGGATGTGTCTTGCTGCTGTTATTCCAGCAACTCCATTACCAATAATAACAATGTTTTTCATGGGATGATGTTTGAGTTGAATAGGTCGATTGATAGAAAAGAACTTAACAATTTAGCGTTAATTTAAAATCAATATGTATTAAATGCTGATTGTAAGTTTTTTAGAAAAGTTAAAAAAAAAGCACGACTTGTGTCGTGCTTTTATAGAGTATTGTGTTTTTTAACAACATCCTCCACCATCGTAATGAAAAGTAGATTCTGAAAAGTAAATATCATCTCTACCCAAATCTTTTAAAGCTTGTGCTGTTTTATCACAAATAGCTAAAGGTTGATTTTTTAATAAAGTATGTCCTAAACCATCATCAAAAAAGTCTTCATCACCATAGTAAATAGCAGCTTTACCTGTAAATATACAAGGACCATCTTCTGGCATAGGATCTTTAATAGCAGCTACTTCAATAGATTCAATATATATCAATTTATCTGTAGGATAATTTTTAGGATCTAAAATACGATAAGGTTTTCTAGCTCTAATTTCAATGGTTCCAAAACCTGCATCTGTTAATGCTTTTACATAATCTGCAATAGACAAACTTCCACTTAAACACAAAGCACGTAAACGTTCGTCGTTACGTAAAGTATCATTCATTGGTTGTTCACAAGTTGGGTCGCTCATCACCAATTTTCCGTGTGGTTTTAAAACACGATACATTTCAGCAATCGCTTTCTTTAAATCATCAGATTTAAAAATGTTAAACAAGCAGTTTTGTGCTGCTACATCAATAGAGTTGTCTTCTACCGGTAATGCCATTGCATCTCCTTTGCGTAAATCCACAAAATCGCTTTTAAACCAATCGTTTTGCTCTTCTGCAACTTTAAAGTTTTTAGCAGAAGCATCTAACATTTCGTCTACCACGTCAATACCAATAACACCTTGTTTTTGACGAGAAAAATATGCGAATTGTAACAATTCCATTCCGCCACCAACACCTACATATAATATTTTTGGACTACGAGATAAATCGCGAGCATGAACTGTAGAACCACAACCGTAGTTCATTTCTTGCATAATTTTAGGAATGGTTAAGCCTGGTAATTCCCAAATAGGGTTGGTTGTACAACACAAGCCTACATCAGGGGTAAGAGCAGCTTCTTTATATACGTTTTTTGTGGTTTCTAAATAACTCATTTTATAATGTTTTAAGTAATTCTTTAAAAAGAATGGTTAATTGGGGTTCTGCTTTGGCAGCCATTTCAAAAATTTCGGGAATGTTGATAGGCTTTAAGTTATCAGGATCACATTCATCTGTTAACACAGAAATTGCAACACAAGGCAATGCTAGTTGATTGGCAACAATTACTTCGGGAACTGTACTCATACCTACAGCATCGGCACCAATGGTTTTTAAATAACGATATTCTGCTCTAGTTTCTAATTGAGGTCCTACTACAGAAGCGTATACCCCTTTATGAAGATTGATATTGTTAATATGAGCAATTTCTTCAATTTTGGTGTTTAAATTTTTATGGTAAGGAGCAGACATATCTACAAAAATATTTCCAAAATCTTTAGCGTTTTTAAAGGCTAGTGGAGAACCACCTTGTAGATTAATATGATCATCTATTAACATTAACTCTCCTTTATTAAAGCCTAGATTAACTGCTCCAGCAGCATTGGTTATTAACAACTGCTCAATACCTAATGCTTGCATAACTCTAACTCCGTAGGTAATTTCGTTAAAACTATAACCTTCATAAGCATGAAAACGACCGCTCATTACAACTACGTTCTTGTCTTCTATAGTTCCAAAAATTAATTTACCTGCATGAGATTCTAAAGTAGCTGTTACAAAATGTGGAATATCTTCGTAATTAATAACTCTTTGAATATCAATTTCATCTACTAATTTGGCCAAACCTGTACCCAAAATAATTCCTGTTTCTGGAATTGTAATTCCTTGTTTGTGTATAAAATTGACACTTTCTTGAATATGCTCTAAAGTCATTTTATTTATAATTTTTTACATGATGATACAATGCTGAATCTTCTTCAATATCTTCTAAATAGTCAATATCATTTAGTTCGTCTAATAAAAAAATTTCTTCATTTTCTAAATTAATCAAAGTATCTCTTAGTACAGAGTCTGTCCCCCATTGTTTGTTGGTAAAAAGATCGGTTCTAGGTTCGTTTAACCCTAGTAAATAATAACCACCATCTTCTGCTGGACCAATTACGGTTTGTTGTTTTACTTGTTCAAAAGCATCTTCTAAAATCTCGGTAGATAGTTCTTCTATATCACTACCAATAATTACAATTTCTAAATAATTAGCTCCAAAACCTTTAAAAGCTGCTTGTTGCATTTTGTTTCCTAAATCTCCTTCTGCCTGAATCATTTTCATAAAGTTTCCTTCATCCCAAATGTCTTCAAATTCAATTTCATCGGTATAGAAAACCCATTTGTCAACTTCTAAATCTTTGGTAATATGGTGGGTATGTGTTAGTAAATCTTTATAAACAGCCAAGGCAACTTCATCAGAAGTCTCTTTAGCCAAACGTGTTTTTACTTTTCCTAATTCGGGCTTGCGTATAAATATAATTAAGAGTTGATCGCTCATTTTATGCTATATGTTAATTTATTGAGTTGTTTTTTTTTCTAATCGCTAATTGTACCTTGACAACTACTACCTGCACCAGCTGTACATCCGTAACAATGCTGAGAGACTACAATCTGTCTTTTACTTAAAGCATCTACATCAAATTCAGAAATATGTTTTCCTTTGGTAGCTACTTTTAAATCTAATTGTTGGTTAAAATCACAATCATATAAATCTCCATTCCAATCTATAGAAATGGTGTTTTTACACATTACATTTTCTACAGCAGATGGATTGTAAGCATCTACTAATTCGTCCATATAATCTTCATAATTTTCAGATGCTACTAAAAATTCTAAAAACCTACTGATTGGTAAATTGGTGATAGAAAATAGTTGATTAAAGGTAATGTTAAAATCTTCTTTTAAGGCAGTTTTAAATTCTTGCTCTAATTCTGCTTGATTTCCAGGTAAAAAAGCTCCTGACGGATTGTAAACCAAGTCTAATTTTAGTCCGCTTCCTTTTATTCCATAACCTACTTTATTTAATTCCATTAAAGCTTTTATAGAGGCATCAAAAACTCCGTTACCACGTTGTTTATCTGTTTTTCCTCTTTTGTAAAATGGCAAAGAAGAAACTACATGCACATTGTGTTTTTTAAAAAACTGTGGCATGTCGTAATATTTTTTATTGGCTCTAAGAATGGTTAAGTTAGAACGTACAATAAAATCTTGCACCCCAATTTTGCTAGCTTCTTCTACAAACCATCTAAAATTAGGATTCATTTCTGGTGCACCACCTGTTAAATCTAAAGTTGTAGCTCCAGATTCTTTTAGCTTATTTAAACAAAGCTGCATGGTTTCAGTAGTCATAATTTCTTTACGATCTGGACCAGCATCTACATGGCAATGCGCACAAACTTGATTACACATATATCCTAAATTTACCTGAAATATTTCAAGTTTATTAGGTTTTATGGGATATTGGTTGCTTTCAGAAACTTTTTGTTTAAAAGTAGGCAGTTCTCCATTGGCAAAAACTCCACTGTTAAACAATGCCAATTGGTTTTTAGGATCTGCTAAGCTATCTTTTCTTTTTGCGAGTGATTTCATGTTCTTAGTACTAAGTATTAAGCATAGAGTACAGAGTTTTTTAAGAGTACGTTTTCTTCGTACTTAAAACTTTGTACTTCATACTAAAAAATTACATAGATAGTTTATCGTATTTCTTCATCATTTGTACGCTGTGAACCAACGTTGCTCCAGATTTTATGGCAGCAGCTACATGTACAGCTTCCATCATCTCTTCACGCTCTAAACCACGTTTTAAACCATCACTTGTATAAGCATCAATACAATAAGCACATTGTACGGTGTGTGAGACTGCCAAGGCAATTAAAGATTTTTCACGAGCAGTTAAGGCACCGTCTTCAAAAACTTTACCGTAGTATTCAAAAAATTTATCTCCTAATTCTTGATCCCACTCGCTAATTTTTCCAAAATCTTTTAAATCCTTTGGATCGTAATATGTTTTTTGCATGACTTTATTTTTGATTGTTTAATGCCCAATTGTATTCTTTGTACACAATTTTTGCATCCTTATTTATTTTGATGTGACTGTATTGATTGATAAAAGTAATCAAATCTGTTTTTTGAGTAAAATCATCTTGAAACCAATTAAAAATTTGTGACAATTCCACGATATCAGAACTTAGATTATTTCTGTTTTTATCGTTTATAAAATCAGTCATTCCTTGAGTTAAAAGCTCATTGATGTTTTTTTCTGTAAAGGCTTTGTTTGGCAAAACAGGACAAGATATAGATGCACAATTTACACCAACATGAATAAGAGGATCTTTGTACTGTTCTCTTAAAATTTGATGTTCAATATGATTTAGTGTATATTTTTTTCCTCCAACTTTGGCAAAAGAAATTTCCCAAGCATTTTTATCTTGTTGTTTGATGTTGGTAATAGATTGCAAAGGATAATTGTCTAAAATTAAACGGATGGTATACGCATTATAAGCATTGATCCAAAAAGATTTGGTTTTATTTACAGACCAAGATGTTTTAGGAGTTGTGTTGTTTACATATGCTAAATAAGAATTTAGTTGAGATTTGTCTTTTGCAAAACCATCATAATCTACCAATCCATTTTTATCTACATGTTTTTGTAGCAAATTATTCCATATTTCAGTTTGAGCCTGTAGTGCAAAACTGATGAATAAAGCAAAAATTAAAGAAACAGGTTTCATAAAAGAGGGTTTGTATCTGTAGCTTTTAGTTGAAAATTTTTAGACATCATTACAAAACAAGCGTTGTAATTTCTTCATTTGTTTTTAAGTTGAATTTCTTTTTTATGTAAAAAACAATGGCATAGAGTAGTGGAGTGTCTAAAATGGCTATGATTACTTTAAATAAAAATCCGCTAATCACCAAAGGGACAAAAGAGTTCCAGCTAAGTACGTTAAACAAACAAAGCAAACCTACCACCAAACTAGTGTCTATAAATTGAGAAGTAAAAGTTGAAAAATTGTTACGCAACCACAAATGTTTTCCTTGTGTGTAATTTTTCCAAAAATGATAAATTTTAATATCTACAAATTGTGCTGTTAAATAAGCAAGCATAGAAGCCAATACTCCTAAAGGAGACAAGCCAAAAACACGGGTAAAAACAGCATCATTAACAGGAGAAGTAGCAATGGCAGGAACATAATTAGCCAGAGCAATAATAGACATAGAAAATACTGAAGCAAAAATTCCGGCAATCACCACTTGATTGGCTTTTCGTTTTCCATAAATTTCCGAAATGGTATCGGTAATTAAAAAAGTAATAGGGTAAGGAAGAATTCCCACAGAAATTTCAAAACGATACCAACCGAAAGGTTCCCAATAAAAGAATTTTTGAAAAATTAAGTTAGAAACTACTAAAGAAGTAATAAAAAGTGTGGCTAAAATTAAATATATAACAGAGGCTTGTTTTTCTTTGGATGAGATCATATAAAAGGTCATTATAAATTCAAAACTAGAACTCTTTTGGCTAATAAACACGGGATTAGTCCTTTTTTACTATTTTTGCCCCACAAAATTTAGAAAAACTAATTTTTATGAAAGCATATGTATTTCCTGGACAAGGAGCACAGTTTACAGGAATGGGGAAAGATTTGTACGATAACTCACCATTGGCTAAGGAATTGTTTGAACAAGCAAATGAGATTTTAGGATTTGAAATCACTAAAATAATGTTTGAAGGTTCTGCAGAAGATTTAAAACAAACCAACGTAACTCAGCCAGCTGTATTTTTACATTCAGTAATTCTGGCAAAAGTTTTAGGAGATGATTTTAAAGCAGATATGGTTGCTGGACACTCTTTAGGAGAATTGTCTGCTTTGGTAGCTAACGGAACTTTGTCTTTTGAAGATGGATTAAAATTAGTAGCGAAACGTGCTGATGCTATGCAAAAAGCATGCGATTCTGTACCAGGAACGATGGCAGCAATTTTAGGATTAGAAGATGCTGTAGTAGAAGAAATTTGTGCTGTAATTAAGGGAGATGTAGTAGCTGCAAACTTTAATTGTCCTGGACAATTGGTGATTTCTGGAGAATTAGAAGCGGTAAAAGCAGCTTGTGAATTGGCAACAGAAAAAGGAGCACGTAGAGCATTGTTATTACCTGTTGGAGGAGCATTCCATTCCCCATTAATGGCACCTGCAAAAGAAGAATTGGCAGCTGCAATAGAGGCAACACAATTTAACCAACCCTCTTGCCCTGTGTATCAAAATGTTGTGGCTAAAGCAGTTACAAATCCTAGTGAAATTAAAGAAAATTTAATAGCTCAATTAACAGGAGCTGTAAAATGGACACAGTGTGCACAAGCTATGATTGCTGATGGAGCAACTGAAGTTATTGAAGTTGGACCTGGAAAAGTATTACAAGGTTTGTTTGCAAAAATAGATAGATCTGTTGCTAGAAGTAGTGCAGAATTAGTATAGACTACAAAGTATTTAAGATAAAAAAAATCTCTTCTAGTTTTAGAAGAGATTTTTTTTACGAATTTGTTAAGGTTGATATGATTTCTTGATGTTCTGGAAATAGAGATATTAATTCGGCTCTTTTAGCCAGTGTAAAATCATCAAAATCAAAACCAGGAGAAACCGTACAACCAACCAAAGTATAGTTGTCTTTATTTTCTACCGTAGCACCAAACCAATAATTGGCAGGAACTACGTGTTGAAACTGTTGCTTATTTAATACATCACTCCCCAATACAACAGAAGTATATTCTCCTCTTGGAGATATTTGATGAATCCTTACAGGACTTCCTTCGTGAAAATGCCAAATTTCATCTTGATTGATTTTATGAAAAGCTGAAAAACTGTTAGATTTTAATAAAAAATAAATACTAGTTCCATAAGCTCTGTTTCCATTAAACTCCATAGATAAATGATGGCTAATTATTATTCCGTCACTTCTATAAGTTTCCTTAAAATAACCTCCTTCAGGATGTTCTGATAGGTTTAATTCTTTAATCAATAAATCGGCTCTGTTCATTTGTGTTTAGAATATTGGAATGTATAAAGTAACATCGCATTTTTGTTCAGAATGTTGCCTGTAATCGTTGTTATATATTTCGTAAGGAGCTACATAAGAGGGTTTGTGTCCGTTTTTATGCATCCATTGGTAAAGTTGACTCCAAGCATTTTGAAATTCTTCTAAAGAAATGGTAAAACTTCCAGCAATGGCTTTATGTTTTGGGATTGTTGTTTTACTGATTAAAGAATCTTGTTCTATAGATGCAGAAGTCTTAAAACCAATACTCATTCTAACTTTGTTAGGGGCTGTATTGGTAAAACTATCATGAAAAATTCTACCTATTTTAGAATTCTCATCCTCTAAAAGTTGTAATGGAGTTCCCCAAGCAATTAGTTTGTTAAAAGTAGATTCTAAATTATCTACACCTGTATGAGGTAGGAATAGAAAATTAGTTGCCGAAATTTCTTTAATTTCTACATTCATAGTTATTTAATCAATATGTTTTAAATCGCGTTTTATTTTACTTTCTATAGGTCTTAGTAAAAGAATGTAAACAATTAAAATAATTCCTAAGGTGATGAATGTTGGTTTTAAAATAATAAGGAAAAAAGCTGCTCCTTCTAAAATTGCCCATCTCATCACTGAAGCAGCTTGATAAGGTTCTAATTTTTCTTCAAAAGAAAGGGAATTATCTATTTTTTGAAGCTTTATACGAAATAATACCGAGCTAATAATAACGGCTGCTAAAGGAATAATTGCATAAATAATGGAGTCTTTGGTAATGTGAGGTAGCTTGGTTATTTGGTCTAGAGATGTAATGTGTCCTAATACATAATACCCAACGCTAACTCCTAATACAATAGCAAGATGTATGATCTTTATTGTTTTTAATTTCTGTTCCATATTTTTTTGGTTTAAATATAACAAAAAACCCTTTCTATAAACTAGAAAGGGTTTTAATATGATTAGCGTAGGCTATTTATTTTTGTTTTAACTGCCATTCCCAAGCAGATTTTAAAGCGGTCTCTAAGCTAAGCTCAGTTTTCCAGTTTAATTCTTTGTTGGCAATAGTAGTATCTGCGTAAGCTGCTGTAATATCTCCAGCTCTACGATCTACAATTTTGTAGTTTAATTTTAAGCTGTTTGCTGTTTCAAAAGCATTGATAACTTCTAACACAGAACTTCCTGTTCCTGTTCCAACATTAAAGTATTCAAACTTTTCTTTGTTGTTGTTATCAATTAAACGTTGTAAGGCAGCAATGTGTGCTTTTGCCAAATCTACTACGTGAATATAATCTCTTACCGCAGTTCCATCAGGAGTATCATAATCATCACCAAAAACAGATAATTCTGCACGTAAACCAGCTGCTGTTTGTGTAATAAATGGAATTAAGTTTTGAGGAACTCCAATTGGCAATTCTCCAATTTTTGTAGTTGGGTGAGCACCTACGGGATTAAAGTAGCGTAAGGCTATGGCTTTAAAGTCGTGAGCTTTGGTTGCATCTTCAATAATTTCTTCACCAATTTGTTTGGTGTTTCCGTATACAGATTCTGCTTTTTTAACAGGAGCTTTTTCTGTAATAGGTAATTCATCTGCTTGACCATATACAGTACATGAAGAAGAGAAAATAAAGTTGTCTAACTTTCTATCTCTCATTTCTTGTAATAAATAGACTAAAGAACCTAGGTTGTTTTCATAATAATCCAAAGGCTTGTGCATGCTTTCTCCAACTGCTTTAAAAGCTGCAAAGTGAATAATACCATCAATTTGGTATTTGTCAAAAAACGCTTTTACATCAGCCTTAATTCTTAAATCAATTTGTTCAAAAACTGGTTTTGTTCCAGTAATTTCTGTAATCTGATCTAAAACTTTAATGGTTGTGTTTGATAAATCATCAATCACTACCACATCAAATCCTGCATTCTGTAATTCCACTACGGTATGAGATCCAATGAATCCTAAACCTCCGGTAACTAGTATTTGCTTAGCCATGTTAATATGTATTATTTAAATATTTAAGTATTGCGTTTGTTATAAACTCTAGTTGTTCTGTTTCTAGAGCGGTATGCATGGGTAAAGATATTACTTGTTCAATCAATCTATTTGTATTGGCAAAGTTATCTTCTATAACGTTTTCATTGTAATACGCTTTTTGACTATGTAAGGCCACAGGATAATAAATGGCATTGGGAATGTTTAGTTCCTTTAAATATTCATGTAATTCATCTCTTTTTCCTGCTCCTATTTTTAAAGTATATTGATGAAATACGTGTGTAGAAAAAGAAGAGGTGATTGGAGTTGTGATTAACTCGCAATTTTTAAAAGCATTATTGTAATAAGTAGCTGCTTTTTGTCTGGCTTTGTTATAAGTGTCTAAAAAAGGAAGTTTTGTATCTAAAATAGCAGCTTGAATGCTATCTAATCTAGAGTTTACACCTACCACATCATAATAATATCTTTTATACATTCCGTGGTTTACAATTCCTTTTAGTTTGTGAGCCAATTCATCATTGTTGGTAAAAATAGCACCACCATCTCCATAACAACCTAAGTTTTTAGATGGGAAAAAAGACGTGGTTCCTATGGTTCCCATAGTTCCTGCTTTTTTGCTAGTTCCATCACTAAAAATATACTCAGCTCCTAAAGCTTGTGCAGTATCTTCTATCACATGCAAATTGTGTTCTTTGGCTATTTCTAAAATAGCTTCCATATTGGCACATTGACCAAATAGATGGACGGGAATAATGGCTTTTGTTTTTGGAGTGATGGCTTTTTTTAATGCCGTAATACTCATATTAAAAGTATCTTCTTCTACATCTATTAAAACAGAAGTTAATCCTAAAAGTTGAATAACTTCTACGGTAGCAGCAAAGGTAAAGTCTACCGTAATTACTTCATCATCTGGTTTTAACTCCAAAGCCATTAAAGCAATTTGCAGAGCATCGGTTCCGTTGGCACAAGGAATTACGTGATTTGTATTTAAGTATGTGGCTAAATTATTTTTAAAAGAAGCTACTTGTGGTCCGTTAATAAAAGTAGAATTGTTTAAAACTTCCTGAATAGAAGCATCAACTTGTTCTTTAATATCTAGGTATTGACTGTTTAGGTCAACCATTTGTAATTTCTTCATTTTTTTAGATAGGTTGAGTAACAAATTAACAAAAATTAAGCGATTTTTCCTAAGTCTAAGAAACTAGAATCTTTATATTTAATGGCGTTTAAAATTAAATGAACAATGAAAATTTTTAAAAGAATTTTATGGGCAATTCTTTCCATTGCTATTTTGTTGGTATTAGGTGTTTATCTATACTTAGAAAACTTAAAACCCGTTTATAAAGGAACAGTTAAAATTGATGGATTGACAGATACTGAGGTCTATTTTGATACTATTGGTGTGCCTCATATTTTTGCAGAAACAGAACAAAATGCCATGATGGCTTTGGGGTATGTACACGCACAAGACCGTTTGTGGCAAATGGAATTGTTACGAAGAATTGCAGCAGGAAGATTGTCAGAAGTTTTAGGACCAGACTTGGTGGAGTTGGACGTGTTTTTTTCTTCTTTGGGAATTGATGAAACTATCAACAAACAAGTAATTGCTTTAGATAAAAATCCGAAAGTAAAAAAGTTAGTAAAGGCATATTTAAAAGGAGTAAATTCTTATATAGATAATGAAACGACTCCTTTAGAATTTACACTTTTAGGTATTGATAAAGAACATTACACGGTAAAAGATATGTATTATGTAACAGCTTACATGGCTTTTAATTTTGCACATGCTTTTAAAGTAGATCCTTTGTTAACGTATATTCAATCAACGTACGGAAAAGAATACTTAAAAGATTTGGCTATTGATGTTGATGAACGTACGGTATATCAAGAAAATTACAATGGAGAAACACAGCAAGCTTTAGCAAATGTTACAACACTTCTTAAAAAGATACCTTTTCCACAGTTTATAGGGAGCAATGCTTGGGTATTGTCACCACAAAAAACAAGTACAGGCAAAGTGTTGTTTGAAAACGATCCGCATATTGGTTATGCACAACCAGGTGTTTGGTATCAGGCACACATAAAAACTCCAAATTACGAACGCTATGGTTTTTATTTAGGTTTAATGCCTTTTCCGTTATTGTCTCACAATAGAGATTATGCTTTGGGAATGACCATGTTTGAAAATGATGATATGGATTTTTATACTTTACAAAATCATCCTACAGATAGTACAAAATACAAAACCTCTACAGGAACACATACTTATAAATATATTGATAAGGTGATTAAAATTAAAGGAGGGGCAGAAAAGAAAATACAAATTAAAAAAACAACTTTAGGGACTGTTTTTAATAGCCAGCTACCAACGTTAGACTCCGTAAACCCAATAGCGGTACAATGGGTGTTTAATGAAAAACCCAATACAGTGCTGCAAACTTCTTATGGAATAAATCACGCAAAAAGTTTAGAAGATTTTGAAAGCAGTTTAAGAGGTTTTTCATCTCCAGGGCTAAATTTTGTGTACGGAGATAAGAATGATAATATTGGATTGTGGTCGGTAGGGCAGTTGTATCAATTTGATAAACCTGTAAATACTCGTTTTATTTTAAATGGAATGGATTCTATTCATACCCAAAAAACATGGATTGATTTTGATAAAAATCCAAAAGCAGTAAATCCATCAAAAGGATACGTAATTACATCTAACACACAACCCCAAGCTGTAGAAGGAGAATTGTATCAAGGATATTATTTGTCTGAAGATAGGGCTGTAGCGATTCACAAAAAAATAGAAGAAAAAGAAAAATTAACAGTAAGCGATGTGCTAAGTTTAACAACAAGTCATACAAACACAGTGGTGTTAAACAACATAAAAGCAATGATAAAAGGATTGGAAATTAAAAAATTTAGTCCTTATGAATTGTTGGTGTTAGACAGATTGATAAAATGGAAAGGAGATCACGGACTGTTAAATGTGGGACCTACTATTTACAATAAATTAAATTTTAAATTGTTAAAATATACTTTTAAAGATGAGTTGGGAGATGTGTTTTTTAAAGAATACGTAGATTCTCATTTAAGCAAAAGGACTCAAAATAAATACATACACAATCCAAATTCTATTTGGTGGGATGATGTTACTACCCCACAAAAAGAAACTTTTAAAACAATAGTGATGAAAAGTTTTAAAGAATCGGTGGTTGAGTTAAAGGCACAATTAGGAGAAAATGTAGACGAATGGCATTGGAAAAAAGTACACACCGTTACTCATGAACATGCTTTGGCTAAAATGGATGTCTTAAAAAAAATATTGAATGTTGCTAAAACTCCAATTGTAGGAGGAAATGAAACCATTAATAATACCATGTTTGATTATACTGAAGATGGATTGTATGCTTCTAATGCAGGGCCTTCTTCTCGTAGAGTTATCGATTTTTCGGATGTAGAAAATTCTTATGGAGTAGTGCCTACAGGACAATCCGGAGTTTTTAACAGTCCGTACTATAGCAATCAAGCAGCTACTTACAATTCAGGTAAATATTTTAAAATGTTGATGAATGAAACTGAAATTAAAAAAAGTGAGAACTTGTTAATTTTTGAATAAATAAAATATGAGATATAGAAAAGAGTTTGTTATTTTTTTAGTGATTTGTGTTCACTCTTTGTTTGCACAAAAACAAGAATATGCCACAATAGGATACTTAGAAAGTTTTGGAACTGCATTTGATAAAATAGTTCCATTAAATTCCAAAATAGAAATTATTTCTAAAGGACATGTATGGACAGAAGGACCTGTATGGATACCTGTATTAAATGCATTGTTGTTTTCTGATGTTCCTAAAAATATAGCCTATAAATGGACAGAAAAAGAAGGAACTGTGCCTTTTTTATATCCTAGTGGATTTACAGGAAATCCCGATAGTAAAAGAGTAAAAGGTTCTAATGGAATGTTTTTAAATAATAAAGGACTTTTAATTTTGTGTCAAACAGGAGATAGAAAAATAGCTTCTTTAGAGATTAGTAAAGAACTTAAGCAATCTAATTTTAAAACAATTACAGATAATTTTAAAGGGAAAAAATACAATAGTACTAATGATTTGGTGGTAGACTCTAAAGGAAATATTTATTTTACAGATCCTAATTTTGGATTAAATCTAAAAAATAAAGAGATTAAATTTTCTGGAGTTTACAAAGTTAATGTTGCAGGAAATGTAACGTTGATAACATCAAAATACCCAACCCCTAATGGAATCATTTTATCTCCCGATGAAAAAACACTATACATAAGCAACTCTAAACCCGCAAAATTAATAGCTATAGATCTTTTAAAAGAAGGAGCTTTTGCTAAAGAACGTATTCTTTTTGATGCAGAAGATTTGTGGAAAAAAAGTATAGCAAAACAAAGACCAGATGGAATGGCTATCCATAAAAGTGGAACTATTTTTATGACGGGGCCAGACGGGGTTTTGTTAATTAGTCCCAAAGGAAAACATTTAGGAACTATAAAAACGGATAGAAAAACCTCTAATTGTACGTTTAATAAAGAGCAATCAATTTTATATATAACTTGCGATGATTTTGTACTAAGAATTGCCTTAAACTAAAAAAGAGCCAATAATTTATTGGCTCTTTTTTAGTTTATAGATATGTAAGAATTAATCAAATAAATCAGAAGATAAATAACGATCTCCACGGTCGCAAATAATAGCAACAATAGTTCCGCTGTCTAATGTTTCTGCTAGTTTAACAGCTGTTGCTACAGAACCACCAGAACTCATTCCAGCAAAAATTCCTTCTTCTTTGGCCAAACGTTTGGTCATGGTTCTAGCATCTGCTTCCGAAACTTCCATAACGGTGTCTACTTTAGAACGATCAAATATTTTTGGTAAATACTCTTCTGGCCATTTTCTAATTCCAGGAATCTGAGATCCATCAGCAGGATGGGCACCTACAATTTGTATGTTAGGATTTTGTTCTTTTAAAAATGTAGAGGTTCCCATAATAGTTCCTGTTGTTCCCATGGCAGACACAAAGTGAGTCACTTTTCCATCGGTATCTCTCCATATTTCGGGTCCTGTGGTGTTGTAATGTGCTTTCCAGTTGTCATCATTCGCAAATTGGTTTAGCATAATGTATCCTCCTTGCGCTACTTTTTCATCAGCATAATCTCTAGAGCCTATAATTCCTGTTTTAGCTGATGTTAAGGTTACTTTAGCTCCATAAGCTCTCATGGTTTGCACACGTTCTGCAGTAGAGTTTTCTGGCAAAACCAATTCAATATTTATATTTAGTAATTGAGCAATCATGGCCAAAGCAATTCCGGTATTACCACTAGTTGCTTCAATTAGTTTGTCTCCATCTTTAATTTCACCTCTATCCAAAGCACCTTTAATCATGTAGTAAGCAGCACGATCTTTTACACTTCCTCCTGGATTATTTCCTTCTAATTTTAATAATAATTTTACGTTGGGGTTTTTTACCAAATTGGTAGTTTCTACCAATGGAGTATTTCCAATATATTCTAATAATTTGTGATACATAATAGGTTTAATTAAAAGTGTAACTAAGGTTTAAAGAACCCAAACCTGGTCTTAATTTCCAAAACTGAGTTAATTTTTGTTCTTTCTTACCCTCATAAATTTCAGTTAAATAGTTGTCTAGATAATTAACCGTTAAAATACCTAAAGTGGTTCCTAGAGCCACATCAGAAAGCCAGTGTGATTCTGCCCAAACTCTAGAAATGGGTACAATAGCACCAGCTGAATACAATCCTACTTTTATCCAAGTATTGTCTATTTGTCTAGCAATGGAATGTACAAAAACCATTGATACTATAGAATGACCCGATGGAAATGCATGGTATTGTTTGTCTAAAGTAAAAGGATCTAAAGTATTATAATTTCCAACTCTAGGTCTTGCTCTACCCGCAATTACTTTTATAATGGTTTGTAAAGAACCTGCTGCTAAAACAGAAGTAAACATTAAAGCCCCTGTTTTTCTTATTTTATTGTTTTTAGTAATCAATCCAGTAGCGTAAATTCCTCCAGAAAAAGCAAAAGCATTTACGTGTCCTCCAAATCCATCTCCAAATTTTTTAATAGCACTAGGAATGTGGGGCTCATGTCTTTTAGCCATTTTTTCTGTATAACTATCAATTAAGGTAAGTGCAGCAAAACCACCTATTACGGCACCAGCACCTATGTAGTCTTTTTTCTTCCATCGTAAAGGAGAAGTGTAAAAACGACCAATCCCCTTTAAGGTAGAATTAACATCACTTTTAATTGTGTTTAGAGTCGTCTCTTCTGTTTCAATTGTTTCTTGACTGTAAGCTGTATGAGCGAAGCATATAAGAAAAAAAATAAATAATTTTTTCATAATTAGTTAAAAGTATAGCTAAGTTTAAAATTTGTTAATCCAGCATCTAGTTTCCAGGTGTTGGTTAGTTTTTTACCAGAATCTTCACCTTCGTATATTTTAGTTAAATATCTATCCAAACTATCTACGGTAATAAAACCGATAAAAGTTCCCAAAGCCACATCGGAAAACCAGTGAGCACCATCCCATAATCTAGAAATAGGAGTAATAGCTCCAACTGCATAAACACCTGCTTTTCCCCAAGGATTGTCTATTTGTCTGGCAATACTGTGTGCAAATACGGTAGCCACTACAGAGTGTCCTGACGGAAAAGAGTGATAGGCTGCTAATGGTGTAAAAGGTTTATAGGCTCTAGATCCTACACCTGCAGATGGCCTAGCTCTCCCCACCATAGTTTTGATGGTGGTTTGCAAAAAACCGGCTGCAGCAATGGATGACATTAATAAGATTCCTGTTTTTTTTACTTTATTTTTTTTAGCAAAGTGTCCGTAAGCATATAATCCTCCAGAAAACACAACAGCATTGATAGGGCCACCAAACCAATCTCCAAATTCTCTTACAGGAGTAGGAACATCATCTCTTAGGTCTGTAAATAGAGGGTGAATATCTTCATCAACAAAAGTTAAAGCAGCATAGGTTCCTAAAACCAATCCCACTTGTACTAGTTGTGGCTTTTTCCATTTAAATGGAGTTGTGTAAAAATGAGCAATTCCTTGCCAAGTATGTCTAAAATCATCTTTAACAGATTGTTCCTCCACAACACTTTCTAAAGATTTTTGGGAATAACAATTGGTGGTAAAGGCCAATAAAAAAAGTGTGAGAGCAAGTTGAAAATTCTTTGTCATGTTTTATTATCTAGATTTTATATTTGCTTGAATGGTATTGTAAACTACAGAGTTGCTAGGTACCGATTTGGTTACCCAAACGTTTCCTCCAATAATTGAATTTTCTCCCACGATAGTTTCTCCCCCTAAGATAGTTGCATTTGCATAGATGCATACGTTAGATTTTACGGTAGGATGTCTTTTGGTGTCTTGTTTGTCTTTACTAACGCTTAAAGCTCCTAAAGTAACTCCTTGATAAATTTTAACATTGGGTTCTATAATACAAGTTTCTCCAATAACAATTCCCGTAGCATGGTCTATAAATACAGGGGCATAAATAGTAGCACCAGGGTGAATATCTGTTCCGGTTAAACGATGTGCATATTCACTCATTAGCCTAGCAAAAAGATACAGTTTTTGATTGTATATTTCATGACTTAATCTGTGTATGGCGATGGCATAAAATCCAGGATAAGCAAAGTAAATCTCTTCTACTCTTCTTGCAGCCGGATCAGACTCCATAAAATAGGTAGCATCTTTGTTTAGATCTTTTAAAATAGAGGGGAGTTTTTCTGCAAAAACAATCCAAGCTTTGTCGCAAATCTCCTGAGTAGAAGCACATGAAATTTTAGCTGCTTTTTTAAATAAAAGTTCTAATTCTTTAAAGCCGTTGGCTAAATCTATACTGTCATCAAATAAAACACTAAAAATTTTTTGAGTAAAATCTTCAACACTCGTTTTTACACTATAGTTCAAATCGGTGTTTTGTTTAATGTTTTGTAGTTGTTCTATTATTTGTTTCATGCTAAAGTTGTCTAAGCATAAAAGTAAACATTACAATTCTTTAATAAAAAATTGTTGCTGTATCTTTTGAGTGATTGTTTTTGCGAGTTTGTATTTAGATTCTATCGTCCAACCTGCAATGTGTGGAGAGAGTAAAACGTTGTCTGCCTGAATTAAATATTCAAACGCTTTTGGAAGTTGATTGTTTTCAAAAAGGTTTTCAAAAGATAATTTTTCGTATTCCAAAACATCTAAACAAGCTCCTGCTATTTTTTTAGAGATTAAAGCAGCTACCAAATCATTAGTAACAATAGCAGTTCCTCTAGCTGTATTGATGATATAAAAAGGTTTTTTAAATCCGTTGATAAAATCAGCATCAATCATTTTAAAAGATTGCTCGTTGTGTGGAGTATGGATGCTTAACACATCGGTTTTTTGTTGTAGTTCTTGCAAAGAAACTTGTGTGCAATTTTCATCGCCTACATTTTCTTTTAAATCGTAACAAAGTACAGTACAGTCAAAACCTTTAAGTTTTTTAGCAAAGGCTTTTCCCATGTTTCCGTAACCAATTAATCCAATTGTTTTTCCTTCTAGCTCTAAACCTCTATTGGCTTCTCGTAGCCATTGACCTTGTCTAATTTCTAAATCGGCTTTTTTTAAGTTGTTAAACAAACTTAAAATCATACCCAAAGCATGTTCTCCAACAGCATTGCTATTTCCTTCGGGAGCAGCTATTAGAGCAATACCTTTACTTGTTGCATACTCACAATCTATACTTTCTAATCCCGCACCCACACGTGCAATAAATTTTAAATTACTGGCAGCATCTATAAACGTTTTGTCTATTTTAAAACGACTACGGATTACAATACCATCGTAATTGACAATTTTAGCCTCTATTTCTGTTTTGGATGAGGTATAATCTTCGTGGTTTATACAACCAAATAAAGTTAAATCTTCTTGTAGTACAGGATGATTGGAGTCTATGTGAAGTATTTTCATAATTAGATATTATGCAGAGGGGTTTTGTTGTTTACA
Organism: Wenyingzhuangia heitensis; assembly: GCF_011762155.1. GTDB lineage: Bacteria > Bacteroidota > Bacteroidia > Flavobacteriales > Flavobacteriaceae > Wenyingzhuangia > Wenyingzhuangia heitensis. The sequence continues at coordinate 1,110,810 of NZ_JAASQL010000001.1, forward strand.
AATGGCTAAATTAAAATAGTTGTCTGATTTAGTAATCACATTCTTCTTTAGTTTTTTCAAGATATTTTAAACTTTTATCAGTAAACTCATAACCACTATTGGTTGTTGTATCTGATGAGTTGTTATGATAACTAATAGTTTTTGTAGTATATTTTCTGTAATTGTTTTCAGATTCTGAAATACCTCTTAAATCGATAAAAGGCAAGTTTTTTAAAGGGTTTGGATAACTATCATAATTTTCAAATTTTTGAATTGTATGGTGGCTTGTTTCAGAGTTATCTTCTGTATTTATAGAAGTACTGAATGTTCTTATTTCAGCTAAATTATTATTTAGGTATTTATACTCTTTTTTACTGCTAGAAGTGTAACTTATACTAGAAGTTTGTTTAACGTACGTTTTTACTGTTGTATGAATACGATTTTGATTATCATAGGTAATATTTTCAGTAGCGTAAAGTTTTTTGTTAGAACCGAAATAGTGGTGAATGATATTGACTTTTTTAGTAGTGTTTAGGTATTCATATATATAATAAGAGTTTTTGGCATATAATTTATTAAGCCTACCTGAATTATCATAAATTAAACTATCAGTTGATTCATAGTTTAATTGATTAGGAGAGTAGTATGTGGGAGAAGAATTTTTATAAGCTGCATAGTTATACTTTACTCTTTTTTCTAACTGATTCTTTTTGTTATAAAAATAACGAGTTTGATAGAGGGTTGTGTCTTTGTAATTAATGTTTTCACTTGTTGATGGATTAAAAATAATATCTGAATTTTCAGAAATTATTTTTTTTAGAAATATACCATCACTAAAAATGATTCTGCATTTTCCATTATTGAGATCATTACTTTTAGAACAACTAATTAAGATTAAAGCTATAATTGTAATATAAGTTTTCATAAATAAATTATTTACTAAGTTTTTGTATAGCTTTAAAATGTGAATTTTTAAATAAAGTGTTTAAAGTAAAATTAAAAAGAATCAACTGATTTAAGTAAATAAAAATTAGAAAAAAGAGAGTTGATATTAAGAAAATGTTGTTTTGTGTTTTTAATCAAAATTTTATTAAAAACAAGGTTTGTCGCTATAATTGTTTGAGTTGTGATCAATAGTGAATTTGAATTCTTTATGATCTTTTACTCTAATATATTTTACATAATCCCATATTCCAGAATGCGTTAAAATATATTGTCCGTTTAGCTTGTCGTCAATTATTTCGTTATAGTATTTAATGATTGTTGGATGTGCTCCTCCTTTGATAAATTCTTCCTTTAGATAAGTAAGAGCTATAGATGTTTTTTGTCTTTTGTACTTTACATCAGTAGCTTTATTGTTGTTAAATTTAATCCAAATTTTTAAATCTTTAATATCATCGGAATTGTAGCATATATAATGTTCTTTAGATGCTATTGTTGTGTTTTCTGAAGGTTTATTTGTGGTGAAACTTTCTTCTTTATGTTCAACACTTTCTGTAATTGTAGTTTTAGGACTTTCTTTTTTCTCTTCTTTACAAGAAGCTAGTAGCAATATGTTTATTAGAAGTAGTTTAAAGAATGTTTTCATGATGGAATTTTTTTGAACAATATTAAAATCTAATTTGTATTAATATTGTTCTTTTTCATTAGGAAAATCTACCGATTTCACATCTTTTGTGTATTGTTCTACGGCATTACTCATATCATCATATAAGTTTAAATACCTGCGTAAAAAACGAGGATGAAATTCGTGAGTCATTCCAAACATATCGTGTGTAACCAATACTTGTCCATCTACAGCAGCACCTGCTCCAATTCCAATTACAGGAATGGTTAAACTTTGGGCTACTTTTTGGGCTAATTTTGCGGGTATTTTTTCTAATACCAAAGCAAAACAACCTTTAGATTCTAAAAATTTAGCATCCGCTATTAATTTTTCAGCTTCTTCTTCTTCTTTAGCTCTAACTGTATAAGTTCCAAATTGGTAAATAGATTGTGGAGTTAATCCTAAATGTCCCATTACAGGAATTCCTGCCTGAATAATTCTAGACAAAGCATTTTCTATTTCTACACCGCCTTCTACTTTTACAGCATGTGCTCCAGATTCTTTCATAATTCTAATAGCAGAACGCAAAGCTTCTTTAGAGTCTGATTGATAACTACCAAAAGGAATGTCTACAACTACCAAGCTTCTTTTGGTAGCTCTAACCACACTACTTGCATGGTAAATCATTTGATCTAAAGTAATAGGCAAGGTAGTTTCGTGACCTGCCATTACGTTAGAGGCAGAATCTCCCACTAAAATTACATCTACACCAGCAGTGTCAATAATTTTAGCCATGGTAAAATCATAAGCCGTAAGCATAGAGATTTTTTCTCCATTACTTTTCATTTTAATTAACGTGTTGGTGGTAATTCTCTTGTATTCTTTTTTTATTGCAGACATAATTTTAATAGAATCTAAAAAATTTAGTGTGTAAAATTACTCTTTTTTAAGGAAATAGAATCATTAAATTATAGATTACTATATTTAGATTCCAGAGTGTAAAATGGCACATTTGTTGAGAAAAACCATATCTTTATCACGTAAAACCTACAAGGGAACATGTCAGAAGAAACTAAAATACATACACTAGATCCAGATAAATGGATAGACTCTTATGCGGACTATTTGTTTAATTACACAATTGCTAGGGTAAGTGATGCTGAAAAGGCCAAAGACTTAGTACAAGAAACGTTTTTTGCGGGTCTAAAATCTATGAAAAATTTTGAAGGTAAAGCAAGTGAAAGAACTTGGTTAATTTCAATCTTAAAAAGAAAGATTATAGATCATTATCGTAAAACAAATTCTAAGAAAGGGAAGGCCGAAGTTCGTATGAACTTTTACAGTGATGGTGAAAGAGATGGGGATTGGCTAGAAGAAAGAGTTCCACAAGAGTGGAATGGAGGTGCGGATGCTGAAATGGAATCTGAAGAATTAGGTGCAGCTTTACAGGCTTGTATAGAAAAGTTACCAGAAAAATATAGAATGGTTTTTGAAATGAAAACAATTCAGGGGTTTGATACAGAAGATATTTGTAATGAGTTGGACATAACCTCGTCTAATCTTTGGGTTATCATCCATAGAGCCAGAACTCAATTAAGAAAGTGTATGGAAGATAACTGGTTTAAAAAGTAAGGATGGCCATGGGAAAAATTAAAATTACATGTAAAGAAGCTACTGCAATTTGTACAAAAGCACAATATGGAGAAGCGAGTCTTTTAGATAAAATAAAATTAAATCTACATTTTGTGTATTGCAAAACGTGTAGGTTATTTAGTAGACAAAACTCAGAGTTGTCTGATATATGTGCCTTGGCAAAAAAATACCAAGAGTCACATAAGTGTTGTTTAAGTGCAGAGGATAAAGAAAGACTAAAAGCACAAATTAAAGAATTAGACAAAGAAAAATAAGATGCACTTTTTACCAGAAGGGATTGATCAGTATGCCGTAAATCATTCTCAGCAAGAGCCAGAACTTTTACAAGATTTAAATACAGAAACTTGGCAAACCGTATTAAATCCACGTATGCTAAGTGGTACCTACCAAGGGAGGTTGTTGTCTATATTAGCCAAACTAATCAATCCTAAGAATATTTTAGAAATAGGAACTTATACAGGGTATTCTGCTCTTTGTATGTGTGAAGGAATACAATCTACAGGAGTATTACATACTATAGATAAAAATGAAGAGTTGTTTGATTTGCAACGCAAGTATTTTGATTTGTCACCATGGGGAGCACAAATGCATCAACATGTAGGAAATGCAATAGATATTATTCCTAACATTGATGAAAAATTTGATTTGGTTTTTATTGATGCTGACAAAGCTAACTATTCCAATTATTTTGATTTAATTATTGATAAAATGAATCCGGGAGGAGTTATTTTATCAGACAATGTTTTATGGAGCGGAAAAGTAGTGCAAGAATTAGATCCTAAAGATATAGATACCAGAGAACTATTACATTACAATAAAAAAGTAAATCAAGATTCTAGAGTAGAAACAATATTATTACCTATTAGAGACGGATTGACCATTACAAGAGTAAAATAATTACTTTAATTACTATTTGTGTCTTTAAAATGCATAGTTATATTATAAATTAGCAAATTAGAACTAATTTAGACAACTACATGTTATGCGTTGGAAAACCAAAAACTTACCAAATATAGAAACTGTAAATAGTTTGGCTACTTCTTTAGGGGTAGATAAAACTATTGCGCTTCTTTTGGTACAACGTGGAGTTGATACTTTTGACAAAGCCAAAGAATATTTTAGACCTAGCCTAAAAACACTACACAATCCTTTTTTAATGAAAGGAATGGATAAGGCAGTAGAACGAGTTTTTAAAGCCATAGAAGCAGAAGAAACCATTATGGTTTTTGGAGATTATGATGTAGATGGTACTACAGCTGTAGCTTTAATGTCGTCTTATTTACTGACTATTTATCCTAATGTGGTAACTTATATTCCGGATAGGTATAAAGAAGGGTACGGAATTTCATACCAAGGAATTGATTTTGCAGAGGACAATGATATTTCTTTAATTATTGCTTTGGATTGTGGTATTAAAGCCATTGATAAAGTTGCCTATGCAAAAGAAAAAAACATCGATTTTATTATTTGTGATCATCACAGACCAGGAGCCACGGTTCCAGATGCAGTTGCTGTTTTAGATCCTAAACAAATAGATTGTAAGTATCCTTATGATGAACTTTCGGGATGCGGAGTCGGTTTTAAATTGATACAAGCCATTGCAGAAACTTTAGAAGAACCTTTTGAAACACTGCATCCGTATTTAGATTTATTGGCTGTTAGTATTGCAGCAGATATTGTTCCTATGGATGGAGAGAATAGAGTATTGGCTTATCACGGGTTAAAAGTGATAAATTCCAATCCAAGACCTGGTATAAAAGCAATATTAAATCAAATAAACAAAACAGAACTAACCATTACCGATGTTGTTTTTATTATTGCTCCTAGAATTAACGCAGCGGGTAGAATGAAACAAGGAATTCATGCTGTTGAGTTGTTAACTGAACAGAATGAAAATTTAGCCAAAAAATTTGCAGAAGAAATAGATAAATACAACGCAGATAGAAAAGAATTAGATAAAAAAATTACGTATGAAGCTATTGAACAAATTAGAGAAAATAATGAAGAGCAAAACAGCACGAATGTTGTTTTTTGTGAAACTTGGCATAAAGGTGTTATTGGTATTGTGGCTTCAAGAGTTATAGAAACTTATTACAAACCTACGTTGGTTTTTACCAAAAGCGGGAACAAGTTAGCTGCATCTGCTCGTTCTGTAAAAGGATTTGATGTTTACAATGCGCTAGAAGCTTGTTCTGAACACATAGAACAATTTGGAGGGCATAAATATGCTGCAGGACTTACTTTGTTGCCAGAAAATTACAAAGCTTTTAAAGCTTGTTTTGAAAAAGTAGTAAAAGAAACACTTCCTGTTGAATTAACTTCTCCAGAAATTACCATTGATGCTGAGGTTGATTTGGTAGACTTAACACCAAAGTTTTTTAGAATTTTATCTCAATTTGCTCCTTTTGGTCCTGTGAATATGAAACCTGTTTTTAAGGCTACAGGTTTAAGAGATAATGGTTATGGTAAACGAATTGGTAAAGTAGAAAATGAAGAAGATTTTCCAGAACATTTGCGATTAAATATTGTTTATGGAGCAGATAAAAAAACATACAATGCCATTGGTTTTAGTATGGGAGATAAACTAGAAGAAATTAACAACTCTGAAACTTTTGAAGCTGCTTTTACCTTAGAAGAAAACAACTGGAATGGTTACTCTTCTTTACAATTAATGTTAAAAGATATAAGGTGTGAGGAAGTAAATTAAAATACTTCTTCTTGTTTTTTTTAGTTGATTTTAGAACAAATGTAATTTAGTTATTACCAATTCACTCCAACTCCAAAGGTAAATCTAGCTCCTTCTTTACTGTTAAATAAATTAAAGTTGGCTTTGGTAACTCCAGGAATACTTACCCAAAAACTACCACCATAAGCATTGTGCCAACGGTCTGATGTTTCTGAAGGTAACCAAACTCTACCGTAATCATAGCCTGCAGAAACTCCATAAGTTATAGGTAAAACAGCAGTTTTAACTCTGTTTATAGTGTATCTAATATCGGTATTTTGGCTGTAAGCTCTTTTTCCTGCAAAACGTTCGTTTCTAAAACCTCTTAATCCATTATTACCTCCAATAAATGCAGCTTGATACAGTTGAAATTGATTTCCTAAGTTAAATTGAGAACGAATCTTACTAGCAATTATCCATTTTTTATTAGAAGACAATGGGTGTAAAATTCCCAAACTAGTTTTTATAAATCCTAAAGAGGAATCTTTAGATAAATTATAATCCCATCCAGAATTTAGATTAAAAGAAAAACCTAAAGTGGGTAAAGTGGTGCTGTCATAATTTTGATAACTAAAATTGGTATTAGCCCCTATAAAGTTTTGTTCGTCAAAATTAATAGGTAACGTATTTAGGTATCTGTTGGTAATTTCTTCAATTTCATAAATTTTAAAAGGAATGCTAAATTTAAAATTAGCTCCTCTTAAATTATCCCAAACAAAACCAGGTTCAAATTTTTTAATTTCTGTTTTTACTCGGTTATAATTTAGTCCTTTGTCGTTGTCAATATTTATAGTGTTATTTCCAAACCCAAAAAAGTTGTTGCTAAAATTAGAACTGGTAAAACGAGTGTTAAAAAACACATTCCAATGGTTGTAATAAGTAGCAAATTCACTAGAGTGTGTAATGTCAAAACCGGTAGTTGCACTGTAATATTTTACGGCTAAGCTGTGTTTGTTAGTAAAAGGTTGTTGATTAAAACCATAATGTGCTACGGTAATACTAGCTCCAAAATTAACACCATCATCAGGGTTGTATGCAATTAAAGGTAAAAGTGTTTGCGTGTTGTCCTTTACTTTTCTGTACTGATAAGTGTTCTTATTGTATTGGTCTGTTAAGTGTTTTTTTACTTTTCCGTGAAAGGTATTGTTTTTACTTTTAAAATCGTGAACAACAATGTTTTTAGCATTTTCTACAGTGTACGTGTCGTTGTTTTGTCCACCAATCAATCGGATTTTGGGACTGTGTTTAGATACGTTTTTTATCTGATATTTATCGTCATCATCTAAACCATACACCCAAATTTCTTTGGTGTTCTTGTTGTTAAAGCTTCTTGTAAAATGCAAATCTTCTTTTTCATCATCTTTAAGATTGTACACGCTAATGGTTGTCTTGTATTTATCGGCAGTAATATCAAACCATTCATCTTTATCTGTACCTTTAATAATTGCAAATTTCTCTAGTGTTTTTCTGTATTCTGAAGCAATTTCTTCTACATGATCTCGTCTGTATTTTAAAACAGATTTTATTTGCTCAATGTTTTTGTTTTGTACTGCTTTGGGTAGTTTATTAAAGGCATCGTCTATAATTTTATCGGTTAAATTATTTTTAATAAACGTGGCTTGTTGGTTCCAAATAGTAAAGTCATCTTCTTGTAATAAAGAGACATCAATAGGATAGGGTTCATCATTAAATTTAAAAAGATTTCTAATGTCTTTTTTGTATGTCTGCATTAATTTAATAGGATCTATTATAGTGGTTATTGTGGTTAATAAAAGTCCATCGTAATTAGAAAAAGCCTGATCTCTATCTCTAGGAATGGGTCTAAATATTTTGTGTTTGTTGTCTTTAAAAACAGCCCATCTCCATTGGTCTACATGTCTGTCCCAATCTCCTAATATCATATCAAACAAACGAGCAGTTACATAATTTTTTTCATCAAGTTTGTGGTTTTTACTTTCTCGTAATTCAGCAAACAAATCATCTGTACTTATAATATCATCAGGTTTACCAAAAGAAGCTAAATCGGTATGTCCGTCTTCGGGTCTTTCTTCAATCATGTACAAAGCATCACCAAATTCATCGTCAAAAGGGCGTATAGCATCTTGTTTAGGTACGTAAAATAATTTAGGATTGGTGTGATACACTCCTATGGGATCTGATAAATCACCAATAATAAATGGAGTATAAGGATGTGCCGACGTATAAAAGTCATACAAAATATTTTCTGTATAAGTATCTTCCATGTCGTTGGCTATATAGTCATTCTGAAAAGCAACGGTTTGTAAAAAACGAACGGCACTCTTTTTTAATGCACGCATTACATATTGTTTTCCGTCAGGATTTACCAAACGTAAGGATTTGGATTGATGGCCACCTCCTTTTTTTACCAAAGTAAGTCCGCCGTAAAGTGTGTCTAAAAGAACTGTTTTTGCATTAACCAATTTGCTGTATTCATTTCTGTAATGATTTCCCCAAATAAATTGATAAGCTTTATTTTTGTCAGTTTGATTTTTGTTGTAAATAAAAGCATCTACATAAGCAGGTGTGTTTTCTAAATTATATTTCTTATCAGTTTTCTTTTTAGAAGCAGGAAAAATTTCTGTTTCAAAAACAGTTTGATTGTCACTTTTAAAAGCAACAGTCACTTGCTTTTGTTTAGAGATACTTAATTTAGCATATCCATTTTGTCCAAAAGTAAAGCCTTTATTTTTACCTAAATATGTAGGAGAACTTTTAGAACCTGCACCACTAATAATTTGTGGCATTCCGTTTTTAAACAAGTATTGTAAGTTGTGGTCATGACCAGATACAAAAATTAGCCTATCATGTTCTTTGGCTAAAGTACTTACTCTTTGTACTAACTCATTGTATTTAGAGCCTTGTAGGTCTTGCGGATTTAAACCACTAGATTTTCTAATAGTTTGTGCAAGAGTTCCCAAACCAGGTAAGGGAATTTTATTGTTTATTGGAAAAATATTTTGATGAACAGAAGATTGTCCACCATGTGTACCTCTAGAAACTACAGGGTGGTGAATGGCAATTAAGGTTACTTTTTCCTGACTTTTATTAATTAATCCTTCTAGTTCTACAAAAAACTTATCTCTTGTTTTAATTTCATCACATTTATCATTCATTTCTGGGTGATGATTCCAATTTGTAATATACCATTGAGAATCTATTACAATTACATCTACATTTTTGTTTAAATGAACGACTTCTAAAGGACAACCGTTTTCTGGTAAAAAAGTGTTTTTTCCTAAAGCTTTTTCTACTAGTTTTTCTTGTGTTTTTAATCCGTCTAAACCATAATACCAATCGTGATTACCCGGAATAAAAATAGTTTGTCCTTTGTAGTTTTTTAAAATATTTAATTGAGAATTTAAACGATCAACCTGATCTTTATTGTCTTTGTTAGAAACTCCTTTAGGGTATACATTATCTCCTAAAAAAATAAGACTACTATTTTTACCTTCTTTTTTTAATTCTTGTTCAAGGTTTTGTAGCGTTTTATTTCCGCTAGGACTGTTACCAGCATCACCAATTAAGTAGATGTTACTTTGTTCTTTTATAGATACCTTATTATTATCCCAGTTTTTAAATTGTGAAGAAATTTGCTTCTTGTGTGTGGCACAATTGGTTAGGGTTAAAAAGGCTAGAATTAAAAGGTAATTTTGTAGAGAAATAAATTTCATTTTTAATTTGATGTAATGATAAACTAAAATAAACTTATTTTTAATAAATTTGGTAAAAACAGTGTTAAAAGTATGAACTCATCGATGGTTGAATCTGTAGAATTATATGTTGTTAATTATTTAAAACATAATTTACCTGCGGGTACTATTTATCACAGTATATCTCATACGCAAGATGTTGTAGATGCTGTTAAAACTTTAGCAAAAGAAGAAAAGATATCAGAAGAAGATAGCGAATGCGTTTTAATTGCTGCTTGGTTTCATGATGTTGGATACATAAGGGGTGGAGAAAATCACGAAGATGCTAGTATTTCTGAAGCAATATCGTTTTTAAAAGATCATAAATTTTATTCAGAAGGTATAGATAAGGTTGTAGGTTGTATTAAGGCTACACAAATGCCACAAGCTCCCAAAAGTGCTATTGAAAAAATTATATGTGATGCAGATTTGTTTCATGTTGCGACTACTTCTTTTGAGGACAATAGCAAACTGTTAAGAGCCGAATGGGAGTTGTTGGAAGGGAAAACGATGACTGATGTAGAATGGTATCAATGTAATTCTGAGTTTTTAAGAGGTCATAAGTTTTATACCAATTTTGCATTTAGAAACTGGAGTGCAATGAAAGCTATAAATTTGGCTGGTAACGAAAAAAAGTTAAAAAAAGCAGTACAAAAAGAGGATGATGCTATTCTGAAAAGAGAGGAAAAAAAAGCAAAGAATAAAGAGAAAAATACTCCAGGTAAAGCAGATAAAACGATAGAAACCATGTACAGGGTTACATTGCGTAACCATATTAAGTTAAGTGATATTGCAGATACTAAAGCCAATATTTTATTGAGTGTAAATGCGATAATATTATCTTTAGCTTTGTCTAATTTATTTCCAAAATTAGACAAAGCAGACAATCATTATTTAATAGCACCTACATTAATATTTTTATTAACAGCTGTAGTTTCAATGGTTTTTGCTATTATTTCTACAAGACCCAAAGTAACATCAGGCACGTTTACACAAGAGGATATTGATAATAAAAAAGTGAATTTATTGTTTTTTGGAAATTTTCATAAAATGCCATTACAGGTTTTTGATGATGGAATATTTACTTTGATGGAAGATAAAGAATACTTGTACAAATCTTTAAATAAAGATTTGTACTTTTTAGGTATTGTATTGGCTAGAAAATATAGATTGTTAAGAATAACATATTCTATTTTTATGACAGGAATTATTGCTTCGGTAGTTGCGTTTGGAATTGCTTTTTACAATTTAGGATTAGGAATTTAATCACTAATAATTTTTGTAATCTCCATTAGTTTTTGAAAAGAGATTTCATCTTTACTGGCTTTGTTATAATTAATAGCCACTCTAATTGCCTTTAAACCAGAGACTCCTTGCAGATCTTCAATGTCTAAAAATTCTATTTCATTTAAAAAATACTCTTGTTTTCTTAAATACTCAATATATCTAAGATATTCATCTAGATCGTGTTCGTGAGTATATACAATTGCTATTTTTCCTGGTTGAGTTAGTCTTTCTGTGGTGTCTTTAATATAAGATTTGTCTATTCTTTTTTTAATTATTTCGTAGCGCATGTTATAGGCACCATCTACATCAAATTTTTTCTCATCCATTCTAAATTTAATATCTAGAGGCACAGAATGGACTAAAATTAAAGAAGTAACCTGAAGACTGATTTCTGGATGTTCTATGTCTATATCTCTAGCAATGTACTCCAATTCACATTGTTGCTGTAGTTGCCAAAGTCTAAGATTTTGTATGTATATAGGATGAAATTCTTTGGTGTTTGTAATACTATCTCCTATGTACATATTATAATCTAGCCCATCTGTTTTAAAGCGCTCAAAATAATGTGGATAAAACTTTTGTGCTTCTTTTTGAGAAAGGTCTAAGTATTTAGCCAAACTAGAATTAAGGTGCGTGATAAAATCTTCGTAAGCTCTTCGTTTTTTATAAACAATATTTAAGTTAGGATCTATTTCACTTTCATAGGATACAATCAGTGATTTAAACTCGGGTTTTGTTTTTTTAATATGATTTAGTATTGGATAAATATCCTTTTTAAGTAAATCAGTAATTATTAATTCATCAGTAGTTTTTATTCCATCAACAATAGAACTTAATGTGTTTTCTAAGCGATATATAATTTCTTTATAAACAAGTAGACTTTCTTTGTTGTAAATTTTATCAAATAATTGAATGGTACTTTTTATTTGCGTTGATAAATCTTCTTGTATTGCCTTGTTACGTGCATCAGAAGATCCTTTTACGTCACATTGACCATACAATGGGTATACATTTTTAAAAGAGATGTTTTTTAACTTAGAGTTGCTGTTTGTAGACGGTGATATAAATTCATCTGCAGCATTGTAAAACTTCCACTTTACACTTGGGTGTATAGTTGTATAGTTTTCTTGAATAATGGATTCTAATAAATTCTGATGTTCATCAATAGAACGTTCTACCGTAATGCTTAAAACGGGTAAAATATCTTTAAGTTTAGATGCATTTATAGAGTTTAGTTCATATTTAGTAGGCGAACCTAGTTCTAAAATAGCCATAAAAGAGTTACTCAACTCTATAGGAACTAAAATAATACTTTGCAGTTTGTTGCCTCTTACAGTTTTGTAAAACTCATTTTCTCCCATTTTGTCTTTGTAACTTTCAAGGTCTGGGATGGTAGTGGTTAAAGAGGTGTTAAAAACTCTGTCTACAATTCCATTACAAAAATGGTGTTCTGGATCTGTGCAAATATCTTTAGCTATTAAACTATGATTTTGGTTGTGTCTTATAAAATTAGAATGACTTTCTCTGTCTTTATTGTAAATAGAAATCCCTAGTTTAAGATCGGGTAAATTAAACAATTGTCTAATTTGTTTTTCTAATTTGTGTAGGCTACTAATATTTCTTTTGATGAAAGTGTTTTTTATTTTAGAAATAACTTCATCTTGGGTTACATCAAAAAGGTTGATCATTCCAAAACCTTTAAAAATATAAGAGTTTGGTGGAAATTTTTCTTTCCAAATATCAATATTCTCAAAATTACTTAATAAAATTTTTATGTCTTCTTCAGTAATTTCTGGAGCCGCATCAGTTTTTATGATAGATGCAAAATCTGCGTTGTATAGCGCTCTATAACTTTTTACTGTATTGGTTCTTTTGTCAGGAATATCATAGAAAAAAGGACGTTTAAAGTCTATGTGATAGTTGTATAAATAAGATAAGATGTATAGACAAGTCATAATATACATATTTTGATTGTCAAAGTTTCTGACATCAAAAACGTAATCATCACCAGCATTGTCGATAATGTTTCTAAACCTTTTAGAAAGCATAAACGACGTCATATCAAAAGGTATAGAAGCTGCTTTAATTTCGTTACTCTGTAACAAACCGGGAAACAAAATAGATAGTAGTTTCTGAATTTGATTTTCGTAAGTGTGTAATAAAGAAAAGTCTGTAAAACCATCTCTTAGTAATGGATATTTATTCATCTCCTCTAATAATTGAGAAGCAGAGTCGTAAAAAATATCCGTTTTATCAAGGCAGATTTCTTCTAAGTACGAATAAATTTTTTCAAAACTTATATGTATCTTAATAGGTAATTCTTTGTCTTCTATAGGGCTTTTTAAAATGTACATACGTTTCTGTATAATCTATAGTGAAGATACAAATATTTGGTCGTAATGCCTATGTGTACCTAACAGGGTTATTTTTGTCTAAAGTATATGGTAATTGGAACTCCTTTAAAATCGTAGATTTCCCTCATTTTGTTTTCTAAAAAACGTTTGTAAGGCTCTCTAATATATTGCGGTAAGTTGGCAAAAAACGCAAATTGTGGAGTAGGTGTAGGCAACTGCATACAGTACTTAATTTTAACATATTTACCTTTGACAGCAGGAGGTGGATAGTTTTGAATTAACTCTAGCATAGTTTCATTTAACTTACTAGTTGCAATCTTGTTACTTCTACTTTTATGAACATCTACGGCAGTTTCTAGAGCTTTAAGTAAACGTTGTTTTGTTATTGTAGATGTAAAAACAATAGGCACATCTGTAAAAGGAGCTATTTCTCGGCGAATCATTTCTTCGCACTTTTTCATGGTATTGGTTTCTTTGTCTAACAAATCCCATTTGTTTACTAAAATAACAATTCCTTTACGGTTTTTTTGAGCCAACCAAAATATGTTTTGATCTTGTCCTTCAAAACCACGGGTGGCATCTACCATAAGAATAGCAACATCACAATGTTCTATAGCTCTTACCGCTCTCATTACAGAGTAAAACTCAATATCTTCTTTAACTTTAGACTTTTTACGAATACCAGCGGTATCTACTAATTTAAAGTCAAATCCAAATTTATTATAAACAGTATCTATGGTGTCTCTAGTAGTACCTGCAATGTTGGTTACAATATTTCTGTCTTTTCCTGTCAGAGCATTTATAAATGATGATTTTCCTGCGTTAGGTCTTCCTACAACAGCAAATTTAGGCAATTCATCCTCTGGGTTAATTTCTTCGTCTTCGTTGTTTTCGGGCATCTCTTTAACCAAAGCATCTAAAAGTTCACCTGTTCCACCACCGTTTATAGATGATATAGTATAAAACTCTCCTAGTCCTAAGTTGTAAAATTCAAAAGAATCTGCATCACGCATAGCATTGTCAACCTTGTTGATGGCTAAAAAGATAGGTTTTTTACTTTTTCTTAATAAACCAGCAACGGCTTCATCTAATGGAGTAACACCAGAAGTAACGTCTACCACAAAAACAATAATATCACACTCTTCTAGAGCAAGAACTACTTGTTTTCTAATTTCTCCTTCAAAAATATCGTCAGATCCTTCAACATATCCTCCGGTATCAATTAAAGAAAACTCTTTTCCATTCCAATCACTTTTACCGTAATGACGGTCTCTAGTAACACCACTAACATTATCTACAATGGCTTCTCTACGTTGTATTAATCTATTAAACAACGTTGATTTACCTACATTAGGTCTTCCTACAATGGCTACAATACTATTCATAAAATGAAAATTTTGTGCAAAGATACGTAAAAAGGATGGTTATAAAAGGAAAGGAGTTGAAAGAGCGTTAATCTTTAAATTTTTTCTTAACTCTACTTAAGGATTCTGGTTTAACACCTAAATAACTAGCAATGTGATATAGGGGAACTCTGTCTAATATCATAGGTTTATTTTCCATCATATCTACATAAAGTTCTTCTATGGTCATTGTTTTTTTTATCTCTTCTCTCTCTAATAGTTTAGCATAGCTAGCTAAATAAAAGTTTAAAGTAGATTTTGTAAACACTGGACATTGTGTAAAAATTACTTCAAAAGCATCTTGAGAAATAGATATTACATCTGTTTTTTCTAATGCTTGTGCAGATATTGTAGAGGGTAAACTGTTAATGATTTGATGATATTCTCCAACCCACCAATCATCAAAAGCAAAAAATCGATTGTATTCGTTGTTTTTTCGATCTTTGATAAATACTCTAACACAACCCTTTACAATGTAAAAAGCAGAGGTTTTTGTATCGTTTTTTTTAAATAAAAACTCCTTCTTTTTAAAAGATTGAGGAGTTATTAGTTTTGTTAAAATATCAATTTCTTCTTGGGGTAAAATGATATTTCTTTTCTTGTAATATTCAATAATTTTAACAAGCATTACATTTTGTTTTGGGGTTTAGTAATACTTTTTCATAGAAAGCAGGGCAAAGTTACTAAATAGTAATGAATTAGCAAGTATCTGTTGTGTTGTTTAATGTGTATATTAACAGATGATTAGCTTTTGGTTAAATTCATTTGTTTTCGGATTCTACTTAAAGATTCCGGTTTAATATTCAAATATGCTGCAATATGGAAAAGGGGAATTCTTTTTTCTATTCCGGGGTGATTTTGTAATAAGGTTTCATAGTTTTCTAAAGCTGATAAACTTCTTTTTTTCTTTTCGTTTTTGGCTAAAGAATATTTTTCAGCAGCAGAAATTTCGCGTAATACGCTAGCTGCAGTAGGACATTTTTTTATTAAAAGCTCACAATCTTTTTTTGTAAAAGTTAATAAATTAGTATCCTCTATTGCTTGTACACTACATAAAGCTGGTTTTTCATGTAATAATTCATACAAATCTACCATCCACCAATTTTGATAAGCAAACCTTCTTATGTAGTCTACTCCTTTGGCATCGGTGTAGTATTCTCTTAAAATACCATCTAATACAAAAGCTCCGTGTTTGGGAGTTTTACCTTCTATATATAAAAACTCTCCTTTTAGAATAGTTGTTGGTTTTACTAAATTGATTAATATTTCTATTTCAGATTGAGGTATTTCATGGGTTTGTGAAAAAAAATCAATTATTCTGCTCGAAATCATAGTTTGTTTGGGGGATTTTAAACTAAAAAAAATAGTTATCTAATAATAAGTTAATTAGATAACTATTTCAAAGGTAATATTTTTAAGTCATATTAACTATTTAGAGTTAATAGAATGTTAAGAGCGAGTTTGACCGTTACCTTTAACAACCCACTTATATGAGGTAATTTCTTCTAGTGCCATAGGTCCTCTAGCGTGTAGTTTTTGTGTACTAATCCCTATTTCTGCTCCTAAACCAAATTGAGCACCATCTGTGTATGCGGTAGAAGCATTTGCGTAAACAGCTGCTGCATCTACAATATTTAAATATTTAGCAATGGTTTCTGCATTTTCAGAAATAATAGCTTCACTGTGTTTAGAGCTGTATTTTGCAATATGATCTAAAGCACTATCCATATTAGCTACTGTTTTTATAGCCATTTTGTTTGCTAAAAATTCAGTTCCAAAGTGTGAATCATCAGCTTTGTTTAATAGTTCTTTTGGATAGTTTGTTAATTTTTCAAATGCTTTTTCATCTGCATACACCACTGTGCCTTTAGTAGCTAACTCAGATGTTAATGTGTTTAAATTATCTAATTGAGATTCGTGAATTAACAAACAATCTAATGCATTACAAACACTAACTCTTCTTGTTTTTGCATTGGCAATAATGGCAGTTCCTTTGGCAATATCTCCATCTTTATCAAAATAAGTATGTACAATACCAGCTCCTGTTTCAATAACAGGTACTTTTGCATTTTCTCTTACATAGTTAATTAGTCCTTGACTTCCTCTAGGAATAATAATGTCTACATATTCTACAGCATTTAACATTTCTGTAGTAGCGCTTCTATCTGCAGGTAATAAAGTAACAACGTTAGTGTTTACATTGTGAGCTTTTAAAACTTCTTTGATAATGTTTACAATAGCGATGTTAGAAAATTCAGCATCGGATCCTCCTTTTAAAATACAAGCATTTTTGGTTTTAAAACATAAAGAAAATACGTCAAAAGATACGTTTGGACGAGCTTCGTATATAACACCAATAACTCCAATAGGCACCCTAACTTTAGAAATGTCTAATCCGTTTTCTAAAATTTTGTTTTCAATTACTTTTCCAACAGGGCTTTCTAGTTTAGATACGTTTTTAATATCTCCTGCAATACCTTCAATTCTTTCAGCATTTAATAACAAACGATCGTATTTAGGATCGTTTTTATCCATACGGTCTAAATCTTTTTGATTGGCATCTAATATAGCCGTTGTGTTTGCAATTGCTTTGTTAGAAATTTCTACCAATATCTGATTGATAGTTTCGTTAGATAATTCTATTAATGTTCTACTCGCATTTCTTGAATTTTGAAATGTCTGTTCTAATTTTAATTCCATTTTACTTTATAGTTAAGTAATTATAGTGCACTAATGCGGGTTGGTTGTGTTGTTTTTGTAAAACAAGGGCTTTCTCTGCACCATAAGAAGCTTTTCCGTAACCTATTTCGTTGCCTTCTAAATCTAGAATGGTAACAATGTCTCCTTTTTTAAAGGCTCCTTCTATTTTTTCAATTCCAACGGGTAGTAAACTATTTGCTTGGTTATTTAACAAAGCATTGTAGGCACCTTTATTTATAAAAATTTTTCCTTTAGAAAAAGTTCCAGAATTGGTGATCCATTTTTTGACAGCCGTTTTATTTTTATCAAAATGAGCTTTAAAAAAAGTTCCTGCTTCTCTTTTTAAAAGTTGAGCAGTAATATTGGGAGTTGTTCCGTTTCCTATAGATACGTTTACTCCTAGGGCTGCAATTTTAATTGCAGTATTTACTTTGGTAAGCATCCCACCTCTACCAAATTCAGATTTTTCTTCGCTAATAGCGTTGTCCAAATCTATTTCTTCGTTGTCAAAGTCTCTAATTAACAGAGCATCTGGTTTTGATGGATGGTCCGTGAAAATACCATCTACATTGCTTAGAATTAACAATTCGTCTGCTTGAATCATACTTGCTACTAAACCAGAAATTTCATCATTGTCTGTAAACATTAATTCGGTTACAGACACCACATCATTCTCATTAATAATAGGTGTAATGTCACATTTTAGCAAAGCTTCTACACAATTGGTCATATTCAAATAATGTTCTCTTGTGCTAAAAGATTCTTTGGTAATTAATACTTGTGAACAAATTAACTGATGATTTGTGAAATATTGGTTGTATAAATTCATCAACGCTATTTGACCTACAGATGCTAGTACCTGTCTTTTACTAATAGCATCTAAAGAACTGGGGACTTCAATTTTAGATCTACCAGCAGCAACGGCACCCGATGATACCAATACAACTTGATGTCCTTCCTTTTTTAGGAAAGCAACTTGCTCTACAATATGTTTAATACGTTCTTCATTAGGAGCACCTGATGGTAACGTTAATACATTAGAGCCTATTTTAATTAAAATCTTTTTAGATGTTTTCATTAATCCATGCTACTAGCTTTGTTTAAAAGCTAAATATGATACTGCAAAAGTCGTGTTTTTTTAATGACTTTACAAGTTGATAGATATCAATAAAAATAGAAGTTTTTGCTGGTTAATTAGTGTTGAGTTATAAGTTTTATGAAAGCAAAAGGACAAGTAAAATATACTTATCCTTTTTGTGTTTAAATAAAGTTTAGGTTTTCAAAAGATTTGCCTAGTATTTTTTTAGGATCGGCTTCTAACCATTTTTCTAAAACAGTAGAATAGACTTGTCTAAAATCTACTTCATATTTAATATCTCCATTGTTGTCTAAGTTGGCAAGATTTGGAGTGTTGTTATAAATGCCGGGTTTTTTTAAGTTTTCTGTTAATACAAACAAATTATTGGCAGCTCCGTGATCGGTTCCCATTCCTGCATTTTCTTCTACACGTCTTCCAAATTCAGAAAACACCATAATTAAAGTGTCTTTAAAAGTATCGTTTTGTTTTAGATCATTAACAAAATTTTCCAAACCGTTAGAAAGTACGCTCATCAGTCTTTTGTGTTTGTAGGGTTGAGATACGTGCGTGTCAAAACCTCCCATAGATACGTAGTACACTTTTGTTTCTAAATGAGAGTTTATATAAGTAGCGGTAGTTGCCAATTGCTTTTCAAAAGAATTGCTGTTGTATTTGGTGTTTGATTTATATGTTTTTGATTTTTCGTGAATATAAGTTGCAGATGATTCTGCTTGAATCATTTGTTTGTATAAATATCCTAAGTTTTCTTCATTTAAATGTTCGTCTAAATGATGTTTGTTTGCTATTTTTTTTAAGAAAGGATCACTTGCATTTCTATGCAATAATTTTGGGTCAAAAGCCGCAATACCGCTTTTGTCTTTTCCTTTTAAGGCTAAAGATAGTTTATTGTCTACATCAATAGCCATGTGTGATTCTAATTTATATGCATCAATATAATTACCTATCCAACCTGTAGATTTGTATTCGTTAGCATCTGTGGCAGTTTGCCAAATATCTGCAGATCTAAAATGAGATCTAACAGGATTTGGGTATCCTACGTTATTAATAATACTAACATAACCTTTATCGTATAGATTTTTTAAAGGAGACATGTAGTTTGGTAAACCAACATCTCCATTTAAGCGTAATAGCTCTTTTTTAGGAATAGCTAACTTGGGTCTTTTACGGTAGTAAATGTCATTATTGTAAGGAATCACGGTGTTTAAACCATCGTTTCCACCAGATAATTGAATAACAACTAGTTTTTTGTGGCCTAGTTTGTTTTTAGGAATTTTTTCAAAAGCTTGTAAAAAACTGGGTACAAATAACATTCCACTAGCTAAGGAACTATTAATGATAAAATCTCTTCTTTTCATGATAAATTCGTTTTAGCACATTTGATATTCTGGAATAGACATAATAGCAATGCAGAAATCTTTTGTGGAGTTGTTAATTAGTGGATTTATAATTTCTTGAGTTTGTTTGTTTAGTTTGGTGCCCAAGAGTGCATCTTGCCAATCTTTATTTTTGGTGCCTATTGTTTTGTAATCAAAAGCTTGCCAGTCTAGCGTAGTAAAAATAAAATAAGCTTTGTTCTTTTTTCGTTTATTGATTGTTTCAAAATCATCTTCAAAAGCAGATTCTGGTTCTAGTTCAATTTGTTTTTGTTGTGCAATAGATGATGCTAGTTTTAAACGCAACATAATGGTATTGGCATCAATCCATTGTTTGTCTCCAGGCCACCCTGCAACATTAGGTGGGTACAATAGCTTTTGTCCTAAATTAAATTGTAGATATTGAAAATAGCGCTCTCTTTTAAATTCATAAGGAATTACGTTGTGAATACTAACCAATAGTTCTACAGGTGATTTTATTTTAACGCCAATATTTTCATCATCATAAAACCAATCAGCAGTAAGTACAAATTTCATTAAATCTGCTATTTCGTAATTTTTACGAAATACTTTAGCCATTTTTTTTATGTGTTTTTGGTTGGGTTTAGGGTTTACAAATTCTTTATATATTTTTTCAGATATAAATAAAGAACATTGTTCTTGTTCTAAAATTATATTTATAATGTCAGTACCATCAAAATCCCCAGTTTTTCCTAAAAACGTTTTAGATTCAAAATCGTGAAATTTAGATTTAAAAGTAAAGCCATTTTTGCTAGAAAACCATCCTGTAAAAGCCCTTGCAGATTCTTTAATATCTTTTTCTGTATAATTTCCAACTCCCAAAGTAAACAACTCCATTAGTTCTCTGGCATAATTCTCATTGGGGTGTTTTTTTTTATTTTGTTGATTGTTTAAGTAGCGAATCATCATTGGGTTTTTAGATATGGCTACAACAAAATCTTTAAAATTACCTAAAGCGTGTTTTTCAATTACGCTTAAATATTCAATGGTTTGTATAGTAGAGTTACTAGAACATACAAAATGATTTGCCCAAAACAATCTCATCTTATCATGTAGTAATGTTTCAGAAGTATATAGTTGATCAAACCATTTTACGTTTAGTTTATTTAGTAAACGACGATTTTCTTTCTGTTGTAGTTTTCGTCTTTCGTTTTTATCTTCTATTGATAAACCTACTTTCTCTATACTAGAAACGTCAACTTTAATAGACTTCCTCTTTTTAGATTTTTTAAAAAGAAGTTTTACGTTTTCTTCGGTACTTAATTTGTTTAATTTTTGAACCTCCTTGGGTAGTATTCCAAATCCTACACGATTGTATAAATGTATTAAGTGATGGTTTTTCATGAGAGAGGTTTTAGGGATTGTGTTATGTATGACTTGTTTTGTTGTGATAAGTTTAAAGCAGAAATGTTTTTTTTGGGGAATGTACATGTTTTTTTGAATTTAGATGTCTAGTTTTTTGTCTAGACACCTTTTTGTTTAGTGGGTGTAGTAAGTAAATAAATAATTTTTAATTATCTGTAAGGTAGAGTGTTGGGAGTTTTATGTGGTTTTTATGTATTTTATTCTGTAGAATCCTTGTGCAAAGTCCTTATATGTGCTATATTTGCACTCGAAATCGCGGGATAGAGCAGTAGGTAGCTCGTCGGGCTCATAACCCGAAGGTCACTGGTTCGAGTCCAGTTCCCGCTACAAAGAAACCCTCAGCATATATGTTGAGGGTTTTTCTTTTTTCTATAATATAGACTTCTATGTTTCCTTTGTAGCTAGTATTACATTTCTGTAATAACATTTACTACATCTTATTTTAATTTAATATTAAAAATACTGTAACTTCTTAAAATATTTTTTTGTTGTAAAACAGAGAATTATTTTGAATAATATATGTGTAAAGCTCTGTTTTGTTGAGTATTTAATATAGTATTCTACATTTGGTGCGTTGATTTGTTAATGTGTTGCCCTTCTCAGGATAGAAATTATTCAACTTTGTAATCATAATATAAATTAACTTAAACTTATGAAATTCAAATTATTTGACAACTTAAAAACTAAGAGCGTACTGTTTGTACTCCTTAGTGTTTTTAGTTTCAGTTTTATGCATGCACAATCGAAGAAAGTTTCTGGAAACGTTAGTTCGATTGATGGGCCTGCAATTGGAGCGACTGTTAGTGTAAAGAGTACAGGTAGATTAACCGTAACAGATTTTGATGGGAATTTTGAAATTGATGTTAAAAATAATGATGTTTTAGTGGTAGATTATATGGGGTACACTAAAAAGGAAGTTCCTGTAAAAGGGAAAACCATTGTTAAGATTGAGTTAAAGCAAGATGCTGCTCAGTTAGAAGAAGTGGTTGTAGTTGGGTATGGTACTCAAAAGAAGAAAGAGGTTACTGGTGCTGTTGCAAATGTAAAAGCTGAGGTAATTGAAAGAACGGCAACGGCAGATTTAGGTTCTGCTATTCAAGGACAAATTGCGGGTGTAAATGTTGTTGCTACTTCTGGTGAACCAGGAGAAGAATCTAATATTCAAATTCGTGGTGTAAATTCTATTTTAGGTAACAACAGGCCTTTGTATGTAGTTGATGGAATTCCTTATGAAGATGATCCTAAATTGAGTATGAATGAAATTGAAAGTATTGATGTGTTAAAAGATGGTGCATCTGCTGCAATTTATGGTACTCGTGGTGCTGCGGGGGTAATTTTAATTACGACCAAAAAGGCAAGAGAAGGACAGATGAATGTAAGGTTGAATAGTTATTTTGGTGTTCAAAAAATCACGTCTAGCACACCTATTTTAGATAGAAACCAAAGATTGTTTGTAGAGCATTTAGAAGGAGAAGCTTTAAAAGGAACTAGATTTGGTAACACTTGGACAGTGATAGAGCGTTCTCCTCATTATTTAACAAACGATACTAACTTATTCGATTTGATTGAGAATGATTATGCAACAATTCAAAATCATAACTTAAGTATTTCTGGAGGAAAAAATGGTTTATCATATAATGTAAACGGTAGTTTTTTTAGTCAAGAAGGGGTGTTGTGGAATTCTCAGTACGATCGTTTTAACTTAAGATCTAATACCTCTTATAAAAAAGGTAAGTGGGATATTAAATCAGGAATTTCTTTTAGAGTAGAAGATAATAAGATTTCTCCTTGGGGGTTAATTCAAGATGCTATTAAATACAGCCCATTACAACCAGAATTGGTTACTGATGCAAGTGTTTTAGAAAATCTTGGAGATGATAACGAAGCTCAGAACGTATCTTACTTAGGGCAAAAGTTAAATCAAAAAAATGATAGAGTTAATCATTACTTTGATGTTAATATAAATGCTACCTATAACATTTCTGATAATTTAAAATTCACCACTAGAGGAGCTGTTAGTTATAACAACGGAACCCAAGTTACAGTAAACCCTGAGTTTATTGCTATTAAAGATGATGGTACAAAAATTCAAAATACACAATCAAGTGTAACGAATACAAGTACTTTACAGACTAAGAAAACAATAGATGGTTTCTTAAATTATAAAAAGAGTATTGGTAGTCATAATGTAAACTTTACATTGGCATATTCTGCAGAACAATATGAGTATTCACAATTTTTAGCTCGTAAGTTTGATTTGTTTAACAATGAGATTACTGTGTTAAATAATGCTTTACAAGATGAAGCTTATGTAGAGTCGGGAACAAACCAATGGACACAGGACAGAAGAAATACAATTATTGGTAGTTTGGCAAGAGTTCAATATAACTATAAAGGAAAGTATTTAGTTAATGCATTTGTGCGTAGAGATGGATCTTCAAGATTTAGAGCTGAACCTTATGCAATTTTCCCTTCTGTTAGTTTAGGATGGAATGTTCATGATGAATACTTTTGGTCACCAATTAAAAGATATATCTCTCAGTTTAAAGTTAGAGCCAGTAGAGGTACAACAGGGAATAATGGTGCACCAGATTATGCGTTTGCTCCAGTAATTCAGTTAAGTAGAGATTATGTGTTTGGAGGTGATGGTGGAGAAGTTTTATACAATGGGGCAACTCAAGAGACCTTTGCAGATCCTAATTTAAAATGGGAAACTTCTATATCACAAAACCTTGGGGTTGATATGGCTTTTTTATCAAACAAGTTAACAATGAATTTAGACTTGTATAGAACTAACAAAGAAGATATGTTACTTCCAGTATTAGTGCCAACTTCAGCAGGAGGAGGTTCTGCAGATGAAACGGTTGTAAGAAATGTAGGAGATATGACCAATCAGGGTATAGAATTGGCGGTAAACTATAGACATAAAGGTAAGTTCTCTTGGAATACAGGATTAACATTTACCAAAAATGAGAATGAGGTAACAAAAATGGATGAAAGTAATCCTGTTATTTATTTTGATGATAGTACTATTTCAGGTCACTCAAACGATCAAGATTTAACGACATTGGTTAGAGAAGGGTATGAGGCAGGAGCTTTTTTCTTACACGAAACTAATGGAGTTATCCAAACACAAGAACAATTACTTGCTTATCAGCAAATAGATCCTAATGCTTTAATGGGAGATTTAATTTATGTAGATGAAAACGGTGATGGAAAAATTACTATTGATGATAGAACTTATGCAGGAAGTGGAGTTCCTGAATTTGAAATAGGATGGAATTTTAATGCATACTACAAAGGTTTTGATATGGCTATGCAGTGGTATGGTGCTTTTGGAGGTGAAATATTAAATGGTAACAAAGCTTTGGCTTACAAGTCACAAAATCATCAAGATTTATTATATCAATGGTCATCATTTAACACAGATTCAAATATACCAGTATATAGAACAGCTACACACAATAACTACCGTGGACACACTGATTATTGGTTAGAAGATGGAAGTTATTTAAGATTACGTAACATCACTGTAGGGTATACAATTCCTAAAAAGAAGACACAAAAAATGGGGGTTAACAAGTTAAGGTTCTATTTAGCTGCTCAAAACTTATTAACGTTAACTAAATATACTGGATATGATCCTGAAGTAGGAGGAAATGGATTGAGTACTAGAGGTATTGATAAAGGTAGATATCCTGTAACAGGGCAGGTAAGAGCTGGTATTCAATTAGAATTTTAATCTATTAAAAAATCTAAAAACATGAAAGTAATGAAAAAAATAATATATATAAAGTTAGCCTTCTTTAGTGTGTTGGCGTTAACTTTTACCAGTTGTCAAGATGATTTTCTTATAGAAGACAATCCTAATCAGCCATCTACAACAACGTTCTGGCAAACAATAGACGATTTAGAATTTGGATTAACAGGAGCTTATAAAGATTTTGCGAGTGCCAATAACATCCGAATGACAGATGACATGTTGCGAAGTGATTTGGCATGGGGTAGTGGTTTTCAAAGACCTACAAACTCTAATGAATACTATTTACAAATTTTTAACGAAGCATCTACGATTCCAAACCAGAAATGGCATCAAAATTACAGCACAATATTTTCAGCAAATCAAGTAATAGATGCTTATGACAGATTAAAAGGAACTTTTAATTCTGAATCTGATGAAGAAAGAGCGGCTTATATTTATGCAGAAGCTAGATTTTTAAGAGGGTATATGTACTTTTTATTATACAATTCTTTTAATGGAGGTGCGGTGCCAATTCATGACAAAGCATATGACACACCAGAAAAAATGGCTCAGCCAATTCAACCAGCAGAAAAAGTAAGAGCATTTTTGGAAGCAGATTTAGAATATGCTTCTAAAAGCCTACCAATATCTTGGAATGATGGTCATAAAGGTAGGGTAACAGCTGGTGCTGCGGTAGCATTATTAGGGCAGACAGCTATGTATCACGGAGAGTTTACAACAGCTTCTGATTACTTTGATAAAGTAATTAATGATTATGGTTATGCTTTAACAGAAGATATAGGAAGTAACTTTACAACTAGAGATGAGTTGAATGAAGAGTCTATTTTAGAAGTAGTATATTCTATGGATTTTAAAGATAATTTAAATCAGTGGGATGGTAGAGATGTTGCTAATACTGCTTATCATAAAGGATTAACAGGAGTAAACGGATGGTGGAATGCAGTTGCTGCTAACTGGTTAATTTTAGAGTATAGAAACGATCCAATAGATACTAAAGATTCTAGAAATATAATTACTGAAGACGATGGTAACGGTAACATTACTCAAAGATTTAGATCTTTCAGTCCAAGAACATCACAGTCTGTTGCATTGGTAGATGAATTGGATACTCCATATTATGCAAATTCAAATCCAGCAAAAGGAGATTTACCAGGACAAGTAACAATTTTTAATGTTAAAATGACTTGTTTTTTCCGTAAACATACTAACTGGGATTTAGGAGCTGTGAATGAAGATGCTTTATCTCCAGGAAAAGTACGTTCGGCAATTAATGAAAGATTAATTCGTTTGGGTGAGATTTATTTACAATACGCAGAGTGTCAAATAGAATTAGGAAATGTTGATGAAGCTTTAAAATACATTAACAAAGTGAGAAGACGTGCAGGTGTAAAATTATTGGGGCTTGATGGTACAGGTGAGTTTCCTAATAATGATCACAATAATATTGCTTATGATGGAGCTTCTTTAATGGAACATTTAAGGTTTAAAGAATATCCTTTAGAATTGGCATGTGAAGGTGACGGTGATAGAAATATTGATTTAAGAAGATGGGCAGAGTATGGTACTTATGTAATTCCAAATTTAAAGAAAACAAGATTTGAAGAGTTGGCTGCTAAGAGATATAAAGCTAATGACTATGAGGTAACTATGGCTGATGGAGTAAAAGTGACTAGATGGGGTTCTATTGTACAAGAGTTGCCAGTTGGAGATCCAGATATTGATTCAAACTGGAATGAGTTTCAAGAAGCAGCTATAAATTATAATGAAACAAAAGCATATTGGCCAGTTCCTAACTCAGAAATAATTTCTAATGGTAACCTATATAACATCGTTTCAGAATAAAACTTCTTCCGTAATAAAATATTGAACTAAAATTTTTATAAATGAAAAATAAAATAAAATTAACATTAATAGCGCTTTCCACATTTATAGTGGGATGTACTACTGGGGGATACGATTCTCCAGATGATTTTTCGGATGTAGGTTTTTACACATCTGAAGGAACTTCACAAATATTAGAAAAGAATATATATGACTATATGACATTTGCTGATTTGTCATTAGGTGAAGTTAAGCATGCTTGGACAATACAAACAGGAAATGCCTTTTTAAAAGGACCTATTGAGCGTGTACCTAATAATATTGAGTCTTTAATTATTAATGATGGAGATACAGTTTCTAATGCTAAAACGGTAAGTGTTTTATTTAGAAAGTCTGGATTGCAAAAAGTTAGATTGTATAATGAATTTAGAGATTCAGTCGCTTTTAGAGGACACAGAAATGGTGAGGATTATGAAATGGCATCAGTTCAAGTTGGTAATAAGTGGGTAATTGATACTACTTTTGTAGTAAAGGTTTATGATACTATTATAGCTGAATTAGAAGTAAGACAAGATGGGGTTGTAGTAAATCATAAATCTACAGATACTATTTATGTAGAAGCTGGTGGTTCTTTAAACTTTATAGATAAAACAACCATTGGTGAGCCTACTGGACGTAATTTCTTTGTAAGAAGACCTACTGTAGAAGGAGATCCAAATAGTGGTCAAAACGTAGCATATAGTGCTGCGGAAGATGCTACTATGTTATTAAAGAAATTAGGAGTTTTTGAAGGAGGAATAACAGCTAATAGAACAGGAGAAACTACTCCTGGAGATTCGGATACGTATGTTTTCCCAGCACCAATAAAGGTAATACCTTCAACACAACCTTTTCAGTTAACGGGTAACGTTATAGAGTTAGAGAATGAAACAATTAGAATTCCGTTTAATGGAGAATTTGTTGAAGCTACAGGTAAGGAATCATTCTTTGAGGTTAAGGTAAATGGAGTTGTTTTTGATATTGAAAGTGTAACTGTAAACGAAGCAGATGCTACTTTCTTAGATATTAAATTAGTAGAACCTATTTACAGACCAGATGTAATTACCGTTACAATGAAAGAAGGAAGCGGTTTAGTGTCTACAGATACAAGAGAGCCAATAACTTTTACCGATGAGACAGTTCAAATGCACAATGTAAACCTAATTCATTCGGATATTTCTGGATTAGAAACTGGAATGGGATGGAAGGCTTTAACAGCAACAGATCCAATAACAGTAACAAGATCTGACGAAGTAGCTGCTACAGGTACTTACAGTTTAAAAGTTAATATGGATCCAGGAATTGAGTGGTATTTTGTTACAGCAAAATTACCTGCTGGTTTAGTATTAGATAATACTAAAACTTATAAATTTAGTTATAAGGTTTATGTAGATGCTTCTACAACAGTTAGACCAGGAACCACAGGGTTCTTTTTGTTACCAGATTGGGGACAAAAATTATGGGGGAATGTAAGAGATGTAAATATGTTTCCAGAAGGTGTTTGGAAAGAAAGATCAATTGAAATTAGCCCAGATTCGTTAGAAGAAGTTAGGTTAAGATTTGGATCAGGAGGAGATACAACTACCGATGCAATAATTTATATGGATGATTTCTTTTTACAAGAGATAGAAACTAGACCATAGTTAAACTGCTAACTATTAATATTAAACTCCACTTAACTTTTAAGTGGAGTTTTTTATTGGATTTTACTAAAGTATATAGTACAATTAAAAATTAATAGAGCATATATATTACTATAAAAACAATGAAATATTGATGGTCAGTTTTTTAATAAACGCTAGTGTTTAAAAGGATGTTTAATCTAGTTTTATAAGAGTATCTATAGGTTGTTGTTGTTTAATTGTAAGAAAATCAATTTATAAGGCTTTAAGTGGTGTTTTTATTTCTAGCAGATGAGTTATTAAAAGGAGCATACATGTATAGTTGTAATTCAAAGTTATTACTCGTAAAGTACAAATGTTTTAGGATGTTATTAATAAAAAACATATAGGTGAATTAAAACTACTTTATAAAGAGAGTGTTTTAAGAGTTAGGTAGATAGGTATTTATCGTATAAAAAGAGAGGAGTGTATTTCTAATTAGAAATGCACTCCTCCTTTTTTTGGTTTATAGATTAACTACAATAAATCATCAACAGAAATATTATCACTATTACCTTTTTTCTTGTTTAAATAATCACTTGGCTTGGCTCCAAATTGTTTTTTAAAGCACTTAGAAAAATAAGAAGCTGTACTAAAGCCTGTTTTGTACATTACTTCTTTTACGGGTAAATCAGTAGAATCAAAGAGTTGCATGGCTCTTTTTAAACGGATACTTCTGATGAATTCACTAGAAGATAAACCTGTAATTTCTTTTAATTTTAAATATAAGTTACTTCTACTTTGTCCAATTTCGTTAACCAACATTTCTACACTAAACTCTGTATTAGACATGTGCTTGTCTATAATTTCAATTACTTGTTTTAAGAACCTTTCATCTGCAGAGGTTACGGTTACTTCTGCTGGTTTTAAGTTTACTTCTCTGTTAAAACGTTTTCTTAGCAACGCTCTCTTTTTAGTAATGTTTTTAAGTTTCAGATTTAAAACTTCCATGTCAAATGGTTTTCTAATATAATCATCAGCACCATTTTTTAAACCTTGTAATTCAATTTCTTGAGATAATTTGGCTGATAAAATAAGAATAGGAATATGACTAGTAGTTACTGTTGTTTTTAGTTTTTCACACAGTTCCATACCATCCATAATATGCATTACCAAGTCTGTAATAATTACGTTAGGTATAATTTTAATTGCGGTTTCAAAACCTTGTAAACCATTTTCGGCTTCGTAGATTTTATATTCATCTTCTAGAGAGTGTCTAATAAATGTCCTAATATCTTCATTATCATCTACAATTAATAGAATAGGAAGCTCATTAGTACGATTGTTAGATAAGGTCTGATCTGTTACATCATCACTAACATCAATAGCAAAAGATTCCATTTCTGAGGATCTTGTATTGTAATCACCGTCTGTATCTTCTTTACAAACAATAGATGGATTGTCTGAATAAGCTTCTTTTTGTGTTGGTAAGGTGATGATAAATTCTGTTCCTTTTCCTTTTTCACTAATTACCTCAATATTTCCTTGGTGTAACTCTACTAAGTTTTTGGTAAATGCCAATCCAATTCCAATTCCTGTAGGATTGTTTTCGTTTTTGTCTTTTTTGGTATAATATCTTTCAAAAATATTTTTCATTTGATGTTGGGCAATTCCAATACCAGAATCAATTACTTTAATAATTACCTGATCGTTTTCATGTAAAACAAAAACATTAATACTTCCGTCTTTAGGGGTAAACTTATAAGCATTTGATAGTAAGTTATTGATGATTTTTTCAATAGCATCATGATCAAACCAACTGTATATGTTTTGTTCTGGGGTGTGTAAATTAAAGTTAATGTTCTTTTTATGTACCAAAAACTGAAATGGTTCTGCTACTTCTTGTATAAAGTTTACAATGTTACTATTTCTCATAACCAAAGTTGTTTTTCCTTGGTTCATTTTTCTAAAGTCTAGTAATTGATTTACAAGTCTTAATAGATAGTTGGTGTTTTTTTGAATTAGTTTTAGTTGTTCTTCGTGAGTTTCAGGTTTAATTTGCAATCCTTTTTTTTGTAAAAAGTCTAAAGGTCCTTTTATAAGAGTTAGTGGGGTTCTAAACTCATGAGAAATATTTGTGAAAAACTCCAGTTTTAAATTCTGAAGTTCGTCTTGTTTGTTCTTTTCTATTACTTCTAGTTCAGAAAGGTGTTTTTGTTCTGCACGAGCAATTATATTTTTCCAAAAAAGGAAAAGAATTAAAGAAATAAGCAAACAGTACAATACATAGGCTGTAGTTGTTTTCCAAAAAGGTGGAGTAATTATAATCTTTATTTCTTCTTTAGATTCTTCCCAAATACCATCGTTGTTAGATGCTTTTATTCTTAATGTATATTTTCCTGGAGCTAAGTTTGTATAAGTAGCAAACCTTTTTTTAGAGGTTGTATAAATCCATTTTGTATCAAAACCATCTAATCTGTAAGCAAATTTATTCTTTTCTGGAGCAGAATAGTGTAGGGCTGCAAATTCAAAAGAAAAACTATTTTCGTTATGTTTTAATTCTAATAAATCTGTTTCGTGAATCATTTTGTTAAAAAGAACTCTACCATTAAATTCTTGTCCTCTATGAACGGGTTGATTAGATATAGAGAATTGAGTAATAACAGCTTTGGCTTTATAGGGGTTGTCTATAATTGTTTTAGGATAAAAAACATTGAATCCGTTGATACCTCCAAAAACTAGTTCTCCATTTTTTCTTTTAATAGCTGCCAATTCTTGAAACTCGTTGGCTTGTAAACCATCATTAACATCGTAGTTTTTAAAAATACCTTCTTCGGGCTTAAATCTAGATAATCCTTTGTTTGTAGATATCCACATATTGTTAGCACTGTCTTCTAAAATACCTTTAATTACATTGTTAGCTAATCCATCATCTTCTGAATAATTAGTAAACTCTGCAATATTTTGATTTAAAGGAGTAATTAGCTTGTTAATACCACCTCCTAAAGTTCCTATCCATAGTTCATGATTGCTAGATTCTGTAATTTCTAAGATGTAATTGTGGCTAATAGATGTTTTGTCGGTAGGAATGTTTTTATAATTTATAAATTTTGGGTTTAAAGCATTGATCTGAGATTTAGGTAATTTACTTAAACCATCTGCTGTACCAAACCATATGTTATGCTCACTATCTTCGTAAATTTTTCTAATAATATTGTTAGATAATCCATCCGAATTGTTTTCGTTGTGAACAAGATTGTCTTTTATATAACCACTTCCATCTGGTTTTTTTAGCCATCTATGTAAACCATTGTTGTAAGTACCAATCCATAAATTTTGACTACTGTCCTCAAGTATAGAAAATACACTATTTGTAATTTCGGAGACTTCTTTTATATCATTTTTAGTTATTTTGGTTAAATCTTTAACTTTAGATAAGTCTAATTCATACAATCCAGGATTTGATTCTGTTCCAAACAATATTTTGTTTTGACTTTTTAGTTTAGTAATCACAAAACACTTTCTAAAGTTATTTATTTTTATAAAACTTTGATAGTTACTGTTTTTTAAAGCAATGTTTACACCTCCGCCTTCTGTACCAATCCATAGGTTTTGCTGTTCATCTTCGTAAAAAGCTCTAACATTGTCGTAACTAAGACTTTTAGGGTCTAGATTGTTTTTTATTACTCTAAATCCTTTTCTGGAGGTATCTATTTTATTAATCCCACCTCCTTGAGTACCTATCCATATAATTCCTGTTTTATCTATATGAATAGATTTAATTACATTCTTGCTAATGCTTTTGTCGTTTTTAGGATTGTATAAATAATGATAGTCTTTTACAGGATATCTATTTTTATCATTGTTTTTGTAGGTGACTAAACCATAGTTGCTACCAGCCCAAATATTATTGTTTTTATCTACTACAACTACACTTATAAAACCTGAATATAATTGTTTTACTTTTTTTAATGTAGGCTTAGATCTATACACATATAAACCCATACCAGAACCAATAAGTAATTTTCCAAACTGATCTTCAATAATAGAATTAACAGGTCCATAAGGCAAACCTATTTGTTCGTTTATACATTTAAAGTAAATTTCTCCCATAGAATCACGAGAGAGCATAAAAAATCCTTTAGAAGAACCTACCCAAATTTGATTTTGTTTGTCTTGATAAATAGAATAAATACTACTCATATAAAGACTACTGTTTATTTTACCATTTACTAAATTATAGGAAGTAAATTTTAATGGTTTTTGTTTGTTTTTTAAACTAGCAACATTAAGTCCGTTAGCGGTCCCTACCCAAAGATTGTCTTTGTTGTCTATAAAAATGGAATTGACATAATCACTAGATAAACTATTTGGATCATTTTTATCGTGCTTTATATGATGAAATTCTCCGGTAGATTTATCAAAAAAATCAACACCTTTACCAGTAGTACCAATCCATAAATTGTCATCTTTATCACTTATGATTTTGTAAATTAAATTACTTCCAATAGATTTTTTATTGTTAATGTTAGGTTTGTATGTTGTAAAATCATAGCCATCAAATTTGTTTAACCCATCATGAGTTCCAAACCACATAAATCCTTTTTTATCTTGGTGGATGGTGTTAATATCACTCTGAGATAAACCGTTTCTAGTCGTAATTCTATCAAAGTTATATGGGGCTTGTGCCCATATGTTTGTAACACAGGTAAGTAGTAGTAAAAGTAATGCTAATGAATTATTTTTTGGTTTTAAATGCATAACAGTTGGTTTGTTCCTAATTAATCAAATGTAACTATTATTGTTATAATTTTCGCATTTATAAGTTCTATGATGTGCTGTTTTCATCATTTGTTCTAATCTTTAGTGTTTATAACTTTTTTAATAAGTTTAAAAATTAAATTTAAAAAGTAGATATTATATGTATTACTTTTATAAAAGATAAAAATATCTTTTTATATGAATTTTTATAAAGTTGACATTGCTCTTCAAGAAGTACCAGGAGAAATAAGTATTTGTTTTTCTATTTCAGGATGTCCGCTACGGTGTAACGGATGTCATTCTCCGTTTTTGTTAAAAAAAGAAAATGGAGTTTTGCTAACCAAAAAAAAATATTTTGAATTATTAAATAGATATAAAAATTATGCTTCTTGTGTTTTGTTTATGGGGGGAGAATGGGAAAAAAAAGAATTGATAAAGAGATTAAAACAAGCTAAGAAAAAAGGGTACAAAACATGTTTGTATACGGGGTTGAGAAAAGTAGACAATAAAATTTTAAGTTATTTGGATTGGGTGAAAACAGGGGAGTGGATTACAGAAAAAGGAGGCTTAGATTGTGTAGAAACCAATCAGAAATTTACAGAAGTGGCTACAGGAAAATTATGGAATGTATTATTTCAAAAAAAAAAAAATATGATCAGATTAACAGAACAACAAATAGCTCAAAAAATTAATTTTATCAATCAATATCTGTATTCAGAAAATGCAGCCGATGGTTCTAAAGTAGATGCGAATGCAAATGTTACTTCAAAAAACATTGCTACAATGGAAGCAGAACTAAATAAGGATATCAATATTCAGGTAAACAGAGCTTTAATTAAAAGTAAAATAGAAACTCTTTTTGGGAAAGATTTAGCAAATGAATATGAAAGGCAAATAGAGAATCATGAAATTTATGTACATGATGAAACCTCCTTAAAACCTTATTGTGTTTCTATAAGCATGTATCCTTTTTTATTGGATGGATTAACCAAATTAGGAGGAGAAAGCCGAGCTCCTAAACATTTAGAAAGTTATTGTGGAGAGTTTGTAAATCTGGTTTTTGCAGTAAGCTCTCAGTTTGCAGGAGCTTTGGCTACGGTAGAATTTTTATTATATTTTGATCATTTTGCAGCAATAGATTATGGAGGAAATTATTTAGATGATGCTACAGGAACAGTAAAAAATCATTTGCAACATGTGGTGTATGCTGTTAATCAACCAGCAGCAGCAAGAGGATATCAATCTGTGTTTTGGAACATATCTTTATATGATGAATATTATTTTAATAGCATGTTTGGCGAATTTGTTTTTCCAGATATGCAAAAACCTAGTTGGGATAGATTAAAAAAATTACAAACCTTTTTTATGACCTGGTTTAACAAAGAAAGAACAAAAGCTGTTCTAACTTTTCCGGTAGTAACTGCAGCCATGTTAGTTGAAAACGGAATGCCTAAAGATGCAGAATTTACTCAAATGTGTGCTAAGGAATTAAGTGAAGGAAATTCCTTTTTTATATATCAGTCAGAAAATGCAGACAGTTTAGCATCTTGTTGTCGATTAAGGAATGAAATTACGGATCATACTTTTAGTTATTCTTTAGGAGCAGGAGGTGTTGCTACAGGTTCTATAAATGTAATTACCTTAAATATGAATCGATTGATTCAGCACAAAAAAGACATCAGAAAAGAAGTGAAAAAAATTCATAAATATCAAGTAGCTTATAGAAAATTGATGGACGAGTATTGTGAAGCTGGTTTATTGCCTGTTTACAATTCGGGATTTATTTCTTTGGATAAGCAGTTTTTAACTATAGGAATTAATGGAATGGTAGAAGCTGCCGAAAGTTTAGGGATTAAAGCTCAGGATACCCCAAACTACAAAGCATTTATAAATAATTATTTGAAAGCAATTTTTAATGAAAACAAAAATGCAAAAGATGAATGGGGATATTTATTTAATACAGAATTTGTACCTGCTGAAAATTTAGGAGTTAAAAATGCAAAATGGGACCAACAAGATGGGTTGGAGGTTTATAGAGATTGTTACAATTCTTATTTTTATGCAGTAGATGACGAAGCCTTAAACACCTTAGATAAAATTATGCTTCATGGTAAAGAATACATTCAGTACTTAGACGGTGGCTCTGCATTGCATTTAAACTTAGAAGAAACATTATCGAAAGAAGGATTTGTTAAATTAATAGGGGCTACAGCAAGGGCAGGTTGCAATTATTTTTGTTTTAATATTAAAATAACCGTTTGTAATGAATGTAATTATATAGATAAAAGAACTTTGTACTCTTGTTCTAGTTGTGGCTCTACCAATATAGATCATGCAACAAGAGTAATAGGTTATCTTAAAAAAGTATCAAATTTTAGTTCCGATAGACAAAAAGAACATGCATTAAGATATTATCACAAAGAAAAAGCGTGAGTAGTTGCACGTAAGTTGTTTTAGTTGCTAGCTGTGTTTTTAATTTTTGTTCGAATTAAAAACACAGCTTTTTTATTTTTCTAAAAGTTTAAGAGATAATAATGTTCCTTCAGTTTCTATTTCTCCTTTTAACTGTTCAATTGTTTTTTGTCTAAAATCTACTAAAATTTCATTTTTAAAAGGCTTTACTATGTGGTGTACTGGACAAGGATATTTATCGCTACAAAGACTAAGTCCTAAAAAACATTGGTCAAATTTATCTGTACCATCAATATTAACAACAATGTCCCATAGTTTTATTTGTAAATCTTTTTCAGACAAATAAAACCCACCACCAGGTCCTTTGGTAGACGAAACCAACTTATGTGTACTAAGTTGTTGTAATAATTTGGCTAAAAAGGGTTGTGGAGTTTGTAGTTCTTCGGCTATTTTTTTAATTCCTATCTTTTTATCTTTATTAGAGTTGATTGCTAGAAATAATATAGCTCTAATAGCGTATTTACAAGCTTTAGAAAGCATAAGAGTAAGATTGATTGTTTAGTCAAAGGTAAGAATATCAAGTGTTAAGTAATAATTAAAAAGAGATTAAATATTTTATTTAAAATAGTTTGTGAGAACTATATATATGACGTATATTTGCAATCCAAATCGCGGGATAGAGCAGTAGGTAGCTCGTCGGGCTCATAACCCGAAGGTCACTGGTTCGAGTCCAGTTCCCGCTACTACAAAAGACACTTCATAATTGAAGTGTCTTTTTTGCTTTTAGGAGCTTTTTTAAAATAAAAACAGCCTTAGTTCTCACTAAAGCTGTTTTTATTTTAAAATGCAGGTGTTTAATTCTTAAAAATATATTTAAAACTTAGCATTGCGTATTGTTGCAATGCATCATATGTGTAGGTAGAGTTTCTACTTTCTGATAGATTTCTATTGGTGTTGTTGTATTGATTTAAAATATTAAATACAGTAAGTTTTATTTTTGCTTTGTTAGGAACAATGCTGTAATTAGCTGTAATATTCCAAACTAAAGATTCCCTTCCGTAACTTTTTTCAAATTTTGGGTTTAGATTGTATTGAAGTTGGTTAAAGATTGTAAATCTTTTAGGAGCAAATGTAGTTACGTTTAAACCAAAAGTGTGTTGAGTGTTAGATTGGTCTTTAATAGCATCATTGTTATAATCTGTATTGTCTAAAAACAGTCTGTAGTAGGGCGAAACTTCAAACAAATCATTATAATTAAACTCTGTGTATAACGAAGGAGAGAATCGATAATAACTACTCTGAAAAGCCACGTTGTTTACAAAGTGAGCGTTTTTTCCTATTGAGCTATACCATTTTAATTTAAGATTGTAAAATAAAGGTGTTTTTTTAAAGTCTTTAGAAATACTACCATTAATTGTAAACATGTTGTTCTCGCTATTGTTTACAAACGTTTTGGTGGTAATTAAATCCTCGTCAATAATAGATTTGTTTATAATTTTATCTTGTACTGTGGTGTAGCTAAACCTATTAAAGAAATAAATTTTGTTTTTTCTGTTGTAAAAACGAATGTTTAAACTAAGTAAATGCTCTAATTCTCTGTCTAAATCTGGGTTACCAATCGTTATTTTGGTGGGGTTTGTATTGTCTGTAATAGTTAATAATTCAGAATATCTAGGAACAATACTTTTGGTTCTGTAATTTGCGTTAAAAATTAATCCGTTTTTGGTTTTATAGCGTGCTTTTGATGAATATAAAAAATCTTTAAAATCTCTAACCAAACCAATACCTCTGTTAAACTCCTGATTGTCTAATTCAGTATTTAAATGGCTAACTCTAAAATTATAATAGAAATTATTTTTTTTGTAGATATAAGAAAGTTCATGCTGTAGTTTTTTAACATTAATTTCCTGATCATAACTTAAACTAGAATTAAAATTTGTGCTATTGTTGTTGGTTTGATCAACATCTAAAACATCTTGTAAAGTTTCTTGTTTTTCATTTCTATTCTCAATTTCATATTCTATTACGTGGTTGCCACCAAGTCTTTGTCCATATTTAAAGCTATTTCCTATTCGCGTATCTTGTCTGTCATAATCTGTTAATTGATTTCTTAAAACAGTTCTTGGATTGTTTTTGAAAAAGTTAGTTTCAGACTGATTTACATTGTTATTTTGATAAGAATTTGCTGTGGTAAAAATTTTATAGGTAGCGTAAGAGTTTAGCTTTTCAAACTTATAAATAGCACTTATAGATGAATTTAAAGATTTTGCTTTCTGTGTTTGATGTAATTGAGAATTATTGTTGTTAATCAATTCATTAGCTTCATTTTTAGTTTCGCTGTCATTATTTCTAGAGTACTCACGATCTTTAGAAAAAAATCTAGCATTGGTAATTAATCTAAAGTTATCAAAAATAGAATTAATTAGTTTTAAGTTTCCTCTGTGTATTTGTTGGTTTGTTGTTTGGTCTGAATTTTCTACACTATAATTTAATGTAGAGGGTAATAAAATGGTATTATCTGTTCTAACTCCTTTGTCATATTTGGTGTCAGAAAACATATAATCAACGTTAATTCTATCACCATTTATAAATTTATCAGAGTAATTAGACCCTACGTTACTTTCTGTTTTTATGGCTTTAGATTTGTCTAGCGAACTGGCATCATCATCATCTCCGTAGCTAAAATTATTTTTATTAACGTTGTTGCTAAATGCCAATACGGTTAATAAAGATTTTTTATACATTCTGTTTACCACACCATTTAATTCATAACGATCATCGGTTCCGTATCCGCCAGTAACATTTCCAAAAATGTTTCCATTGTCTTTTTTCTTTAAGGTAATGTTTATGGTTTTTGTTTCTTCACTGTTTATACTTCCTGTAAAGTTTTCTTCATCACTTCGAGTGTTGGTAATTTCAATTTTATCAATAACATCTTTAGATAAAATTTTCATTGCTACTTGAGGGTTGTCACTAAAAAAAGGTTCTCCGTTTACCAAAATTTTAGTAACGTCTACACCGTTTACTTGTATGCTTCCATCTTCATTGTCTATAGAAACACCGGGTAGTTTTTTTAATAAATCTTCGGCAACAGCATCTTCTCTAGTTTTAAAAGAGGATGCATTGTATTGTATGGTGTCTTGTTTAATTAATACAGGTGGTGTAGCTGTAATAACTACCTCGTTTAAGCTTTCTGCGGCTTCTTGTAATATAATTTGACCTACACTAATATTGTTGCTAGCGGCAATTTTTTCTTTATATGTAGTGTATCCTATGTAGGTAATTACTAGAGAGATATCAGTTTCTTTTTTTAAATCTCCTTCTATTTCAAACGCTCCGTTTTCATCTGTAAATCCGTATCCTAATAATCGGTTGTTTTTAGTAGATTCTATCTGAACGGTAGCAAATTCAATAGGTTCTTTAGTGGTTTCGTCTATAATTGTTCCTTTTATCTCTATTTCTTGTGCATAGTTAATAAAGCTCCACATTATGAAGATAATGTAAAGGAACCTTCTAGAAAAATTAGTCATGTTTATTTAAAGTTTAAACTAAGACTTGTAAAGTTGCTGAAAGTTTAATTAAAAATTAGATTTATCTATATTCTTCCAATGAAATTTCGAAATTACTGTTGCGTTCTCTAAAATAAGAATTCCAGGGTTGGCTCTCATCATGGTTTTTAAGGTTGTTCCATCACAAAACAAAATGTCAAAAGGAGGTTTTTGTTCTTGTTTAGTTTTTGTAACCAAATCAGATCCGCTACTAGAAAGCGCATAAACAATGTATCCTTTCTGTGTTGCTTTGGTCGCAAATTCTTTTAGTGTTTTCCATGATTGTTTTTCTGTAGCCTCTAATTTATTCATAACTATTAAAATAGCTTTAGGAGCATTTAAAACAGTCTCGGTTAAATCATCTGTTTCAGATTCTAAAAAGAAATCATGCACAGGTGGAATTTCTCCATCCTCTTTATATTCCATTCCTTCTTTAATGTTTTTACCTACTGCATAGGCTCTAAAATCAATAAGAGGTAAAGAGCTTAGGGCTTGGTATATAATATAAAAAGAGGCAAACCACGCAATAAATAATATCCATTTGTTAATGGTTTTGTTAAATAAAGGCAGAATATGTTTTTGTTGTAGTAGCATCCATATAATTAGAGCTATAAAAACCACATTTTTATAAAACGTTTCCCACGGACTCAAGGTAATGGCATCACCAAAGCAACCACAATCTGTTACTTTATCATAAAAAGCAGAATACCATGTTAAAAACAAAAATAATGTGGTAATACTAAACAGGCTCCAAAGTGTTAACTTGGTTTTGTAGCCAAGCAGAATAGCAATTCCTAAAAGTAATTCTATTACAATTAAAAGAATGGCAAAAGGTAGTGCGTAGGGAATTAAAAACTCTAAGTTTAAAACATCAACTCCAAAATATTCTTCAAATTTATAAGCAGATCCTAAAGGGTCTACTAGTTTTACAAAACCAGAAAAAATAAATAGGGCTCCTATAAGTATTCTAAATAATTGGGTGATGAATTTCATAGTATTAAAAAGTTAAGTGGATCATTGCAAAAACAGAATAGTTAATCATATCTTGGTAATTGGCATCAATTCCTTCAGAAACCAATGTTTTTCCTTGGTTGTCTTCAATTTGTTTCACCCTTAATAATTTTTGTAAAATTAAATCCGTCAAAGAACTTACTCTCATATCTCTCCAGGCTTCACCATAATCGTGATTCTTGTTTAGCATTAGTTCTTTGGTAATTTTTATATGTTTTTCATACAATTCTACAGCTTCTAGTGTGTTTAAATCTGGCTGATCTGCAATTCCTTTTTCAATCTGAATTAAAGCCATAATGCAGTAGTTGATAATTCCTATAAATTCAGAAACTTCACCTTCATCAACTTTTCTTACCTCGTTTTCTTGCAGTTGTCTAATGCGTTGTGCTTTTATAAAAATCTGATCTGTTAAACTAGGCAATCTCAAAATTCTCCAAGCGCTCCCATAATCACTCATTTTTTTAGAAAATAAGCTCTGGCAATCGTTAATAATTTTATCGTATTGTTTGGAAGTATTAGACATAATGTGTGTTTTTTCTGTAATTTCGATATCGGAAACGAATTTAATAAACAATTATGAGTTTCCGTCTATCTATAAAACAAAAGTATTTTAATGCAAAGAACTCTCAATTGTAAAGGAAAAATTATTGATTTGTCTGTTCCCAAAGTAATGGGGATTTTAAATATTACCCCTGATTCTTTTTTTGATGGAGGGAAATATAAAAATGAAAAAGAAATTTTAGACCAAGTAGCTAGTATGTTACAAGCTGGAGCTACTTTTATAGACGTAGGTGCTTACTCTTCAAGACCAGGGGCAAAGCATATCACCGAAGAAGAGGAATTGCATAGAATTGTTCCTGTGGTAGTGCTACTAGTTGCTAATTTTTCTGATATCTTAATATCTGTTGATACTTTTAGAAGTAAGGTCGCAAAAAAATGTATTGAGGCTGGTGCGTGTATGATCAACGATATTTCTGGAGGAGATTTAGACGATGCTATGTTTACAACCGTTGCAGAACTACAAGTTCCTTATATTATTATGCACATGCAAGGAAATCCGCAAACCATGCAAAAAGCCCCAGTGTATAAAAATGTAGTAACAGAAGTGTTTTATGAGTTGTCTAAAAAAATAGAAATATTAAATAAATTACACGTACACGATGTTATTTTAGATGTTGGTTTTGGCTTTGGAAAAAGTGTGGCTCATAATTTTGAATTACTTAAAAACTTAGACTATTTTCAAGAAATGAACTTGTCCGTATTAACGGGAGTTTCTAGAAAATCTATGTTATACAAACCATTACATATAAATCCAGAACAAGCATTAAATGCAACAACTATTGCCAACACTATTGCGGTACAAAAAGGGACACAAATTTTACGTGTACACGATGTAAAAGAGGCTGTTGAGGTAATTACAATTTTGGAATTAATCAACAAAGAAATTCTTTAGTCTATGTTGCGTATTCTTTTGATGAATTTACTTTGTTTAGGGTAAACTCTATTTTTGGTAATATTATTAAATAATAAGGCTGTAAATAATAAAATTAAACAACCAGAAAGAACTGGAGATAACACGTAGAAAAATCCTAAACTAATAATTTTTTTAGAACCAATAATAGCGATTAAAGCAGTTGCACCTCCTGGCGGATGTAGCGTTTTTGTTATTTGCATAGCAACAATAGAGAGACTAACGGCTAATGGGGCTGCTAACCAAAAAATATCTCCCACTGTTTTGTAAACACAGACACCAATAAGAGCTGAAATTACATGACCTCCAATTAAATTTCGGGGTTGTGCCAAAGGGCTATATATAGCACCATAAACCAATACACTAGAAGCTCCAAAAGAACCAATTAAAAAAATACTGGCTGTTTTGTCTAAATAAAAAGTTTGTATAAAAGCAATGCATGCAATTCCTACAAAAGAACCCACAAAAGACCAAAAATGCTCTTTTTTATCTACAAATGTTTCTTTATATATTACATATTTAGTAATTCTTAAACTTTTATTAAACTGTTTTTTCATAGGTTTTTTTATGTTGTCAGAAACAGGTTTCAAACATAAGAAAACTATTTAAAATAAAGTTTTTTTTGTTAGCAAAAGACCAAGGATTCTCAGTAATAATGTTTTGAAGTGTTTAAATAATAAACACTTTTCCGCTTTCAGCCAATTCTACATTTTCAAACTCAGTCAGAGCTTCTAATCTAAATTGGTTTAGGTCTTTGTATCTACTAGAATAATGACCTAAAATTAATTTATGAACCTCTGCTTGTTTGGCAACACTTCCTGCTTCTTTGGCAGTACTGTGTTTTGTGCGTTCGGTTAAGTTTTTTTTATCTTCTAAAAAAGTAGATTCGTGATATAATAAACTTGCTCCTTTTATAATAGGTACAATGTCTGGCTTGTAAGCGGTATCGCTACAAAAAGCATAGCTATGTGCTGTTTTTGGAGGTAGTGTTAAATCATCGTTTTCTAATACAGTTCCGTCTTGTTTTGTAAAATCTTTGCCGTTTTTTAGGTTGTGATAATCACAAATTTCTATTTCTGGCTCATGGATAATATTTTCCATGTTTAATTTTCTTTGTCCTTCTTTTTCTTGAAACAAAAAACCATTAGTATAAACTCTATGGTCTAAAGGAATAGTGGTAACACTTATTTTTTTGTCCTCAAAAATTATTTGAGACTCTGTGCTATTTAATTCATGAAAAAGCAAAGGGAAAGAAGTCCAAGATTTGGATAGTTTTAATTGTAAAGTAATAATTTCTTTAATCCCTTTAGGTCCGTAAATATGTAGTTCTGTTCTACGGTCTAACAATCCAAATGTAGAAATTAAACCTACCAAACCAAAAAAGTGATCTCCGTGTAAATGGGAGATAAAAATATGTTTAATTTTTGCAAA
Source organism: Wenyingzhuangia heitensis (assembly GCF_011762155.1). Taxonomy (GTDB): domain Bacteria; phylum Bacteroidota; class Bacteroidia; order Flavobacteriales; family Flavobacteriaceae; genus Wenyingzhuangia; species Wenyingzhuangia heitensis. The sequence goes on from NZ_JAASQL010000001.1 coordinate 1,153,883, forward strand.
AGGAACTTTATGTTGTCGTAACAAAACTTGCGTTCCTTCTCCACAGTCAATTAAAATATGTCTTTCGTTTATTTTTAAATATTGAGCAGTAGGATGCGCATTGGTTCTTGGTGTGGCTGAGTGACAGCCTAATATGGTGAGTTGGATCCCCATATTAAAATCCTAGATCTCTAGTCATTTCATCCATGTCAATAATATCCTCAGCTTCTGTTAAAGTAGGTACAACGTTTAGTTCTTCCTCAAAGGCATCGGCATCAAAATTAACGGCTATAATAGCAAAAGATAAATTGTTTTCTGCTTGTGTTTCTGCATATTTTTCTAAAGACTGAATGTCTTCTTCAGTAACTTTTATGTTAGAAAAATCTAGAACAATATTTTGATCTTTAAAATCACCAAAGACGTTAGATAGCTCTTGTTTAAAAGCATCAAAAGAAGTTTTGGCAGTTAAAAGTGTGTGTTTTTCGGATGAGGTTATGTTCATCTGTCTTATTTTTTAATTTGAGTAGCTAATAAATAAATACAAGCCATTCTTACGGCAACACCGTTTTCTACTTGATTTAAAATAATAGCTTGGTCTGAATCTGCTACATCAGAAGTAATTTCTACCCCACGGTTAATAGGACCTGGGTGCATAATAGTAACTTCTGAGTTTAGTGAATTTAGTAATTTTTTATCAACTCCATACAATTGCGTATATTCTCTAGTAGATGGAAAATATTTAATGTCCATACGTTCGTTTTGTACACGTAACATATTGGCAACATCTGCCCACTCTAAGGCTTTTCTTAAATTGGTTTCTACAGTTACTCCTAAGCTTTCAATATATTTAGGAATTAAAGTGACAGGTCCACAAACTTTAACTTCTGCCCCCTGTAGTTTTAAAGCATAAATATTAGATAATGCCACACGAGAGTGTAAAATATCTCCTACAATTACTACTTTTTTACCCGCAACATCTCCTAATTTTTCTCTAATAGAAAAAGAATCTAACAAAGCTTGTGTAGGGTGTTCGTGAGTACCGTCTCCTGCATTAATTATTTTGGTATTCACATGTTTTGCTAAAAATTCATGTGCTCCCACATCTGGGTGTCTCATTACAATAATATCTACTTTCATAGATAAAATATTGTTCACAGTATCAATTAGTGTTTCTCCTTTTTTTACGGATGAACCCGAAGCTGAAAAGTTAATCACATCTGCGGACAAACGTTTTTCTGCCAATTCAAAAGATAATTTAGTTCTAGTACTGTTTTCAAAAAATAAATTGGCAATGGTAATATCTCTTAGTGAAGGTACTTTTTTGATAGGTCTGTTAATCACTTCTTTAAAATGATCGGCAGTTTCAAAAATTAAATCGATATCTTCTTTTATTAGGTGTTTAATTCCTAATAAGTTTGGAACACTTAACGTCTTCATCTACTTGTCTTTCTTGTTAATAATATACACGGCATCTTTGGTGGTGTCATCGCTCCAACTTACCAATACTTTTTCTTCGTTAATAACATCTACAGTAGCACCTTTATAGTCGGGCTGAATAGGTAAATGTCTACTAAAACGTCTGTCTACCAAGACCAAAAGTTCTACTTCTGCAGGTCTTCCGTAGGATTGTATTGCCGTTAAAGCAGCATTGATACTTCTTCCAGAGAACAAAACATCATCAATAAACACTACTTTTTGATCTTCTACTAAAAAATCAATTTCGGTAGAGTTTGCGTTTAAAGGTTCGTCTCTACGTCTAAAATCATCTCGGTAAAAAGTAATGTCTAGTTTTCCCAATTTAATGTCTTTAACTCCGTAATCATTGGTAAGAATAGAAGCTATTCTTTCTGAAAAATAAGTTCCTCTAGGTTGTAATCCTATTAAGACAGTGTTAGAAAAATCACCATGGTTTTCAATTAATTGACAAGCCAATCTTTGAAGTATGATTTGAATTTTTTTTGAGTTTAGAAGTATTTTGTCACTCATAAGGTCTAAGTAAATTAGTAGTACAAATATAGTTTTTTTGTTGATTAATTTGTTAAAAACATTTGGGATACCTACCTTATATAAACAGACTTTCTGCTTACTTTTATATTAGGTAAAAAGGTTTGCGCTACTAAAATTAATAAAACATGATGTCATTATCTAAATTTGAGGAAATGCTAAAGACAAATGATGTGTATTTTTTTGATACTACTGAATTTGAGGAGATTATCCATTATTATTTAGATGAAGGAAATACTTCTATGGCTAAAAAAGCCGTTTTTTTAGCACTAGAACAGCATCCAGATTCTGCAGATATTAAATTAATTCAGGCAGAAATAATGGTGTTTGAAGATAAATTAGACCAAGCAAGAGCGTTGTTAGATAATTTAATGGCTATTTATCCTTCTAATGAAGAGGTATATATTCAAATTGCCAACTTATTGTCTAAAAAAGACAATCACAAAGAAGCGATTAAGTACTTAGAAATTGCAAAGAAGTATACAGATGATTTGGCTGATGTTTCTTCTTTGTTAGGGATGGAGTATTTGTATTTGGATGATTATCAGAAGTCTAGAACTCATTTTTCGGTTTGTTTAGATGCTGATTTAGAAGATTATCAAGCTCTTTATAATATCATTTATTGTTATGAAATGGAATCTGCTCACAAAGAAGCCATTGCTTTTTTAGATGATTATATTAATAAAAATCCATATTGCGAAGTTGCTTGGCACCAAATAGGAAGACAATATTTTGTGTTAAAAGAATACAAAAAAGCATTAAAATCTTTTGATTATGCTGTCATAATAGACGAATCTTTTATTGGTGGTTATATAGAAAAAGCTAAGACTTTAGAAAAATTACAACGTTTTGATGAGGCCATCAAAAATTACCAAATAACTTTAGACTTAGATGATCCAACTGCTTATGCTTATTTAAGAATAGGAGAGTGCTATAAAAAGAAAGGAAATGCGACAAAAGCTATTTACTTTTATAAAAAAGCACTGCATGAAGATCCTTTGTTAGATAAATGCTGGATGTTATTATCGGTAATTAGTAGCGAAGAAAAAAGCTACGACAAAGCTTTACATTATTTAAATAAGGCAATTGCCCTAGACGAGACCAATGTGGAGTATTTAAGATTTCAGGCAGATATAAATCTTAAACTTAATTTTTATGAGGAGGCAGCAGAGTCTTTAGAAAATTGTATAGAGTTAGGAGAGTCTGGTGTTGATGTGTGGGTAACCTTAGCCGATATTTGGGTATTGATAGGTGAATATGAAACCGCTTTACTTACTTTGGTAAAAGCAAAAAGACAACACACAAATTTTTCGGAAATAGAGTATAGGTTGGCTTGTCTGTTTTATACAACAGATAGAAAAAAAGAAGCTTATTTACATTTAAAAACAGCTTTAACATTAGATTTTGATTATCACTTAGTTATAAAAGATTTATATCCTGTAGTTTTTAAAGATTTAAAAGTTAAAAGAATGGTTTCAAACTTTTTGGAGAACTAGTTTTAAAATTTATTTTTGCCAAAACACTTTTAATGAAAAGATCACTTAAAGATTATGCTGTTATTTCTCTAAAAGGAATGGCAATGGGAGCTGCCGATGTTGTTCCAGGAGTTTCAGGAGGTACCATTGCTTTTATTTCTGGAATTTATGAGGAGCTGCTAACCACGATAAGCAATATAAATTTATCGTTGTTAAAAACATTAAAAGAAAAGGGACTAAAAGAAACTTGGAAACAAGCGAATGCTAATTTTTTATTAGCACTATTGTTAGGTGTTGCTATTAGCGTAGTTTCTTTGGCAAAAGGAATTTCTTTTTTATTGAGCACTAAACCTATTATGGTTTGGTCTTTCTTTTTTGGGTTAGTGTTGGCAAGTATTTTTTATGTGGGTAAGCAAATTAAAAAGTGGAGAATTCAAGAGATTGTAGCTTTGCTTATAGCTTGTGTTGTAGCCTATTCTATAACTGTTGCCAAGCCTTTGGTAAATGATGAAGCTTCTTATCTGTTTTTGTTTTTAGCAGGAGCCCTGGCTATTTGTGCCATGATTTTGCCGGGTATTTCAGGAGCTTTTATTTTGGTGTTGTTAGGAGCCTATGAAGCTATTCTTACCGCGGTTCATTCAAGAGACTTACAAGCCATTGCTGTTGTTGGTATAGGTTGTGTTGTTGGTCTATTAAGTTTTTCTAGAGTGTTAAAATGGTTGTTTAACCACTATAAAGATGTAACCTTAGCAGGATTAACAGGGTTTATATTAGGTTCTTTAAACAAAATATGGCCTTGGAAAGAAACATTAACGACTAGAATTAATTCTAAGGGAATAAAAGTACCTGTTTTACAAAATAGTATTTTACCTACAAATTACAATGGAGAAGCACAATTAACAATAGCTATTGGATTGGCAATTATTGGTTTTTTATTGATTTTTGGTTTAGAAAAATTAGCAAGTCATAAATCATAAACATGTTTCCAAAAGGAAGTTTATTATATAATCTTGTGCTCTTTATCAAAGGAATTTTGATGGGGGTTGCAAACAAAGTGCCTGGAGTTTCTGGTGGAGCCGTGGCTTATGTCTTAGATTTTTATAATGAACTAATTTATTCTTTTCAAAAAATTAACAACAAAGCAGTTGCATTGCTTTTTAAAAGAGGAATTAAAAGCTTTTTAACGTATATAAATGCTAGGTTTTTAATCTTTATAGTTGGTGGAATAGTATTTAGTTATTTTACGGTGTCTAAATTGTTAGACTATTTTTTAGTGAATTACGAATTAGATGTATGGTCTCTATTTTTTGGAATGATTATAGGTTCTGGAATTTACTTGATTAAAAGATATAAAGGTTGGGAGCTAAAAAGTTATGTGTCTTTGTGCATAGGAATAACAATAGGAATTGCCATTAATTTTATAGAACCTAGTACCGAAAATCACAATCTTTGGTTTGTGTTTTTGTGTGGAATTATAGGTGTTTCTGGTATGACAATTCCAGGTTTATCGGGTTCTTATATTTTAATGTTAATGGGCAATTATGTGTTCTTGTTAGTAGATACTGTTAATATTCTATCGAACGTAATTCTGTCATTAATAGTTGGAGATTTTTCTACTTTACAAGATCCCACACATCAAGAGTATTTAGCAATTATTGGCGTTTTTACCTTGGGCTCTATTTTTGGATTGATATTTTTTTCACAAATATTAGCTTTTGTATTAGTCAAGTGGGGTAAAATTGTAAATGCATTAATTATAGGTTTTATTATAGGCTCTTTAGGAACGGTATGGCCATGGAAAAATAAGTTATATGCTCATTATAATGGGCAAGTTGTTTTAGATAAATTTCATAACAAAATAATTATTGGTTTTGATAAGTTTATGCCAGACCTTGCACTACAGCAAAATAGGATGGCTATAGGTTTTGTTATTATAGGTATTACCATAGTGCTTGGAATAGAGCGTTTACAAAAAATAAATTAAGTATGAGTAAAGTTACATTTGGATTGGTAGGAAAAAATATATCGTATTCTTTTTCTAGAGGCTATTTTACAGAAAAATTTAAAAAGGAAGGAATTGAAAATCATCACTATATCAATTTTGATTTACAAGATATTTCAGTTTTAAAAAAGGTAATAGAGATAAAAGAAAATGGATTAAAAGGGTTAAACGTAACGATACCTTATAAGCAAGAAGTACAACAGTTTTTAACTTCTTTAGACAAAGATGCCGAGGAAATAGGAGCTGTAAATACCATTAAATTAAATGATGATGGCACTGTTGTAGGATACAATACAGATGTGTATGGGTTTCAAAAATCAATAGAACCTTTTATAAAACTACATCATACAAAAGCTTTAATTTTAGGAACAGGAGGTGCATCAAAAGCAGTGGCTTATGCGTTTAAAAAGTTAGGAGTAGCCTATAAGTTTGTATCTAGAACAGCAACAGATACTGTTTTTGGGTATCACCAGTTAAGTCAAGAAATAGTAGAAGAGTATACCGTAATTGTAAATTGTTCTCCGTTAGGAACCGCACCAGAAGTAGAACTAAAGCCAGAGATACCTTACCAGTTTATCAATAGCAATCATTTGTTGTTTGATTTGATTTACAATCCATCAGAAACTACATTTTTACGTTTGGGAAGAGAGCAAGGAGCAGCTACCAAAAATGGGTTGCAAATGTTAGAGCTTCAGGCAGAAAAATCTTGGGCAATTTGGAATAGCTAATCATATGCAAACGTAGGTTTTTGTTAATGTTTGTTAAAAAAAGTTTGGTATAATTTTGGTAACTTAGTTTAGTATATCATTTTAAATATATCATTATGAGAAATTTAATACTTTTATTTGGTCTGTTGTTTTCTGTAGTAGCATATTCACAAAACGAATCAGATCAAAATCCTAATTATAAAGCTGCTTACGAACAATATGTAAATGTTGCAAATGATTATGTAAGTAAACAAGGAACTACAGTACAACAAACCTATGTAGCCATAGATCCTATGGAAGAAAAAAGAATTCGTAAAAAAATACACAAAGATCATAGAGCAATGCGATCTTTATGGAAGCATGAAGAACGTATGGAACGTGCTAAAAACACTCGTTACTATAGCACTTCTTACCCTGTTAGAACTTCTTTTTATGGTGGAATTAGTTATCCGTTTTATAGAAGTCGTTTTGGAATTCAGTTTCCAATTCATGGTCGTAGATATTAAATAAAAACAAATCAAAATAAAAATGAAAAAAAGAGTTTTAATAGCAATGTTAAGTGTTGTTGGGTTTTTAACAATTACATCTTGTTCTAGAAAAATAACTAGAGTTGCTACCGACGAACAAATAGATATTAGCGGAAGGTGGAATGATACAGATGCAAGATTATCTGCAGAGGCTTTAAGCTCTCAAATTGTTATGGGAGATTGGATTAACGAATACAAAGTGACAACAGGTAAAAAACCAGCTGTGATTGTAGGTTTGGTTAGAAACAAATCTCATGAACACATAGATGCAGAATTGTTTACTATTGAAGTAGAAAAAGCGTTGGTAAAATATCAGAAAGCAAAAGTGGTACAAGGTGGTGAAATGAGAAATGAACTAAGAGCTGAAAGAGCAGATCAACAAACAAACTCTTCTGTGTCTACCATGAAAAAATTTGGTTTAGAAACCGGAGCAGATTTTATGTTACAAGGGACTATAAATTCCGTTGTAGATGCTCTTAAAAAACAAAAAGTAGTATATTATCAAGTAGATTTAGTGTTAACTAATATTCAAACCAACGAAAAAGTCTGGTTTGGGGATAAGAAAATTAAGAAATTTATAAAAAACTAAGATTAATTAAAATTTAAAAACTGTTTAGTGTTTAGCTAAGCAGTTTTTTGTTTTTTCTGAATTTTATGAAACATAAAAAACGCATTACTTTTGCCCTTTATATGTTACTTGTTTTAAGTAGCATAAGTTGTGCTACCTACCATTCTTTATCTGAAAAATATCAAGAAGAAATAGTGAGTGGTGAGTATGCTGATGCAATTGTAAGTATTGATAAAAATAAGTTTTTAAACAAACACAGAAATGAATTATTACTGTATTTAGAAAAAGGAAAAGTAGCTTATTTAAATAAAGACTATACATTAAGTAATGAGTTTTTTAACAAAGCAGATATATTAATAGAGGAGGAAAAGAAAAATTTAGCAGCTGGAGTATTGGGAGTACTTACCAATCCTGAAAAAACTCCGTATAGAGCAGAAGATTTTGAAAAAGTAAGCATTCATTACTACAAAGCGTTGAATTATATTTTTTTAAATTTATATGACGATGCTTTGGTAGAAGCAAAACGAATTAATTTAGAACTTCAGAAAATAAATGATTCTTACCCAGCGGGTAAAAAAAACAGATATACGACAGATGCTTTTGCCTTAAACTTACAAGGAATGCTATATGAGGCAACAGGTAATTTAAACGATGCTTTTATTTCGTATAGAAATGCATTGGAACTTTATGTTACTAATAAAGGGAGTTATTTTGGAGTAACAATTCCCAAACAGTTAAAACAAGACGTAATTAATACAGCTCATTTACTAGGTTTTACAGATGAGGAAATTAGATACAGCAATCAGTTTGGGTTAAAATATATCCAAAAGACTAAGAGTTATGGAGAGGTAATAGTGTTTTGGGAAAACGGATTAGTGCCTTATAAATCTCAATCCTATTTTACTTTTGTAGCGTTGCCAGGTAGTAATAATGGCTTTGTGAATTTTAGTAATAGTGAGCTAGGGGTTAGTTTTCCTGTTCCTACCAATAGTAATACTACTAGTGTTTTAAATATAGCATTTCCAAAGTATCAGAATAGAGGTTTGTATTTTACTAATGGAAGAGCATTAATTAATAATAGTGATATAAAATATAATTTTGAATTGATAGAAGATTATAAAACTATCGCTTTTAAAACCCTGAAAGACAGAACAGCAAGAGAAATAGGCAAAATAGCACTTAGAGTAGCAGCTAAAAAAGTGTCAGAAAGTATTGTGAGTAATCAAAACCAAGGTTTAGGAGCATTGGTCAGTATTTTTAATGCTGTTACCGAAAAAACAGATACTCGTAATTGGCAAACACTGCCCAACCAAATACAATATAGTAGGGTTCCTTTAGATCAAATAGATAATAAATTACAAATTGAAGTGAAAACACCACAAGGAATATCACTTAGAAAGGAATTTAACGTTAAGGCAACAAATAATATTCAGTTTTTAAACTATATTACTCCTCAAATAATATTGTCTAATAAATAGTATTTTTTAGCTTTAACAAATTAAACAATTACAACAATAGAAATGGATAAAGAAATTCAATCAGTAGATTATAAAACAATGTCGTTAGAGGCTTTAGTGGAAAGATTGAAAACAATTCTTAAAGAAAAACCAGTACAAGACATAAAAGAGGAAGCAAATGCAATAAGAGCTTCTTTTTATTTGCAGTATAATGAACAGGTAGAAAAAGCCAAACAAGCTTTTATAGAAGAAGGAGGTAATGAAATAGATTTTGAATATTCACAACCTATACAGGTTGAATTTAAAAGTTTATGGAAAACATATATAGAAAGTAAAAATGCTCACCACTTAAAACTAGCTCAAAACCTAAAAGATAATTTAGTTAAAAGAGAAGCTGTTATAGAAGGGGTTAAGTTATTAATTGAAAAAAATGATGTTTCTAGTTCTTACAAAGAATTTCAGCAATTACAAGCAGATTGGAAAGAAATAGGAGCTGTTTCCTCAGAAAAATACCAAGAAACTTGGGGGAATTATCATTTATATATAGAACAGTTTTACGATTTGTTACACTTAAATAATGATTTAAGATCTATTGATTTTAAACATAATTTAGAAGCAAAACAACAAATTATTGTAAAAGCAAAACAATTGTTAGAGCATGATGATATACAATTTGCTTTTAATGAATTACAAGTTTTACATAAAATTTGGAAAGAAGATACAGGGCCTGTAGCCAAGGAGTTTAGAGAAGCTATTTGGCAAGAATTTTCTGAAATTACCAATGCTATTCACAATAAAAAAACCATTCACTTTGAAGCTTTAAGAAGAGAAGAGGATGAAAATTATGTGAAAAAAATTGATAAAATTAAAGAATTAGAAAGTTTTGATTTTAGTAAAAACAAAACTTTTGGAGATTGGAAAAAAAGTATTGATGCTTTTGAAGTTTTAAAAGATGAGTTTTTAGCTATTGGTAAAATACCTAAAAACAAAACACATCAATTATGGGAAGCATTCAAATCATCTACCAAAGCTTTTAACACAGCAAAAAACGATTTTTTTAAAGAAAGTAAAAAACAGCACAACGAAGCTTTGGCTAAAAAAAGAGCCTTAATTGATGAAGCTATACAATGGAAAGATTCTAACGATTTGGTAAATGCAACAGAAGCTTTTAAAAGGATTCAGGCTGCATGGAAAAGAGTTGGTTTTGTTCCTAGAAAACAAGCTGATGCTTTGTGGAATGAGTTTAAAGCTATTTGTGATGCTTATTTTGATCGACTAAATACGGTTAAAAAAGAAGGAACACCAGAGCAACAAGATAATTATAACAGTAAAGTAAAGTTTTTAGAAGTAATATCTGCTGCAGAAATTACTACAGAAAATATTAATGATATTGTAAAAACTTGGGTGCAAATTGGAGTTGTACCACCACAAAAAAATAATATAGATCAAGATATTCAGACTTTATTGTTAAAATCTTCTAGTGCTTTTCCTGAAGATTTAACAGAAGCTGATTTTTTAAAGTATAAAATTAAAGTAGCTTATTGGTCTGCTTTAGAAAGCAAAAAGCTTTACGATGAGCAAAACAATCTTAAAAAAGAAGTTGACATTGTAAATAAGGACTTAAAACAATTAGAAAATAATTTGGGATTTGTTTCCGGAGGAAAAAAAGGAAATCCTTTATTAGATATGGTCATGCAGTCTATAGAAAAAGAAAAGAGCAAACTAAAACTAGCCAAAAAGAAATTAAAATATTTAAGATCTATTCAATAAAAAAAAGAGAAGCTTTAAAGCTTCTCTTTTTTTTTACTCTGTTAATAATTTTTTTCTAATTCTACTTAGCTGAATAGGAGTGATTCCTAAATGTGAAGCTATGTGATATTGAGGAATTAGTTGATCAATATTTTTAATTCGCTTGCGTAAAATTAAATACCTTTCTGTAGCATCTTTAGATAGAACATCTATAAGAGCCCCTTCAAGTTTAGTATATTCAATTTCTAAGGCCCTGTACATAAACTCACTAAATTCAACGCTCTCTTGTCTAAATTTAGTAAGATCATCTTCTTTAACCTCTACAATTAAACAATCGGTTAAACATTGACAAGCAATTTTTGCGGGAGATTTATCAATTGCCGATTTTAAAGAAGTGGCCATACTCCCAGAACAAGAAATAGATTTGTTTATTTCCTGTGAATCTGAGGATTCTTTCATATAAGTTCTAGTTACTCCGTTTAGGATAAAAAAAACTTTTTCGTTTACGTTGCCAAGTTTGCATAGGTGGTCTCCTGACTTGTAGGGGACTACGGAGGATATACTCAGTAGTTTTTGAAAATCTTCATTAGACAGTGGGTAGATGTCTTTGATGAAATTTATTAATATTTCCATTAATGTATGTTGTTAAAGGTGATACTATTCCTAACAAATGTAAGTATTTATTAGGAGAAAAAATATTTATTTAAGTGAACAATCTGTTAAATCTGTAAGCAAATGAAAAAGAAGTCCAATAGCAATCAATCTTGTTTTTTTGGGTATTAGTAGTATAAAATATAAAATAATTACAGGAAAACTGTGTAAAGGGTGAAAACCAACACTACATCTATTAGAATCAAATATTGGAGATGCTAATAAATGATCTAAATCTATTAACATAGTACTTATTAAAATAAGCCAATTTTTTTTCCATTCTTTCGGATTGTACAAATAAGCTATAATTCCAGGAGCTAAAAAATGTAATCCATAATGAATAAGAAATTTAAGAGATATCATTACTTAAATTTAGTTTCTCAAGATAAGTAATTGCGTTAGGTCCTTCCATAAAAATAAGATCTATAATACTTAAATTAGGAAGAAATCCGTGTTTGTCATCAAATACTTGAATGTATCTATCAAACTTAATACCAAGTTCTTTTTTTAAAGTAATCCAATCTCTTAAGTCGATTTTTGTACTATTTATTAAATATTCTTTGGTGGTAGTTATTTCTGTTTTTTCTTGTAAAGCATCCATTACAAAATGGTGACAAGCCATATGTAAATCCGCTAAGTATTTATATTTTTTTTCAAATATAGTTATTAAATCATGTTCGTAATATTCAAAAAAAGGAGAAGAACTATAGGCTGATTGTAAAGATCTTAAATGTAATTTTTGCCAGTCCTCTGCATAGTTTATTTCTATGTTAGGAGTTATGGTTTTAGCTTCTTTACTTTTAGTCACAGGAACATTTAGCAATAACTTTCCGTTGGCTGCATATATATAACAACGAGTTCTATAAGTTTGTTTGGTAAAATGATCGTGTAGCTCAAAAGTAGTGCTAGCAGATTGTATAATAGCAGCGTACTGTGCTATTGGAGCAAAATACGCTGGCTGAACAACGATGTTTTTTGACATGTTATTTTTTTCTTCTTTTGTAAACTTCTTTTCCTAGGTAATACAATCCTAAAAACACAATAAAATAGATGAAATAAGATTTAGGTGTACCTTCTCCATGTACAGTTGTAAACATTCTTTCCCAACGTATTTTTTTGTTGATAGCACTTTCGTTTTGATCCAAACTCATCCAAATAAATACAGGTTTACCTACTACGTGATCAAAAGGAGTAAATCCCCAATAACGAGCATCTAAAGAACGTTGTCGGTTGTCTCCCATCATCCAATAGTAATCTTGCTGAATGGTATATGTGTTTGTTTTTATATTGTTAATATATATATCACCATTGTCTTTTATTTCAAATTTATTACGCTCGTATTCAGATATAATTCTTTTATAAAAAGGAAGAGTTTGTTTGTTTAAGGTCACGACATCTCCTTTAGCAGGAATGTAAATAGGTCCATAGTTATCTTGACTCCAAGCATATTGAGGGTCGTGAGGGAATACTACAGGGTCATAATTCCCTTTAGGGTCTATGCTTCTTTTGATAGAAATTACTTTAGGATCATTTTTCATTAACAAAGCATGTTCTTTGTCTAAGTTGATGAAATATTTGGTTCTTTCTCTATTTAAAACCGAAGCCTCGTCTGGATTTACATTGTAAGTATGTACAATCTCATCTCTACTAAAAGGTTTGTTGGTGTCTACATAATAGTTAAACTGTGGTTTAGCTCTATCTGGCAAAACAGTTTGTTTTCCATTAATAAACACATAACCATTTCTAACCTCTAAACTATCACCAGGAATTCCCACAGATCGTTTTACATAGTTGGTTTTTTTATCAACAGGTTTGTAGGTGAATTTACCAGAGTGATCTCCCCACATTAATGCAAGTGTATCCGATGGCCAGTTAAAAACTACAATTTCATTTCTTTTTATTTTCTGAAAACCAGGTAATCTAAAATAAGGTAATTCAATTCCTTTAATATAAGAACGTAGTCCTGTACCTGGAATAGAATCGTGAACCATTGGTAAGGCAAGCGGACTAATAGGAGTTTTAGCTCCGTAATGAAATTTACTTACAAATAGAAAATCTCCAATTAATAAGGATTTTTCTAAAGAAGAAGTAGGAATGGTAAAAGGTTGCATAATATAAGTATGCACAAATGTTGCTGCTGCTACAGCAAAAGTAATAGAACTTACCCATTCTCCTGTTTTACTAGGTGGTTTAATACTTCTATTTTCGTTGTATTTTAAATCCTCAAAAACTACATAGCTTAAATAAAAATTATAAAATCCTAAAGATAATATAGCCAGCCAAGTATCTTTGGTATCAAATTTTCTAAAACTTCTTGCAATTTCTACCCATATTACTGGAAAAATCAATAAGTTAATTACAGGAATAAATAAAATAAATACCCACCATTTAGGACGTTTTATAATATCCATTAATACCACAGCATTGTATACAGGAATAGCTGCTTGCCATGCTTGTTTACCTGCTTTTTTATATAATTTATAAGTACCTAGAAAATGTAATACTTGTATTGTTAAAAAGAATAAAATCCAATTCATGTTTTTTGTTTTGTAATTATAAACCTAGTACGTCTCTCATAGAGAAAACTCCTTTTTTATCTACCAACCATTCAGCAGCTATAACAGCACCTAAAGCAAAACCTTGTCTGTTGTGTGCGGTGTGTTTAATTTCAATACTATCTACTTCAGATGTGTAATCAACAGTATGTGTACCCGGAACCTCTGGGCTACGAATAGCTTTGATAGGAATATTTACTTCCTCAGTAGCTTTATCAACCTCCCAACCTTTGTATTTGGTGTGTTCTATAACACTTTCAGCCAAGGTGATTGCAGTTCCGCTAGGTTCGTCTAATTTTTGTTTGTGATGAATTTCTTCCATAGTCACATTATATTGTGAAAGGTTTTTCATCATTTTAGCCAATTGATCATTCAACTCAAAAAAGATATTAACCCCTAAACTATAATTAGAAGCATATATAAAACCTCCTTTTTTCTCATTGCACAAAGCAACCATATTGTCATAATCTGACAACCAACCTGTGGTTCCCGATACGACTGGTACTCCGTTGTTAAAACAGTTAGAAATATTATTAACAGCTACATTAGGAACACTAAAATCAATAGCAACATCGGCTAATGTAATATCATATTCTTTTGTGTTTTCATCTACAATTACTACGATTTCATGTCCTCTACTAACAGCTATTTTTTCAATAGTCTGTCCCATCTTTCCATATCCTAATAATGCTATTTTCATGTTTAAAAATTTAGATTTAAAGACAACCCTACGTAATTTTTTTGTGATGAAGGTTCTTGCATCAACTTAGGGTCGAATGTTATATTGTCTGATATATTAAATTGTAACAAATGCGCATCTATACTAGCTTCTAATATTTGTAACGCGTACAAACCTACAAAAGTTAATAAAGAAGTATCTCTGTTTTTTCTCAAAATTTGTTGAGCACTTTCTAAACTTTCAGTAGAAAACGTATTGATAAACTCATCTGTTTGACCAGCTTGTCTTTGTTTAAATGCTTTTCGGTATCTTTTATAAGATCTGTTGTTTATACTATAGTAATACAAACTACTAGCTAAGGCTCCATATACAATCGGTATTTTCCAATAACGACCATTGTATGCCTGTCCAAGTCCAGGAACAATAGCTGAATAAAATGCTGCTTTGGCCGGAGACAACGGATTAAAACTTTCTGTGTCTTCTAAAAAAGCTTTACTGTCCATAGACAAATTACCTTCGTTTTTTTCTTGACTAAAAGAAGAAAAATGAAAGAAGAAAAGAGTTAGTATAAGTGCTATAAAATAAGGATTATTCATTTGATTTCTTACTTGTTAGGTATTGTTATTAATGCTTTAAAAATCAAGGTTTAAAGAAAGTGCAATATAATCCTTATTTGTAGAAGTTTCATTTTCTATATTTGGAAATATAGAAATATTATGAGTTGTATTAAACTGTAGTAAATGAGCATCAATGCTAGCTTCTATAATTTGTAAGGCATACAATCCTATAAAAAAGAATAGAGAAATATCTCTATTTCTGCGCAATCCCTTTTGTGCGTTTTCTAATGTTTCTGTGGTTTTAAAATTTGTTGATATGCTAAATTCATCAACCTTACCCGCTTGTCTTTGTTTGTAGGCTTTCCTATATCTGTTATATGTTTTTTGTTCTCTAAAGTAGTAATACGTCGGGATGGCTAAGGCTCCGTATACAATCGGTATTTTCCAATAACGACCGTTATATGCTTGCCCAAGCCCGGGAATAATAGCAGAGTAAAATGCAGCTTTAGAGGGCGATAGTGCATTGTAACTCTCTTGATCATCTAAAAAAGCTTTACTGTCCATAGATAAATTACCTTCGTTTTTTTCTTGACTAAAAGAAGAAAAATGAAAGAAAAGAGCTATTAATATGATTATGAAAGAACGATTATTCACCTAAGTTTAAAATGGCTTTAATTTGATTAAATTCTTCTTCGGAGTTAAAAGAGATAGATATTTTTCCTTTTCCTTTGTCATTAGCAGTAATAGCCACTTTTTGACCAAAAAAACGATTGAAAGTTTGTTCGTTGTTTTTTACAAAGTTAGGAACAACAGGAAGTGTCTTAGTGGCTTTGTTCTGTTTTAGTTGAGAAACTAAAGCTTCGGTTTGTCTTACAGACAATCCATCTTTTAAAATTTTTTCATAAATCTCTAATTGCTTTAGACTGTTGTCTAAATTAATCAAAGCTCTACCGTGTCCCATACTAACAAAACCATCTCTCATTCCTGTTTGAATGATTGGATCTAATTTTAACAAGCGTAAATAATTGGTAACTGTAGATCTTTTTTTACCTACACGACCACCTAATTCTTCTTGAGTTAAGTTAATTTCGTCTATTAAACGTTGATATGATAAGGCAACTTCTATAGGGTCTAAGTTTTTACGTTGAATATTTTCTACCAAGGCCATTTCTAGCATTTCTTGGTCATTAGCTAAACGTATGTATGCAGGAATTGTTGCATTACCAATTAATTTAGAGGCTCTAAATCTTCTTTCTCCAGATACCAACTGAAATTTATCGTTATCTAAACGTCTAACCGTAATTGGCTGAATAACGCCTAAAATTTTAATAGATTCTCCTAATTCACGTAAAGCTTCTTCATCAAAAAAAGTTCTAGGCTGAAAAGGATTGACCTCTATTTGTTCTAGTTCTAATTCAATAATGCTTCCTATAATTTCAGTAGCTTTTTCATGATTAGCACTGCGAACGCTCATGTCGTTTTCTTTCAATAAAGCAGAAAGACCTCTACCTAAAGCTTGTTTTTTTGTTGCTTTTGCCATATGTTTAATTCTTTGTAATCACTTCGTGAGCTAAGTTAATATAGTTTACGGCACCTCTACTTGTGGCATCATAAGCAATAATACTTTCTCCATAACTTGGAGCTTCTCCTAAACGAATATTACGTTGTATAATGGTTTCAAAAACCATATCACTAAAGTGTTTTTTAACCTCTTCTACTACCTGATTTGATAATCTTAATCTAGAATCGTACATAGTTAGTAAAAGCCCTTCTATATCTAAAGAAGCGTTGTGTATTTTCTGAACACTTTTAATGGTGTTTAATAATTTTCCTAATCCTTCCAACGCAAAATATTCACACTGAATAGGAATAATTACTGAATCTGCTGCTGTTAATGAATTTAAGGTGATTAACCCTAAAGACGGAGCACAATCAATAATAATAAAATCATACAGGTCTTTAATTGGTTTTAAAACCTCTCTTAACATGTATTCTCTATTTTCTTTGTCTACCAATTCAATTTCAATAGCAACCAAATCAATATGAGCTGGAATAATATCTACGTTTGGCGAATTGGTTTTTATAATAGCTTCTTGTGCAGTACAAGTATGCTCTAAAATTTCATAAGTCCCTTTTTCAACAGTTTCTATGTCTATACCTAAACCAGAGGTTGCATTCGCTTGTGGATCGGCATCAATAATCAAAACCTTTTTTTCCAATACACCTAGTGAGGCTGCTAAATTTACAGAAGTTGTTGTTTTTCCAACTCCTCCTTTTTGATTAGCAATGGCAATAATTTTTCCCATGAATACATGTAGTTTATGTTGCTTGTAAAAGTACAATTAATTGTGTGTAACTAAAAGTTAAGATATTAACAATTATAATACCAAAGAATGTGTTCTTTTTAAGGATTTTGTTAAATTATTATGCTTTTTCTGGGATGTTTTTTAAGATTTCCTTTAAAAATTTCCAAAACTTTTGAGTGGATACAATACTTGCTCTTTCGTCAGGAGAGTGAGCTCCTCTAATTGTAGGCCCAAAAGAGACCATTTCCATAGCAGGGTACCATTTTCCTATAATTCCACACTCTAAGCCTGCATGACAGGCATTTACATTAGGTTCTGCTTTAAATAATTTTTGATATATAGAGGTCATAACCCCTAGAATACTAGCATTAGGGTTGGGCTGCCAACCAGGATAAGTTCCATCGGTACTAACTGTAAAGCCACCTAAGTTAAAAGTTGCAGTTAGTTGATTTACCAAATCTTGTTTTTCAGTATCTATAGAAGATCTTGTTAAACAAGCGATGGTAATTATTCCATTATCAACTTTCACAGAAGCAAGATTGTTAGAGGTTGCTACCAAATCTAAAATAGCAGCATCCATTGTGTAAACTCCGTTGTGGCAAGCGTATAACGTGTTGATTAAGTTTAATTGAGTTGTTGTGTCTAATCTCGTATCACTATTTTTAGTAGAAAGTAGTTCTATAGATAGTTGCTCTTCTTTTACTCGCCATTCTTTTAGAATGCTGTTGGTAATTGTATTAAAAATTTCTTTTGTGTTTTTAGAGTTTTCTATAGCAATTACACAAACTGCTTCTCTTGGAATTGCGTTTCTAAGACTTCCTCCTTTTAAAGAAATTAATTCAAATTTGAGTTCTTTTTGCAACTCAAATAATACTCTTGTGATTAGTTTATTTGCGTTTCCTAATCCTTTGTGAATTTCAATTCCGGAATGACCACCTTTTAATCCGTTTACTGTAATTTGATAACAACTACTATTTGTAGATATTGGAGTAGGAGTGTAGTTTTTTGTAGCAGTAACATCTATACCACCAGCACAACCAATGGTAATTTCATCATCTTCTTCAGTATCTAAATTCAGTAAAATATCTCCAGAAATAAAGCCACGCTGTAGTTCAAAAGCACCTGTCATTCCTGTTTCTTCGTCTATAGTAAATAAGGCTTCAAGTTCGGGGTGTTGAATCGTATTGTCTGCTAATAAGCTCATAATTGCAGCCACTCCCAAACCGTTGTCTGCCCCAAGAGTAGTGCCCTTTGCTTTTACCCAATCACCATCTACATACATGTCAATTCCTTGGTTTTCAAAATCAAAAACAGTGTTGTTGTTTTTTTGATGCACCATGTCTAAATGTGATTGTAAAGTCACCTTTTTTCTGTTCTCAAATCCAACAGAAGCAGGTTTTTTTATGACTACATTTAAAGCGTTGTCTTGTTTGGTTTCTAAACCTAATTGTTGACCAAAAGAAACCATAAAATTAGATATGGCTTGCTCTTTTTTTGATGCTCTAGGAATTGCGTTAATAGCACTAAAGTGTTTCCAAATTTCTTTAGGTTCTATGTGTGACAAGGTATTGTTCATTATAATTCTATAATAATTTCTGATAATGGTTTTCTTATCTTTTTTTCTTTGGCCATAAAATCGTCATCTGCTCTAAAACCAACGGGTAATAACAATGCCGATTTTAAGTTTTTGTCAGCCAAGTTTAAGGTTTCATCCACTTTGGCGGGAATAAATCCTTCCATAGGGCAAGAGTCAATTTTTTCTAAAGCACAGACAGTTAGTAAATTTCCCAAGGCAATGTAAGTCTGTTTGGCAAAAGAGATATGTTTATTTTCAGTACTCTTTTCATCAAAATCTTTGATTAAAAAATCTCTAAAAGGTTTGATGACATCTTCAGGAGTTTGTCTTTCTGAAACTACTCTATCAAAATAATTAGCTACATCTTTACCATCATAATTGTCCGGATAACACAAAATAAGTAAGTGAGAAGCATCTACTACCTGACTTTGGTTAAAAGCATTGGGTAGCAACTTTTCTCTAAGTTTTTTATCTTCTACAATAACCAAACTTAAGGTTTGTAATCCATAAGAAGTAGCTGTTAAATTAAAAGCTTCCTTTAAGGTTTGCAATTGTTCTTTTGATAGTTTTTTAGTGGTATCAAATTTTTTGGTTGCATATCGCCATTTAAGGCTTTCTATTATATTCATGTGAAAAATCTTGTGTGTTGGCAAAAATAAGGTATTTATTTTTTAACTTACTGTATTCAACCAGATTCTACAACGCTATGAAAGAGTCTTTATTACATTTAGTTTGGGAACAGCAACTGTTTAAAACGGTTGATTTGTTAACCACTGATGAACAAACTTTAAAAATACATAAGAAAGGAATTTTAAATCATTTACAAGGACCCGATTTTGGGAATGCAGTGGTTGAGATTGGTGGCCAAAAATGGGCAGGTACTATAGAGATTCATGTAAAATCTTCTGATTGGTATGTACATCAACATCAAGAAGATATTAATTACCAAAACGTAATTTTACATGTAGTGTATGAGCATGATGTAGAAATTTTTGATAAACACAGTAATAGTATTCCCACTTTAGAATTAAAAAAACAGATGGACTCTGATGTTTTAGAGAATTACAAATTGTTGATAGGGAATTCTAAGCAATGGATTTTTTGCGAATCGAAATTAAAAGATTTTGATACTTTTAAATTATCAGGATGGTTAGAGCGTTTGTATGTAGAAAGGTTAGAGCGTAAAGTAGGTGAAATAGAAAGAGTGTTTTTAAAAACAAATAAAGACTGGGAAGCTGCTTTGTTTTTGTTGATGGCAAAATATTTTGGAGGAAATGTAAATGGAGAAATTTTTTTAAACGCTTTTTCTCAGGTTGATTATACTATTGTAAGAAAACAAATAGCAAATAAAACAACAACTTCGTTTTTATTTGGACTGGTTGGTCTCTTAGCACAGAAAAGTGTTGAAGATGGGTATTATGAGTTATTGAAAAAAGAATTTACGTTTCAGAAACAAAAACATCAATTAGGAAACTTACAGTTGGCTAGACTTAATTTTTATGGTTGTAGACCACCTAATTTTCCTACCATTAGATTGGCTCAGTTGATTGCTTTCTACGAAAAACATAAAACGGTATTTGCGAGTATTTTAAATCTAGATGGAAATTTAAAAAGTTATCATGAATTTTTTACAATTAAAATGGAAACCTATTGGCAATTGCATTATAATTTTGATAAGCCCTCTAAAAAATCTTCAAAACAAATTAGTAAAGCATTTGTCAATTTATTGTTGATGAATGTAGTGGTTCCAATGTTGTTTTTTTATGCAAAAAACCAAGGAAAAGATACAAGTTTTTTATTGGATTTGATGTATGAAATCCCTGTTGAAAAGAATAGTGTCATTTCTAAATTTAATCAATTAGGAGTTAAGACCAATGCTGCTTTGCAAACCCAAGCATTGTTAACACTTAAAAAAGAATATTGTGATAAAGAGCGTTGCTCGGAATGTGTTGTTGGAATTTATTTACTTAAAAAGAGAAATAATTTTAAATATCCATAACCACCATTTCTGCTCTAGCACCAAATCTAATAGGGAGCATACTTGTTCCAACTCCTTTAGAAATATACATTTTAGGATCTGAGTCTTTATACCAGCCTTTTAAATAGTTTCCGCTTCCTGGTGGTTTAAAAGGGACAAATCCTAAAAAGGTAATTTGTCCTCCATGGGTATGACCTGATAGTACTAGGTCTATAGTTAAGTTTCCTTTTTGTTGAGCTATAACATCCCTATGTTCTGGGCAATGAGATAGAACAATAGTAGTGTCTGAAGGTTCTTTATTTATAATGGCTTTCTTAAAATCAGCATTTCCTCCTATAAAATCATCAATACCTATAATAGAAATTCTACGATTTTTTATAGTAAGAGTTTTATTTTGATTGATTAACAAATCACAGTTATTTTTTAGAAACGTATGTTTTAGTTTGTTTAAATCAACATTGCCCCAATATTCCCAATTCCCTGTAATTGCATATTTAGGAATAGCATAATCGATTAGATTTAAGAACGTATTTAGAGAGTCTATTTTTTCAGTTTTATCTACAGAATCTCCAGTAATAAATAATAAATCGGGTTTTAGGATGTTGATTTTTTTTGCAATGGATTTATGAAAATATTTTAAAGAGTTAAAATGTAAATCAGATATTTGAATAATTTTTATTTTATTACTTTCCGATTTTGAAATGTCAAAATAATTCCAATCAATTACATATTTTTCAAACCAAAAAGTATCTAAAAATAGACAGCCTAGGGTAGATAAAATTCCAGTTTTTATAAAAGTTCTCCTAGTTAGTTTTTTCACTATCAAATAATAAGTTGATTAACAATGCTACAAGAATGTTTTTAGTACAACTTAGGGAATTTACTAGGGTTTGCTTCATGAAAAACAGCATATACTTTTTCAAACACATCATCGTGAGACGGTTTAGAAAAATAATCACCATCGCTACCATAAGCAGGTCTGTGCTCTTGTGCAGAAATACAAATAGGCTTGCTGTCTAAATGTTGATAGGCATTTTGTTCATCTACCACTTTTTGTAAAATATAAGCAGATGCACCTCCAGGAACATCTTCATCAATAATAGCCAAACGGTTTGTTTTAGAAACGCTGTAAGAAATATTGTGATCTAAATCAAAAGGCATTAAACTTTGGACATCTATCACTTCTGCATTAATTCCTACTTGTGCCAATTCTCGTTGTGCAACTTCCATTACAATTTTTAAGGTAGAGCCATAAGAAACTAAAGTGATATCTGTACCTTCTTTAATGGTTTCAGAATACCCTATAGGTGTTAAAAATTCACCTAAATTATTTGGTTTTTCTTCTTTTAAACGATACCCGTTTAGATTTTCTATCACAATGGCAGGTTCATCTGTTTGTAACAAAGAGTTGTAAAAACCAGCTGCTTTGGTCATGTTTCTAGGGACCAATAAATGCATTCCTCTTAAACAACTTAATATTAAAGCCATTGGAGACCCAGAATGCCAAATACCTTCTAGTCTGTGTCCTCGGGTTCTAACAATTAAAGGAGCTGTTTGTTTACCGTAAGTTCTGTAACGTAAACAAGCTAAATCATCGCTTAGCGTTTGTACAGCATATAAAATATAATCTAAGTATTGAATTTCTGCAATAGGACGTAATCCACGTAAGGCCATTCCAATACCTTGCCCCATAATAGTAGCTTCTCTAATACCAGTATCAGCAACACGTAACTCTCCGTATTTGTCTTGTAAACTTTCTAATCCTTGGTTTACATCTCCAATTTTACCTGCATCTTCACCAAAAATAAATAGATTATCGTGTTTTTTTAGAAGTGCATCAAAGTTGTCACGAATAATAATTCTAGCATCTACAATTTCTTTTGTATCTGCATAAGTAGGTAGCTTTTCTGTGATAGAAGAAGCTCCTTTTCCAAAATCGTTTAATAATTTAGAACTGTACTTTTCTTGAGCAATAGGTAAGTTTTTGTGCATCCAATTTTGCAACAGTGCTTTACTTGGAATGTTTTCTTCTCTTATATAGCTCAGTATTTTTCTTGCAGCACCAAAAATATCTTTACGGTGTACTTCTGCTAAATCTTCTAAGTCGTTTTTAAATTTTAAAACAAAGTTTTTGTTAGTACTTTCATCGGCTACTTTGTTTAAAATAGTAAGTAAGGTTTGTTGTTCTTCTTTTAAGGGTTTGATGAATGCTTGCCATGCAATTCTTTTAGCAGCAGAAACTTCTTGTCTTGCTTTTTTCTCTATGGCAATTAATTCGTCTTCACTTTTAACCAATCTTAAATCAGAATCGTCTTCAGACAAATCAAAATCTAAAATCCATTCACGCATTTTTTTAATACAATCAAAATCTTTTTCCCATTGCAAACGTTCTGCACTTTTGTAACGTTCGTGAGAACCTGAAGTTGAATGTCCTTGTGGTTGTGTAACCTCATCTACGTGAATCATTACAGGAACATGTTCTTCTCTTGCTATTTGAGAGGCTTTTGTATAGGCTTCTATTAAGCTAGAATAATCCCAACCTTTTACGTTAAATATTTCAATTCCTTTAGTGTTATCGTCTCTTTGAAAACCTTTTAAAACTTCGGATATGTTTTCTTTTGTTGTGTGGTGTTTTTGGTGTACTGAGATTCCGTATTCATCATCCCAAATACTAGCAACCATAGGAATTTGTAAAACCCCAGCAGCGTTTATAGCTTCAAAAAAGTGTCCTTCACTTGTACTTGCATTTCCAATAGTTCCCCAGGCAACTTCGTTTCCTTTTTTACTAAACTTTTCGTAACCTGTTTGTACTGTTTTTTCTTGTCTATACAGTTTAGAAGCATAAGCCAAACCTACCAATCTAGGCATTTGTGCAGCGGTACAAGAAACATCAGATGCGGTATTGTATTGTTCTGTTAAGTTTTTCCAGTCTCCATTTTCATCTAAACTATGTGAGGCAAAATGACCTCCCATTTGTCTACCTGCAGCAAAGGGTTCGTGTTTAATATCTGTATGTGCATACAAACCAGCAAAAAACTGTTGAGGTGTTAATTCTCCTAGAGCTAACATAAAAGTTTGGTCACGGTAATATCCTGATCTCCAGTCTCCTTTTTCAAATGCTTTTGCCATGGCAATTTGAGGTAATTCTTTACCGTCTCCAAAAATTCCGAACTTCGCTTTTCCTGTTAATACTTCTTTTCTTCCCAATAAACTACATTCACGGCTAAGTACAGCTATGTAATAATCATTAAGAATTTCTTCTTTAAACTGATTAAATGTAAGTTCTTGTTCTTTTTTTGAATCAATAGTAATAGGCATAGTTTATCACAATTTATAGAGGGTAAAGTTAATCAATTATGATGGGATATTAAAAAGTAAGATAAGTTAGCTATTAACAATTGTTAAAACAGCTGTTGTTTTAAGAATTTTATGATAGGTTGTGCTTTTAGGGTAACTACAAAACGAACGTTGTTTATGTAGTTATCTTGTTGTGTAACAAAGCCTTCCTTGTTGTATATGGGTAAGTAAAATTCTAAAATATTTGGAATAAAATTCAATCTAACTCCAGTTTCGTAATCAAAAAAAGCAGATGAATTTCGGTTTTTCAACAATGAAACATTGTTAAATACTTCTACCCATCTTATAATTCCGACACTTGTGTTAATACTTGTTAACCATTGGTTTGCAAATCCTGGGTTGTTTTGAGAGACAAATCCTCCTTGAGATTTAAAATACTGCTGACTTAAAATTCCGCTAGTTTCAGAACGTCCTAAATAGGGAAGTTCAAACAAATAATCGTTTGCTGTGTGTTGATTTATGCTAAAATAATCGCTAGAGGTATTGTTGGTGATAAATGCACCTCCGTAAAATCTAAATTCTATAGGTCTTTTTTGATTGGTTAAGTGTCTGTATCTAAAATCTACATTTAATTTAGAAAATTTGGTAGCAATCTCAGTATTTACGTTTAATTGATAATTGTGAATTAGCTTATTCATTTTAAATAAATAATCTAATTTGAATAAATGATAATCATCTTCGTCTGTTTTTTGAGTTCCTGCTGCTACTTCTTTGTCAATAACTAAAAAACGAGCGGTTATTTTATTGGTTCCTAACGCTCTAAAATCTTTTTGTTTAAAGCTAATTGAAAAATAAGGAGCTACGGTATTGTAATTCAATTCAGGAGCGTAATGATAGTTGCTTCCTGTAACTCCAAAATTGGTTTGATAGATAATTGTGTTTTCTGGAAATACAGAATAATCAACATTAAAACCACCTGTTAAACTATTACTAGCTGTACTGTAGGTCGGTTTTAATGCATATTCTAAATTTTGATGTAAAAAGGCTTTGTTCTGTACACTTACTCCTAAAATAAAACCATCGTAATAATTATAATCGCCTTCAGGCTTTAAAAAAACTTGATTTTTTCTGGGGTTATTTAAATCTTTAAGTAAGCTAATTTGTATAGGTCGTTCAAATAATTTAGGTTTTTTATTGTCCCAGTTGTTACGGTAATTTATTTCTGGATAAATGTTTTCGTAGTTTAAAACTATTTTATCTAGACTGTCGTTTTTTATGTTAATTTTTTTGATGTCTTTAAAACCATCAACCCAAGTTTTACTTTTAATTGTTTTGCCTTTTAAACCATAAACCAATACAGGGGTGGTAATACTTCTTTTGTTTTTAATGGTAATATCTACGCTGTCTTTTTTAAAATTAGTATCTATAATTTTATGGTCAATTTTCTTTTTGGTGTTGATCCATTCTTTTTGAAACCAACTAATATCTTTATCTGTATTGCTTTGTAAGGTTGCTAAAAAATCTTTAGAATGAATGCTTTTTCCTCTGTTGTTACTGATGAATGTATAGATACTATTATCTAATATTTCTTCTCCTATGTATTCTTTTAAGTATAAAAAACCAATTCCAGATTTGTAAGGAGAAACTACTTTTTTATTGTAGTTAGAGAGCTTGTTGTAGGGAGTGTCTAAATCTTGATCTAAATTTTCTCTGGCAGTAATTTGATTGACCATGTTAAATTTATTATTAAAACTCTGTTTGGCAATATTCATAGATTTAATTCCCCAAACGTTAGACAATCTTCCTAATAATTTGGCATTAGGATGGTATAAGTTCATGTATTTTGTAAACAAGTAAATTTCTAAACCTTCGGCAAACCAATAATCTTCATTTTTATTTACGTTTACAATTTGCTCTACATATTGACTAACTAAAGCTTTAAAAAATTCAGCTTCCCATTTAAATTCACTTTTAAAAGGGTGCAGCTGACGAGGTAAATATTTAAGTTCATATATAGGATTTTGATTGTAAATCTTTTGATCAACTATAATTTTTGTATGTGGCAAATAACTAAGATGGTCATTTAAAAAAAACATCATTTGTTGCATTCTCATTTTTTGAGTTGCCATGGGGATTTTATTGCTAATAAAGTTGGTTACTATTTTGGCAGGATAGGTGGGGACTTCTAAATAAGAACGTAGTAAAGCAATGCTTAAGTTGGTGTGTGTAATTCCTTTCCCGTTAAGTAAATAAGTGGTGGTGGTATTCCCTGTTGTTTTTTGCTTGTGAAAATTACTGTGAATATTATAACCAATTGGGGTGGTAAATTCTATACTATAATTTGTGGGTAATTTGTACTGATAATTTAAATTTTGATGTGAGTCTAATTGCCATTTATCTGTATAAATAGCAGGAGTAATGTGCCAATCTTCTAAATAAAAATCGATTCCCTTTTTACCACTACCTGTAAATTTAGCATTGGGAATTTTAAGGGTATAATTTAAGTCTAATTTAGTGCTGTCATTTGGGTATAGTGGATGGCTAAGATTCACAAAAATTAAATCTTGTAAATGATGTGGAGAATGAAAACTTGTTTCTTGTTGATTGGATTTAATAAAATGAACTATGCTATAACCTCTGTCTTCTTTTTTTGAGAAATAAAAATCTGTTTTGTAATCTTCTAACAGTCTTTTGGCTAAAGGAGTATTGTCATTTTTATAGCTATTTCCCCAATTCCTAAGTACAATTTGATGTAAAGTATCTTTACTGTGATTGTAGTAGGTTATTTTTTGCTGTATTTCTAAAATACTTTTGTCTGGAACTAATTTAGCTTTTATGGTCAATTGGTTATTTTGACTATAAAAGCTAAGGCTGATTAAAAAAATAAATAATCGTAAAATTAGTTTCAATTCTAGAAATTTGGTTTTAGTTTATACTTGTTGTAAAAATTATTTAAATGTTCAATAGCCTCGTCTGGAGTGTCTACCAATCTAAATAAATTTAAATCATCTGGGCTTACTGTTTTGTATTCTTCTATCAAACGTTCTTTAATCCAATCTAACAATCCTTTCCAGTAATTTTTACCGACAAGAACAATTGGAAAACGACCAATTTTTTTAGTTTGTATTAAAGTAATGGCTTCAAAGAGTTCATCCAAAGTACCAAATCCTCCTGGCATAACTACAAAACCTTGTGAATATTTTACAAACATTACTTTGCGTACAAAAAAGTAATCAAAGTCTACACTTTTGTCTCTATCTATCCAAGGGTTGTTGTTTTGTTCAAAAGGCAATTCAATATTTAATCCTACAGAGGTTCCTTTACCTCTATGAGCTCCTTTGTTACCTGCTTCCATAATTCCGGGACCTCCACCAGTAATAACTCCAAACCCATTTTGTGTTAATTTGTAGGCAATTTCTTCGGCTAGTATGTAGTTAGGGTCGTTAGGTTTGGTTCTGGCAGATCCAAAAATACTTACGCAAGGTCCTATTTTAGCCATAGTTTCAAAACCATTGACCATTTCAGACATAATTTTAAATACAGCCCAAGAATCGTTGCTTTTTATTTCGTTCCAATTCTTTTGACCAAGTTTATTGTATATTTTATCTTCTTCTATTCGTTCCTTTTCTGTCATAATTACGTGAGTTTTTCTTTTTTACTTACGTTAATATACAAAAATAACAAAGGTTAAAGTTCTTTTTTTAAGAATATAGCAGTGTAACTTTTTTTGTTTTTAGCAACTTCTTCAGGGGTTCCTTTGCAAACAATAGTTCCTCCACCTTTACCACCTTCGGGACCAATATCAATAATATAATCAGCTAGTTTAATTACATCCATATTGTGTTCTATAATTAAAACAGAATTTCCTTTGTCTACCAATTTCTGAATTACATTCATTAAAACTCGAATGTCCTCAAAATGCAATCCTGTGGTAGGTTCGTCTAAAATATAAAAAGTATTACCGGTATCTCTTTTAGAGAGTTCTGCAGCTAATTTTATTCTTTGTGCCTCACCTCCAGATAGTGTTGTAGATTGTTGTCCGAGTGTAATGTACCCCAAGCCAACTTCTTTAATTGTTTTTATTTTACGATGTATTTTAGGGATCTGATCAAAAAAGTCAACAGCTTCATTAATGGTCATTTCTAAAATATCTGAAATAGATTTTCCTTTGTATCTAATTTCTAATGTTTCTCTGTTAAAACGTTTTCCCTGACAAGTTTCACATTCTACATGTACATCGGGCAAAAAGTTCATTTCTATCACTCGCATTCCGCCACCTTCACAAGTTTCACATCTACCTCCTTTTACGTTAAAGGAAAAACGACCAGGTTTGTAACCACGAATCATAGCTTCGGGTGTTTTGGCAAATAAACTTCTTATTTCATCAAATGTTTTGGTATAGGTTGCTGGGTTAGAACGTGGTGTTCTACCAATTGGAGACTGGTCTATATCTATAATTTTATCTACATGTTCTAAACCTTCTATGCTCTTATAAGGCTGAGGTTTTTTAACACCATTGTAAATATGTGCATTTAAAATTGGGTACAAAGTTCCGTTTACCAAGGTAGATTTACCACTACCCGAAACACCTGTTACACAGACCAATTTTCCTAATGGAAAATGAGCAGTTACATTTTTTAAATTGTTTCCTGTAGCTCCTTTTAAAACGAGTTCTTTCCCGTTTCCTTCTCTACGTTTTTTAGGAACGCTAATTTCTTTTCTACCTGTTAAGTAATCTGCAGTTAGGGTTTCTACTTTAGAGAATAAATCATAAGAACCTTGACTTACAATTTGCCCACCATGTATTCCTGCACCAGGACCAATATCTATTACGTGGTCGGCACGTTCCATAATATCTTTATCGTGTTCAACAACCAAAACAGAGTTTCCCACATCTCTTAATTGCTCTAAAGAGTGAATTAATTTTTCGTTGTCTCGTTGATGTAATCCAATACTAGGTTCGTCTAAAATATACAATACACCTACTAATTGAGAACCAATTTGAGTGGCCAAACGGATACGTTGTGCTTCTCCTCCCGATAATGATTTAGAGGTTCTGTTTAGGGATAAATAATCCAATCCTACGTCTAATAAAAACTGAATTCTAGTTCTTATTTCTTTGGTTATTTCTGATCCAATGATTTTTTGTTTGTGGCTAAGTTTGTTGTCAATTTTAGAGAACCAATCTGCCAATTCGCTAATATCCATAGCGGTGATGTTCCCTAAATCGTAGCCATCAATTTTAAAATATAAAGATTCTTTACGTAAACGACTTCCGTTGCATTCGCTACAAACAACATCATTCATAAAATCTTTTGCCCAACGTTGTATGCTTTTAGAATCTGTGTTTTGATGTTGACTTTCTATAAAAGAAAGAATTCCTTCAAAGTCTATTTGATAGGTTTTGGTAACTCCTGCAGCTTTTGCTTTTACATTAATAGTTTCTTTTCCTCCGTTAAGAATTATGTGTAAAGCTTCTTCTGGGATTTTAGAAATAGGATCGTCTAAATTAAATTGATAGGCACTTGCAATACTTTGAATTTGTTTAAAAATCCAAGTATTTTTTTGAGCTCCTAAAGGAATAATCCCTCCGTTTTTTATAGAGATACTATCATCGGGAATTACTTTTTTTAATTGAATTTCTGCTACATGACCCAAACCGTTACATTTTGGACAAGCTCCCTTAGGAGAGTTAAAAGAAAAAGAGTTAGGTTCTGGTAATGGATAAGAAATTCCGGAAGTAGGACACATTAAAGCTCTACTAAAATATCTAGGTTTTTTCTCGTTAAATTTCATCACCATTAACACACCATCACCTGCGTACATGGCTGTCTTTATGGTTTCTTCTAAGCGTTTTTCTTGTTCAGTGGTAATTACCAATCTATCAATAACAATTTCAATATCGTGTGTTTTGTATCGATCTAGCTTCATGCCTTTGGTAATGTCTACAATAGCACCATCTACCCGAACCTTGGTGAATCCTTGTTTGGTAATTTGCTCAAACAATTCTCTGTAATGCCCTTTTCTAGATTTAATAACGGGAGCTAAGATAAGTGTTTTTTCACTATCAAAATCCTGTAAAATTAATTCTTTGATTTGTTCATCCGAATAACTTACCATTTTTTCGTTGGTATTGTAAGAATATGCATCGGCAACACGAGCGTATAACAAACGTAAAAAATCGTAGATCTCTGTAATGGTTCCCACGGTAGAACGTGGACTTTTATTGGTGGTTTTTTGTTCTATGGCAATTACGGGAGACAATCCATCAATTTTGTCTACATCAGGTCTTTCCAATCCGCCTAAAAATTGACGAGCATAAGCAGAAAAAGTTTCTATATATCTACGTTGTCCTTCTGCATAAATAGTATCAAAAGCTAAAGAAGATTTTCCGCTACCACTTAAACCTGTAATTACTACTAGTTTGTCTCGTGGTATTTTAACATCAATGTCTTTTAGGTTGTGTGCTCTAGCTCCTAATACTTCTATAAATTCGTTGGTTGCCATATGTTTTTTACAAAAACACGAAGTTACCATTTTTTACTAGGATTTTAGAAAGGGTAGGTCTAATTTAAATAATTAGAATTGAGGTGTTACTTTGTTTAAAAAAAGGTTGTAATTCTTTAACTCTAAGGGAACATCTGCATTTTTTTCCATATCGTAAAAATGGTGTGATGCTAGTAATTCCATACCTGCAAAAGCATTCATTTTATGAAAACCGAATAAGATGCCTTGGTCTACACTTTTTTGATCAAAAAATTCATTTTTTAATGTAAATGCTGTTTTAGGAGCGTTCCAACTAGTGGTTACAATATATTTTTTAGATTGCATTAAACCACCAGTACCATAGTTAATTTCTGGATTTTTTCTACTTCTACCATCGCTCTCATAAATTCCGTTTTGATGACCTGCAGTAAATACACGGTCTATGTATTCTTTAAATCCAAAAGGAATTTGAAACCACCAAATAGGAGTGTGGTATATGATGATGTCTGCCCATTTAAATTTTTCAACTTCCTCCATAGGATCATAAGTATCACCTACTTGAGTTTTTTTTACTTGAAAATCCTTTAAATTGTTAAAATAAGAGTTGGTTTGCTGAAAAAGAGTTTTGTTAAATTTTCCTCCAGAATGTGCAAAAGGATGTCCTCCGTTAATGATAAAAATATTTTTCATTTTTTGTTTGATTAAATTTTTATCAAAATTAAAACGATAATAAGTATTGTAAAAATAATACAAATAATACATTTGTATTATAATATTTATAGCTATGGTGAGTTTAGAATGGTACAGAACTTTTAAAGAAATTTATGAAAATGGAACACTAACCAAAGCAGCTGCTGCTTTGTACACCTCTCAGCCGGGAGTTAGTGTGCATTTAAATGCTTTAG
This sequence comes from Wenyingzhuangia heitensis, assembly GCF_011762155.1. Lineage (GTDB taxonomy): Bacteria > Bacteroidota > Bacteroidia > Flavobacteriales > Flavobacteriaceae > Wenyingzhuangia > Wenyingzhuangia heitensis. The sequence continues at coordinate 1,185,341 of NZ_JAASQL010000001.1, forward strand.
AGGCTTATACAGGACAAAAATTATTTAAACGTACGTCTAGAAAAATGATTCCGACCGAAGAAGGAAAGTTTTTATATGAATATATTATTGATGCGGTTAAACAATTAGAAATTGCAGAACAACACTTTAAAAAAAGTACCCAAAAAAAGAAGCCCTCTGTTCATATTGGTATGTGTTCAGAAATGTTTCAGCATGTAATAGAATCAGAAATATCTAAATTAAATTTTAATCTAGTTGCAAAATTTGGAATGCATGGTGACTTGATTAAGGATTTAAACAATGGAATTTTAGACTTGGTAATCACTCCAAAAACACAAAGTGATAAAAAATCATTAGTAGAATATATTCCTTTTTCAAAAGAAAAAATAATTTTAATAGCAGGCATACATACAGATACTACTAGTATTAATCTGTTGCTAAAGCAAAAGAATTGGAAAGGTTTAGAAGAAGAGTTGCAGAAAAAAACATGGTATAGCGCTTCTAATGAAATGGAACATTTTAGACGTTTTTGGTTTGAAAACTTTAAGAGACGGCCAGCCTTTAAACCTAATTTTATACTGCCTAATATAAGTTCCATTATAAGATGCTTAAGTAACAAAAGTGGGTACGCTTTGGTTCCAGATTTTTTATGTGATGAAGCGATTAAGAATAATCAGATAAAGTTAATTTGGGAAGGAACGGTGAATACAGAAAACACGTTGTATTTTGCAACAAGAACAGATTTACAACATAAAGAAGAAGTTGATGTTCTTCAGGAATTATTTAAACAGAAAATGTAACAACTTATAAAAAAAGGAGAAACTTATTAAGTTTCTCCTTTGGAAATTTACAGTGTAAAATGCAAATTATTTTTTCCAGTACTGGTTCATTGCTTTTGTTTTTTCTTTACCAATAGCAGCTCTTAATTTTTTACCAGCTTCTTGTTTAATTTCTTTAACTTTTGCCTTTTTAGCAACAGCATCTAAATCACTTTCTTTAACTTCTTTTAAAGCCGTAGTTTTTTCTTTTTGAATTTCCATTGCTTTGGTCATTTCTACTTCGGTCAAATTAGCTGCTTCTAAAGCTCCTTTAAAAGATTTTTTTTCTTGAGCACTCATTGTTACGGTTAACAATAATGCAAATACAAATAATAATTTTTTCATTTTATGATGTTTTTATGTTTGTACTACAACAATAAGTAATTATACTGATAACACCTAGTAGATATGTTTTTAACAAGGAAAATTATGGTTTGTTTAAAATGTTAGAGAGTTGATTTTTAGTTTTTTATGTTTCTAAAGGTAAGATTAATTCTAGGAGATTTTACTAAAGTGGTTACAGGTAGTTTGTGTACCCAATAATTTTGTGTAGTACCTGCCATCACTAATAAACTTCCTTTTTCTAATATTATAGATGTTGTTTGTTTGGATATTTTGTGTTTAAAAGAAAATTTTCTATCTGCACCAAAACTAAGAGAAGCAATGGTGGGGTTTTGTCCCAAAGCTTTTTCATTGTCAGCATGCCAATTCATGGTTTCACTTCCGTTATGATATAAATTTAACAAACAAGCATTAAAAGAAGTATTGCATTTTTCTTCGGCTATTTTTTTAAGTTCTAAGAGTTCTTTGGTCCAAGGCAGTGCTTTTTTTATAGTGTTAGAATATCCGTAAAAAAAAGAAGTATCTCCGTAAAGGGCAACTTTTCTATTGGTTATAATATGTTTTCCAAAAATAAGAGCTTCGTCGTTTTTCCAAGCAATGGATTTTAATAACGTTTGATAATAGCTTTTAGAGTTTGCTAAATTGATAACATTAGGGTAGTAATAAACTTCTCCATCAAAAGGTAAGAGATTTGTAGGTTTGTTGTTAAATAAATCCATTAGTCCAAATGAGTTTTTGAAGATTCCCAACCTATAATTGCTGACTTTCTGATGGTTCCCCACATATAATTTCCTATAATTCCGCTAGCTCTAATAACTCTGTGGCAGGGAATTAAAAATGCAATAGGATTGTTGCCAATGGCAGTTCCTACAGCTCTTGAGGCTTTTGGACTGTTAATTTGATGTGCAATGTTTCCATAAGTTTCTAATTTTCCTACAGGAATTGTAAGTAAAGCCTCCCATACTTTTAGTTGAAAAGGAGTTCCTTTTAGGTGTAGTAGTAAAGGGGAGTTTTGTTTTTCTAGGGTGTTAAAAACTTGTAGTGCTTTAATTTGTAAAGGGTGTTCTTTGTCTAAATATGAAGCGTTACTAAAAGTGGTTTTTAGTTTTTTTATAGCATCTTTAGGCTCATCAATAAAAGAAATACTACAGATTCCTTTTACTGTATTTGCAATAAGTATGGTTCCAAAAAGGGTAGGGTAGTGTTTGTAGTAAATAGTTAAGTTTTGACCGTTGTTTTTGTATTCACCTGGAGTCATTCCTTCAATATTTACAAATAAATCATGTAGTCTACTAGTACTAGATAATCCAATTTGATGTGCTGTTGTAAACAATGTTTGTTTGGGTGCCAATAATAATTGTTTGGCATGTTGTATACTAATGTATTGCAAAAACTTTTTAGGACTCACACCTGCCCATTCAGTAAAAATTTTTTGTAAATGAAACGGACTAATGTTTACAGCCTTAGCCAACTCGTCTAAACTAGGTTGTGTAGTTGCATTTTTTTGCAAATAAGTAATGGCCTTGGCAATTGAGTGGTAGTGTGTCTGTTCCATAAAATATAGAACAAAGGTAGGTTTCCTTTTTTACTTCTAAAATCCGATTCTTGTGAAACTAAAAAAGATGAAACTTTTATAGTTTCATCTTTAGGCTTATAATTTATATTTATTGTTTTCAATATTTGTTTGTTGCTCTATAATTTGTTTGATAGATTTATAAATCACTTTTTTTAAATCTTCATTTATTTTGTTCTGAAATGAAAATTTTTGGTTGATTTCTATTTCTATTCCTACATAGTTTTTAGAAAATTGTTTTCTTAAAGTTTTAGTAAATCCATCACTAATACCTTTGTACGGATAGTTACAGCGTATATTTAGCTCTGGAGCTCTCTTTTTTAATTCAGCTTTTAATAATTGTGCTATTTTTTTTTCGTGTATTGATGAAGGGTCATATAACAAACCAATATCACATTTTCTGGTTACTCCGTTAAAAACAGGAGTAAAACTATGTACGGATATATGAAAAATACAATGTTTAGAATGTATTAAACTTTCTATTTGCTGAATTACCTTGTCTCTATAAATAAGATAATATTGTTGTATTAAAAGTTGTTTTTCTTTTTTGTCTAGTTTTTTTGTAAACTCAGAAAACAGCATCGGATGATGTAAAGATCTATTAAGTTCTATAAATAGTCTGCTAATTTCATTGCTTTTATGAAATACGGCTAAAGGCCTTAAATACTTAAAAAGATCTAAGGCACCCTTGTCATAAGCTCTATGAGTTTGTAAAACTAATTCTTGACTTAGAAAAAGAGAATCATAGGCTAATGGAATTTTATTTCCACCGTGTTCGCAAGTTAAAAGTAGTTTCATGTTTTAGGTATCAAATAAAACGTTTTGTTGTAAACAGTCTGCTAATTTTGTGTAAACTTTTTGAATATTTTTTTCAGAAAGGTCTGACTTTAACGAATTTTCTATACGTGTAGCTAAGGTTCCTTTTTCTAAAATTATTTCAATAGCAGATTGGTAGTTTTTAGGAATTTGATTGGCTACTGTTTTGTATAAATATTTCCATACATTTTTAACCGTTTCTGTTTTTGTGATTCCTAATTCTTTTAAATAATCTGTATTAGTAATAATTGAATTTTCTCCTTGTTTTATACAAGTGTTTAAAATTGAAGCTAATTCTTTTTCGTGCCATTTTTTTTGAGAAGTTAAAGAGGTATAAGGTGTTGTTACCAATACTTTTAAAACCTGAGTCACCAATATGGCAATGGCAATATCTGCTTTAGGACATTCTTGAATATCAATAACTCTAATCTCAATTGCATTTCTATCAAAGCGAGCAATGGCACCTCTAGAGTTTACAAAATAATGATCTAATATTTTTTCTTTATCAAAAGGCTCTATGGCTTTTTTGATGGGGTCAAAAATAGAAACTTCATACTCATTTCTACTAAAAGCTTGTTCTGGAATTACGCTACCTGCAATAATTGGGATTTCTTTTTGATTGTATTTATAGCTTTCTAATCTACTGTCTTTAAAACCGGTAAAATTACCGTCTAATACAGGAGAGCTGGCACACAAACCGGGTAAAATAGGTAGTAAAATACGAATAGCTGCATGTAGTTTTTCAAACTCAGCATCGTTATAAAAAGGCAGGTTAATGTGCATGCTTTGTAAGTTGCTCCATCCGTGACCTTTGCAGTTAAAAATGGTGTTATACAACTCATAAATTTCGTTAGAGCCGTGTTCCCAAAGTTTTGTTTCCGTAAAAGGATCCATTAGCGGGTGACAAGCAGTTCCTAATAATTTACTGTCTGTTTCTGTTAATAAGTGGTTAATCTCAATAATGTTTTTATGAAAATCAATATCTAATCCTGTTAAATCTGCAACAGGATTTTGAGTTTTAATTTCTACAACATGCGCTACCAATTCGTTACTCCAACCAATGGTTCCGTTGTTAATATCATCAACCAAAGTTCCATTTTTTGCCGTTAATAAATCGGCTACTTTTGGGGCTACTTTAAAGGTAGAATTGTTAATTAACATGTATTCAAGTTCAATTCCGTAAACTTCAAATAATTTATATTTTGTTTTCATCTTATGATAAAACTCTAGTTTTAAAAGCTTCTAATATGGTTGTGTAAATTAAATCTCCGTAATATTCATCTTCTACACCTACATCAATGTTTGGATTGTCATTAATTTCAATCACCATAGGTTGATTGTTTACTATTTTTATATCGATACCATATAAGCCTAAGCCCATAATTTTGGCAGATTTTAAAGCTATGTTTACTACTTTTTTAGGAACTTTTTCTATAGGGAAACAATCAGAATCTCCATCTTGTTCTTTCTTTTTTTTAGCATTCCAGTTGTAAATTTGCCAATGGTCTTTAGCCATAAAATACCTGCAAGCATAAAATACTTTTCCGTCTAGTACACCAATTCTCCAATCGTAGCTAGAGGGACAAAATTCTTGTGCTATAATCAAATCAGATTCTTGTAACATTAATTGGGTAAGCTCTTTGTATTCTTGTTCTGTTTTGGCTTTTTTTACACCAAAAGAAAATGTCGAATCGGGAGTTTTTAACACACAAGGCAAACCAATTTCTTGCAACACTTCTTCTTGATTGTTAACGTGAATAATACGGGTTTTAGGAGTGTTGATGTTTGCATTTTGCAAAGCTTCTGCCATATACACTTTGTTGCAACATTTTAAAATTGCATCTGGATAGTCTATAATAGCAATATCTTGCTGTTGTGCTTTGCGGGCAAAGGTATAGGCCTCATTATTCACCTCGGTACTTTGTCTAATAAATAAAGCATCAAAAGAGCTTAGTCTAGACAGGTCTTTAGGTTCAATAATTTCGGTATAAATTTTTAGCTTCTCAGCAATTTCCATAAACTTTTTTAAAGCTTTAGAATTGCTAGGGGGTGCAGGGTCGTTTTTGTTAACTAAAATAGCCAAATCAAAATCGTGTTTAACTTGTTTGGGTTGGTCGTATCTTTTTTTAGAGAAATATTGACTAGCAAATTCTTGAGCTAACTCTATGTGAGCTGCTGGAATTTCTGCTTCTGTAATAGCTTTGATGTTATGCACATGCCATTTGTAATCAAAATTAAAAGTGATTCTTAAAAACGGAATCTGAAAATGTTTGTAAAACAAGGCACTAAGTTCTTTGTATTTTTGAGCTACGTTTTGTCCAAAATAAATACTGAGTGTAAAGTTTTGAGATTTGATGGATTTTAAACTTTGTTGGATAATTTCATCAAACTCATCGGATACTATTTTAACCAATTCTAACTTATCTAAATCTACCAAATTTTTAACGGTTGGAGATACACGATGTCCTCTGGCTTCTGCCAATAGAGATACGTAATATCCTTTAGATTGGTAACTGTAATCTTTACATAAATTAAAGATTCTTCCTTTTTTTAATAAAGAATAAGTTGGGTTGGTAAGGTAATCTTGCGAAGAAATAACTGTAATGTCATCAGCTAAAAAAAGCCATTTTTCAGGTTGATTTACAACTAAATACTTGTTCATTTAAAGGTTTTCATTTGTGTTAAATTTTGGATTAAATGTATATGAAAAATAAATACAAAAATGAAAAATAATATTTTTTTTTAGCCTTTAAAAATAATGGTTAAGAAGTAATTGTCTGTTTTTTATTTTGAAAGGTTAGTTTAACTGTTGCTCCTTTTGTTTTGTTGTTTATTACGGTAATGTCTGCATTGTGTACATCAATAATTAGTTTAACCAAAGCCAAACCAAGTCCTTTGTTATTGTCTACATGCTCTTTTCCCGATGCAAAAAGTTTGTATAAATTGGCAAGTGCATAATCGCTAAAACCATCACCTTCATCAATTATAGAACAAATAATTTTATCCTCTGTGTTTTCAATGTTAATGGTAATGTTTGTGTTTTCGTGCGAGTGTTTTATTGCATTTTCTAAAATATTGTCTAAACAATATAAAATAAGTTGAGGGTCTCCGTGAATATAAGTGTCTGGTTGATTTTCGTTAATAAAAAGTTGTTGATTTTTAGCTCTTAACATTTTATCGACTTTAATTTTTAAAATTCCTAAAATTTCTTTTAGTGGAATATTTACTCCTTTTAAAAACTGGTTGCTTGTTCTTAATTCTGTAATTCTTAAACTTAGTTTAGAAAAAGACAGTAATCTGTTGGCAGAAACATCTAACAAGTTAACAAATTCAATTAATTCTGATGATTTTAGTTTGTCTTTTAAAACATTAATAAATCCCATAATTCCGTTTAATGGGGTGTTTATTTCATGACTAATAATGGTTAAAAACTCATTTTTGGCAATGTCTAAAGTTTCTAGTTCTTTATTTGCTTGTTGTAATTTTTGATTGGCATCTTTTACTTCTAAAGTTCTGCTTTTAATTTCATCTTCTAGCCAAGTGTTCACATTTTTTAATTGATCTTGACTTTGTTTTAGTTCCAAATGTGTTTTAACTCTTTGTAGTAGCTCTCTAGCGTTAAAAGGTTTGGTTACATAATCTTGTCCGCCTACTTCAAAACCTTTTATAATTTGGTTTTCTTCTGTCATGGCTGTTAAAAAAATGACGGGTATTTTTTTTAGGTGCTCTATTTTTCTAATTTCTAAGCAAGCCTCAAATCCATCCATTACAGGCATGTTTACATCTAAAAGAATCAAATCAAAATCTTTTGTTTTTTTTAGAGTGTCTACAGCTTTTTGGCCATCTGTAGCTACTCCAATAATATAATTTTGATCTTTTAACAAGCTACCTAGCACTTGTATGTTTTTTTGTTGATCGTCAACAATTAATATTTTGGGGGTTTTGGGTTTGCAAATAAACATAGCTTGTCGTAAAAGGGGGTATTAAATTTTTAGTACTTAGTCTATATAAGATTTCAGTTTTTTTATTTTATTGGGTAGTTGTTTTAACGTAAAAATTAAATCATCAAATTCAAAATTTTCTGCGTGTAGACAAATCGTTTTAGAAAAATCTATCATCAGTTTATTATTGTGTTTTTTAGATGTATCAAGAAGCTCTTTTCCAAAATCTTCCATCTCATTTATAATATTGTTCTCTAATAGAGGTGCTAATTGGGGTAAAAGGTTAGACTCTAATTTTTGTATAAAAATAGGAAGTACTTCTATTTCTTTTTGATTTATTGGATAATCATCCGTTTTGGTGGGTTGAATTACACTTGTGTCTATATATGTTAAATATTTTTTAGTTTTTGTAAAAAAGAGTTGAATATCTAAAGGCTTTATAATATACTCATCAAAACATTGTTTTAGTTTTTCTTTTTCCAGATCACTTTTGATAGATGCAGTAATGGCAAATATGGGAATGTTTTTAGTTTTTTTGTTTTGTTTAATAGCCATAGCAGCATCATATCCATTTAAAACAGGCATACGCAAATCCATAAAAATAATGTCAGGAATTATTTCTGTAGCAATATCAATAGCTTGTTGTCCGTTTTTAGCTTGATAAAGTTCTAGGTTTGGGGAGTTGTAAAATAAATCTAAAATTAAATCTCTATTTTCTTTTACATCATCAACAACTAAAAGTTTTGCGTTGCTAAATAATAAATTTGAACTATCAAAAACGGTTTCTGTTTCTTCAATATCATCATAAGAAACTTCTATATTGGGTAGTTTAACGGTAAAAGAAGTTCCTTTGTTTAAACTACTTTCTAAGCTAATAACCCCATTCATAGCTTTGATTAGTTTTGTGGTAATGGATAGTCCTAATCCTGTACCTCCATATTTAATAATGTTCTGACCTCTTTTTTGAATAAAAGGTTGGAATATTAATTTTTGTTCATTTTCAGGAATTCCAATTCCGGTGTCCTTAACGGTAATATTTAAGGTGATTTGATTTTTGTTTAATGGTTCTTCTGTAGCTGTAATAAATAGTTGAACCCCTCCTTTTTCTGTGAATTTTATAGCGTTGCTTAATAGATTAAATAGAACTTGCCTTATTCTTACTTTGTCTAAAATTAGTATTGGTGGGAGTTGTGGACTTGTGATTACGTCAAAGTAGATGTTTTTTTTCTCTATTTTTTGAGAAAAGATATCTTTTATTTGTTGACTAATTTTTCTAAGATTTACAGGGGTTGAGTTAAACTCTATTTTACCAGCTTCAATTTTAGATAGGTCAAGAATGTCATTAATAATTCTTAATAAGTTTTTACTACTTGAGTGTATCGTTTTTATTTGAGATAATTGTCTGTTGTCTTTTATAGTCGAAGAAAGTTGTTCTGAAAACCCAATAATAGCATTCATAGGGGTTCTAATTTCATGACTCATATTGGCTAAAAATTCACTTTTAGCTTTGTTGGCATCTTCGGCAGCATTTTTAGCATTTGTAATTTCTTCTTCAGCTTTTTTTAGTAAAGAAATATCTTGAATAGTTCCTATTAGTTTTTTGGGAGTATTCTCATCGGTAAAGCTTTCTATTTTTCCTTTAAGATGAAACCATAAGTATTTATTTTGATGTGTGATTATTCTGCAATTAAAACTGAATTTTCCTTTTTTATTTGTAAACAGAATGTTTAAATGTTCTCTTACTTTTTTAATATCATCAGAATGTACCTTGCTTAATAACCATTTAAAAGTATTTTCTTTTTCGTTAGTTTTATATCCTAATTTTTTATAGAGTAAAGAACTTGCTTTTAGTTTGTCTGTTTTATAATTCCATTCCCACCAAGCATACCCTCCTGTTAAAAATGCATTTTCTAATCGGTTTTTGCTTTTTTTAAGCTTTTCTCTGTTTTTAGAAATAGCTAGGTTTGCATTTTTAAGCTCTTTAGTTCTTGCTATTACACGCTGTTCTAGGTCATTATTAAGTGTGATAATTTCTTTTTCTTTTTCTTTTAGATCTGTAATATCTGTTCCAATAAAAATTACTTTTTCAGTTTTATTGTCTTTTCCAGACAGAATTGGTTTTATGTGAATTGTTTGCCAATTTTCTTTATTAGGAATATAAGAATTGACAACTTCTACCGTTAACTGAGTTTTGTTTTTAATAGCATTTTCTATTTTAGCAATGGGGTTAAGGGGGTTGTTTTTATCTATAATAGAATCTTTATAATTTTTACCCGTTATTTGAGTTAATGGTTTTTGTAATAGTTGTTCAAAAGCAGGATTAATCCATTCTATTTTACCATTAAGGTCTGTGATTAACATACAATTGTTACTGTTTTTAACTACAGAAGCTAGTTTTTTTATTTCTTTCTGTCCTAGCTGTTCTTTTAGTTGTAAATAAGAAAACAACCAGGAACAGCATAAAATAAGTATAAAAAGAACAAAAACAGGAATGTAAAAGAGCGATAAAACATCAGTTTTTAAAGCTGTTATTTGTTGATTAGAAATAAAGCTTACAACTTTCCAATAATCATCACTAGCAAAATATTTAGTACGTTCTCCTTTGCTTATAATTTTATTAAAATTTAATGTAGAAAAAGTAGTAATCCCTTCTTTAGAAATACTTTGTCCTTGCTCTTTGTTGTTTATAATTGCCCAAGAATTTGGGTGTTTATTAGAAAATGTTTTATCTAACATATCCGGAAACATAAAGCCCCAATTGTCTTTTTTGTTTGGAGACATTAGAAAAAATCCATTTTTGTCTAATAAATAAAACTCCCCTTTATGGGCTTTGTTTAGTTTGGTTATTCGTTTTTCTAAAGGAGTTCCTAGATAGGATGCAATTAAAATTCCAGAATATTTATTATCACAACCATATATTTTACTTCCTACACGTAAAACTTGTTTGATAGGTTTTTCTATAAGTCCGTTCTCTATGTTTAAATCAAACCTAGAAAAATAAATGTCTTCATTTTTTAATTCAGAAATTTCTTTAAAATAATACCTGTCAGATTTATCTTGTAATAAAGAGTCTGGTTTAAATTTAGGAAATCCTTTTTTGTAATCACACCTTAAAACTTCATTACCGTTAATATCTAATAATCTAATTTGGTCATATATTTTTTTTCTTTTGATAAATTGATAGATTTCCGTTTTTAAATTTTCGATTGATTTTTTATTATTACAGGAAGCAAAATTACTAGTAGATATTAAATCACTAAGCAATAAAACATCTCTTTGCACAAAAACAAAATCATTTTTAATTTCGTTTACCTGTAGTAAAAGTTTTCCTTCTTCTTTGTTTTTTAATTGATCCATTTCAATAGATACTTTATTGGTGTAAAAGAAGTAAGAAATAGCAAATAAAATAATTGTAAACAAAAAAGATAATTTGATAAATTTTGAAAACAACAAAGTAGTTTTTAGTTTTCTAGGGGTATTCATTAGTGTAATTTTAATAGATAGTTTAGTTGTAGCTTTTGAGTAAGGTACAAAAGAAAAAGAGGTTTTTTAAAATTAACAGTGAATTTTAGAACTTAAGAAATTGAAGTTTTTTTAGAAATATATTTAGACAAGAATTTAATATATTGCATAGATAAAAATATAGATATGGAGATAGCAATTATTGCTCACGATGGAAAAAAAGCAGATATGGTTCAGTTTTTAATGGAACACAAAGATTTATTACAAGCCAAAGGAATTAGCTTAATATCTACAGGAACAACAGGCTCTAAAGTTGAGGCTGCTGGATTAACGGTTCATAGATTTTTATCGGGGCCTTTAGGAGGAGATGCTCAAATTGCAGCAAGAGTGGCAGAAGGAAAAACAGGAATGGTTATTTTTTTTAGAGATCCTTTAGAAAAGCACCCACACGAACCAGATATTTTTATGTTAATGCGTTTGTGTGATGTGTACAATGTGCCTTTGGCAACAAACCCAGCAACAGCTACATTGTTAATAAAGTCTGTATAATAAAGTGTTTATAAAAGATAAAAAGACTGCCTAATTGATTTAGGTAGTCTTTTAGTTTTAGCGTTTTAATTTTTTGAATATAAAATTAGAATATATTTATTTCAGTTTCCAAGTTCTAACCCAATCATACTGCGTTGTTCTTTGTTCCCAGGTACCACTTTCTACCAATCCACCATCGTCTGGTAAAGGATTCCAATCATACGTTTCTATAGCCATTTGTAAAAAAGCAGGCATGTCCCATTCTACAGTTGGGTTTAGGGTGTATTTATATTCACCGTCTAAAAAACATAAAATTTCTGTAGGACTTTTCCACCATGCTCCGTATACATAAAAACGTTCATGATTTTTTGTAGGTGTGTAGACCATTTTTTGATCTCTTTCACTTTTAGGGTGACAGTTTGTTTTTCTGTGAATTGCATTAGAATGGAAAATACCATCCCAGTTTTTAGCCCATGAGTGTGTTTTTTCGGTCAATCTACCCACACATTCTTGTATGTCTAATTCTTCTTTTTTCTCACAGTCGTATTTAGACATTAACCAAAAAGTAGAAGACATAACTGTTGCGTTGGCTTTCATTTTTGTTTCAAAATACCATCCTACTTTACCAGGATATAAAGATCTTACAATAGCTCCTTGGTGTGTAAATGTTTTTCCTTTTTTACGAACTACTTTGTCTAGCTTGCTAACGGTTACATTCATTTTACCGTCTTTAACCACTACATTTTCTGCTCTAAATAATGCAGGTGCACGACCGTCCCAATTCCAATCATTTCCAATAGGGTTGTCTTGCCATTTTTTATGATTTAATTTGGAACCTTTAAATTCATCAGACATATTTTTAACCTTTACCCATTTTTTTTCAGTAGGTTTTGGGTCTTGTCCGTTGGTAAAATAAGGAGTTTTTTGAGCAAAATTGTTTAGCGTAATTAGCAAACAAATAAGAAAAGTTGTTTTAAAGTGCTTCATGTTAGTTCTTAAAAAAGTTATAAGACTAAAATAAGAGAGATACATTTTAAAGCAGGGGTTAAATGTTTTATAAAGTATTATAAATGATGAATATAGGATGTGTACAGTAATTGTTGATATCTAAACTATTCAATACTGTCTTTGTCTTTTTTTCTTCCAAACAAACGAGTAAAAAAGTTTCCTTTTTTCTTTTTGGTTTTTTCGTTTTTATCAAAAATGTCAAAGAATTTCTCTATGGTGTTTTCTTCTCTGTAAAACTCACAATCACAGTCTTTTATAATATCGTCATCAAACTTAGGGAATTTAGCAGCTAAGGTTCTGTTTACTTTTTTGTCTATGTATTTGTGACTTGCTATTTTACCGACGATAGGCAAGGCTGCAACTGAACCTCCTCCAATTCTAGAAGGTAAATGTATGCTAGGATATTTGCATCCCACCCAAGCACCAATAACAATATCTGCATTAAAACCAATAAACCAAGAATCGCTATAGTCTTGAGAAGTTCCTGTTTTTCCTGCCCAATCTCCGTGGGTAGTATAACTTGTTTTTAATCGAATAGCAGTTCCGTTGTCTACCACACCTTTTAACAAATATTGCATGGTTTCTAAAGTTTTATGACTTAAAACAGGTTCTTGCTTTTTGTTTGTTGCTTTGTGTTGGTAGATAATGTTACCCTGATGATCTTTTATAGTACTAATATAATAAGGCTCTACATTGTTAGATCTGGTAGCAAAAGGAACATAAGCATGCACCATTTTTTGCAAAGAAAAACTGTTGGTTCCTAAAGCTGTAGATGGGTTTGGATTCAACTCTTTGTCTAACCCTAAAGCATTTGCGGTTTCTTGCAATTTGCTATGTCCCACATCAAAATAAGTAGCTACCGTAGGAATGTTTACACTTTTAGCCAAAGCACCTACCATACTGTAATACCCACCGTTGGTATGATCGTAATTTTGTGGTTTCCAGTTATCGTAATCTGTATATGTTTTTTCTTCGTTGTTAATCCAATCACAAGGTTTGTTTCCTTTTTCTAAAGCAGCCGCATATACAATGGGTTTAAAGGTAGAAGCAGATTGATGTTCACTGGTGATTAAATTATAAGGTAAATATTCAAAATTATTTCCTCCTACATATATTTGAATAGCTCCAGTTTTAGGACTTACTCCATAAATTGCAGCGTTGATCATTTTTAAATAATGACTAATAGAGTCTAAAGCAGAATATTTGTGCTCTTTCTCTTCCCAATCAAACACAGCGGTTAATCGTTTTTCTTTAGAACGTAATTTTAAATCGTTCTCCGAAATTCCTTTGTTTTTTAACGTTTTGTATTCTTTAGTTTGATGCCATTCTGACTGTATTAATTGCTGAATCTCTTTTTTGTGTTTTAAAATGTTCCAATAAGAATCCATTGATTTTTGCAGCTTTTTTAAATGCTCTTCTCTAGCCTTTAAAGCTTGCGTTTGCAATTCCGCATGCAGTGTGGTTTCTATTATCAATCCATCTTTTTCTACATTCCAAGCAGTTCCGTCTTCTTTTAGAGTGTTGTTAAGCAATTCTGTGGCTTTGTTTTTTACATGGTATAAAAAATAACCGTTAGGATTGTGGTTGATAATGTTGGTATAAGCCGTACTGATGTCTTTTCTGCTAGAGGTGTCATATTCTTCTTCAGAAATAAAATCAGCTTTTAACATCTGATGTAAAACAACATTTCTTCTACGCAATGCATTTTCTGGATGCTTGTTAGGGTTGTAGTATGAATTTGCTTTTAACATTCCTACCAAAATAGCAGATTGCTCTAAAGAAAGTTTATCTGTAGAAACAGAAAAATAACGTTGAGCGGCAGATTCTATTCCGTATACATTTTCACCAAAAGGAACGGTGTTAAAATACAATGTTAAAATTTCGCTTTTAGAGTAAATGTTTTCTAATCTGTTGGCTAAAATGGCTTCTTTGGTTTTGTTGACCGGCATAGAAAGCACAGAAAAATCTTTTCTTTTAAAGATGTTTTTAGCCAATTGTTGTGATATGGTACTACCGCCACCTGCAGATTGATTTCCTAGAATAATTGTTTTTACAATAACTCTAAGCAAAGCTGTTTTATCAATTCCTTTGTGCTGATAAAAACGACTGTCTTCTGTAGCTATTAAAGCATTGATTAAATGTTTGGGAAGTTGATTGTAGGTAACATTGGTTCTATTGGTTAAAAAGAATTTCCCAATAATTTTAGCATCGCTACTATAAACTACACTGGCTTGTGCTTGTTTTATTTCTGTTAATTCTTTTTTGTTGGCAATAGGGCCAAAACCTCCTATGTAGACCAGTCCAATAAACAAGCCAAGTAATACAACTCCAAGAATACCAAGTTTAAATAGAAAACGAAAAAGCCAACGGATCATGTGTTAGTTTTATAAATGAGCAATGATAGAAATTTCGATGTTTACATTTTTAGGTAGCTTGGCTACTTGTACACATTCGCGAGCAGGAGCCGTATCTTCGTTAAAATAACTGGCGTATACTTTATTGATTTCTGCAAAATCATCCATATTTGTTATAAAGATAGAGGCTTTAATTACGTTTTCAAAAGTAGCACCAGCTTCTAACAAAATGGCATGAATGTTTTTCATTACCTGATGAGTTTCATCAACAATATTGTTGGTCACAACATCACCCGTTTTTGGATTGATAGCTATTTGTCCAGAAGCATATAAAATTCCGTTTACAGAAATGGCTTGGTTGTAAGGCCCTAAAGGAGCAGGTGCATTGGTTGTTTGGTAAATCTTTTTCATAAATTAAGCTATTTGTTGATTCGAAAATTGTTTGTCGTGTAAGTTTTTGTAATACCCATCTGCAATGTGTATCAATTCCTGATGTGTACCTTGTTCAACAATATTCCCTTTGTCTAATACAATAATTTTATCGGCATTTTTTATGGTTGCTAACCTGTGTGCAATAACAATACTCGTTCTTCCTTCGGTAATTTTATCAATAGCAAACTGAATCATTTGTTCTGAATGTGAATCTATAGAGGAAGTAGCTTCGTCTAAAATTAAAATACTTGGGTTAGATACATAGGCTCTTAAAAAGGCAATCAACTGTCTTTGTCCAGAAGAAAGCATAATACCACGTTCTTTAACATTGTATTCAAAACCACCAGGCAAACTTTCAATAAACTTAGAAATACCTATTTGAGAAGCAGCATCTTTTATCTCATCCATAGAAATTTCTTCTTTTTGTAAACCAATATTATTGTAAATACTGTCTGAAAACAAAAATACATCTTGTAGCACAATGGCAATTTCATTTCTCAAAAAGTTTAAATCGTATTCCTTTACAGAAGTTCCGTCTACTTTAATAGAACCACTATCTACATCATAAAAACGATTGATTAAATTGATAATGGTAGATTTTCCTGCTCCTGTAGCACCAACAATAGCTACGGTTTCTCCTTGTTTTACTTCAAAAGAAACACCATTTAAAATAGGTTCGTTTTTAATATAACTAAAAACTACATTTTTAAAACTAATGGCTCCTTTTATGGCTTTAGGCTGGTGGGTTCCTTGTGTGTCTATATGGCTTTGGGTATCCATAATTTCAAAGACTCTGTCTCCGGCAACCATTCCCATTTGTAAAGTTGTAAACTTATCGGCAATTTGTCTTAGGGGTCTAAATAACATTTCTGTCATCATAATAAAACCTACAATTTCTCCTTGAGTCACATTTCCGTCAATGGCTAATTCTTTACCCCCAAACCAAACTAATAAACCAATCGCTATAGAGGATAAAACTTCGGCAACAGGATAAAAAATAGAAAAATACCAAACTGTTTTTATGTGAGCAGATCTATGTTTTTTATTGATTTCTTGAAATTTATCATGTTCAATTCTTTCTCTATTAAAGAGTTGAACAATTTTCATTCCTGTAACTCTTTCTTGTACAAAACCATTTAGGTTAGCTACTTGAACTCTAACTTCTTGAAAAGCGGTTTTAATTGCTTTTTGAAAAATTTTGGTAGCATAAATTAAAATGGGCAAAACAACAAAGGCAATTAAGGCCAATTTCCAGTTAATGTAAAGCATCATTATAGCGACAAAAATCATTTTTAGAATGTCGTTTACAATCATAAACAAACCTTGGCTAAAAAACTGAGCTATGGTTTCAACATCAGAAACCACTCTAGTTACCATTTTACCTACCGATGAATTGTTGAAATAAGCCATGTTAAAAGAGAGTACATGTTTAAACAATTTGGTTCTAATATCTTTAATTACATTTTGCCCCAATAAATTGGCTAGATAGATAAAGATAAGTTGAAAGAAAACTTCGGCAATTAAGGCTGCCAAAATAATAATAACAAGAGTTAAAAAACCTTCTTCTGTTTTGGTGTACACATAATTATCTATGGCATTAATAATTAAATAAGGTCGTAAAGCACCTATTCCTGCTAATAGAACAGAAGAGATTCCAGAAAAAATAAATAAAGATTTGTACGCTGAGGCATAGCTCATAATACGACTAAAGACAGAAAGGTCGAATACGTTTGTTTTTTTATTTGATGCCATTTTTTATAGTGTCTGGGTATGTTATTTCGGTTAAAAAAAGTCCGTGTGCAGGTGCCGAAGCTCCAGCATTTGTTCTGTTTTTACTTTCTATAATTGTTTTAATTTCTTCGGAGTTTATTTTTCCTAAGCCTACATTAAATAAAGTACCTACAATAGCTCTAACCATGTTACGCAAAAAACGATCTGCAGAAATGTGAAAAACCAATTGGTTTCCATTTAAAATCCATTCTGCTTTGTAAATGTCGCAGTTGTATGTTCTTACATCTGTTTTAGATCTAGAAAAACATTTAAAATCAGTATAGTCTAGCAAATAACTTGCCGATTTGTTCATCGCATCAATATTTAATTTTTTATTGATTTGCCACTCAATATCCGTCGTAAAAGGACTTTTTCCTAACAATATTTTGTACTCGTAACTTCTTTTGGTTGCATCAAAACGGGTGTGTGCATCTTTGTGTACTTTAAATAATTGATGAAACACAATATCATCTGGCAATAAAGAATTGATTTTGTAACAATAAACTTCTGAAACTAAATCTAAATCAATATCAAAATGAATAAACATTTGAGAGGCATGAACACCTGCATCTGTTCTACCTGCAGCCACTACTTCTGTAGGGGTTCTTAAAATGGTAGTTAGTGTTTTTTGTACCACTTCTTGCACACTAATTGCATTGGGTTGAATTTGCCATCCGTGGTAATTTTTCCCTAAATAAGAAAGTTCTGCAAAGTACCTCAATTGCTCGTTTTTTTAGAATATAAAGGTATTGAATTAAGAGATTACAATCAACACAATATGTGGTTGATGTTGATGTAGGTTTTAAAGAGAATTGTTAGGAAATTTATGTAGATTTTAAAATAGATAAAT
The DNA here is from genome assembly GCF_011762155.1 of Wenyingzhuangia heitensis. GTDB lineage: Bacteria > Bacteroidota > Bacteroidia > Flavobacteriales > Flavobacteriaceae > Wenyingzhuangia > Wenyingzhuangia heitensis. The sequence goes on from NZ_JAASQL010000001.1 coordinate 1,203,214, forward strand.
ACATTATATTTAGCTTTAAAACAGACTAAATATTTTTATTAGTTTGTTTTGGGAGGGTTGTAACTAGTTTTAATGATATAAAAATTAAAGAAAAATTATGGAAAATACTTTGGTAGAATTAATGTCAAATTTTATTAATCTTACGGATGATGAAAAACAAGGAATTAAAGAGGCTTTTCCTATTAAAACATTTGCTAAAGATATTTTTTTGTTAAAAGAAGGACAGGTAGCAAAAGATGCTTTTTTGGTTATTAAAGGATGTGTGAGGGAATATTCTATTGAAGATGGAGAAGAGGTTACCTCTGGTTTTTATACAGAGTTTCAGTCTGCTGTTAATTTTGATAGTATGGCAAATAGCAAACCCTCAAAATATTGCTTTGCTTGTACAGAAGATACAATTGTTGCTGTTATGAATGCTGAAAAAGAAAATGCTTTGTATAAAAAATTTCCTCGTTTTGGAGAAGTATGTAGAGTAGAAATGGAAAAAATGCTAGGAGCAAGTCAAGAAGAATTTTTAACGTTTAAAAAAGCCACCCCAAAAGAACGTTACTTGAATTTATTAAAAAATAGACCCGATTTAATAAACAGAGTACCTCAATACCAATTAGCAAGTTATCTTGGGGTAAAGCCTGAAACACTTAGTAGAATTCGAAAAAGAGTTTCTATGAGTGATTAAAAATTGAATCCGAAGTTAAGACTCGGTTCAAAAATATGCTTTGGAGCACCATTTTCTATAGCTGAAAAATCTGTAGGATAATTCGTGTCTATAGGCCAGTATTTTAAAGCCAATGCAGGTTCTAAATACCAACGTTTGTTAAAAAACTCTAAACGATAACCTGCTGCTAATTGAAGGTATAATTGAAATCCTTTTTGAATTTGATCGTTATCACTATTGTAATATTGTTTTACAAAAGGAGTTGCTTGTACAGTGGTAAATGCTCCTTTCCAAATAAAACGTTGGTATCCAAAACCAATTCCCAAAGCTCTTACGTAGCCAGGGTAAAATTCTTTGGAATTTCCATAAGTTCCTAAGGGTTCCGAATATTTCCAAGTATTAAACTCTATAAAAATTCTATCTTTTTTGGTCAATCTATTTCCATAGGTTAGCAAGTAGTAATTAGGAGAGTCTTCTAATAAATTACCCAACATAAAAAAAGAGGATCCTATACTGTGTTTGTATTTAATTGGAGCCTCTATATGCGGCAATGTATTTTTTGTAGAGTTTTTGTTTTGAGCTTTAACTAATGCAAAAGTTAGCAGTACTGTAATTAATAAAGTAGTTTTCATATTTATAGTTAGATGATTTTATATGACAAATTTATGTTCTTACTAAAACTTGTTCATTGACTATCGTCAAGAAATAAAAACACTGGGGTTATAGTATTAAAAACTTATTTTTCTAGTTATTAGAGTGCGATACAAGTGTTAAATACAGGAAAATTATCGATTTTTGTACTATGAAAATATTATTACTTTCTGATACCCATAGTTATATAGATGAAGCTGTTTTAAAATATGTACAACAAGCCGATGAGGTTTGGCATGTGGGAGATATTGGATCCATTGCAGTTACCGATAAAATTAAAGAATTAAAACCTTTAAGGGCTGTATATGGCAATATTGACGGGACGGAGGCAAGGGCAGAGTTTCCTTTAGACAACAGGTTTACGGTTGCGGGCTTAGATGTTTGGATGACTCATATTGGAGGATATCCTAATAAGTACAATGTTAGAATTAAAATGCAGATAAAAGAAAACCCACCAAAATTATTTATTAGTGGGCATTCACATATTTTAAAAGTACAATATGACCATAAGTTGAGTTTACTACATATGAATCCTGGTGCAGTGGGTAAGCATGGTTTTCATCAAGTAAGAACTATGCTAAGGTTCCAAATTATTAAAGGAGAGGTTTCTAATCTAGAAGTAGTAGAACTAGGAAAAAGAGCTTAATTATTTCTATATATTTTATCATATAAATCTTTGTAAATCTCTAAGATAATTTTTCGTTTTACTTTCATAGTAGGTGTTAAATGACCTCCATTTATACTCCATTCATCAGGAGTAAGTTCAAATCTTTTTATTTGTTCCCATTTTCCAAATTTGGTGTTACAGAGTGTAATTTCTTGTTGTATTCTGTCTATTACTTGTGGACAATTTACCAAATCTTTGTGTGTTTTTATATTTGGGATTCCTTTAATAGCACACCAGTCTCTAACGTAGTCAAAGTTTATTTGTATTAGAGCAGCAGGCATTTTCTCGCCTTCACCAATTACCATTATTTGATCTATAAAGCGAGATAATTTTAGTTCACTCTCTAATAAATTAGGAACAATATATTTACCTCCAGAGGTTTTAAAAATTTCTTTTTTACGATCGGTTATTTTTAAAAATCCATCAGCATCTATTTCTCCAATATCTCCTGTGCAAAAATAATCACCAATCATTACCTCTTTGGTTTTTTCAGGATCTTTATAATACCCCATCATTACGTTAGGTCCTTTTACTAATATTTCTCCGTCTTCGGCAATTTTAATTTCTACATTTTTTATAGGTTTTCCTACTGTGCCAGCCTTAAACTCTTTGTTTATAATTTCGTTTACAGCAATTACAGGAGAAGTCTCGGTAAGCCCATATCCTTCTAAAATAGGCATTTTGGCAGCTGCAAAAACTCTAGCTATTCTAGGTTGCAAAGCAGCACTCCCCGATACCATAAAATCTAAATTACCTCCTAAAGCTTCTTTCCATTTATTTAAAATTAATTTTTGTGCAATTTTTAATTGTAAAGTAAAGAACCAACTTTCGTTTGTATAAGGTTCGTGTTTTAAAGCTATGTTTATTGCCCAGTAAAACAAAGCTTTTTTAAGACCTGTTAGTTCACCTCCTTTGGCATAAATCTTATCGTAAATTTTTTCAAATAACCTAGGTACTCCAGTAATAATATTAGGTTTAATTTCTTTTAGATTATCGCTAATAGTATCCATAGATTCTGCAAAGTAGATTTGAATACTGTTACGCTGGTATAGGTATAAAATCATACGTTCAAAAACATGGCAAACTGGTAAAAAACTCAGAGCTTTGGTACCTATGTTAGACTTTGGTAGTCTGTCAGAGCTGTCTATGGTATTGGATATTAGGTTGTTGTGACTTAGCATTACTCCCTTAGGTCTTCCTGTGGTTCCAGAGGTGTATATAATGGTTGCTAAGTCAGTACTTTTAATACTTTTTTTAATATTTTCTAGTTGTTCATCATTGGTTGCTTTTTCTCCAATACTTAAAAGTTCTTTCCAGTTTTTAACGGTATCAATTTCGTCAAAACTATAAACCTCTTGTAATTTAGTATTGGCTTTAATAGCGTTTATTTTGTCTAAAACTTCTTGATCAGAAACAAAACAGTAAATAGCTCCTGAATGATTTAAAATATATTCATAATCTTTGGCAGATATAGTAGGGTATACAGGTACATTTTGAGCTCCTGTTTGTAATATAGCGATATCTAAAATATTCCATTCTGTTCTGTTGGTGGTCGATATAATTGCTATTTTATCATCCTTTTTTATACCAAGCTCTAACAAACCTTTAGACACAAGAGTATATTTTTTTATATATTCTTGTGTAGATGTAGAAACCCATTTTCCTTTATATTTAGTGTTAAAAGCCTTTTCTAAGGGTTGATTTTCTAATTGATAAAGAGGGAAATCAAATATTCTAGTAACTGATTGCATACAAATAATTTTGGTATCTATTAAATTAGTGATTTTATTTTAGTTTTTTAGCAACGTTATTTCTTTAATTTTAAAGGACTGATAATATCTACATTACTAAAAGCAATTACACCACGTAAAATTCCTGAAATTTCATCTTTTAAAGCGTTGATGATTTGTAGTTTTAATCCTGATTTATGATAAATAAGACTCACTTCTCTTGCAGGATGAGGTTGTTCAAATTCACGAATTAATTTTTTATCCTCTTCTTTTAAATCTAAAGAATGCAAATAGGGTAACAATGTCATCCCTAATCCTTCTTTAGTAAGTTTTATTAAAGTATCAAAACTACCGCTTTGCAAAGCGAATTTCTTTTTGTTTTTATGTCCTAATGTGCTACAAATATTTAAGACACTTTCTTTAAAACAATGCCCATCTTCTAACAATAGCAAATCTTCAATATTTAAGTCATTAGGGTGTAAAAATTTTTGTTCATACAATCTATGATTTTTATTTACCAATCCAATAAAAGGTTCGTAATAAATGGGAGCTTCAATAATAGCATCGTTATTTAGTGGAGTGGCAGCTATGGCAGCATCCAAATGGCCGTCAGATAATTTTTGAACAATTTCTGCCGTGGTTAATTCGTAAATAACCAACTCTACTTTTGGATATCTTTTATTAAAGTTTTTTAAAAACAAGGGAAGTAAACTAGGCATAATAGTGGGGATAATTCCTAGTTTAAACTCTCCACCAATATATCCTTTTTCTTGTTCTACAATATCGTTAATACGATTGCTTTCGTTTACAATTGTTTTGGATTGAGCTACAATTTTTTTACCAACTTCAGTTAATTCTATGGGTTTTTTATTTCTGTTAAATATTTGTACCCCAAGTTGTTCTTCTAGCTTGTGTATTTGCATACTTAATGTTGGCTGAGTAACAAAACAATACTCAGATGCTGTGGTAAAATTTTTGTGTTCAGCAACTGCTAAAACGTACTTTAATTGGGTGATTGTCATTGTTAATTTTTTTTAGTATCAATACTATCTATAAAGATATTAAATTAATCAATTATAGTTATTGAGATGTGTTATAAATTCTAGATATCTTTATAATGGATTTAAAAATCAATAACATGAAAAATACAGTAGTAGGAGTAGACAATGCTAATTCGGTTAAAGTTGCAGAGAAATTAAATGAACTATTGGCAAATTATCAAATACATTATCAAAATTTAAGAGGTTTGCATTGGAATATCAAAGGGAAAAACTTTTTTCAATTGCATGTGAAATTTGAAGAGTATTATGTGGATTCTCAACTTAAAATAGATGAGATTGCAGAAAGAATTTTAACATTAGCTGGTGTGCCATTACATACATTTACTGATTATTTAGAGGTTTCTAAAATTGAAGTTGGAAAAAATATATCTAATGATGTAGAGGCTGTAAAATTAGTAGTAGCAGGATATAATCAATTGTTAGAGTTAGAAAGAGAAATTTTAAATCTATCGGATGATGTAGATGATGAAGGAACTAACTCTATGATGAGTGACTTTATTAGCGAGCAAGAAAAAACACTATGGATGTTAAACTCTTGGTTAGGATAATAAGACATAGTTTTACATAAATAAAAAAGGCTTCTGAATTTCAGAAGCCTTTTTTAATTGTATGTTTTTAAGAACTAGGTTCTTTTAATTGCTTTTTGAGCAGCAGCAACTATGGCAGCAGCGTTTAATCCGTACTTGTCCATTAATTGAGCAGGAGTTCCAGATTCTCCAAAAGTATCGTTGGTTGCCACAAATTCTTGTGGAGCAGGGTTGTTTAAAGCTAATGTTCTAGCAACACTTTCTCCTAAACCTCCTAAAAAGTTATGTTCTTCAGCGGTAACAACACATCCTGTTTTACCAACAGATTTTAAAATTAACTCTTCGTCTAAAGGTTTAATTGTATGTATGTTAATTACTTCAGCAGAAATTCCTAATTCTTCTAATTGTTCTGATGCTTGTAAAGCTTCCCAAACTAAGTGACCTGTAGCAACAATTGTTACGTCAGTTCCCTCTGTCATTTGAATACCTTTACCTATCACAAATTTATTTTCGTGTTCTGTGTCTGTAAACTTAGGCATGTAAATAGGCACTACTGGTCTACCAAAACGTAAATATACAGGACCTTCATACTCTGCAATAGCAACAGTAGCTGCTTCTGTTTGGTTGTAATCACAAGTGTTAATTACGGTCATACCAGGTAACATTTTCATCAAACCTAAATCTTCTAAAATTTGGTGAGTTGCTCCATCTTCTCCTAAGGTTAATCCTGCGTGAGAAGCACATATTTTTACATTCTTATCAGAATAAGCAATAGATTGTCTAATTTGATCGTATACACGACCTGTAGAGAAACCAGCAAAAGTTCCTGTAAAAGGAATTTTTCCACCAATAGTTAAACCAGCAGCAATTCCCATCATGTTAGCTTCTGCAATACCAATTTGGAAAAATCTTTCAGGGTTTTCTTTAATAAATTCATTCATTTTTAATGAACCAATTAAATCAGCACATAGGGCAACAACATTAGGATTTGTTCTTCCTAAATGCGCTAATCCAGCACCAAAACCTGAACGGGTATCTTTTTTTTCTGTGTAAGTGTATTTTTTCATTTTACAGTTCTAACATTAATTGTGGGCAAAAGTAATAATTTTATATGGTTGAAAGTATATAAAACTAGAAGTTTTTAAGTTCCTTATATAACTTCTGTACAGGTAGTCCTACTACATTGGCATAACTCCCCTCAATTTTAGCAACTCCTATCAATCCTATCCACTCTTGAATTCCGTAACTTCCTGCTTTATCAAAAGGTTTGTAGTTGTTTACGTAAAAATTAATTTCGTCTTTTGATAATTTGCTAAAATAGACTTGAGTTTTGTCTGTAATTATTTTTGTTTTTTTTGTGGTAGCCAAACAAATAGAGGTAATTACTTGATGATTGTTGTTAGAAAGTTCCTCTAACATTTTAACAGCTTCTGCTTTGTCTTTGGGTTTTTCTAAAGCTTTGTTGTTAGACCACACTATGGTGTCTGCTGTTATTAACAGCTCATTATCTTTTAGTTGTATAGCATTAGATTTAAACTCTGCTAAAAACTCTGTAATTTGTTCTGCTTTAAAATGATGAGGGTAAATTTCTTGACTATCAATAAATTTAACCTCAAAAGGGATGTTTAATTCTTTTAAAAACTGTTGTCTTCTAGGGGATTTAGATCCTAATATAATTTTGTATTTGTTTAATATATCTGTAAGCATATAGTTTTGTTTATGTAAAAAATACTGCTAAAATTCCACAAGCTATAATTAATTTAAGAATTCTACTAATTTTAGAAATTTGATTTTTTTTATAGGGAAATTTAAGCTGTTGATAGCAGTAGGCAAGGGGAATGATTAAGAAAAAGGAAATGAATATTTTTAAATAAATAGAGTTAGATAAATATAAAACAATAAGTAAAGAGCTAAACGTAATTCCCATAAGGAATTTGCAAAGTAAGACTGTATATTTGGTTCCTATTGCGATAGGTAATGTGTTTAATTTTGCTTTTTTATCGCCTTTTACATCTTCTATATCTTTTACTACTTCTCTTATTAAATTTAAGATAAAAGCAAAATAAGATAGAGCATATATGGTTTGTGTTTGGTATTTGTTGCTTGGTATAATCAATAAAAAAAAGAGAATTGAAAATCCGGTTAAACTTGCAATTAAAAAATTGCCAAGAAAAGGAATCCCTTTTGCTTTTTTACTATAGATGTATAATAGTAAAATTGAAAAAATACCATAACAAAATAATGCAATATTTTGTAAATAATAACATGCAAATGTTCCAAATAATAAACCAAGTGTATTAAAAACAATATAAAGTAAAAAGGAGTTTTTAGCAGAAATTATTTTACTTACAATTTGTTTGTTGGGTTTGTTTATTTGATCTGTGGTAATGTCAAAATAATCATTAATAATATTACCAGCTGCAGCCAAACAAAAAGTGCATATAATATAAAGAAATACAGTAAAAGATAATTGAGCGTAGGAGTACAATAAGCAAACAATAAAAACTTGACTAATGCTTATTAGTAATAAGTTTTTAATCCTGATTAATTGAAAACCTACCCACATTAGTAACTTTTCTTTATTCTATCTAAAGAAATTTTGTTGTCACGGTCTTTAATAGTTTGTCTTTTATCGTACAGTTTTTTACCCTTACAAAGACCAATTTCTAATTTAGCATAACCTTTGTCTGTTAAAAACATTTTTAAAGGAATAATAGTTAAACCAGCATTGTTTACTTCCTTGTTTAGCTTTTTTAGTTCTTTTTTGTTTAATAAAAGCTTTCTAGAGCTTTTGGGCTTGTGGTTGTATGCATTCCCATATAAGTATTCTTCAATAAACATATTAATGGCAAATAGCTCTCCATTATCGTTAAATTCACAAAAGCTATCTGTAATTCTAGCTTTGCTTAATCTAATCGATTTAATTTCGGTTCCTGTCAATACAATTCCAGCAACATATTTGTCTAGAATCTCATATTCAAACCTAGCTCTTTTGTTTTGTATGTTTATTCTCTTTTGCATAAATAGCTGTTATAATTCGTTAATTCTGTAACGAATATTAAAACCAAACTGAAGAATCTCTAAAGATGTTTTGGTGATTATGTTTACTTGTGGTCTCCAATCTAATCCTAGAGTAATAGGGGCTTTTTTGAATAAATATTCAATACCAGCTTCTCCGTTAACTCCTAGTATAAAAGGATCTCCTACAAAGGTAGACAAACCAGTTCCAAAATAATATTGAAAATTTAAATTTGCTAATTTTATGTCATCTATTTTAAAATCATATAATAAATTAGCACCAATACCTTCTCCAAAAGTAATATCTCCGTGTAATCGGGTATGATCTTCAAAATTTACAATACCATCAATGGCTACACTATTGTCTCCAAAACTCCCCAAACGAATTCCTATTTCTTGTGCACTAGCTGTAGTTGCTATAATAAATAGAAGTATTGCGGTTATTTTTTTCATTTCCTAAATTTTTTAGTCAAGCAAAAATACAAAGAATACTATATATTTATAAAACTTGAGTAGTCTTTATTTTCACCCTGTTTGTTTCTCCATGCTCCTGTTACTTGTTTTGTGTTTTCTGTGTTTATGTCTTTAAACAAAAAGATACTACCTAATAGTTGTTCTGAGGTTGGAATGTGTAAAAGTTTTTTAAAATCATCATTTCTTAACGTTCCCCCGCTAGACCAATAATTTTCAAATTCTTTTTCTGTGGCAGCCAATAATAAATTCTGAATAGCAGCACTTGTGGCAGCAATATGTTCTATGTTTTTTTGATTAAATTCTAGTTCCTTGTTTTCAGAAGGTTCTGGAATCCAGGTTGCTTGTATCAAAGCGGTAGCGCTATGTAGCATTTGTATAATTTTTCCACCTTCTATATTATTATCTGTATAATATTTAGCCAAATCTCTACAGGCTTTAGTATTTAAAATATAAAACCTCCATGGAGCTAAAGATTTTAATGTGTGATTTTTTAAGGATGAAGCGTTTGCTGGGTAGTGAAAAGGAGCTTTTCCGGCTAAAGTGATCATTTCCTCAATATCTTTATTTAATTCTTCTGATAACGTTATCTCTAATGGAGTGTCGCTTAATATTTTTAAGGTTCTGCGTTTTAATAGGATGTTTTTAAATAAGCTCATGGTATAAAACAATTTTTTTAATGTGATATAGGATGTGTTTTTTTATGAAATTATACAGTAATCAATAAAACTGCCAAACTACAGTTTTTAATAGGTTTAAAAGCAGTTATTTTTTTGACATTTAGCATGATTTGATTTTTATTTTATTTTTTGATTAAAAATAAATCAAAAACATAGTTTCTATTTGTTAAATACACGTATTTTTGCACGTATAAATACGTAGTTATGTACGTAGTTTTAAAATTGAATTAAAAAGATAAAAATATGTCAACTTCACAGAAAGCTACAAAGTTAGAATTATTCAATTTAAAGAGTAAACCTATTCAAACATTTTGGATAACTTCAATTGCTTTTTTTATGTGTTTTTTCTCTTGGTTTGGTATCGTTCCTTTTATGCCTCAAGTAGTAAAAGAATTGGGATTAACTCCAGATCAAAAATGGAATTCGATTATTTTAGCAGTAACAGGTACTGTTTTTGCACGATTATTAATAGGTAAGTTGTGTGATAAATACGGGCCTAGATTGTGTTATACCTGGTTGCTTGCTGTAGGTTCTATTCCTGTTATATGTATAGGTTTGGTACAAACACCTTTGCAGTTTTTAATATGTAGATTGTTTATTGGTTTTATTGGAGCCTCTTTTGTTATTACCCAATTTCATACCTCTATTATGTTTGCTCCAAACATTGTAGGAACCGCCAACGCAACATCTGCTGGTTGGGGTAATTTAGGAGGTGGGGCTAACCGTTTAGGAATGCCTTTAATTGCAGCAGCAGTAATAAGTTTTGGTGTTGCAGAAACAGAAGCATGGAGGTATTCTATGATTGTTGCTGGTGTTGTCTGTTTCTTAATGGGGATTGTATATTACTATTGTACGCAAGATACCCCTCAAGGAAATTTTAAAGAATTAAAGGCCTCTGGTAAAATGCCTGAGTTAAAAAAGGATGAAGCAGGGTTTGGTGCAGCTGTTAAAGATTACAGAGTTTGGATCTTATTTTTAGTATATGCCGCATGTTTTGGAATGGAATTAACGGTATATGGTACAATGGATGATTATTTACAAAACACCTTTCAGTTAGAACGTGTTACTGCAGGTAACTTGGTTTTGTCTTTTGCTTTAATGAATATATTTGCAAGAACTTTAGGAGGCTTTTTTGGAGATAAGTTTGGAAAATTAAAAGGACTTAAAGGCCGTGTATTGTTTTTGACAGTTATACTTACTATAGAAGGGTTAATGTTAGCAACATTTTCTACAGTAGATAATTTTATAGTTGCATTTATATTTTTAATTTGTTTCAGCTTGTCAGTTCAAATGGCAGAAGGAGCAACGTTTTCGGTTGTTCCGTTTATCAATAAAAAAGCTATAGGTTCTATTAGCGGAATTGTAGGGGCAGGGGGAAATGTAGGTGCTTTTTTAGCAGCAATTCTTTTAAAATCAAAATCTGCAGTAGCAGAAAAAGAGGCCATTGCAGGTACATCAGGAGCAAGTGAAGAAATAATTAAAGCAGCCCAGTCAGCAGCATCATCAGAGGCTGTAGCTAGTGGGTATTTTATAATAGGAATATTAGTTGTTATAACAGCAATCGTTTCGTTAACCATTAAGTTTTCAGAGGAAGATGAAAAAGCTGTTGTTTTAGAGGCTAAAACGGTATAATTTAATTACGTATTTTTAAAACCATCACTCCCCTTAATAATAAATTGTTAAGGGGATTTGTTATAAAATCATACTGTATATTAAGTTTGTTTTGTTTCTGTTAATCAGTGAATTGTGTTTTTAAAATAAATTTAAAAAATACGTTTATAACTTTGGTTTGAATATAATTATTACGTAGTTTTGTGATTAAGTATACGTAGTTTGTTTACGTATATTCAAAGGTTCTGCAAAACGTAGTGTTTTCTAATAATTGACAAAGTCATAATATAAGAATTGGGAGGTTTTTTAAAAGATGTTTGTTATGCTAATTGTAAGTGTACTATTATGTTTTAATAGTATTATTAGGTTGAAATAATTTTTAGAATTGGCATTTATAAGTTTTATCTACATATGAAAGTACTTTCGAATTGTAGAATCTTTTTTTAGTATGTATTATTTTATCTCTTGGGTAAGGAGATAGTTTTAATAGTTTCTAGTTATTACTTGCCATTTCATTAGTCAGTTATGGCAAGTTTTTAAATTGTTTTACGTATAAAATTGAGGTTCTCTAAACGGTTGTTAAGGGAACCTTTTTTTGTATTTTTGTGCTTTTAAAAAAACTTTTATGATTTCTGTAGATAATTTAGCAGTAGAGTTTAGTGGACATACACTTTTTAGTGATGTTTCTTTTGTGATAAATGAAAATGATAAAATTGCCTTAATGGGTAAAAATGGAGCAGGAAAGTCTACTATGATGAAAATTATAGCAGGAATGCAAACTCCTACTCGTGGTGCAATACGTTGTCCTAAAGATACGGTGATTGCTTATTTGCCACAGCATTTGCTAATGGATGATGATTGTACTGTGTTGCAAGAGGCTTCTAAAGCTTTTGATGAGGTTTTTTCTATGAAAGCAGAAATGGAATCGTTAAACAAGCAATTAGAAATAAGAACTGATTATGAGTCTGATGAGTACATGAAAATTATTGAACGTGTTTCAGATTTAGGAGAAAAATTTTATGCGTTAGAAGATGTTAATTATGAAGCAGAAGTAGAGGTTGCTTTAAAGGGGTTAGGTTTTACTAAACAAGATTTTACTAGACCTACATCTGAATTTAGTGGAGGTTGGAGAATGCGTATTGAACTGGCTAAAATTTTATTAAAAAAGCCAGATTTAATATTGCTAGATGAACCTACCAACCACGTAGATATTGAGTCTGTTATTTGGCTAGAAGATTTTTTATTAAACAAAGCAAAAGCAGTAATTGTAATTTCTCACGATAAAGCTTTTGTAGATAATATTACCAATAGAACATTAGAGGTTTCTATGGGGAAAGTATACGATTACAAAGCAAATTATTCTCATTATTTAGAGCTGCGTAAAGAACGTAGAGCCAATCAGCAAAAAGCTTATGACGAGCAACAAAAAACAATTGCAGATAACAAATTGTATATAGAACGTTTTAAGGGAACTTATTCTAAGGCATCTTCTGTAGCTTCAAGAAAGCGAATGCTAGAAAAAATGGAAATTATAGAGGTTGATGAAGTAGATACTTCGTCACTTAGATTGCGTTTTCCACCTTCACCACGTTCGGGAGATTATCCTGTTAAGGTAGAAAATATGAGTAAATCTTACGGAGATCATGTTATTTTTAAAGAGGCTAATATGGCTATTGCCAGAGGAGAAAAAGTAAGTTTTGTGGGACAAAACGGACAAGGGAAATCTACCATGATTAAAGCAATTATGGGGCAAATAGATTTTGAGGGTTCTTGTGGATTAGGTCACAATGCAAAAGTTGGATATTTTGCACAAAACGAAGCTTCGTTATTAGATAACGATATCTCTATTTTTGAAACAGTAGATAATGTTGCTGTGGGGGATATTAGAACTCAAATAAAAAATATCTTAGGAGCTTTTATGTTTAAAGGTGATGATATTGAGAAAAAAGTAGGAGTGTTATCTGGGGGAGAAAAAACTCGTTTGGCAATGGTGAAACTTTTACTAGAACCAGTAAATGTTTTAATATTAGATGAGCCTACTAACCACTTAGATTTACGATCAAAAGATGTAATTAAAGAAGCATTACAAAACTTTGATGGAACTTTAATTTTAGTTTCTCACGATAGAGATTTCTTAAAAGGATTGTCAGAAAAAGTGTACGAGTTTAAAGAACAAAGAGTAGTAGAGCATTTTGAAACTATTGATGCTTTTTTAGAAAGAAATAAAGTAGAGAATTTAAAAGAAATGAATTCTTAAATCCTTTTACAATGTAAAATAAAAAAGCTCCCAATTGGGAGCTTTTTTTATGTCTTTATTATTTATTTAAGAAATAACTTTCTAGTAAGTATTCCTTGATCCGTTTTTATTTGAAGTATATAAATACTGCTAGGAATATTATCTGTAGCTAGATTAATATCTTGTGGATTGTTAATAACATTCCAATTTTCTAATTTTTGTCCAACCAAATTATACAATTCAACAGATTCTATAATTAAGCTACTTTGGTTTTTAATATTAATTTGATGATTGTCGCTAGTTATAAGAATAGATTTTCCTTCTTGCTCTGTAACACTTAAGTTTTCAGCTTCTTTAAACACTAAAGAAAATCTATCTGTATAAACTTGTGGTGTTAAGTTTAAAACTGCTTTCCCGTTAGTTAGGCTTTGTGTTGTGTTAGTCTCTTTGTCTAATAAATAAACTTCTCTATCCACATTTTGCCATTCATCCATATCAATAGTTACGGTACCTGTATATCCTAATTCTAATTGAATAGGAACTTCTAGGTTTTCATTAATACTAGGTACACCAGCAATCACATATTTGTTATTGTCGTTAGGAAATTTCCAGCTTATATCAGTAGAACCTTCGTTGTAAGATATAGCATCGTATCCTGGTTCATAAGCAAAAGTTGTGTTTTTGTCAAAAGAAACTCCAATCTGTCTGTGTAATTTTATTTTTTCTTCGTTTTCAAAATCCATTCCTAGTTTTATAATAGGCTTGTTGCTAATTTCGTTGTCACTAGCTGTATTGGTTTGAGACAAATATTGTTGAGAATTTGTTCTGAAAAATACAGAGTTTGCTCCTTCTGTAATATATTCTCTCTGGCTATTGTTAAATGTTATGGTTCCACCATTACTGTCACCTGACACAAAAAATCCTTGACCTACAGTGATATAGGGTTTAGGTTCTTTGTATAATCCATCTCCTACGTGAGGAGTATCAGCACCAGTATCGTTTGCTGAATAATTATCTGCAGAAACTCCTAAGTCTATAGTTCTAGTTGCGTAACCTCCAACGTATCCACCGTAATAATGCCCGTTAGTACCTGTTTCGTCTTCACCAACATGTTCCCAAAAATATAAAGTACCATCAATAGAGTTGATATTATCCTCAATAAACTTTTTTACGCTAATAGCTGACGGGTAAGGGTTCCCTACCAAATAGGTTTCTTGACCACCAACAGAAGTTGTTAATGTACCGTCATTTGGAACACCAACAAAGGTGTAGTTTTGGACAATACCAGGACCTTTAAACGTGTACCCATCTGTTTGTTTTATAGTTCCCTTAGCCCCTTTAGTTACATAGTTTGATACGTTAGCCTCGTTACTTGCATAGGTGTAGATCCATTCCTGAGCAATACTTATAGGAGTGGTTGCACTTCCATCTTCTTCATTAATAAAGTTAATGTTTAATGGGGTAGAGTCTGCAGATGTTGGTGTTGTACCATCTTTCATAACACCGCTTACTGTGTAGGTTGTTCCTCCAGAATTGGTTACCGGTGATGAAAAATAATTAAATCTATATACACTTGCAGTTGTAGAATTTTGGTCAACATACATTTTACCGGACCCACTAACTTTTTTCGCATTAGTGTGGGTTTGTATTAATTGAGAGTTCCCTTTTAACCTAATTTCAGCACCTGAGTTTAGGGTTAAGTTGTTGGTAATAATTAAAGCATTGTTGTCTATAGTTAATTTATTACCAGTTTCAACAGTTAATGTTTTTGCAGTAAAATTAGAGCTTGAATACTCGTAGTTTTCGTTAATGGTTACGGTTCTAGATTTGTCTGGAAACCCATTACTCCATGCATTACCAGTTCTACTAGTTGATCCAAAATTATGAACTCCTAATCTAATATTGCTTGTTGCATTGGCATTGTCAATTTCAGATCTTATAGGTGCATTAGGATGCCTTTGTGGACCTCCAGTAGCTAATACCTGATAAGGGTTTAAAGCATCATCTACAAACTTTGTCCATTCACTAGCGGTATAAGTGGAATTATAGGTTGCTATGTTGTCATTTCTTACGTAAGAAGTATTGTCTAGCATTCCAGAAATTACATCAAATCTATTCTCCCATGCAATGGTTCCTGTTTCACTAGTTATAATTAGAATATCGTTCCCATTATTAAAATCTGTAATATCGTTATTTGTAATAGGTGTTTCGTTAATATTTCCTAATACGGAGTTACTACTTTTAATAATTACAGATTGTCCTGTGTTTAATGCTCTGTTAACTGTATAGGTTGCAGCAGGAGCTATTCCTGTTTGATTTCCACTTGTGTTTTTATATAGCGCTACTATAATTGTATTAGAGCTAATTTTATTGATACTGTTGTTGGTTATTTCTATCCATCTTTCTGTAGTTGAGTTATGATAAACTTGCGTAATCATTGCAGATTCAAAATCAGCAACATCTCTAGGGTTTATAAAAACATCATAATCTTCAATTTCACCATTACTATATAGAAAATCACAAGCAGATGTAGGTAAACTTTCGTTTTGAAGCATTGCTACACGCATTCTACTTTTACCGGTAGCCGCATTGGTAGGAATAGGTACATTGCTGAAAGTTTCTGTAACCGTAGTACTAGAACTACTTGTTATTGTTTTACTAAAGATAAGTTCTGTAGTATTGTCAAAAACACCATCACTATTATAATCTATCCATATAATACATCCTGTATCTGTACCATCTGCCTTTCTTTTGTAGGTTAAAGAACCAGATAAAGTACCGCCAGCCTCTATAGTAAGCGTAGTGTTAGCGTAATGAGTGTAATAATCTACAGAACTATTAGTGTTTTGGTTTATATCTCCAATATTTACATTACTAATATAGTAGGTAGAGCTGTTACTAAGGTTAACATCAGAAGTACAGTAAATAAGTGCAACTGTTGTAAATGTTACAGAGCTAGAGTAGGTTGCACAAGAAGCATCTGTGCTAACTTGCACTTCATATTCTGTATTATTGTCTAAGTTAGATAGGGTTACATTTGTGTTTTCGGTAGTTGTTTCTAGCCAAGACCCAGTACCATTATACCTATATCTAATTTTAAAAGGACCAGAGTCTGCAGAGTTCCAATCTATTTTAGCAGTTGTTTTAGTCACATTTGTTATAGATATGTTTGTGGGAACAGACGGAATTGTAATGTTAACTGTTTGTGTGCTTGAAACGATACTTTCCCCGTTGTCAAATGACCAAGTAATGGTGTAAGTACCTGGATAGTAGAATGTAGTGTTGTCTGATGTTGTAGCTGTTATTTCTTGATTACATGAATAGTTCATGATAGGTGTGGTTGCTGTGTAAGAGCAATATGCATTTATATCGTTTAATACTGGGGCCTCAAAAGAGCCAGCATATCCACTTATATTTACAGTTGTAGTACATGTGTCAGTTAATCCATCAGAATCTGTTACGGTTAAGGTAACTGTGTTAGGTCCCAAATTATCACATGTAAAAGTAGTGGTGTCTAAAGATAAAGTTAAATCTCCAGGAGTGTCATAATCATCAAAAGAGTTGTTGTTTATTTGAGCAGGTGTAATTATTGCATTACCAGATACGTCTAAATTGATATTTAATGAACCGATACAAGAAGCGGTTGGAGCAGTAGCAAGAGGTTTGATGTTAATTGTATAATCTTCAATCTCTCCAGATTGATATTTATCAGAACAAGGATCTGCATCACTACGTGCTATTAATACTCTCATTCTTGTAGAGGTGGCTACAGCATTATTAGGAACGGTAAATGTAACGGTTCTATTATATGCTTCAGCAGGTTGATCTCCTGAGTATGAGGCAATTTCTTCATTACTTCCTGAGAATTGTCCATCATTGTTATAGTCTATCCATACCTTAAATACATGTTCATTATTGGCTGGTACGTGATATCCTAAAACTAAGGTATAAGTGTTCCCTGCTCTTAAGGTAGTGGATTGTGTATCATAATATGTGTATTGATTAGCGTAATCACTTTGTGCTGTTGTATTGTCTATGTCACCTAATGTAACGTTGGTAATATAGTGCACGTTGTTATTATAGTTAGCTGGGTTACAAAATACAATTTCATCAGTTTCAAAAGTAATTGATGAAGTATAGTCAACTGTACAATCTTGATTTACTTTTACTTGAACCTCGTAAAGGGTGTTGTCGTCTAAACCTGTTAGAGTAATACTTTTGTTACTAGTTGTTTTTTCTGCCCAATTATTGGTTGTTCCTGATATTCTATATCTTACTTTGTAATTCTCGGTTCCTGAATAGTTCCAGCTAATGGTAGCAGAATCTGTTGTTGCATTAGAATACGTTACGTTGGTAGGCAAAGTAGGAGAGATTATTTTAACATTTTGATTGCTATATACAGTTTCTCCATTATTGGTAAATGCCCATAAAATCACATAATCTCCAGCAGAATTAAAATAAGTAGGATTGCTTGTAGTACCTGTTATTGTGGTTCCGCATTGGTAATTCATTACAGGGGCAATTGCAGTATATTCACAATATGCTTCAACATCTTCTAAAACTGGGGGTTGGTAAACACCGCTATAAGTATTTACAGTAACAGTTGCAGTACATGTATCTGTTAGTCCCGCACTATCTGTTACTGTTAGTGTTACTGTGTTAGCCCCTAAGTCATCACAATTAAAAGTTGTTTTGTTTAAACTATAATTTAAAGGTATGCTATTGTTGTCGTCTTCTGTATCTATAGAGTTATTGTTTATTTGACTAGGAGTAATGGTTGCGTTACCACCTGAGTCTAAATTTACAGTTATGTTTTGACAATTAGCTACGGGGGCAGTATTGGGATTTGTAATATTGATATTATAATCTTCATATTCACCAGCTCTGTAATCATCGACTCCTTGTGGTGTTGGAACGACTTCGGGATCTGGGTTGTTATCACCTGGTAAAGCATGAGAAACTACTACTCTCATTCTAGAAGAGGCAATTGTAGCTCCATTAGGTACAGTAAAAGTAAAAGACGAGGTATATGGGTTTGTATTGTTATTAGTACTCTTGTAGGAATAAACTTCTTCAAGATTATCTTCAAAATCCCCGTCATTGTTATAGTCAACCCAAACCTTTACATAATACTCATTCCATTCAGCTATATAGGTTACATACCCTGTATAAGTAGCTCCTTGATTTAAGTCAGTAGATTGATTATAATATGTATATGACCCTGTAGTACCATTAGAGCTATTATTAATATCCTCCAATTCAAGATTAGTAATGTGATAAATACCATAGGCGTTTGGGGGACTAGGGTCTGTATAAGTCTGTGAATATCCTTTTTGAAACATACAGAATGTAAGAACTGTAAGTAACAATATATAGTAGTTTTGTTTCATATTATCAATAATTTTTTAATCTAAATAGTTTAAAATAAATTATATACGTAAATTATTCTATTGTGGTTTTTTACAAATAATTTTTTGCAAAATTACAAATAGAAATTTTATATCTATGGTTTAAATAGACAAAGCAAAGATAAATTATTGTTACATAACAAATGTTAAAATTCGATAAATAGCAACCCTCATATTTAATTTTATAAATATGAGGGTTTTTAGAGGTGAACTGGACTTGAAGTTAAGTCTAAGTTGTGCTTATCAACAAAGCTTTGTAAGTTGTAAAACTACAATAGGTTTAAGTTGTATAGAAATTAAAATTTAGGTTTTAATGTTTTCTTAAAAGGAGTCTTACTCTTTTGATAAATTCGCATCATTATTGGTGTTTTCTTTGTCTTTTTTTAAATAATCAGGTAAATCTAGTCCAGCCATATTAAATAATTCATTTAAAGGAGGGACAGATTTCATCATTCCAGACACAAAATTAGCAGTAGATCCGTTTCCATCGGCATTATTTCCTGAATCCCAAACTGTTATTTTATCAATTTTAATATTCTTAACAGCCTCAACTTGGGTCTTTACCAATTCGGGCAGTTTTTCGATTAATAGTAGTTGAAATGCCTTTGATGGGTCTCCTCCGGCAGCACTTACTACTTCTTTATATCCTTCTGCTTGTTTGGTAAGTATTTCAAATAAACCTTTAGCTTCTGCTTCCATTTTAGCATAAATGGCATCAGCCTCACCTTTGGCTTGTTCTCTAATGGTTTCTGCTTGTGCTTGTGCTTCAATAATAGCTCTTTTTTTAGCAATTTCTGCGGGTACCAATATGTTTGCGTTTTGAGTAGATCTTTCTCTTTCGGCACGAGCTGTTTCTGCTTGTTGTTCTGCTACATAAGATTCTTCTAAGGCTTTGGCAGATTGTACTTTTTCTGAAGCTGATGCAATACGTAATGCTTCTGCTTCTTTTTCTCTTCTTGATGCTTCGGATTGTGCGATAGAAATTCTAGCTTCATTTTCTCCTTTTATAGCAATCGCATTTGCTTCAGATGTTTTTACACGAGTATCTCTTTCTGCTTCTGCTCTACCAATAGATTCGTCTTTAGAGGCAGATGCAATGCTAATTTCTTTGTCTTTTTTAGTGATGGCAATTTTAACATCTCTGTCTCTATGGGTTTCTGCAATCTGAGTATCTTTTTCTCTATCAGCTAATGCTTTTCCTGTAGCTCCTATCTTTTCTTGTTCTGCAACACTAATAATAGCTTCGTTTATTGCTTTAGCAGCAGCTTCTTTTCCTAGAGCTTCAATATACCCAGATTCATCTTTAATATCTGTAACGTTAACGTTGATTAGTTTTAAACCAATTTTCTTTAATTCACTATCTACGTTTTTAGATATGTTCTCTAAAAATTTATCTCTATCAGAGTTGATTTCCTCAATAGACATGGTTGCAATTACCAAACGCAATTGTCCAAATAAAATATCTTTTGCTAATTCCTGAATTTGATCATGTGTTAAGCCAAGTAATCTTTCTGCAGCCGTATTCATGCTATCTGTTTCTGTAGAAATAGCAATAGTAAATCTACAAGGAACGTCTACTCTAATGTTTTGTTTGCTTAATGCGTTGGTTAAATTTGCCTCTATAGAAATAGGTTTTAAGTCTAAATAGGCATAGTCTTGTATTACGGGCCAAATAAATGCACCACCACCATGTACACACTTAGCAGAGGTTCCTCCAGTTCTACCATAAATAACTAAAATTTTGTCCGATGGACATCTTTTGTATCTAGCAATTAAGGCTGTAATAGTTACAAATAATACAACTGCAGCTACAATAAAAATAAAAATAGGTTCCATAAAGTTAAATTGATTCGACGATTAAAATGTTTTGATTGATAATTTGAGTTATTTTAACAGTACTACCACTGTTAATCCTTTCTTGGTAAGTCATAGCTTCTAACTCTCTGTAAGAACCATTTACACTAATTAATACTTTTCCTTTTCCTGTTTTTTTTTCAGGTATGGGAGTATATACTTCTGCCGTTTTGTTAAGTGTTTGTGTAATTTTAAAAGTATTGTCTTCGGCTAATTTTGTAATTTGTTTGATGACAATAAAGAATAAAAACACAAAAAACAAGCCAACAGTTACACTTAAAATATAGAGATAATTTGTGTTTGTAATTTGTTTAAAAAAAGAGATTCCTGTCCAGCTAAACCCTAGTAAAAAGTTGATTAAGTTTCTAAAAGAAAAGAATTGAAATGGAGCGTTAGTACCATCTAGGTCTCCATCAAAATCAGTATCAATTCCATCAGATGCATCAGTACCCATAAACGTTAGAATTGTTTGTATAATAAATACAATACTTGTGGGAATTGCGATGTACCAAAATAGTTGTAGTACAGGATCTAAGCTTTTTAAAAACTCCATAACATATTTTTTTGAAATATATGTTATTCATCAATTATTTAGGTGCTGGCTTTACTGCGTTTATACGTAGTTTTTAAAAAATAAAAAATCCTTGTATTTCTACAAGGATTTTTCGGGGTCAAACTAAAACTTCAAAAATGATTAACTTACTATTGTAAATATAATTCTATTCTTTAATAATAAGTTGATTAGGTTACTGTGTGTTTCCGTAGTTATTTTTTTATTTTTACTTTAATAGATTTTGAAGAAGGTGTATGGCTAGAATGTGCTATTAAATCAATAGGAACTAGTGGATTAGATTCTGGATAATAAGTCGCAACACACCCTTTAGGAATATCATAAGGAACTACAGAAAAACCATCAACTTGTCTGTTCATATTATTGTAGTTGTTGTACAGTGTTACCTTATCTCCTTTTTTTAAGTTGTTTTTAGCAACATCTTCTCTGTTCATAAAAACAACCATTCTGCCGTTATATATTCCACGGTATCTATCATCTAAACCGTAAATAGTGGTGTTAAATTGATCGTGGCTTCTGGTGGTCATCATAATATATTCATCAGAAGCAGGAGCTATATTTCCTAATTGGTTTACTGTAAAGTTTGCTTTTTTGTTAGGAGTGGTAAAATTTCCTGTTCTAGATCCGTTAGGCAATTCAAAACCAATAGGTTGTTTTACTCGCTCGTTAAAGTTTTCAAAACCTTCAATAGTTTTGTCTATTAAGTCTCTAATATTATTATAATCATCCGTTAAAAAGTCCCAATCTACCTTACTGTTTTTTAACGTAGCTTTGGCAATATTGGCAACAATAACGGGTTCACTTTCTACTTCTTTAGAGGGAGGAGTTAATACTCCTTTGCTACTGTGTACAACTCCCATAGAGTTTTCTACGGTAATAAATTGAGCTTTACCGTTTTTTTCAAATTTATCTGTTCTACCCATAGATGGCAGAATTAAAGCTGTTTTTCCAGGGGTTAAGTGAGATCTATTTAATTTGGTAGAAATATGAGCGGTAAGATTACAGTTTTGCAAAGCCTGTGTGGTGTAATTCGTATCTGGTGCTGCCGATAAAAAGTTACCTCCCATACCAATAAACACTTTTACATTTTTATGATACATGGCAGTAATAGCTTCTACTACAGAGTATCCGTGTTCTTTTGGAGGAGTAAAACCAAAATTCTCACTAATTTTATCTAATAAGGCTTTGCTAGGTTTTTCTGCAATTCCCATAGTTCTGTCTCCTTGTACATTACTATGTCCACGTACTGGGCATGTACCGGCTCCTTCTTTGGCAATACTACCTTTCATTAAAAGCAGGTTTACAACTTCCTGAATATTATCAACACCGTTTACATGCTGTGTTAATCCCATTCCCCAACAAGCAATAATTTTTTGATTGTTGGCTAATAGTTCTACAACTGCATCAATTTCTTGTGTTGTAATTCCTGTTTTGTTGATAAGACTCTCTAAGTTATAGCTTAAAATTTCTTCTTTAAATTCTTTAAATCCAGCGGTTTTATTGTTGATAAAATCTTGATCTAAAATTTCAGGCTTATTTTCTGATAATTTAAAAAGTTTGAACATAATGGCTTTTAGCAAAGCCACATCTTCATTAATTTTTATTTGTAAATAATAATCAGCAATATCTACACCACTACCAATAACACCTGTAGCGTTTTGTGGATTTTTAAAATTGATTAGTCCAGCTTCTTTTAGTGGGTTGATAGCTATAACCTTGGCACCGTTCTTTTTTGCTTTTTCTAAACAAGCCAACATTCTAGGGTGATTGGTTGCAGGGTTTTGACCAAAAATTAAAATAACTTCAGCCTTGTATAAATCATCTAAAGTAACAGAGCCTTTACCAATTCCTACGGTTTTAGACAAAGCCACTCCGCTAGATTCGTGACACATATTAGAGCAGTCTGGTAAATTATTAGTACCATACATTCTAACAAATAACTGGTATAAAAAAGCGGCCTCATTACTCGTTCTACCCGAAGTGTAAAAAGCTGCTTCGTTTGGATTGTTTAGATTGTTTAATTCTTGCCCAATAATTTTATTAGCCTCTTTCCAAGAAATAGGAGAGTAATGAGTGTCATTTTCTCTAAGAATCATAGGATGTGTTAATCGACCCTGTTGTCCTAGCCAATAATCACTTTGGTTTTGTAGATCTTGTACACTATGTTTTGCGAAAAAAGCAGGATCTGCTTTTTTTTCCATTGCTTCTTCTGCAATTGCCTTTACACCGTTTTCACAAAACTCTCCTAATTTAGATCTGTGAGATGGATCTGGCCAAGCACATCCAGGACAATCAATTCCTTCTTTTTGATTTAATTTACTTAATACGTTTAAAGAATTTTTAACAGACATTCTGCTAAAAATTTGTTGTAAAGAAATAAAAACGGCTTTTACACCAGCAGCACTTTTAGCTTGTTCCTTTATGGTTACTTCTTTTTGTTGTTTCATTAGGTTGTTTTAAAGTAAATTAATCTTTAGGGAAGATTAAAAATGAAGATACAATTTTAAGACTATTTATGAATATCTATTTATACGCTATTGATTAAATATTAAACAGAGTTAACTTTTTTAAGTGATGGAATGATTTTTTATTTAAAGGTTCAAATTAAAAAAAGGGACTGTGAAAGTCCCTTTTTTACTAAGTTTTATTTTGATCTTAACTCTTAGGAGTGTGAATATAATCAAAATAATCTGTAAGTAGTTTCACTTTTCCAGGAGACATATCTCTGGTAATAGGCATTAATAATGTTGTGTTTTCATAAGGCTTAGAAACACGTTGTTTAATTACTTGATATACTTGTTGACTTATTAAAACTTCATTGTTTAAAGGTAAACGCATAGACATAGCAGGAAAAACAATATAATAATAACGTAAGACTTCTGAGTATACAAAATCCCAAGTGAATTTTTGAGTTTCTGGTAGTGTAGAATAATCATCATTAGGATACGTTCTAACAACCATGTAGTAATTGGCAGACTCTGCTCCGTTTATTGTTAAAGAAACCTGTTTTAAACCTGCCTGAATCCAGTTGGTGTTTAATTGAAAGGCTTTAGCTTCTGATGCTTTAATTATTGTTGAGCCTTTGTATGTATTGGTGTTTGCATCTAAAAGTGTGAAATTAATGGGGTTCCCAGATTTATCGCTAAAACCAACATTCATTTCTGTGTATTGGTTAAATGCAGCAGCCAGTTGTCCACTGTCAGAAAAAACAATATCAACATGTAAATCTTCTGTAACTTGTTGTCCTTGTTTGGTAATGTTAAAATTTAGGTTTTTAGTTTCGTTAGGATTTATATAAATTCCTCTATCATCACTAATAATTCTATAGGTTTGCTCACAAGCATACGTAGCTGTTATAGAGTTATCTGTGTTTAATGCTACCAATAACAAATCCCCTTGATGGAATTGCTCAATTTGAGTGTCATTTAGAACAATATCAACCAAACCACCACTAGTGTAATAGGTTGTATGGTTGTATGGAATTTTACATATTACAGAAGTTTTTCCACTGTTTTTAACGGCTAAATATAAATTACCAGGATCAGCTGTAGGACTCATCGTACTTAAATCATCTCTTTTAGCTCTTGGTTTTGGCTTTATAAAAGTACTCGCCATGTTTAAAGATAAAACTTTATCTGTTAATTGTACATAAGTGTCTGCTGAGCAAATATTAGAATTGTTACTAGCATCAGATTTTAATATTCTCCCTGGTAAACAAGTAGCAGCTTCATCATCATTCCAAATCCCTATAGAACCAATAGTGTAACCTAATACGGGATTTATAGGTGCATTTCCTTGTTCATACTCTGATATAATTGCCTGTCTTGAATAAATGGTCATCACTTCAAACATGGTAAATACAACGGTAATTCCTTTTGCTTTTTTAGCTTCTTCTACAAGTGCTGTAATTTGTGGGTTTGATGTATCGTATTCCCAATCTTGATTGTATTCAAAAGAGAGTTGCCAGCAGGTATTTGCAATTCCAAAACCAGGCGGTTGTATGTTTATAGATTTTGCTTGAAAATTTCCTTCTTGTGTGGCTGTATTAATGGTTTGTAAAGATCTAGTATAACATTTTGTGTTTTCGTGAATTCTTAGAATAGGATTTTCGTTACCTCCAATTTGCAAGCCTCCTACTAGAATTTGAGTGCAAGATGTTCCTGTAGCATCTACATCAACCATAATTGGAGAACCTACTGGAGTTTTACTTTGATTGGCAGGATCTAAGGAACCCAATAAATAAATTCCTTGATCTATAATGTTTCCTGTTTCTTGAATATTGTTAGGAGTTCCAAAAGAAGAAATTTTAGCGTTGTTGAACTTGGTCACATAATCTCCATAATAATTCCATCCAGGATTTGCTTTTAAGTTTTGAACAGCTTGTTCATCTGTAAGGTTGCTTAATAATGGAGATAACATTGCTTTAACAGGATCTACCATAAATTGATTCACATCATCATTATTAGCGGTACAAACATTGGTAGAGATTCCTCCCCAAAAGTTAATTCTATAACTGTTTAAATAAGACATATTGCAATTTTTTAGATTAATTAGTTAGAACTTTGCGCTTCTAAGAATAAGAAACTATAATCAGTTTTTATGTTGTTAAAGCTAGCAGTGCTATGGCAACCCATACAGCTACTATTTTGCTGAATGTAAGTTTCCATGGTGGTGTTTGCAGAAATATTTGGTGTGGGTGTTCCTTGTGGATTTCCTGGGTCGTTAGGATCGGCAGGCCATTGCATTGTAATTAATTGATAGTTTTTCCAAACAGTTCCTTGTAGTAGTTTTTGCCATTTTGTATTTGTGTTTTGTGCAGATACAGGTATGGGAGTTGTTCTTACAACTTGAGAAGCAAAATTAGGTTTAGCACTGTTTGCTGGCTGTTCTTTGTTTTCGGGGCATTTATTTGTTGGACATTCTGGGTTGTAATACGAAAAGTGTTTGCTTTGATTTGTTGTATTAACTGTAGGAGCATTGTTTGTGTGTTCAAAAGTAGCCCATACCCACTGAGGAGAATTTTTAGATTTGTAAATAATATGCAAGCCAACAAGTCCTACTGTAGCTGTTCCTATATTTTCAATATCTGCCTCGCAGGTAAAAAACTCTGACTGGGTATCGTTATTCCCCATAATTTTCCATGCTGATTTTACTTCCATGCTTTCAGAATCCATATTCATGTTAGTGTTTAGCTTAGCAAGGTTGGCAGCATCATAATATTGATGATTATATATAAAATCAAATTCTGTTTGATTCATATATTTTTCATAATAGGTGTATTGCAAATTTTGATCTACCAAAGGTCCACCTACTGCTTGAGCAGTTGAAGACAAACGTTCTTTTATGGTAGGATCAACTTTAGAAATTGTTGATAATTTTAATTTTTTAGTATAATCCGTATTCCATGGAGCTGGTTTTTGCCCATTGGGAAGAAAAATACTTTCTGAGGTTCTAAAGGTTTGCCACACTACAGTTCCTGAATCACCTATTTTTTTAGAAGAATTTGCAACCCCTCTTTTTGAGGTGTCTGCAGGCCAGTTAAGAGCTACAAACATTTGCCAGGCATAATTGTCAAAATTAGCTTGAGTTCTTGTTTTAGGATCGTTAGTAGGAAAGGTAGCTTGTAATTCTACATTTGTACTTGTTTTTTCTGAGAGTTCAGAATATCGGGCTGGTTCTTCAGAAATAGCCTTGGAGGCCATAAATATAAATACGGCACATCCTAAGATCATAAAGCTTAACTTTTTCATAGTTTTTTTAGTTTTTGTTATTGGTGTTTAGGTCATTGTTGTTTTTAGGACTAAAAGCAATCTTTATTTTTTGCGAAAAGAGATTGCTTTTTGATGATATACGATATTGGCTGTTTTGTAAAAAAAAACAACCAATAAAAAATGTGTAAGGGAAAATAATAGGAGAGAAGATACCAATTACTAGAGGAGCTAGTATTGTTATGGTAATCTGTTTTAAAAAGAGTGTTTATATTTTTAAATAATATAAATACCATCAGTATAGACACTAATGACATAACATGCCAAATTAGTGTAGTTAGAATTTCTTTTATCATAGCAACATAAATATAATATTAAAAAATTATATGAAGCTAAATAATTAAAGATATTAAAACTAGTCTCTTAGGTTGTGTGTTTTAATTGGTGTAGTTGATAAAGAAAGGCTTTTAAATACTTGTATTTAGTCAAAACAACAACATTTTTTTTGTTTTATTGATGGTTTTTGGAATTTAAATTGTTGTTGGTTTAGGTGGTTAATAATTCAAAAATTCTTTGAGCACTTCTCACAGCACCTTCCATATAGCCAAAATAACTTATAGAGGTTTCTGTACCTGCAATCCACAATTTATGATTGTAATAAGATTTTTGAAAAGCATGATCACCATTGTTTTGATGAGGTAATACCAAATCATCATATTCCGTAGAAGTGTATTTTTCACTTTTCCAAACCATTTCTTCATAGGTAAGAAAATCTCTTACTTGTTTTCCATAATACTTTTCTAACTGTAATAAAGCCAATTCACAACGTTCTTCTTTGGTTGTTTTGTGATATACTCCGTTAAAAAAACCTTTTAAGGCGTAAAGATTGTCTTGTTGGTTTGAGTGATCGTACATTTCTGGTATAGGGCCAACATTGCTAAAAATAGTTCCGCTTAAATTATGCTCTCTCCAAAAGGGAGTTTTAAAAGTGAATCCAATTTTTATGGATTCTCCCATCCAGGTATGTGTGTTTTTGGCTGTTTGATAAAAATTATTTTCTAATTTAGGATCAAAAGTAATGGTGTTTGTTAGTAAGTGAGGAGGAAGGGTTGATATTACTACATTACCAATATAATTTTGATTGGTTGTTTTTACAATCACTCGATCATCTTCATGTAGAATGGTAGTAACTTCTTGATCTATAATTAGATCATCCTTGTTAATGTGTTGTGCTAGTTTTTGAATTAATTGTTCTGTTCCTCCGGTTAGCCTATAGCTAGGTTCTTGATTTTTAGGGAGCTGTACAATTTGTGGGGGACTTGTAGAAATGGGTTCGTAAACGGCAGTTGTTCCTAAAACTTGTTCAAACAAAGTAAGGTTTAGTTCTTTTAATAAACTTAAAACGTTTGTATGTTGTTTGGCAAACCAAGTGGCTCCTAATTCTATAGGAGCATTGTTAGGCGTTTCTTTTGTGTAAATTCTTCCTCCGATACGATTTTGAGCTTCAATAATTTTAAACTTACAATTTGTTTTGCTTAAGTAGTAGCCAAGTGTTAGCCCTGTTAAACCTGCTCCAATAATTATAATTTCTTTATTGCTGTTATTCATCTTATTTGTTTCTAGTAAATAGGTCTACAAACTATTATTTTCTTACAGAAGAACAAAACTCCATGAAGTATAAATTCATGGAGTTTTGTTTTTTAAGGAAATACTTATTATAAGTTTGGTTGTGGAGTCATTCTTAAATAAGGTTTAACCTCTTTGTGTCCTTTAGGAAATAACTCAGGAATGTCTTCGTTTTTAACTGCAGGAGTTATTACGACATCCTCTCCATTTTTCCAGTTAGCTGGAGTAGCAACTTTATGGTAAGCTGTTAATTGTAAAGAATCAATAACTCTTAATATTTCGTCAAAGTTTCTTCCTGTTGATGCAGGGTATACAATAATCAATTTTACTTTTTTGTCTGGATCAATAATAAATACAGAACGTACTGTTAATGTGCTATCTGCGTTTGGATGAATCATATCGTATAAGTCAGATACTTTTTTGTCCTCATCTGCAATAATTGGAAAATTAACAATTGTATTTTGAGTTTCGTTAATGTCTTTAATCCATCCGTGATGAGATTCTACACCATCTACACTTAATGCTGCTACTTTTACATTTCTTTTAGAAAACTCTTCGGTGTATTTTGCCACAGTTCCTAATTCTGTAGTACAAACAGGAGTGTAGTCTGATGGATGTGAAAATAAAACACCCCAACTGTCTCCTAACCATTCGTGAAAATTAATATCACCTTCTGTTGTTTGTGCTGTAAAGTCTGGTGCAATGTCACCTAATCTTAATGTGCTCATAATTCTTTTTTTATTAATTGTTTTATGTATTGGCTACATATATCCAAGCTTTTTTACCTGAATTAAATGTAGCTTCTATTCTTTTGTAATCAGACACTTCATAAGCATCTGCTTGTTGTAATTCTTCGTCAGTGATTTCAAAAATCATACCTTTTATTTCATCAATTGTGTTGCTGGAAATTTTAGCTATGGGATGGTATTCTTTTCCACTTTTAGTAATAACATCTATGTCGGTAATTTGTAGTTTGCCTAACACATATCCTTTTAAAGAGTCATTATATCCTGTTAAAAGTCGTCCAAAAGATTCTAGCTGTACCTTTTTAAATTGTAGTGTTCCGTAAGAAAATAATAAGTGCATTCTTTTTATTTAATAGGATTAAAGTTAATGTTTTAATTGCTTTTTTGGATTGATTTTTATCAATAAAAAAAGGGGAGTTAGATGTTTTCTAACTCCCCTTTAGAATTATAAATTCTTAAAAAATAATTTGTCATCAATAGCATCTAATTCTACAGAACTTTGATTACTGATGTTTCCAGCTAAAATCTCTTTAGACAAAAGATTTAAGACTTCTTTTTGAATTACACGTTTTACAGGTCTAGCACCAAATTCAGGATCATATCCTTTTTGTGCCAATGCTAATTTTGCATGATCTGTAGCGGTTAATGTAATTTCTTTGTTGGCTAACAAATGTGTTAATCCTTTTAAGTGAATTTCTACAATTTGAGAAATTTCTTTTAGGTTTAACGGAGTAAACATTACAATTTCATCAATACGGTTGATAAATTCGGGTCTTACAATTTGTTTTAAATTTTGTAAAACATCTACTTTTGCTTGTTCTGCAATAGTTTCTCTGTTTTGTTCTGTTGCTTTTTCAAAACGGTCTTTAATAATTTCTGCTCCCATATTAGAAGTCATAATTATAATCGTGTTTTTAAAATCTGCAATACGTCCTTTATTGTCTGTCAATCTACCATCATCTAACACTTGTAATAAAATATTAAAAGTATCAGGGTGTGCTTTTTCAATCTCATCTAATAATACAACAGAATATGGCTTACGTCTTACGGCTTCGGTTAATTGTCCACCTTCATCATAACCTACATATCCTGGAGGTGCCCCCACTAATCTACTTACAGAATGACGTTCTTGGTATTCACTCATGTCTATACGAGTTAATGCGTTTTCGTCATCAAATAAATATTCAGCCAAGGCTTTTGCTAATTCGGTTTTACCTACTCCAGTTGTTCCTAAAAACAAGAAACTTCCCAAAGGTTTTTTAACATCTTGCAATCCAGCTCTAGAACGTCTAACGGCATCAGAAACAGCTTCAATAGCATCTTGTTGTCCCACAACTCTTAAATGCAGCTCGTCTTCTAGTTTTAATAATTTTTCACGTTCGCTTTGTAGCATTTTTAGCACCGGTACTCCTGTCCATTTGGCTACAATTTCTGCAATATCATCTTCAGTAACTTCTTCTTTAACCAAAGAGTTTCCTTGGTTGTTAGCCAATTCTTTTTGTGCTTTTTCTAATCTTTCTTGAGCTTCTTTAATTTTACCATAACGCAATTCTGCCACCAAACCATAGTTTCCGTCTCGTTCTGCCTGACTTGCTTCTTGTTTGTATTGATCAATTTCATCTTTTACGGTTTGCACATTATCTACAATGTCTTTTTCCGATTTCCATTGCGTATAAATACTATCTCTTTTTTCTTTAATATTGGCTAATTCTTTACGTAAAATGGCTAGTTTTTTTTCGTCTTTTTCACGTTTAATAGCTTCAATTTCAATTTCTAATTGCATTACTTTTCTGTCTAAAGCATCTAGTTCTTCGGGTTTAGAGTTGATTTCCATACGCATTTTTGCAGCAGCCTCATCCATTAAATCGATGGCTTTGTCTGGTAAAAAACGAGAAGTAATATAACGCTGACTTAATTCTACAGCGGCAATAATTGCACTGTCTTTAATTTGAATTTTATGATGAGCTTCGTACTTTTCTTTAATACCACGCAAAATTGAAATAGCACTTTCGGTATCGGGTTCATTAACAACTACTTTTTGAAAACGTCTTTCTAAAGCTTTGTCTTTTTCAAAGTATTTTTGATACTCGTCTAACGTTGTTGCACCAATTGCTCTTAACTCTCCACGAGCCAAAGCGGGTTTTAAAATATTTGCAGCATCCATAGCACCTTCACCACCACCAGCACCTACTAAGGTGTGAATTTCATCAATAAACAAAACAATGTCTCCTTCTGCAGAAGTTACTTCTTTTACCACAGATTTTAAACGTTCTTCAAATTCACCTTTGTATTTTGCTCCAGCAATTAAAGCACCCATGTCTAAAGAAAACACATGTTTGTCTTTTAAGTTTTCGGGAACATCTCCTTTTACAATACGTTGAGCCAAACCTTCGGCAATTGCAGTTTTACCTACTCCGGGTTCTCCAACTAACATAGGGTTGTTTTTGGTTCTACGTGATAAAATTTGTAAAATTCTACGAATCTCCTCATCACGACCAATTACAGGATCTAATTTACCCGTACTAGCTAGTTTGTTTAAATCTTTTGCATATTTGTTTAAGGCATTGTAAGTTTCTTCTGCACTTTGAGAAGTTACTTTCTGACCTTTTCTAATTTCATCAATAGCAGATTTTAGGCCTTTTTCGGTAACACCTTGGTCTTTTAAAAGTTGACTAACGGTGTCTTTATTATTTAACAGAGCCAATAATAAATGTTCTATAGATACGTATTCATCGCTCATTTTTTTAGCAATAATATTTGCATCTGCTAGTGTTTTTGCACTTGTTGAAGACAATCCAATTTGTCCGCCCGTTACTTTTGGGAAACTTTGTAATGTGTTGTCTAATATTTGTGGTAATAAAGAAACATTAACTTGTAATTTTTTTAATATAAAAGGAGTTACATGCTCATCTACTTCTAAAATGGCTTTAAAAATATGAGTGTTCTCTATTTGTTGGTGTTCCAATCCTTGTGCAATTTGTTGTGCTTGTTGTACAACTTCTTGCGACTTTATGGTGTAATTGTTAAAGTTCATAATTGTTGGTTTTAAGGATTTTTAAATTCTTTTTTGCTAGCTTTTATTTATGAGGTTATAGCAATTGTTATTCCTTTGGTTTGAAACGGAATAATTGTCTTGTAATTAGACAGTTTGTCTGTGTATATTGATGGTTTTAAGACTTTTTGTCTTGTTTGTAAGCTGTTTGTATTACAACGACTGATTTTACTAATAAATAGTAAAAGAAGCAATATATTTGCTTTAGTATATAATTATAATAAGATAGTGTATGGGATTTTTTGACAAAATATTGGGAAGTAAATCAGAAGGTGGAGAAAAAGCATCAAAAGTAAATTGGAATGAATTAACAACAGTCGATCAATTGAACGATGTTGTAGAGGCTTCTAAGCAGAATAAAGTTGTTATTTTTAAACACAGTACACGTTGTAGTATTAGTGCAAGTGTGTTAAATAAGTTTGAAAAACAAATAGGAGAGGAGTATACGTTGTACTTTTTAGATTTAATAGCACACAGAGACATTTCTGCTGCAATAGCAGATAAATTCAAAGTTGTTCACCAATCTCCACAAGCAATTGTGTTAGAAAACGGTGAAGTAACTCAGCAAGATTCACATTACGGAATTTTAGAATTAACATTGTAATGTGTTTTAAATCAGTTTTTTAGCTGTTTTTAGGTTTCTAATGTTAATTTAATGTTAATTTAATGTTGTTCAATTGTAAAATAGTTGTATCTTTGTCTTATCAACATAAATACAACTATTATGAAAACTACATTATTAATATTATCATTATTCGTTGGACTGGTTACATACGGTCAAAAAGACAATGTAAAAGTTCAAAAACAAGGAGATTTATATGAAGTAACACTTTTCCATGAAAATGGATTGGTATCACAAACTGGATTTATTACTGCGGATAAAAAATTACATGGAACATGGAAGTCTTTTGACAATAAAGGTCAAAAAGTATCTATGGGACATTACGAGAATGGAAAAAAAGCTGGAAGATGGTTTTTCTGGAAAAACAATACAGAAGCTTTAACACAAGTAGACTTTGGATCTGATTACAGAATTGCAAGTGTTTATGAGTGGAAAGGAAATTCTCAGTTAGCAGACAATGAAAGCGAAGACTAAAAATTTTCTTAAATAAAATAAAAGCCACTCAATTGAGTGGCTTTTTTTATGCAACACTTTCTGTAGTGTTTTCTTCTGAAACTCCTGGGGTAATGCAAACTGTTTTGTCTAGTCCTTTTAAATAGGCATAAAAGGTACTACATCTTGCACAGTTTAATAATTCAACAAAAAACAATAGTTTCAGAAACTTCTTTTTGCGTTTTTTAGAACGCAGTGTTGAGTTACAACACGGACAGATTCTTTTTTTCATCGTATTCGTTTTTTGATTTATAGTTTATAAAATTATGTAAAAAAATAGCCAATCAACTTGATTTTAGTTAATTGGCTGTCAGTTTTGTTGTTTTTTAGGTACTATAAAATATATTTTTCTATTACTTCTGCCACTCCATCATTATTGTTAGAGGCTACAATAACATCTGCTTTGTGTCTTAATTCAGGAGTAACATTTTCTACCCAAACACCTAGGCCGGCAAATTCAACCATGGTTAAATCATTACCTGCGTTCCCTACCGCAATAGTTTCTTCTTGTTTAATTCCTAATTGTTGTATTAGTCTGTTTAGCGTTGCTGCTTTGTCTATTCCTTGGGGCATAACTTCTAAAAAGAAAGGTTTAGATCTAGCAATACTAAGATCTGGTCTTACTTTTTTTAGGTTAGTTTCTATTGTTTTTAAATAAGTAGGTTCTTCTAATAATAAACATTTTACACAGTTTTGGGTAACGCTTTCTTTTAAATTAGTGACCTTATGATACGGCATACCTGTTAAGTTTTTTTCTACATCTATGTATTCAGAATCTTGAGTTCCTATAATAGCTCCGTTATAGTATGTAATAAAAGCAGTATTGTTAGCCTGGCTGTAGTCATATAGTTGATGAATGTCTTTAACTTTTAGCGTTTGTTCAAAAATACACTCTTCTGTAGTCATATTTATAATTTGACCTCCGTTAAAAGAGATAATATAAGAATTGTATTTATCTAGCTCTAATTCTTTTGCAAAGTTAGTCATAGCAGGAGTTGGTCTTCCTGAAGCTAAAACTACATATACACCTTTTTCTTGTGCAGCTTTAATGGCTTTTTTATTTCTGATTGATATAGTGTGATCATCCGTTAGCAAGGTGTCGTCCATATCCAATACAATCATTTTGTAGTTCATTTATTATAGTTTAAAAGAATTAGAAGTTTTGGTTTGTAATAATACTTTGTAATTGACGTTTTACATCATTACTAGTGTCTAAAATCATTTGATTATTTGTAGGAAACGGAATTTTTTTATTAGAAAGCCAGTTTAAATGTATGTCTGTTAATGCTCTTTGATCTCCTTTTTGACTTGCATAATAATGCTCAAAAATAAATTCACTATTTAAAGGAATACTAGACAATGTTTGTTGATTGTCAAACCTTAAAAAACGAGCTGTTGCTTTAATAGTACAATTTTTGCTTTGTAAAAACTGATGAAAAGTACTTGTTACTTTTACCAATTTGTCTTTTTTAACATCGTTTCCGTCTTTGTCCTTTTTTACATTTCCCTTTTCATCTAAAACATATTCTTTACCATCTACTATTTCTTTTTCTTGTACCAATAAGGTTTCTTTAATACGTTCTGGACTCAAGTTTATTTGATTATAGGTTACTTCCATCACATAATCATAAGTGGTGTTTTCGTCAAAAGAGTTTAGATAATTAATCCAATAATTATCTAAATTGTAGTCGCTTAAATCTAAAATAGTATTAGCTAATTGTTTAGGAATTACTTTTCCAGTTTTGTTTTTAAATGCTACCAGCACATAATCTGTTCCTTTGGTTTTTGAGTTGTTTATAAGTTGCGGAACATCTTTGTAGTTAGAGTTAATACTTTGTAGGTACTTAAAATCTTCATGAGCTTCTCTAATAAATTGCTTGTTTTTACTGATTAGTTTATCATTGGCTTTGTAATACAAATAATCAGATAAGCTGTCTCTTACGCTTAAAGTCTGATTTGTATAATTATCAAATTTAAAAGTAAATCCATCTATAGGCATTAACGGACGAATTTTGTTTTGTCTATTTTCTAAATGTAACAACGTATTAAACTTTTGTTCTAAACTTTCAGGATTTGTGTCTTGACTTAAATAATCAAGAGTACGTTTGTCTTTTGCAACAGCTTTTTGATAAGATTCAAATAATAACTGATGAAAATCAGGAGCTTTTTTTCCGTATCTGTTACTTTGTAAATAAGTTAAAGCCTGTTCAATAGCTTGGTCATAGTTTCCTTGAGCTAAATGTTTTTGAGAAGTTTTTAATCCTGAGCAGCTTACTATAAAAAGGAATAGAAAAAAATAAGGTAGTTTTTTTATCATAGGAATGTTTTTTTTAGATAAGCCAAATTTTGAGCCAAACTTTATACGTGGACTTTTAGCGGTAATTGTTTCTTTGTTAACGAATGCAAAAGTAAAATTTTCTGTTTTGTATTGATAAAAAAATAGAATAAAGGATAGCTTTCTGAATAGAAGAATTTTATAGTAATATATTCTTAGTACTTTTAGTAAAGCATGAATAAATATTTCTTATTTTTGCAATTCATTTTCAACCTCAAAAACACCTAGAATATGAAACGTGATCAAATCATTTTTGATTTAATTCAAGACGAAAAAGAAAGACAATTAAAAGGAATTGAATTGATTGCTTCTGAAAACTTTGTTAGTGAACAAGTGATGGAAGCGCAAGGTTCTGTTTTAACAAATAAATATGCTGAAGGATATCCAGGTAAAAGATACTATGGAGGATGTGAAGTAGTAGATATTGTTGAACAATTAGCTATAGATAGAGCAAAAGAATTATATGGAGCAGCATACGTAAACGTACAGCCTCACTCAGGTTCACAAGCAAATGCAGCGGTTTATTTTTCTGTATTAGAGCCAGGAGATAAAATTTTAGGTTTTGATTTATCTCACGGTGGTCACTTAACACACGGTTCTCCGGTAAACTTTTCAGGAAAAATTTACAAAGCAGTTCATTATGGTGTAGATAAAGAAACGGAGGTTTTAAACTACGATAACATTATGGAAATCGCAAAAGCGGAAAAACCAAAAATGATTATTGCAGGAGCATCATCTTACTCTAGAGATATTGATTTTGCTAAGTTTAGAGAAATTGCAGATGCCGTTGGAGCTTATTTGTTAGCAGATATTTCTCACCCATCCGGAATGATTGCAAAAGGAATCTTAAACGATCCAATGCCTCACTGTCACTTTGTAACAACAACGACTCACAAGACTTTAAGAGGTCCTAGAGGAGGAATGATTATGATGGGTCAGGATTTTGACAACAAAGACGGTATTACTTTAAAAAACGGAAGTTTAAAGAAAATGTCTGCTATTATTAACAGTTCTGTATTCCCAGGAATGCAAGGTGGACCGTTAGAGCATGTTATTGCTGCCAAAGCTATCGCTTTAGGAGAAGCATTACAAGATGAATATTTACACTACCAAGTTCAGGTTAAAAAGAACGCAGCTAGATTGGCAAAAGAATTAGTGGCTAAAGATTATAAAATTATTTCTGGAGGTACAGACAATCACTGTATGTTAATAGATTTAAGAAATAAAAATCTATCTGGTAAAGATGCTGAGCAAGCATTGGTAAAAGCAGATATTACAGTGAACAAGAACATGGTTCCTTATGATACTCGTTCTCCATTTGTAACTTCTGGTATCCGTTTAGGAGCTTCTGCAGTAACTACTCGTGGTTTAAAAGAAGACGATATGGCCGTGGTTGCCAACTTTATTGATGAAGTAATTAACAACTTTGAAAACGAAGAAGTTTTAGAAGGAATTGCTAATAAAGTAAACGACTTTATGCAAGACAGACCTTTGTTTCAATGGTAATTCATAAAGAATAAAAATACATCTATGTAAATAGGTATATTCAAAACCAGAGAAGTAAACTTCTCTGGTTTTTTGTTTTTTAATGAAAACTACTAAATCAATTTAAATAAATGATAAAGAAAATAATGATAACAATCTTACTAATTATAGGTTTCCTAATTGTAGCATATATAGCATTTAATAAATTTTATCCAAGTTTTGGAGGAGATGTTTCTGAAGAAGCACAATTGATTTATAAACAATCAAAACAATTTAAAGATGGAAAATTTCAGAATACAAATCCAGTTCCTGAAAAATTAAGTTTTTCTGAAAACATAAAATTAGCCTATACTTTTTTTACCACAAAAGTACCTAACAGTCGTCCTGCTAAAAATTTAAAAGTTGATAAATTAGAAGCAAATGAAGTGGCAAATTACAAAGGAGAAACAAGATTGGTTTGGTTTGGACATTCTGCTTTTTTATTGCAAATAGATGGGAAAAATATATTAATAGACCCTATGTTTGGAAAAGTAGCAGCCCCACATCCGTTGTTGGGAGGAGATCGTTTTAATAGCGATTTTCCTTTAGATATTGATAAATTACCAGAGATAGATGCTGTTGTTTTTTCTCATGATCATTACGATCATTTAGATTATGAATCGGTTTTAAAAATAAAACACAAAACAAATCATTTTTATACACCTTTAGGAGTGGGCACACACTTAAAAGCTTGGGGAATTGATGAAACCAAAATAACTGAAATGGATTGGTGGCAAGAAGTTAATTTTAAAGAATTGAATTTAGTTTGTACCCCTGCACAACATTTTTCTGGAAGAAAACTGAGTAACGGACAAAGTACTTTGTGGAGCTCTTGGGTAATTCAATCAAAAAAAGAGAATATTTATTTTAGTGGAGATAGTGGTTATGCCAATCATTTTAAAGAAATAGGAAATAAGTATGGTCCTTTTGATTTGGCGATGATGGAATGTGGACAGTATAATGAGATGTGGTCAGACATTCATATGATGCCCGAAGAAACTGCACAGGCAGGAATAGATGTGCAAGCAAAAAAAATAATACCAATTCATTGGGCAGGTTTTAAATTAGCATTACACACATGGACAGATCCTGTAGAGCGTGTTCAATTAAAAGCCAAAGAGTTAAACCTAAAAGTGATTACTCCCAAAATAGGAGAGCCAATTATAGTAAAAGATTCAATTAGTAAATATGCCAATTGGTGGAAAAATATTGAAGAATAAAAAAAGAGGTTCATTTTGTAAAATGAACCTCTTTTTTTAAGTTATGTCTTGTCTTAATATATTGATAGGCTTACCTATTAGGATTAGTTTTTAAAAATTTTAGCAGCTTGGGTTATATATGAGTTTTGACAAAAAATAATATAGACTCCTTTTTGCAAATTAGGAATGGTAAAATTTACCTGATTATTTATTAGAGAGTGTGTTTGGTTGTAGATTAAAGCTCCTACTGTAGAATGTATTTTTACTTCTAAAGAATCATCATTATTGCTGTTGGGTAACGCAATGTTTATTGTATTTACAAACGGATTAGGCGAAATAGTAACATTGGTAGTAGAGTTGATATTTGGAGTAGAAAGATTGGGTTCTTCTTTTATAACAACTGTTGAATAGTCTGAGTATCTTCCATTAACAGCAGTTGCCCAAATTTTAACATTACCTTTTTTTATTGGAGTAACCAATCCGCTCTGATTTACGGTTGCTACAGAAGGATTTTCTGACTTCCAGATAATTGTTTCACGATCAAATTCGTGTTGGATAATTTGTGCTGATAATTGAATTTTTCCACCGCTGTTGTATTCTACTGCGTTGGGAGTAACATCAATAACTTGAATGTTTTCACCATCTTTAATTTTACCTTTGTAAAAACCACTACCTAGCGTAGCCATCCATATTTCTGATGGATTTTTTAGATCAAAACGGATGTCTTCTATGTGGTTAGGAGAAGCAATATTAGTGTTATTCTTTTCCCAAGTTAATCCTCTGTTTTTACTGTAATATACTCCAGGGTTTAATGCCAAATGTTCTACGGTAACGGTTAGTAAATTGGAATCATACGGAGAAACATCGATATGCTCTGCACCATCATAATTAAAAATTTGATTCCAATTTTCGCCAAAATTATCCGTATACCAAACACCATTACCATTACCTCTATAGCCTGTGGTAATATACATTCTGTTGGTGTGATCAAATACAATTTTGTTGACTCCCTCTATAGAAGAAGGTGTGTTTATTTTAGTCCAGCTTTCACCTCTGTTGGTTGAGTGATATAAGCCACCATTTGCTAGTGGAATAATTTGACTGAATGTGCTTTTTTCTGCTGCTACAAATAAAGATTGCTTAGAGTCATCTCTTGGATCAAAAGCAATATCTTCTACTCTAACAGGACTTGGCAGGCCGTTGTTTCTTGTAGAAAAAGTTTTACCATAATCATCAGAATAATAAAACCCTCCCATGCTTTGTTTGGATGCTGTTTTAATATCGGTAATACCAAAGTATAAATGTTTATTATCTATAGGGTCTACAGTTAGTGCGTTGGTGTAAAAATCATCTCCCCAAGCGTTGGTTGCTGGTGTGGCAACACCGTAGTTAGACCAAGTTAGACCTCCATCAGTACTTCTAAAAATATTTTGTTTTTCAGCTTGTCTGCTAGAGGTACCATAAATAGTTTGTGCATCATAAGGATCAAAAGCTATAGTGATTACGGTTTGTTGTGCACTTTTTATATATTTTAAAGCTTGTCTATTATCAGGACTATCGTTGGTAGGAATCCAGACTCTATGTTCACCAGAACCTAAAATAGCGGTTTCGTAACGCTGATCTTGTGCAATATCTAAAGCGGGTAAATTACTATTTCCGTGTCCTATAATATTTCCGTTAGCGGTATAATCTTCATCAACTTGTTGCCAACTAACTCCGTTATCTGTACTTAACATGGTACTGTGATCAGAAATAATCATTACACTACCATCAACTCCTACATCTAATCCACGCATAGAACGCAAAGCATAATTATTTCCAGATTGCTGGTGAGGTGATGAATGTCCTACCGTCATATTTTCATGATATGGATTGCCTCTAGAAGTCCAATAATCTTTGTCAGCTTCCCATACATGTTCGTAAAGTCTTGCTGTGTTAGTCCATTTAGTACCATCATTACTAGTGGTCCATAATCTACCTGGTACAATAGAGTTTGCTGTTTGTGGATCTGCAAAACCAATATACAAAGCACCATCCCTACTAGGGTCTGTACTTATCATGTTAAAAATTTGTAGAGCTTGGGTTGGTAAAGTGGGATAGGTTGTTTTTGCCTCAGATTCAGAAATCTCAAACCATGCCGAAATGTATTTGTAATAATTTGCAGCAGTACCTCCTGTAAGTTGATTGATATCTAATCCTAAATTCCCTGTAATATTTGTCCAAGTAGTTCCGTTATCGTTAGATTTAAAAATTCCTCCTGTACAGTTTGTTGTATTACCATTGGGGATGTACTGTGTCTGGTCTATTGCGTATAACGTAAATTTGTTTGTAGTTGTATTGTAGTAAAAATCCATGTCCATAATAATTTCATTGTCTAGTTGACCAGATGAGATATTTGTCCAAGTAGTTCCTCCATTATTAGAGCGATACAAGCCATAGTTAGAAGAAGCAAAAACTTGTTGTGAGTTGTTAGGATTCACAATAATTCTACCTATTTGTGCCTTTGTGTTTATACCAGAATTAACCAAAGTCCAGCTAGCACCTGCATTGGTAGTTCTCCATAATTTACCTTCGTTGGTTGCAGAGAGTCCGTGAGGGGCAGCAGCAGTAATTTGTTGGTAGCAAGACAACCATTCTTGACCTCTAACATTAGAACCACCGCCTACAAACCAAATATTTTTATCATTAGGATCTATTGCCAAAGAAGCAACTTTTTTTTCCCAACCACTTTTATCATATCCATTACTATCTTGTTTGTACCAAGGACAATGCGTTATGTTTGTCCAAGTTTTTCCTAAATCAGTAGTTTTCCATAACCTAGAGGATTCTATAGCTAATCCAAAATTGGTATCACTGGGAGAATAATACAAATCTCTTATGTGGTAAAAATCTCCATTTCCATCGTAATCTTTAATACTTTCCCACTGTTGTCCGTTGTTGTTAGATTGATAAATATTCCACATGTCAGGACATTCAACTACCAATCCGGGAATGGTAGGGTGGTATCTAATTAAATTGGCAAAACCAGCATTACCTGGTCCTACTTGATTCCAAATAATTGAGTTTTCTGAAACCACAGGTTCATTTTGTAGGCGGTTGAAAAAGCTAGATGCAGTTTCTTGACTGGTGGACAAAAAAGGAATTATAAAAATAAAAAGTACAAAATTTAGTTTTTTGTATGTCATTTTTGAAGGTTTAAAGATTTTCTAAATAGTTATAATTCTATCTAGAGCTAACAATCAAAAATAAAGAGGATTTAAAAAAGAAAGGAAAAGAGGAAGCTTAATGAATAGTACAAATGATTAACTTTTTATAAAAAAAGGTTTTATTTGTTTAGATTTGTTCAGTTTATTTGTTGTTTGTTTGGTTAAAACCTAAAAAGTAGAGTCTTTTGTTAAAGACTCTACTTTTTAGGTTTTAAGGTTTCTATTTTTTGTTGATGGTAAAGTTTACCTGTGTCTTTTGTGTAGTCTGTGTCTTGAAAAATACCACAAGATGTATTGGCTCTAACCAAAGATCTGTTATTTTGTAATTTAGATAATGCCTCTATGTCTTTGCTTAAATACTTCATGGTTTCTTTTTATAATGAGTCATTATTTATAACGTAAACTTACACAAAAAGAAATAGGTTTTAACTACAAGATAAAGATCGTACTCCTAATCCAGATTCTTTTACAAGAAAAATATTGTAGTCAGAAGTTTTAAAAATACCATCTGATAAAGAACGATTTACTAAAGAAGTATTACTTACTTTTTTAGAAGAGGTTTCAATGCTTTTGTTTAAATAGCTCATAATTGTATATATTTAAAAGGTTGTTATTTTTAGTCAGAATACATCTTAAATTAAATAAAAAGATAATTTAATGACTCTGTTTCTACTTTAGAAGAGTCCGTTTTTTTATTTTGAAGTGTGTTTTTTACAGCAGGACTATTAAAGTCATGGTTTTGAAATATTCCACATGATGTTGAACGATTTACTAATGATTTTTCATTAGATCTTTTACCAATTTCTTCGATGTTTTTGTTTAAATACTTCATAATTTTGAATTTTAAATATTAGTAATATTCCATATAGTAAAGCTATAAAAGACTGACAGTAAACTAACTGTGTTTTAACAGGTTGGTTTCATCTTTTTATCACAGGGTAACTTAATTTTTATATGTTTTTTAGTCTGGTTTAGGCATTTCTAGTATATATTTTGATATTTTTAATAATCTAGTTAAATAACGAATATGATTACAGAGTTAGAATTACATTATGGGTATCTTTTTGAAAAAGAATTATTGCAAGAAATTAGTAACGTAGGAACCATTAAAGAAGTAAAAGCAGGTACTACGTTAATGAATATTGGGCAATACATAAAATCTATGCCTTTGTTAATTGATGGAGCTATTAAGATTTTAAGAGAAGATGATGAAGGAGATGAATTGCTTTTGTATTTTTTAGAAAAGGGCGATACTTGTGCTATGACGATGAGTTGCTGTACAGGAAATAAAAAAAGTGAAATAAAAGCAGTTACAGAATTAGATACAAAGCTACTTATGGTTCCTGTAGAAAAGATGGATGAATGGATAGGGAAATATAAAAGTTGGAGAAACTTTGTGTTAAATAGTTATCATAATAGGTTGATGGAGATGTTAGAAGCGATAGATAATATTGCTTTTAAAAAAATGGACGAACGTCTGTTAAAATATTTAAAAGATAAAGTAGCTGTTACGGGAAGTACTACAATAAAAAGTACACATCAAGAAATAGCATATGAACTGCATACCTCTAGAGTTGTTATTAGTAGATTGTTAAAAAAGTTAGAACAACAAGGAATTATAGAATTACACAGGAATTCTTTAAACGTTTTGTAACAAAAAACTCTCTTAAAATAATTAAGAGAGTTTTTTGTTTATAATATTACAATCTGTTTTACATCAAATCAATATGTCTATCATGGTAACCTAGTAAATACAATACACCATCTAATCCTAAACTAGAAATAGAGCTTTCTGCACTTTCTTTTACTTTAGGTTTTGCATGAAAAGCAATTCCTAAACCTGCTAGATTTAACATGGGTAAATCGTTAGCACCATCACCAACAGCAATTGTTTGATTAATATGAATTCCTTCTTTTTTTGCAATTGCTTTTAAAAATTCAGCTTTTTTATTACCATCAACAATTTCACCTACATACCCACCGGTTAAAGCACCGTCTTTAATTTCTAGTTGATTAGCGTGTACATAATCAATACCTAATTCTTTTTGTAAATAATGAGCAAAATAGGTAAATCCACCTGATAAAATAGCGGTTTTAAATCCGTAGTATTTTAAAGCTTTAAACAAACGATGAGCACCTTTGGTAATAGGTAAATTAACGGCAACCTCTCGTAAAACATCTTCACTTAAACCTTCTAACATAGCCATACGTTTCTTAAAACTAGTGTTAAAATCAATTTCGCCACGCATTGCAGATTCTGTAATTGCAGAAACTTCTTCACCTACACCAGCTAACTCAGCCAATTTATCAATAACTTCTGCTTGTATCAAAGTAGAATCCATATCAAAACAAACCAAACGTCTATTTCTACGGTAAATATTATCTTCTTGAAAAGATAAATCCACATTTAAGTTTCTAGAAATTTCCATGAATTTTGAAGTCATGGCTTCTTTGTTTTTAACTTCACCTCTTACAGATAATTGAATACAAGAACGAGGTTGTTCATTGTTTTCTATTAAAGAAGTTCTACCTGTTAAACGCTTAATAGAATCAATATTTAAGTCTTCCTCTGCCATTACTCTTGTAACGGCAGATACTTGTGCAGCTGCCAAAGTTTCTCCTAAAATAGTAACAATATAACGAGGCTTTCCTTGTGCTTTTACCCAGTT
Source organism: Wenyingzhuangia heitensis (assembly GCF_011762155.1). Taxonomy (GTDB): domain Bacteria; phylum Bacteroidota; class Bacteroidia; order Flavobacteriales; family Flavobacteriaceae; genus Wenyingzhuangia; species Wenyingzhuangia heitensis. The sequence continues at coordinate 1,247,533 of NZ_JAASQL010000001.1, forward strand.
TTCGTAATCATCTATAGAGATAGGGATAAACTTCACCTTTATATCAAGTTCATAAGCTTTAAATAATAAATCTTTTAAAACAGGAGCAGAGTCGTTTCCTGCAGGAACTTCAAATAACAATCCTAAAGATAAAGTATCGTGAATATCTGCCTGACCGATATCTAAAATATTAGCCTTGTATTGTGCTAAAACAGAGGTTAAACCCGCTGTAACTCCAGGTTTGTCTTGTCCTGAAACTTTTAATAAGATGACTTCTTTTTGCGCATTTGCCATAGGGAAGTAGTGTTTGTTTTAAAAGTGTAAAAATGCCCAATCTAGCTGATATACACAAAGTAATCTGCATAATTTTTTAGTGTAACTTTTGTTACTGTGAATGGGGTATAATCAACTTAGTTTTGTAGCTATATTTAAAACTCTTTATGAAACAATATTTCCCTATTTTAAATTGGTTGCCTAATTATAAAAGAGCATTTATTTATGGTGATGTTGTTGCGGGTATTACTGTAGGTATTTTGTTAATACCACAAGGAATGGCCTATGCTATGATTGCAGGTTTACCTCCTGTTTTTGGATTGTATGCTGCTTTAATGCCACAGGTAATTTATGCTATAATGGGAACTTCTAGACAGTTGTCTGTAGGTCCCGTAGCTATGGATTCTTTATTGGTAGCCGCAAGTTTAGGAACTTTAAGTGTTACAGGAATAGAGAATTATATTGCAATGGCAATATTTTTGTCCTTATTTATGGGAGTTTTTCAGTTGTTGCTAGGAGTTTTAAGATTGGGTTTTTTAGTTAATTTTTTATCAAAACCTGTAATTAGTGGTTTTACATCGGCAGCGGCTATTGTAATAGGATTAAGTCAGTTAAAACATTTTTTAGGAATTTCTATACATGGGAGTTCTAAATTACATTTGTTATTAACAGAAGTTTTTATACATCTGTCAGAAACACAATTAATAACCTTATTGATTAGCTTTTTGGGAATAGTAGTAATTGTATTGTTAAAAAAATATTTACCTAAGATACCATCAGCATTGGTTGTGGTTGTTTTAGGAACATTTGCTGTTTATTTTTTTGATTTGCATCTGCTAGGAGTTAAAATTGTGGGAAACATTCCTAAAGGATTGCCTTCTTTTAAATTTCCGAGCCTTCAAAATATTCCATTTTCAGAATTAACACCTTTGGCATTAACCTTAGCGTTGGTTGCTTATATGGAGGCCATTTCGGTCTCTAAATCTTTAGAAGAGAATGAAGAAAATTATCATGTAGATGCCAATCAAGAATTGGTAGCTTTAGGAACTTCTAATATTATAGGTTCATTGTTTCAATCATATCCTACCACAGGAGGTTTTTCTAGAACAGCCGTAAACAATCAGGCAGGGGGAAATACAGGTTTTTCTAGCATTGTAAGTGCTTTGGTTATAGGGTTGACATTGTTGTTTTTAACTCCTTTGTTTTATTATCTACCTAGTGCCGTTTTAGCTTCTATGATTATGGTGGCAGTTTATAAATTAATCGATTTTAAATTACCATTTCAATTGTGGAACCAAAATAGAGATGAGTTTTTTTTATTGATAGCTACTTTTATCATTACGCTGTTTGTAGGTATTACACAAGGAATTTTAATTGGGATTTTAGCATCATTGGTAGTAATGATTTACAGAACCTCACAACCACATATTGCTGTGTTGGCAAGAATAGATGGTAGTAATTATTTTAAGAATATAGAAAGGTTTAATGAGCAAGTAAAACATAGAGATGATTTGCTAATTATACGTTTTGATGCTCAGCTATTTTTTGGAAATAAAGATTTTTTTAAGAAAAAATTAGAGGCATTAATCCACCAAAAAAAGAAAACATTAAAAGCTGTTATTCTTAATGCGGAATCTATTAGCTATATAGATAGCAGTGCTAATGCAATGTTGATAAAATATATAGAACAATTAAAAGGGCAAAATATTCAATTTTTTATTACAGGAGCTATTGGTCCTACTAGAGATGTTTTGTTTAACAATGGACTGATAGCAGTTTTAGGGAAGGAAAGTTTATTTGTACGAACTTATGAAGCTGTAGATTGTTTTGACGGGATTATTTGTAAAGATGATTTGCAAAACAAAATATGCCAGCAAACAGTAAAATAGAGTATAACTTATGTTACTGTAGTTAAGTAAAAACCAACGTATTTTTGAAATACAAAAAAGTAGAAAAAATGAAAATAGAACAAATTTATACAGGGTGTTTGGCTCAAGGAGCTTATTATATAGAAAGTAATGGAGAGGTAGCAATTATAGATCCGTTAAGAGAGGTACAACCTTACATTGATATGGCTACCAAAAACAACGCTAGCATTACGTATATTTTTGAAACTCATTTTCATGCAGATTTTGTAAGCGGACATGTAACATTATCAAAAAAAACAGGAGCACCTATTGTGTATGGTCCTAATGCAAATCCAACTTTTGATGCAATTATAGCAAAAGATCAGCAAGAATTTAAAGTGGGAAATGTAACTCTTGTTACTTTGCACACACCGGGGCATACTATGGAATCTACCACTTATTTGTTAAAGGATGAAAATGGAGAAGATTATGCTTTGTTTACAGGAGATACTTTGTTTTTAGGAGATGTAGGTAGACCAGATTTAGCTCAAAAAGCAGCAGACATGACTCAAGACCAACTAGCCGCAACTTTGTATAAAAGTTTACGAACTAAAATAATGCCGTTGTCCAATGATTTAATTATTTATCCAGGACATGGAGCAGGTTCTGCTTGTGGAAAAAACTTAAGTAAAGAAACCAAAGGAACTTTAGGAGATCAAAAAAAGAATAATTATGCGTTAAGAGCAGATATGACCGAAGCTGAGTTTGTAAAAGAAGTAACAGAAGGTTTGTTGCCTCCTCCACAATATTTTCCTTTAAATGTTAAAATGAACAAAGAGGGGTATGAAGATATTGCTGAAGTAATAAAACAAGGTACACATGGGCTGTCTCCAGAAGAATTAGAACAATTGGCAAACGAAGCAGGTGCTTTGGTATTGGATGTTAGGTCTCAAGAAGAATTTGCAAAAGGACACATTCCTCAATCTATATTTATAGGTATTGATGGTAGTTTTGCTCCATGGGTTGGTGCTTTAATAGGTGATGTAAAGCAACCAATTGTATTGGTAATTCCAGAAGGTAGAGAAGAAGAAACTATTACAAGATTGTCTCGTGTAGGTTTTGACAATACTTTAGGATATTTAAAAGGCGGATTTAAAACTTGGGTACAATCAGGAAGAGAATATGATATGGTTCGTCAAATAACGGCAGCTGCCTTAGAAACAATTATAAATAAAGAAACTCCAGTTTTTGATGTACGAAAAAACAGTGAATTTTTATCGGAAAGAATAGAGGCTGCAAAAAATACTCCTTTAGATGATTTAAACAATCATTTAAATGAATTTCCATCAGAAGAAAACTTTTATATCCACTGTGCAGGAGGTTATAGAAGTATGATTGCTGCTTCTATTTTAAAAAGTAGAGGAATTCATAATTTTGTAGATATTGCAGGTGGTTTTGCAAAAATTAAAGAATCTACAATTCCTAAAACGGCATATGTTTGCCCGTCAACATTATAAAAGATGAAACAAATAATTTATATCATTATAGCGGCTATTATAGTTGTATGGTTTGTATTTCAAAAATTTAAAGAACATCAATTAAAAGAAAGTAGATTGTCTGTTATAGAGTTTAAAAAAGCTTTGAGGCAAGATAAAATTCAGATTGTTGATGTAAGAACCGTAAAAGAATTTAATACAGGCCATATTAAGAATGCAATAAATATAAATGTATTGTCTCAAAATAAATTTAAAGAACAAATAGAAACTTTAGATAAAAATAAACCAACCTATATTTATTGTCGTTCTGGTAAAAGGAGTTTAAAAGCTCTAGACCAAATGTTAAATAGCGGTTTTGTAAATATTTACGATTTAAAAGGAGGATATATAGAATGGTTAAAATAATCACTTTATTAATAATTTGATTTTTTTTAACCTATTTCTTTAAGTTTTTTGTTTTTTTTTAATGTGTTTTTTGAAGTATGTTTGGTTTTTGGTAGGAGTGACAACTAGATGTAAACTGTACAAATTGGATATAAATAGCTGAAATTGCTTTAAATCAGAGTTTCGTGTTTATTAAAAATATACTCAAAACCATTTGTGTCTAATAAGTGAGTTGTTGTTTGCTAGTTTTATAAAACTAACCAAACAAACATCTAAAATGAAAAACAACTACCTATCTTTTTTTAAGAGAAGAATAGCATTTTGTATCATGCTATTTAGCACAATACTGTCTTTTGCCGCAGAAATACACGTTTCCAAAACGGGTGTAAATGCACCTACAGGAAGAGGAGCTTCTTCTAATCCTTATAAAACCATTAGCTATGTTTTTGATAACAATTTAATTAGTAATGGAGATATAGTGGTTATTCATGCAGGAGTGTATAGAGAAACAGTAGTTGTAAATACAAGCGGAGTTACAATTAAACCTTTTGAAGATGACAAGGTAACCATTTCTGGAGCCAATTGGTATGGAGATACTAGCTGGCAAGCAGACGGTAGCAGACCTGGAGTTTTTAAAATGACCTTGAATAAAAATGAAGTTGAAACTGATTTTACTCAATTATTTGTAGACGGTGTACATCAACAAATAGCAAGATTTCCCAACAATACAACAGCTGTTAAAAACTATATTTCTGGTAGTAATAAAGAAATGATGAATCCATTGGATCAAAAAAGTGGTTTTGCAGTGTTGTTAAATGCAAGCAAACCAGCAGGAACCAATGCAACAGGTCAAGTAACTTTTTCTTGGCATGATGGAACTCCTAAATTACCAAATGTAACTTTTACCAACGAAGCCATTGTAAGAGGGTTTATTGGAAAATTGAGAAATAATATTTTTTCATACTCTCAAGATGGAGGACAGGTTACTAGAGCAAGTGGGAATAATGATAGAATGGTGACTTTTAAATCTTTTAATGAGCAAGGGAATTCATGGGGAAAAACAGATGCTTATTCAGCACCAGAAGGTTTTGGATACATTATGGATTTATCGGTGTTAGATTATGAAGGAGAATGGTTTTACAAACAAACAGAAAACACTTTATATTATAAGCCTGTAGGAGGAACCGTAACTGGAAAAAACTTTGAGGTTAAAAAAAGAAAATATGCATTAAAGGTAGAAGCCAATAACGTAACTATTGAAAAAATACATGTTAAAGCGGCTACTATGGAGGTTAAAAATGCACAAAACTTAACCGTTAGCAATTGCAGTTTTACGTATTTATTTCCATACCATTACAGAAGAACTTATGGTGTTTTAAAAGAAGGGATTGTGTTAGGTAATGCAGACAATACTACTTTTGAAAGTTGTTATATTGGCCATACTTGGGGAAGCGGAATTGTTGTAGAACCAGGATCTGATAATACTGTTATAAACAATTCTATTATAGAAGATATTGGTTGGATGGGACAATTTACCGTGTCGTTATTAAATAACGGAAACAATACACAAATTACAAACAATACGTTTGGTAGAGCTTCTCGTTTTCATATTAGAACCACAGAATCAGTTTACACAAAAATTACAGATAATGATTTTTATGAAGCTATGGCTATGGGAGAAGATGCAGGGTCTATTATGTTTACAAGTACTGGTAAATCAGCACAGTTAAATATGAACGGAACCTTAATTGCTTGGAATAGAATTCATGATTTAAGAGGAATTCCAGCCTATGATACTACACCAATATACAAAAGGCAAAAAGTTGTTGCGTTGTATTTAGAAGATGTAGACAATTATACTGTACATCATAATATAGTTTACAATATAAAAGGGGATACTTATACAAGTAAAAGATTACAAAGTGATGGAGTGACACCTGAGTATACAGAAAGTAAAGGTGATGTTATGTACTTAGGTCCTAGAAACAGAAACCTAACAAGAAAAATGTATTACTACAACAATACAGCTTGGAACTACGATAATTTTTTAACTTTTTGGCAACATGATGGTGGAGGTGTAAACGATTTACAATACAAAAACAATATTTTAATGAGCGGAAAACCTAGTTTGGTAGGTAGTATTTCTGAAACTAGTTTGTATAACTTTTCACAAGCGATAGCAGTAGCTCCTTTAAATTATAATGTAACTACAGAACAAATTAAATACGTAAGCAGTGCAGCAGATCATTATCAAGATGCTGCTAACGGAAATTTTAGATTAAAATCTAGTTCGACATACAATTCTGGAGGTGTCACAATTGCTAATATTACTTCAGAAACAGATCCTACAATTGGAGCGTGGGAAGGAAGTAACAATTGGTGGAAAGAAAGAGTTTTTAATGCAGGGTCAAATTTAACCAATGCATCTTTTGATAGTTTGGCAAACCCAAATAGTGGTTTGAGTGTTGATGATTTTAAGGATTTTGACAAGCAGTTGGAGGTATATCCTAACCCGTTTAAAGATCAATTAAATATTGTTTTTGGAACCGATGTTAAAGATGCAACTGAAGTATTGATAACTATTGTAAGTTTTAATGGTAGTGTAGTATTGTCTCAAAAAATGAAGGTAGCACAAGGGATAGAAAATTCTATAAATACTTCTTTTTTAGCTTCTGGAATTTATTTGTTAGAAATTAAATATAAGGGAGGGATAATCTTTAAAAAAATAATGAAATAATTTTTTTAAAATTCAGTTTCAACTAGGTTCGTTATATTTCTTGTGTGATAGATAAATGTTATTGTTTGTTTTTTGTTGTTTTAGGTGATATATAGATAATTTTATAGTTGTTTTTGTAAAGATATTTTAAATTAATTGTCTTTTTATTAATATATGTTGTTTTGGGTTTGTGTTCTAAACTAGACATCAACTCTACAAAGGATACAATATTGCGTATTAACAGATAAAAAAAGGCTTTGGAGTTTACATAAATTATACTCTAGACATGTGTAGCTAATAAATTAAGAGTTGTTTGCTAGTTTTAGCAAACTAATCAAAATAAATAGTTACAATGAATTACAACTACCATGTGTTTTTTAAGAAAAAATTACCCTTATATGTATTACTCTTTATTAGTTTTATTTCTTTTTCAGCTAATATCCATGTAGCAAAAACGGGAACTGATGCTTTAACAGATAGAGGAACTTCATCGGCTCCCTATAAAACAATTAACTATGTGTTTAATAATGGTTTAATTAGCCCAGGTGATCATTTAGTATTGCATGAGGGAGTTTATAGAGAAACCATTATAGCAACAGTTAATAACATTACTATTAGACCCAAAGATGGAGATAAAGTAATTGTTTCTGGTGCCAATTGGTATGGAGATTCTAGTTGGAGTGACACGGACGGTGATGGAATTTTTGAATTAGCTTTAAGTACAAATCAGGTTGAAACTAAGTTTACACAACTTATAGTAGAGGGACAGCATAAACAAATTGCAAGATTTCCTAACAATACCTCTGCTTATAAAAATTATATTATTGGTTCTAACCGAGAAATGATGGATCCTAGAGATCAAAGTACTGGTTTTGCAGTATTGTTAAACGGAAGTAAACCTGCAGGAGTAAATCAAACAGGTCAAATAACTTTTTCTTGGCATAACGGAACTCCTAAACTGCCAGATGTAACATTTACAAATGAAGCTATTGTAAGAGGTTTTATAGGAAAGTTGAGAAACAATATTTTTTCATACTCTCAAGACGGGGGACAAGTTACAAGAGCTCCTGGAGGCAATGATAGAATGGTTACTTTTAAATCGTTAAATACTCAAGGAAATGTTTGGGGAGGAGATGCTGCGGTAGGTCAACCTGAAGGTTTTGGTTATGTAATGGATTTATCTGTATTAGACTATGAGGGAGAGTGGTTCTGGAAAAAAACAGAAAATAAAATGTATTACAAGCCTGAGGGAGGAACCGTTTCTGGTAAAAATTTCGAAATTCAAAGAAGACAATATGTATTAAAAGTACAAGCAAATAATGTTACTGTAGAAAATATAAATTTTAAAGTAGGAGAGGTTGAGCTAAAAAATGCAAATGCAACAACAATAAGCAATTGCTCATTTACTTATTTATCACCTTATCAATACAGAAGAACATATGGTTCTTTTAGACAAGGGATTTTATTAAACAATGCAGATAACACTACTTTTGATAGTTGTTATATTGGGCATACTTGGGGAAGTGGAATTATTATTTTAAAAGGTTCCGATAACTCTATTGTTAATAATTGTTACATAGAGGATATTGGATGGATGGGACAGTTTACCATTGCTGTAGAAAATAATGGTAACAATACCCAGATAACTAAAAACACATTTGGAAAAGCATCACGTTTTCATATAAGAACTACAGAGTCTGTATACGCAAAAATTGTAGATAATGATTTTTATGGAGCTATGTCTTTAGGAGAAGATGCAGGAGCTATTATGTTTACCAGTACAGGAAAATCAGAGGCTTTAAATATGCAAGGCACTGTAATAGCGTGGAATAAAATTCATGGAATGAAAGGAATTCCTGCTTATGATCCGCAAGATTATAGTAATAAAAAATACCTGATTTCCTTTTATTTAGAGGACTCTGAGAATTATACAGTACATCATAATTTAACGTATGATAATAATGATGAATATACAAGTGTAAGGTTAGATGGTAGTGGAAACCCTGAAAGTACAAGAAATATTAATGCGGTGGCTTATATGGGACCAAGAACTAAAACATTAACCCGAAAAATGAATTATTACAACAATACTTTTTGGGACTATAGTCGTTTTATTAGTTTTTGGCAAACAGGAGGAGGTGTTAATTCCTTAGAAATGAAAAATAACTTGTATGTAAATGACAAAGAAAATTATATTGATGCAGGTGCAGGACAAGCAAATAAATTATATAAGTCCGATTTTTATGAGTTTACACAAGCTGCTGATGATGCTCCTTATAATGTAAGTATTGTAAGTGCTAAAAATAGAGCTGTTTCAGAAACAAATCCGGGAGCACATTATGTAGATGCAGTAAATGGAAATCTTAGATTGATATTAGGTTCCACATACAATAATGGAGGTGATGTTATTTCTGGAATTACTACAGAAGCAAATCCAACTATTGGAGCTTGGGAAGGAGAGGCAAATTGGCAAAAAGAGAGAGTTTTTAATGCAGGGTCAAGTTTAACCAATGCATCTTTTGATAGTTTGGCAAATCCTAGTAATAGTGGTTTAAATATTGATGATTTAAAAGAGGCTAAACAACAAATTAGTGTATCTCCTAACCCGTTTAAAAATCAATTAGGGATTACTTTAGGTACAGAGATTAAAGCAGGTGCTGAGGTGCTTATAACAATTCTTGATTTTAATGGTAGTGTTGTCTTTTCTCAAAAAATTAAAGCAAAAAAAGAAACAGAAAATTATATAAATACTACTTTTTTAGCTTCGGGAGTTTACCTTTTAGAAATCAAATACAAAGAAGGAAGAGTGCTAAAAAAAATAATAAAGTAGCATTTAAAAGGAAAATTTAGATTAAATATTAAAAAGAGCTATACTATATAGCTCTTTTTTTATATTTTAATATTTCTTCTAAATACTTATACAAATGCGTGTTTTTATTTTCTTCTTTTTAGTGTTTACTACAATTTCTTTTTCGCAAGAGTTGCCTCCAATTAGTATTTATACGGCTAAAGATTATCATGCAGAAAATCAAAATTGGTCTATTACACAAGGGAAGAATAAACATGTTTATGTAGCAAATAATAAAGGACTATTAGAGTTTGATGGTGCTGTTTGGAGCTTGTATCCTACACCCAACGAGACTATTTTAAGAGCTATTAATGTAATTGATGATAAAATATTTGGGGGATTTTACAATGGTTTTGGTTATTGGCAAAAAAATATAAAAGGAGCTCTAGTTTATACTTCATTATCCGATGAAATTGAGTTGTTAGAAGATGAACAATTTTGGAAAATAGAAGAAGTAGAGGGGTGGGTTATTTTTCAATCCTTGCAAAGAATTTATTTGTATAATTTAAAAACAAATAAATACAAGTTAATAGAATCGTCAACACAAATACTACACATGTATTTGGTAGATAACATATTGTATTATCAGGAATTAAACAAAGGAATTTATAAATTAGAAAAAGGGATTCCTAAGTTGGTCTCTAATTCAGAAAAAATATTAAAAAGTATTGTTGTTGGCTTGCATACTATAAACGGATCGTTGGTTTGTGTTACAAATAATAATGGAGTTTTTAAGTTAGAAAAGGAACAATTAATAGCTTGGAATCCTGAAATAAATAAGCAAATAGAATCCTATACGATTTACAGTAGTTGTAAATTAAAAAATGGCAACTTAGTATTGGGAACTATATCTAATGGGGTATTTATAGTTCATCAAAAAGAGGGAATTACACTTTGTATTAATCAAAAAAAAGGACTGGGTAACAATACTGTTTTAAGTTTGTTTGAGGATGCCGAACAGAATATTTGGTTAGGTTTAGATGATGGAGTAAATGTGATAGATATGAATACTCCGTTTAAAGTTTATAAAGACTTAAATGGAATTATTGGTACCGTATACACATCGGTAGTTTATCAGGATAGAATTTATTTAGGTACCAATCAGGGATTGTTTAGTAAAAAATACAATTCTAAAGAAGATTTTAAAATGTTACCCAAAACAGGGGGACAGGTATGGGAATTAAAAATAATAGAAGATACTCTTTTTTGTGGACACAACTCTGGAACTTATCTGGTAAAAAACAATAGAGTAGAATTGATAAGTGAAATTGCAGGAACGTGGAACATAAAACCTTTGTCCTCGTCTACCTTTTTACAAGGGAACTATTCAGGATTGTATGTGTTTCAAAAAGTAAACGGAAAGTGGGGGTTGAAAAATAAAATAAAAGGATTTAATATTTCTAGTAGGTCTTTTGAGTTTTTAAATGATCATACCATTTTTGTGAATCACGAATATAAAGGAATTTATAAACTAACGGTAGATAAAGAATTAACCCAAGTTTCTAATATCTCTATTATTGGCAATATTTCTAAAGGATTACATTCTTCTTTAATAAAATATAAAGATCATATTTTATATTCCTATAAAGAGGGAGTGTATCAATACAATACAGAAAAATCAATTTTTCTAAAAGATAGTATTTTGTCTAGTCTTTGGTCTTCTAAAAACTATATTTCAGGAGTTTTAATAAAAACAGATGCAAAAGATAAACTATGGGGGTTTTCCAAAAAAGAAGTAATTTGTATAGAACAAGGAGGATTAACTTCTAAACCAATTGTTACCAGAATATCCATTCCTTTAAAATTAAGAAAAGGAGCTACTGGATTTGAAAACATTAGTTATTTACCTAATCAAAAATACTTATTAGGAAACTCTAATGGGTATATAACTTTAGAGCCTAACAATACAAGTCAACAACAAGATTATAAAGTTCAAGTTAATCAAATAAAAAACGGATCCTTTAATCAGCAGTTTGCCAATGTTCATTTAAAAGATGAAATTAGTTTTGAGAATAAGAACAACAATTTTGAGTTTTATTGTAGTGTTCCTGTGTTTAATGACTATACTCAAGTAGAATATCAATACAAATTAAAAGGACTAAGTAATCTTTGGAGTCCGTGGTCTAACGATAGTAAAATTCTATTAAAAAACATTCCATTTGGATCTTATAAATTATCTATCAGAGCTAAGGTAGATGGTATTTTAACAAATAATATAGAAAACTATTCTTTTAAAATTAAAATGCCCTGGTATATTTCTACACCAATGCTACTTTTATATGTAATTGTAATGGTTTTATTTTCTGTTTTTATGCACACTATGTATAATAGAAGATACAACAAACAGAGAAAAAAATTATTGATAGAAAAACAAAGAGAATTAGAATTTCATAAATTAGAAAATGAAAAAAGGTTAACACTTTTAGAGAATGAAAAGCTTGAAGAAGATTTTGAATTAAAAAGTAAAGAGTTAGCAGGTTCTACTATGAATATTATTAAGAAGAATGAACTCTTAAACACGATTAAGGAAGAGTTGTTAAAAGGAGAGCAAAAAAACATTAACAATGTTGTGAAAATTATTGATAAAAGTTTAAATAATGTTGATGACTGGAAGTTATTTGAAGAAGCTTTTAATAATGCGGACAAAGATTTTGTGAAAAAAATTAAAAATCTTCATCCTGTATTAACTTCTAATGATTTAAGATTGTGTGCTTATTTAAGACTAAACCTTTCTTCTAAAGAAATTGCTCCATTGTTAAATATATCGCCTAAAAGTATAGAGGTTAAAAGATATAGATTAAGAAAAAAGATGAACTTATCTGGAGATCAAAATTTAACCGATTACATATTGGCTATATAGCCTTTAAATTTATATAATTAAGAAAAAGCCTTCCTTTTTAGAAATAAAAAGGAAGGCTTTTTCTTTGGTAGATGTATTGTTTATACAATACATCTGTTTTCTTTTTAGCGGTTGTCTTTCTTTAAAGAGTTGTTTTGTATGTGTTTTATGAGTGTTTTATACACTACACTATTGTATAATACCACTACAGTACCACTACAAAATTAAAAAAGAGACTTTTTTTAACTATAACAACCCTTTGCAAACCCTACTAGTAGGTAAATAAAACATGTTGTATGTTTTTTGTAGGGGCTTGTTTTATTAAATTATCATTTAATAGCTGTTAAATTTGTGATAAATGCAATTTTAATACTATAAACATGAAAAAACTCATTTACTTGATTCCATTATTAATGATATCGTTCTTTTCTTACTCTCAAGAGAAAAATGTAGTTGGAATTATTACTGATTTAAAAACGGGAGACGTTTTACCAGGTGTTAGTGTACTAGTAAAAGGGACAACAAAAGGTACTTACTCTAATTTTGATGGAGAGTACAAACTTTCTAATATAACTAACGGTCAAATTTTAAAAATAAGTTATTTAGGATATACTCCTCAAGAAATAACTGTTGCCTCAAGTAATTTAGATATACAGTTAGAGGAGGACATAGAATCTTTATCAGAAGTAGTGGTAATTGGTTACGGAACTCAAAAAAAGAAAGAAGTAACAGGAGCTGTTTCGGTAGTAAATGCTGAAGTAATAGAAGCCTTAAACCCTACAAGGGTAGAGCAGGCTTTGCAAGGACAAGTTTCTGGTGTTAATATTACTTCAACATCAGGTGCTCCTGGTAGCGGAATGAATATTAGAATTAGAGGAGTTTCTACAAACGGTGATAGTAGACCTTTAATATTAGTAGATGGAAACCCTATTACAGATTTGTCTGTAATTAATCCAAATGATATTAAAAGTGTAAATGTATTAAAAGATGCAACGGCAGGTATTTATGGAGTACGTGCTGCTAACGGAGTTATTTTAATAGAGACCAAAACAGGTAGTAAAAAAAGTGATCTAAAATTTAATTTAACAGCTAACTATAGTTTACAGCAAACAAGTAACGAGTTAGATTTATTAGATGCTAAAGGTTTGGCAGCTTATGTTAATGAGGCTACCGGAACGGATAGATATTTTATCCATCCTACTACAGGTTTGGTATACGACACAAATGTTAGTGCTGTTAATGCATTGCCAAACACAGATTGGCAAAATGAGGTGTTTGAGTTAGCTCCATCTTATGATGTAAATCTTACAGCTAGTGGAGGTACAGAAAAATTAGCGTATTCTTTTGGGACATCTTTTTTATCACAAGACGGAATTGTAGGGGGAGACAAATCTAACTACAACAGGTTTACAGCTAGAACCAATCTTCAATATGATGTTACTGATAAATTAAAATTAGCGGCAACAGCTATTTACACACGTTCGCAAAAAAACAAATTACAAGAAGGTGGAATTGGAGCGGTATTATACAACGCTATAAATGCAGATCCTTTTACATTACCCGTAGATCCAACTCCTTTGGCAGATGTAGGTTTTGAAGAACTTAGAAATGGATATGGTATTGTACAAACAGGAGCGATAGAGGTGTCAAACCCTTTGTCTCAAATGGCGAGCACGTATGACACGGATATTATCAATAAAATAAGTCCAACAATTTCAGCAGAATATAGTTTTACAGATCATTTGTCAGTAAAAAGTAAATATTTAATGAACCATGCTACGGTAGATATTGAAACTTTTAGACCTCTTGTGTTTATGGGGCAAAACAAATCTTTAAGTAGAATTAATAATAATGAATATGTAGAAAACGTAGATACTTTTGACGATTATACTTGGAATAACATAATCACGTACCAAAATACATTTAATGATGTTCACAACTTAACAGTGCTTTTAGGTCATGAAATGGTGGAGTTTAGAGGTAAGTATAAAGGGCAAACAGGAATTGGTTTAAAAAATGGAGACAATACATACGAACAAGCAAGTATTGCAAATTCAGAAACTGTAAACCCGCGTTACCAGCCTGCAGATATTGAATCTGGTGCTAACCAATTTAAAAACAGATTGCAATCTGTTTTTACAAGACTACAGTACAATTACAAAGAAAAATACTTGGTATCTGCAGTTTTTCGTAGAGATGCCTCTTCAAAATTTAACAAAGGGAATAACGTAGGGTATTTCCCATCAATATCCTTAGGATGGAATTTATCAGACGAAGCATTTTTAAAGGATCATAAAAACATAAGTTCTTTAAAATTAAGAGGAAGTTATGGTACTATTGGTAACGATAGAATAGACGGAGATTTTCCTTACGTAGGTTTGTTAGACGGAGAAGGAACGTATAGTACTAATGAAGAAGATGAAATATCTGATTTATTAGTGGGAGTTGCCGAAGGTAAATTAGGAAATCCATCTTTAAAATGGGAAACTACAACCACTGCAAACTTTGGTATAGACTTATCCTTGTTAAAAAATAGATTAACGTTTACTGCAGATGTATTTAAAAAAGTAACGGATGATTTATTGATTAGTGCAGAATCATCTGCCTTAACAGGAGTTGCAGGAATTGGTTCTAGTGCACCGTTCATCAATGCAGGTTCTGTAGAAAATTCAGGAGTAGAGTTCTTAGTTTCTTATAGAGACCAGTTGTCTAAAGATTTTAAGTTTAATGCTAGTTTAAACTTTGCAACCCTTAAAAACGAAGTTACTTATGTAGGAAACTTAGCTGGTTTTGAACAAGGAGGTGCTTTTGGTGTAGGTACAGGTATTGTTCCATCTCGTATGGAAGCAGGTCATGCTTTGGGGTATTTCTACGGATATAAAACCAATGGAATTTATCAAAATCAAGCAGAAATAGATGCTTTAAACGCAAATGCACCAGACAATGAGTACCATTCTGGAGCAGGAGTTGGAGATTTAAAATTTGTAGATACCAACGGAGATGGTGTTATTTCTGAAGAAGACAAAACAGATATTGGAGACCCTATTGCAGATTTAACAGCAGGTTTAAACTTAGGGTTTACCTACAAAAACATAGATTTTAGTGCATCAGCTATCGGTTCTTTTGGAAACGAAATGGTTAGAGATTATGAACGTTTAAATTTATTGGCAAATAAAAGCACAAGAGTTTTAGATAGATGGACACCTACAAACCCAAGTAATACAGTTCCTAGAGCTACTACAGGGGCTTCTATCAACACAGATTTGTTTTCAGATTATTATGTAGAAGATGCTTCGTATATCAGAATTCAGAACGTACAAATAGGTTACAATTTTGATAAAAAAATACTAGAAAAAATTGGAGTAGATAGAGCAAGGTTGTTTTTGTCTGCAAATAATCTACACACATTTACAGATTATTCAGGATACGATCCTTCTGCTTCTGGATCAGGGACAGACGGAAAAGGAGATCCTATTGGAGCTGGAATAGACAGAGGTTTTTACCCTGTTGCAACAACATACATTTTGGGACTTAACTTAACTTTTTAAAGAATTACCATGAAAATAGATAAACTAAAAAAATACAGTAAAATTCTAACGTTAAGCGTAATGTTTGGTTATACGTTAGTGGGTTGTGATGATTTTATAAATGATTTAGAACCTGTAGGTGCAGTCTCAGATGAATACTTTAATTCAGAAGAAGAATATGAAAAAGCACTAATAGGTGCTTACGACATGTTACAGTCTACCTATGTAAACATATTAACAGTTGCAGGAGCTGCAGATGATATTATTGTAGGTGGAGATGCAAACAATTACGATCAGCCTACTTTACAAAGAATAGATAAAATGGATCAAACTCCAGCAGACAACAACCAATTAAGAGATGTTTGGAAGTTTATGTACGCAGCAATGGGTAGAGCTAATTATGTGTTAGAGTTTCAAGATAAAACTGCATTTGAAGGAAGAGATGAAATTATAGCACAAGCATATTTTTTAAGAGCCTATTTTACTTTTGAATTGGCAAAATTCTTTGGAGATATTCCTTTGGCGGTAGAAGAAAGAGATGGTGTTGCTAGAATTCAGGATAAAAGAATTAGAATTGGTGAACAATATGATGTAAACCGTATAGGAAGCATTGCACAAGTATATGCTTTGATAGAGGAAGATTTAAAAGAAGCTATTTTAAACTTACCCGTAACTCAAAATGAAAAATATGAAATTACCAAAGGAGCTGCTCAAGCTTTGTTAGGTAAAGTGTATTTGTATCACGGTACGTTTGATAATACTCAGTTTGAAAACGCAGTAAATCAATTAAATACAGTAATTAATAGTGGAGAATATACACTAGCAGATATTTCAACTTTATTCGAAAAAAGCGGAGAGAACGGAGTGGAATCTGTTTTTGAAGTTCAGTACACAAGTATTGAAGGTGCAGGTTGGGATTGTATCCAATGTAGTGAGGGAAATTATTTACCACAAAACAATGCTCCAAGAGATTTTACAGGAGCTACTTACAAAGCAGGTTGGGGATTTAGTTTGCCAACACAACAATTATACAATGCTTTTGAAAATGGAGATTTAAGAAGAGATGTAACCATTTTAGCACCCGCAGCAGGAGAGTATACGGCTAGTAGAGAAAACACGGGTTATTTTTCTAAAAAATACCTTCCTACACAAGCTAATGAAAGTACAAGAGCCGGTTCAGACCCTTTAAACTACGATAATAATTACAGAGCTATTCGTTATGCAGATGTATTACTAATGGCTGCTGAGGCAGAGGTGCAAAGCAATGGATCCACAGGAAATGCTATTACTTATTTAAACCAAGTGAGAGCAAGAGCGTTTGGGAACAATACTCATGATTATCCTTTTAATGGAGAATCTAATTTGTTAGAGGCAATTTATGCAGAAAGACGTGTTGAATTGGCAGGAGAAGGACACCGATTTTTTGATTTGGTAAGAACAGGAAAAGCCAGTGCCGCTTTTGCAAGTTACAATGCGACCAAACCAAACGAATTTGGAGAAATTACTTTTGAGGAAAACAAAAATGAAGTGTTTCCTATTCCTTTAGTTGAATTAGAATTGGCAAATGCCGTAACTACTTGGGGACAAAATCCAAACTATTAAGAATACAGATTAAGATTAAAATATAAACTTAAAAATTAAAATTATGAATTTATTTAAAAAAGGAATTAGTGCTTTGCTTTGTGCAGGACTTATAGTGTCATGTAGTACCAATGATGAAGATTCAATCGCTTCTGGATCTGCCATTGCAAATTTAGATTTTACAATTACATCCTCCGGTTTAGGGAATATAGTAAGTGTTACACCTTCAGCAACTGGAGCAGCTTCTTACTCCGTTGATTTTGGAACAGATGCTACAGATGATGTGTTGGCAACTGTTGGACCTAAAGTTAGTTATACTTATCCATCGGTAGCAACTAGTTACGACATTACAGTAACAGCATCTGCAACAGGAGTAGAGAGTGTTTCTAAAACAACTTCTTACACAGTAGTTTTAGAACAATCGGACATTGTAGGTAGATGGGTGTTGTTGCATGAGGCAGGAGCTTTAGCAGTAGGACCTAATTTAGAAGGTGTAGGTACTTGGTGGGCAAATGATCTTGCAACTGTAAAAACAAGAAGCTGTTTGTTTGATGATATTTACGAATTTAAAGCAGACAATTCTTTTAACAATATTATAGGAGATGCTACTTGGTTAGAAGGATCTTGGGAAAGTGTTGAAACAGAAAGCTGCGGTACAGCAATATCTCCTTTTGACGGAAGTATAACTACAGCAACTTGGTCTCACGATCCAACTGCAGAAACAGTAACCATTAGTGGTTTGGGAGCATTCTTAGGAGTATCTAAAGTTCATAATAGTGGAGAACTTACAGACCCAGCAGGTGCTAAAGAAAGTATTACGTATAGTGGAGTGACTTTTTCTGAAGATAAAAATACAATGACTTTACATATCCAGTATGATGGAGCGGGTAATACTTGGCAATTTAAATTTGCTAAAGAAGGTACAGCAGGAGCTGTATTACCAGAAATAGATAGTGATAATGATGGTGTAAACGATGCAGATGATGCGTGTCCAAATATTGCAGGAACAAACAACGGATGTCCTGATGTAACCGATGTAACAACTGTAGCAGCAACTCCAACGGCTTCTAACGTAGCTTCTATTTATAGTGATGCTTATACGAGTGTTGCCAATGTGAATGTAAACCCAGGTTGGGGACAAGCAACTAAATTTGCGGAAATTGAGCCTGAAACAGGAAACAGTGTTCTTCAATATTCTTTCTTAGACTATCAAGGGACTACGTTTGATGCCATTAATATTTCTTCTTATACACACATTCATTTAGATGTACATTCTTCTGAAATTGACAAGTTAAATATTACGTTAATCAATACAGCAGATGCTAGTGGAACTACTTTTGAAGTGGGAGTTGATAACGTATTAACAAGTGGAGAATGGACTTCTATAGACATTCCGTTGGCAGACTTTGTAGGGTTAACTGCAAGTGGAGCCATAGATCAATTAAAGTATGGAGTGTCTGAAGATGGTACTGCAACAGGAGCTTCTTCTTTCCATGTAGATAACATCTATTTATACTAATAGCATACGTTTTTTACAATGATTTAATTTTAAAAGCGGTTAAATGTTTTTAACCGCTTTTATAAAATTTAAAAAAAGTTATGGGGATGTCAATTACACAAATGTTGTTCTTTTTTCTTGTCCTATTAGATGTAAAAAGCAATCAAACAATTACAAAAAAAACAGAAGTATTTTTAGATAAATAGACTCGTTTGTATTTAACGACTCCAGTAAAATTCTGAAAATTTTAAGATACAAATCTGTAATTAAAGTTTTCAGAATATATAAGTGAGTTAGAGCTAGAAAGGCAAGTAATCAATACAAAATTGCATATGTAAATAAGCTAATGTTTGAAAGGATTCACAGTATTGGAAAAGGGATCATTGATCAAATTAAAATAGAACTGGTTTTAGAATTGTGTAAATACATAAAATAACTTTTAAGAGTAAAGAATAATAATCAACAAAAAAAAGAATCACATGAAACGTAAACATATTTGGATAAAATGTCTTTTGTTAATATCTCTATCTGCTATAGGGTGTGGAGGAGAAGACAGTATAAGTAGTCAAGAAACGGGTAATCTTAACTGTTTAGGAACGATAGAAGGTGCCGTTGCAACAGGAAATAATGATGTGCTTGTATGGTCGGATGAATTTAATGAAGATGGTTCTCCGTGTACAGAAAATTGGACCTATGATATAGGTAACAGTGGCTGGGGTAACAATGAAGTGCAATATTACACCAGAGATAATGCGGTGGTGACTAACGGAGTTTTAAAAATTACAGCTAAAAAAGAAACCTACAGAGGAGCTCCTTATACTTCTGCCCGAATAAAAACACAAGACAGATTTAGCTTTACCTATGGTAAGGTTGAGGTTCGTGCAAAATTACCCTACGGTTTAGGTACTTGGCCTGCCATATGGATGTTGGGAGAGAATATTTCTACAGTTAGTTGGCCGGCATGTGGTGAAATAGATATTATGGAGCGTGCAGGAACCAGTTCAGAAAATTTAAAAATTACCACAAGTGCCATTCACAATCCATCGGGTTATGGAAACACTCCTTATGTGGGAGAAAATGAACCTAAAGAAGATTTGTCTACAGAGTTTCATGTGTATGGAATTAATTGGACACAAGATAAAATTGAATTTATGGTAGATGATGTTGTGCATTACACCTATCAACCTACAGCTAAAGATGGAGCTAATTGGCCTTTTGATAAACCTCAGTTTGTGATTTTAAATGTAGCCATGGGGGGAACCTTAGGAGGAAGTATAGATTCAAATTTTACAGAGTCGGCTATGGAGATTGATTATGTAAGAGTTTATCAATAAGAGAGTTAATATAAGATGATTTTGTTAGTGTTATCATCATAAATAATAAGTATATGAAAAAAATTATTATAAGTATATGCATCTTAGCATCTTTGGTAGCTGTGTTCTCATTTAGTAATGATGAAGAAAACAATTATATGGATACAAATTTGTCTGTAGATAAAAGAACTGAAGCTTTACTTTCTAAAATGACTTTAGAGGAAAAAATTGGGCAAATGAATCAATACAATGGTTTTTGGAATGTAACAGGTCCTACTCCAATTCAAGGAGATGCCGCCAAAAAGTATAAAGATTTACGCAAAGGATTTGTAGGTTCTATGTTAAATGTAAGAGGGGTTAAAGAAGTAAGGGCTGTTCAAAAAATAGCAGTAGAAGAGTCTAGACTGGGAATTCCTTTAATTATTGGTTTTGATGTAATTCACGGGTACAAAACATTAAGCCCAATTCCGTTGGCAGAAGCCGCAAGTTGGGATTTAGAAGCTATTAAAAAATCATCGGAAATGGCTGCGTTAGAGGCATCGGCTGCAGGAATCAATTGGACATTTGCTCCTATGGTAGATGTGTCTAGAGATGCTCGTTGGGGTCGTGTAATGGAAGGTGCAGGTGAAGATCCGTATTTAGGAAGTAAAATAGCAAAAGCAAGAATTGTAGGTTTTCAAGGAACAGATTTATCTAAAGAGAATACCATTTTGGCTACGGCTAAACATTTTGCAGGGTATGGTTTTGCAGAGTCAGGAAGAGATTATAATACGGTAGATGTAGGAACATCAACATTACATAATATAATATTACCTCCTTTTAAAGCTTCTGTTGATGCGGGTGTTAGAACATTTATGAATTCTTTTAATGAATTAAACGGAATCCCTGCTACAGGAAATTCTTATTTGCAAAGAGATTTGTTAAAAGGAGAATGGGAGTTTGACGGTTTTGTAATATCAGATTGGGGATCTTTGGTAGAAATGATTGCGCACGGGCATGCAAAAGATTTAAAACATGCAGCAGAAATTGCAGCAAATGCAGGATCTGATATGGATATGGAATCGAATGCTTATGTGCACCATTTGGCTAGTTTGGTAAAAGAAGGAAAAGTAAAAGAAAGTGTAGTTGATGATGCTGTTAGACGAATTTTAAAAGTAAAGTTTGAATTAGGTTTGTTTGAAGATCCTTATCGTTATTGTGATGAGCAAAGAGAGCAAAATATAATGGGAAGTAAAGAAATATTAGATGCTTCTTTAGACTTAGCAAAAAAATCAATTGTATTACTTAAGAATGAAAAACATTTATTGCCTTTAAAAAAACAAGGTCAAAATATAGCTGTAATTGGGGCTTTGGCAAATGACAAAACAAGTCCATTAGGTAGTTGGAGAATTGCAGCAAAAGACAATTCAGCAGTTTCTGTATTAGAAGGTTTAAGTACTTATAATGGAAATAAGATTATGTATGCCAAAGGAGCTGATGTTGCTTTGGGAACTCCAAATTTTATTACTGAAGTAAAAATTAATCAAACAGATAAAAGTGAATTTGAAAATGCAAAACAAGTGGCTAAAAATGCCGATGTGGTTGTGATGGTTTTAGGAGAACATGGTTTTCAGAGTGGAGAAGGAAGAAGTAGAGTTGATCTTGGTTTGCCAGGAGTCCAGCAAGAGTTGTTAGAGGAAATTCACAAAATCAATAAAAATATTGTTTTGGTTTTAAACAACGGTAGACCATTAACACTAGGTTGGGCAGATGCTCATATACCTACAATTTTAGAGTGTTGGCAATTAGGAACTCAAAGTGGTTTGGCTATTGCTCAAGTATTGTATGGGGATTATAATCCTAGTGGAAAGTTACCTATGAGTTTCCCAAGACATGTTGGTCAGTTGCCTTTGTACTACAATTATAAAAACACGGGAAGACCCACTTTACCTGGGAAGGATGTGGTTTTTTGGTCTCATTTTCAAGATGAACAAAACAGTGCCTTGTATCCTTTTGGGCACGGATTAAGTTATACACAGTTTGAATACGAAAACTTAAAAGTAAGTCATAAAAATAAGGAAGTACATGTAAAAGTTGAGGTGAAAAACATAGGAGATGTAAAAGGAAAAGAGGTGGTGCAATTGTATACTAGAGATTTAGTAGCAAGTGTAACCAGACCTGTAAAAGAATTAAAAGGCTTTGAGTTAATTGAGTTAGCTGCAGGTGAAGAAAAAATAATTGAGTTTGTATTAACGGATAAAGAACTTGGATTTTATGATAACAACGGAGTTTTTATAGTTGAACCAGGAGAATTTAAGTTGTTTGTAGGAGGAAGTTCTAAAACAGTAATAGAAACCAGTTTTGAGATACAATAAAAGTTAAATATGCCCCTATATTTATGTGAGGCTGAATATTAAAAGTCAGCCTCAATTTGTACTGTTATTTCTTTTTGAGTAATAGGATGACGGAAAGTAATAGACTCTGCATGTAAGTGGAGTCTATTTTGTTTTTTACCATACAAATCATCACCAACAATAGCTGTGTTTAAACCTAGTTGATGAGAGGCATGTACTCTTAGTTGATGTGTTCTACCCGTGACAGGATAAAAGTAAACTTTTGTCTTTCCATTTTTTTTGTCAATAATTTCCCACTTTGTTCTTGCCGATTTTCCATGTTCAAAACAAACCAATTGCCTGGGTCTGTCATCAATATCTAAACGCAAAGGCAAATCTATAAAACCTTCTTCTTTTTCAGGAATACCGTCTAACAACGCAACATAACGTTTGTTTACTTGTCTTTTAATAAATTGACGTTGTATATGTTGATGAATTTCTTTGGTTTTGGCAATTACCATCAACCCAGAAGTAGACATGTCTAATCTGTGTACAATTAAAGGTCCTGTTGCATTGGGAAATTTTTGTTTCATGCGCAAATACACGGAATCATGAATGGTTTTTCCCGGAACCGATAAAAATTCAGCAGGTTTGTTAACAACGACTAAATAATCATCTTCAAAAACAGTAGTAATTTCTTTTCCAATAGCTGGATTGGTTAATAAAGGATTTTCATCCATTTCCATTCCGTCAAGCATATGTCCCAAAATAGGTTTGCATTTTCCTTGACAAGCAGGATAGTAATTTCCGTGTTTTCTAATTTCAGATTTAGGACTATCTCCCCACCAAAATTCTGCCATACAAATAGGTGTTAACTTGTTAATAAAAGCATATTGTAATAGTTTAGGAGCAGCACATTCTCCCGCTCCTGCAGGAGGAGTTTCAAAAACACCTTGTTTAAAAATATCTAGTAGATCTTGTTCTTCTCCTTTTTGATTTAAGAATTTATATTGATGAAATAAATAGTGTTGTAGCGCGTTAGATTTTTCTTTTCTAAGCGTTTTTAAATCCTGTATTTTGTGTTTAAAAGTAGCTACTTGGTTTTGTAGTTCTTTTATTTTTTCTTCAAAAGATAAGGTGAGTTTTTTAAGTTTAGTTTTGGCAGCTACACTTTTTTTAGCCAATTTTTCTAAAAGAATTTGGTAGTCGTTTGTAGACAATGTTTGTTCAGCTTGTAAACGTTCTTCTTTTCTTTCTTTTTTTGCTTTTATCATAAAAGCTCTTAACTCCCCAATTTCTTTAATAGATTTTTTTAGGGTTTGCTCTAGTTTGTTTTTATATAAAATATAATCAGTATTGTTTTCTAAAGCTTCTATTTGTGCATTGATGTTGTTTAATGCTATCTCTTCTTTTAAAAAATGACTGTTTTTAGATAACATATCAAACACAGGAGGAACAAAATAAGAGTGGTTGTTGGTTCCTGCTAATTTTCCAGAAAAGGCACTAATAAATCCAATGTCACCTTTTTGGTTTTTAACAACCAAAACACCAAACATTTTACCAATCGGTTTTTCGTTTAAAAGATTGTTTTCTGTAAAAGGATGTTGCCACTCTTGTTGATGGGTAATATAATCTTGTACTTGTTTTGCAGCTAATTCACACAAAGGATGTGTTTCGTAATAAAACGGGTAGGTGAATTTTTTTGGCAGTGCGATGTTAGAAATATCACTGTTAAAAGAATGAAAAAAATGGAGTGCAGACATCTGTACAAATAATTAGATGACAAAGATACTTAATGTATTTAGTTCTTAAAGCCTACCCACAATTGTTTCCAAAAAGTTGAAGGCACTTTATCATCTCCTTTAAAACCTAGTAGTTCATTTTTATCCACTTTAGGAATGTAATTTGTTCTAAAAATATAATCCCAAAGGCTTAAACTAATTCCAAAATTAACTCCATATTTTTTGTCTTTTGGCAAATGGTAAGCATGATGATACAAATGCATTACAGGGTTGTTAAATATATATTTTAAAGGTCCCCAAGTAATGTTTAAGTTAGAATGGTTTAAATGTCCAATGCTAATGGCAATAAAATGGACTAGATAAGCTTGTTCAGGTTCAAAACCACCAAGCAGCATAATAGCCAATGTTTTTAGAGGCTTGTAGAGTATGTTTTCTATCCAATGATAACGCAAATGCGCTGCAAATCCCATTTCTTTTACACTGTGGTGTACTTGATGAAAACTCCACAAAGCATCAAACCGATGTAGCATGACATGTGTAAACCATTGAAAAAAATCACTCAATACAAAAAAGATCAAAAGCTGTGTAAAAGGAGCTAAGTTTTTAAGGTCTACAACTGCCAGAGAATTGGTGCTCAAACCTACAAAGGCCAACAGATTACTAAAAATAGCGTAAAACCCACTGATAAAAATGCTAAACAAAAAGAAGTTAAAAAACATGTAAAATCCATCTAGCCAAAAGTCTTGTCTAAAAATAGATTGTTGTTTTCTCCAAGGGAATAAAATCTCTAAACTCCATACTATTAAAGAAATAAGAATGAGTCCCCAAAAATAATTTTCATACCAATTTGTTTGAAAGCTAATCATTTGGTACAACCAAGACAAGGTATTGATAAAGCTATTGAGAAATGTATTCATACTATAAATAATTTTGGCTGTAACAATTGTTACCTATGTATTGGTCGTGTTAAATTATCTTTGCTTAAAAATAATAATTAAAAATAGAGAATGGAATTAATATTACAACCTTGGCCATGGTATGTTTCTGGAACATTAATAGCGCTAGTTTTGTTTTTGTTGTTAATGATGGGAGATAGTTTTGGAATGTCATCTAATTTAAGAACCTTGTGTACCTTATGTGGAGCAGGAAAAAAAACAGACTTTTTTAACTTTGATTGGAAAACTCAAAAATGGAATCTATTAGTAATGATAGGAGCTGTAATTGGTGGTTTTATAGGAGCTAATTTGTTGTCTTCAGGTTCTGGTGTGGCTATTAATCCAGCAACTATAGATCAGTTACAAGATATTGGAATTACCAGTTCTGGTAGATCTTATCTACCGGTAGAAATTTTTCAAGTTTTTAGCATTAAAAATATAGTTTTACTGGCCGTGGGTGGTTTTTTAGTGGGATTTGGTGCTAGGTATGCTGGCGGATGTACATCTGGTCATGCAATTTCTGGGTTGAGTAATTTACAGTTACCTTCCTTAATAGCAGTTATCGGTTTTTTTATAGGAGGACTTGTTATGATTCACTTCTTATTCCCAATCATTTTTTAAAAATTAAGACATGAAAAATAGTATATATATAGGTATTGGTATTTTGTTTGGAATTACCATGTACAAATCCGAAGCAGCTTCTTGGTTTAGAATTTACGAAATGTTTAATTTTCAAGCCTTCCATATGTATGGAATTATTGGAGTAGCTGTTGTTTTAGGATTGATTACAACTCAACTTATTAAAAAATATAAGGTAAAAAGTTTTTACAACGTACCAATTGTTATAAATGACAAAGAAAAATCTGTAAAAAGATATTTGTTTGGCGGAATTATTTTTGGGTTAGGTTGGGCATTAGCAGGAGCTTGTCCTGGTCCTATGTTTACTTTGGTCGGAGCAGGTTTTTATAGTTTGCTTATTGTGATAGGATCAGCTGTTTTAGGAACTTTTATCTACGGAAAATTAAAAGATAAGCTACCACATTAGATAGGTGATGCACACAAAAAAAAGAGGTTTCTAAATTTAGAAACCTCTTTTTTTATTGAACTGTTTCAATCAGTTTTTCACTTACAGCCCAATCATAAAAACGTTCTATCCATGTATCTGAAGGTAGATTTTGAGTAGTCATTCCAAAACCATGTTTTCCTTTTGCATACATATGTAGTTCTGCATCTTTGTTGTTTTCTTTGTAAGAAGTATATAAATCAATACTACCTGTAGCTAGTTTTAAAGGGTCATTACTTGCACAAACAATAAATAATGGTGGAGCATCTTGTTTAGGTTCTTGTACAGGATATTCACTAGTCCAAGGATAAATAGGAGCTATAAAGTTAGGTCTGTTTTTTTCGGTATAATTATAACCAACACCCATGGTAACCGCACCACCTGCAGAAAATCCCATCACCCCAATTTTATTAGGGTTTACAGAAAGTTTTTTAGCATTGTTTCTAGCATAAGTAATTGCATTTAAAGCATCATCAATAGAAGCCGGAAATAATTTTTGATGAATTTCTTTTTTTTGTTGATAGCTAATTCTGTTTTTCTTTTTAAAATCAGCAAAGTCTTTTCCTTTTTTGGTAGGTTTTAATCTATATTTTAAAACAACGGCAGTGACTCCTTTTTTAACCAACCAATCTGCCACCATAGTACCTTCTGTTAAAATACTATTAATAGTCATTCCACCACCAGGAAGTATAATTACCGCAGTACCTGTGTTAATCTCTTTTTTGGGTTTAAAAATTTGAATACTTGGTTTAGAAATATTTGCAACTCTAGGAATGTCTGTTACATAAGTAACTTCTTTTCCTTTCCAGATAAGTCCTTCTACTTTTTTATAAGGCAATTTTACAATTTCTTGTGCCTGAGCAAATAAGGTAAATAAGACAAAAACAAAAATTAACTTTTTTAACATCATTTTATTTTTTTAAAGTGATTAGTTTTTCATTTACTCCCCAGTCATAAAAACGTTCTATCCAAGTATCTGAAGGTAGTTCCAAAGATTTCATTCCAAAACCATGACCACCTTTTGCATACATGTGCAATTCGGCATTTAAGTCTAGCTCTTTCCACGATTTATATATATGAACACTTCCCATAGCTAACTGTAAAGGATCGTTACTAGCACAAACTATAAATATAGGAGGAGAATCTTTTTGTGGTTTTTGTACAGGGTATTTAGCGGTCCACGGATACACAGGAACTAAAAAGTTAGGCCTGTTTTTCTGCGTATAATTATAAGCAACTCCCATAGTAACTGCACCACCTGCTGAGAAGCCCATAAATCCAATTTTATTAGGATTTATTCCGTAGTTAGTAGTATGTTTTCGTAAATAAGAAATTGCTGTTAAACCATCTTGAATAGCATAAGGAATTACTTTATTTACATGGTTTTGAATCTTTTCAGGGGTTTGTTTCCTTAGCTTTTTATAATCTTCAATGGCATCGTTACTTTCAGACGGAACTAGCCTGTATTTTAAGACGACTGCTGTAATTCCTTTTGAGGTTAGCCATTCAGCAACTTTTTTTCCTTCGTTTAACATGCTAAGCGCATATAAAGCACCTCCAGGAGCAATAATTATGGCAGTTCCATTTCTTAATTCTTTTTTAGGATGATAAATATCTATACTTGGTTCTGATACATTGGTAATTACATCAGAGTTCCAGTTTTTAGAAAAATAATGATGTTCTTTTCCTGTCCAAGTTACATCGTTAGCTTTTGTAAAAGGAAGTTTTAACGTTTCTACTTTTTGAGCAAAAAGAGAAAGAGTACAAAAAAATATAAAAGATAAAATAGTGGGTTTAAACATGGCTTTATAATTTAAAGTAGAAGCCTTCTTCTTTTAATTGTTGATACATTTTTTCATCAAACTTATAAAGTATGGCGGGTTTGTGAGCCACATTTTTTTGTTTTTTTCCTGTGTCTATCAACAGTTTCATCTGGTTTAACTTGGTTCTAAAATTTCGTTTGTTCAATTCTATTTGTAGAATAGCTTCGTAAACTTGTTGTAGGTTTGTTAAACTAAATTCTTCAGGTAATAAGTTAAAGCCAATTGGTTCATATCGGACTCTTCTTTTTAGCTTTTTGTGAGCAGATTCTATAATCCTTTGGTGATCAAAAGCG
Source organism: Wenyingzhuangia heitensis (assembly GCF_011762155.1). Taxonomy (GTDB): domain Bacteria; phylum Bacteroidota; class Bacteroidia; order Flavobacteriales; family Flavobacteriaceae; genus Wenyingzhuangia; species Wenyingzhuangia heitensis. Next base: position 1,276,002 of record NZ_JAASQL010000001.1, read on the forward strand.
AGTTCAGGCAATTTATCTACATCACACCATTCTAGTTTTTCGGCAGTATAACCTGCTGTTGGAGAATAATTTTCAATGTTAATTAACGCATAGTAGCTAATGGTGATAACTCTTTTTCCTGGGTATCTATCCACTCTACCAAAAGCCTGAATTTGTTCTAAAAAGATATTATCTAGATCCGTAATTTTTTTTAAGGTATTTTCTGCACTTCCATAAATACTTGTTTTTTCATCTAAAAAATCACCAGGTAAAGCCATTAGCCCTTTAGAAGGATCGTTTTTTCTTTTGATCAACAAGACTTTTAAGGTTTCGTGTTGAAATCCAAAAATTACACAGTCTACAGAAGTTTCTACCATATTACTATTAATGTTTTTGCGAATTTATTGATAGTATCATAAATAAACTAACTTTTTGTTTGAAATACAATAGCAACTAATTATATTTGCTTAGTTTGGGATTAAAACTAAGTCTCTTTTTTAAGAGGTACAACTATATTTAAATAAATTTTTATGTTATCAATTGGATACGATTTAGGAAGTTCATCAGTAAAAGCTGTTTTATTTGATACCAATACCAAAGAGGTAAAGGCAGCTGCTAGTTACCCAGAAAGAGAAATGGTAATTGATGCTCCTCAAGAAAATTGGGCAGAGCAAAACCCAGAAGATTGGTGGCAAAATATAGAAAAGGTAACTAATAAATTATTTGAAAAAACAACAAATAAAAGAGCAGATGTTGTAGCCATTGGTATTGCTTATCAAATGCATGGTTTGGTTACTTTAACAAATAAAGGAGAGGTGGTAAGACCTGCTATTATTTGGTGCGACAGTAGAGCTGTAGCTATTGGAAATAAAGCTTTTAAAGAAATTGGAGAAACTGTTTGTTTAGAAACAATGTTAAATTCTCCAGGAAATTTTACAGCATCTAAATTGGCTTGGGTAAAAGAGAACGAACCTGAATTATACAATACTATTGATAAGATAATGTTACCAGGGGATTATATAGCTTATAGATTCACAAATACCATAACTACTACAAACACAGGCTTATCTGAAGGAGTTTTATGGGACTTTAAAAAAGAAGCACTAAACAGTACGTTGGTAGATTATTTTGGGTTTGATGAAAAATTATTTCCAGAAGTAAAACCTGTGTTTGCAGAGCAAGGAAAAATAACGGCTAAAATGGCAGAAAAGTTTGGTTTTAGTCCAGAGGCTGTAGTTGCTTACAGAGCTGGAGACCAACCAAATAACGCATTTTCTTTAAATGTATTAAATCCGGGAGAAATTGCTGCTACAGGTGGTACTTCTGGGGTTGTGTACGGTGTGGTAGATCAATTAAAATACGATGAAAAACAACGTGTTAATACATTTGCTCACATTAACCATACAGCAGAAGAAAGAAAGTTAGGCGTTTTATTGTGTATTAACGGAACTGGAAGTGCTTATGCTTGGTTGCGTAACAATTTAGCTGCAGATATGGATTATTTTGAGTTAGAAAAATTGGCACAAAGTGTACCTGTAGGAGCGAATGCCTTAACTTTTTTACCTTTTGGAAATGGAGCAGAACGCATGTTGGCAAATAAAATAATAGGAGCTCAGTTTGATGGTTTGAATTTTACCAAACACAAATTGGGAGATATGGTAAGAGCGTGTTTAGAAGGAATTGCTTTTTCTTTTGTGTATGGAATTGCTGGAATGAAAGAATTAGGTTTGGAACCTAGTGTTATAAAAGTGGGGAATGATAATATGTTTCAATCAGAAACTTTTGCAACAACCATTGCCACATTAACAGGAGCAGAAATTCAAGTAAAAGAATCATCAGGAGCTGTAGGTGCTGCAATTGGAGCAGGTTATGGAGCAGGAAAAATAAATAATTTGCAAGATGCATTTGCCAAAGAAAATATCATCAAAACGTATACGGCAGATATTTCTAAAAAAGAAGCATATCAAGTAGCTTATACCAAGTGGGTAAGTTTGTTAGAATCAAAATTAAAATCATAAATAATACATTATGCCAAAATTAACAGTAGGAAGTAAAGAATACTTCAAAGGAATTGGAGAGATTAAGTTTGAGGGAAAAGATTCAAAAAATCCTTTAGCTTATAAATATTACAACCCAGACCAAGTAGTTGCTGGAAAAACAATGAGAGAGCATTTTAAGTTTTCTATTGCTTATTGGCATACCTTCTGTGGACAAGGTTCTGATCCTTTTGGACCAGGAACACAAAATTTTGAATGGGATCAAAATGCAGATCCTATGCAAGCAGCCAAAGACAAAGCAGATGCTGCTTTTGAATTTATTACCAAAATGGGATTTGATTACTACTGTTTTCACGATTTTGACTTGGTACAAGAAGGAGCAACTTTTGAAGAGTCTGAAGCTCGTTTGAAAGAAATTGTAGCTTACTTAAAAGAAAAGCAAGCAGCAAGTGGTGTAAAATTATTATGGGGAACGGCTAACTGTTTTTCTAACCCACGTTATATGAATGGGGCTGCTACCAATCCTAATTTTGATGTTGTTGCAAGAGCAGGAGCACAAATTAAATTGGCTTTAGATGCTACAATGGAATTAAAAGGTGAGAACTATGTATTCTGGGGAGGACGTGAAGGTTACATGTCTTTATTAAATACAGATATGGGACGTGAATTAAATCACATGGGACAATTCTTAGGATTGGCAAAAGATTATGCACGTGGAAAAGGATTCAAAGGAAACTTTTTTATTGAGCCTAAGCCAATGGAACCAACTAAACACCAGTATGATTTTGATGCAGCAACCGTTGTTGGTTTCTTAAACAAGCATAACTTACAGGACGATTTTAAAATTAATTTAGAAGTAAACCACGCAACTTTAGCAAGTCACACCATGCAACATGAAATGGATGTAGCGGCACAAGCAGGTATGTTAGGTAGTATTGATGCCAACCGTGGAGATTACCAAAACGGATGGGATACAGATCAGTTCCCAAACAACATTCAAGAAACTGCAGAAGCTATGTTGGTGTTTTTAGAAGCAGGAGGATTGCAAGGAGGTGGAGTAAACTTTGATGCAAAAATTAGAAGAAACTCTACAGATTTAGAAGATATTTTCTTAGCACACATTGGTGGTGCAGATACCTTTGCAAGAGGGTTATTGGTAGCTGAGAAAATTATGCAAGAATCAGATTACAAAGCGTTGAGAGAAAAGCGTTATAGCTCTTTTGACAGTGGTAAAGGAAAAGAATTTGAAGAAGGAAAATTATCTTTTGAAGATTTATACAGCATTGCCAAAGAAAACGGAGAGTTACCTAGCATTAGTGGGAAACAAGAGTTGTTTGAAAATATCATCAACCAGAACATTTAAATAAATATCCCGAATGCCTGTAAATATTACAGGTATTCGGTTTTTTAGACATTATTAATGTAATACGATCATTTAATGAAAACATCAAATTCAACATATTTATTAAAGCTAACATTGGTTGCTACTTTAGGTGGGCTTTTGTTTGGTTATGATACGGCTGTTATTTCCGGTACGGTTAGTTCTTTAGAACACTTTTTTGTATTGCCTTTTGGTTTGGAAGAATCTGCAGCAAATTCAAGATTAGGAATGTTAGTTTCTAGTGCTTTAATAGGGTGTATTATAGGAGGGCTTACAGGAGGTGTTGTTAGTAAAAAATTAGGTCGTAAAAACGGTTTAATTCTAGCTGCAGTTTTATTTCTGCTATCTGCTGTAGGATCTTCTATGCCAGAAATGTTAATAAGACCTATTGGAGAAGGAGATCATACTTTTATGTACATTTTTATTGTATATAGAATTATAGGAGGTATTGGAGTAGGATTGGCATCTATGTTATCACCGTTATATATTGCAGAAATTGCTCCCGCTAAAATTAGAGGTAAATTGGTATCTATGAATCAGTTTGCAATTATATTTGGTATGTTGATTGTTTATTTTGTGAATTATTATATTGCTTCTCAGGGAGATGATTCTTGGTTAAATACCATTGGTTGGAGATGGATGTTTGCCTCTGAAACAATTCCTGCTATTTTATTTTTAATCTTTTTGTTTACGGTTCCAGATACTCCTAGGTCTTTGGTAATGAAAGAACAACCAGAAAAAGCATTAGATGTTTTAATAAAAGTAAATGGAGAAGAACAAGCAAAATTAATTTTAGAAGATATTAAAGGAACTACAGATCATACGTCTGGAAAATTATTCTCTTTTGGAATTGCAGTAATTATTATTGGAGTTTTAATTTCTATTTTTCAACAATTTGTAGGAATTAATGTAGTATTGTACTACGCTCCAGAAATTTTTAAAAGTATGGGGTCAGGAACCGATACGGCTTTGCTACAAACAATTATTGTTGGAGGTGTAAATTTAGTATTTACAATTTTAGCAATTCAAACAGTAGATAAATTGGGAAGAAAACCATTAATGATTATTGGAGCTTTAGGTATGGCAATTGCTATGTTTGCTTTGGGTGGAGCTTTCTTTAGTCATTCTGTAGGAAGTTTTGCATTAATTTGTATGTTGGTATATGTAGCAAGTTTTGCAATGAGTTGGGGACCTGTAACATGGGTATTGCTTTCAGAAATTTTTCCAAATAAAATTAGAGGAAAAGCTTTGGCAGTAGCTGTAGCAGCACAGTGGGTTTCTAATTATTTAGTATCGTGGACATTTCCTATGATGGATAAGAATTCTTATTTGTTAGAAAAATTCAATCATGGTTTTGCATATTGGATTTATGGTGTTATGGGAGTATTAGCGACTTACATGATTTGGAAATTTGTTCCAGAAACTAAAGGTAAAACGTTAGAAGAAATGGAGAAAATTTGGGATAAAAAGAAAAAATAATTAACAGTAAATAAAATAGTAAAACATGAAATTTTTTATAGACACAGCTAATCTTGATCAAATTAAAGAAGCACAAGCATTAGGAGTATTAGATGGTGTAACTACCAATCCATCATTAATGGCAAAAGAAGGTATTTCTGGGGCTGAAAACATTTTACAACATTACCGTGATATTTGCGATGCAGTAGATGGTGATGTAAGTGCTGAGGTACTTTCTGTTGATTTTGACAGTATGGTAAAAGAAGGAGAAGCTTTGGCAGCTTTAAACCCACAAATTGTAGTAAAATTACCTATGATTAAAGACGGGATTAAAGCATGTAAATACTTTTCTAGTAAAGGAATTAAAACAAACGTAACGTTAGTGTTTTCTGTAGGACAAGCTTTGTTGGCTGCAAAAGCAGGAGCAACGTATGTATCTCCATTTATTGGACGTTTAGACGATATTTCTACAGATGGATTGCACTTGGTACAAGAAATTAGAGAAGTATATGATAATTACGGTTTTGAAACTGAAATTTTAGCAGCTTCTGTAAGACACACTATGCATATTGTAGACTGTGCTAAGATTGGTGCAGATGTTATGACAGGACCTTTATCTGCTATTGAAGGATTGATGAGACACCCTTTAACAGATAGTGGTTTGGCTACTTTTTTAGAAGCAGCAAAAAAAATGTAACATATAAGTTATAATACTATTTAAAGGCTCTCTTTTCTTTCTGAAAAGGGAGCTTTTTTTTTGAAAAATCAACAAAAAAATAGATAATATGTTTTAAAATCTCCAAGCAACAAACCTACTTTGTTTGTTTCCTTGTTGCATGTCTACAATTTTTACTTCTGTAGGTTTTGTTTTGTTAATAGCTCTTTTTATGTTTTTTAAATTTTCTTTTTGAGAAACCAAAGAGGTAAACCAGCCCACTTGTGTTTTAAACAACACACTTTCTTCGGCCATTTTTTTTACAAAAGCTTCTTCACCACCTTTGTACCATAATTCGTTAGATTTCCCTCCAAAGTTTAAGGTTTCTGCTTCTTCCAGTTGTAAGTTTTTAACTTTTCTTTTGTTTTTTTGATCGGCATCAAAAGAATTTTTAAAGAACGGAGGGTTGCAAACTACCACATCAAAAAAATCATTGGGCTGAATAATGTTATTTAATATGGAGTTTTTAAATTGTTGATGTCTAACATCAATAGAATTTAAAAGACTGTTGTTTTGAATAATGTTTTTAGCGTTGCTAATAGAATCTTTATCCACTTCACTAGCTGTGCATTTCCAATTAAAATGGCAAGTTCCTAATATTGGATAAATTAAGTTAGCACCCGTTCCAATGTCTAACAAGGTAATTTCTTCTTGAGGTTCTAATAAATCTGCTACGTGTAATAAATAATCTAATCTGCCAGGAATGGGAGGACATAAATTAGTTTCTGGAATGTCCCAAAACGTCAATTGATAGTGATGCTTTAATAAAGCTTTGTTTAACTCTCTTACTGCTGTTTTATCAGCAAATTTTAATGTTTTGTTTCCGTATTCATTTACAAAGACATGCTTTTTCAAATTAGGGTTTGCTTGGCAAAGTTCGTCAAAATTATAATCTTCTTGAAAAGGATTTTTTTGGTGCATGTTATATAAATTTGATGCAAAGATACAATCTAATGATTATAAATGTTAAAGGTGTTCGAGCGGAGTCGAGAACTGTACATCTCTTCCGAGATTTCGGAACGCTTGATGACCCTAATTTAGGGCAACGATATATAATATAAAGAGCTTATCTCTCCCAAAACGTAATAAAAATACGTTCATAAATATCATCACGTTTTATCCAAACTAATGGACTGTGCTGTACAGCAATTTGTTCCAAAATAATTGGTTTTGCTTCTGTAAGAGAAATCCAATCTTTATTGTATTTTGGATCTATTAACCAATCTTGTTTTATAGGAACATGATACAAAGCTAAAGGAGACAAATCTTCAATTTCTTTGTAACTGATGTAATATCCTTTGATACAATTGTTGTTAATATATGGAAATAGGTGATTTTTTAAATTGAAGGGAATATACAATTGTGCTTTAAAATGTACAGATTGCTGAATTTCATCAATAGGAATTGCTAAGCTGTTCAATAGTTTTTGAGTTACCTGATGGTACAGTTTAGGAAATTGTTTTTCCTTTAATTTATCAAGTTTTTTAACAAAGGAATCTCTTAAGTTGGGACCTATCCAACGATCTATTTCATGAGGGATATCTGTTTTGTACAAGTAGAATTTACAAGTCAATTCAATATGGTGAATACCATTAGGTGTATTGCAAATAAAATCCAATTCTCCAATGGTTTGGTGTTTGTTTATTTGTAACTGTAGGTTGTTTGCCAGTGGTGTATAATTTGGCAATGCTTCTAAATTTTTCTGATAAAAAACTTCTACCAATTTTCCTAGTCTATGATGTTTGGTAGTATCAATAGCTGATAGGTCTAGAGTTTTAGAAAAAGGAATATCTATTTGTGGATAATCAAAAAAGGAATTTTCTAACCACAAATTGGGTTGTTCTTTAAATCCTTGGTATTGATATGTTAGCTTTTCTAAATCAGTCAAAGTGATAGTCTACGTGTTTTTATTTTATGTGAAATAGTTTTTGACTCCGCTCGAACACCATATCATAGTAATTTTATATTCTACTCAAATAGAAATGGTCATAGAGCGGAGTCGGGATTCAATTTACAAAGCTTTTAAATATTGTTCTAAAATTGTTACTCCGTTTACCGCCGATTCTTGTATATAAGTATAATGATTAGGAACGTTAATTTCATCAACCTTAGGATCTATAATAAATACATTTGCATTTTGCGGAACGTTGTAAATTAATCCTGCTGCAGGATAGACTTGTAGACTGGTTCCTATAATTATAAAAATATCAGCAGTTTCGCAAACATCGGCTGCTGTTTCTAACATAGGAACTTCTTCTCCAAACCAAACAATATTAGGTCTTAGCTGGTGTCCGTCTGGGCAAAAATCACCCAATTGAATTTCATCGCCACCAATATCTTTAACATAACTAGGGTTGTTAAAACTTTTTACTTCAGATAATTTTCCGTGTAAATGGACTACATTTTTACTGCCTGCACGTTCGTGCAAATTATCTACATTTTGAGTAATGATTGTTATATTGTATTGCTCTTGTAGAGAAGCTAAGTAAGTGTGTGCTCTGTTGGGAATAACTGTAGTAGCTTGTTTTCTGCGTTGGTTGTAAAACTCTAAAACCAATGCAGGATTTCTGTACCAACCCTCAATAGAGGCAACATCCATCACATCGTGATTTTCCCACAATCCGTTATGATCTCTAAAGGTCTTAATGCCACTTTCTGCACTAATTCCAGCCCCAGTAAGTACAACTACATTTTTCATGTTTTAATTATTTTAACTTTAATACTTTTTTGGTAATTACAATCCAAAACGGACTCATTAATAGGGTTAGAGCAGTAATAATAATAGTAAGCTGATAGGTGAATTCTGTAATTATATTGGCAAAATAAGCAGTAGAAATTAAGACAAAACTTAATTCACCAATTTGTGCTAACATAGCACCACCATAGATACTTCTTTTCCAGTTTTTTTCAAAATATTGAAGAATAAAGGCATTGATAAACGTATTGGAAATATATACGGTAAGTAGTAAAATACTAATGATAATCCAATGAGTCAAAATAAATTTAGCATCTATTAACATTCCAATAGAAACAAAAAATAATGCCACAAAAATAATTCTAAAAGAGTTTAAACTATCGTGAAACCATTGGGTAGATTTGGCTGAATTTACCACCATACCTGCTACAAAAGCACCTAAAGCCGCAGATAGACCAAAAAGAGAGGTAAGTAATGCAAAACCAAAACAAATACTAAAGGCAAAAAAGACTTGTAGTTCGTGATCGCTTTCAAAAGATTTGCTAAAAGGAATGGTGATTTCTTGTTTTTTTAAAATCCAAACAATTCCTACAATTAATAAAATCCCACCTACTGCTTGTAAAATAATTTCTGAAGTTTCTGGTTTTGTTCCTCCTAAATAATTTGCTGCTATTAACATGGGTACAATTAAAATATCTTGCATTAACAAAATACTAATAATATTTTCTCCTAAGTTAGAGTTACTCTCATTATTGTCTTGGAGTAATTTTATAATTACGGCAGAACTGCTTAAGCTAATTACAAATCCTAAAATTATAATTCGGTTTAACTGCCAATTAAAAAAATAACCAATGCTAGCTACAATAAGGATACTGGCTAATATTTGGAGCAAAGTACCAAAAACGGCTACTTTCCATTTTTTTATAAAATTGGGGAGGTTAATTTCCATTCCAATAAAAAAGAGGATTAAAATCAAACCAAACTCTCCTAAACTCTCAATCAATTCGGTGTTGGTAATAATTTTAAAACCGTGTTTTCCTAATAGAACTCCAGCTAAAATATAGGCAATTACATAAGGTTGTTTGTAGTGTCTTAACACAGCACCCAATAATATAACCACGAAACCAATAAGTACAAAAAGTAAAATGTTAGGGTTGGAACCAGAGAGTAAAAGCATGCTAGTTATTTTTAAACTAAGATACTAGTTGTATTTTAATTATGATTTAAAATTTAGCGTTCTGCCTGTTTATTTCTATCAGTTTTTAGAACATACAACTTTTAAACTGCTAGGTAGGTAATTGTGTTTTTTTTTAAAGGCAGCAGTAAAGTGTTGTGGATTTTTATAACCTACTTCATAAGCAGTTTCGGCAATAGTATAACCTTGATTGGTAATTAAATTTTTTGCTTTTTCCATTCTTAATTCTGTTACATATGTAAAAATTGGCTGATTAAAAACGAGCTTAAAGTTTTGTTTTAACTTACATTGGTTGATTCCTGTAAGTTTTGACAATTCTGAAATAGTAGGAGGTTTTTTTAAATTCTCTTTTAAAAGGACTTCTGCATTTAAAATTTTTGCATAATCGTCTTTGTTTAAAAAAGCTTTTTGATTGTTTTTTTTATGCTGAATTTCATCAAAAAATAAAGTTAAAATTTCTATAGTTTTGGATTCTAAATAAGCTTTTTTTAGGCCTCCTTTGTAATTACAATTGATAATTTTATCAATTATAAGATGGAGCTGAGGAGTAATAGGTTTGCTTTGTTCCCACATTAAAAAAGGACTGTTGTTTTCTAATGCAATTCCAAATTCTGAACTAGCATCTTTAAAAGAAGCACCAAATACCTTTTTTAAATATGCTTTGGTAAAAATAATCTCTAAGGTTTTTCTATGGGTACTATCATACCTTAAGGTTCCTTTTACTTTAGGCAAATAGAAAAAATTATAATGACCGTTGGGAATTGTTACCGGAACGCTTAGTGTATTTTTAGGAGTGTATTTGCTACTGCCTTCAATTTCAAAATGCATTTTTAAAAATGGAAAACTATGTTCTACTTCTATGATAAAAGGGGGAGTAATTTGCTCATTTCTAATGCTAATTTTAATACCGTCTAAAATAATTTCTTTGGTGTTTACATTTAATGTAGCATTACTATATTTTATGTCTTTTTCATTTAAATCTAGAGAGCGCAACCCTAACGGATGTTTTTTGGTCAACGTTTTTTCTGTAAAAGAATCACTTTTTAAAATAGACTTCATAATACTACTCATTACGGCTTTATTAATACTCTTTACGTTGCTTACATTTTCTTTAGTTAAAATATATTTGCGATCATTAATTTAAACTAAATCTAAATAACAAAATTAGAGTAATATTATGAGTTTATCAAAAAAAATAGGAACAATAGTTTTCTTGTTTCTCTCGGTTGTAGTAAATGCACAACAAAAAAAAGGAAGTGTGTATGGCGAGATACAAACATCAGACAATGAGCCAGCTGCATTTATAAATGTAATTGTAAAACCAATTAATGTTGGGACTATAACAAATGCGGATGGTAGTTATAAACTTCAAAATTTACCGTACGGTAATTATATATTGGAGTTTTCTTTAATGGGTATGCAAAAAAAGAGTACTACTATTTTAGTAAATGCTGCTAATGTTAAGGTTGAAGATATACAGTTAAGTGAGAATCAACAAAAATTAGAAGAGGTTGTAGTTGTGGCTCAAAGATTAAATCAGTTTGCAGAAAAAGAATCTGAGTACGTGTCTAGAGTTCCGTTAAAGAATATTAACAACCCACAATCTTACTCTGTGGTAACAGGAGCTTTAATAAATGAGCAAGTAGCTACAGATTTAAAATCTACTTTTAAAAGTATTACAGGTGGTGGTTATGTAGAGTCTAACGATGGTAATGTAAGTGTGTTCTTAAGAGGGTTTAGGTCTGATGTACATTTAAGAAATGGAGGAGTAGCTTGGGTAAAAGCACCATTAGATCCTCAGAATATAGAAAGAATAGAACTAATAAAAGGACCTGCTGGATTGTTGTATGGAGCCAATGTAAATAACATTGCAAACTATGGAGGTGTGGTAAACAAAGTAACCAAGCAAGCCTACTACGGAAAAAAATTAGACGTAGAATATATTACAGGAAGTTGGGATTTAAACAGAGCAACTTTAGATTATAACACAGTTGTAGACAAAGATGAAAAAGTGTTTTTTAGATTAAATGGAGCCTACCATTCAGAAAATAGTTTTCAAGATCAAGGTATTGTTAGAGAGGCTATGCTTGCTCCTGCGTTAACCGTAAATGTATCAGAAAAATTAACAGTTAAAGCTAATTTAGAGTACAATCAAAGCAAAAGAAATTTAAATTTTGCTAGAGGAGTCTCAGGAGGTTTAATTACTGATGATGTAAATAGTTGGGATGATTTAAATTGGGATTACAATACAAATTACGGAGCAAACGAAATGGCTGGAGTTTTTGAATCTACAGTGTTTCAAGTAAATTTAGATTACAAAATTTCAGACACTTGGAACTCTAAAACTACCTTTACAAATGCCAATTTGTTTACAGATGCTAATTATTTAAGATTGGTAATGGAAGATGCAACTACGGTAGGTAGATATTACTTGCAATTAGATCCTAGAGAGTCTGGAAATTCACACCTACAACAAGATTTTGTAAATGTAATTGAAAGAGAAAATATTGCAAATAAATTGGTAACAGGAGTTAGTTACTTAAAAAATTATGACGATACTCAAAGAACGGGAGTGTGGAATTCTGTGGGTGCTGTAGATATTAACAATCCTGCTATTCCTGGCTTAACCAATGAGCAGTTTGAAGCTTCTATTACGGATCAAACAAAAAATAAAACAGTTACAAAGTTTAAAACTCTTGGTTTTTATGCTTTTGATGCCATTACTATTAATAAAGAACTAACGGTAACAGCAGGTTTGCGTTTTGATCGTTTTATGGCAGACAACACAGTTTCTAACGGAGTTGAATTGACAAACGGATACAATCAAAATGCATTGAGTACCAAATTGGGTGTTGTTTATAATCCTTTTAATAACAAAGCTTCTTTATTTGTAAACTATATGGATGGATTGTCTAACAATGCACCATCAGACAACGGAGCAGGAGAAATTAAAAATTGGGATGCAGAGCGTGCAAGTCAATGGGAAGTGGGAACTAAGTTGAACTTTTTTGATGGGAAATTAAAGAGTACCATTAGTTACTACAACATTAATATAGACAACGATATTATTGTTGATGCAAATGGAATAAGTAGTCAAGAGGGGAAAACATTAAGTAAAGGTTTTGAAATAGATGTTATTGCTAATCCTTTTCCAGGATTTAACATCGTGGCGGGGTATACTAAAAACAATGCAACTTTAGAAAAAGTTAATGCAGGTAGCGAAAGCCAATTAGGAAATAGCCTAAGTTATACTCCAGAAACTGTTTGGAACTTTTGGTTAAGTCACCAAATATTAAAAGGAACTGCAAGAGGGTTAGGTTTTGGAGTAGGAGCTAATCACATGAGCGAAATTTACAACAGTACTGCTAATAACTTTGCTTCTGATGCTTTTACAACTGTAGATGCTACCATTTTTTACAAAAAAGAAAAGTATAAAATTAGTGTAAAAGCAGACAATATTTTTGATAAAGAATATTACAATGGTTACGGAATTCCACAAAAACCATTCAACTTTAGAGTAGGATTAGCATATAGCATTTTTTAAATTTTACTAAACTAACCAAAAAGAAAATGTATGTAAATACGTTTTCTTTTTGGTTTTAAACTTTGATGAACACATGAAACACAAGATTTTTTATTTATTAGTAGGTTTTTTTTCGGTTGTTTCTTACGCACAAGAAATTAATATAGGAAAAGTTAAAAAGATACAATCTAAAGCTCTTGGTCAAGAAAGAGAATACTGGGTTTCTATACCAGAACATTATAATGATGAAAAATACAAAGACCAACATTACCCGGTAATTTATTTGTTAGACGGAGAAAAATACTTTCACGTCGTATCGGGTATCGTAAAAAACATGTCCAGTGGATATTATCCATTAATGCCAGAAAGTATTGTAGTTGCTATTAAAAATATTGATAGATCTAGGGATCTAACTCCAACAGAGGTGTCTAGTTTGTCTTATAAATCTGGAGGAGCTTCTAAATTTCAGGCTTTTATAGAGCAGGAACTAATTCCAGAAATTGAGAAACAGTACAAAACTTTAGATTATAAAATACTTGTAGGACATTCTTTTGGAGGCTTGTACACCTTAAATACCTTGTTTAAAAATCCAAAAGCTTTCAATGCTTATTTGGCTATAGATCCAAGTCTTTGGTGGGATAATAATGTGCTTGTTAACAAACTAGATGCTGTGTTAAAAACAACCAATTTTAAAGGGAATACCTTGTTTGTAGCAGATGCAAATTCTATAGGAAGTCAAAAAAAACCTAGCCAACAACATTATGCACATGCTAAGGCAAAAAAAGAGGCTATCAAATTGATAGATACAACAGTACCTAAAAACCTAAATTATCAAATAAAACATTATAAAGAAGAAGATCATGGTTCGGTAGTGTTGCCTGCTTTTATAGATGGATTTCGTTCTGTTTTTAAAGGATTTAGGGTTGATGTAAAAGCATTAATGAAAGATCCACCTCTACTAAAAACACAATATGATGTATTATCTAGTAGATTAGGAGTTGAATTTAAACCACAAAGTGTTTATATAGACAAAGTGGTAGATTTGTGTATAAAAAGAGGGGGAGAAGAAAATGCCAAAATCTTACATCAAATAAATATGGATTTGTATCCAGAAAATAGTTTTCTGAAAAATAAACTCAAAAAAGAGTAAAAGAAAACAGAAAGGATTCTTAAAATCCTTTCTGTTTTTTTAAAACTTCATAGTCAAACCAATTCTTTTCTGATCTAAATCTAGTTGTATCACTTTTATGTTTACTACTTGGTTCAATTGTAAAACATCATTAGGTGATGAGATAAATTTATCGGTGATTTGAGAAATATGAACCAAGCCATTTTCTTTAATCCCTAAATCTATAAAAGCACCAAAATTGGTAATATTACTAACTTGGCCTTGTAAAATCATTCCCTCGTGTAAATGATTGATATTGGTAATGTTTTCATCAAAGGTTAATTGATCTTCTTGATTTCTTGGATCTTGATTTGGTTTTGCCAATTCGTTTAACAAATCGGTTAAGGCTAAAACTCCAATTTTATTTTGTAACTGCTCATCATCAACTAAAGTTAAAACTTCTTTGTTTCCAATTAAATCATTACTATTTACTTTTAGCTGTTTTGCTATTTGACTAACCTCTTTATAAAGCTCTGGATGAATTCCTGTATTGTCTAAAGGTTGATCGCCTTGCAAACGTAAAAAACCAGCACATTGCTCAAAAGCTTTGTTTCCTAATCTAGGAATTTTTTTTAGCTGATTGATATTGGTAAACTTTCCGTTTTCGGTTCTGTAATCCACAATGTTTTGAGCCAAAGCAGGACCAATTCCCGAGATGTATTGTAGCAAATATTTACTAGCGGTGTTTAGCTGAACTCCAATTTTATTCACACATCTTTCTACAATATGATCTAATTCGGATTTTAACAAACTTTGATCTACATCGTGTTGGTATTGACCTACACCAATAGATTTAGGATCAATTTTAACCAGCTCTGCCAAAGGATCCATCAATCGTCTACCAATACTTACAGAACCACGAACCGTAATATCATGATTTGGAAATTCCTCTCTTCCAATTTCAGAAGCAGAGTAAACTGAAGCTCCATTCTCGTTCACTAAATAAATAGCAACATCTGCAGTAAAAGAAATAGATTTTACCAATGTTTCTGTTTCTCTACCTGCCGTACCGTTTCCTATAGCAATGGCTTCTATACGGTGTTTTTTTACCAAAGAACTAAGAGTATCTTTGCTTTTAATTTCTTGTTTTTGTGGAGGATGAGGATAGATAATAGTATCTGCTAACAAATCTCCTTGTTCATTTAAACAAACTACTTTACAGCCTGTTTTAAAACCAGGATCTATGGCCAATACTCTTTTTTTTCCAACAGGACTAGCCAATAACAATTGTTCTAAGTTTTTAGAAAACACGTTTACAGCATCTATGTCTGCTTTTTGTTTTATTTCTTTAAGAAGTTCTTTTTCTAAAGCAGGTTTTAAATTTTTGGTATAAGTGGTTGCAATTGCTTGTTGTAACAATTTACTCGCTTTATTGTTTCCTTTTATAAAGTTTTTTTCTAGCTGAGTAATTGCAGTGGTTTTATCTACAGATATTCCAGAACTTAACAAACCTTCATCGGTAGCTCTTAAAATAGCCAATATTCTATGCGATGGTACTCTTGTTGCTTTTTGTTCAAACTCAAAATAGGTTTTATACGTTTGTGCTTCTTGTTCTTTTCCTTTTTTTAGCTTACTAAACAACATTCCTTCTCTGGTAAATAATCTTCTTAGCTGATTTCTACTATAACTGTGTTCTGTAATCCATTCGCTAACAATATCCAAAGCACCAGAAATAGCTTCTTCTTCGTTTTTAATTGCTCCTTTTACAAAACGGATTGCATTTACATCGCTTCCACTCTGAGACATAATAATTTTAGCCAAACCTTCTAATCCGTTTTCTTTAGCAACACTTGCTTTTGTTTTTCTTTTGGTTTTATAAGGCAAAAACAAATCTTCCAACTCTTTTTTATCCCAAGAGTTTTCAATTCTATTTAATAACGTTGTGTCGTTTATTTGTTGATTGTTAAGCGTATCTAATATGTGTGCTTTTCTTTTGATGATTTCATCTACTAATACCGATTGTTTTTGGATGTTAAAAATTTCAAAATCCTCTAAACCACCCGTTTGGTCTTTTCTATAGCGAGCTATAAACGGAATGGTAGCTCCCTCATTTAAAAAATTTAAAATGGTGTTTACCTTTCCTTCAGATATATTTGTAAGCTTTGCAACTTGTAAAGCATTATCAATATTTGTCATCTTTTTGCTATTTATTGGAGGGTAAATATAGTTTTTATCCTTTATAATCTAGAAACTTAATTGTTATAAGTAGAGGCATTTTATTAACTTGCAGCATATTGATTTTTTAGGATGAATTTAATTAATAAAATCCGCTATTTTTTTGAAAGACATGGTTTTGATGTTTCTTCAAGATTGGCAGACAGATTAGGAATGAGAACCGCCAATGTGCGGTTGTTCTTTGTGTATATATCATTTGTTACTTTAGGAGTATCTTTTGGTATTTATTTAACGCTGGCTTTTTTATTAAAACTAAAAGATATGATAAGGACAAAAAGGACCTCTGTGTTTGATTTATAGAACTGTATGCTAAACAAAATATATAAAGGTTTATTTTTATTTGCTATTGTTCTTGCTATAGGGACAGTAGTTTTCTTTTGGGCATTTAACTATTCTTTGTTAGATGCTTTTTTTATGACCATTATTACCATTACAACCGTTGGATTTGGAGAGGTACAGCCTTTAGACAGTGGAGGTAAACTTTTTACTATTTTATTGCTGTTAATGAGTATTGGAGTGTATGGTTATTTGGTAACGGTTATTTCAGATTTTTTTTCAAACAATGTACTTATGGAAGCTTTTCGAATTAAAAAAGAGTTAAAAGAAATTGCCAAATTAGAAGGGCATACAATTATTTGTGGTTTTGGTAGAAACGGAAGACAATCTTACGAAAAACTAAAAAAATTTAACAAAACATGTGTGGTTATAGAGCAAAAGGAAGAGTTTATCGAAAATCCAATCTATCATGATGTTCAATTTGTAAAAGGAGATGCTACTAGTGATGACGTATTAAGAAATGCAGGAATAGAAAAAGCTTCCCATTTAATAGCTGCATTACCATCAGATGCTAATAATGTGTATATTGTGCTGTCATCAAGACAGTTAAATGCTACCTTAGATATTGTAAGTAGAGCAAATGATGAAAACGCTACTGAGAAATTAAAAATAGCAGGAGCAAATCATGTGATTATGCCCGATAAATTAGGGGGAGATCATATGGCTTCTCTATTGGTAACTCCAGATTTGGTAGAGTTTGTAAATAGAATAAATATGGAGGGAGATTCTAATGCCAATCTAGAAGAAATTGGAGTAGATGAATTGCCTCCAGAATATATGATGAAATCTATTCAAGATTTAGACGTTCGCAGAAATTCTGGTTGCAACGTTATTGGTTTTATTACAGAAGATGATGAGTATATTGTAAATCCATCTTCTAAAATGATTTTAAAGCCACACTGTAAACTAATTGTTTTAGGTAGACCTGAGCAAATTAAAAAATTTAAAGAAATTTATGAGTAAAAAAATGAAACAACTATTAAGTCTAATTACATTACTAATTCCAACAATCACCTTTGCCTCTATAGATGAAGTGATAGAAGAAAATTTTCAACCTGTTTCACACGCAGTAACTCAAGTAGTTTTCTACTCTGTTCCTATAGGTCCTAAAAACGTACCCATAGTGTTGATTGTTTTGTTGTTAGGTGCTTTGTTTTTTACGCTCTATTTTAAATTTGCTAACATTCGTTTGTTGGGAGTCGCTATTAAAGCAACTAAAGGAACTTATGATGAATTAGATCATGCATATGAAGAAGGAGAAAGTATAGAAAAGATTATAGATGTTGCTGAATCTGACAAAAAAAGAAAAATCACACCAGTAGTGGGGGAAGTAACCCATTTTCAAGCGTTAACAGCAGCATTGTCTGCAACAGTAGGTTTGGGGAATATAGCAGGGGTTGCAGTGGCAATTGCTTTAGGTGGACCTGGTGCAATTATCTGGATGATTCTAGCCGGTTTTTTAGGAATGTCAACAAAGTTAGTAGAAGCAACCTTGGGTGTTAAATATCGTGAAGTAGGAGCTGATGGAAAGATTTATGGAGGTCCTATGTATTATCTTAAAAAAGGATTGAAAGAAAAGAACTTAGCTGGCTTAGGAAAGGTTTTAGCTGTAATGTATGCCATTTTTGTAGTTGGTGGTTCTTTTGGAGGAGGAAACATGTTTCAGTCCAATCAAGCTACTGCTCAGTTTATGTCTTTAACAGGTTTAGAGTCTGGTTTTGCTTTTGGATTGGTTTTGGCAGCTTTGGTTGGAGTTGTGATTATTGGTGGAATTAAAAGAATAGGTAAAGTAACCGAAAAAATTGTTCCTTTTATGGGAATTCTATTTGTAGGAGCATCTTTGGTGATTATTTTTAAAAATTATGATATGATTCCTAATGCTGCTGTTCAAATTTGGCAAGGTGCTTTTGGAAACAATGCTTTGTTAGGTGGAGTAGTAGGGGTTATGATTGTTGGTTTTCAAAGAGCGGCTTTTTCTAATGAGGCAGGTGTAGGTTCTGCATCTATTGCACATGCTGCGGTAAAAACTAAATTTCCTGCAAGTGAAGGTATTGTGGCTAGTATTGGGCCTTTTGTAGATACCGTAGTTATATGTACCATGACAGCCCTGGTAATTGTTATAACCAATTTAAAAAACAATTTATTTGAATACGCGAACTTAGAAGGTAGTAATGTAATTATGAATGGAACAGGTCAAAAATTAGGAGGTGTAGATTTAACTTCTGCTGCTTTTGACTCAGCAATTCCTCATTTTTCTATAGTATTAACCATTGCTGTTATTTTGTTTGCCTTTTCAACTATGTTATCTTGGTCTTATTACGGAATTCAAGGGTGGAGTTATTTGTTTGGAAAAAGTAAATTAGCAGACACTACATATAAAGTACTATTTTTATTTATCATTATCGTAGGAGCATCATCTAGTTTAAATTCAGTAGTAGAATTTTCAGATTCTATGATTTTTGCCATGGTGTTTCCAAATGTTTTAGGGTTGATGATATTAGCTCCAAAAGCAAAACATGAAATTAAACGTTATTTAACGGCTATAAAGCACAAAGTAGAAGATTAAAAACATCTCCTTAATATATGAAGAATTTTAAATCCCATTTCAGTTATTCAAAAGATCAACGAAATGGGATTTTGTTTTTAATTGTATTAGTGTTATCCATCCAAACTTTTATCTATTGTTTTGAGTTTAAAAATGAATCAGATTCCGAAATAAGTCCCGTATCAGAAAATATACAAAAACAGTTAGATAGTTTATTGCTACAGACAAATAAAACGTATGTTTTAAAACCCTTTAATCCTAATTATTTAACAGACTATAAAGCTTATCAATTAGGAATGTCTGTAGAAGAAATAGATAGATTGTTAAATTTTAGGAAAACAGAAAAATATATCAATTCTGTAGCCGATTTCAAAAAAGTTACACATGTTTCAGATTCTTTATTGAATACAATAGCACCTTATTTTAAATTTCCAGACTGGGTGCTTAAAAACAAGTTGCAAAAGAAAAAGGTTCTTGTTCAAAAAATCATCATCAAAGATATTAATAAAGCTACGGTTAAAGAACTAGATAAGATAAAAGGAATAGGTGAGAAAAGAGCAAATACAATTCTAAGTTATAGAGATAAATTACAAGGATTTAGTTTTATAGCCCAGTTAGATGAGGTTTGGGGATTGACAGATGAAGTTTTAGTTAATTTAAAAAAGGAATTTCAAGTATTGTCAAATCCTATCATTATTAAATTAAATGTAAATACAGCCTCTGCTGGTGAACTGAATAAGATTGTTTATATAAATTATAAACAAGCAAAATCAATCGTAGAGTATAGAAAAGAAGTCGCTGAAATTCAGAATTTAGCAGAGTTAAAAACAATAAGCAATTTTCCGGTGGACAAGTTTGACTTAATAAGTTTATATTTGCACGCTCAATAAAACAACTAAAACTTTTTTTTGAATGAATTTCGAGACGAATGAAACCCAAAAAATGATAGCGGAATCTATTAAAGATTTTGCTAAAATTCATATTACACCAAATATTTATAAATGGGATGAGTCTCAAGTTTTTCCTGTAGCACTTTTTAAGTTGTTAGGAGAAATGGGATTTATGGGAGTTTTAGTTCCAGAAGCTTATGGAGGTTCTGGGTTAAGCTATCACGAATACATTACGGTAATAGAAGAAATATCTAAGGTAGATCCGTCTATAGGTTTGTCTGTCGCTGCGCATAATTCATTATGTACAGGGCATATTTTACAGTTTGGTAACGAGGATCAAAAAGCAAAATGGTTGCCAAAATTAGCTTCAGGAGAGTGGATTGGTGCTTGGGGGTTAACCGAGCATAACACAGGTTCTGATGCTGGAGGAATGAGTACTACAGCTGTTTTAGATGGGGATGAATATGTGTTAAACGGAGCCAAAAATTTTATTACACATGCCATTAGTGGAGATATTGCGGTAGTGATAGTCAGAACAGGTGAAAAAGGAGATTCTCACGGAATGACTGCTTTTGTTATAGAAAAAGGAACTTCTGGTTTTACTTCTGGTAAAAAAGAAGATAAACTAGGAATGCGAGCTTCAGAAACAGCAGAGTTAGTTTTTGATAATTGTAGAGTGCCAAAAGAAAATGTTTTGGGAGAAGTAGGTGATGGCTTTATTCAGTCTATGAAAATTTTAGATGGAGGTAGAATCTCTATTGCAGCTTTGTCTTTAGGAATCGCTAAAGGAGCTTATGAAGCCGCTTTAAAATACTCAAAAGAAAGAGTTCAATTTGGGAAACCAATTTCTTCTTTTCAAGGAGTTTCTTTTAAATTGGCAGATATGGCTACAGAAATAGAAGCTTCTGAATTATTAACTCACAAAGCAGCAGCTAAAAAAGAATTAGGAGAAAAAATGACTACTATTGGAGCTATGGCTAAAATGTTTGCTTCAGAAACATGTGTAAAAGTGGCTAATGAAGCAGTCCAAATTCATGGTGGTTATGGATACACAAAAGAGTTTCCTGTAGAAAAATTTTATAGAGATAGTAAGTTGTGTACAATTGGTGAAGGAACCACTGAAATACAAAAAGTAGTGATTTCTAGAAATATTTTAAAATAAAGAGTTTATCTCGTTATTTAAAACTATCTTTGCAATCCAAAATTAGAAATTAAAAAACTTAAAATATATCACGACGATGAAAGGAGGTGCCTCAGTATGTTAATCATTCCAGTAAAAGACGGAGAAAATATCGATAGAGCTTTAAAGCGTTTCAAAAGAAAATTCGACCGTACAAAAACAATGAAAACTTTACGTGAACGTCAGCAGTTTAATAAACCATCTGTAGTCAATCGTAAACAAAGAATTAAAGCTTCTTATGTTCAGCGTTTAAGAACAAACGAAGAACAAGCTTAATAAGCTTTTTTAAAAATTAAAACCCTGTGAAATTCACAGGGTTTTTTTTGTACCTTCAAATTAAATAAATGTTACTGATGGAGTTGCTAACCAAATTTATAGATTATCTTTCTTTAGAGAAAAACTACTCAAAACACACAATTACAGCATATCAAAAAGATATACAGGATTTTTTTTCGTATTTGGAAGAGGAATATCAAATTGTAAATAGTAGAGAAGTAGAGTATTTGTATATAAGATCTTGGATTGTTTTTTTACACCAACAAAACATTACAAACAGATCTGTAAACAGAAAAATAACAGCCTTAAAAAGTTTTTATGTTTTTTTGCTGAAAATAGAAGAAGTAGATAAAAATCCTTTGTCAAATCAAAAAAGCTTAAAAACAGCTAAAAAAGTAATCATTCCATTTAGCGAAAGAGAAGTAGAGGAGGCTCTGTTGGTTCAAAATGATTCTTATACAGTCTACGAGCAAAAAAGAAATAAGTTAATTATTCATTTTTTATATGGTACTGGAATTAGGCAGTCAGAAATAATCGGACTAAAATTAAAAGATGTAGATGTTAAAGAGAAAACAATTAAAGTCTTAGGGAAAAGAAACAAAGAACGTATTGTTCCTGTTTATAAAGAGATTATAGATAATATAGAAGATTATTTATTAGAGCGAGATAAGTTACCTTTTTTTGAAACATATTTTTTTGTAACAAAAAAGGGAGGTAAAATGTACAATGCTCTTGTGTATCGAGTTATAAATTCTTATTTTAGTAAGGTCTCCACTAAACAAAAAAAAAGTCCACATGTGCTAAGGCATTCTTATGCAACGGATTTGGTTAATAATGGTGCAGACTTGAATTCAGTTAAAGAGTTGCTAGGACACTCAAGTTTAGCTGCTACACAGGTTTACACCCATAATAGTTTAGACAAATTGAAACAAGTGTATAATCAGGCACATCCTAGAAGTGCTAAAAAAAAGTAGATCGTATGAAAGTAAATGTTCAATCAGTAAATTTTACAGCAGACAAAGATTTAGTAGTGTTTGTAAATAAAAAAGTAGAGAGCTTAGAAAAATATCATGACAAGATTGTAGATGGAGAAGTGTTTTTAAAAGTTCAACAGACTAGTGAGAAAGAGAATAAAGTAACTGAATTAAAGTTGAATATTCCTGGACATGATTTAATGGTTAAAAAAGAAGCTAAAACATTTGAAGAAGGGATCAGTTTGTGCTCAGATTCGATGAAAAGACAGCTTATGAAAATAAAAGAAAAGGAAAGAGAGCTTCAACATTAAAATAAAAAGAAAATATTTCGTTTTTTTTTTGGATGATATCTAAAACTTTATAAATTTGCAGTCCGTTAAGATAGCGGGCTGCTTTTTTATGCAGCAACTATTTAAAAGCCGATATAGCTCAGCTGGCTAGAGCAGCTGATTTGTAATCAGCAGGTCGTAGGTTCGAGTCCTATTATCGGCTCAAGATAAAGAAAGCGTTCTTTAAAATTATTGGATTGGTGAGATACTCAAGTGGCCAACGAGGGCGGACTGTAAATCCGCTGACTATGTCTTCGAAGGTTCGAATCCTTCTCTCACCACAAACTAGGGCTTAAGCAAATTAAGTTCTTTCTGATGTAAGTCAGTAAAACGCGAAAGTAGCTCAGTTGGTAGAGCGTCAGCCTTCCAAGCTGAATGTCGCCGGTTCGAACCCGGTCTTTCGCTCAAATTTAAATCCATGCCGGTGTAGCTCAGTTGGTAGAGCGCATCCTTGGTAGGGATGAGGTCACCGGTTCAAATCCGGTCATTGGCTCAATAAGGATTGAAAAAGAATTAAAAAGTTTAAAATAAACACTAATATATAACTAAGAATTAAAATTAATAATCATGGCAAAGGAAACATTTGACCGTTCGAAACCGCACTTAAATATCGGTACAATCGGACACGTTGACCACGGTAAAACTACTTTAACAGCTGCTATTACAACTGTATTGGCTTCAAAAGGTCTTTCAGAATTAAGAGATTTCGCTTCAATTGATAATGCTCCTGTAGAAAAAGAAAGAGGTATTACTATTAACACTTCTCACGTAGAGTATTCTACAGCTAACCGTCACTACGCTCACGTTGACTGTCCTGGTCACGCGGATTACGTAAAGAACATGGTAACTGGAGCTGCTCAAATGGATGGTGCTATCTTAGTAGTTGCTGCTACTGATGGACCAATGCCACAAACTCGTGAACACATCTTATTAGGTCGTCAGGTTGGTATTCCACGTATCGTTGTTTTCTTAAACAAAGTTGATATGGTTGATGATGAAGAGTTATTAGAGTTAGTTGACATGGAAGTTCGTGAATTATTATCTTTCTACGACTATGATGGTGATAACACTCCAGTAATTCAAGGATCTGCTTTAGGAGGTTTGAATAACGAGCCTAAATGGGTTGATTCTATTATGGAATTAATGGCTGCTGTTGATGAGTGGATTGAAGAGCCAGTTCGTGAGGTTGAGAAAGATTTCTTAATGCCTATCGAAGATGTATTCTCTATTACAGGTCGTGGTACTGTTGCTACAGGACGTATCGAGACTGGTGTTGCAAACACTGCTGATAACGTTGATATCATTGGTATGGGAGCTGAGAAATTAGCATCTACAATTACTGGAGTTGAAATGTTCCGTAAGATTTTAGATAGAGGTGAAGCTGGAGATAACGTAGGTATCTTATTAAGAGGTATTGCTAAAGAAGATATCAAAAGAGGAATGGTAATCTGTAAGCCAGGTTCTGTAACTCCACACGATAAATTTAAAGCTGAGGTTTATATCTTGAAAAAAGAAGAAGGTGGACGTCATACTCCATTCCATAACAACTACCGTCCACAGTTTTACGTACGTACAACTGATGTAACAGGTACTATTAACTTACCTGATGGTGTTGAAATGGTAATGCCAGGAGATAACTTAACTATTACTGTAGATTTACACTCTCCAATTGCAATGAATATTGGATTACGTTTCGCTATCCGTGAAGGAGGTAGAACTGTAGGAGCTGGTCAGGTAACTGAAATCTTATAGTCAATAGACTAAAATAAAGGAGCTTGTTTTTACAAGCTCCATATTTACGGGCGTAGCTCAGTTGGTAGAGCACTGGTCTCCAAAACCAGGTGTCGGGAGTTCGAGTCTCTCCGCCCGTGCAAACAAAAACAAAGGAATTATATTTTATATAATTCCTTTTTTTAACAAACAAGTTTAAAAAAAGATATAAAATTATTCGTGTATTGAATAATTTTATATCTTTGCACGACTTTTTAAGAGAATAAAAATGAATATTATTAATTACATAAAATCATCGTTTATTGAGTTGAAAGATGAAATGACGTGGGTGTCTAAAGAAGAAGCTCAGAAATCTACTGTTGTTGTAGCTATTTTTACAATACTATTTGCAATAACTGTATTTTTAGTGGATCAATTTTTTCAAACAGGTCTAGAGTGGTTTTTTAATATTTTAAAGTAAAAGTAAGTTATGGCTGATTCTGTAAAGAAGTGGTATGTAGTAAGGGCTATAGGTGGTCAAGAAAACAAGGTAAAGAACTATATAGAGAATGAAATTTCTCGTTTAGGATTGTCTGATTATGTTGATCAAGTTTTAGTGCCAACAGAAAAAGTTGTACAAGTTCGTAACGGTAAAAAATCTACTAGAGAAAGAGTATATTTTCCAGGTTACATAATGGTTGAAGCTAATTTAGCAGGTGAAGTACCCCATGTTATAAAAGCAGTAACGGGAGTTATAGGCTTTTTAGGAGAAACAAAAGGAGGGGATCCTGTTCCTATGAGACAAAGTGAAATTAATAGAATGTTAGGTAAGGTTGACGAATTAACAGTACAACAAGATCACAACATGGCTATTCCTTACGTACTAGGAGAAACTGTTAAAGTAATTGATGGTCCTTTTAATGGATTTGATGGTACTATTGAAGCTATTCACGAAGAGAAGAGAAAACTTGAAGTTATGGTTAAAATCTTTGGACGTAAAACGCCGCTGGAATTAAACTATATGCAAGTAGACAAAATATCATAAATAACAAAAGAATGTTACAAATTAATTTTGTGTTTGCTTCCAAACTATAACACAGGGTTTAATTTAATTTTATATTAAAAATGGCAAAAGAAGTAAGTAAGATTGTAAAATTACAGGTAAAAGGAGGGCAAGCAAATCCTTCACCACCAGTAGGTCCTGCTTTAGGTGCTGCCGGAGTTAACATTATGGAGTTCTGTAAGCAGTTTAATGCTAGAACTCAAGACAAACAAGGAAAAGTATTACCAGTAGCAATTACTGTGTATTCTGATAAATCTTTCGAGTTTGTTGTGAAAACTCCACCAGCTGCAGTTCAAATTTTAGAAGCTGCTAAAATCAAAAGTGGATCTGGAGAACCTAACCGTAAAAAAGTTGCAAGTATTACTTGGGACCAGGTTAAGGCGATAGCAGAGGACAAAATGCCCGATTTAAATGCTTTTAGCGTAGAATCAGGAATGAAGATGATTGCAGGTACTGCAAGATCAATGGGTATAACTGTAAGTGGAGACGCTCCGTTTTAAATAATAAACTAAGAAAAAATGGCAAAATTAACAAAAAAGCAAAAGGAAGCTAAAGCTAAGATTGACAGTTCTAAAGTTTATTCTTTGAATGAAGCATCGTCACTAGTTAAAGAAATCACATCTGCAAATTTTGATGCATCTGTAGATTTAGCTATCCGTTTAGGAGTAGATCCTAGAAAAGCAAATCAAATGGTACGTGGAGTAGTTACTTTACCTCACGGAACAGGAAAAGACGTTAAAGTATTAGCATTAGTAACTCCAGATAAAGAAGCTGAGGCACAAGAAGCCGGAGCAGATTACGTTGGGTTAGATGAGTACTTAGCGAAAATTAAATCAGGTTGGACAGACGTTGATGTTATCATCACAATGCCATCTTGTATGGGTAAATTAGGACCGTTAGGTCGTGTTTTAGGACCAAGAGGATTAATGCCTAACCCTAAGACAGGTACCGTTACTATGGATATTGCTAAGGCAGTAAAAGAAGTAAAAGCGGGTAAGATTGATTTTAAAGTTGATAAGACTGGAATTGTACATGCTGCAATTGGAAAGGTTTCTTTTGATGCCGACAAAATTTCTGAAAACGCTAACGAATTAATACAAACAATAATTAAGTTAAAGCCAACTGCGGCTAAAGGAACTTACATTAAGAGTGCATTTATCTCTTCTACACAGTCTCCATCAGTTCAGTTAGATCTTAAATCGCTTTAATTAGCTGTTAAAACTCATAAACAATGACAAGAGAAGAAAAATTTCAAGTAATTGAAGATTTAACAAGCCAATTAGCAGAGAATACAGTAATCTATTTAGCTGATATTTCAGGATTAGATGCTGCAACAACTTCTAACTTAAGAAGAGCTTGTTACAAACAAGATATTAAATTATCTGTAGTTAAAAATACATTGTTAGAAAAGGCAATGGAAAAGTCTGATAAGGACTTTGGTGATTTACCATCAACATTAAAAGGTAATACTTCTGTGTTTTACGCTACAGTGGCAAATGCTCCTGCTAAAGTAATTCAAGATTTCTTAAAGAAATCTAAAGGAGAGAAACCATTATTGAAAGGTGCATTCATAGCTGATGAAGTTTATGTTGGTGCTGATCAATTACCTGCTTTAGTAGCAATTAAATCTAAAGAGGAATTAATTGGTGATATCATTACTATCTTACAGTCTCCTATTAAAAACGTTGTTTCAGCGTTAACAAACGAGGAACGTCCTGATAGAGCTGGTGAAACTGTAGAAGCATCTACAGAGGAAGCAGCAGAATAATTACGCGCACAAATAAATTATTATAATACAACACGTTTTTAAATAAACGAAAAAAAGAATCAAAATGGCAGAATTAAAAGATTTCGCAGAACAATTAGTTAACTTAACAGTTAAAGAAGTAAATGAATTAGCTACTATCTTAAAAGATGAGTACGGTATCGAACCAGCTGCTGCTGTAGTTGTAGGTGGTGCTGCTGGAGGTGGTGAAGCTGCTGAAGAAAAAACTGAATTTGACGTTGTTTTAACTGAAGCTGGTGCTTCTAAATTAAAAGTAGTTAAAGCTGTTAAAGAATTAACTGGTTTAGGTTTGAAAGAAGCTAAAGAATTAGTTGATGGTGTACCATCAAATATTAAAGAAGCTGTTTCTAAAGAAGAAGCTGAAGGAATTAAAGCTTCTTTAGAAGAAGTTGGAGCTTCTGTAGAATTGAAATAATTTTTACTCTACAAAACCTTATAGGTTTAGGTCTTTCCCTTTGGGTTAGACCTAAACCATTTTTTGCGTTTAAATAGTTCCTTATTTAACGCAACTAAAAAAAAGCTTAAAAAAAGAAAAAGAATTATTAATTCATTTAAATTTTTTCACCTTTGGCAACGAAAAATAATACAAGAGTTAACTTTGCTTCAGCCAAACTAAGTACAGAATATCCGGACTTTTTAGATATTCAGATTAAGTCTTTCCAAGACTTTTTCCAGTTGAAAACTAAGGCTGACGAAAGAAGCGATGAAGGTTTGTATAAAACCTTTATGGACAATTTTCCAATTACTGACACACGTAACAACTTTGTGTTAGAATTTTTAGACTACTTTGTAGATCCCCCTAGATACTCTTTAGAAGAGTGTATAGAACGTGGATTAACTTATAGTTTACCCTTAAAAGCTAGATTGAAATTATATTGTACAGATCCTGAACATGAGGATTTTGAGACAATTGTACAAGATGTATATTTAGGAACTATTCCTTATATGACAAACTCTGGTACTTTTATAATTAACGGAGCTGAACGTGTTATTGTATCTCAGTTACACCGTTCTCCAGGGGTTTTCTTTGGACAATCTTTCCATGCAAACGGTACAAAATTATATTCAGCAAGAGTAATTCCTTTTAAAGGATCTTGGATAGAATTTGCGACCGATATCAATCAAGTAATGTATGCTTATATTGATAGAAAGAAAAAATTACCAGTAACTACTTTATTCCGTGCAATTGGATTTGAGAGAGATAAGGACATTTTAGAAATTTTTGACCTTGCAGAAGAGGTTAAAGTATCTAAGTCTGGATTAAAGAAAGTACTAGGAAGAAAATTAGCAGCTCGTGTATTAAGAACATGGTTTGAAGACTTTGTTGATGAAGATACAGGGGAAGTTGTTTCTATAGAGCGTAACGAGATTGTTTTTGATCGTGATACTATTTTAGAAAAAGAACATGTTGATGAAATTGTAGATACAGGAGTAAAAACAATTTTATTACACAGACAAGATAATCAAAGTGGAGATTATGCAATTATCCACAACACATTACAAAAAGATCCTACCAACTCTGAAAAAGAAGCAGTAGAGCATATCTATAGACAATTACGTAATGCTGAGCCGCCAGATGAGGAAACTGCAAGAGGAATTATTGAAAAATTATTCTTTTCTGAGCAACGTTACAACTTAGGTGAAGTAGGACGTTTTAGAATGAACAAAAAGTTAGGACTTAACGAATCTTTAGATGCTAAAGTTTTAACTAAAAACGATATTATCACTATTATCAAGAACTTAATTGAGTTGGTAAACTCAAAAGCAGAGATTGATGATATTGACCACTTATCTAACAGACGTGTACGTACAGTAGGTGAACAATTAGCTGCTCAGTTTGGAGTTGGTTTGTCTCGTATGGCTCGTACTATTAGAGAACGTATGAATGTACGTGATAACGAGGTTTTTACACCGATTGACTTGATTAACGCGAAGACTTTATCTTCTGTAATCAACTCTTTCTTTGGAACTAACCAGTTGTCTCAGTTTATGGATCAAACAAACCCATTAGCAGAGATTACTCACAAACGTAGATTATCTGCTTTAGGACCTGGAGGTTTATCTAGAGAAAGAGCAGGATTTGAGGTACGTGATGTTCACTATACTCACTATGGTCGTTTGTGTCCTATTGAAACTCCTGAAGGTCCAAACATTGGATTGATTTCATCTTTAGCAGTATATGCAAAAGTGAATAATTTAGGATTTATAGAAACAGCATACCACAAAGTAGATGAAGGAAAAGTTAACATAGTTGATGCTCCTACCTACTTAAGTGCTGAGGAAGAAGAAGGAATGAAGTTTGCACAATCAAACATTGATATTGCAGATGACGGACAAATTAATTTAGAGAAAGTGATTGCTCGTGAAGAGGCTGATTATCCAGTTGTAACTCCACAAGATATTGACTTTATGGATGTATCTCCAAACCAGATTGCATCTATTTCTGCTTCATTAATTCCTTTCTTAGAACATGATGATGCGAACCGTGCTTTGATGGGATCTAACATGATGAGACAGGCCGTACCATTATTACGTCCTGAAGCTCCTATTGTTGGAACAGGTTTAGAGCGTAGAGTTGCTAAAGATTCAAGAATCTTAATCAACGCACAAGGAACAGGAGAAGTTATTTATGTAGATGCTAACAAGATTACCATCCGTTATGAAAGAACTGAGGAGGAAGCTTCTGTAAGTTTTGATTCAAGCGAAATTACATATGACTTAATCAAATTTAGAAAAACAAACCAAGGAACTTCGATCAACCTAAAACCAATTGTAAAAGTTGGAGATACCGTTGAAGAAGGACAAGTATTGTGTGAAGGTTATGCGACTCAAAAAGGTGAATTAGCCTTAGGACGTAACATGAAAGTAGCCTTTATGCCTTGGCAAGGATATAACTTTGAGGATGCGATTGTGATTTCTGAAAAAGTGGTAAGAGAAGATATTTTTACATCTATCCACATTGATGAATATTCATTAGACGTAAGAGATACAAAGTTAGGTGCTGAAGAGTTAACAAACGATATTCCTAACGTTTCAGAAGAGGCTACAAAAGACTTAGATGAAAACGGAATGATTCGTATTGGAGCAGAAGTAAAGCCTGGAGATATCTTAATTGGTAAGATTACACCAAAAGGAGAATCTGATCCTACACCAGAAGAAAAATTATTACGTGCTATTTTTGGAGACAAAGCAGGTGACGTAAAAGATGCTTCTTTAAAAGCTTCTCCATCATTAAGAGGAGTTGTAATTGGTAAAAAGTTATTTAAGAAGGCTGTTAAAGATAAATCTAAGAGAGTTAGAGATAAAGAGCAGATTGAAGCTTTAGAAGCACAATATACTCATGACTTTGAATCTTTAAAAGATAATTTAATTGAAAAATTATTTGCTTTAATTTCAGGAAAAACATCTCAAGGTGTTCAGAATGATTTAGGAGAAGAAGTTTTCCCTAAAGGTAAAAAGTATACTTTAAAAATGTTGAACTCTGTTACAGACTTTACACATTTAACAAAAGGTGCTTGGACTACTGATGATCACTTAAACAATTTAGTAGCAGAATTAATTCACAATTATAAAATTAAAGTTAGTGATTTACAAGGAGCACTAAGACGTAAGAAATTCTCTATTACTATTGGAGATGAATTACCAGCAGGTGTTTTAAAACTAGCTAAAATTTATATTGCTAAAAAACGTAAATTAAAAGTTGGAGATAAGATGGCAGGTCGTCACGGTAACAAAGGTATTGTTGCTCGTATTGTACGTCAAGAAGAAATGCCATTTTTAGAAGACGGAACACCAGTAGACATCGTATTGAACCCATTAGGGGTACCATCTCGTATGAACATTGGACAGATTTATGAAACTGTATTAGGATGGGCAGGACAAAAATTAGATCAAACATATGCAACACCAATTTTTGATGGTGCAAAATTAGATCAAATTAATGAATTGACAGACGAAGCAGGAATTCCAAGATTTGGACATACTTATTTATATGATGGTGGAACTGGAGAACGTTTTGATCAACCTGCAACAGTAGGGGTGATTTACATGATTAAGTTAGGTCACATGATTGATGATAAGATGCACGCACGTTCTATTGGACCATACTCATTAATTACACAACAACCATTAGGAGGTAAAGCTCAATTTGGAGGTCAACGTTTTGGAGAGATGGAAGTATGGGCATTAGAAGCCTATGGAGCATCTAGTATTTTACGTGAAATCTTAACGGTTAAGTCTGATGATGTTATTGGTAGAGCTAAAACTTACGAAGCTATCGTAAAAGGAGAGCCTATGCCAGAACCAGGTTTACCAGAATCATTCAACGTGTTAATGCACGAATTGAAAGGTTTAGGATTAGACGTAAGATTAGAAGAATAGTATTTAAGATAGCTGTTGCTTAGGCAACAGCTATTATATACACCTTTAAACAGGTTAATTTATAAACAATTCGAATCCATTATATATCATGGCAAGAAATAACGATAAAAACCCTACACAAAAGAAATTTGAAAAAATTTCTATTGGTTTAGCATCACCAGAGTCTATTTTAGAGGCTTCTCATGGAGAGGTGTTAAAACCAGAAACAATAAACTACCGTACACATAAACCAGAAAGAGATGGTTTATTTTGTGAACGTATCTTTGGACCTATCAAGGATTACGAATGTGCTTGTGGAAAATACAAGAGAATTCGTTACAAAGGTATTGTATGTGATCGTTGTGGTGTAGAAGTAACAGAAAAGAAAGTACGTAGAGATAGAGTAGGTCACATTAACTTAGTGGTGCCTATTGCTCATATTTGGTACTTTAGATCATTACCTAATAAAATGGGGTACCTTTTAGGATTGCCTTCTAAAAAGTTAGATATGATTATTTACTACGAAAGATACGTAGTAATTCAACCAGGTAATGCAACTCAATTAGACGGAACTCCATTACAAAAAATGGATTTCTTAACAGAAGAGGAGTATTTAGATATTTTAGAAACAGTTCCTTTAGAAAATAGATATTTGGATGATAACGATCCAAATAAATTTATTGCTAAAATGGGAGCAGAGTGTTTAATTGAGTTATTAGATCGTATAGATTTAGAAACTTTATCTTATGAATTAAGACACAAAGCAAACACAGAAACGTCTAAACAACGTAAAACAGAGGCTTTAAAGCGTTTGAATGTTGTTGAAGCTTTCCGTGAATCTCAAAAGAACAGAGATAACAACCCGTCTTGGATGATCTTAAAGGCAATTCCGGTGATTCCACCAGAATTACGTCCTTTAGTTCCTTTAGATGGAGGTCGTTTTGCTACTTCTGATTTAAATGATTTATACCGTCGTGTAATCATCCGTAACAACCGTTTAAAGCGTTTGGTAGAAATTCAGGCTCCTGAAGTTATTTTACGTAACGAAAAACGTATGTTACAAGAATCTGTAGATTCATTATTTGATAACACACGTAAATCATCAGCAGTAAAAACAGAATCTAACAGACCTTTAAAATCTTTATCAGATTCATTAAAAGGTAAGCAAGGACGTTTCCGTCAAAACTTGTTAGGTAAACGTGTAGATTATTCTGCTCGTTCGGTAATTGTTGTAGGACCTACTTTAAGTTTATCTGAATGTGGTATTCCTAAAGACATGGCAGCTGAATTATACAAACCATTTATCATCCGTAAGTTGATTGAGCGTGGAGTTGTAAAAACAGTGAAATCTGCAAAGAAAATAATAGACAAAAAGGAGCCTGTAGTTTGGGATATTTTAGAAAATGTAATTAAAGGACACCCGGTATTATTAAACCGTGCCCCTACGTTACACCGTCTAGGAATCCAAGCTTTTCAGCCTAAATTAATCGAAGGAAAAGCAATTCAGTTACACCCATTAGTTTGTTCGGCATTTAACGCCGATTTTGATGGGGATCAAATGGCTGTTCACTTGCCATTAGGACCTGAAGCTATTTTAGAAGCTCAAATGTTATTGTTAGGTTCTCACTCTATTTTGAACCCTGCAAACGGTGCTCCTATTACAGTACCTTCTCAGGATATGGTATTAGGTCTATATTACATGACCAAATTACGTGTTACTGATGAAAAGTATACTGTAAAAGGTCAAGGGTTAACTTTTTATTCTCCAGAGGAAGTAACAATTGCTTTTAACGAAAAAGCGATTGACTTAAATGCTGGAATCAAAGTTAGAACTCAAGATATTGATGAAAACGGAAACCAAGTAACTAGAATTATAGAAACTACTGTTGGTAGAGTGTTATTTAACGAACACGTACCGGCAGAAGCAGGATATATTAACGAAGTATTAACTAAGAAATCTTTAAGAGGAATTATTGCTAAAGTTTTAAAAAGAACTGATATTCCTACAACAGGTGAATTCTTAGATAATATTAAGAATATGGGATTCAAATTTGCCTTTAGAGGTGGTTTGTCATTCTCATTAGGGGATATTATTATTCCAGCAGAAAAACAGCAAATGATTGCTGATGCCAATGTAGAAGTGGATGTAATTATCCAAAACTATAACATGGGTATGTTAACAAACAAAGAACGTTATAACCAGGTAATTGATATTTGGGGTTCTACAAACAATCAATTGACAGAATTGTCTATGAAACGTTTGAGAGAAGACCAACAAGGATTTAACTCGGTATTTATGATGCTTGATTCTGGAGCCCGTGGTTCTAAAGAGCAAATTCGTCAGTTAACAGGTATGCGTGGATTAATGGCAAAGCCTAAAAAATCTACTTCATCAGGAGGAGAAATTATTGAAAACCCAATTTTATCTAACTTTAAGGAAGGTTTATCAATTTTAGAATACTTTATCTCTACGCACGGTGCCCGTAAAGGTTTGGCCGATACAGCCTTAAAAACTGCCGATGCTGGTTACTTAACACGTCGTTTAGTTGATGTTGCACAAGATGTAATTGTTAACGAATTTGATTGTGGTACATTAAGAGGATTGGAAGTATCTGCATTAAAGAAAAATGATGAGATTGTAGAAGCATTACATGAGCGTATTGTAGGTCGTGTTGCTTTACATGATATAAAAGATCCTGTAAAACATGAAGTTTTAGTTCCTGCAGGAGCTGAAATTACGGAAGAGTTAGCAATTATAGTAGAAGCTTCTGGTTTAGATACAGTAGAAGTTCGTTCTCCATTAACATGTGAAACGAAGAGAGGTATCTGTTCTAAGTGTTACGGACAATCAATGTCTACACGTAACATGGTTCAAATTGGAGAGTCTGTAGGAGTTATTGCAGCACAATCTGTTGGAGAACCTGGTACACAGTTAACGTTACGTACTTTCCACGTTGGAGGGGTAGCGGGTAACATTTCTGAAGACAACAAATTAACTGCTAAATTTAGTGGTAAATTAGTTATTGATGATTTGGTAACTGTTCCTGGTAAAAATCCACAAGGAGAAGCTGTAGAAATTGTAATTTCTAGAACTGCTGAAGCTAAAATTATAGATGAAAAAATAGGAACTGTTTTAAGTAACACAGTAATTCCTTATGGTTCTTACATTTTTGTAAATGGACAAACATCAATTAATAAAGGAGATGCAATTTGTCAATGGGATCCATTTAACGGAGTTATTGTTTCTGAATTTGGAGGTAAAATTGCCTTTGAAGATTTAGAGCAAGGAATTAACTTCTCTGTAGAAATTGATGAACAAACAGGTTTCCAAGAAAAAGTAATTATTGAATCTAAAGACAAGAAGAAAATTCCTGCTTTATTAATTCAAGATGCTGATGGAAATACACAACGTTCTTACTCTTTACCTTTAGGTGCTCACTTAATGGTAAGTGATGGAGAAGAAATTGAAATGGGTAAAACGTTAGTTAAGATTCCACGTAAGTCTGGTAAAGCAGGGGATATTACAGGAGGTTTACCGCGTGTAACAGAATTATTTGAAGCACGTAACCCATCTAACCCGGCAGTAGTTGCTGAAACAGATGGTGTGGTTTCTTTTGGAAAAATTAAGCGTGGTAATCGTGAGATTATCGTAGAGTCTAAGTTTGGAGATATTAAGAAATACTTAATTAAGTTATCTAGCCAAATATTGGTGCAAGAGAATGATTACGTAAAAGCAGGAATGCCTTTATCTGATGGTTCTGTAACTCCTGAAGATATTTTAAGAATACAAGGACCTTCTAAAGTACAAGAGTATATTGTAAATGAAATACAAGAAGTTTACCGTTTACAAGGGGTAAGAATTAATGATAAACATTACGAAGTTATTGTAAGACAAATGATGCGTAAAGTTAGAATTATTGATTCTGGAGATACTTTATTCTTAGAAAATTCATTGGTTCATAAAAATGACTTTATAGAGAAAAATGATGAGATTTATGGTATGAAAGTAGTTGAAGAGGCTGGTGCTTCTGATACTTTTAAAGCAGGTCAAATTATTACAGCTCGTCAATTAAGAGATGAAAACTCTAGATTAAAGCGTGAAGATAGAGCAGAAGTAGAAGCAAGAGATGCTAGACCAGCAACGGCAGAGCAAATCTTACAAGGTATTACTAGAGCTTCTTTACAGACTAAATCATTTATCTCTGCAGCATCGTTCCAGGAAACAACAAAAGTGTTGAATGAAGCAGCTGTTAATGGTAAAATAGATTATTTAGAAGGATTAAAAGAAAACGTTATTGTTGGTAAAAAGATTCCTGCCGGTACCGGTATGAGATCTTATAACAACATTATTGTTGGTCCTAAAGAAGAAATAGAGCAAAGTATTGGTGCTACCGAAGAGTAGATACCTATCTTTTTAAAATAAAGAAACGGATTCCTTTTGGAATCCGTTTTTTTTTGTTGAAAAATTAATCCTATTTTAGAGCTTCAATAATTAATACAATATGGCAGAGACTAAAAATAAAGACGGAAATATAAACATAGAGCTTTCACCAGAAATAGCAGAAGGGACTTATTCTAACTTGGCAATTATTAATCACTCTAATTCAGAGTTTGTATTAGATTTTGTGAATATTATGCCTGGTATTCCCAAAGCAAAAGTAAAATCCAGAATTATTTTAACACCCCAACACGCAAAAAGGTTAGCACAAGCTTTGATTGAAAATATCAATAAATTTGAAGTGCAAGTGGGTGAAATTAAAGAATTTGAACAACAAGATTATCCTATAAATTTTGGTCCTATTGGAGAAGCATAAACAATTGTACGTTTTAGTACTAGTTCTCGTACTTAGCTTTAGAACACAAGCTCAATCTACTATAGAAAAAATTGGAGATTATGGCTTGTATTCTATGCCAATTATAGCATTAAGTAGTACTATTATAGAAAAAGATTTAAAAGGAACCTTTATGTTTGGTAAAGGATTTGTTTTAAATACGGTCCTAACATTAGGATTGAAAGAAGTTGTAAAAAAAGAAAGGCCTAATGATGAAGATTTAAACTCATTTCCTTCAGGTCATACCTCTGTTACTTTTCAGAGCGCTGCTTTTATGCAAAAAAGATATGGGTGGAAATATGGAATTCCGGCTTATACAATTGCTGCCTATACTGGTTTTAGTAGAGTGTATGCAGATAAACATTTTGTAGAAGATGTTGCTGTTGGAGCTGTTATAGGTATAATTTCTTCCTATATTTTTACTAAAAAGAGGTCGTTAAATACTACTAGTTTCTCTTTTGATAAACAAGGGAAAGACTTTTACCTTAGCTATAGTTATCAATTTTAACATAAAATGAAATCAATCTTCTTTTTTATTATGCTATTTGTCCAATGTTTAGATGTGTATGCACAGAACAATAGGACTACTTTAATAGGAGTTAATATTACAGATTATCAGAAAGGGACTAGAAATTTAAAAAAAATTAATACCTATAAAATAAAAAAGAAAATTAAAGAACTTTATAAGAAGGGAATTGTAGATATACGTTTGCCTTTTTCATTTTATAAAAATTTAGATTCAAAACATAGAATTTCTAAGAGTTTTAAGAAAAAAATAAAAAGTTTAGTAAAATATACTGAGAACAAGAAAATTAATCTAATACTCTGTAATTTTGATGAAAAATTTACAATGTCTACTTATAAGTCTAAAGAAAAAGATCTAATAGTTAATTGGATAGATTTAATAGATTATATTTTTAAATACGATACATATACACAATATGAGTTATTAAATGAGCCTAAATTATACCCTAACGAATGGTGGGAGTTTGCCAGTTATATGGTTTCTGAAATAAATACGAGATACCCTGATAAAAAAATTATTATAGGAGCTACAAATTATAATAGTATTTACGAACTGTCTAGATTAAAACCTTTACCGTTTCGCAATATTGTTTATAGTTTTCATTTTTATGAACCTTTTATTTTTACACACCAAGGGGCAAGTTGGATTAATAGTCAAAATGCAACAATTGGTATTCCTTATCCTTATTCAACAAATACAATGCCTTTGCTACATACAGATGCTTATGGTACAGATGGAGTAGTAAATTATAAGGATTATGATTTAACAGGGAACAAAAAAGCTTTATTACAAAAAATAGGAATTATATATTATTGGTCAAAGCAATACAATGTTCCTTTATTGTGTTCTGAATTTGGAGTAATAGAAAAAGCCAATAATCTAGATAAATGTAATTATTTAATAGATTTAAAAGATGTTTTAGAAACCTATAATATTAAAGGTTACGTTTGGGAACATGAGGGTAACTTTGGGATGATGACTAAAGAGTACAATTTTTATAAATGTTTAGGATTTACGAACTTTTAAAATTTGATAATATTTGCTTTCATAAATAATGTGGTTTAATAAAGCTGCATTTTCTTTAATATAATAAGCTAGTATATCTTTAGAATACAAAGGTGAATTTTCTTTAGAAATAATAATGTAGTCTGCATGTTTTGCTGGTTTTTTTAATGCTTTTGTAAAGTCATCAGAAAGGTTCTCTAAAAAGTGATGTGTGTTATTGTCAAAAGTAATAATTGGATAAAAAACAGAGTTGTCGCACAAAATAGTACTGTTTAAAGGAATGGAATTTAATATAAAGATAGCACCTCTTTTGTTTAATTCTAAAATCTCATTGGTTTCATTTTTGGTAACTGAGGTAAAAAAGTTTTTTTCTTGTATAGAAATAGAGCTTTTAAAATAATGAAACTCACCATATATCATTCCAATAAAGAACAAGCTATATATTGTAAGTTTTAAGTTTTTAGATTTTAATGTGTTTTGTTTGTAAAAAGTAAGAAAAGAAGCAATTGCTATAATATGAAAAACAACTAAAAAATTTAAATTTATCATTTCAATTTTTTGTTCCCTCATTAATAGAATTAAAATAACAGGAATAATGGCTAAAATAACAACTTTAATACTTTGTTTTATATCAATAACAAACTCTAAACAATAAAATGCCGAAATAAGTAAAATTATTTTAATAACTGCAAAACTATTTACTGCGTTTAGACTGTATTCTAAATTACCCAAAGTACTTGTTAAGTTATTAATATTGTTATTGTTCCAACCGGATGTGTTATTTATTAAAAAGAAAAAAAAATCATCTCCATATAAGTTGTTGATCATTAGGTAAATAAGAAATACGCTAATGGGCAAAAAGGAAATGATTAGGACCATTGAAATAAAGTTAGATATAAATAACTTTTGAGAGTTTTTGTCTTTAGAAATCCTAATTAAATCCAAAATAAAACCAGAATCTTTGTCGTGAAAATTTTTAACGGTAAATATAAATAGCAAGGGGATTAACATTAGAACAATCCACAATAACTTATAATCTAAAAATGGAATAAAGCTAATAGCAATACTACAAAGTGTTAAATAATAGATGGAATAATTTTTAACATAATTAAATAACATGTAAAATAAATAAAAATAGATAATTATATATACATAAAAAGAAGTTCCTGATGTGGCAGCATAAATAAAAATAGGACTTGTTAAAAGGTATATAAATACAATTATACTAAATAGAACATTAGTTTGTTTTGCTATGGTGCGTACAATAAATGTGTTTAAAAAAGAGGTAAAAAGTATTGAAGCATAAAAAGGTGCATCTAAGCTATTGATAAAACTAAAAGGATAGGCTAAAATATGAGTCAAGATTGGATAAGAAAAGAAAAACTTTTTTACCAAATCTATATCTGGATTTTTTAGCATTAAAAAGTTATGACTAACATAAAGAGGCTCAAAGTTTAAATAGCCGTCATTACGAATAATAGTTAAAAACAGTCCATAAATAACCGTGTAGCTAAAAAAAATGATTAGGTATTTTATACGATTCGTTTTCATTAGGATTCTTTAGTTGTTTTGGTTAATCCGTGATTGGTTTTCTCCCAATAAAAAGGTTTTGTGATTAATTGTATTAATCCTTTATAAGCAGATATTGAGTGCATAATCCAATAAATAGGATTGGTAATAGCATATAGGATTAAGGAGTATGATTTTCTTTTAAAAATCGCAATCATGTTCATGTAAATCATGATAATATTACCTATAGAGAAACTTATAATAGCAATAATAATAAGCCATTCTGGAAAGAAAAAGCCAATCCATTCACTTTTAAAAACATAATATAAAATGATAAACAGTAACAACACAGGGTAAGATAAAAAAGTAAAAACGGTTCCTCCAATAAAAAAATTAAAACCTAAAAAAGCTTTAAGTCCAACGGTTTTGTACAATTTAATAGGGTTGCGCATGTGTACTAAATATGTTTGCATATATCCTTTAATCCATCTAGAACGTTGTCTTATCCAATTATAAAAATCATTATTAGCTTCTTCGTTAGTAGTAGAATTTAATACAGTAATTTTATAGTTTTTGGCATAAGAACGCAAACCTAAATCAGCATCTTCAGTTACATTAAAACCATCCCAACCACCTAATTCCCTTAGTTTGTCTAATTTAAAATGATTACTAGTACCTCCTAACGGAATTGGAATTTTTAATTTATCTAAACCGGGCAACATATAATCAAACCAATAAGAATATTCTAGGGTAAACATTTTGGTTAAATAGTTTTCAGTTTTGTTAAAATAGTTTAAAGCGCATTGTATGGCAATGTATTCTTTAGGTATTTTATCAAACAAAACACAAACTTGTTTTAGTTGATCTTTATCTGGAATATCTTCAGCATCATAAATAGTTAAGTATTTTCCTTTAGAAAAGTAAAGTCCGTAGTTACAGGCTTTAGGTTTTGTTTTGGGCATCGCATAAGGAATAACAATAGGCTCAAAAATAGTAGGGAAAACTAAATCTTTTACTGCATTAGTGGTTACTTCATCATCAGATTCTATTAACAGTTTAACATCTAACTTATCTTTAGGGTAATCTAAGTTTTTTAGGTTTAAGGCCAGTTTATAGATAACTTCAGATTCTTTAAATACAGGAAGAAGAATAGTATAGATTGGAAGGTCATCATCATTTATTTTAGTAACTTCTTCGGGGGTTATTTTACTTTCTAACTCTACTTTAGAGCCTGCAATAGTTAAAATAAACTTAAATAGGATAGAGCTAAAAAGGAAAAGATTGATAAAAACATTTACACATACAATAGATGTTTTAGGATAAAAGAATAAAAATAGCAACGCGATAATCCCCATAATCCCTAAAAAGACTACTTGTTTATACGTAAAAGTTTCTATAGCAGAACTTTCTGGATCTTGATCGTATAGGTTAAAAACAGCTTTGTATAAAATATCATCTCCATACTTAACGTGTAGTGCTTTTAAAATATCTAAATCTTCGGCAATGTGAACTTTATAAATTTGCAAGCCTAATTTGTCTGCTATTGAATAAACATTGTTAGTGTCTGATGGGTCTGAAACAATAACCTCTACATCTCCATTATTGTTTTTAAGAGGAAAAGCAATGGCATTTAAAAAATAATATAAATCTTCTTTACAGGCATCAAAATAAGTGAAATTGTTTAATGTATTAAAATCAAATTGATAGAACTCTATGTTATTTTTTAATAGTTGTTTTTTGTAGTTACCTCTAGAAATAAAACCATAGTCTAAAGCTATTTTTAAAAAAGATTTATCAAGTTTTTTAGACAGTTCAATAACTTTTTTATGACTGGTAACATCTAATAGGTTAGAGTCTAAAAATAACTGTTTTCTATATATGTATTGGTCGTTAACCATTTGGTTTTATAATTTGATGATTCCAAAAACTTGAAATCCTTTTCCTACAGAAATATTTCTGTTAAACACATCATGAAATAATCCTCCGTATATACTAATACTGTTCGTAAAGTCATAACCTATATTAATACTTGTTTTAATCATATCAAAATTGCTAGCAAACTGTACATTGTTTACAGAGAATGACTTATTATCACTTCTTGATAATAACAGGTCTAACTCTCCCAAAACAATAATTTTTGGAAAAACTCTATAACCTTGACTAGCATACAATTTATATTGTATAGGTAATGATGGAAAAAAGTACCGAATTCCGGCTTCTATTTTATGAAAGTTTTTATTAACATCTAACCATGTAAAATTACCTGCATAATGAATTTTAACCTCGGTGCTATACAAATTATAACCAACAAAAGGTTGTGTTTTGTTTTGATAAGCCGGTATGTAAACGGAGGCAGAGGCCATTAAATAATGATTGTTAATTTTTTTTAAATGCATTCTAAGTCCAAGTTCAATGTCACCAAACTCTGTACTTTTTTGAGAAACACTATCATCGTCATATTTACTTATAAAATAAGGAATATTACCAAATAGGTTTAGTTTGTAGTCGTTAAGTGGTATAGAAAAGTAGATTTTAGGATTGTAATTTTTATACATTCCATTGTTTCCAAATTCTGATTTATCACCATTAGAGTTTCTAAACTGATTGGTGTTATAATTACCAAAGTAAGGAGATATTAAAATTTCTCCTTTTTGTTGCTGCCAAGGGTTTTGACTATAACAATAGGATGAAATTAAAAAAAAGACTATGTATAATCTAATCATCATCTCTAATACTTTTTTTAGATTCTTGTGATTTTTGATAAATATAAATAACAAGAAAGATTAAAAAGATAGTTAACATTAAAACTATGATTAAGCCATAGTTGTCCCAAAAATTATCAAAAATATCTTGAATGTAACTTTTATCTTCTGTGACAACATTATTTCTTAAATCAAAAAAATAGGAGTCTTTACCGTCCGCAATAATTATGTTTCCAGTGTTAATAGCTGTTTGCTCTCTAATATTTACAATTAAAGATTTTAAGGTTTTTTTGTTATTATTTTTAGGTGTGTTTATAAGCATAACAGGATTGTTATTGGCATAAAACAACTGATTAAAACCTAGGTTTTTATTATAGGTAATATTAAAGAAAGGGTCTATGGTTTCTGATCTATATTCTACTTTTGAATTATTAAATTTTACGTAAAGATTTTTATCATAAACAGTATTAAACTTTTCGTAGTTACTACTAATTATAATTTTAGAAGATTCATCATTATCAATAATGTCTTTTAGGTTTGCTTTTTTTACAGGGGGGTATATAAAGCCTTCTAAACCTGCCTCTCCTGGATTTATAATATCAATTAATTCAGCAAGTCCATCTACCAATCCAATATTATTTTCTACATCTGTGTAAATATGTATAGGTTTAGATTGAAAATTTTCGGGAAATTTGGTAAAAGATAATGAACTAGAGCTTTCATAACCAATAGGTTTAAAATAAGATTTACCTGTATCTACTTGTGCATAAAAAACAGACTTAGCACCACAAATACCATCTTTAGGAAGGTAATAGAATTCATAATTGAAAACGTTTTCTTGCAACATAGCAATGTCACTAAATTCAAAATTAATGTCTAACTCTCCTGAATTGTTTAGTTTGTAAGTGTTGATTAGTCTTTCATTAAAAAATAGGTTAAAATAAGCTTCGTCATCACCACTCAATGGTTTGTATTTACCTGTTATTTTTACCATCATTTTTTTTACATTAGATCCAAAGTAAGATCTAGGGAGATTTATTTTAGTTACTAAATTACCAACACCTTTAATTATTCTTGGATCCGCATCTAATTCATTAAAATAAACAGGCTCATATTCTTTTCTTGTAGGTGTAGATGATAAAGTGTTTTTTTGACTTACTAACAACTCATCAGTATAAGCTGTGTTTATTAAGTTTTTTTGTAGTAAAAATGTAGCTGCTTTGGTATAAGCTTCTTTAGTGGAACCTGTAATTATTAAGTTTTGTCTTATATAATTTCGAGTTGTTTTTTTATCTAGTAAAGAGTCTCTATATATTTTAACAAGTCCGTTATTTTTATCTTTAATTGTAATATTACTACCAATTTCTTTTTGTAATTGCTCCAGAGGCATTAACAACAAAGATCTATCTATTTGCTTAGACTGTGTTGAGTCTATTTTTTTCACGGTTAATTTAGTCCCATATATTCTTTCAAAATAAAACTTTATATATGAGGCTAACTGAACATCTTGTAAACTGGCATTTTTAGCAAGTACAATACTGTTTAAAACAGGAGCAATGTTACTTATTTTAGTATATATGGTAGCAGTTTTGTCTTCTATATTATACATGCTTAAATAACTGTCTTCGGTAGCTTTTATCCAATAACCGTTATCTGAGTAATTTTCACAAGATTCACCTTTAATAATCAAATCACTTTTAATATCTAATTTTAAAAAATCGGATTTGATATACTTTTTTAGTATGGGAATATCAAACGTAATTATTTCTTTGTCTTTTACAACGTATTTACTCAGTATAGGAATATCTCCTAAATATATGGTTATATAGCTGTTTTCAAAATCAATTACATGAGATCTTTTTAGTTCTAAATGAATAAAACTTTTTTCTGGGCTAAATTGCTTATTAACCTTAAAATAAAAAGATTTTGAAGCTCTTCTTCCTGTAATTACGGTTTCTACTTCATATCCATAATCCTTAAAACTTTTTTGAGTTTGCTGAGAAAAAATGGAAGATGTAAATAAAATG
This sequence comes from Wenyingzhuangia heitensis, assembly GCF_011762155.1. GTDB lineage: Bacteria > Bacteroidota > Bacteroidia > Flavobacteriales > Flavobacteriaceae > Wenyingzhuangia > Wenyingzhuangia heitensis. Next base: position 1,320,337 of record NZ_JAASQL010000001.1, read on the forward strand.
ATAAAGCTTAAAAAAGTAAATAATTTTTTCATAGTTAAAGGGAATTGTTGTGTTTTTTAAATTGAATAATGAATTTAAGTCCCATTTGCTCAGAAGAACCATATTTAAAATCAGCATTCATTTCTTCAATCAATAGTTTTATAAATTTTAAGTCGTTTTTGGGATTGCCATACAAAACATCTGTTTCTATCTCTTTAGGTGTGGCTACACTACTATTGGTTTGTATTTGTAAAATAGTTTTTTTATTGGTTGATGTTAGTTCAAAAAATAAATTTTGATGGTTATTTATATGATTTATAATATATAATATAAGGCTATGTAAAGCAAAGTTTAATGCGTTTGTATTGGCATTTACAAGCATATGTTGACTGCTTGTTTGTATATGAGTGATTGTGTGTTTTTCTAGAAAAGAATTATTAAACTGTTGTATATGTTGGTTTAAATATTCTACCAAATTTAGGGGTTCTAACTCTAATCCATAATCAAAAACGATACTATTAATATTGTATTTGTCTAATAGAATTGTGCTTTTTAGATATAAATCGTTAACGTCTTGTGTAAGCGTTGAGTTTACATTTGGCACGTTTTCTTGTGAAATAGTTTTATTTTTTAGTTCTTTAATATTGTATTTAAAGGCATCAATAACTTGCTTGTACTTATCTATTAATATTTCATTTTTTTTATGAGATAATCGTATTTGGTTTTTGGCTTCAAGTAACTGAGATGTTACCTCCTCAATTCTACTTTCATATTCAATTTGTATTAAAAGAGATTCTTTAACCATCTCTTTTTTTACTTTAGGAAAGTAAGAGCTAATAAGTACTATAGTAAAAAACAAAAAGCCTCCATTGTTTAATATGTTATTAAAGTCTTGTATAATGGAAAAATAAGAGAAAAGAAAAAAAGTAATAGATAAAATTCCAAAATAGAATAAACTATTTATAGAATCCCATATAATGTAAGAGTTTATGCTAACTATTACAATAATTAAAAGATTAATGTAAATTATTCTGGCAGTTCCTTGTTCTTGCCCTAAAAGAAACAAACATAAAAAAGTAAAAATAAAAAGAATGATGTGTAATAATAACTCTTGACTTATATTTATTTTATCTTTTATTTTAGTTAGCGTATACAAAGAAGTTATAATGATTGCTTTGGCTAATAAAAAATTAATCCATAGTCTGTGAATAAATAAATAATCAACAAAAATAGAAAAAAATAAAACAATAAGTATTCCCCATAAAATAGTATCAACCCTTTGGTTTAACTCATCTTTTAAATATTCTTGAAGCTTAAGCTTTATGATTAAATTTTCCAAATGTAATGGTTATAGGGGTTAATTAACGATACTATCAAATATAACAATTGAATTTTTTAAAAAATAATTATTTGTTCAGTTTAATCGTAATTTAATACATACGTAATTATTTTTTTTTGGTTTTAATTTTTTTTTTAAAATATTATCAGTCTTGTTTTATAACCTATTTAATAATTTTATAGTAATGATATCAATACTTATAAAAGTACTTGTGGTTAATAAAAACAGCTAATATTTAGTAGATCATTGTAATTAAAACAAAAACCATCAAAGTGATTTTACTTTGATGGTTTTTTATGCTTAGAAAGTAAAAAATTACTTCTTTTTCTTTTTTTGTTGAACAGCTTGTTGTGCCTGTGCTTGTTTCATAGCATCATCTAAACGCTGTTTAAACTTGCTTTGTTTCTTAGGCTTTTTTCTGTTTTCGTGAATTTTAGCTAATATTTTTTCCTCGTCAATTACATAGTTCTTAATAACAAACATAATTGTTAAGGTTAGCAAGTTAGATATAAAGTAGTATAAACTTAATCCAGAAGCGTAATTGTTAAAGAAAAACAACATCATTAATGGAGAAAAGTACATCATCATTTTCATCATTTTTTGCATATCCGGCATTCCTTCTTGTGCAGGTTGTTGCATGCTCATTTGCTGACCTTGGTTCATTCTCATATAAAAGAAAATAGCAACAGAAGCTAATACAGGAAACAAACTAAAGTGATTTCCATAAAAACTAGATAGTAAAGGAATATTGGTAGACCATTCAAAAACACTGTCATAAGAAGCTAAATCATCAGCCCATAAAAAAGGTTGTTGTCTTAATTTTATTTCTGATGGAAAGAAACGAAACAAAGCAAAGAATACTGGCATTTGTAATAAAGCAGGAATACAACCAGCCATCATATTTACACCAGATTTACGTTGCAATGCCATAATTTCTGATTGACGTTTCATTTGGTTGTCTTTTCCAGGGAATTTTGCGTTGATGGCATCCATTTCTGGTTTTAAAACTTTCATTTTAGCACTAGAAACATAAGATTTATAAACTAAAGGAGACATTAATAAACGAACAACTAAAGTCATTAAAATAATCACCAATCCGTAGTTGCTAATAAATTCGCTAAGTAGGTTAAAAATTGGAATAAAAACGACTTTGTTAATCCATCCAAAAATTCCCCAACCTAAGTTCATTACATTTTCAATTCCTTTGTCATAAGAAGCTAATTGTTCGTGAATATTAGGACCAATATAAAAACTCATATTATATGCCAAAGCACCATTTGCTAATTTTAAAGGAGCAACAGTACTAAATTTTTTAGTAGCTATGGTATCTACCAAAACATCGTTTACTAAAGACTCAGAAGTTAATTCTGCTTTTTCAAAAGGAGTGTTTGTGGTTAAAATAGTAGAGAAAAAATGTTGTTTGTATCCAATCCAATCTACGTTTTCTTCAATTTCATCATCCTTAGAACCTACAGATAAATCATCAAATTTTCCATCTTCTTTTTCGTAATGTAGAGCCGTCATTTGGTTTTCGTACTTGATACTTTTTTCTTGACGTTTAGCAGTTAAATCCCACTCTAAATTGATTTTGTTATTGCTGTTAATAACGTTTTCCAATCCAACAGATCTTACAGAAAAATCTAACATATAGTCGTTAGGTTTTAACTCATATCTATATTCTAAATAGTTATTGTTTGCTGTTTTTAATTTAAAAGAAGCTACTTGGTTTTTTCCGTTTTTGTTAGTAGATGGAGAAAAAATTAAATCTTTAGTATTTATGATTTTATTTTCAAACGTACCAAAGTTAATGTTAAAACTAGCGTTAGCATCTTTTATTAAAAACAAAGGAGCTTGGTTATAAGTGGTATAATTTTTTAATTGTGCTTCTACAATTTGTCCACCTTTGTTTGCTATAACAAGTTTCAAAACCTCGTTTTCTAAGGTAGTTGTTCCGTTTTCTTTTGTACCGTTGGCAACAGCATAAGCAAATTCGCCATATTTTTTTACAGCTTGTGCATTTGCCAAAGAGTCTGTTACTACAGTAATTTCATTGTTGTTTTCTGGAACATTAACAACATTTTCTATTTGCGCTTCTTCTTTAACAGGAGCTTTGTCTTTTTGAGTCATAGTATACCATACTAATACGGCACCTATTAATGCAAAACCAATAATTTGGCTAATGTCTAATTTCTTTTTTTCTTCCATTTTGATAAAAAATAGAAGTCTGTCATTCTTAATTTAAATGACAGACTTGCTTTGTGATTGTATATTTTATTTTGATTGTAAATACTCTAAACTTGCGTTAACAAAATCCTTAAATAAAGGATGAGGATTTAATACGGTACTTTTGTATTCTGGATGATATTGTACAGCAACAAACCAAGGGTGCGATGGAATTTCTACTACTTCTACCAACCCTGTTTTAGGATTTAATCCAGTAGCTTTCATTCCGGCAGCTTCTATTTGTTCTTTAAACTCACTGTTAAATTCGTATCTATGACGGTGTCTTTCAGAAATTAATTCTTTACCATATGCATTGTATGCTTTAGAATCTGGGGTTAATTGACAATCCCAGGCACCCAAACGCATGGTTCCTCCCATATCTGTAATATTCTTTTGATCTTCCATTAGGTTAATCACTGGATATTTTACATCGGGTACCATTTCTGTAGAGTTTGCTTTTTTAAGACCTAATACATTTCTAGAAAATTCAATAACGGCCATTTGCATTCCCAAACAAATTCCCATAAAAGGAATATTGTTTTCACGAGCATAGCGTATGGTTTCAATTTTTCCTTCTGTTCCTCTGTTTCCAAAACCGGGAGCAACCATAATACCACCTAATCCGTGCATTTTTCTAGCAATGTTGTCTTTGGTAATATCTTCGGAATGAATCCATTCTACTTTTACTTTAATTCTTTGAGAAGAACCAGCATGAATAAAAGCTTCGGCAATAGACTTATATGCATCTTGTAATTCAACATATTTACCAATAACTCCAATTTTTACTTTGTGTAAAGGGTTCTTGTGTTTTTCAATAAATTTATTCCACTCAATTAACTTCGGTTCTTTGGTGTTGATTAAATCTAATTTTTTTAAAACAACTCTATCTAAACCTTCGTGTAACATTAAGTTAGGAACATCGTAAATAGTTTCTGCATCTAAAGAAGAAATTACATCTTCTTTTTGAACATTACAGAACAAAGCTAATTTACGTTTGATGTCTTCTGAAATAAAATGTTCTGATCTACACACTAAAATATCTGGGTTCAAGCCATTTTGCATCATCATTTTTACAGAATGTTGCGTAGGTTTTGTTTTTAATTCTCCGGCAGCAGCCAAGTAAGGAATCAAGGTTAGGTGTACTACTACAGAATTGTGTTCTCCTAACTCCCAAGTTAATTGACGAACAGATTCTACATAAGGCAAAGATTCTATATCGCCTACAGTTCCTCCTAATTCAGTAATAACAACATCGTATTCTCCAGTTTCTCCTAGAATTTGAATACGTTCTTTAATCTCATTGGTAATATGAGGAACTACTTGAACTGTCTTTCCTAAAAATTCACCTTTACGTTCTTTGTCTATTACAGATTGATATACTCTACCTGTAGTAACATTGTTAGCCTGCGAAGTTCTAACATCTAAAAAACGTTCGTAATGTCCTAAATCTAAATCGGTTTCTGCACCATCATCAGTTACAAAACATTCACCGTGTTCATAAGGGTTTAGGGTCCCTGGATCAATGTTAATATATGGATCGAATTTTTGAATTGTAACTCTGTATCCTCTTTCTTGTAAAAGCTTAGCTAAAGATGCAGCAATTATTCCTTTACCTAAAGACGAAGTAACACCACCGGTTACAAAAACATATTTCGTATTTGTCATTGTATTTTGTTTGTGCAAAAGTACAAACTTCTGTAGAAATATAGGTAAGTTTTGTTTGTACTTTTTTAGCCTTTATATAAGTATCTGATTCTCCTTTTTATAAATAATTAAATTGACTAAAAACCAACAAAATTAAAGTTGTTAAATTTTAGAAAAACATAAGTTGAAAAAAAATATTCAATTTTAAATAAAAAACATTTGCAGTTTTTAAATAATCGCATATATTTGCATTCGCTAAAGAAAACTCCATGGTTTTCAAAACTAGCTAAAGCATTAAAATAAACGACGTAAGATATAATTAAAATGAAAAGAACGTTTCAACCATCAAACAGAAAAAGAAGAAACAAGCACGGTTTCAGAGAAAGAATGGCTTCAGCTAACGGACGTAAAGTTTTAGCTAGAAGAAGAGCAAAAGGTAGAGCAAGCACAACAGTTTCTTCGTCTCCAAGACATAAGAAATAATGATGCTTTCATTATAATATAATAGGTGTTACTTTTAAGTAACACCTTTTTTTTGAATTTTTTTTTAAAATGTAGTTCAATAAAAGATAATCAGATTGTTATCTTTACCCAAAATAAAGAGTATGCCAAAAAATCCTAAAATCAAATCAGTTTTAATTATCGGTTCAGGTCCCATAGTAATTGGTCAAGCTTGTGAGTTTGATTATTCTGGGTCTCAATCTATCCGTTCATTAAAAGAAGAAGGAATTGAAGTAACTTTAATCAATTCTAACCCTGCAACTATTATGACAGACCCGTCATTAGCAGATAACGTTTACTTAAAGCCCTTAACAACAAATTCTATTAGAGAAATTTTAACTGCGCATCCTAATATTGATGCAGTTTTACCTACCATGGGTGGTCAAACAGCATTAAACTTGTGTATAGAAGCTGATGAAAAAGGAATTTGGGAAGATCATAATGTAGAAATGATCGGTGTTGATATTGATGCCATCAATGTTACAGAAGATAGAGAACAGTTTCGTGAATTGATGGGGAAGATAGGTGTGAATATGGCACCTCAAGCTACGGCAACATCATTTTTAGAAGGAAAAAAAATAGCACAAGAATTTGGTTTTCCATTATGTATACGTTCATCGTTTACTTTAGGAGGAGCAGGAGCTGCTATTGTATATGAAGAAGAAGACTTTGATGATTTATTACGCAACGGATTAGAAATTTCTCCAATCCATGAGGTAATGATTGACAAAGCCATGATGGGATGGAAAGAATACGAATTAGAATTGTTACGTGACGGAAACGACAACGTAGTAATTGTATGTTCTATAGAAAATATGGATCCAATGGGAATCCATACAGGAGATTCTATTACGGTTGCACCGGCAATGACCTTAAGTGATTCTACATTCCAAAAAATGCGTGATATGGCCATCCATATGATGCGCTCTATTGGAGATTTTGAAGGAGGATGTAACGTACAGTTTGCAATCTCTCCAGATGAAAAAGAAGATATCATAGCTATCGAGATCAACCCACGTGTATCTCGTTCATCAGCGTTAGCATCAAAAGCAACAGGATATCCTATTGCAAAAATTGCAACTAAATTAGCTCTAGGTTACAATTTAGATGAATTGAATAATCAAATTACAGGAAACACATCAGCGTTGTTTGAACCAACCTTAGATTATGTAATTGTAAAAATACCACGTTTTAACTTTGATAAATTTGAAGGAGCAGATAGAACTTTAGGTTTACAAATGAAAGCTGTTGGAGAGGTAATGGGAATTGGACGTTCGTTTCAAGAAGCATTACACAAAGCCACACAGTCTTTAGAAATTAAACGTAACGGTTTAGGAGCAGATGGTAAAGAGGAAACTCACTATGATACTATTATTTCTAAATTAACATATGCATCTTGGGATAGAGTATTTACGATTTACGATGCAATTAAAGCTGGAATTTCTTTACGTAAAATTTACGATATCACAAAAATTGACATGTGGTACTTAAAGCAATACGAAGAATTATATACTTTAGAAAAAGAGATATCTACTTTTAAATTAGATACTTTGTCTAAAGAATTACTTTTAGAGGCAAAGCAAAAAGGATATGGTGATAGACAAATAGCTCACATGCTAGGATGTTTAGAATCTGAAGTTTATAAAAAACGTGAAGAGCTTAATATAAAACGTGTATACAAGTTAGTAGATACTTGTGCTGCAGAGTTTGAAGCAAATACACCTTATTATTACTCAACTTTTGAAAACGTACAAATATCTAAAGAGGGAGTTGCTGCATCAGCAAACGAATCTGTAGTAACAGACAAGAAAAAAGTAGTTGTATTAGGTTCTGGTCCTAACAGAATTGGGCAAGGAATTGAATTTGATTACTGTTGTGTACACGGAGTGTTAGCTGCAAAAGAAGCTGGATACGAAACAATTATGATTAACTGTAATCCAGAGACTGTTTCTACAGACTTTGACACAGCTGATAAATTGTATTTCGAACCTGTATTCTGGGAACATATTTATGACATAATTCGTCATGAAAAACCAGAAGGAGTAATTGTTCAGTTAGGAGGACAAACAGCATTAAAATTAGCAGAAAAATTAGAAGCTTATGGAGTAAAAATCATGGGAACTAGTTTTGAAGCGTTAGATTTAGCTGAAGATAGAGGACGTTTTTCTGAAATGTTAACTTCTTTAGAAATTCCTTTCCCTCAGTTTGGAACAGCAACTAATGCTGACGAGGCTTTAGAAATTGCAGACACCTTAGATTTTCCAATTTTAGTTCGTCCATCTTATGTATTAGGAGGACAGGGAATGAAAATTGTAATTAATAAAGAAGAATTAGAATCACATGTAGTTGAATTGTTACGTTCTATTCCTGGAAATAAATTATTGTTAGATCATTATTTAGAAGGAGCTATAGAAGCAGAAGCAGATGCAATTTGTGATGCTGATGGAAATGTATACATTATTGGTATTATGGAACATATAGAGCCTTGTGGAGTTCACTCTGGAGATTCTAATGCAACCTTGCCACCGTTTAACTTAGGAGAATTTGTAATGAACCAAATTAAAGAGCACACCAAAAAGATTGCGGTAGCTTTAAAAACGGTTGGTTTAATCAACATTCAGTTTGCTGTTAAAGATGATACAGTGTACATTATTGAAGCAAACCCAAGAGCTTCGCGTACCGTTCCTTTTATTGCAAAAGCATACGGAGAACCTTATGTAAACTATGCAACCAAAGTAATGTTAGGAGTTAACAAGGTAACAGACTTTACGTTTAACCCTAAATTAGAAGGTTTTGCAATTAAGCAACCTGTGTTCTCTTTTAACAAGTTCCCAAATGTAGACAAAACATTAGGACCTGAAATGAAATCTACAGGAGAGTCTATTTTGTTTATTGATAGCTTAAAGGACGATGCTTTTTACGAGTTGTACTCAAGAAGAAAGATGTACTTAAACAAATAAAGAGTTTAAATACCTTATATAAACCCCGATACATATAAGAATGTATCGGGGTTTTATATATACCTGTGTGTTTACACAGTTGTTTGTCAGTTGTTTGTGTTTTTTTTTTGATTAATTTTAGTATGAAATCGAAAAAAAAAATGTTATGAAAAAAAAATTACTTTTAGTTTTATTGTTAGCAATAAGTTTTGTGACAATAAGTAACGCACAAACAACAATTACTAAGGATCCGTCAATTACAGGGAATTTTACTTTAGACCAAGGAGACAACATAAGGTTTGAAATAGGAAGCGTATTAGGCTCTTTAGCGACATTAACATGTACATCTGCTCCAATAGGAGTAAACACTGTTGATTTTACAGCAAATTTATCAGTTGGGAATACTCTTTTTTATGATAAAGAGATAACTATTGCTGGGGAATATGTATTCTCGTATGCTTTTGGCTTAGATACAAATATTTTTACCATGACTGCTGAGGCTACTACTTTGAGTACAGGTTCTATTAAAAAATCGTCAGACTTTACAGTGTCTTACAATTCAAATTCAGGAACTTTAACAATAAACAATTTAGATGTAAGTAAAGTTAAAGGAGTTTCTGTTTTAAATACGTTAGGAACAACTGTTTATTCTTCTAAAATTTTAGGAAGTTCAATAGATTTAACTTCTGTTACTAATGGAATGTATATTCTAGTTATTGAATTAGAATCATCAACAATAACTAAAAAAATTATCAAAGGTTAATCGCTATAAAAAATTATAAATCCGATTTCAAAAAGCCATCTAATTAAGTTAGATGGCTTTTATTATTTCCCAAAATTTATTTTTAGTTTTAAAGCCAATCCGTTTTGATATTGTTCATTTACTATTTTAGAAATATAATCAATGTTATTAGTACCTACACGATAACTAACTTGAAGTGTAAAATGTCCGTTATAATCATTTAAAATTCCTTTTAAAGTTACAACTTGCGTTACTCCATTTACATTTACCGTTCCTTTAAGGTTTACATTTGTATTACTGCTCTGAATAAGATTGCTATTAAAAAAAGAGGTGTTTTGGTTTTTAATAAAATTATTCAACTGTTGTAAGGGTAAAATGGTTTCTAATTGTTTTAGGTTGATGTTGTATTTATAGCCTTGTATAAAAGGGGAGTTGGTCAAAGACTTTTTTAAATACTCTAAATCATTTATTTGTTTGTTTTTGTTACTTTTAATGTTAAGGTTAATGCTTTGCAATTGTTTGGACACAATCTTACTACTGTCAACAGGAATAGATTGACAGAACGATACCGAATAAAACAATAAAGAAACAATAAGTATTTTCACAAGTATAAAATTTACTACCTAATTACTTACCTATACAATTTTTATGCAAGAAATATAAAATTAATGATTTCTATAATATTAGCTTTATATTTTTAGTATTTAATAGAGTTTAAAACAAATTTTAAAAAAGATAAATAATTGACCAATACTCTTTTTCTAAATTTAGGTATATCTAAAATAGATGAATGAAAAAACGATATAAAACTTTATGGATTTTGTTTTTTTTGATACATATAAGTAGCTATGCACAGCATTTAAACATAAATGGAGCTTTTACTTTAGGTTTAAAGGTTGTCTTAGGAAATCAGAATCAATCAATACAATTGGGAGCATCTGCATTTGGAATTTCTAACTATAATAAAGTTGCTTTAGAAGGAGGTATTTCTGTCTATACAGGGGCTATTTTAAAAAGATACACAATTAAAAGTACCGGTTTTATTAATGGCTATGATGTTTTTTATGTAATGGGCTATGGACAAAATAATAATTTATTAGGATCCTCTTTAAGTCAATACAACAATGCTGTTTTGTACGATAATGACTATCAAAATGAGTTTTATGGAATTGGTTTTGGTTTTGAAAAACAATTTTTGCCTAAAAGTTTAGATGAATTTGAACAAAGAATAGGTCGGTTGTTGATGAGGTTTTCAAATAAAAATCATTCCGTAGGATTTTCTTTTAAAAACGATTTAAAAATAGGAAACCTATTTTATGGTGATGCCACAGATTTTGGAAATACAGGAAGTTTGTATTTAACGTATTCTAATGCCAAAAGATTTGATGAAATTCATCAGTTTGGTTTTGCTATAGAATTGTTTACACCTCAACAAGACTATACTAAAATTGCCAACAATATATTAAATTCCGATGACGGTAGAAAAAATGTTTGGCATACTACAGGTTTGCACAAAAACACCTTTTATGCCAATGGTTACTTACAGTATAAATTGCAAAAAAATAATGGAGTCTATAAAATAAACACAGGAGTAGAGAGCCCTAAAATGGGAGCGTATATACAAAACAAGTTGCACGACAGTTTTGGATTGAACCCAAGATTTCCTTGGAATGTAAAAAGGAAGCATAATTTTTATATACAAGGAGAAGTACAACATTTTATAAATAGTTTATAGATGAAAAAGAACTATTTTTTACTAAGTTTTATACTGGTTTTGTTTCTGATGTCTTGTCAAACATCAAAAACATTTTATGGTACAACGCATTTTAATTTAAAAGAAACCAAAAATGTATATCGATTAGATTTAAGCGAATATCAAAAAGAAATAAATCTAACTAGATTTTTAGATTTAAGAATGTTAAACCTTTCTAATATTTATGATATAAAACAACTTGATCAAATTTTAAAATCAATTGCCAACCCTAATCAGTTAAGGGTTTTAATTTTAAATAACAATCATTTAAGCATATTACCAAGATCTATAGTAAGGTTTAAAGGCTTAAAACAATTGTCTTTGCAAAACAATCCTGAATTAAATTTAGAAAATTCTTTTAAGACCTTGTCTTGTTTGTCGTTAGATTATTTAGACTTACAGTATAATAGATTGACTAAAATCCCACCAGAAATAAAACTTTTAAAAACATTAAAAGAAGTAAATCTGTCTAACAATAACCTGTCTAACAACAATCTGTTTTATAATTTGTGTGACTTGCCAGCATTAAGATCATTATGGTTAAGAAACAACAACATTAGTTCTTTAAACACGAACCTTAATAAAATGGATCAATTGGTAAACTTGTATTTGGAAAACAATCAATTAAAAGAAATACCTAGCAATTTAACAGGGTTAAAATCATTAAGAGTATTGCATTTGTCTTTTAATAAGTTTGAAGAACTTCCTGAAAATTTACAAGACATTCCAAAGTTGATACTTTTACATATAGATCATTGCAATATAAAATCAATATCAAAAACATTTAATTCTAGAACCATTTCTGTAAAAGGTTTGGTTATTAATAATAATGACTTGTCTAAAGAGCAAATTAACACTTGGAAATCTGTTTTTAAAAATAATTTTCTTTTAATTTTTTAGCTTTAATTGATAGAGTCCGATAATAGGACCGACAGCTAATAAAGGCAAAGCAATAGCAATAGAAGTATAATTTAACAATTGTTTTAAGGCATAAATACTAAGAATAGTCACCAAAAAACCAATGCTGGTAGCTATTGTTAAAGCAGTACCATTATAGTTTTTAATACTAGTCTGATTTATTAGAGCTGATAAAAGAGGAGAATCAGCCACTACTGTAGTCCCCCAAATCATTAAAAAAGGAAAAAAGAAATACTCAGGTAGGTGAATTGTAACAGGACTTAGTAAACAACAAATAGCAGAAATTGTTAAAGCCCATTTAGCAACCTTTACATTTGTTTTGGTTTTTGCCAATTTACCCGCAATTACACAACCCAAACTGCCTATACTAATTACTATAAAAGACCACAAAGCAATATTGTAGTTTTGATGATTTTTAGTGTTGTAATATTCTATGATTAAAGGAGTAAATGCCCAAAAAGTATAGAGCTCCCACATGTGACCAAAGTACCCAAAAGAAGCTTTTCTAAATTCTTTTTTTTGGAACAATTTAGGAATGATAGAAAAATCTATTTTCTGTATTTCTTTTTTAGCAGGAGTGTTTAAAAACAACATCATAATAGCTCCTATGGTGGCTAGTACAGAACTTGTTAAAATTACTAAAGTCCAGTCTATGTTTATCTTAAAACTAGCTATAAAATGCGGGAATGCAGTTCCCAAAACCAAAGCACCTACCAATATTCCTAAGGCATTACTAATGGTTTTAGGAAAAAAATAAGCCGCTATTTTCATTCCTACAGGGTATACGCCTGCTAAAAACAAACCCGTTAAAAAGCGGGCAATAAATATTTGATTAAAATTTAGATTAGGAAATAAAATAGAAGCGTTAAATAACGCACCTAATAGAATACTAATAGAAAAGACAATATTGGCTTTAAACCGATCTGCTAAATTAAAAATAGCATAACACAAGCTCCCCAATATAAAACCTAGTTGAGTGGCTATGGTTAACGATGTAAGTAAATTGGTGTTGTTTAAATGATGTGCTAAAGCAATTTCATTTAAAACAGCATTGCTACTAAACCACAAAGAAGTTCCAAAAAATTGACTAATTACAATAAGTGTCAGCATTAGTGTTTTGTTCATAAAATAAAGTTATAATAAAAGAGTCGGTAAACTGTGAATATCTTTCTTTTTAAACCAGCTAAAGTTTCTATTATTTTTGTTTTCTTTGATAGTTATCTAAAGTTACTTTATTACTGTTTTTAATTAAGAAGTGAATTAATAGAATAAATTGTATTAATGAAAGTTTGTATTGCCGAAAAACCAAGTGTTGCCAAAGAAATAGCTACTGTTTTAGGAGCTAATGTTCGTTGTGATGGCTATTTTGAAGGAAATGGATATCAAGTTACATGGACATTTGGACATTTGTGCGGATTGTATGCTCCGCATGAATACAAACCTCATTGGAAAAGTTGGAATTTAGATACCTTACCCATGTTACCAGAACGTTTTGAGGTTAAGGTAATGGAAGATAAAGGAGTACAAAAACAATTTAGGACCATCAAGTTTTTATTTGACAAGGCTGATCTTGTGATTAACTGTGGCGATGCAGGAACAGAAGGAGAGCTAATTCAACGTTGGGTTATTAACCAGGCAGGATACAAAGGAAAGGTTGAGCGTTTGTGGATTTCATCCTTAACCACAGAAGCAATTAAAGAAGGTTTTGAAAAATTAGTCCCCTCAGAAAAATATGATAATTTGTATTACGCAGGTAGTTCTAGAGCTATAGGAGATTGGTTGTTAGGAATGAATGCTACACGTTTGTATACTTTAAAATACGGTAGAGACAGGCAAGTGTTGTCTATTGGTAGAGTGCAAACTCCCACTTTAGCTATGGTGGTAAAACGCTTTTTAGAAATTCAAAACTTTAAACCTGCCCCGTATTGGGAAATTCAGACAACTTATAGAGAGACTGTTTTTAATAACGAACAAGGACGTTACTTAAAAAAAGAAGATGGAGAACAAACTATGGAATTAATTAAAGGAAAACCTTTAAAAATTGTATCTGTAGAAAAAAAGAAAGGAAAAGAATATGCACCTAAGTTATTTGACTTAACAGGATTGCAAGTTTATTGTAATAATAAATTTGGATTTACTGCCGATGAAACCTTAAAGTTAACACAAGGTTTATACGAAAAAAAAGTAGTTACCTATCCACGTGTAGATACTACCTTTTTACCAAATGATGTGTATCCTAAAGTAAGAGGGATTTTATCAAAATTAACCAAATATGCAAGGTTAACAGCTCCTGTATTGGCAGAAGCTAAAATTAAAAAATCGACCAAGGTTTTTAATGATAAAAAAGTAACAGACCACCATGCTATTATTCCAACAGGGGTAGAAGAACCGTTACATGCAAATGCCCAAAAAGTGTACGATATTATTACACGTAGATTTATAGCTGCTTTTTATCCAGATAGTGATGTGTCTAACACCACGGTATTGGCAGAAGTAGAAAAAATAGGATTTAAAACCACAGGAAAAGAAATTTTATCTGAAGGATGGAGAATTGTTTTTAAAACTCCAGAACAAAATCAGGCAGCTGTTAAAAAAACGGATGATGAAACAATAATGCCAACCTTTGTAAAAGGAGAGTCAGGAGAACATGAACCTTCTTTTTTAGAAAAAGAAACCAAACCACCAAAACAATATACAGAAGCCACCTTGTTGCGTGCTATGGAAACGGCAGGTAAACAGGTAAAAGATGATGAGCTTAGAGATTTAATGAAAGAGAACGGAATAGGAAGACCTTCTACCCGAGCAAGCATTATAGAAACATTGTTTAAGCGTACTTATATAGAACGTAATAAAAAACAAATTTTACCAACCTCTACAGGGATTCAATTAATTACAACCATTCAGAATAAATTATTAAAATCTGCAAGGTTAACAGGGGAGTGGGAAAAACAATTAAAAGACATAGAAAAAGGAACATACAATGCTGCTACTTTTATCAATAACATGAAAAAAATGGTTGATGATTTGGTGGTAGAGGTTCGTTTGTCTAACCACAGACCTATTGTGATTGATGCTGTAACCAAAACAAGTGTTGTAGCTCCTAAAAAGGAAGCCAAAGGGGTTGTAGGTATAGAATGTCCTAAATGCAAACAAGGGCACCTGTTAAAAGGATCCAAAGCTTATGGATGTAGCAAGTACAATGATAGTTGTGATTTTGTTTTGCCATTTGAATTTATGGGTAAAAAAATATCAGAGAATCAGTTTATAAGATTACTGTCTAAAGGAAGTACGGTAAACTTAAAAGGTTTTATATCTGCCAATGGAAAGGTAGATGGAATGGTTGTTTTTAATGATTTATATAAATTAAGTTTAAAACAAAAACAAGCTAAAGAAATAACTGTTCCAGATGTATTAACATGTCCCAAATGTAAAAAAGGAACTGTTCTAAAAGGAAGTTCTGCTTATGGTTGTTCTAACTATAAATCTGGCTGTGATTTTAAAATGGATTTTACAACCATTAAAAACAAAGCAGCAGGTAAAGCAATTACCAAAGCTTTAGTTTGGCAATTGCTAAATTCTTAAACAAAAAATACACAATAAAATTTATCGTCTGTAATACAAACGAGAAAATCTTGTTTTGTGATAATAATTCATAAATAGTTTGTAATTAAGAGCTCCAGAAGTAATCATTATAAAATAGATTATAGAAAACTTAGATTGTAAAAAACTCTCATTTAGTATTTCGTTAACGGTAAAATAAAAAGTGAAAACAAGTAGAAACCAAATTGTAGTAGCGTTAACAATATTTTTTTTTGTGGGGCGTTTTAACCAATTACGTTTTTTTCGCATGTTGTTAAATTAAGTTATTAGGGTATATGAAATATACTCAAATTATAGAGAAAAAAAAACGAGCTTGTAAAAGCTCGTTTTTTATAAATTTGATAAACTTAACTAATTGTAATTTAGTTTGTTCTAGCCATAATATCTTTTATAACCGCTTTGTTTACTGGGTTAACACGTGTTAGTATGAAGTTACCGAAATCGTCAAAAGTTCCTGTTCCTTTAATGTTTTTGGTGTTTAAAATATAGGTTTCATCATTTTCTTTAGCTTTTAAACTCCCAATAATAGTATTGTTAAAACGTACTTTATATTCGTTTTTAGTTGTTGGTAAAAACTCATATTTTTTGTTTTTAAATTCTAAAATAAAATCAACTACACTATTGTTTTTTGCATTTGCTATTTTTTGTGCAGGTTGGTTTTTAGAGATAATATTAACAGTTGCTTTTGCAGGAGTAAATTTATGTTCAGATATATTAGGGTCTTTTAAAGCTTCTCCAATAGCCTCAAAATAACTAGCTTTAAATTCTTTAATTCTACTTTTACCTTCTATACTAGTAAATATTTTTTTACCGTAGCAATCGTTAAAAATTAAAATCATTTTTGTCATCATAAACCCCGATTTTTCTATTTCTAAATGTAAAATATCACAAGGGTTAATATTTTCTATCGTATCATCATCTTTAATAAAAGAGGTGAAATTATATTTTTCTAAACTAGCTTTTAGTACTTTGTTAATGTTATGTTCATTAGGCTCGTCTTGAAAAGAGAATTGCTTAGGAATCAATATATATCCGTATTGATTTAATTTTTTTTGGGATTGTATTGATAATGCAGTAAATAATACTAAAATAAAAAAAGGTATGTTTTTCATAAACGTTAAAATGGCTTGTTAAAAAAATGAATATACTAAAAACGAACGAATACTATATTTATTTTCCAGTCTTAATAATTCTATCTATTATTTTTTTTATTCCAGGAGATAAAGTTTCTAAATATTGTTCTTGACAAATAAACGCTAGTTCTCCACTTAGCTCTGGATATTTTTGATAAGTTTTATAAATTTGTTTAAAAGCAAAATGTCTTACAGAAGATGATTTTGTAATATCTTCCCATAGATTCATGCATGTATCAAACAATTTTCCTTCTTGTTCATCATCTAATTTCATTTTTGCTAAAATCTTTAAGATTTCACGTTGATGTCCGTCTTTTTTATTGGGAATATTTTGAATAAAATCATCAATGTAAGGATGTATTCTGTCATCATCTTTTTTAGTACAATGGGTTAAAATCCAGGTAGCTCTCCAAGCGTGTGGCTGTTTGTTAGTTAAAGCTATTTGTATGGCTGCTGCATGTACTTCTGCTTGTTCTTGAAAAGTTTGAATTAAAAAATCTTTGTCAATTCTTTCGTCAAGTATAAAGTCTAAATTCATGTTTTAAAAATACAAGAAAAAGGGTTGGGTTTTAAATAATGAAAGGCTAATTTTAAATAATGAATTTTTTTTACATAGATAGCGTTGGAACCAAACACAAACTACCTTTTAAAGTATATAGTTATAGAAATGTAATGGAATTAATTGCGGCAGAAGGATTGGAAGATTTTGGAGATTGTATGGGACGTGCTTGGTGCGGAACTTGTGCGGTGAAAGTAGTTTCTGGAAATTTAGTTGATGATAAAACCAAAGAAGAAAAATTATGTTTAGTCTCTAACTTTTTAGAAGCTACCAAAAGATTAACTTGTCAAATTTCTTTAACTAAAGAGTTAGAAGGTGTTGTTTTACAATATGATGCTAATGATTTTGTTTAGAAATCAATAAGTCAATTTAAAATTAGAGAAATCAAATTCTTTACCATTGGCTATTATAGAAATTTGGTGTTTTCCGTAATAATATTTTCGGGTACTTATAAGTTTAAAATGTTGCTTTTTTCTAATTTTAGTGATGCTATAAGGAGCAAATTCTTTCTGACTTATTTGAAATATTTTTTTAGAAAGTGTTCCGTTGTTTTTTAAGTAATAAACAGCATACTCTAAACGAATTAAAGTCTGTGTTTTTGCATTGTTTATAATATCAAAAGAGAAATGTAAATCATCACCTAGTTTAATTAAAGTATGACTTAATTTAAAATTTTGAACATCAATTTGAGCGGTATTTCCAAAACCAAAAACAGCCATTATTGTAGGTTCTGCTTGTTTTAGCAAATTTCTGTTGGCATGTTTTAAAATCCAATCGGTATGTTCGGTTTCTCCAAAGTGTTTTTCTGTAAAATCAATTAAAACTTGTTTGTTGTCTTTCGATATATCATTTAAATTGTTGGCCACACTTTTTCGTACATACAACTCAGAATCGTTTACTAAATTTTCTAAAATTGAAATTATTTTAGTAGGATCTTTTTTTAAATAAGGAAGAGCCATTGCCCATGGTAAGCGAGGCCTACAACCTTCGCTAGCCAATCTTCTTAAGTGTTTGTTGGGATGAAAACTCCACTCAGTCATTTTAGCAATTACATAATTTGTGTGTGCTATAATAAACGGACGTATGGCAAATTCGCAACTAACATAGGGAGTAATGGTTTCAAAACTAGCAATGCTTTCTACCAAATAATCTTGTCCATACATTTCAATATAATCAGGTAAAAACAAATATTCAAAACCACCAGGTATGTTGTGTTTTTGTAAAACAGCAATTAACTGTTTAATTTCTTTAACAGCAGTTTTAAAATCGGGAGCTAAAAAAAAATGTAACGTTTTTGTAATATGATGCATTCTGCTTTTTAATTCATATTGTTCCCATTCGGTAGAAAAAATAAGTTTTAAAAATTGTTCATCTTTTGTGTTGGGATGTATTTCTTTAAAAGCATTTAAAAATGAGTCGAAAAAAGAATGATTGTATGCGTTTTTTAGTGGTTCCATAGACTTTATAAATTTAAAGAATGGAAAATCAAAAACCTATCAAATCAATTCTATATTTTTGTAAAATGCAATCACTATTAATTATCGGTTATGTTTGGCCAGAGCCTAGTGCTACGGCAGCAGGTAGCAGAATGCTTCAAATTATAGAACAATTTCAATTGTCTGGCTATCAAATAACATTTGCAAGTCCAGCTTTGCAGCCAGAGTTGGCTTATGATTTGTCTTTACTAAATATAGCTGTTAAAAAAATAACATTAAACAATTCTTCTTTTGATGAGTTTGTAGTTGCTTTAAATCCATCAATAGTAATGTTTGATCGGTTTATGATGGAAGAACAATTTGGATGGAGAATAGAAAAAAAATGTCCACAAGCTATTAAAATTTTAGACTCTGAAGATTTACATTTTTTAAGAAAAGCAAGACAACAAGCTGTTAAAAAAGAAAAAGAATTACCTGTTGACTTAATAAATACTGAAGATGCTAAAAGAGAGCTTGCAAGTATTTATAGGTGTGATGTTACGTTTACTATTTCGGAATTTGAAATGAATTATTTGCAAGAGATATATAAAATACCAACTTATTTATTGTGGTATTTTCCTTTTTTGGTTGATGTAGATACTAGTTTAAAACCAGAATTTAAAGAAAGACAAGATTTTTTGTTTATAGGAAATTTTATACATACCCCAAATTGGGATGCTGTTTTGCAATTAAAACAAACTATTTGGCCACTTATAAAAAAACAATTACCTAAAGCCAATTTGCATATTTATGGAGGATATCCTTCAGAAAAAGTATTTCAGCTGCACAATAAAAAAGATGGTTTTTTAGTACACGGTAGGGCAGAAGATGTAAATTTAGTAATGCAACAGGCTAAAGTAAGCTTGGCACCTATTCGGTTTGGAGCAGGTTTAAAAGGAAAGTTAATAGATGCTATGCAGAATAAAACTCCGTTTGTAACCAGTAAAATTGGTGCAGAAGGAATGTTTGGTGAATTAGATTTTAAGGAATCTGTAAGTAATTCTATTCAAGATTTTGTAGCAAAAGCAGTTCAGTTGTATCAACAAAAAGAGAAGTGGAAAATTGCGGTTCTAAAAGGAACTAAGGTTTTAGAAAAAAGGTTTTGTAAACATGTATATAGAAATGTTTTTATAGAAAATTTAAACAGATTAAAGTCTGATTATCAAGCTCAAAGAATTCAAAACTTTATAGGTTCCATGTTGCAACATCACACATTAAAAAGTTCTATGTATATGTCTAAATGGATAGAAGAAAAAAACAAGGGTTAAAATTTATAAGAAACGTTAATCGTTCCATAACGAATCCATTTAGAGCTAATTTCTTGTGTTTTTTTTGTATGAAAAACCTGATGATAGCTAATATTCCATCGTTCTAAATTCCAATAATAACCAATATCTGTAAGCCACACAAAAGGTTCTATATGAAACTCTTTTTGAGTAGGATTGTTCCACAACTCCCCTGTTATAGTGTTGTCTTTTGCTTGGTAGGTAACATAAGATTTAACACCCCAATAACATTCTTTTACCCAGTTTTCTGAATTGGTTTGCAATGCCGTTCCAAAAAAACTAGTATTGGCAATAGAGGTGTGTTTGTAATGTTTAGAATGAAATTTAAAAGCCAATCCTGATGAGAAATTAGCAAAAATGGAATTTAATGTTGTTTTGTTAATAAGGGATATTTGTGTTTTTTTTTCGGGTTTATAATAAAAATTATAAACATAATCTAAGTGTATACCAATGCTAAGTATTTGTTTTACTTGTGTTTTCCAACCCTCAGATTCTGGTATGTCGTAAAATTGATGAATAAAGTTTTGAGCCTCTTTAGCTCCTGTTTTTTTTCCAGTATATCCTGTGTTTATACCAATAGTTAATATGTTTTTATCATTTATAAATCGCTCAGAATAACGAGCATATACATAACCAGCATAGGGTCTGTCTTGGTTGTATACATTAGGAATGTCAGAATTGTAAGGGTTGTACATTTTTTGTCCCAAACGGATTTCTTTTATTTTTTTTGTAAAATGACCATATTTTGTAGGGGTTGCTTTTTTGTAAAACAACTCTAATCCGTTGGTGTAGTATTCATCTAAAAAAAAAGAAACATATAAATCGTTGTCGGAACTAAAACCAAACTCCTTGTTTTTTTTAATTTGAGCATTTAGATGATAAACATGTAAACTAAGGGTTAAGAAAAATAAAACTCTAGGTAATTTCATAGATAATAGATACTTAAAGAATCCAAAAATACAATTATTAACCTAGTAAAACTATGCCAAAAGAAGTGGAATATGTATATTTACTTGATCGCTAAAATGATATAATTTTTATAAAATGAGTGAAAAGGAAAAATTAACGATTGAAGACTTAGCTTCAGTTACCTCAAAACCAGATTTGATAGAAAAATTAGAACAAAAGAACATTGATGTTTCTGATATTCTAAATAAAATTAAATATGAAGAAGAGTTAAAGCTATTACAAGTAGAATTGGTAAAGCTTCAGCAATGGATTAAAAAAAATAACAAACGTGTTGCTGTTATTTTTGAAGGAAGAGATGCTGCAGGAAAAGGAGGTGCTATTCGTAGATTTATGGAACATTTAAATCCTCGTTCTACCAGATTGGTAGCTTTAAACAAACCCACAGATATAGAAAAAGGACAATGGTATTTTATGCGATACATAAAAGAATTACCAAATCCTGGAGAAATTGTTTTTTTTGATAGAAGCTGGTACAACCGTGCAGTGGTAGAACCTGTAATGGGCTTTTGTTCTGATGAGCAATACAAAATATTTATGGCTCAAGTACCAGAATTTGAACACATGCTTTACGAAGATGATTTGATTATTATTAAATTTTGGCTATCCATATCTAAACACGAACAAATAACTCGTTTTAATTCTAGGCAAGAAAACCCTCTAAAAAGATGGAAATTTAGTCCTGTAGATAAAAAAGGTCAAGAATTATGGAATAGCTACACTACTTATAAAGAACACATGTTTAGCAAAACCCATACAACTTATAGTCCTTGGGTAATTGTAAAAACAAACGATAAGCAAGAGGCTAGGTTAGAGAGCATACGTTATGTATTGTCTAAGTTTGATTATGATGGAAAAGAAGAAGCAAAAGCTAATTTATTTCCAGATCCAAACGTAGTTATGCATTATTTTAGATCATCTTATCAAATAGACTAAAGCAAATGGAAAATTTAACAGAAAGAGATATAAAAAACCTTAATAGTAAAAAAGGTTTACAAGCTTTATTGTCTGACGAAACAGTTAATGTACAAAAAGCTATTAGAAGTGTAAACTATGTTAAAAACTTAAAAAGACTACAGAAAGAGTTGATCAAGCTACAAGAAGAAGTGATTGAGAAAAATCAACGTGTAATTGTAGTTTTTGAAGGAAGAGATGCTGCAGGAAAAGGAGGAGCTATCCGTAGAATAACAGAAAGAATCAATCCACGTCATTTTAGAATAGTAGCCTTACCAAAACCTACAGATGAAGAAAGAACACAGTGGTATTTTCAACGATATATAAATAAATTTCCAAAAGCTGGAGAAATTGTTTTTTTTGACCGTAGTTGGTACAACCGTGCAGTAGTAGAACCTGTAAACGGATTTTGTACACAAGAAGAATATGTAAGGTTTATGAACAACGTAAACGATTTTGAACGTATGATTACTTCTTCGGGAATTAAGTTGGTTAAAATTTACATGTCTATAACAAAAGATGAACAAGCTAAACGTTTTGAAGAGATTAAAACAAATCCGTTAAAACAATGGAAAATAACTCCTGTAGATCAAAAAGCACAAGAGTTGTGGGATGATTATACAAAGTATAAAAATGTAATGTTTGCCAACACCAATACAGATTATGCTCCTTGGAAAATAATAAAAGCCAATAAGAAAACATTTGCAAGAGTAAACGCTATTAAGTATTTGTTGTCTAGAATTCCATACGATACAAAAAGAAAAGTATAAATATGGGAGACTCTGAATATCAAAAAATATCTAAAAAAAAACCAACCTATCCTGTTCAGCCTTTTTTTAACGAATATTTGTCAAACTACAACAGAAATGCTTTAATTCCTGTTTTTTATGATGATTTACTTCGTTTTTCTGGAGGAATAGAAGTATATGATGAAAACGGTGATGATACCTTATGGATTAGAGTGTATTATCCTGAGCATGAAAGAATACATGTTGATAAAGACTTAAAAAAAGTATATTCTATATTACACGGTGATGGATCCGATACTTCTGTTCCATTTTTAAATATAGATGCTGTAGATTATTGTACGTTTGGTAATTCTAAACCTTTTAGAATAAAAGTAAGAAATGTGTTAAATGACAATTACACATATATGTACATTAAAAAAGCAGATGCTTCTAGAATTTATGGTTTAGAGTTAGAGCATTTATTATCACCTAACAGAATTAACTTTTTAGTTTATAAAGACACTTTAATAGAAGATCATATTTCTGGAATTCCAGGAGATATTTTTATAGAAGGAGGATTAGAGTCTTATTCTGTAAGAACTCAAAAACAAATAGCAAAAGAATATGTAAAGTTTAACGAACGTTGTATTGTACGTTTGTTAGGAGATATGAGATCTTACAACTATGTAATTGTACCAACGCATGATTTTGACCAAGTAAGATACCGAATTAGAGCTATAGATTTTGATCAGCAGTGTTACGAAGGACGATTAAGAG
This sequence comes from Wenyingzhuangia heitensis, assembly GCF_011762155.1. Lineage (GTDB taxonomy): Bacteria > Bacteroidota > Bacteroidia > Flavobacteriales > Flavobacteriaceae > Wenyingzhuangia > Wenyingzhuangia heitensis. The sequence goes on from NZ_JAASQL010000001.1 coordinate 1,343,853, forward strand.
TTTACATGCCTCAGTTTTTAAAAGAAAACAGTCAATATGTAGAAATGGTACACAATAACTTAAGACCAGAATCTATAGAGCAATACAAACAAGAAGAACGTTCTACCATTGCCAAACGTATTTTGTTAGGTAAAAAAAGAATTAGAGAATTGTTAAATTGTATGCTTCAAGATAAAATTTCATCAGATGAAAAAATAGATCAACTTAAAAAAGATTTATTTGATTATACAAAAGATTCTCGATTTAAAGAATGTAATTGCATGGGAGAAATTTTAGAAACCGCATTTAATTTTGTGGTTAAACACTACCAAGATGTAAATGGATTTAGAGTAGAAAGAACCTAAAAAAAGCATCTTAAAACGTATACGTTTTAAGATGCTTTTTTTAGGTTTAGCAATCTCTATTAATGTTGTATAATTATTTTTTTTCGAGTTATTTTATCTTTAGAGTGAATAGCCAAAATATAGAAGCCATTAAATAAACCTGAGGTATCTAGATTATTTGTTTTTTCTGAATAATGAATACTCTTTTTTAAAATACCGTTTTGATTGTAGAACTCAACTTTTGTTCCTTGCTCAAATGAATAATTGTTGTTTGTGTTTTCAAAATCTAATAAGTCTTTATTGCTTTTTAGTGCCATATTACTAGGGTTACAGGTTAATTGATCTTTAAAAGGGTATACAATTTTCTTTGAATTTCCTAGTGTAGTACCACTTACTTTATTGTTTAAAGGTAATTGAAGATTTACATTGTAGCATCCAGATGGTTTTCCAGTAAATGTTTTACATCCGTTTGTAGGGTGTGCTCCGTAACGAACAACAGTTAAAGATTTTCCTTGTTTACTTTCATCATCAATATTCCAAGGAGTATTGTTAAAAGAATTTTGTACTCCACAAGGATATAATTTAAAGTCTTTAGATTTTACTTGTGCATTATTTCCTCCTCTTACCTCATTAAAATCACCAATGTAAGATGTTCCTTTAAAAGTACCCAAGTTATCAACACCTCCTTTTTTGTCTATAAAACCTCCTTCTATTTGAGCTGCTACGGTAGAATTATATGCACTTATATTGCTAATATCTACACGCCCTTGGTTTATACGATGAGGAGATAACATTACAGAAGCATCTCCTTTTCTAACTGTTATATCTCTTCCTACAATGTTGTCAATTGTAGCTTCTGAACTTTGTATAGATGGGATGATACCAGATTCAACTCTTAAAGTGACACCTCCTTCTCCATCTAAATTTTTAAATAATATTTTTTTACCAGCTCTTATTTGAATAATACCATATCCTACATGATTTTTATACGAAATAACGTTTTTAATTACTCCGTTGGTAGGTAAATCAGACCATTCTCTACTTTGTGTCTTGTTTAAGTTACATTCAATATTAGAAAATATAGTATATGAATCAGTTACTTTAATTCCTGAAATTAAAAAATTTGTTACAGATAGAGCTTCTACTATTCTAACACGTTCTGTAGGGCCTCCGCTAAGTATTACTTTAAAATAATCATTTGTATTTGTACTCCATTGTTTACTATTGGTTATAGCAGTGTTCCAAACTTTGTTTTTTACTCCCAAATTAAATATAGCAACATTTTTAGGTCTATTTCCTCCTAACCATGGTTTTAGAGTTACGTTAGAGGCTATTTTAAGATGAACTTTATTTTTTAATTCTACACTTCTTAAATAAATATAGGGTTTTCCGGGTACTTTATTAATTGTGATGATTCCTCCACCTAAATTTGAAATTCTATTAATTTCATTATTTAGCTTTTGAGAGTCATTTCCGTTATTTAAACCTGTTAAATTGATTGTAGTTCTTTTAGGTCCAATTTTATTTACATAGAAAAGAGATTCGTCAGCACTTAGTCTGTTTTGTCCAACGGCTGAAAGAAGAGACATAAATAATAAAGTACTTAGATATATAATTTTTTTCATTAGAGGTAAGTTTTTTAATAGTCCTTTGTATTATGGGCTATTGGTTAGTATTAGATTGGTGTTTGTGGTTAATTTTTAAATAGTTTTAGCTAAATATATATTCTAGGTTATATTTTATTACAAGAATTACATATAAATTATTTTTTACAATATTTTATTGTGTAATATTTTGTTTTTTAGCTAAAATAATAAGGTTTGTTGTTTTTTTAAGTATTGTATTGATGTATTATCAATATATAATGATAAAGGGAGACATTTAATAGAAAACAAAAAACCTCCAAAAAGTTAAGTACTATTTGGAGGTTTTTGTGTAAGAGGAAAATTATTTACTCGATTCTTTCTAGCAAGGCCATGTAAAAACCATCGTAACCAGATTCTGAAGCTAATATTTTTTTGTCTTTAACTAATTTAAAGTTAGGATTTAATCCTAAAAATCTAGCAACTTGCTCTTGATTTTCTGATGGTAAAATAGAACAGGTAGCATATACAACTTTACCACCCACTTTTGCAATTTTAGTATAACGACTTAAAATATCTCTCTGAATATCTTTAATGTTATCTATAAATTCGGGTTGTAATTTCCATTTACTATCTGGATTACGTTTTAAAACTCCCAGTCCAGAACAAGGAGCATCAATTAAAACTCTGTCTGCTGTGTTGTATAGTTTTTTTATGGTTTTGGTAGATTCTATTTTTTTGGTAGTAATGTTAAAAGCACCTGCACGTTTTGCACGTTTTTTTAATTCTACCAATTTACCTCCATAAATATCTGTAGCAATAATAGAACCTTTGTTTTCCATTAAAGCAGCAATATGTAATGTTTTTCCACCTGCACCTGCACATGTATCTACTACACGCATTCCTGGTTCAACCTCTAAAAATTCGGCTACTAATTGTGACGAAGCATCTTGCATTTCAAACAAACCACTTTTAAAAGCTGGAGTTACAAATACATTTTTACGTTCGTCTAATTCTAAAGCACAAGAGTAGCCTTTAATAGGTTTGGTAATAATATCGTCTTTGGCTAATAAATCTTGTAGTTGTTTTTTGGTACCTCTTAATGTATTGGTTCTTAAAATAGCAGCTGCAGGAATGTTTTGTGCCTTTAATTCGGCAGTCCATTTCTTTTCTCCCAATTCTTTTAAGCATAACTCATCCATCCAATCTGGAATAGATTGTGCAATAGCTCTGTTGCTTTGCAACTCATCAAATTTACCTTTAATTCTTCTTATAGGGGTTTCTCCAAAATATTTCCAATCTGGTAAGTCTATCCCTCTTAGTACTGCCCAAACAGCAAATATTTTCCAAAGGTTTTCTCTAGAGTAATGATCCTTTGTTCCTGCAATCTCGTTGTATAAACGTTTCCATCTTACAATTTCGTAAAAAGTTTCTGCAACAAATTTTCTATCTCTGGCTCCCCAACGAGGATCTTTTTTTAAAGCTTTTTGTACAACTTTATCAGCGTATTCTTTTTCGTTAAAAACGCTATCTAAAGAATCTATAACGGTAAATACTAAATTTCTATGTAGTCTCATACTTTTGTGAACTATTTGGTGGCAAAGTTACGTGTTTTTTTGCCTTAAGTAGATTAAAGAAAATTAATTTCTTACAGTAAAGTCTTTAATTTTTACTTCACGTCTAATTTCACGTATATAAAAAGCTGTATAAACGCTTTTTTGCGTGTTTTTTAGAGTGATTGGAATATTGTTTCTAGACAGTTTTAAATTAGAGTCTAAAATACTTTCATCCATTGTTAAAATATAGTTTCCGTTGGCTACAAACAGTTCAAAATGTCCGTTTACATCTGTCAACGCTTGACTGGTTCTGTCCCTTCCTTCAGCAGTTTTACCTGTGGCTACAATTTTTATGTTAGATAAATCTGTTCTGTTTTTGTTAACGTTGGCTATTTCTTGACGGTCTAAAATAACATCACCTACAATTTTAACACCTCTAGAAAATGGAACATATACTAGTTTTTCTTTAAACTCCATAGGAGTACTAGTATTAATGTTAGGGAACCATCCGTTAATTTTTTCTAGTGGAATAATATCTACTTTGTAAAACCCTTTAAATTTTTGTTTTACACTTGCTTTACCTTCTAGGTTGGTGATCACTTCGTCATTTCCTACTTTAATGACTACGTTGTTAATTGGTATTTCGTTAAAATCTTTTTTGCCATTACCGTTTAAATCCATAAAAGCCACAAAGTTTAAGTCGGTTTTTTTGTCTTTAAGAAAAGGAATAGGAATTGCAAAATCTTTACGAATGCTAAAGTTTAAATTTAAATTTAAGTCGTTTATGTTTTTTGTGGTTTGATTTAGGTCTACAGTTCCTGTATTTGTGTTAAAAGAGTTTAGTAATATTGAGCTAGATGAGTAGCTTAAATTAGATTGAATACCATATCTAATTCCATATTTACCAAAATAATATAAGTAACTATACAATCCTAAACCTACTTTTTTAGCGGTGTTTAAATAATTAAAAACAAGATTGTTTTCTAAAATTAAATGTTTGTTTTTAAATTGATATTGATGGCTAAGGGAACTTCTAAAATTTTGAGGTGTTTTTTCAGCAATATCTGTACCGTATAAAGAAGTTTCTAAAGAATTGGAACCATAAAAATATCTATTACTAAATGTAAATGTTCTGTATTTTATGTAAGAAGAAAGTTCTAAATTAAAAAAATCTTTAGCCCCCATTTCGGAAGCTTTATTGTAGCCTGCTCTTAGATATAAAGAAGATAAAAAGTTGTTTAAAAAATTAGAACTAGATTGTCTTATAATTAAACCTCTTTCTATTCTAGGTGTGTTTTGTGTGTCGTAAAAATGATAATATCCTCCGTACTGTAGTGTGTTTCTTTGTTTGTGAGTAGAAACTAGTAAAGTGTTGGTGTTTATTTTTTGATAATTAATAAGGTCATCAGACACGGTGCTATAGTTTTCATAAGTTTGAAACGAGTTTGTAGCCAATAAATCTACCCTTTTATTGATTGAAAAAGTAGATCGATGGTTGATTAATTCACGAATATAGTTTCCGTTTCCATATCCTTTTGTGTTGGTTCTTACGCTAATTACAGGTCTCCATATTTTATTAAAAAAACTAGAAGAATATCCTAAACCAGTAGCATAACCTTCGTTTAGTTTAATTTCTCCAGAGCTATCCGTTAATTGTGTATAGGCAGCATATAAGCTAATTCGGTGTCTATTAAATAAAGAAATAGTAGGTTGTATATTGGCTGTGTTTGTAGCTCTGTCCAATCCTAAATTTACATTTCTACCAGCTCCAACTTTAGCACCAAGTAAGCCTCTGTAATTAAAATTGTATTCAGCACCGTAGGTTTCGTTTTTGTTTAGTTGATTAAAAAAGCTATCAGGTCTAATATAAAAAGCATTTACTCTGTGACTATCGTTAATTTGATACCCCGCTTTAATCCCATAACCCGAAGATTGTAATCCAATTAAATTACCACTAATTAAACCTAGTTCTAAAGATTTTTTGTTGTCAAAATAACCAACATACCAAGGAACATTTTTAAAAACATTGTTGTTTAATACAGAGCTAGAGTAATTGAATTGAGAAGAGTATATTAATTGAGAATTTTGACTTAGCTCTTTGTAACCTCTGATGTTTAAAGAAGCAAAAGAATAATCTCCCATTAAGTTTTGAACACTAAAATCTATAGTTAAGGGCAGGGTAGTATAGCCATATTTATCTGCTATTACTTCATTGGGTAATTTTACATAGGATACTTTAGAGTTTCTAGAAGTGCTTTTACCTGTAGTGTACTTTGGTTCTGTAGATTGGATAATAATATCATGAACTACTTTTTCATCTTTTTTATAAGGGTCGTAGCTATTGGTAGAAATACGTCTTTTATTGCGTTGTTCTTTTTTTATAAATTCTAAATCTAGTTTTTGGTGAAATTCCTCTTTAGGTTTTAAGGTAACAGTCTTGTTCGCTACAGGTTTGTTAAGAGTATCTGTAACAGTAATGTTTTTTTTAGGAATTAAGTGTTGGATGTAAATATCCTGATCGTAATTCCCGGTGTTTTGAATGTTGTAATCTAATTCTGCAATAGTATCTCCATTCTTAAGATACTCTGTGTTTTTTTCAACATTTACTGTCCATCCTTTTTTATGATGACTTACTACAGTAAAATAATTATCAGCCAATTGTCTTCCATCTAAGTCAATCACAAAAACATTGATGTTAATTTCGTTAATTGATTGTAATTTTTTGCTTGGAATGTAAACAATAGGAATAGAAATAGTGTCTTTTATTAAAACTCTATGAATGTCTTTGGGGTTTACAATAGGTGTCCAACCTTTTGGGGTTAGAAGTTCTAGTCTAAATTTTATTGGAGATAAAGAGGTTCTGTTATATATCTGTAATACATTGGTAATAATTTCACCGTCTTTAACATTGATAATTTCTTTTTTTAATCGGGTACCAATATCTGATGCTTCATCAAGAAATTTAAAAGATTTATAGGTGTTGTTTTCTTGCTCTTGACTGTAAGTTATACAGCAAGAAAGCAAGGTGAAGAAAAGCAGAAAAATAGAAAATCTACTGCTTTTATAATAAGGAGTGTAGGGAACTTTCAAATTAGATTTTTTCCTCTAGGTGAAACTTAAAGTTTAATTGATAAACACCAGGGTTATAAGAAAAATTAGGTTTTATTCTAAAATCAATAATAAAGTTAAATTCATTATAATTAGTTGCATAGCTACCCGGAAAATTAGCATTACTGTCACAATCAGCTGTTTCTGTTGTCTTAGAAATCAACTCAGATATAATTTCAATCACATCTGTAGTATTGGTAAAAGAAGTATAAACACCATTGATATCGGATGTTTCACAAGCGTTACGCACTCTAATTTCTAAAATGTTTAGCAAAGGATTAGAAGCACTTCCGCTACCATATTGTGTCAATTCTTCCCATTCATCTACAGGTGTACCCGAAGCAGAATTATTGTCAACTTTTATATTTAAAAACCATTGACATAAAGGGTCTACCACAGATTTATCTTCTACAACAACCTTAAGCTGAGCGACATTGTTAAATGTTTGTCCTGCTTGGTACTTTGTAAAAGTGTCAAATGAAAAAGATTGGTTTATGGGATCTTTGTCTATCAACTCTACTCTACCACAATGAATTTGAGCAGTACAAAAGAGTGTGTTTGCAAAGAGTGCACAAAAAGTAATTAGTTTTAGCATCTTAAGTTTTATACTTATAACAACAATATATAAAAGGATAGATGGTAAACACCTATCCTTTTAAAGGGGTAAATATGTATAACGAATATTTTTTTATTGATCTTCTAACAAAACGTATTGAACATACATAGTGTAAACACCTGGTTCTGCAAAAGCTGAAGTATTTACTGTTGCACCTACTTTTGTTAATTCTTCAGAAGTAGTTCCGTCAGCAATGTATGCCATTGGAAAAGTAGCAGGCAAACCTGGTAAAATTCTATAATCAATATTGTAGTAAAAGTCAGATGCAGCACCTGTCTGTGTTAAGTAACTACCACCTGGCATAAAGTCATCACCAACAACACCTGTAGTTCCAGAATGTCCTGCAATATACTTGTTGTCTAATCCTGGAGGAGTCCCAGTTCCTGTAGCATCTACATAAATACTGTTTTGTCCACTTGTTCCACTACCATCACTGTAGCTAGTAAAAGCACCACTGTAATCTCCGTAAGTTCCTGTTGCTGCACCATCAGCAGAATTTGCTCTAGATTGTTTTAATTCTAACAAACTTAGAGGTAATTCATTAACTGCGTTAGGGTTTGTGTTTCCGTAGCTTACTTCTTGATCCCAAAAGTTAGCACCAATGTTACCTTGTGATCTTGCAATAGCATACAAGTCCCAGTTTACAGTAGAGCTAATTTTTAATGTAGTTGCTGCGTACTGAACAATACCTGCTTGGTATTCTACAACATCATCAAAAATAAATTCAATTTGGTTAGGGGTTGTCATTTCCAATTGTAAAACTGGTTGTAAATCCATAGTAACGGTTACATCCTTTTCGTCGATTAACTGCGCTTGAGTTGTTAATCCTGCTAGCATAGCCGTAGCTAATACACTTTTTGTGATTTTTGAAAAATTTTTCATAAAATAATAATTAATAATTAGGGTTATATAGGGTTAATTAATTTCAAATTCTAGTTTAGCTGCTTGTATTTCGGGGGCATCCTCATAGTCTAATACACCAATAGCTAAATATTTTCCTTTTTTAAATTTTTCGGGAATCTTGTAAGTAAAGTTTCTGATCAACTCAGGAACAATGGTAAACTTTTTTACAGGCAAGCGCTCTTGTTCACCAGTAGTAATATTTGTTAAATCTATATAGGCAGAACAATAGGCAATTCCATCGCCTTTATTCTCTGCTAGAATAGTAATTTTGTTGTTTTCGTTAACAAAATTAATCAACTCTACATTGTTGTTGTTTACCGTTGGAGGGTTTTGATATACAAATACACCAAAAGCAAAGGTAGGTACAACTCCTAATCCGATAGATGAGTTTTGTTTTTTAGCAATACTTAACTGTTTTCTAGCCTCTTGTTGCTCAATCATAATAATATTCCAAGCAGCTTTGTTGGCATTAGGATCATTAAAAGGGACAGTAATCGTTAATGTTATTTCCTTTTTTTCAAAAGGTTTTAAATCTACAAAAGTTGGGGATAAGGCAGACCATTTAGATAAAGAGTATTTTCCTTGTCCTGCTAGTAAAAATTGACTCTTTCCTAAGCCATTCATGTTAAAATCTTTCATTCCAATTTTAAAACTATTAGGTTTTGGAGTGTCGTTATTAATTGTAATTTTATAACTTTTTGTAGAGCCCGGAGCTTGTTTTAAATGCAAGTGTGCAGGAGAGATAGATACACCAGTACCTTTTTTATCTAAAGAAACCTGAGAGTAGTTATTTGTAGTAAAAAAACATAAAATGATTAGAGGTAGTATTTTAAATATTCTCATTTTTGTTAAAAATAGATATAGAGTTAGTTTAGTTGGCATCAAAACTAGCTAATTTTTTAATGTAAATCTCAATAAAAATGCGGGTGCTTTAAATATTTAGTGATATATGTTATGTTAGCATAACTAACTACTTCATTTTTAAGTCTGTAGTTTTTTGAGAAAAAACAAAAAATGATAAAAAATTAACAAAAAATGATAAATATTATGTTTTGTGCTGTTTTTTGTGGGTTTTGTTAAAGATTATTTAATATTGATTCTTTTTTTGTGTTTTTTTAGAGAGGTAAATAGTTGATTTATAATAGAGTTAATTGTTTTTTGCTATGTTAGCATATTATTTTTAAGGTTTTAAAGTGGTTATAAAAATATTTTGATACATGTTTGATTTTGATGTTTCTACAAATTATTTAACAGGAATTGGTCCTGCAAAAGCAATCGTGCTTCAGAAAGAGTTTGGGATTTTTTCGGCGAATCAATTATTGAATTTTTTTCCTATAAAGTATGTAGATAAGTCAAAAATTTTTACAATTAGAGAGTTACAACCAAGTAATACAGAAGTGCAATTAAAAGGAGTTATTACTGAGCTAAAAGAAGTAAAACAAAAAAGAGGAACACGTTTGGTAGGTGTTTTTAAAGATAATACCGGCTCTATAGAACTCGTTTGGTTTAAAGTAACCAAGTGGTTAAAATCTAGTATTAAAATTAATGAACCCTACATTATTTATGGAAAAACTAATTGTTTTAATGGAACTTTTAGTATGCCTCATCCAGATTTGGAATTAGAGGCTAATTATACAAAAAACATCATTTCTGGTTTACAGGCTGTTTATCCATCTACAGAAAAAATGAGTGCTAAAGGCTTTAATAATAAAGTAATGTCTAAAGCGATTCAGAACTTGTTAAAAGAGGCTTATCCATACATAGAAGAGACTTTGTCTAACGAAATTATGGAAGAATATAATTTGTTAAGTAAAAGAGAAGCTTTGCTATATATTCATTTTCCTAAAAACCAAGAATATTTAAGTAGAGCTCAAAAAAGGTTAAAGTTTGAGGAGTTTTTCTTTATTCAAATGCAACTTATTAGAAATAAATTAGTCAGAAAAGATAAAATTAAAGGATTTGTTTTTAAACATGTGGGGGAATATTTTAATTCCTTTTATAAATCGGGATTAAAGTTTGATTTGACCAATGCACAGAAAAGAGTGCTAAAAGAAATTAGAGCAGATATGTCTACGGGGGCTCACATGAACAGGTTGTTACAGGGAGACGTAGGTGCAGGTAAAACAATTGTAGCTCTGTTAACAATACTTATTGCTCTTGACAACGGTTTTCAAACAGCCATGTTAGCACCTACCGAAATTTTAGCTACACAACATTTTCAGGCAGTTACAGAATTGGTAGCTCCTTTTAATATTACGGTAAAATTGTTAACGGGATCTACCAGAATCAAAGAACGTAGAGTTATTCACCAAGCTTTAGAAGATGGATCCTTACAAATATTAATAGGAACACATGCTATTTTAGAAGATAAGGTTCAGTTTAAAAATTTAGGATTGGCTGTAATTGATGAGCAACACAGGTTTGGAGTTGCGCAGCGTTCTAAAATGTGGATGAAAAATACATTGCCTCCTCATATTTTAATTATGACAGCAACACCAATTCCAAGAACATTGGCCATGAGTGCTTATGGAGATTTAGATGTGTCTGTTATTGATGAACTACCACCTGGTAGAAAAGCCATACAAACCGTGCATAGATTTGATAGTTCTAGGTTGCGCGTTTTTAAGTTTATGCGTGATGAAGTTGCAAAAGGACGACAAGTTTATGTAGTTTATCCTTTAATAGAAGAGTCAGAAGCGATGGATTACAAAGATTTACAAGATGGATATGAAAGTATTCAACGAGAATTTCCTTTGCCAGAGTATAGAATAAGTATAGTGCATGGAAAAATGAAACCTGCTGATAAGGAATTTGAAATGCAACGTTTTGTAAAAGGAGAAACACAAATAATGGTAGCTACCACAGTTATAGAGGTTGGGGTAAATGTGCCCAATGCATCGGTAATGATTATTGAAAGTGCAGAGCGTTTTGGTTTGTCGCAATTACACCAATTAAGAGGTAGAGTAGGTCGTGGTGCCGATCAGAGTTATTGTATACTAATGTCGGGTGTTAAATTGTCTAACGATTCTAAAACCAGATTAGAAACCATGGTACGAACCAGTGATGGATTTGAAATTGCTGAGGTAGATTTAAAACTCCGTGGTCCAGGAAACTTAATGGGAACGCAACAAAGCGGAGTGTTGAATTTAAAAATTGCAGACTTGGTTAGAGATAGTAAAGAGTTACACATGGCAAGAAACAAAGCGGTAGAAGTACTTACGGAAGATCCTAATTTGGCTTTGTCTAAAAATATAGCTATGAAAAGAATGTATCAGCAAATTCATAAAAGAACCAGTATTTGGGCAAATATTAGTTAGTATTTACTTTTGTTCTTTTCTTAAAATTAGAGTTTTTTAAACACTAAAATGTGTTAGCGATTGACGGGTCTGTTTGAGCTCTTTTTTTTAGTGCTAAACTTGTTTTGGCATCTAAATAAAAAGCGAGTACGGAAAGCGCGACCCGATAGGGAAACACCCAAAATGGCATAGAGAAAAGGACGTGTTTTTGAAATAATATATAAAAGCTAAAAATTCGCAAATCTCAACTGAGAGTTGTATTTTTGCGCACTTAAAACAGAATTTTAAACAAATGAAGATATCATACAATTGGTTAAAGCAATTTATTAAGATTGACTGGGATGCAGTAAAAACTGGTGAATTGTTAACAGATCTTGGTTTAGAAGTAGAGGGAATAGAAAAAGTTGAATCTATTAAAGGAAGCTTAGCCGGGATTGTTGTTGGTGAGGTTTTAACGTGTGAAAAACATCCTAATGCAGATAAGCTAAGTGTAACTACTGTAAATGTTGGAGGAGAAGCACCTATACAAGTGGTTTGTGGAGCTCCAAATGTAGCTGCGGGTCAAAAAGTACCTGTAGCAACTGTAGGAACTGTTTTGTATGATGAAAAAGGAGAGAGCTTTAAAATTAAAAAAGGTAAAATTAGAGGAGAGGAAAGTCACGGAATGATTTGTGCCGAAGATGAATTAGGATTAGGAAAAGGGCATGATGGAATTATGGTTTTAGATACCGAGTTAATTCCTGGTACCCCGGTTGCGGATGTTTTTAATATTGAAGTAGATGAGGTTTTTGAAATAGGGTTGACTCCTAACCGTGCAGATGCTATGAGTCACCTAGGGGTCGCTCGTGATTTGCGTGCGGGTTTAATGCAACAAGGAATTCAGAAAGAATTAATTTCTCCATCTGTTAGTGATTTTCACGTATATGAAAGAGCTTTAAAGTTTGATATTCACGTAAAAGATTTTGATTTAGCTCCCAAATATGCAGGTGTTGCTATTAGAGATGTTAAGATAGAAGATTCACCAGAATGGTTACAAAATAGGTTAAAAGCAATAGGTGTAAAACCCTTAAATAATGTGGTAGATATTACCAATTATGTATTGCATGAACTAGGACAGCCTTTACACGCTTTTGATGCCAATAAAATTTCGGGAAATAAAGTAACCGTAACTACATTAGAAGAGGGAACTAAGTTTACTACGTTAGATGGTGTAGAACGCGAATTAAGCGCAGAAGATTTAATGATCTGTGATGCCAACGAAACTCCAATGTGTATTGCAGGTGTTTTAGGAGGTTTAGACTCTGGAGTTACAGAACATACAACTTCTGTGTTTTTAGAAGCTGCTTATTTTAATCCTGTTTCAGTTCGTAAAACAGCAAAAAGACATGGTTTAAATACAGATGCTTCTTTCCGTTTTGAAAGAGGAATTGATCCTAATATTACCAAATATGCCTTAATTAGAGCTGCTTTGTTAATAGAAGAAATTGCAGGAGGGAAAACAGTGTCTGATGTAGATGTAGTGTACCCTAATAAGATAGAAGACTTTGAAGTCTTTATGTCTTATGAAAATGTAGCAAGAGTGATTGGACAAAAATTACCCAACGATACCATTAAAAATATTTTAGCTTCTTTAGAAATTAAAATTAACAGTGAGACTGAAGGTGGTTTAGGTTTAGTTGTTCCTGCATACAGAGTAGATGTACAAAGGGAGGCAGATATTGTAGAAGAAATTTTACGTGTATATGGATATAATAATATAGAGTTTTCTCACAAATTAAATACCTCTATAGAGCCTTCTAAATTTGATGGTGTAAAAACAGAAAACGTTGTTGCAGAACAGTTAAGAGTACAAGGTTTTAACGAAACCATGGCTAACTCTCTCACCAAAGCATCTTACGTTGCGTTGTCCGAAAATTTAAACGAAGAGAATAATGTAGAAATGTTAAATCCTTTAAGTAGTGATTTGGCTGTAATGAGACAATCTTTATTGTTTAGCGGATTAGAGTCTGTAGCGTACAACATCAACAGAAAAAACAACGATATTAAGTTTTATGAGTTTGGAAAAACGTACCATAAATACAACGAAAAATATCAAGAAGACAAACATTTAACCTTATTTGTATCTGGTAGTAGAGACAAAGAAGCATGGAATGCTCCTAAAAAGAATTCAGATTTTTATTACACCAAAGCGGTTGTAATGGGAGTTTTGCAAAGATTAGGTCATTCTAATGTGAAAATAACTCCAACCAAAAACGATGTGTTCTCTGAAGGAATTACAGTTAGTTTAGGGAAAATGAAATTGGCAGATGTAGGTATGGTGAGTCCAAAGATTTTAAAAGAATTTGGAATTAAACAAGAGGTTTTTTATGCAGATTTTAATTGGGATACTGTGTTAAAAGTTTCTCAAAACAATAAACTAAAAGTGACTCCTTTACCAAAATATCCATCGGTAAAAAGAGATTTAGCGTTATTATTAGATAAAAATGTAGCGTTTAAAGATTTGTATAATACAGCATTTCAATCAGAAAAACAATTGTTAAAAGAAGTTGATTTGTTTGATGTATATGAGGGAGATAAACTACCTGAAGGAAAAAAATCATACGCGTTAAGTTTTGTGTTAAGAGATGAAAACAAAACGTTAGAAGAAAAACAGATTGAAAAAATAATGGCAAAACTTCAAAATTCGTTTGAAAAACAATTTGAAGCAACCTTAAGATAAATTAAAAAGCCTTTGATAATTCAAAGGCTTTTTTTTGAATACCAATTTAAAGAATACGAATGAAATAAAGTTCGTAAATTTGCGACCAACCCTACAAAACCAAAGTATGAGTTTCTATAAAACGATTATACGACCAATTTTTTTTCAATTTGATCCAGAAAAAGTGCATTACTTTACATTTGATATGATTAAAATTCTGTCAAAAATACCGGGAGTGTCTGCTTTAACAAGAAGTATATATAAGGTTGATGATGTAAAATTACACAAAGAACTATTTGGAATTACGTTTGAAAATCCTGTAGGATTGGCTGCTGGTTTTGATAAAAATGCAGTGTTGTTTAATGAATTGGCCGATTACGGTTTTGGATTTATAGAAATAGGAACGGTTACTCCTAAAGGTCAGGAAGGAAACCCTAAGAAAAGGTTATTCCGTTTAAAAGACGATCAGGGAATTATTAATAGAATGGGGTTTAACAACAATGGTGTTGAGGCTGCTATAGAGAATTTAAAAAAGAACAAAGGAAAAGTAATTGTAGGAGGTAATATTGGTAAAAACACCAACATTGCTACAGAACAATATACTCAAGATTATTGTGACGTTTTTAAAGCTTTACATCCTTATGTAGATTATTTTGTGTTAAATGTAAGTTGTCCTAATGTGAGTAGTCATGCTAAGTTAGGAGATAAAGATTACTTACTAGAGTTGATTGCTGCAGTTCAAAAATTGAACAATGCAGAAAATGAACAAAGACCTATTTTATTAAAAATTGCTCCAGATTTAAATAATCAGCAGTTGGATGAAATTGTAGAATTGGTAGCAGAAACTAAAATTGATGGAGTGATTGCCTCAAACACTTCTGTAAATAGAGAGGGGTTAAAAGCTACAGATAAAAGGTTGACAGAAATAGGAAATGGAGGATTAAGTGGATTGCCTATAAAAGATAGAAGTACAGCTACTATTAAATATTTGGCAGATACATCTAACAAATCATTCCCTATTATAGGAGTAGGAGGAATTCATTCTGCACAAGATGCTTTGGATAAAATAGCTGCTGGAGCAGATTTGGTTCAGGTCTATACAGGGTTTATTTACGAAGGTCCTGGGTTGGTTAAAAAGATAAATAAAGCTATTTTAAAGACTTTGTAGAATTAATATATGTATTCGTTTATCATTCCCCTTTACAACAGACCCGATGAAATTGATGAGTTGTTGTACAGCTTAACCAAACAAAATTTTTCAAAACCATTTGAGGTGGTGGTTGTTGAAGATGGTTCTGAAAATAATGCAACCAAAGTTGTAAGTAGCTACAATGATCGTTTAAATATTCAATATTTTTTAACGGAGAATCAAGGAGCGGGAATGGCTCGTAATTACGGAATGTCTCATGCAGAGGGAGATTATTTTATTGTGTTAGATTCGGATGTATTGGTTCCTGCCAACTATTTAAAACAGGTTCATAAAGCATTAAAAGAAAATTATACTGATGCTTTTGGAGGTCCTGATGCAGCACACTCTTCTTTTACACCTTTGCAAAAAGCAATCAATTTTTCTATGACTTCGGTATTAACTACAGGTGGGATTAGAGGAAAAAAGAAAGCGGTAGGTAAATTTCAGCCCCGTAGTTTTAATTTGGGAATTTCTAAAAAAGCATTTGAAACCACAAGAGGTTTTTCTGCCATGAAAATAGGAGAGGATATTGATTTGTCTTTTAGGTTGTGGAACAATGGTTTTGAGACTCAGTTAATAGAGAAAGCTTTTGTATATCACAAACGTAGAAATACCATAGATTCTTTTTTTACACAAACTTTTAAATTTGGACAAGCAAGACCTGTGTTGAATAAAAAATATCCAGGTACAGCTAAATTGACTTATTGGTTCCCTAGTTTATTTATTGTTGGTTTTTTATTGGCTTCAGTTTTATTTGTCATGGGTAAATGGGAGTTGATTACTTTTTATTATTTGTATTTTATGATTTTGTTTATGACATCCTTAGTGGTAAACAAAAATGTAACCGTTGCTTTTTTGTCTATCATTACTACTTTGGTACAAATGGGAGGGTATGGTTTTGGATTTTTAAAGTCGATGTTCTTTAAAAAGTAGTTTTAGTTTTTTTTATTCATTATTAGGTTTTTTTAGGGATTTAATACTCAAAATACTATTGTTGTTGATGATAATACATTTGTGTCCCGTTAAAAAACATTTCTTTTCAGCTTGAGCTTTTTTAGGTTCTACTTTGTGGACTCATTAAAAAACTATACAATCATGAAAAGATTTTATTTATTTTCTAAGTTAACTTTATTGTTTTTTGTTTTGTCATTTGTCTCATGCGGTAAAGCGGAGATAGATGAACAACTAATTGATGAGAGTCAAGAAAGCTTAGTGTTTAATCTAGGAGAGTCTCGTAGTACAGCTATAACACAAACGGTAAGAGTATCTACACAATCTGGTGCAACTCATTATGATAAATTGGTAAATGCAATAGCTATGGCAAACGCAAGCACTGAGATTTTATTAGATGTAGATGTTACTTTTGGTTCCTCTAACAAAGCAATTGTTTTAGATAATGGAAATGTAAATATTAGAGGAGCTGCTAAAGGAAATGGAAAGTATCAATTAAAACGTACAGGAACTTATAAAAATAAAAACCACATTCATAATTCTTTAATAGTGGTTACATCAAGTAATATATCAATAGACAATATTCAGTTTTTAATAAACGATGGAACAGCTTATAGGTGTATGTTTTTAGGAGATGTTACTAATAATGGTGCTATTGCAGATCGTTTAAAATTATTCTCTAACATAAGTATAACCAATAGTGCATTTAAACAACAAGTTGTAGGAGATACCACTAGAGGAGTGTTTTTTGAAGGAAGTTTTAAAAACATAGTTATAGACAATTGTTTTTTTAACAACTGGTTTGGTTTAGTGGCACGAGATTGCCCTACTTTAGATGGTTTTGATGTAAATAACAATAGGTTTTACAATGGTAGTCATCAAATATCTTTAGATGGTGCATTGTTGGGAGAAACAGATTCCACTTACGGATTAGGTGTTAACTTAGTTAAGCATGCTAATATTGATATTACCAACAATGATTTTTACTTAACAAAGAGTTTTAATTTGGCAATTGCCAATACTAGAAATGTGTATGTGTACAATAATACTTTTAAAGGAGGTACTGAAAATTATTCGCAACCCATTCATATAGAGGATGAAAGTAAAAATATTAGAATCGTTAAAAATAAGATTGAAAGTCCTAATAACTACGGAATTTTAATTTTTGCTACAGGAAAAGTAGGACATGGACAGGGAAGAACTTTTACAGAAGCTGAAAAAAAATTAAAAGGATCTGGAAATGTTTTAGTTAAAAACAACACCATGGTTACTAGTCAGGATCAAGCTGTAATTGCTACTTATTTAAAAGGATATTTAAAGTTTCAGGGTAACAATGTATTCAGCGCTACTAATGGTGTTTCCGTTCAGGCAAAAAAATCTAATCCGGGAGCAAAAGTTATTTTTGTTGATAATTCTGGAGTTTATAACAATTCTAATTTAAGCAATGCTTTAAATAACGGAAAAATAGTGATAGATAATACCAATACAATTGTAATGCCTTAGTATATAAATATTGCATAAAACAAAAAAAGGATTGCTTAACGGCAATCCTTTTTTTGTTGATTTTTCTTCAATGTGTTTTTTTAAACATAAAAAACTAAAATGCTTAGTATATTGTTGTGTTATAACATTAATATCAATTCTTATGAATTTTAAAAAAATAGTTTCTTTAGGTCTTTTTATGGCTTTGTTGGTTGTATCTCCTAAAACGTACAGTGCTAATTTAAATTTGTTAGACAGTGCCAAGCCGCCTAAAAAAATAAAAGTATTAATTGTTGATGGTCAGAACAACCACGGAGTTTGGCCAAAGTCAACCATCATGATGAAACAATATTTAGAAGAAACCAATTTGTTTGAGGTGGATATTGAAAGAACAAAATATATTTGGAAAGGAGAAGGAGTTAAAGACTTTTTACCATTAGCCAATGCAGGTACATCAGAGTTTGTAAAACAACCTAAAGTAGATCCAGATTTTTGCCCTAAGTTTAAAAAATACGATGTAGTGGTGTCTAATTTTGGTTGGAAAGCAGCTGACTGGCCAGAAAAAGCACAAAAAGCTTTTGATAAATTTGTAAAAAAAGGAGGAGGATTTGTGTCTGTACATGCAGCAAACAACTCATTTCCTAAATGGTTAAATTATAATAAAATGATTGGCCTTGGTGGTTGGGGAGGTAGAAATCAAAAAGATGGACCTTATGTGTATTACAACAATCATGGAGAGTTGGTTAAAGACAATTCTTCGGGTCCTGCTGGAGCTCACGGAAAAAGACATGAATTTCCGGTTACAATAAGAGAAACAAATCATCCAATCACCAAAGGAATGCCAAGTGTTTGGTTAACAACTGCAGATGAATGTTATGCAAAATTAAGAGGTCCTGCAGAAAACATGACCATTTTAGCAACAGGAAAAGATCAGAATAAAAAAGCACCTACCAATAGACACGAACCTATTTTTATTGTTACCAAATACGGAAAAGGACGTGTGTTTAATACCATTTTAGGTCACGATACGCTTTCTTTTGAGAGCGTTGGTTTTATTGTTTCTTTTACACGTGGAGTAGAGTGGGTCGCAACAGGAAAAGTTACTCAAGAAATTCCATCCGATTTTCCAACAGAAAACAATTCTTCAAGAAGAAATTTTCAACTTAAAAAATAAAAAAACTAAAAATCAGTTGATGGTAACATCAGCTGATTTTTGTTTCAAAGCCATCTATACTTTTTGTGTTTTTGGCTAGCCAGTATTCTTTTATTTTATCATCTCCTTGTTTTTGAGCCCAGTCTTTTAAAATACTACGGTCTTCTTTATAATCCATATAAGGAACGGCAAAACCACAAGAGGTTTGTACCAAATCTACTTCCATTTCTATAACCTGTCTAGTTCCTGGAGTTTTAGGGAAAAGGTTTATGAGGGTGTTGAATTGCTCATCTCTTGGATGATAAATTTTTGCAGTTCCATACAGTCTTAAAATCAAAGGTTTTCCTTCAAAAGCACTAAACATAATAGTCATTCTATTGTTTTGTAATAAATGAGCTGCTGTTTCGTTTCCGCTTCCTGTCAAATTCATCCAAGCAATTTTATTGCTGTTAATTACTCTAAAAGAATCCATTCCTTTAGGAGATACGTTTACGTTTCCTTCTGTAGCTGCAGTACCTACAAAAAATATTTTTTGTTGCTCTATAAATTCTTTTAGTTCGGATGTGATTTCTGGTAGTTTCTTTCCCATTCTTTGTAGTTTATTTGTTTTAAAAATACAAAACCCTTACAGATAAATGTAAGGGTTTAATTTAATATGTTAAAAAGATGTAATTTTAAAAAGGAACATCATCATCTGAGTCTGGTTGCACAGGAGCATCAAAAGCATCTGCTGGATTTATGCTTCCAGAAATTTCGTTAAAACTATTCATAGAAGATTCTAGTTGTCCGCCAAAGTCATCTTCTAAATCAGAGAATTTAGCTAAGTGCCCTGTAAACTTTAATCGGATATTGTCTAGCCCACCGTTACGATGTTTGGCAACAATAAATTCTCCTTGTCCTTCACAAGGGGTATGGTCATCATCATCCCATTCTGTCATTCCGTAATATTCAGGACGGAAAATAAACGATACAATATCGGCATCTTGTTCAATGGCTCCAGATTCACGTAAATCAGACAACAAAGGTCTTTTACTACCTCCACGAGTTTCTACCGAACGAGATAACTGAGACAAAGCAATTACAGGAATATGTAATTCTTTGGCTAGTGCTTTTAAGTTACGCGATATCATAGATATTTCTTGTTCACGGTTTCCTCCAGCAGCTCCACCAGCAGTCATTAACTGCAAGTAGTCAATTACAATTACTTTAATATCGTGTTGAGATTTTAATCTTCGGGCTTTTGCTCTTAGATCAAAAATAGATAAAGAGGGAGTGTCATCAATAAAGATAGGAGCTTCAGATAAGTTTTTAACTTTTACGTTTAACTGTTCCCATTCGTGAGGCTCTAAGGTTCCTTTTCTTAGTTTTTCTGATGACAAACCTGTCTCAGAAGAAATCATACGAGTAATTAACTGTACCGATGACATTTCTAAAGAGAAAACAGCAACTCCGTGGTCAAAATCAATAGCCATGTTTTTGGCCATAGAAATTACAAAAGCTGTTTTTCCCATACCTGGACGTGCCGCAATAATAATTAAATCGGACGGTTGCCATCCTGATGTTAAGGCATCTAATTTTGTAAAACCTGTTGCATATCCAGACATTCCTTCTTTCCCTCCTAATTCTTCAATTTTTTTAAGGGCTTGCCTTACTAAAGAATCAGAGCTTTCAGAACTCTTTTTTAAGTTTCCTTGGGTAACCTCAAAAAACTTAGTTTCCGCCATGTCTAACAAATCAAAAACATCTGCTGTTTCGTCGTAAGATTGTTCTATAATTTCACTAGAAATACTAATCAATTGACGTTGAATATATTTTTGTAAAATAATACGAGCATGAAATTCAATATGTGCAGAAGAAGATACTTTTTGGGTTAGTTCAATTAGGTAAAAATCACCACCAACCATATTTAGTTTTCCGTCTTTTTTTAATTGGTTAGATACTGTTAATAAGTCTGTTGGTTCTGAGTTTTGAAACAAAGTATGAATAGCAGCATAAATTGCTTGATGTTGTTCTCTATAAAAAGCATCAGGATGTAAAATATCAATTACAGCATCAATACCTTTCTTGTCAATCATCATTGCACCTAGCACGGCAGTCTCCATATCCACTGCTTGTGGTGGGATTTTTCCATGTGCTAAATTGACAACTTTACTTTTGTCAACCTTTTTTCCAGAAAAGCTTTTTGTTTGTTCCATAGGGATCACAAATTTAATCGATATTCTGATTTTTGAACTAAAATTTTAGAATTAATTTCTTGACAAAAACTGTTGATAACTTTTATTTTGTTAATAACTAGTTGATATGGTCAATGTTGATATACTTTTTAGGGTTTAAAAATGTTTTTTTATTAAAAAAAATCGATTTTAAAAAAGCAGTAAGAACGATAGACAAAAGTGTATTTTTGGTAATTAAAATTTAAGCCACAAAATATGAATTTATCAGAGGTGAAGTTAATTGTATCAGACATGGATGGTACCTTATTAAACTCAGAACATAACGTAAGTAATTTGTTTTTTGAACAGTTTGAAATATTAAAAGCAAACAATGTAAAATTTGTTGCCGCTAGCGGAAGACAATACTATAGTATTTTACAGAAACTAGACAGCATAAAAGAGCATATTACTATTGTTGCAGAAAATGGGGCTTATGTGGTAGAAAACGGAAAAGAATTGTTTGCAAATGGTTTAAAGCTTAAAGATGTAACTAGTTTTATAAAACTGGCAGAACAAATACCTGGAGTTTACATTGTGTTAGCAGGTAAAAAAAGTGCTTATTTTTTAGATGGAAATGTAGCCCTAGAAAACATTGTAAAAGAATATTATAGCGAGTATAAATTACTTAGTAATTTTGATGTATTACCAGAAGATGATATTTTAAAAATAGCATTGCATCACCCAGATGGATCTGAGGAAAATGTATATCCGTACTTAAAACATTTGTCTGGAGATTGGCAAATAAAAGTATCTGGAGAATTTTGGGTAGATATTGCGTTAAACACCAATCACAAAGGAAATGCATTAGAGCGTATTCAGCAAGAACTAGGTATTTCTGATGATGAAACCATGGCTTTTGGTGATTATCAAAATGATGTGGAAATGTTAAAAAAAGCAAAGTATAGTTTTGCGATGGAAAACGCACATCCTGATGTAAAAGAAATAGCGAATTACCAAACCCTATCTAACGATCATTTAGGAGTAGAAACGGTAATTAATAAGCTGATAGAAGGATTTTAGTATTTTTGTTTTTTTAATTTAAAAGGGGATATGCACAAGCAAATAAGTAGTTCGCAAAATAGTTTGATAAAATCTTTAGTAGTATTAGGAGATAAATCAAAAGCAAGAAAACAAACAGGAACATTTTTAGTAGAAGGAAGAAGAGAAATTTCTTTGGCTTTGCAAGGAGGCTATCAACTAAAACAGGTGTTTTATTATGAAGATTTGTTGCCTGCTAACTTTAATATTGAACAATTTGTAGCAGATGAATACATTCAGGTGAGTAAGGATGTGTACGAAAAAGTAGCTTATAGATCTACCACAGAAGGTGTTTTGGCGGTAGTAAAAGACAAGTCTATGTTGCTGGATGGTTTGGTTTTTAAAACTGAAAACCCTTTAATTTTAGTAGCTGAAGCTCCTGAGAAACCAGGTAATATTGGAGCTATGTTACGTACTGCAGAGGCAGCCAATGTAGATGCTGTTTTAATAGCGAACCCTAAAACAGATATGTTCAATCCAAATATTATACGTTCTAGTGTGGGGTGTTTGTTTACTACGCAAATTGCTACAGGTAGTACAGAAGAAATTTTAGACTATTTAAAAAATCAAAATATAAACACGTACGCGGCTGCTTTAAAAGAAGATTCAGAATATTATCACGAGCAAGATTACACACAAGGATCCGCGTTGGTGGTAGGAACAGAAGCGGTTGGTTTGTCTGATGAATGGTTAGACAATGCCACCAAAAAAATTATCATCCCTATGTTGGGAAAAATAGATTCTATGAATGTTTCGGTAGCGGCAGGGATTTTGATGTACGAAGCCAAAAGACAACGTAACTTTAAATAAATGACAGGAACTACTTTATTTATCATCATTATAACAGTATTAGTGGTGAATTTTATCAAAGAAGAAATTATCAGTTTTGTAAATGCCAAACATTTTAACGATACTATTCCCGTGGAATTAGAAGATGTTTTCGATGAGCAAGCTTATAAAAAATCACAAGAATATAAATTAACCAATTATAAATTTGCTACGTTTTCTGGCATTTTTTCTTTTGTAATAACGTTATTGTTTTTCTTATTAGATGGTGTTGCCTTTGTTGATCAGATTGCAATAGGAGTTACATCTAACACTATTTTACAAACTTTATTGTTTTTTGGAATTGTAGGTTTGGCAAGTTCTATCATTCAAATCCCTTTTGGGTACTACCAAACATTTGTAATAGAAGAAAAATATGGATTTAACAAAAGCACTAAAAAACTGTTTTTTATAGACAAATTAAAAAGTTTGCTAATGACCGTTGTTGTAGGAGGTGGTTTGTTATTTGTAATTACTTGGCTGTACTTAAAAACGGGAGCTAATTTTTGGTGGTATACTTGGTTGGTGTTTACTGTGTTTACCTTATTTTTAACATTGTTTTATTCAAGTGTTATTGTGCCATTGTTCAACAAACAGACACCTTTAGAGGATGGTACTCTAAAAGATAAATTGTTTGATTATACGAGTAAACAAGGGTTTAAATTAGATAATATTTATGTGATTGATGGATCTAAACGTTCTACCAAAGCCAATGCTTATTTTACGGGTTTTGGACCCAAAAAAAGAATAGTATTGTATGATACCTTAATTAACGATTTAAGTGAAGAAGAAATAGTAGCTGTGTTTGCTCATGAAGTAGGACATTACAAAAGAAAACACACGGTTTATAATATGATTTTATCTTTAGCACTAACAGGAGTAACCTTGTATGTTTTGGGGTTGTTGTTAGGCAATACATTGTTGGCAGATGCCTTTAAGGTAGAAAACAGTAGTTTTCATGTAGGATTGATTGCTTTTGGAGTTTTATACAGTCCAATTTCGGAAATAACAGGTTTGTTAATGAACGTGCTTTCTAGAAAATTTGAATACCAAGCAGACGATTTTGCAAAGGAAACGTTTGATAGTAAGTACTTAATTTCATCACTTAAAAAATTGTCTAAAAACAGTTTAAGTAATCTAACACCGCACAAATGGAATGTGTTTTTTCATTACTCTCATCCCACTTTGTTACAACGTGTGTTGAATTTAAAAAAGAGTCGCACATCTTAGAGAAAATCACTATATTTAAAATATAAGAACCTAAAAGTTTACTGATGACATTCTATTTGTGTTATCAGTAATTTTTGTTTATAAAACATAGAGTTTATGGGGTATGTTATTGATTCGGAAAAGGAAAATAAAGAAATTACACGTAGGTATAAAGATTTATTAAAAGACAGTTATCAGCATTTATCTGATGAAGATAAAAAGTTAATACGTAGTGCTTTTGATATTGCAGTAGAAGCTCATAGCGAACAAAGAAGAAAAACAGGAGAACCTTATATTTACCATCCTATTGCGGTGGCTAAAATTGTGGCTTCAGAAATTGGTTTAGGAGCTGTTTCTATAGCAGCTGCTTTGTTACACGATGTTGTAGAAGATACCGACTACACTATAGAAGATATGGAACGCTTGTTTGGAGAGAAAATTGCGAAAATCGTTAATGGTTTGACCAAGATTTCTAGAATGAGCAAAGATCAAATGGCATCTATACAAGCGGAAAATTTCCGTAAAATGTTATTGACTTTAAATGATGATGTCCGTGTTATTTTAATAAAAATAGCAGACCGTTTGCACAACATGCAAACCATGGATTCTATGCCTGCTCACAAGCAAATAAAAATTTCATCAGAAACTTTATATATCTACGCACCATTAGCTCATAGATTAGGCTTGTTTAATATAAAAACAGAACTAGAAGATTTAGGGTTAAAGTATACAGAACCTGATGTTTACAAAGATATTGAAGCTAAAATTATAGCTAATAAAGACAATCAGATTGATTATATAGATAATTTTTCGGCAAAACTTAGTGAGGATTTAAACAAACAAGGTTTTCATTTTAATATTAAGGGAAGAACCAAGTCTATTTTTTCGATTCGTAAAAAAATGCGTTCTCAAGGAGTGCGTTACGAAGAGGTGTATGATAAATTTGCCATTCGTATTATTTATGACTCAGATACTGAAAACGAAAAATTTGATGCTTGGAAAATTTATTCTATCGTTACAGATAATTATAGACCAAACCCTAGCAGATTAAGAGATTGGATTTCTCAGCCCAAAACCACAGGTTATGAAGCTTTACATATTACTGTAATGGGACCTGAAGGAAGATGGGTAGAAGTGCAAATTCGTTCTAAACGTATGAACGAAATTGCTGAAAAAGGATATGCAGCTCATTTTAAATACAAACAAGGAGCTGTAAACGAAAGTGGTTTAGAAGGATGGTTGAATAGATTAAAAGATACGCTAGAAAATCAGGCAGGGAATGCAGTAGATTTTGTAGAAGATTTTAAGTTGAATTTATATGCCAAAGAGATTTTTATTTTTACGCCCAAAGGAGATATTAAATCATTACCTAAAGGAGCATCGGCATTAGATTTTGCTTTTGGTGTACATACAGATGTTGGTTTAAAATGTAGAGGAGTAAAAGTTAACGGAAAATTAACTCCGTTAGATCGAGTTTTAAATAGTGGAGATCAAGTAGAGGTTATTACTTCCGAAAACCAAAAACCATCAGAAAGATGGCTGACTTTTGTAGTTACCGCTAGAGCAAGAGCTAAAATTCGTCAAGCATTAAAAGAAGAAGAAAGAAAAGTAGCAGAGTATGGTAGAGAAATTTTAAAGAGAAAATTACGTCATTTAAAAATTGAACCTACAGACAAAACTTTAGGAGGAATGGTAACATTCTTTAAGTTAAAAACTACGTTTGATTTATTTTATAGAATTGGTGTAGGAACAATAGACAATACACAAATTAGGAATTTTGCCAATCAACAATCTAGTACGTTTGCTAAATTGTTTAGAAGAACAAAATCAGAACCTTCTAAGGTTGTTAAAAAAGAAGAAGTTAGTACTAACTATGACATGTTGTTGTTTGGAAATGACAATGAAAAGTTAGAATATACTTTGTCTAAATGTTGTAATCCTATTCCCGGAGATAAGGTTTTTGCTTTTTTAACTGTAAATGAAGGGATTAAAGTTCATAAAAATAATTGCCCTAACGCAATTAGTATGCAGTCTAATTATGCATACCGAATTATGAAAGCTACGTGGGTAGATTCTACCAAGCAAATATTTAAAGTTACCTTAAGTATTACCGGAGAAGATGGATCTGGAATGTTGGGAAATATAACTCGCATTATCTCTAATAATAATGTTAATATTAATAATTTGAATATCTCGGGAGATGGTAGTTTGTTTGAAGGAAAGTTTACTGTAACCGTATCTAACCGAACAAAACTGAGAAAAATAATAGGACAACTACAAGGAATTAAAGGAGTAAAGCGAGTAAAACGTATTATTTAGAAAAAAAGCATTTCTTTTCTTATGGGTAAAAGAAATAAAAAGTATAAATTTGCATCTTGCTGTTTTTAAACAACATCACTAGTTATGGATACTAAAGAGAAAAATCAAGAAGTCGTTAAAAACGTGTTTGTTAAGTTTTTAGAAACTAACAAACATCGTAAAACTCCTGAGCGTTTTGCTATTTTACAGGAGATATACGATTTAGAAGAGCATTTTGATATTGAGTCTTTATATATTAATATGAAGAACAAAAAGTATCGTGTAAGTAGAGCTACGTTGTATAACACAATAGAGTTGTTGTTAGAATGTGGTTTGGTAAGAAGACACCAATTTGGTCAAAACCAAGCACATTACGAAAAAAGTTTTTTTGACAAACAGCACGATCATTTAATTTTAGATAATGGAGAAGTTATCGAGTTTTGTGATCCTAGAATACAGACAATAAAAAAGACAATAGAAGAGGTTTTTAACGTAGAAATTAGCAAGCATTCGCTTTATTTTTACGGGACAAAAAAAGAGAAATAGAATTTTACATTTACAAATTTAAAATGGCAGTAGATTTATTATTAGGATTACAGTGGGGAGATGAAGGTAAAGGGAAGATAGTGGATGTGTTAACACAAAACTATAATTTAATATCTCGTTTTCAAGGAGGTCCAAACGCAGGACACACTTTAATCTTTGATGGACACAAACACGTATTACACACAATTCCTTCAGGAATTTTTCACAAAGAGGCTATCAATGTTGTAGGAAACGGAGTCGTAATAGATCCTGTAATTTTTAACAAAGAAATAGAAGATTTATCTCAGTTTGATATTGACTTTAAAAAAGTCTTGTTAATTTCTAGAAAAGCACACTTAATTTTACCAACTCACCGTTTGTTAGATGCTGCATCTGAAAAAGCAAAAGGAAAAGATAAAATTGGTTCTACGTTAAAAGGTATTGGTCCAACTTATATGGACAAAACAGGACGTAACGGAATGCGTGTTGGAGATTTAGAATTAGACAACTGGAAAGAAATTTTTGAGAAATTGACTCAAAAACATCTTAAAATGATTGAATTTTATGATGTTGAATTAGAATATAATTTAGATGAGTTAAGAGCTTGTTTCTTTGATAGTGTAGCAGAATTAAAAAAGTTAACTTTTATAGATAGTGAAGAGTATTTACACAACGCTATAAGAACTAACAAAACAATTTTAGCAGAAGGAGCTCAAGGTTCTTTATTAGATGTTGATTTTGGAACCTATCCATTTGTAACATCTTCTAACACTACAGCAGCAGGAGCTTGTACTGGTTTAGGTGTTGCACCAAATCAAATAGGAGAAGTTTTTGGGATTTTTAAAGCATACACTACTCGTGTAGGTTCTGGACCTTTCCCTACAGAATTGTTTGATGAAGATGGAGCAACTATGGCTAAAGTAGGTCACGAGTTTGGTGCCACTACAGGTAGAGCACGTAGATGTGGATGGTTAGATATGGTGGCTTTAAAATATGCTTGTCAAGTAAACGGAGTTACACAATTAAATATGATGAAAGCAGATGTTTTATCTGGTTTTGAAACGTTAAAAGTGTGTACTGCTTATGAATATAAAGGAGAAGTAATTAGTCATTTTCCTTACAATATTGAGCCAGAAAATGTAAAACCAATTTATACTGAAATTCCAGGTTGGAAAGAAGATTTAACAGGAATGACTTCTGAAGATCAATTACCAGCAGCGTTAAATAACTATATTGATTTTATAGAAAAAGAAACAGGTATTAAAATTACCATTGTTTCTGTAGGACCAGATAGAAAACAAACTATTGAGAGATAAGATCTTACTAAAAGTATAGCATAAAAAAACTCAGACATTTGTCTGAGTTTTTTTGTTTAGGGAGATTTCTTAATGTTTTATAATTAGCGCAACAATTTCATTTGCAGGAATTACTACTTTTTGTTCTTCTTTACCATCTAGCAATAAATTAAATGTAGTCGTTTTTTCATTCGGATTTTGAATCAATACTTTAAGCTCCCCGTTAGGAGCTTTTACGGTAATCATAGGGTAATTCCCTCTATTTAAAGATGAAACTCTAACATCTCCTGGCTGAATGAATTTACTGATGATATACATTGCATTGTAATCCGGGTTGTAAATCACCTCTTTGGTTGTTCTATTAATATTTATCAGGGAGTTTTGAGGCCAATCCCAAGAGCTTTTGGTGGTTTCATTTAAAATCATATTCCAATAACTATAAGCTGTACATCCGCTGTTAATATAGCCAGCAACTTCTTCCAAACGAGTCATTGCTTGTTCTGATGTGTTTTTTCCGTTAAAACACTTCCCTTCAGTATGAAACATTTTTAAATTAGGTTTAAATCTAATAGCATCGTTTAAAATAACAGAGTTGGTGTATTGAACTCCCACACCCGCCAATTGATCAGTATTTTTTAATTGTACAAAGTCGATTAAATCCATTTGATCTGAAGCTCTAAAAGTTCCTGCGTATATTTCTGTTTGTAGGTTGCTTTTTTTGAATAGAGGAATCAGGTGTTTGTTTGCAAATTCAACCATTTGTTTGGCTCTAAAAGCATTACTGGTATACTTTGTATTGGCATCATTTTCATTCTGAATACAAATCCTATCAATAGTTACACCTTGTTTGGCATAGGCTTGTACATATTTAGCAAAATACAAAGCATAAGCAGCCATTACTTTTGGATCTGTTTTTAAGGTGTTGGGTTTTTGAGTCAATCCGGTTAACGATTCGTTTTGTTTCATCCAAGCTGGCGGACTCCAAGGAGAACCAAATAGTGTAAGGTTTTTATTAATACTTATAGCTTTTTTAATATAAGGAAGTACATATTTTTTATCTCTTTCTATAGAGAAATCTTCCATGTTATAATCGTTTGGAGTATTTGAGTAACTGTAAGCATCCAAGCCAAAATCACTGGCACCAATTGCAGTTCTACAAAAAGTAAAATGAGCATCATTTTTTGCAAACAAGTTTTTTATGACTTCTTCTTGAACTTTGTTGGGTAGCGATAGTAGGGCTTCTGCACCTATTTCGTTAAAAGCACCTCCAATACCTTCAATAGTCTGGAATTCAACTTCTGGTTTAATGTAGATAATGTTTTTCCACATAATTTTTTTAGAAGGATGGGTTTGATCTACTTTATAAATAGGATTTTCTAAACCTACATCTAATTTTGCAGCCCAAACCTTGATGTCTACGCTTTTTTGAGAAAATCCGGAAAAGGAAATAATGGTAAATAAGCCCCAAAAAACTTGATTATTTATGTTCATGATCGTATTTATATTTAAAAATTATTGTTAGTTACATTATTGGTAGTAGACAAAACGTTTGGTGTAACTTGTAGTTCCATCTTTTATTTTTAGGATGTAAATTCCATTAGCTAAAGAGTTGTTTATTTTAAATATAAAATTGTTGTTAGAAAGTGTGTCTATCTTTTGTTGATTGATTGTTTGTCCTTTAAAACCAATAAGAGAAAACACCAAAGGTCCGCTAATTGTATGGTTACTTTTAATTAGAATAGATGCATTTTTAGGTTCTGGAATTATAACCCAAGGATTTGTACTTACAGGATTGTTTATAGACAGTGTGTTTTTATTGTTACTGGCTCCAATGTTGGGAGTTCCAGAGGATAAATCTATCGCGTTTCCGTAAAAATCTACAATAGGGTAGGACGTAATGTCTTTAAAAACTCCTTGTCCTGCTTCCGGAATAATAGGACCTTCTTTTGTTAAACCATTATCAATGGCCAAACTTTCTGGTGTAATGTTGTATTTGTGTTTTTGTTCCCCGCTATTCATAAAATTAGGGCTTCCGTTTTGTGGAGCAGCATCCATGGTTACAAAATCAGGGTTTATATTTCCTTCAAAAAGGTTGTTGCTAATTAAGGAAAGAGTACCTGTTTTAGATTCAGGTTGAACTGATAAATGTCCACCTATTTCTACACCTCCATTGGTAGATGAAAATATATTGTTGTACACAAAAAGATTGGTCGCATCCATGGTAATAGAAGTCCATTCTCTACCTTCAAAAGGTTTGTTAATGACCACCGTGTTGTTGTGAATATAGATGTGATTGTTTGGAGAAAAAGCATCATCATCATGACGTACAGCATTTACCCAAATGGTGTGGTTGCTAGTGTCCCAAGTTGGGTTTACTCTAAAACCATCATTAACACTTACATTAAATCGGTACACAGCATTTTCATTTCCTCTTAAAATTTCTACAAAACCACCTTCACAATCTTCCATATAGTTGTATTGTACAAAAGTGTTTTTGTTATAATTGTCTATGTGAATACCGTGAGAATCTAAATAACCACGAGTACTAAGACAAGTGTTGTATTGCATAACGGTATTGATACAGTTGATATTCCAAATAGAACTACCTCTCCCTGGCATTCTAGAATCTGTTGTTGCTCCAGGATGGTCAAATAAATTGTTCTCTATCAGACAATTATAAGTTCTATTAGGTAAGACTCCAGTTCCTCCGTTGTAAGAAAACTCATTGTTTCTAACAATAATATTCATATTCCTATTAATTTCATCATTTCCAATTCCTGTATCACCTCCTCCGTGTTTAAATTGAACTCCAAAACGTTGATTGTTGGCAAAAAGACAATTTTCAATTAAAATATCTCTAATGTGTTTTTCTTCTCCTGCAACATAGTTTTTAGAACTACTAAAACCTAATGCAGAAACTTGAATAGTGTCAAAATCACTAGTATCTAAAATGGGTTGTACGGCAAATGTGTTTTTAAAGGTTACGTTTCTAAACGTTATATTTTCCATTACTGTAGTTCCAGAATTTTTCACATAAATTCCATAGGCATCCGTATCATCAACACCGCTTCTGGTAACCGTTCTCTCATTCTGAATTTCAAGATCTTCAAAAACTAAGTTGTCTACATTTTCTACTAAAATTGCTTCCTGATAATCTCCACCTCCATCAGCTCCAACTTGTCCGGTAATAATAGGTTGGTTTCCTGTGCTATAAGAAGTAATTACAATAGGTTTAGACACATCTCCAGAGCCATTTACGACATAATGCCCATTAAAACGATCTCCTTTTTTAAAGAAAACAGTATCACCAGGAATTAAAAGAGTGTTAGATAATTTATCTAAAGAGTTCCAAGGTTGATCTATGGTTCCATCATTCTCATCGTTTCCAGAGTTGCTGATGTAGAATTTATTTTGTCTAACAATTTCTGTAACGGTAATATTGTCAAAATCTATGGTTCCAGACCAATTGTGATATAAAGCTATTTTTACTTGCTGAGTTTCGTTAGTGGTTATAAAATCAACCTCTAAGGTTTTCCATTCCGTTTCTTCAGCCTCGGTGCTAGGTTTGTAGTCTGGAGAGGTATAAAGTTCGTTATTATTTAGATCGTAAATTTTTAAACTTCTTTTAAAAGTTCCTTTGGTATCTATTTGTAGTTTATAAGTTTTGTTAGGGGTAACACTTATGGTTTTTGCAATTTGCATTTTTGCACCTCCGTTGGAATTTGCCACCATGTTACCAATATTGTTTCCGCTTCTGTTTTGTACTGTGGCAGTTACGGTTGCTCCGGCAACATATTCGTTGTTAAAAGATATTTCGTAGTTGTCTGTAGTTAAGTCTAAGCCTACGGTTTTACTAGAAAAATCTTCTGTAAAGATGGTTTGACTATTTGCTATAGAGCTGATTAAAAGGCTTAATAAAATTAAAAAACGATTCATTAGTTTAGAATTAGTTAGTTCTATCAATTTACTTTTTATTAAATAATTAAAGGGAATAAATGATTTATAAGTTACTTGACATAAACTGAACGTTAAAAAAAAGGTTTGGAATAATGGCATTAAGCTTGTAAGTCAATTGTAGCACAAAGATTTCCAAAATACACGGAATAAAGTATCTTTGCCAACGTATGAAATTAACAATCAATCTTAAAACGTTTTTACTTTTCTTAATTCCTTTTATGGGAATGACACAAACAAGTAAAATAAAAATATTACACTCTAACCAAACCTACAGAGACCAAAAGCAATATCCAGGAGCTATGGTCTTAAACGGGAATGTTCAGGTAGAGCATCAAGGAGCTTTGTTAACTTGTAAAAAAGCATTGTTCTATCAGTTAGAAAATAGGCTGTATGCTTATGGAGATGTGTTTGTAAATCAGGCAGATACATTAACTCAAAAAAGTGATCATTTACAGTATGATGGTGATAGTCAAAAAGCACTTTCTTGGGGAAAGGTTGTGGTAAAAGACAAAGATATTACCCTAACGACAGATACACTTCATTTTAATAGAGCTACACAAGTACTAACGTACGATTGTTTTGGAACCATTGTGAATCAAGACAATACTTTAACTAGCCAGATAGGAGAGTATTTTGCTAACGATAAAAAACTAACTGCCAGACAAAATGTACAAGTAGTAAACCCGGACATGAACTTAAAAACTGGTCATATGGATTATTATACAGAGACCGGAAGAACTTATTTGTATGGACCTTCTACCATTATAAATAAAGAAAGTGAACTGTATACAGAAAGAGGAATTTATGATACTAGATTGTCTTTGGGATACTTGCTTAAAAATTCTATTATTTATCATGAGAGTAATGAAATAGAAGGAGATAGTTTGTATTACAATAAGCTAAAATCGTTTGCATCAGGAACAGGAAATTTGGTCATTACAGATACAGTAAATAAAATTATTGTAACTGGAGATTATGGAGAAGTATACCGAGATAAAGATTCTATTATTGTGACCAAAAGACCCTTGGCAATTTCTACGGTAGAAAAAGATTCTATGTTTATTCACGGTGATACATTGTCTATTACAGGGCCCGAAAAAAACAAGTTGATGAAGGTCTTTCATCATGTAAAAATATTTAAGTCAGATTTAAGTGGTAAGTGTGATTCATTGGTTACGCATCAAGGAAAAGGAATTACGGAATTGTATTCTAATCCTGTATTGTGGTCTGGAGCGAATCAAATTACAGGTGATAGCATTCGATTGATCAGTGATTTAGAAACCAATAAATTAGATTCTTTAAATATTATTAAAAATGCTTTAATCGTACAAAAAGACAGTGTTGGTTACAATCAAATTGCAGGTAGAAATATGTATGGTAAATTTGAGAATCAAAAGTTAACTTCTTTATTAGCCAAAGGGAACGGAGCTGTAGTAAATTATGCAAGAAACGAACAGGCAGAGTTAACCGCTATAATGGATATGGAATGTAGTAACATTCAATTTAATTTAAAAGAGAACAAAATTCAAGATATTATGTTCTTAAAAAAACCGGATGGAAAAACCTATCCCCCTGCAAAATTTCCTGAAGATAGAAAGTTAATCAAAGGGTTTATTTGGAGAGGAGCAGAAAGACCTTTAAAAAAAGAAGATATTTTTATTCATGACTAATTTAAGAGATCAATTTTTTAGGCATCAAGCTCAAACTACACCTCATGCTTTGGCTATAGAAGTTGTTAGAGCAGAAGGTTCTTATGTGTATGGTACAGACGGAAAAGAATATCTAGATTTTATAGCAGGAGTATCTGCCAATAGTTTAGGTCATAACCACCCTAAGGTATCCAAAGCTATAAAAGATCAGGTAGATGCTTATACACATGTAATGGTGTACGGTGAATTTATACAGCAACCGCAAACCGAATTGTGTAAGTTGCTGAGTGATTTGCTCCCTGAAAATTTAAATACGGTGTATTTGGTTAATTCAGGAACGGAGGCTACAGAAGGAGCTTTAAAATTAGCTAAAAGAGCAACGGGTAGAGCAGAAGTAGTGGCTGCAAAAAACGCTTATCACGGAAATACGCAAGGAGCTATGAGTGTCTGTGGTACCGAAATACAAAATAGTGCGTTTAGACCTTTGATACCCGGAACAAAATTCATCACTTTTAATAATGAAAAAGAGCTGGAAAAAATTACAGAACAAACCGCAGCTGTTATTTTAGAAACCATACAAGGAGGAGCAGGATTTATTACCTCTAAAAATGATTATTTAGCAAAAGTTAGAAAACGATGTGATGAGGTTGGGGCTTTGTTAATTTTAGATGAAATTCAATCAGGAATAGGAAGAACAGGAAAGTTGTTTGGTTTTGAATATTACAATTGCGTACCAGATATTTTAATTACCGGAAAAGGTTTAGGAGGAGGTATGCCTATTGGTGCTTTTATTAGTAGTTATCAAAACATGGAAAAACTTCAAGACTTTCCAAAATTAGGACATATTACTACTTTTGGTGGGCATCCTGTAATTGCTGCTGCTGCATTGGCAACGTTAAAAGAAATTACAGAAAGCAATTTAATGCAAGAAGTCTTGCGCAAAGAACAGTTATTTAAAGATTGTTTACAGCATTCTGCAATAAAAGAAATTAGAGGAAAAGGTTTGATGTTGGCTCTAATTATGGAAAATGAAAACGTAGCAACTGATTTGGTTTTAAAATGTATGGACAATGGATTGTTGTTGTTTTTTTTATTATTTGAGAAAAAAGCGGTTAGAATTAGTCCGCCACTAACTATTTCTGATGAAGAGATTAGAATTGGTTGTGCCAAAATAATAAAGGTAATTGATGAAATTATTGCCTAAAAAAAGAGGATGATTTATTCATCCTCTTTTTTTATGTCATCAATCGTTTTTAAAACAAAGAGCAGCAGCTCCTAAAATACCAGCATCATTTCCTAAGGTAGCAAGTTTAATATCTAGTTTATTCATATAATAATCAGGCAATCTTTTTTTTAGTTCTTTATGCATGTTTTTTCTAACAATACTAAAAGATTTACTAACACCACCACCTATAAAAACGGTTTCAATATCTAAGATACGAATGGTAGAAACTAAGGCTTCACCAAGTACAGTACCTACTTTTTCAAAAACCTCAACAGCTACAGGGTCTGCTTTGGTGCAAGCAAGTACCACTGCTTTAGAATCTAAATCTTTAGCTTTTAAATAGGTTTCTTTTCCTTTCTTTATTTTAGACAAAGCCATGTCTACAATCGCTTTTTTCCCCATGTTTTCTTCAGCAGTTTTTCCGTTAGAAGTAATTATATGTCCCACTTCCATGGCGTTTCCATTTCCACCTTTAAAAATTTCTCCATCTAAAATAGCAGCACTTCCCAATCCTGTTCCTAACGTCATAAAGATAAAATCGGAAGGAACGTTTTTAGATTTAGAAAAGTGAAGTTCGCCTATACCTGCAGCATTGGCATCATTGTCTAAAAAGAAAGAAATAGTAGGGTGTTTTTCTTCTAAGATAGAAAGTAAAGCCACATTGTTAAACTCAGGAATATTTGCCATAAACACGGTAGACTTTCTGTCTTTAGAAATTAATCCAGGTACAGCAATTCCTACTTTTTTTATGTGAGGCTGTTCTTTTAATTGTTGACTTATTTTTTTTACAAAGGCATTGATAAAATCATCTGTCTCTCTTAATTTTAATGTAGGGTGTTTTACTTTTGTTAGCAATTCTCCTTTTCTATTTACAATACCAAACTTTATATTGGTTCCTCCTACGTCTATTCCTAAGTATTTTTCTGTCATGCTTTGTGTTTAATTATTTATGGTGATGGTAGAAAATCACCTAAAATAAAGGCTTTGTAAACTAAAGATACAGAAAACTATTTTAAGAAAAAGAGAATCTAGTTTTAAGGATTGCAATTTTAAACCCTTTTTATAACAATTATGACGATATCTAATTAGAAATAATTTGCGCTACATAAATAAAACTGTATTTTTGCCACACTAAATTATTTATAAATGGCAACTATTCAAGAGCTAAAAGATTTTACACAACAAGTTAGAAGAGATATTGTACGTATGGTACATGCTGTTAATTCAGGACACCCAGGAGGTTCTTTAGGATGTGCAGAATACATTACGGCTTTGTATCAAGAAATTATGAAGTATGATGCTTCTAGTTTTGAAATGGATGGAAAAGGAGAAGATTTATTCTTTTTATCAAACGGACACATTTCTCCGGTATTTTATAGTGTATTAGCTCGTAGTGGTTATTTTCCAGTATCAGAATTAGCATCTTTCCGTTTGTTAAACTCAAGATTACAAGGTCACCCTACAACACATGAAGGTTTACCAGGTATTAGAATAGCATCGGGTTCTTTAGGACAAGGAATGAGTGTTGCTTTAGGAGCTGCACAAGCTAAAAAATTAAATGGTGATGATCGTTTGGTGTATAGTTTACATGGTGATGGAGAGTTGCAAGAAGGTCAAAACTGGGAAGCAATTATGTATGCTGCTGGTAAAAAAGTAGACAACTATATTGCAGCTATTGATGTAAACCTAAAACAAATTGATGGTACTACGGATGAAGTAATGCCAATGGGATCTATAAAAGCGAAATTTGAATCTTTTGGATGGGACGTTTTAGAGGTTGAAAAAGGTAATGATTTAGAGGTTATTATTGCAAGTATTAAACAGGCACAAGCATTAA
The DNA here is from genome assembly GCF_011762155.1 of Wenyingzhuangia heitensis. Taxonomy (GTDB): domain Bacteria; phylum Bacteroidota; class Bacteroidia; order Flavobacteriales; family Flavobacteriaceae; genus Wenyingzhuangia; species Wenyingzhuangia heitensis. The sequence continues at coordinate 1,380,782 of NZ_JAASQL010000001.1, forward strand.
CAGGAAAAGGAAAGCCAGTATGTATCTTATTATATACAGAAATGGGGAACGGAATTGACTTTATGATGCATACACACGCTTGGCACGGTAAAGCTCCTAATGACGAGCAATTAGAAAGTGCTTTAGCTCAAAACCCTGCAACTTTAGGAGATTATTAAGAAGATTTCTTTATAGTTATATAAAATTAAAAAGCTCTGTTGTACAACAGAGCTTTTTTTATGTTTACAAAAAAATAAGAATGTTATTTTATAAAACCTATTTGCATCAAGATAAAAACAAACCTTGGGTTACTTTTGTGCATGGAGCAGGAGGAAGTAGCTCTATTTGGTTTTCTCAGATAAGATATTTTAAAGAGTCTTTTAATTTATTGTTTGTTGATTTAAGAGGTCATGGAAAATCAAGAAAAACACATCCTAAAAATAGTTATAATTTCACTAATATAACAGATGAAGTTGTAGAGGTTATAGAGCATCTAAATATAAAACACACACATTTAATAGGAATTTCTTTAGGTAGTGTTGTAATTATGGATATGGCTCATAGACATGCTTCTATTGTAACTTCGTTAGTAATGGGAGGTGCAATTATACATTTAAACTTAAGAGCACAGGTGTTAATGAAATTGGGTGTTTTTTGTAAGCATATAGTTCCTTATTTATGGCTCTATAATTTTTTTGCTTATGTAATTATGCCAAAAAAAAATCACAAAGATTCACGACATTTTTTTGTAGAAGAAGCAAAAAAAATGAATCAGAAAGAGTTTATAAAATGGTTTTCTTTAGTTTCTAGTGTTAATGGTTTATTATCCTTTTTTAGAGAAACAAAAATTAAAATTCCTGTTTTGTATATAATGGGATCAGAAGATTATATGTTCTTACCTAGTGTAAAAAGAATTGTCAAAAATCATCAAAATACTAGTTTAACAATATTGCCAAATTGTGGGCATGTGGTAAATATAGAGGCTTCAGCTCTTTTTAATAAAGAGGTCAGTAGCTTTATTTCTGAGGTATAAAAAAAGACTCGCTATAGCGAGTCTTTTTGATATATAAAACAAGGAATGTTATTTAATTTCGTAGATAGCAATTGTACTAGATACTTCGTGAGTAGCAATCATTAAATAGTTTCCTGTAGGGCTATCTGCTTTATCAACAACAGTGATCCCTTCTGGAGAAATATCGTTAGCATCGTATAACCAAGTAATAAATTCAGGATTTAAAGCATTGGTTACATTGTAAACTAAAACGGCACTAGTTCTTTCTAACCCAACAAATAAAATAGTTTCGTCACCAATTTTTAACGTTTTTACAGATTCTGGTTCAGCTCCTTTGTCATCAGATCTTCCGTCTGCTTTTCCTTCATCTTGATTAAAGATAGAGGGAGCTAAAGTTAATGTCTTTCTAGCAATTTCAGAACCTGAATCGTATACTCTTTCTCCGTTAGTATTCCAGATAGAGAAAGAACGAGCACCGTATCCATAAATTTGCTCATATTTACCTTCACTATTTTTACCGTTAGCAGTAGTTACTTTTAAACGACCTAAGTTTTCATCTTCTTGTAACCACTCAGCATTTGGATAAGCAGTAGGGTCTAAATCTAAATCTTTTACTCTTTCTTCTTCAGAATATCCATCGTAGTCTCTAGAGTCTCCTTCGTTTGCCGAAACAATGTACCCGTTTCCGTTAGAGGTAAAATAATCAATTGCATCTGGCATATAATAACTTAATACGTTCCAGTTTTTTAAATTACCTGCAATATCATCTTTGTTTGATGCATCTATTTCGTTTCCAGAAATATTATAATCTTTAACTCCTAAACCAACTATTTTAGTAATTGTTTTAGTGGCTAAATCTACAATAGCCAATCCGTTATTTTCTTGTAAAGAAACGTAAGCTGTTTTAGAATCATCTGATACAGCAACGTATTCTGGTTCTACATCTTTTTCTAAAGAATCACTATTAGGTCCAAATAATCTAAAATCGTTTCCTGGATTTGTGATACCAGCAAAAGAAATTTGAGACGTAGTTCCTGAAGCAATTTCTACAATGGTAATAGAACCCTCAGGATCTACATCGTAATTGTCATTAGGTTCTCCTTCGTTAGCAGAAATAATATATTTTCCATCGGGAGAAAAAGCAACCATATCTGGCAAGGCTCCAGCAGTATAAGATTGAATAGCTACTTGTGTATCTGTATTAAAAGTTTCAATAGTTCCGTTTGCTTGTTTGTTGCTGTTTTCTACTGCAACGGCTAAAGTTCCATTAAGTACAGCTACAGAGTTAGGGCTTCCTGGAGCTACAGAAATAGAAGTTCCTTTTACAGGGTTGGTAACATCGGTTAGATCTAAAACAGATACTTCGTCTTCTTCTGGATTTACTATAAATAATTTGTTTGTAGTTGGGTCAAAAGCAGAAATTTCGGCAAAGGCTTCATCATTACCATTGGTAAACGTTCCTACTTTATTAAAAGTCATTTGAGCGATGGTTTTTACAATTTCAGCATCTTTTCCGTCATTACCATCAGCACCATTAGCTCCGTTTGTACCATCTTTTCCGTTTACACCATCAATAGCATCTTCTCCACACGAGATGAATGTAAAAGTTCCTAATAGACCTAGCGTAAATAATTTAAAAATTTTGTTCATTTTAGTTGAATTTTGTTTGCCACAAATAAAGAGGTCTTGTGTTTAAAAAAAGTTAACTGTAGAACATTGTAAGATTAACATTGTTTTATATGTTAGGTTTTTTGTTAGTTAAACATTATGGAATTGTTTGCTAAAGGTTGTCTGTAAATACTTTGAATAGAATAATAATTTTTAAATCTATTGTAGTGAGGGATTTAAGTTGCTATTTGCTGTATGTAATAAATATAAATAAAAAAAGATTCCATATTACACTAATCGTAACATGGAATCGTTTGATTTTTTTATTGAAATAAAGTATGTTGTTTTATAAACTTACTTCTAATATTACTGCTTTTTTAGAATCTACGTGTATTTGCTCTGTAGTTGCGGGTAATAAAATAGTTTCTCCTTTGTTTACCGTGATAACATCTCCGTTGCACTCTAAACTAAAACTACCTTCTACACACATATAAATAACAAAAGAATCTAATTGAGAATAGTCTTTGGTTACTTTATTTGTTAATTGAATAATATTAGTATTAAAATATGGAGAGTGTACAAGTGTAGAAGATTGATTTTCTGCTAAATTATAGGTGGTTTTGTATTGGTCTGCCACGTTATAGTTAATAGCATCTATGGCTAAATCGGTATGTAATTCACGTTGTTTTCCTGTGGTAGCATCTACACGATCATAATCATAAATTCTATAGGTAATATCTGATGTTTGTTGGATTTCTGCAATAACAGTTCCGGCACCAATAGCATGTACTCTACCTGTAGGAATGTAAAAAGTGTCACCAGGTTCAACTTTCTCGGCATTTAAAATATCTAAAACAGTTCCGTTATTTACGTGTTCTATATATTCTTGTTTAGTTACTGTTTTGTTAAAACCAACAATTAATTCTCCATCATTGTCAACATCCATAACATACCACATTTCATTTTTTCCGAATGAATTATGACGTTCTTTGGCTAGCTCATTACTAGGGTGTACTTGTATAGATAGTGGAGTTTTAGCATCAATAAATTTGATAAGAATAGGGAAATCATTTCCAAATTGTTTGTATACTTTATTTCCTACAAAATCTCCCTTGTAAGTTGTGATTAGTTCTTTTAAAGATTGTCCTGCTAAAAATCCGTTTTCAACTACGGATACATCTCCTTTTACGTCAGAAATTTCCCAACTTTCTCCAATATTTTTTTTATTAGATTGTTTTTTAAAGGTGTGGATTAATTTTTCTCCTCCCCAAATACGCTCTTTTAAAATGGGAGTAAATTTAATTGGGTATGCTTTCATTTCTTTAATTTGATTTTTGTTGGTGTTGGACAAATATAATATTTCTAACTGTTTATTCTTTTCCTAAAAACAATTTTAAAGGTTTTATAAATTTTTCAAAACTTTCTATATGTGGTAAATGTCCAATATTTTCTATTTCTATTAATTTAGAATTAGGGATTTTTTGTTGGGTTTGTTTTCCTAATTTAGCATATAATCCCATTGTTTTTCTTGTTTCTTCAGAAACCAAAGGTTTGCCTAGTGCGGTTCTATCTCTGGTACCAATAATTAAGAGTGTAGGACATTTTATGTTTTTAAACTCGTATAATACAGGTTGCGTAAAAATCATGTCATAAGTTAAAGCAGCATTCCAAGCTATTTTTTTATAATCAGAATTTAAAGTCCAACCCGCTAAAAGGTTTACCCATTGGTCATATTCACCTTTCCACTTACCATCATAATAATTTTTTAGTTGATAGGATTTAATTTTTTCAGCAGTTTTTTTTAACTCTACTTGGTACCACCAATCTACAGTTTGATAAGGCACAACTAATTTCCAATCTTCAAGACCAATAGGGTTTTCTAAAATTAATTTTTCGGTGGTTTCAGGATACATCAAAGCAAATCGGGTTGCTAGCATTCCTCCCATAGAATGTCCTAAAATAGCAGTTTTAGAAACATTTAAACTGTCTAAAAGTATTTTGGTGTTTTTGGCAAATTCCTGAAAAGAATATTGAAAACTGTCTGGTTTTGATGATTTTCCAAAACCAATTTGATCTGGTACAATTACACGGTAACCTTGGGTAGTTAAAGCTTCAATAGTTGTTTTCCAATAAGCTCCATTAAAATTTTTACCATGAAAAAGAACAACTATTTTTCCGTTGTTCTGGTTAGGTTTTACATCCATATAAGCCATTTTTAGCTCTTGTTGTTGAGAGCTTATAGCTATGTGGTTTACTGTGTATGGATATTTGTAATTTTTTAGTTCTAGGTCTAGCCATTGCAATTCGTTTTTTTGAGAAAAACCAAAGAAGGTTGACAGTGTAATTAAGAATAGTAATTTATATTTCATGTTGGTGTTTTTTAATGAGATAGATCAATCAAAAGTTACACCAAATCAATCATGAATAGTATAAAATAAATTTAGATAAATATTATAAAAACAGAAAAACCACAACAATTAAGTTGTGGTTTTTAATGTGGTGCCTCCAGGAATCGAACCAGGGACACAAGGATTTTCAGTCCTTTGCTCTACCAACTGAGCTAAGGCACCATGCTTAACTTAGCGGTTGCAAATATAGAATCTTTTTAGTGTTCTGCAAACTTTTTGAACAAAAATTGTTGTTATCTTTGAAAAGAAATTAATCATTCTATGCATTTAATTATAGACGAAGGAAACTCACTTGTAAAGCTAGCTGTTTTTAATAAAAAACAGTTGCTTGATTTTAAACAAGTTAGTTTTGAACTGTGTGAAACTACACTCATAAACTGGTGTAAAGAATATACTTTTACAGCAGTGATTGTATCTTCTGTAACCGATCATGTTTTAGATATATTTAATACTTTGCCTATTAAAAGAAAAGTGGTTTTGTCATACAAAACAGCAGTGCCTTTTAAAAATTTATACAAAACTCCAAATACTTTAGGGGTAGATAGAATTGCTTTAATGGCAGCTGCTTGTGTAAAATATCCTAAAAAAAAATGTTTGGTAATTGATGTAGGAACTTGTATTACTTATGATTTTATCAACAATAAAGAGGAATATATAGGGGGAGCAATTTCTCCAGGTATAGAAATGAGGTTTAAAAGTATGCATGCTTTTACTCAAAAACTACCTCAATTAACTCTAAAAGAGGGAGTTGTTGTTTTGGAAGGAACAAGTACAGAAACCTGTATGTATAGTGGGGTTTTAAATGGTATAGTGTTTGAAATAGCAGGGATGATCAACTCTTATGAACAAAAATATGGGATTGTTAATATAATATTAACAGGAGGCTCTGCTAAATTCTTGTATAAGCAATTAAAAAATAGCATATTTGTCAACCCGAATTTTCTGTTAGAAGGATTAAATGAGGTTCTAACATATCAAAGTACAGATGAAGCAAAACAAAAATAGTGTCTTAATATTTATATTTTCAATTTTAATTTCTAGTGTTTATGCACAAGAAAAACAGGTATCCTCTTTATTATCTAATTACGGATTAGGAACTGTTTTTTCTGAAGCTACAGTAACCGAAAAAGCACAAGGTGATTTATCCGTTATAAACAATAATACAGAAGAAGTAATTTCTATAGCAAATCCAGCTTTATTAAGCCATTTGCAATTAACATCTTTTACCGTTTCTTTAAATGTTTTAGGAAGTAATGTAGAAACTCAAAATTCCAGCTACAGTGCCTCTGCTATTTCATTATCTAATTTGTCTTTAGGAATTCCTTTGGGACCTAAAGGAGGTGTTGCTATTGGATTAAGAGCTAATTCTGCCGTTGGTTTTGAAGTAGAGAGTGATAACTTTTATGATTATGGTAACGGAGGAGTAAATCAAGCTTATTTTGGAATTGGTTATGAGGTTTTAAAAGGATTGTCTTTAGGGGCACAAATAAGCCAGTATTTTGGTAAAACAGAAAAAAGACAAGCCTTTAAAGGAGTACAACAGTCTACGGTTTATGATCATAACTTTAATGTATCAGGAACATCGGTTAAATTAGGAGCAGAATATAGTTACAGACTTTCAGAAAGGATAGAAGCAAAATTTGGAGCAACAGGTGTGTTAGCATATAATGTAACAGCAACAGGAACTTCAAGGTTTTTTGAAGCCATTCAAACAGATGAAAATATTTTTTCTGAAATAGGAGATAGTGCTCAGGAAAAAAATACAGAAGGAACAAAAAAGACTCCTTTCAAATCAGTATTAGGAATAGGATTGGGAGAAAGAAATCATTGGTTTGCTGGTTTGTCTTATGAAAATCAAGATGCTTTGTCTTATTCAGGAGGTCCTTTTAACCAAACATTATCAACAGCAACAGATAGACCACTTTCTTTTGAAGCTTCTAATAAAATTAGTTTAGGAGGTTATATAATCCCTAAGAAATATGCCTTAAAAAATTATTTTAATAGAGTAGCATATAGAGCAGGGTTAAAGTATGAAAACACAGGGTTGGTATTAAATAATAGCAGTGTAAAAAATCTTGGCATGTCTTTTGGATTTGGTTTACCTGTTGGAAAAAGAGTGTCTTATTTAAATCTATCATTTGAATTGGGGAGAATAGGAGATACTTCTAAAAACAACTATCAAGAAGAGTATTTTAATGTGGGAATAGATTTCTCACTTTCAGATAAATGGTTCAATAAACGAGTAATTGACTAATAATAATCACAATGAAAACAAAACTAATCACATTATTAACAACCTTATTTTCGGTTTTTATTTTAACCGTACAAGCACAAGACGATTGTGCTTTAAAGTACAATATGTTAAAAACAGACATTAAAACTAAGAATTATGATTCAGCTATAAAAAATTTAGAATACAGTTTAGATAACTGTGCTAATTTAACCGCTAACATTTATAAATACGGTGGTGGATTAATTAAAACTGTATTAAAAACAGCTACTGGAGAGCAAAAAACTAAAATAATTGCTTTAGGTAATAAAATGTTTAAAAAGCGTTTTGAATTTTATCCTAATGTAGATCCTGCAAAAGCACATAGTGATTATGCTGACTTTTTAGTAGATACAGAAGGTGATAAACAAGAAATTTACAGCCATTATGAAGAGGCTTTTGAAATTGATCCTACAAAATTAGGAGTAGGTTCTATTATTTATTTCTTTAATGCAGTTGTAGAAAAAAATAAAGAGAATAATTTACAGTTAATCTTTAATACTTATGATGTTACTGTAGAGGCTATGAATAAAAAGGTAGAGGGATACTTAAAAATTGTACAAGAGTTACAAGCAAAAGAAGAAGCCGGACAAACTTTAATTTCATCAGAAAAAAGAAAATTAAAAATTAGTACACAAAACTCTAAAGCTTTAGGACAGGTAGAAGGAATTTTAGATCAAAAAATTGAAGAGATTTCTACATGTGAATACCTAATCCCTTTATATAAAGAAGAGTATAGTGCTAATAAAACAGATGTACAGTGGTTAACTAGAGCAATTAACCGTATGTTTAAAAAAGACTGTACAGAAGATCCTTTGTATGCAGAATTGGTAGGTCAATACCAAGAGGTAAATCCATCACCAGAAGCATCTGTATTGTATGCAGGTCTTTTAATGAATAAAGGAGAAACGGCTAAGGCTATTGAGTTTTTTGAAAAAGCAATTTCTCAAGAAACAAATTCTGATAAAAAAGGAAAAAACTTATTAAAAGTAGCTAATATCTTTAAAAAGAGAGGGCAAACAGCTAAGGCAGTGTCTTATGCTAAAAAAGCTATAGCTGTAAAACCTAACTTAGGTAGAGCATATACGTTAATCGCAACTTCTTATGCAGATGCAGCAAATAGTTGTGGTAGAGATGAATTTGAAAAACGTATGACATACGTAATTGCAGAAAGTTATGCTTTAAAAGGAGGTAGAGTAGATCCTAGTATTGGAGTGTATGCTGCTAACCTAGCAAGATCTTATAAAGCAAATCAACCAAGTAAAAAATTAGTATTTAATAACGAATTAGGATTAAAATCTGGAGATAACTATACTATTAAATGTTGGATTAATGAAACTGTAAGAGTACCATAAACTATTGTTTAAAAATATAGAAAAGCCAAAGAAATTTCTTTGGCTTTTTTTATGCATTTTTGTTTGTAAAAGAATAGAAATCATTAGAATTTATAATTATATATTTGTACTACTTATAAGATAGCATGCAGCAAAAAAAAAATCATACAATAAAAATTAAAAACCAGTTATTATACGTGGCTATAATGGTTGTTTTTTTTAGTTGCAAAAACTCATCAAAAGAAATTAACGATTTTCTAGCAGATCAAAACTTACCTATTGGAGTTGCAGAAAACATAAACCATGTATATAAAGATTCTGGAAGGGTTACAAGTAGGCTAATAGCTCCTTTGTTATGGGATTATACCAATAGAAAGTTAAATCCTTATTCTGAATTTCCTAATGGTGTAAAAATTGTAACTATTAATAGAATTACAAGAGATTCTGTAACCGTAACAGGTAATTATGCAATCAGCTATGATCTTACTAGGTTTTCAGAAATTATAGGAGATGTAGTTGTTATAAATCATCAAAAAAACGCTACTTTAAATTCAGAACAAATGTACTGGGATCAAAAAGAACAATACTTTTTTACAGAAAGTCCTTTTACTTTATATACAGAAAAAGACACCTTACATGGTGTTGGTTTTGAGTCTGATAGTAGTTTAAGTAATTGGATATTAAATAATACAAACGGTAACTTTGTTGTCGATAATCAAGAAGAACAGAATGAATAAATTTTCAAAAATTATAGCGTGGGCATATTTGGTAGTAGGAATTGTTTTTTTGGTAGAGGTGTTTACCAACTGGAATACCGATAGACAAAAATCTTACGTTTCTTTATTTATGGCAGCTTTGGCTTTTTTTATGTTTGTTTTTAAACGTAAGTTTAGGAGTAAACAAACAGAAAAATAACATCAATGGACATAGAAAACCTCATTATTTTAACCTCAATAGTACTCTCCGCTTTTTTTTCGGGCTTAGAAATTGCATTTGTTTCATCTAACAAATTACAAGTCGCTTTAGAAAAGAAAAAAGAAGGATTAACATCTATATTGTTAACAAGATTAACCGAAAACTCATCACGTTTTATAACCACTATGTTAGTGGGGAACAATATCGCCTTGGTTATTTATAGTTATTACATGGGAATTAAATTGGTCTCTATTTTACCAGAGCCATTTAACAACTCGTTATTTATTCAAACCGTAATCTCTACTTTAGTAATATTGGTAACGGCAGAGTTTTTACCCAAAGCAATTTTTAGAGTTTATGCGAATGAAACATTGCGATTTCTTACCATACCAGCATATGTTTTTTACTTGCTTTTTTATCCAATATCAGGAGTTATAAAAAATATATCAGACGGTTTGTTAAAATTATTTTTTAACACCAATGCAGATGAAGAAGAAGCTGATTTTAGTAAAGAAGAACTAGGCCACTATATAGATAAACAGTTAGAAACAGGTAAGAGTGATGATGTGGTAGATTCTGAAATTCAGATTTTTCAAAATGCATTAAGCTTTAATTCAGTTAAAGCTCGTGAAATTATGGTGCCCAGAACAGATATTGAGGCTTTAGAAATACACGAACGAGTAAGCAGGTTAAAACAAAGGTTTGGTGATACAGGTTTTTCTAAAATTTTAATATACAAAACCTCTTTAGATGATATTGTAGGTTATGTACACGCTTTTGATATGTTTAAATTACCTAAATATATTAAATCGGTAATTTTGCCTGTAGAGTACATCCCCGAATCTATGATGATTAACGATGTATTAAGTGTAATGACAAAAAAGCGTAGAAGTATAGCTGTAGTTATTGATGAATACGGAGGAACCTCAGGAGTAATTACAGTAGAAGATATTATAGAAGAATTGTTTGGTGAAATTGAAGACGAACATGATAAAATTGCTTTAACTGACGAGAAGATAAATGAAAATGAATTTCATCTTTCGGCTAGGCTAGAAGTAAATTATGTAAATGAAGCCTATGAACTAAACATTCCTAAATCAGAATCTTATGAAACCATAGGAGGTTACATAATAGAAAGCATAGAAGATATCCCACAATTGGGAGAAGAGTTTGTGATGAATAATTTATATATTAAAATAATAAAAGTGAGCAATACTCATATAGAAGAAGTGTATATAAAATCTAATTACGCTACAGAGTAAGTTTTTTCTTTAATTCCTTTCTTTTTGTTTTCTGATTTCAATTGAAATTGTATTTTAGCGGACAATCAAAAATAATTACACATAAGTAAATGGCAATATTATCAAAAATCAGAGATCGTTCAGGATTTTTAATCATCGTTATTGGTTTAGCGATGTTTTCATTCGTAGTAAGTCCAAAAGATATCATCGACTTTTTTAGCAATAAAAATAGCGATATTATTGGAGAAGTAAACGGTAAAGAGATTACTTACAAAGAATTTGCAACCAGAGTAGAAAACGCAAAAACGCAAGGAGGTCAATCATCTTATGGTACTTTAACTATAGAGAATATGGTTTGGAACCAAATAGTAAGCGAAAAAATATACGAATCTAAGTTAGAAGAAGCTGGAGTTATAGTAGGTGAAGGAGAAATTTGGCAAGCTATTATTACAAGTCCACAAGTAACAAACTCACCTCAGTTTAAAAATGCACAAGGAGTTTTTGATGAAAATTTGTTAAAAGAATATATTGCAAATTTAGAAGCAGATAAAACAGCAAACGGACAAGCAAGTTTACAAGGATGGTTGAGTTACGAAAAAGCGGTGAAGCAAAACTTATTAACACAAGCTTATAACGAATTAATTAATGTTGGTGTAACAGTTCAAGAACAAGAAGCTGTTAATGATTATGTGTTAAACAATACAAAAGTAAGTGCAGATTACGTTTATCTTCCTTTTTCATCTGTAGATAATACAGAGGTAAAAGTAACCAAAGATGAAGTTGCTAATTACATTAAAGAACACGCTAGTTTGTACGGAACAGAAGAAACTAGAGATGTTAAATTGGTTAAATTTTCTTTTCAAGCTTCTAAGGAAGATGAAGCAGAAATTAAACAAAGTTTAGCAAAGTTAGTAGAGGATAAAGAAGAGTACAATAAAATATCTAAAACAACAGAAGTCGTAAAAGGATTTAAAAATACGACAGATGCTTACTTATTTGCTGATGAAATAGGTTCTGATTTACCTTTAGAGAACAGATTTCAAACAGAAAGTGAAATTCCAACAGTAATTAAAGAAGAAATTACCAATGGAACAAAAGGTGCTGTTGTTGGTCCTTATAAGTTTTCTAAATACTATAAGTTAACTAAAATTATAGATACTCAAAAATTACCAGATTCAGTAAATGCAAGTCATATCTTAATCAACTTTGTAGGAGCACAAAGCGCACAACAAAACACAACAAGAACTATGGCCGATGCTCAGAAATTGGCAGATAGTATTTTAGCAGTTGTTAAAAAATCTCCAAGAAAATTTGCAGATTTGGCTAAGAATTATTCAATAGATCCGGGTTCTGCCTCTAAAGGAGGAGACTTAGGATGGTTTGCATACAGAAGTATGGTGCCAGAATTTAGAGATTTCTGTTTTGAGAATAACAAAGGAGATATAGGAGTGGTAAGAACAAATTTTGGTTTTCACGTTATTAAAATTGAAAATCAAAAAGACTTTAATCAAGCATATAAATTAGCAACTATTTCTAGAAAAATAGAAGCATCAGAAACAACTGAAAATAAAACTTTTGAGCAAGCTGAATTGTTTGCAAATGCTTTAAGAAACGGAGAAGATTTTGATGCTTTAGCAAAAGAAAAAGGATACTCAGTAAGTCCCGTAAATGGATTAAAAGCGTTGGATGTTTATGTAGGTTCTGTAGGAGAAAACAGAAGAATTGTAAAATGGGCTTTTGAAGAAGGTACAGAAATAAACGCAACACAACGTTTTGATTTAGACGAAAAAGGATATGCTGTTGTTAGTTTAGCAGGTAAACAAGAAAAAGGAGTAAAATCAGCTACTTCAGCATTTAGCCAGGTAGAACCCATTTTAATTAAAGAAAAAAAAGCCACTATTTTAAAAGCTAAAATGGAAGCAGGTAGTATAGAAGCTATTGCAAAAGCAAATAATGTAGAGGTAGCTTCATTTAACAATGTAACTATAGGAGCTCCAACAATTACAGGAGTAGGAATAGAACCTGCAGTAGTAAGTGTAGCATCTGTTACAAGTCCTAACAACTTGGTAAAAGAAGTAGTAGGAAACAAAGGGGTGTTTGCAATTGTTACAAAAACGGTAAACAAACCTAAAGAAGAAGAAGCAAAATCAAATATTGAAACGGCATCTTCTCAATTAAAATCTGCTGTATCTAGACAATTGTTTACAGGATTAAAAGAAAATGTAGAAATTAAAGATTACAGAGCTTCTCGTTACTAATCTTTATACAAAATAAGATAAAAAAGAGGCTTTAAAGCCTCTTTTTTTGTACCCATAATCAACCTTTCATACCTTTGTGATATGATAACTCAAGAACAATTACAAAAGCTTGCTGATAGAGTAGCTAAGCTTAAGGATTATTTAGAAATAGATAAAAAAAAAATAGAGATAGCCAATAAAGAAGAGCAGTCTTTATCTCCAGACTTTTGGAATCATCCCAAAGAGGCAGAAGCGCATATGAAAGTTTTGCGTGGAATAAAAAAATGGGTAGATGATTATAACAAAGCTGTTACTTTAATAGATGATTTAGGAGTTACTTTAGAGTTTTATAAAGAAGATGAAGCTACCGAAGAAGAAGTAAGTGAATTAGCTGAAGAAGCAACCACTCTTATAGAGAATATAGAATTTAGAAATATGCTTTCTGATGAAGGAGATGAAATGAGTGCTGTTTTGCAAATAACAGCAGGAGCAGGAGGGACAGAAAGTTGCGATTGGGCGGCTATGTTATTGCGTATGTATACCATGTGGTCTAACAAGCAAGGGTTTAAAATAAAAGAATTAAACATGCAAGATGGAGATACAGCCGGAATAAAGACTGTTACCATTGAAATAGAAGGAGAGTTTGCCTTTGGTTATTTAAAAGGCGAAAATGGAGTACATAGATTGGTAAGAATCTCACCTTTTGATAGCAATGCTAAAAGACATACCTCTTTTGCATCGGTATACGTGTATCCTTTGGTAGATGATTCTATAGAAATAAAAATAGATCCATCAGAGTATACTTTTGAAACCATGAGAGCAAGTGGTGCAGGAGGTCAAAATGTAAACAAAGTTGAAACGGCCGTACGTTTACGTCACTTACCTACAGGAATAATCATAGAAAACTCTGAAACACGTTCGCAATTAGACAATAAAACCAAGGCCATGCAATTGTTAAAATCACAGTTGTATGAGTTAGAGCTTCAGAAAAAAATGGCAGCTCGTAATGAGATTGAAGCCAATAAAATGAAAATTGATTTTGGATCTCAAATACGTAACTATGTAATGCATCCTTACAAATTGGTAAAAGATGTTAGAACGGCTTACGAAACAGGTAACGTAGATGCGGTTATGAATGGAGATATAGATGGTTTTTTGAAATCGTATTTGATGAAAGCAGGACAGCCGGAAACTAAAAATGAATTGTAATAAAAAATAAATGATTAAAATATACCACAATCCTAGATGTGCCAAAAGTAGACAAGGAATTGCTTTTTTAGAAGAGAAAGGTTTTGATTATGAGGTGATAAAATATTTAGAGAACACATTGTCTGTAAAAGAATTAAAAATTTTATTAGATCAATTAGATATAAAGCCAATAGAACTAATTAGAAAAAATGAAGCTATTTGGAAAAGTGATTTTAAAGGAAAAGAATTTTCAAACGATGAATTGATTGAAATAATGGTTAAATATCCTAAATTGATAGAAAGACCTATTGTTGTACATCAAAATAAAGCTGTAATTGCAAGACCCATCGAAAATATAGACAATGTTTTGTAAATAATTCTATTTTTAATACATGCTAAAAAAAGAATCGAAAGTACATACTATTTTTAAAAATGTATCCTTTTCTACGGATGAGGTTGCAAAAATTGAGGCTCATTTTCATCGAGTCTGTTATCGTAAAGGAGATGTTCTATTACGCGCTAAAGACGTAGTTTCTGATCAATATTATGTAGAAACCGGTTGTCTAAGGGTTTTTTATTCTGATGATTCAGGAAGAGAACATACGGTACAGTTTGCAATAGAAGATTGGTGGTTAAGTGATTATACTGCTTTTTTTACATCAGATCCATCTATAATGACTATTGAATGTATACAATCTGCAGTTTTATATAGAGTTTCAAAAGAAGATTTAGACCAACTTTATGTAGAGATTCCTCAATTGGAAAGGTTTTATAGAAAAAAATTAGAAATAGCTTATTCTGTTCTTCAAAAAAGAATTTTAGGATGTTTGTACAAAACAACAAAAGAAAAATATTTAGATTTTACTCTGCTATATCCTAATGTTGAAAAATGTGTAAAGAACTATCACATAGCTTCTTATTTAGGAGTTACCACAGAAACATTAAGTAGAATTAGAAAAGAAATTGCACAAGGCTAATTTCTTATCATAGGTCAAGTTTAATAGAGTGTATCTGTATTATTTTTGCTTACATAAAAATTGATTATGGGATAGAAAATTTATACCATTAAATTTATCTACTATCTACCCAATGAATAATTATAATTGCGATGTTGAGTTTTTCTTAACATCGCTTTTTATTAATTTAGCCTTCTTAATTATTGGGATTTTGAACATAACTGAACACAGACATTTTTTAATTCACAAACCTTATGGATTTATTTCTCAGTTTACCAGCGGAGAAAAATTAGCTCATAAAAAAAAGTATTTAGGAGATTTGTATACAGTACCTAAAGAGACTATGGCTATTGGTAGGTTAGATGAACCTAGCGAGGGGTTGCTATTGTTAACTACAGATGGAAAAGAAAGTGAAAGAGTACGCTCTAAAAGTGTAGAAAAAGAATACCATGTACAATTAGATGGCATAATTACTAAAGAAGCAATTTTATTGCTTACAAAAGGAGTTGAGATTGGTGTAGAAGGAAAGAAATACCAAACGCTACCCTGTTGTTCTAATTTGATAGAAACTCCTTTAAACTTACCTAATAGAAGAAAAAAAGTAAGAGATGATCGTCATGGTCCTACAAGTTGGGCTAGCATTGTAATTACAGAAGGAAAGTTTAGACAAGTTCGAAAAATGTTTTCTGCAGTTGGTTTTCCTGTGTTACGTTTAATACGAGTAAGAGTTGGGCAAATGCACTTAAATCAAATTACAGATGAGGGAATTTTAGAGGTAAGTGCTTTTAATTTGTGATTTCTTATAAAGATTGACCTATTTTTTTGATAAAATTATCTTTATAAGTTAGACCTATAGGTATCCATTTGTCATCAATAATTATTCTATTACGCTGTACAGAATAAATATGTTTTAAAGAAACAATAAACGATTTGTGTACTCTTACAAAATTTACATCTCCCAGTTTTTCTTCAAAACTTTTTAGGCTGCTAAGGGTTAATATTGGCTTTTGTTGATAGGTGTAAATTTTAAGATAATCTTTTAAAGACTCTATATATTTAATGTCATCCAAATTAATTTTAATATTTTCATATTCAGATTTTACAAAAATAAAAGGCAGTTGTATGTTGTTAACTTGAGGCTCTGAACTAGGGTTTTGCGTTAATTTATACAAATCGTGAGCTCTGGTTACAGCTTTGAAAAAACGATGATAGGGGATTGGTTTTACCAAATAATCTATAGCATTTAAATTAAAACCTTCTACAGCATAATGCGTATAGGCAGTCGTAAAAATAAACATGGGTTTGTTGGTTAGAGATTTAATTACATCAATTCCCGAAAAATTAGGCATTTCAATGTCTGTAAAAATTAAATCTATATGTTGTTTTTCAAGAATTTCAATGGCTTCAAAACCGCTAGAACAGGAAGCAATAAGTTCTAAGTAAGAAATTTTAGAAACAAAATCTTCTATCAACTCTACGGCTAAAGGTTCATCGTCTATAATTATACATTTCATGTGTGCTAACTGTTTTTAATTTAAGACTTAAATATACTTTAAAAGAGTTTTTGTCTTGAGTAATGGTTAATTCATGGTTTTTAGGATATAATAAATTTAATCTGTTTTTGATATTATTTAACCCAATTCCCGAATTTTCACTTTTTTTGTTTTGTATAGATAAAGTGTTATGAACATATAAATGTAACACACTATCTACCACCGATATTTTTATTTGAATGTCTGTGTTTCCTTTAAAATCGGTACCATATTTAAATGCATTTTCTATAAACGAAATTAGTAATAAGGGTTCAATTTTATAATTTAAATCGCCAATAATATTTACTCTTATTCCGCTAGAATCCTTTAATCGTAAAAGGTGTAAATCTATATAATTTTGAATATATGCAGTTTCTTTTTTTAGAGGAACTAATTCTTCGTTTACTTCATAAATCATATAACGCATTAATTCTGATAATGTTACAATAGCCGTGGTTGTATCATCAGATTTTTTGTTGGCTAAAGAATAGATACTGTTTAAAGTATTAAATAAAAAATGAGGATTTAACTGAGTTCTTAAAAAAGACAATTCTGAAGTGACTTTTTGTGAGGCTATTAATACTCTTTCTTTTTCTTTTTTATACCATTCCATTATTAAACGGGTACTAGTACTTAGCGCTAAAAATAAAGCGATTAATAAAAAAACTAAAAAAGGAGGACGTTTAAACTCTCTTCCTAATCTAGAAAATTGAGAATTTGGGTTTGACAAATGAAGAAATCTAGGTCTAAAATCACGAAAATTAGGAAGAGGAATTAAAGGCTCTATCACTAAAACAATAGTAAGGTAAAAAAGAATTAACGTAATAATATATATCACAATTTTTCTTTTTAAGAGTAAGTATGGAATTAGAATTAAATAATTAAAATAAAAAACACCGATAGAAATGGCAGTTCTAATAAAAAACTCGTTTGTTATAGTGTTAAACTTTAAATAAAACTGAATTCCAATAATAGAAAAAAGTAAAATCCAAACTAATAAATGAATAAGAATTATATGGGATTTTTTAAGTTGAGTATTCATTTTGTTTACTTTATAAAAAACAAAAAATTGAGAGTTTTTTTGTAAAAGAACAAAAAAACTCTCAAAAGGGGGAATTATTAAGGTGTTATTCTAAAATTAGATTAATCATCTTCGTTTTCTATTTCTTCGGGTCTAAATTCCCAAACATCATCGTAGTAAAAATTACTACTTCTACCCATTAATACATATGTTTTTTCATCAAAAACAAAAGCAGAAGCATCTTGTCTTGCAGAACCTTCAAAATTAGGCATGTCGTCCCAAGTATCTGTTTCTGGTGTATACACCCATGTTTTGGTGCTAATTGTATTGTCTATACCTGTACTAATATATCCTTTTCCGTTAAACGATATTGCAGCACTATTGCTAAATAATATTTGATGATCATTATCGTCATCATCAATATCTGTTAAACGTTTCCAGGTTGTTCCATCAAAAGAATAAAAATCTTCTTCATAGGCACCATTGTGAACTCCACCAACAATATACGCTACATTATTAATTGTAAATACAGAAGCCTCTTGACGTTTTTGTCCTCCAAATCCTAAAGCTTGCTCCCATGTGTTTGTGGTAGGGTTGTATTTCCAAAAGTCTTTTTGTTCGCTACCATCGTATCCTGTTCCAATATATCCGTTTTCGCCAATAGAAAAACCAATAGCATTATATCTTGCCGTACCAGGAAAATCTGCTTTTTGTGTCCAAGAATCAGTTGTAGGGTCGTATTCCCAAAAATCATTTAGTTCATTATCTCCATCATATCCAGTACCAATGTATCCTTTTCCGTTAAGACTAAAACCTACGGCTCCACTTCTAGGTGTACCCGGAAAACTAGTTTTTTCTACCCAAAAATCACTGTCAGAATTGTATTCCCAGTTATCAGTTAAGTAATCATCTCCATCATATCCTGTAATTAAGTACCCTTTGGTACCAATTGTAAAACTTACAGCGCTAGACCTAGAGTCTCCATCAAAAGAAGAACTTTCTACCCAGTTACCCAATTCATCATCATTGTCATCAGAACAACTAGATAAAAACAGTAAAATAAATACAGATAAAAAGGAAATAAGTCTTTTTTGTGTTAAATAGTTCATTTAAATATTTTTTATGTTAGAGTATTTAATTTTATAAAAATCAAAAGTAGGAGTTGTTTTTGTTAATAAAACACAAAATAGATTAACCCCTAAAAAGCATCTACATAATTGATTAAAAATACGATTAAATAGAATTTTAGTTTTTTAAGCCCTTTTTAGTGTTTGTCTATAAAATACAGGTGTTGGTATATTTTATGATTTTCAAATTTTAATCTTCTAATACATTTGTATAAAAAGAAACAATGAAGTTTTTAGTAATAGGTGTCTTAGGATTATTATCCTTAATTTCTTGTTCATCGGAAGAGTTAAGTAACTATACCGTTGGTAGTGATTTTGTTGAAACCGATATAAATATAATAGAAATAGATACTTTTAAAATTAATGCAGGAACTTATAAAATGGATTCTATTGGTACTTCTAGTACAGGTAGAATTTTAATAGGTAATGTAGATGATGAGTATTTAGGTACTATAACAGCACAAAGCTATTTTCAATTACAAAATGCAACATTTACGTTAGATGATAAGGCTGTTTATGATTCTATAGGTTTTGTATTAAATTATGATCAATACTATTTTGCAGATACCACAAAAACACAAACCTATAAAATACACAGAGTATTAGAAACTGTAGAACCTATAGAAGACGATGTCTTTTTTAATACATCAAAACTTTCTTTTGATACGGAATCTATTGGAGAGTTAACGTTTGTACCTAAAATGAGAAAAGATACATTGTATATTCCAATGCAAACTTCTTTAGGAGAAGAACTTTTTAATAAAATAGACGAAGATGAGTTTAAAAACTTGGATGATTTTCTTCAGTATTTTAAAGGATTAACCATTGCTCCAGATACTACTGTTAGTAGTAGTATATTAGGATTTAATTTTACTTCTAGTGGTAATACAGAAAACAATTCGTCTATGCGACTTTATTATTCGGTTCCTGATCCCGGAGGAAATGAAAGAGTAAGTCATTATTTAGAATTTTACATATCTAGTATAGAAAAACAGTTTAACGCTATAACTACAGATTTTTCTACAGCCAAAATAAATGGATTTACCGACGTGGAAACTATTATTCCTACAACAGATTCAGATGGACTTTTTTATAGCCAAGCAGGAACAGGAATTTCTGCAAGAATAGAAATCCCTCATTTAAGAAATTTAAATCAATTGGCAGAATCGGGTACGGTATTAGATGCTCAGCTAAAATTTTATCCCAAAAGAGGTAGTTATACCAAAGAAACACTACCACAATCTTTAGCTGTTTATGTAGTAGATCATAAGAACAGAATATTAAACACATTAACAAATGAAGAAGGAGGTACTGCCTTAGCTATTCTTAATGCACAGAATGATGAATTTGAAAATAACACCTATTACTCGGTAGATTTAAAAGGATTTTTAGCTCAGGTATTAAATGCTAGTGAAGATTTTAAATATGCGTTAATGGTACAATTTTCTAACCTAACAAATAAGGTTGATAAAGTTGTAATAGAAGATAAAGACAATGTAGAATTAAGTGTTAAATACTTAAATTATTAAAAACATGTTTAGATTAATTATAGTATTGTATTTGTTTGGTACCACCTTTGTTTTACAGGCTCAAAACATAAACTCTCCTTATTCTTTATTTGGATTAGGATCCGAAAATAGCATAGCTTCTGGAGGGTTGACAGGTATGGGAAATACAGGAATTGCAGAAAGTGTTTTTAATGAAATAAATCTTTTTAACCCAGCTAGTTTAGGAGCTATGGTTCCCGAAACATTTTTACAAGAATTAGGTGTTAGTGGTTTGTATAGTACACTAAAAAACAATACGATTTCAGAAAGTGCTACCAAAGGAAATGTTTCTCACATTGCTTTTGCTTTTCCTATTAAAAAAGGATGGGGCTTAAGTTTAGGATTATTGCCTTACACCTCTACAGGATATAAAATAGATTTAGAAAATAATGTAATAGGTTCCACAGATACATATATTACTAGAATTACAGGTAGTGGAGGTCTAAACAAAGCTTATATTTCAACAGGATTTAGTATTGGTTCTAAACTACATTTAGGTGTAGATTTTTCGGCCTTGTTTGGTTCTATTAAAGAAGATAGTCAAGTGTCTGTAGGTTATCTTGTAAATGTAAATGACACTAAACGTTACAATGGTGTGGTTTTAAAAACAGGATTTCAATACACCATGTTTCAAAATGAAAATAACAAAACGGTGTTAGGTGGGGTTGTGGAATTACCTACTACACTAAGCGGAACCCAAACTAGAAATTCATTTAGAACTTCATCCGCAGGGATTGTTACTGTAATTGAAGAAGAAGAAGAAACTGATTCAGACAATGTGGAGCTTCCTTTGTCTATAGGTTTTGGTTTAAACTCTACCTTTAAGCAAATAAAGGCAAACCTAGACTTTAAAAAAACTTTTTGGAATAATACTAGTCAAGATTTAAATGACGAACTTTATGTAAACCAAACCATATACGCATTGGGTATGGAGTTTCGTAGTGCTAAAGCATATAGCAGAATAAGGTACCGAGTAGGTGTAAATTACAACTCTGGTTTTTTACAAATATCTAACACACAAATAAATAGTTATTTTGGTTCTGTAGGTGTTGGTTTCCCTATTAATAAGCAAGGAGGAGATAGAGTTAATATTTCTTATTCTTACGGAAAAGAAGGGAGTATTAATGATGGGCTAATTCAAGAAAACTTTCATAAATTAAGTTTAAACTTTAGTTTTAATGGCAGCTGGTTTAAGAAAACTAAAATTAATTAAACTTCAAATAAAAAAGCCTCACAAATTGTGAGGCTTTCCGAACTGGGAGGTTCTTTGTACTTTTATTTTTCAAAAAGTACAATGCTTTCTATATGAGCGGTGTGTGGAAACTGATCTACCAAACTCATTTTACTTATTTTATATCCTGCTTGTCTTAAAATTTCTGTATCTCTAGCTTGTGTTGCTGGGTTACAAGATACATAAACCATTCTACTAGCACCAATTTTAATTACTTTGTCTAAGGTTTTAGGAGCAATACCGGCACGTGGTGGATCTAAAACAATAGTTTCTATTTTTCCTTTGTATTGTGGATATTCTACTAAAAACTTACCTACATCGGCAGCATAAAAATCTACACCTTCTATTCCGTTACGTTTGGCATTTTGTTTAGCATCTTTAATTGCATCTGCAACAATATCAACCCCAATAATTTTTGTTCCTGTGGTTTTAGAGGCTAGTATTTGACCAATAGTCCCGGTTCCACAGAACAAATCCATTACAATTTTTCCGTTTACTGTTTCTGCTTTTTCCAAAGCGTAATCTATCACTTTGCTGTATAGTTTTTCTGCAGATTTTGGATTGGTTTGAAAGAAACTTTTCATCGATATTTCAAAATTTAATCCCAACAAGTTTTCTACAATTCTATCTTCTCCAAACACCAAACGTTCGTTACCTGTAACGGCCAAAGTTCGGTCTCCAATTTCATCGTTGGTTGTGTGAATCAATCCTGCAATTCTATCACTAAATAATTCTTTTAACAAGGTTACAAATCCATCCATGTCAAAATGTGATAATTGTGGAGATGTAGTTACCAAATTACATAAAATCTGATTTGTTTTATAGGTCTTACGAATGACAAAATAACGAAAAAATCCTTTTTTTTGTGGAGCGTGCCAAGGTTCTAAACCAGAGTCTATACAAAATTGACGGATCTCTTTTAGTTTGTTTTCTACTTCTGCATCAAACAAACCAGAATCTTTGTCTAGATTTTCTGCACACCACCAAGTTCCACGTTTTTTAAATCCTAGAGCAAACTCGTCAACGTCTGTTTTTTGTTCAAAATCATAACGAATGGCAGAAAAACCATATTCCATTTTGTTTCTGTAATGAAATACTTCTGGTGATGCAATAAATTCATCAAACAAGTCTTCTATATTTTCTACCTTACCAATACGCTTAAACAATTCTAGTGTGCTTTGTTTTTTGTATTGATGTTGTATGTCTATAGGTAACTTAATATAAGGAGCTCCCGGAATTGCTTGAAAAGGTACTTCTACCTCTTGATCTGATGGTTTTAAAACTTCAAACAACTTAGCTTCTGCATATTGTTTGCTTGTCTTTTTTATCTGACATTTTACCGTTTGACCGGGTAAAGTGTTGGGAACAAAAACTACAAATTGTCCGTTTTCGTTTCTTATTCTTCCTATTCCTTTTCCTCCAAAGGCATAGTCTTCTATAGTAATAGAGATAATTTCACCTCTTTTTACAAACTTGTTTCGTTCTCTTCTTGGCATTTGGCAAATTTAGCTTTTTATTGGCATTTTAAAACTAGAGAATCCTAAAAATTTAATTCATAAAAACAATGTAAGCATTTAAAGAGGTTGCTATCAACAGCCAAATAAAATAGGGAGCTATAAACAGGGAACTGTATTGCAAACGCTTTAAATTGTTAAAAAGAAAATAAGTAACTACAATAGTAAGTGCAGTTATGGTTATTAAGCCTGCTATAGTTTGATGTAAATAGAAAAAAATAGGATTCCAGCTAGCGTTTAAAATCCATTGAAAAATAAACAAAGTAACTATTGCTTTCTTGTTATTGTATTTAGGGCAAAGTTTAGCCATGTAAATTGCAAAACAAATCATAATTGTAGACCACGCAATGCCAAATAAATAACCGGGAGGAGTCCAAGGGGCTTTATTTAGGTTGGCATACCAATCTGAATTGACTCCTGTTTTTGTAAACAATCCTCCAATAGCTAAAGCGGTAAAATTGATAATTAAAAATAATAGGATTCTTTTAAGCATAGCGTTGTTACTTTTTTATTATTTCAAGTACAATTTCATCAATACGTTTCTGTCTAGTTTCTGGTTTTTTTGCAGACATAATTTTATACAGCATAAGTTTACGAACAGATTTGCTAAGGCTTAAAAAAATCTCTTTTGCATTAGGGTATGTACCAAGAGCTATTTCTAAATCTGATGGAATAATTAAAGCTTCTACAGCATCTAAAATAGTCCAAGAACCGTTTTGTTTGGCAACACTTATACTGTCTAACCCAGCTTGAACCATCAAGCCTTTTTTAGACAATACTTCTATTTTAGTTTTATTTACTTTGGACCAGTTGCTTTTGGGTTTTCTTTTGCCAAAATACTGTTTGTATTTTTGTGAATCTATTGTTTTTTTAACACTGTCAATCCATCCAAAACAAAGAGCTTGGTCTACAGCTTCACTCCAAGTAAGATTAGGGGTTTTAGAACCTTTTTTATAAATAATTAACCAAACTGAATCTTTTTCTAAATGATTTTCTACAAGCCACTGTCTCCATTCTTGTTGGTTTGCAGGACAAAATTCAGCTTGCGTTAAATTAGTCATTAGGAATAATGTTGTTGGTTTGTAATAGGTAGTCTAAGTAGTTTGTAATCAGTTTGTTTTGACTGCTTAGTAATTTTAATTCGGATTCTATTAGTTTTTCCTGTCTTTTGTTAATTAAAAACATAGAACTTTCTCCATAATTAAACTTAGTACTTTCTGCATCTAATAATCTTTTGTAACCTTTTATATTTTGCTCTAACAAATTAATTTGACGAGATAAAGCAATTTGATTTTGTTGATTGGCAACAATTTTATTCTGAACTTCTGTTCTTTTGTAAGCAATTTCGTAATTAATTTCTTCTATTTTGTATTTACTTTCTCTATATTTTCCTCTTTCAGATCTAAATAATAAAGGAACGGTTAAACTAGCTGCCCATTTGTAATTGTCTACGTCAAAATTGGGGTTAAGGTTGCTGTTTGTAGTACTAAGTAGTTGATTGTATTTTAATTTTAACTTAGGTTTTAACTTTTCTCTATTTAGTTTTTGTTTTAACAGTAAGACTTCTTTTTTTCCTACTTTTTCTGCAATTAAAGGAATGCTGTCTAAATTGTTTGTTAATTTAATTTGATTGTTCTCCGTAGCAATGGTTTGTAACTCGGGTTCTATATTGTTTTTTAAACCAATAGGTCTATTGTCTAACCACAGATTATTTTCAACTTTCAACTTTTTTTCGGTTAATAATTGTTGATATTTAATTAAATCTATTTTGCTGTTTTGCAAATAAACATTGGCTTCTAAAGTATCTATTGTTGTTTTTTCGCCATTTTGTAAAGCTGTTTTTGTATTGTTTAAGTATCGCTGACTTAGTTGTAAATTTTGCTCCATTATTTTATAAATAGATGCATATTGTTGCCATTCTGCATAGGCAATAGAGGCAGTAAAAATAAGTTCGTTTAACAATTGTTGCTGTTGGTTTTTAGCAATTTGTTGATATACTTTGGCTTGTTTTAAAGCGGTTCTACGTGTGTTGGTTAACAAACCTTGCAATACATCTACTTCTAATCCAGCACTCCACAAGCCACTACCTGTCGTTTTATTTTCAGGATTTAAATAATATCCAGAATTGTTGTCAAAACCACCTGTAATATTTACACCTATGGGAGTAGGAATTGTAATTTTATTTTTAAAAATAGTATAATACTCTTTGTCTTTAAATTGCTTTTGATCTATGCTAGAAATCAAACTAGGGTCAAAACCTCCTTTGGCAGTTAACAATTTAGCTTTGGCAATTTTTTCTTTTAACAGGGCACTTTTAGCAATAGGATGCTCGTTAATAATATTAAAAATATATTCTTTGTAGCTTAATAAAGGTTCAGTAGTTTGTGAAAAACCACTTATTGACAACAATAAAATAAGTAAAGAAATTAATTTGCTCATTATTTTACTGATTTAATTGGTGCCTTCTTTTTAACTTCTTCAGACTCTCCACTTTGTTTTTCTTCTCCAGATCTATAAAAATCAGGAGGAAATCCATTTAAGTTTCTCCATAACTCATACCAAATAGGTACATCGTTTAACAAAATAAATGTATAAGTACCTGTTCCTACTCTTAAATTGTCTGGCCATTCTTTTGTAGTTTCATCAGGAGCAATTAGGATTCTGTATTTTCCGTTGTCGCTAATATGTTGATCGATTGCAAAAATTTTACCAGAGAATATTCCTGTAGATTTTTCTGGCCATCCGCTAATCACCAAAGCAGGCCACCCGTCAAAACGCAATCTAGAATGATCGCCAATTTTTAACAAAGGTAGGTCTTGTGGCTTTACATAAACTTCTACAGCCAAATCATAAGCAGCAGGCATAATGGTTAAAATATCGGTTCCTTCTTTTATCAACTGACCAGTTCCTTTTTTTATAGTTTTGGTGATGTAACCGTTGGTAGGAGAGGTAATGTAATACAAATTTTGTCTTTGCTGATAATTACTTAGTTGATTTTTAAGTTTAGACGTATTAGAGGTTGCTTCTAATTTAGCAGACAAAGCACTTTGAATATCTGAATTGGCCTTAGATATTTTTTGACTGTAATCTTGTTCCGTAGAAGACAACTCTAATTTATAATTAAGGAACATGTTTTTCTGATTCTCTAACTTGTTTTGTTGAGAAAGATAGTTTGCATATGCTTCTTGTTGTTTTAGTTCTTTTTCTTGCAAATCAGACAAAGACTTTAAACCTTGCGTGTGTAATTCTTTTGTTCTGTTGTATTGATTGCTAGCAATATCATTTTTAATTTTATATGCGTTTAAATCAATACTATCAATATTAATTTTGTTTTTGGTTTGTATTATTTTGTTTTTAACCTGTTCTAATTTCAGCAATTTACTTTCTTTAATAGAGGCTAGTTGAGATTTTAAAGCAATTACTTTATCATCATAAGAAGTAATACTTTCTGATTTTGCATTTACTTGTTCTTGCGTTCTAGAAATTAAATTAGGGTCAAAATAATCATTTTTTACTTCTGTAATATAAATTAAGGTGTCTCCTTTTTTTACAAAATTCCCTTCTCTTACATACCATTTTTCTAATCTACCAGATATAATAGATTGTACAGGTTGTGGTCTTTGTTCTGGTAATAAAGTGGTAACATACCCTTTTCCTTTTATGTTTTGAGTCCACGGTACAAAAAGCACGATTATTAAAATAATGATAAGACCCATACCGTAGTAAAACCTTTTTTGGGAATAATCTTTTTTATTTAAAAATTGGGAAGATTTATAACTATCAAGTCTTATAATATTCCTGATACTGTTTTCAGATATATTTAACATAGCTTATAGTTTTATAATTTGATTAGATTTTTCTGCCCAATATTGATAATCTGCAATTACAATAACTGTCCATGTTTTTGATGGATTCATAATGTAATCAATAATGGCTCTTTTTTCGTCTTGATCTACAAATTGCAAAGGATCTTCTAGCAATAAAAGTTTAGGATTTCCTACCAAGGCTCTGGCTAATATTATTTTTTGAATAATACTTCTTGGCATACGTCTACCTTCAGAGTCTACTTCGGTAACCATTCCTTTTTTAAGTTTAGAAATGTAGTTAGATAAGCCTAAAGAATCAAGAATTTCGTTTAGGTTATTTAGGTCTACAGTTCTATTCATTAAAATGTTTTCTTCTATAGTTCCTTCAAACAAACCTGTATTTGGAGTTATAAATCCAATGTGATTGTTGTATGAATTGTGAGAGTAGTAATTAGAGGGTCTGTTGTTAATTAACACTTCTCCTTTATCTATACCGTGTATTCTAGCTAAAATATTTAATAAAGTAGATTTCCCTTTTCCGGTCTTTCCTTTTAGCCAAACTTTTTCGCCAGAGTTTATTTTAAAAGAAAAATTATCAAATAAGAAAAGGTCTTCGTTAGGGTATTTAAAGTGTAAATTATTTACTTCAATAGACAATCCTTTTTCTGTGTTTAACTCACCTAGTTCCGTATCTCTATCAATTTCTAAATCGGTAACGTAACCAATTTTGTCTAGAGCTGTTAATACGTCATAAATGGTTTCTATAATTCTAATAACCTTTTCTACAGAGTTGATAATTAAAATGATAATAATTTCTGAGGCTACAAACTGACCAATATTCATTTGTTGTTGAAATACCAAATAACCACCTAACACCAAGAGTCCTGCAGCTACCCATACCTTAAAACCTATAAAAAGGATAAACTGTTTAATTAATACCTTAAAATGTTTTTCTCTACTTTCTAAGTATTGTGCATTTATGGTATCAGTCTTTTTTAAATGTAGGTTTCCTTGGTTGTGAACTTTAAAAGATTTTGTGTTACTAGCTATTTCTTCAAGCCAGTGAGCTAAACTATATTTGTATTTACTTTCTTTAATGCTTGTTTCAAGTCCTTTAGGTCCTGTTATTTTAAAAATTAAGTAAATAATTAAAATTAATGTAACTCCAAGTAATATAAAATAAGAGCTGTAAAAAGTTAAAAGAATTAAACCAAAAACAATTTGAAAAACAGCTAACGAAAAATCAATTAGTATTTTAGGCAATCCTTTTTGAATGGTTAGTACATCAAAAAAACGATTGACCAATTCTGGAGCATGAACTTTGTCTAAGCTTATTTGCTTTATTTTTGGAATTCTATAGGCAAATTCAAAAGCAGATTTGGCGAAAATATCTTGCTGAATATCTTCTACAATTCTAAGTTGACTAATTTGTATAACTCCTGCGATGGCAATGCCTATTAATACAAACACAACCAAAACGACCCAAGATGTGGTTAATTCTCCTGTTTGTAAATAATTAATAATAGCTTGTATTCCTAAAGGAAGAGACAAGTTTACAATACCACTAATAATAGCGTAATAGTAAATAAGTCGAATTTGTTTTTTATAAGGGTTGATTAATCTCCAAAATCTGACTAGAGGCGATAAGGTCATAAAATTTGTTTTTCACAAAAATAACAAACACTTTTTTTAGCAGGTATTAAAACCTGTTTATTTTGCTTGATATATTTGCTAATATGTTAATAATATTTAGTTGATAACCATAAGGGGTTTAATCCATTTTAGGCAGTAACTTTTATAATAAATATTGGGTGTAGTACTAAGATGCAATTAGCAATTAGCTAAAAGGAATATAGATTTTTATAAGCAAATTATGCTTTTGGTGGAGGGGTGTCTAGCTGATAAAATCCGGTTGTTATTTGTGAAATAAGTTTTGGAAATTTTTGCTTGACTATTTTAAGGGAAAGTTCTGTTTTATACACAGGAATATGAGCAGAAATCATTTCAATTTCTTCATCTTCATTTTGTTTGTTGTCTTCGGTTTCGTTGTCATCATATTCTTCAATAGCATTTTCATAGCCCAAGACTTTTTCTAAAATAACTTCAACGATACTTTCTTGTTCGTTAATAGCTAAGTTTTCCGGCATACCAATAAGACTAGAGTCTGGCATATCTATACAGATATTCAGCAAATGAAGTCCCATAATCCCGAATAGAATTTTGAGATAGATACTATTTCTTAAAGAATTTAACACGTCCCAAATATAGAAATTGAAAAAAGTATACAAAAGAAAACAACTTACTAAATTGCAGGTGCTCTCTTATAACTGTTATACTTGTTTATTATTGTATTTATCATCTACAGCTTTAAACCTATATTTAAAAATGCTGTTTAACTGTTTTTTTATAAAAAGACGGTTGGCAATAGCTCCTAAAAAACCAAATGGAGGCTGATACGTAACAATGTCTTTCATGTAAACACCACCATCTCTTTCTTCTAATATATGTTGATGATGCCAAAGTTTGTAAGGACCAATACGTTGTTCATCTACAAAATATTTTAAAGGGACTACGTGTGTAATTTCGGTAACCCAAGTGGTAGGGATGCCTAGCAACGGTTTTACAATGTAGCTAATAATCATTCCTTCATACATTTTATCCTCTTTGTTGTCTGATGTAATATCAAACCCCATATGCTTTGGAGTAATTTCTTTTAGGTTTTTTGGAGATGACATAAAATCCCACACTTCTTCTAAACTTGCATTTATAAATTGTTCTCTTTTTAATTGATAAAAGGCCATAGTTTTTTAATTTTTTAATTGTTCTATTTCTTGTGCAACTTGTTCCGCTTCTGCAATTTTAGCATCACTTTTACTTCTGTTAGTTGTTGATAGTTGATGAGCCTCTTTTAACAATAATTTGTATTTAGATTCTAATTTATCTAAAGGATTTTTTTTCTTGAAATATGATAACATAATAATTAGCTGATGAGTGTGAATTTACGAATGTATTGTATTTTGGTGGCTAGTTTTTCTGCTTCTTTAATTCTATCATAAGCAGTGTTTTTATTAATTTTTAGAAACTGAATAGATTCTTTAATTAATTTTTGATGTTTTGTTTGTAATACTTTAATTGAATAGTTTTTTAAAATAGTAATCATAAATGTGTTAAATTTTTAAGGTTGACATTCCTCCGTCAACTCCTATAATTTGCCCTGTAATCCAATTTGCTTTTTCTGAGGTAAGAAATGCTACCATGTGAGCAATATCTATAGCTTGTCCAACTTTTTTTAAAGGATGCCTTTGTGCGTTGGCTTCTAATTTAGCATCGCTACTTAATAGTTTACTTGCTAAAGCAGTTTGTGTAATTGATGGAGCAATACAGTTAACACGTATGGTTGGAGATAGTTCTGCAGCCAAACTTTTAGTAAGACCTTCTATAGCTCCTTTAGAAGCCGCTACCTGCGTATGAAAATTAAAACCATGTTGTACAGCCACGGTAGAAAATAAAACAATACTTGGGTTTGTACCCTTTTTAAGAACCTTTAAACATGTCTGGATTGTTTTGATCGCTCCAATAACTTGTAAATTATAGTCGTCTAAAAAATCTTGAGGTTTGATTCTTGCAAATGGAAGTAAATTAATGCTCCCGGGGCAATATACAACTCCGTCTAAACTTTCTGGAAGAAAGTGCAAATCTAAGGTATTGTCTAAAATATTAAGTTGATAGAAATCAACACCTGTAATATTTGTAGGATTAGTGGTGTTATAAGTCCCAATAACATTATGTCCTTCTTTTGCTAAAAGACTGGCTGTAGCTTTTCCTATTCCCGATGATGCTCCAATAATTAAATATGTTCCCATAAGTTACCTTTTTGATGTTTTATTTAGTGTACTATTTTTTTTGTAAACTGCTTTTAAAATTAGAGAGTCTTGTTTCAGTTCTCATTATTAAATAACTTTTTGTTTTGGTATGTGTAATTAAAATTGAATCGCTTCAAGTGGAATTTAACCTTCCAAAACCATTTGTATAATTTTATCTGTTTTAACAATTGTAAGGTTATTTTTTATTAACCAGCAATATTTAATTTTGTGTTGTTTGTAGTATGTTTTTTTAATATTCTATCATTTTCTTGCATTACCATTGGATCATTTTTCATTTCCCAAAGTATTTTATTAGCTCTTTTTCTGTTCGCATTTAAATCTATAATTGGTAGTGGATAGTCTATTCCTAATTTAAAATTAAAGAGACCTTGTTGCAAAGGAGTCATTAAATATGGTTCGTGTATATGTTTTGTTTGTAGATGAGCCAATTCTGGAACCCATTTCTTTATAAAATCAGCATTGTCATCAAGTTCATACCCATTTTTAATAGGATTGTAAATTCTAAGAGTATTAACACCTGTTTCTCCAGCTTGCATTTGTACTTGTGCAAAATGAATTCCGGGTTCAAAATCGATAAACATTTTAGATAAATAAATAGCACAATCTTGCCAAGGTTGCCATAACAAATGTGTAAAAAAGGAAACAATCATAGCCCGCATTTTAAAGTTTAGGTATCCCGTTTCATTTAAGCATCTCATGCTAGCATCTATCATGGGAATTCCTGTTTGTCCTGTTTCCCAAGCTTCTTGATATTTTTTTGATAAATTTTTCTTTAACATTTGGTAGCCTTTATTTATGCTAGAATTTTCCATAGTATGTTCCATTTCAAATTTTTGAATAAAATGAGCTTGCCATTTTAACCTAGCAGTAAAAGCATCTAAATCTTTTTTGTTTTTACTAAGTGGTCTAACCGCTTTGGCTGTTTGCCATACTTGTCTAGTAGATAAGTTTCCCCAAGCTAAATAAGGCGATAATCTGCTACAGGTTTCTTTAGCTATTTCGGATTTAGAAATTCCTTTAGTATAATTTAAATATCTGTCTTTAAAAAAAGTGTTTTGATATCTTAAAGCTTCTGTAATTCCTCCTTTTTGAATAGGGCTTTGTTCTGGTGTTTTTAAATTAACTACAGAAAATTGTTTTTCTAACTCTTCTATTTCGTGAAGTGTTAGTAATTGTTTTTTAGGATGAAAAGAATATTGAGAACTGTCCATATAATTTTTCCATTGAGAAACCCAACCTTTGCGGTTATTAATTCCTCTTAAAACTCCATTCCAAATGTTTTCTGTCCAAGTAATTAAATTGTTATGGCAGTATCTTTTTATTTTTAAATCTCTATGATAGGTACACAACAAGCCTGTTTCTTGATGAGAAAATAAATCGCGAATATTATAATGTTGTTGTAGCTGATTTATAGTCGCAGCAACTTCAGAGGTTACAGCTAGTATTTTAGAATTATAAGGCAATAATAACTGATTTAAATCTGCAATAGATTCCTTGATAAAATCCCAATGTCTTTTATCATAATGTGGATCTTTTATCAAAAAATCTTCAAAAACAAACAAGAGTAACACTCTTTTTCCTGTGTTGATTGCATTGTGTATAGCTTCGTTATCCTGCAGTCTTAAATCTCTTTTTAACCATACCACAGCTAAGGGTTCTTTATTGTACATATTGATATAGTTTTAAGGTTGAATAATATTTTTTAGCATTCCGTTAAAAATAAAACCGTGAAAAGGCCAAACGGCATACCAATACAATCTACCGTATACACCTTTGGGTCTAAATATGGCTTTTTGATAAAGTTGATTGTTTGCTATTTTAAACTCTAACCAAGCTTCTCCAGGTAGTTTCATTTCGGCATAGAGGAGTAGTTTTTTTTCTTCCTTATCAGCATAAATTACTCTCCAAAAATCAATCACATCACCGGTTTGTATTTTGTGTTGATGGGTTCTTCCTCTTCTCAATCCTACACCTCCAAATAATAAATCAATGTAACCTCTAAGTTTCCATAAAAAATTACCATAGTACCAACCGGTATCTCCACCAATAGCCCAAATTTTGTCAAGGGTTGGTTGTTCATTAATAATAGTTGCAGAGCGTACATCTTTAAAACATCCGTATTTTGGAGGATTGATATGTTTTCCAAAAGAGTCGTTTAGGTTCGTAGAATTTATGGCATCTTTCCAACTAGATACTACAGAGTTTTGTTCTATTTTTTTAAAAGCATTTTCTACTGCTTTTTTATAATGGATAGGTTTTATGTCTAATAATTTATTAATGTTTGATGGTTTTCCTATAATCTCCACTTTCATACTATCTACCAAACTAATGGCTAAAGAATAGCTTGTTGTGGTTACAAAATACAACCAGTATGATGACAGTTTTGGTGTCATAACAGGAATAGTTAAAATGTATCTTTTAAAACCTCTTACATTGGCAAATTGCAATAGCATTTGCTCATAAGTAAGTGTTTCGGGCCCCATAATGTCATAAGAATTGTTAAATAATTTTGTTTTTAAAATAGCTTTAGATAAATATGAAATCACATCAGATACGGCAATGGGTTGTGTTTTTGTGTTTAGCCATTTTGGTGTAATCATGGCAGGTAGTTTTTCTACCAAATCTCTAATAATTTCAAAAGAAGCACTACCGCTACCTACAATAATACCTGCTCTAAACGTAGTTAGATTATAGTTTCCTTGCGATAATATTTGCTCTACTTTTTTTCTAGATCTTAAATGTTTAGAAAGCTTGTTGTCATTTACAATTCCGCTTAAATAAATTACTTGTTTACTATTTGTAGTTTCTATGTGGTTTTTAAAGTTAATAGCGCAGTTAGACTCTAAAGTTTCAAAACTAGTAGAGGTACTAGACATGGAGTGTATCAAATAATAGGCAACATCAATGTGTTTGGGAATATTGTGTAATGTGTCTGGTTTTAAAAAATCTACCTCTATAAATTCAATATGGTCATGTCCTTTGTAGTCTTCTGGAATTCTATTTAAATCTCTTACACAGCAAACTAGCTCGTAATTGTTTTGCAACAAAAGGGGAATTAATCGTAAACCGATGTAACCTGTAGTTCCTGTAATTAAGATTTTCATTTTTTTATATTTAAGAATAGAATTATATAATTTTATACTTGCTGTTTTTTGGGTCTTTGGTAGGGCAAACGCTCTATCAATTCTGTTTTTACATAACCATCCAAACCATTTATAGCGACTACGTTTCCTTTTGCTAGGTCTACAAAACCATCGGTGTGAATGAGTGAGTCTTGTACATATAGTTTCTGAATTTCTCCCAACATTAAAATGGTTCCGTTTTCTTGTATGTTGTATTCACCTACGTATTTCATCAACAACTGCACAGGAGCATTTTTTACAAAAGGAATGTAACTATCTGTTTTGTACTCTTCTTCTAAATTAGTTTGCTCAAACTCATTTACATCAAAAGGATATTTGGCACTTGTGTGGTGCGAATCTTTAATGATAGATTGATGAATGTGGTTGATAGAATAAAACTCATTCTCTTTAATATTATCATATGTGTTTCTTGCCACGGTAGTAGGTCTAAAAACCATTCCTAACAACGGTGGCTCAGATCCAAAATGAACAATAGAACTAAACACCGAAACATTTACAAGACCACTGTTAGAAATAGACCCCACCAAATTGGCAGATTTTAATCCGGTA
The DNA here is from genome assembly GCF_011762155.1 of Wenyingzhuangia heitensis. Taxonomy (GTDB): domain Bacteria; phylum Bacteroidota; class Bacteroidia; order Flavobacteriales; family Flavobacteriaceae; genus Wenyingzhuangia; species Wenyingzhuangia heitensis. The sequence goes on from NZ_JAASQL010000001.1 coordinate 1,415,283, forward strand.
ACACTGTTTATTAAATTAATTTTATAAAGGTGTTCTAGTTTTGCTATTTCTTGTTTTGTAAAAGTTTTCATTAAATGCTTTTATAGTTGTTTATTTTTATGTTTTTAGATTTTAAATCGTGCATTAAATTATACAGTCCAAAAAAAGTTCTGTTGATGTATATAAAATGTTTAGAACCACGATTTCCGTTCATGTTTTTTAATTCAGAATCGTTGTTAAAACGTTCTCCTAGTTCTGCTATTTTTCCGAAAAATAGATCGTCAGAAAAATCAAAAGTATCTACATGAAAAGGTTGGGTAAACAGACTTAATAATTCGTAAAATAGCTGTGTGAAAAACTTAATTTCTTTAGGGCTATCTTGTGGAATTAAAATTTCTAACTCGTATAATTTTTCTTTAAAAAGAGTTTGATTGTTAATTACCTTGGGATCTGCTAACTCAAAATAGGGAATGTAAAAACTGTCTGGAATTTCTTTCATACAACCAAAATCTAAAGCAATTAATTGATTGTCTTTAGAGATTAAAAAATTTCCAGGGTGTGGGTCTGCATGCACTTTTTTTAAAACGTGAATTTGATACATGTAAAAATCCCATAAAGCTTGACCTATTTTGGTTCTAATCTCTTCACTAGCACTGTTAATATCATACTCCGATAAATGAACACCCTCCATCCAATCCATCGTAATAATTCTATCTGTAGATAGGTCTGAGTAATAGTTAGGGAACTTTAAATTTGGGATTTTTTTACATGCATTAGAAATAGCTATGCTTTGGGCTACTTCTAAAATATAATTGGTTTCTTCTGTTAATTTGTTTTCTACTTCTTTAAAATATTTATCAGAACCTTCTCCTTTAATATTAAACATTCTCATAGCAATGGGTTTTACCAAAGCCAAATCAGAACTAATACTTTGAGCCACTCCTGGGTATTGAATTTTTACGGCCAAAGTTTTTCCATCTAAGGTAGCTTTGTGTACTTGCCCAATACTGGCTGCGTTGATAGAATTTAAATCAAACTCATCATAAATTTCATTAGGGCTTTTGCCAAAATATTTTCTAAAGGTTTTTAAAACCAAAGCAGATGACAAAGGAGGAACAGAAAACTGAGATAATGAAAATTTTTCTACATATGCTTTAGGCAACATACTTTTTTCCATGCTTAGCATTTGAGCAACTTTTAAGGCACTACCTTTTAAATCTTTAAGACTATCATAAATATCAGTAGCGTTAGCTTTGTCTAAATTTTCTTTTGCTTTGCTAACATTTCCTACTGTTTTTTCTACATTGTATTTTAGGTAATTTATACCCACCTTGGCACCTGTACTAATTAATTTAGAGGCTCTTTGTATTTTTCCTGTAGGTATGCTATCAAGTGTTTTCATATGGTTTAAAATTGAGGTTTGATTTTTTCTTTAAAAAAGAATTTTCCAAAATCTATAATGTTATTTAAAGGTGTGGTATTGATGAGATCAAAAGATGCGTTTACAGATTTTTCTATAAACAAATCGGTTTTTTCAAATCCTGCCGAGGTGTCATCTAACCAAAACTTAAGAGTAAATAAAAACTGAGTCCAAGCTAACTCTTCAATACTTTTTTGCTTAAAAGAATTTAGTTTCTCTTCTTTTAAATCAATTGTGTCTATATGTAATGCTTTTATAAATTCTGTAAATTTATTTTTTAACGGCATTAATAATTTTATTTTCTTTAAATCGTATTTAGCTTTGTTTAAAGAAAGGGTTGTATAGCTTCTATTGTTTGTTAGCAATTCAAAAAAAGTAAAATAGAAAACAAGTAATTCGTTTTTTGCATCTAAATCATTATAAGAAACTTCAGACATCATCAGTTTAATAGCCTCATCGTAAAACACACTATATATGTCAGCTTCTAACTGGTCAAAAGAACTGTAGTAGTCATAAAATTCTTTTTCTTCAATATCTAATTCTTTAGAAAATTTGTAAATAGATTTAGGAGCAGTATCGTGCTCTAAAACGTATTCCATAAATTTTGAAATAATTTCTTGTTTGTTAATTTTTGTTGCTTGCATAATTATAGTCTTAAGATGTACTTAAAATTAGTCTAGAGTAACAACTAAATCAATTTTTTAAGGGTTGTTTTGTAGAAGTTTTTTCTGTGGTTAATGGTAAGGCTTGTTTCTTTGTATCCCCTTTTTTTACTACGTTTTTAGTATAGTTGTGATGAACAGGAACTATGTTTTTGTTCTTGTATTGATGTTGTTTTTATAAAAAGGGCTTGTTGGGAAACAGATGTTTCGGATGGGAGTAGGTTTGTGTAAAAAATCGATCAAAAACTAGATAACAATTTATTAACAATTAGTTAACTAATTCAAGTCTGTGTAAAATTGATAGTCGTTTTATATTTGCACCACATTATTTAACAGAATGCATACAGTTATTAAAAATATCACTTTAGGTTTAGCAATGCTATTTACAGTAGTAGTAAGTGCTAATAATCCTGGTTTAGATAATTTAGAAAATGCAAAAGAGGTGTTGCCAGAAGCTGAAACAACAATAAAAATAATGTTTAAAGTAAATAGTAGAGATGTAGAAGATGTGTTCTTAAAAATTAAAAGAGTTGATAGAATTATAACTCCCAAAAAGAAACTTTCTAAAGTAAAATATACAATAGCTTAATTAAAAATTAAGCTATTTTTTTTGTCCTTTATTTACTTCCTTCAATTACAGCTTTAGGTGCAAATTTAGATAAATCACCATTGTGTTTTAATATATCTCTAACAATACTAGAACTTATAAAAGCAGTATCTGCACTGGTAAGTAAAAATACAGTATCAATACCTGTTAGTTTTCTATTGGTAATGGCAATGGCTTTTTCAAATTCAAAATCGGCAGGATTTCTTAATCCTCTAAGAATAAAATCAGCGTTAATTTCTTTACAAAACTCGGTAGTTAAACCAGTGTAGGTTTCTACGGTTAAATTAGGAACATCTTTAAACGTTTCTTTTATAAAGTTAAGTCTTTGTTCTAAAGAAAATCTGTATTTTTTAGAATCGTTAATACCTATGGCAATTACCAATTCATCAAACAGATGAATGGCACGAGTAATTACATCTACATGTCCTAGGGTAATAGGGTCAAAAGAACCTGGAAAAACAGCTTTTTTCATAATACTTAAAGTTACTTATTTTTTGGTTGCCATTTGTATGGCATTAGACAATAAATTGGGTAACGGAATTCCTGCAGCTTTTGCTTGTTGTGGCAGTAAACTTTCGGTAGTCATTCCAGGAACGGTATTCATTTCTAAAAAGTAAGGAGTATCTCCTTTAAAAATAAATTCAGAACGAGAAAAACCACTCATGTTTAATGCTTTATAGGCTTTTAAGGCTTCTGTATGTAAGTTTTTTAACTGAGTGTCTGTAATTCTGGCAGGAGTAATTTCTTGAGATTTTCCTTCGTATTTAGCTTCGTAATCAAAAAAGTCATTTTCAGATACAATTTCTGTTGCAGGTAATGGAATAATGTTTCCTTGGTAATTAATAACACCTATAGAAACTTCAGTTCCATCTAAAAAAGATTCAATCAATATTTCTGTATCTTCTGCAAAAGCTTTTTCAAAAGCCGTTTTAAACTCATTTACAGTATTTACTTTAGAAATTCCAAAACTAGAACCAGCATTGTTGGGTTTTACAAAACAAGGCAATCCTAATTCAGTAACAATAAATGCAGTATCAATATCTTGTCCTTTGTCAAAATAAATAGACTTGGCAGTATTAATACCATGTTTGCGCAACACACTTAAACAATCTCTTTTGTTAAAAGTAAGTGCCATTTGGTAGCTTGGTGCAGATGTGTGTGGAATGTCTAGCATTTCAAAATAAGCTAATAATTTACCATTCTCTCCAGGAGCTCCATGAATTACATTAAAAACACAATCAAAAGTTACTTTCTTGTTGTTAATAATTGCAGAAAAATCATTTTTATCAATCCTAATTTCTTGATTGTCTATGGTTAGAATAACCCATTTTTCTTTGGTAATAACTACTTTGTAAGGGGTATATTGGGTTTTGTCTATGTTGTCATAAACCACGTTTCCACTAATTATAGATATTTTATACTCGCTAGAGTATCCACCCATTATAACTGCTATATTTTGTTTCATAAATGCCACCTAGTTAGAACGCTAAAAATATTAAATATTAATTCAAAACCATGCATATAGGTTTTATATCTTTGCCAAAAATAGTTTTCAATGAAATTGTTAAAGTTCTTAAAAAGTAAAACTTTCTTAATCAACTTACTTATATCTTTAATTATAAGTGTTTTGTTAATTGTAGGGGTCGTAAAATCTTTACATTCTATTACAAATCAAGATCAAAAAATAGTAGTTCCAGACTTAACGGCTTTAAATTTAGATGAAGTTAAAATAGTTTTAGAAGACTTAAGCTTAGACTACGCTGTGTTAGAATCGGGTAGTTACAATCCAGAGATTCCCAAAGAAGCAGTATTAGAACAAGAACCACAAGTAGGGGCTATTGTAAAAGAAAAACGTAAAATATATGTAACCATCAATCCTGATGGATATGCGCAAGCACCCATTCCACCTTTTTATGGTAAAACCAAAAAAGAAATAGTACAATTAATTATTAACAGTGGTTTTAATGTAGGAATGTACGAAGAGGTAGATGATATTGGAACTGTAATAAGAGGATTAAAATTTAAAGGTCAGGATTTAGAAGCTGGCGATATGTTGCCAAAAATGTCTACAATAGATGTAGTAATTGGTAATGGACAATTAAGATAAATATGGAAGAATTAGGACCAGAGGTAGAAGGGAATTTTGAGCATTATAAATTTGTTGCCGAATCAGGACAACAACCTTTAAGAGTAGATAAGTTTTTGATGAATTTTATTATGAATGTAACTCGTAATAAAGTACAACAAGCGGTAAAAGACGGAAACGTTTTGGTAAATGAAGAAGTGGTAAAAGCAAATCATAAAGTAAAACCAGGAGACGTAGTTAGAGTTGTTTTTGAATTTGCTCCTAGAGAAACCGAAATTTTACCAGAAGACATTCCTTTAGATATAGTGTATGAAGATGCAGATGTAATTGTGGTAAACAAACCAGCTGGTTTGGTAGTACATCCTGGGCATGGGAATTACGATGGTACCATGGTAAATGCCTTAATGCATCACTTTAAAAATTTACCAGAAAATGCTGATGGTAGACCAGGGTTGGTTCATAGAATAGATAAAGATACAAGTGGTTTATTAGTGGTAGCTAAAACAGAACATGCTTTGTCACATTTGGCAAAACAATTTCACGATAAAACCTCAGAACGTTTGTACCATGCATTGGTGTGGGGAAATGTAAATAATGATGAAGGAACTATTGAGGGAAATATTGGTAGAAACTTAAAAAATCGTTTGCAACAAGATGTGTTTCCTGAAGGAGATCAAGGAAAACCAGCGGTAACACACTATAAGGTAATAGAACGTTTTACCTATGTAACTTTAGTAGAATGTAAGTTAGAAACAGGAAGAACTCACCAAATTAGAGCACACTTTAAACACATTGGTCATACCTTATTTAACGATGAGCGTTACGGAGGAAATGCAGTATTAAAAGGGACAACTTATACCAAATACAAGCAGTTTGTAGACAATTGTTTTAAGTTGATTCCTAGACAAGCATTACATGCCAAAACTTTAGGTTTTGAACATCCAACTACAGGAGAAATGATGCGTTTTGATTCTGAAATTCCAGAAGATTTACAACAAGTTTTAGAAAAGTGGAGAGGATATACGTTAACGAGTAATTAGACGTGCTTAAGAATACCTGAGTAAAAATAACTAGGTGTTTAGTATTCATATTTTCGAAGTAGAATAGAAAACTATTACTGATAAAATAAAATTAATAGATAAAAATGAAAATAGTAGTTTCCCCAGCAAAATCATTAGACTTTGAATCTAAAGTTCCAACAAGTAATTATACGCAAGGAGTTTTTTTAGAACAAGCCGAAAAATTAAGTGCTATTTTAAAGAAACAAACACCAGCAGATTTATCTGCATTGATGAAAATTTCTGAAAAATTGGGAGACTTAAACTGGCAACGCAATCAAGATTGGGCTTTGCCTTTTTCTTTAGACAATGCACGTCAGGCAGTATTTGCTTTTAATGGAGATGTATATACCGGTTTAGATGCTTATACGTTAAAAGCTTCAGAAATAGAAGCGTTGCAAAATAAATTAAGAATTTTATCAGGACAATATGGAGTGTTAAAGCCTTTAGATTTAATGCAACCTTATCGTTTAGAAATGGGAACAAAGTTAAAAGTAGCTCATCATGCTAATTTGTACCAATTTTGGGGAGATACAGTTACGGAATGTTTAAATGATGAAATGACAGAAAATGAAGTATTTGTCAATTTAGCAAGTAATGAATATTTTAAAGTAGTAAAACCTAAATTGTTAAAAGTACCAGTAATTACACCTCATTTTAAAGATTATAAAGACGGAAAATTAAAAATAATTTCTTTTCATGCTAAAAAAGCAAGAGGATTAATGGTTCGTTATATTTTAGATCATCAGGTAGAAACGAAAGAGGATTTAAAAGGTTTTAATTACGAAGGATATGCCTTTGATACAAATTTATCTACAGAAACAGATTTGGTTTTTACAAGATAAAAAAGAATATTTACAGCTATAAAAAAAGTCTCTGGAGTTTAAACTCCAGAGGCTTTTTTTACTTTTTAATATTGGGTAAAAATCCTGTTAGAACACCAATTAAAGGTAGAAATGCACAAATTTGAAAAACATAATAGATACTTGTCATATCTGCTAATTTTCCTAAAATTGCAGATCCTATTCCTGCAATTCCAAAAGCAAATCCAAAAAAAAGACCTGCTACCATACCTACTTTTCCAGGTAGTAATTCTGTAGCATATACTAAAATTGCAGAAAATGCAGAGGCCAATATAACTCCAATAATTACGGTAAGAATCCCTACCCAAAACAAAGATGCATATGGTAGTAGCATTGTAAAGGGAGCAACCCCCAAAATAGAAATCCAAATTACATATTTTCTTCCAAATTTATCACCTAAAGGACCTCCTAATAATGTTCCTAGAGCAACAGCACCTAAGAAAATAAATAAATATATTTGAGCTTCCTGAATTGATAACTGGAATTTTTCAATTAAAAAAAAGGTGTAATAACTAGTCATGCTTGACAAGTAAAAATATTTAGAGAAAATTAAAACTAATAATATAGCTAATGACAGTCGTACTCTTTTTTTAGATAAATAATGAAATACTGGTTCTTGTATTTTAGATTTATTGTTGCGTTTTAACTCCAAATGATTTCCATACCATACCGCAATTTTTTTGAGTACTATGATTCCAATAAAAGCAATGAAACAAAACCATATAATGTGTTGTTGACCGTTAGGAATTACTATCCAAGCTGCTAGTAAAGGTCCAAAGGCTGTTCCAGCATTTCCTCCAAGTTGAAAAATAGACTGTGCCAACCCTTTTTTTCCGCCAGATGCCAAGTGGGCTATTCTGGATGATTCTGGATGAAATATAGAGGAACCGATTCCTATTAAGCTTACAGAAAATAATAAAGACGTAAAGCTAGATGCTATAGAAACAAGTAATAAGCCTACAAGTGTAAAACTCATACCTATAATTAAAGAATAAGGCTTTGATTTTTTGTCTGTATACATTCCTATAAAGGGTTGTAAAATAGAGGCAATTATTTGATAAGTAAGTGTAATTAAGCCAATTTGAGAGAAACTTAGCTGAAATTTATCTTTAAGCATAGGGTATACAGCTGGGATTACAGCCTGTAATAAATCATTTATAAAATGAGAAAAACTAATGGTAAACAGAATAGCATATACTGTTTTGTTAGCAGTGTTAAAAGGAAGTTCTATGGTGTTAGTTGATTGTTTTTGAAGATTCATTTTTATTTATTTGATCATAGCAAAGTTGCATATAAATAATGGTGTCTAAATTACTATATTTAGACAATGAATAATGATTATCAGACATACCCAGTAGTAGAGCTTGGTTTTCAATTAAACTCTAACCTTCCTGTTACAGGATATTCAGAATTAATTACCGATGCGGTCTGTTTAACACATTCGCATCCAAGGGCACAATTAATTTACGCTACTAATGGTGTAATGAAAGTTGTTACTAATCATCAAATCTGGATGGTAAACCCATTGCAAGGATTGTGGATTCCAGGAGGGGAAGAGCATCAAGTTTTTTTTCAGAAAGATGTTAATTTATTTAGTGCTTTTATAGACCCTTCAGTAGCAAATACATTACCCTTTGATAGTTTGGCTTTTGACATCTCTATTTTTTTAAAAGAGTTGTTATTTAAAATTATTTCTTTTAATAATAAGTTAGCTACAAATCAGCAAAAAAGAATTATCGCTGTTTTTTTAGATGAATTGGCTTTAGTTAAACCCAGTTTAACCTTTTTACCTACAAGTAATCATCCTAAACTTAAAAAAGTAGTAAATCTTTTAATGATGGATTTGTCTAATAAATATACTATTGATTATTATGCAAACCACGTTAACATAAGTACTAGAACTTTATCAAGATTGTTTGTAAAAGAGTTAGGAATGAATTACAGTAACTGGTGCATTCGTTTTAAGTTGTTAGAAGCCATTAAGAAATTAGGAGAAAAACAATCGGTTAAAGAAATTGCTATTGATTTAGGTTACGAAACCCCAAGCGCTTTTATATACATGTTTAAGAAAAACTTAGGAAAAACTCCCGCCAATTATATTTAAATACTATCTGTTATATAGAATTATAATACTCTTTTTCTGACACCCTGTCATAACTTTCTGACAATTTAGAACCTGCCAAGGCATGGCACACATATTGACTAATAGAAAGTGTAAAAATGAATCAACAACGTTATTAAATAATATAATTATGAGTAAGATTATTGGAATTGACTTAGGAACTACAAATTCATGTGTTTCTGTAATGGAAGGAAATGATCCTGTAGTAATTCCTAATGCTGAAGGAAAAAGAACAACACCATCTATTGTTGCCTTTGTAGAAGGAGGAGAGCGTAAAGTAGGAGATCCTGCAAAAAGACAAGCAGTAACTAACCCAACAAAAACAATTGCTTCGGTAAAGCGTTTTATGGGGAATAAGTTTTCTGAATGTGCAGATGAAATCTCTAGAGTACCTTACAAAGTGGTAAAAGGAGACAACGATACACCTCGTATTGATATTGATGGACGTTTATATACGCCACAAGAAGTTTCTGCAATGACTTTGCAAAAAATGAAAAAAACTGCTGAAGACTATTTAGGACAAGCAGTAACAGAAGCTGTAATTACAGTTCCTGCATATTTTAACGATGCACAACGTCAAGCTACAAAAGAAGCTGGAGAAATTGCAGGATTAAAAGTACAACGTATTATTAATGAGCCTACTGCTGCGGCATTAGCTTATGGTATTGATAAAAAAGGAACAGATCAAAAAATTGCTGTTTACGATTTAGGTGGAGGTACATTTGATATTTCTATCTTAGAAATTGGAGACGGAGTTTTTGAAGTATTATCTACAAACGGAGATACTCACTTAGGTGGAGATAACTTTGATGAGGTAATTATTGACTGGTTGGCTGACGAATTTAAAGCTGCAGAAGATGTAGACTTGCGTTTAGACCCAATGGCTTTACAACGTTTAAAAGAAGCTGCTGAAAAAGCAAAAGTTGAATTATCTTCTTCTGCACAAACAGAAATTAACTTGCCATATGTTACTGCAACTGCTGCAGGACCTAAGCACTTGGTAAAAACATTAACACGTGCTAAGTTTGAGCAATTAGCTTCAGAATTGGTAGTTCGTTCTATGGAACCTGTTAAAAAAGCATTACAAGATGCAGATTTAGATATTTCTGATATTGATGAAGTAATTTTAGTTGGAGGATCTACTCGTATTCCTGTAATTCAAGAAAAAGTAAAAGCGTTTTTTGGAAAAGAGCCTAATAAAGGTGTAAACCCTGATGAGGTTGTTGCAATTGGAGCAGCTATTCAAGGTGGAGTTTTATCTGGAGATGTTAAAGATGTATTGTTATTAGACGTTACTCCTTTATCTTTAGGTATTGAAACTATGGGGAACGTATTCACTAAATTAATTGAAGCGAATACAACCATTCCTACTAAAAAATCTCAGGTGTTTTCTACAGCAGTAGACAACCAGCCTTCTGTAGATATTCACGTATTACAAGGAGAAAGAGCCATGGCTGCAGATAACAAAACAATTGGTCGTTTCCAATTAACTGATATTCCACCAGCACAAAGAGGAGCTCCTCAAATTGAAGTAGTTTTTGATATTGATGCAAACGGAATTATTAAAGTTTCTGCAATTGATAAAGCAACAAACAAATCTCAAGAAATTAAGATTGAAGCTTCTTCAGGATTGTCAGAAGAAGAAATTGCTGCAATGAAAGCTGATGCTGAAGCAAATGCTGAAGCTGATGCAAAAGCAAAAGAAACTGCAGAAAAATTAAATGCTGCTGATCAAATGATTTTCCAAACAGAAAATCAATTAAAAGAAGTAGAAGGTAAATTACCAGAAGATAAAAAAGCTCCTATTGATGCTGCTTTAACTGAATTGAAAGCAGCTCATGCTTCTCAAAACATAGAAGGAATTGATCCTGCTATTGAAAAGTTAAATACTGCTTTACAAGGTGCTGCTGCTGAATTTCAAGCGGCTGCTCAAGGTGATGCTGGAGCACAACAAGGTGAGCCTGCTACAGCTTCTAACGGAGGAGACGATGTTGAAGATGTAGACTTTGAAGAAGTTAAATAATTAACTACTTTTTAATATATTAAAAACCGCTTCAGGCAACTGAAGCGGTTTTTTGTGTTAAGAGGCTATTTGGTAATTTGGAGAGAGTGTGGCTTCAATAATTTGATGGTATTTTTGAAATTTAGATTGCAACAACCACTCTTTTAAATTTTCTTGTTCGGTATAAGACAACCATTTTTTAGATTTTATCAACTCTTTAATAAATAACTCTTTGTTATGGTGCACTTGGTTTAATACATGTTTTTGTAATTCTATCATAGCTTTAAAATTTAAATACACATAAAAAACCGAGTAAAACTCGGTTTGTAATTTACTTTACATCAATCACCTTTATAGATTTTGGTTTGGCTTCTTCTTTTTTAGGAATGGCTATTTTTAAAACTCCATCAGTATAGCTATCTATGGCATCAGATAAAGTAAAAGACCTGCTAAAAGATTGGTAGCTGTATTCCTTAAACGTATAATTCTGATTTTGAGTATTTTCGGTAGTTTCTTTCTTTTCTGATGAAATAGTCAAAACTCCGTTATTAACTTCAATTTTAAAATCTTCTTTTTTGCAACCGGGAATGGCCATTTCAATAGAAAATTCATCATTGTTTTCAGAAACATTTACCAACGGAATGGTTGTGCTGGTTTTAGAAAAATGTTTGTTTGGACTGTTTAAAACATCATCGTTTAAAAAACGATCAAACAAGTCTGGATACGAATTTTAAAATTTTGTTAGTGACATAATATATTATTTTAAGTTAAATAATCTGTTTTAAAAAAATGGAAACAAAAGATATGCCGATGCTTTTTGAATGAAAAAATGACATTTTGAAATAGAAAAAATGTCAGAATAAGGAAAAATAAGACACAAAAAAACCAGTGGAGTAGTCCACTGGTTTTAGGTTAAAAAGTAAAATTATTGTGTCGTTCTAGTTCAATTTAATAATTCTAGTATCGTTATCAATAGTAGTTTCTTCAACATCATATGCAGTTTCTGCAGAAGCGTGTAGCTCTAACATATATTCTGCAATGGCATCTTGCTCACCTCCTGTATAACTAAACGCAGAATTGTTGTTAGGATCGTTTGTTAAAATTGCTCCAGGGTATGCAGTGTCTTCTCCAAAACCAGCACCTTCGTAAAAGTTGATTCTGTTTGGAGCAGATAATTCTGAAAAAGGATACAAGTCACCTCCGTTAGCTAAAAAGTTTAAGGTAACTAAGTTAAAAGTTCTAGTAGATGATCCTTGAATGTTTCCTCCATCAACAACTAAATCTTGTCCAATAGATAATTTTTGTACTCTGTTTCCGGTTCCCTTTGTGGTTCTTGCTGTTTTAGAAGTATCGTATTCTACAACCATTCCTGCAACTTGTGGAAATTGACCTGGAGTAGCTCCATTTGCAGAAGCAGCAAAACCATGCTCTAATAAATCTTTTAATTCAGCAGCAGTAACGGTTAATCTTACCAATCCGTTGTCAAATTTAAAAGCAGCTCTTAAATGTCCTTCAGAAATTGTTTTATCAGCAGATGGTAATAAAGTAGTTGTTCCATCAGGAGCTACTACAATTTGTCCCATGGCAGCTCTAATTCCACCTCCATTTTTAATAGAGATATCAACCGGTTCTGGAGACAACAAGTTTGCATACCATAAGTTTGCATCTGCTGACATGTTTCCTAAGTTTGTTTCTTCGGTTCTTACTTGTTCTCTTCTTCCGTCTAAAAATACGTTAGAGTATCCAATCACGTTAGAAAATTGTTCGTCTATTAAATCGCTTACAGCATCTTCTAAATCAGAAACTCCGTTGTTGTTAGATGGATAAACACCATTGTAAATAGTACTTAAAGTTTCGGTATCAATAACACCATTTTCATCAAAACCAACAATTAATCTACCTAAGTATTTGTAATCTCCATCTACATTTACAACCAATACAGGTTCGTCGTTAGGGTTGGTAGCAGTGTAAGGATATTCTTCGTCAAAAGCAGTATCTGTTTGGAATAGAATATCGTTTTCATCTCCCATTCTGGTGTTAGATCCACCAGCAACAATAATATCTACATCTGTTAACAATTCAGCTAAAGCTTTTTCTACAGAAATTTGTTGCATGTGTGCTAACAAAACTATTTTGTTAATTCCCATACCTTTTAAAGTATTTACAGAGGTTTGAATTTCTGCAGCCAATTGTTCGTTTGTAAATTCAACACCCGGAGAAAATACTAAGTTTCCTACAGAGGTAATTTTAGGAAATGTTGGAGAAGCAGCACCTACAATACCTATTTTTTCTCCTTTAATTGTTTTAACTGCATATTTTGCAACTTGAGTTCCTAATGTATTTGTTTCGGCACCATCTGTACCTACTGTAAAATCAGATTCTCCAGAAAAATCAATATTGGTTGCTAAGTATGGAAAGTTAGAGCCAGAAAAAGTAACATCGTTTTTAGATTCAGAAGAAATTGCATCTGCCAATTCTCCAGGACCTTGATCTAATTCGTGATTACCAATTACGGCTGCATCTACACCAAAAGCGTTTGCGAAAGCAATGTCTATATGTCCAGGTTCATCACTACCCGTCATAGCTCTAATTACGCTTTCTTCTGCAGTGTTGTAACGTGGTCCAGGAATAATAATATCTCCAGAGTTTACGGTTAATGTGTTTTCAGAAAAAAGTACATCATTTTGAAAATGTTTTATCATTGTAGCAAATTGGTTGATGCTGTTTAAGGCAATTTCTTCATCGCCATCAACATCTGCATAATGTAATAATTGTAAAACAAAAGCAGAATTTTCTAGTTTTGCTTGTACAGAAGCATCAACTTCTACAATTTTTTCTACTTCTTTAATCTCTTCATCACAACTGTAAAGAGCAAATGCTACAGCAATAGCACAGATTAATTTTTTCATGATAATTTTATGTTTTGTGTAGCTGCAAATTTATCTTGTTGTGAACCTGTACAGTATTATTACAAAGTTATTGTAACATGAAAAAACGATTTGTACAAGTGTAATGTTTACTTATTGTAAAGTAAAACAATAAACATGATTTTTTGTTTTTACATTGCCGTTGGGAAATTAAAAAGACTACTAGGGAAGCTAATTAGGAATCTTGTGTTGGTTTTGTTTAATTTGTTACATTAATTCTTGTTATGATAAAATTGATCAATAGAAAAATAATTAAACAAGGAATTTGTGAAAGCTATTCTGATACTCATAACAAAAAGATAGAACTTTTAAATACCTATGCTTTAATTTGGGTTTACTTTGTTTTAGTCTTTCCAATAGCAGATTTTATTTTTGGAATTTTTGTTTTAAAAACAACACTAGCCCATATTTGTACTTTTTTAGCTTTGGGGGTAGTGGTTGTATTAAATCGCTTTCATCAGTTTATAATAGCGAGATTTTTTTGGTTGTTAACTGCGTTTGTAAACTTTACAGCATTCTCTTTGTATATATTGCCAGGGACTTATATGGAGTATTACTTTATTATTTTATCGGGGATTAGTTTGTCTCTTTACGACAAAAAAACGGTTCCTATTATTTGTACAGGATTCAGTTTTATTGGTTTTTTAACGCCTTATTTTTTTATAAAAGTGTATCCTAAAGAGTATGCAGATAGAATTGAAGTGCCTGCCGTTTTTGGATTGTTTTTAGCAGTTTATTTTTTGGTGAGTTATTTTAAAAAATTAAACCTAGCAAATGAAAAAAAGTTGTCTTTAGCCTATGAATCTTTAACAGAATCAAAAAAAAGTGAGGTTGCTCATTTACAGCTAAAATCGTTAAAAGCTCAAATGAATCCTCATTTTATGTTTAATGCTATGAATTCTATTCAGAATTTGGTATTAAAAGGAGATAGAAATGAAGCGTATAATTATTTGACAAAATTTTCTTTAATGATACGAGAGAATTTAAACATGAGTGAAAAAAGTTTTGTGCTATTTAAAGAGGAATTATCGTTGCTTAAAAAATATTTAGAGTTAGAAAAATTAAGGTTTAAAGATTCTTTTAAATATAAAATTATTGGAGCCAATACAATAGAGAGTATTAAAATTCCTGCTATGATTATTCAGCCTTTTATAGAGAATTCTATCAAGCATGGTTTGTTACATAAAGTGGATGGAGTTAAAAAATTAGAAGTAGTTTTTAAATTAGAAAAAGAAGTGTTGGTATGTGTTATTACAGATAATGGAGTAGGAGTAAAAGCTTCTAAAAAAATAAATGAAGAGAATGAAAGTAAACAAGATTCTTTTTCTACCAGAGCTATACAACAAAGGTTGATTTTTTTAACAGATTTTTATAAAACAGATATTGGTTTTACCTATTTACCAACAAGTGTAGGGACAAAAGTAGAGGTTAAAATCCCTTATGTAACAGAGCCTAGTTAATTTTTAAACAGACTATTTTGAGAAAGTTATATCAATTTTTTTTAGACATTGGGCAGCAGTCTCATTATTCATCTTTAGAAAATAAGAAAATAAAATTATTAAATATTTATGTTCTTATAACACTTCATTTTGTAGTAATAATGCCTATTGGTGATACTATTACAGGTATTATTACTTCTAAAATAATCCTGTGTTATTTGGTGTTGTTATTGTTTATGATTGTAATTTTATTTTTAAACAAACATCAAAAATATTATTTGGCTACAACTTTATGGTTGGCAATTGTATTGTTTGCCGTTTTTATGTTTTCTATAGCTTTATTACCACAATCTTATAGCGAGTATTATTATGTATTTGTACCCGGAATTGCGTTAACACTTTTTAATAAAAATACAATCCCTGCTATTGTAACTTTATTTAGTTTGTTTTTATTTTTTATTCCTTATTATATAATTGTAGTGTATCCTGAATCGGTCGTAAATAAATTAGATCCGTTTGCTGTATTTGGATTGTTTACTTGTGTGTATTTATTGGTTAATTATTTTAAGAAAATAAATACAGATAACGAGAAAGAGCTAAAGGAAACGTATAAAAAACTAGAAGAGACTAAAAAAAATGAATTGGCCAATTTGCAGTTAAAACTGTTAAGAGGTAGAATGAATCCTCATTTTATGTTTAATACAATGAATTCTGTTCAGAATTTGGTGATTAAAGGAAATACAATGGATACATATACTTATTTGTCTAAGTTTTCTGCGGTAATAAGGGAAAATTTAAGAATGAGTGAGAAAACCTATGTGTTTTTTGAAGACGAATTTTCTTTATTACAAAAGTATTTAGAATTAGAAAAACTAAGATTTAAAAATTCTTTAAACTATGTTTTAGAAAAAGGAAATGTAGTAGCTCACCTTAAAATACCTTCTATGATTATTCAGCCTTTTATAGAAAATTCTTTGCATAGAATGTTTCATAAAACAGAAGGGGTTAAAGATATAGATATTCAATTTTATCAAAATAATAAATTCATTACTTGTACTATTATAGATAATGGAATTCTGGTGAATGAGATGTTTTTAAATCAACAAGAAGTATTAAAAGAACAAGCTTCTTTTTCGGTAGAAAGCATGAGTCAACATTTAGAATTGTTAAAAGAGTTTTATAAAATAAACATTGGTTTTGAGTATACTGTTAAAAACAATAAAACAATATGTTCTGTAAAAATTCCATACGAAACAATAAAGTAAAATGAATTTTTATAGAAGAATAATCAATATAGGACAACGGCATACAGCCGATAATTTAGTGAAAAAAAAGATTGCTTTGTTAAATACATATATTGTTATATGGATGCATTTAAGCCTTTTTTTTATTTTATTAGATCTTCTTTTTAATCCGCCAAATCAACTAAAAGATATAGGAATACATACCGTTTCTTTGTGTGTTTTGTCTTTTTTGATTTTTCTAAATAAAATAAATCAATTTAATCTAAGTAGAGTTTTATACATAACGTTGTCTTTTATTATTTTTTACATTTTGTCTTTTGTCATCACCTTTAGTCCTTATACAATATGTTATTTTATTTTTTTACCTATGGTGGTTATGAGTTTGTATAAAAGCAATGTTCCATCGTACTTTTTTTTAGCTCTTTGCTTGTTAACTTATGCATGGAGCGATTTGTGGATGTTAGAACAAATAACAGTAAACCAATACATAAGAGCAGTTGTTTTGTTAAAAGATCCTGTGGTAACGTCTCTTTTTATAGCAGGGTTTTATTTGTTTTATTACTTTAAAAAGTTAAATCAAAAAAGTGAAGAACAGTTAGAAATAGCTTATCAAAAATTAGAAAAAACACAAAAAGGAGAATTGGCTCATTTGCAATTAAAATCTTTAAAAGCACAAATGAATCCTCATTTTATGTTTAATGCCATGAACTCAATACAGAGTATGGTCTTAAAAGGAGATAAACACAATGCGTATCAATACTTGTCTAAGTTTTCGGAAATGGTAAGAGATAATTTAAACATGAGCGAAAAAAGTTTTGTTTCTTTTGATGAGGAAAATTCGTTGTTAAAAAAATATCTAGAATTAGAAAAGTTAAGATTTAGAAACGATTTTTCGTATAAAATAACAGGAGGTAATTTGGTTGATGATCTTAAAATTCCATCTATGATTATTCAGCCGTTTGTAGAAAATGCCATCAAACACGGCTTGCTGCATAAAGTAAACGGGCAAAAACAACTTCATATAGAATTTAAGCAAAAAGAAGTTTTTGAATGTATTATAACAGACAATGGAGTGGGAGTTCAAAAATGCAAAGAGATTAATATTCAAAATAAAATAGAACACACATCTTT
The DNA here is from genome assembly GCF_011762155.1 of Wenyingzhuangia heitensis. Taxonomy (GTDB): domain Bacteria; phylum Bacteroidota; class Bacteroidia; order Flavobacteriales; family Flavobacteriaceae; genus Wenyingzhuangia; species Wenyingzhuangia heitensis. The sequence continues at coordinate 1,432,823 of NZ_JAASQL010000001.1, forward strand.
TTCTACCAATGCAATTAAAGAAAGGTTGGCCTTGTTAAAAGATTATTATAAAACAGATATTGGTTTTGAATATATTGCTGTAGCCAAAGGAACCCAAGTAGTTGTTAAAATACCATACACACTAAAATAATGAAAAAGACCAAAGCAATTATAGTTGATGATGAGTTAAGTGCTAGAGAAAATTTAAATTATTTAATAGAAAATTTTTGTCCAGATATTACGGTGGTAAATACTTGCTGTAATGTGAATGAGGCTGTTGTTAGTATTAAAAAACTAAAACCTGATGTGGTTTTTTTAGACATAGAAATGCCTCAAAAAAATGGGTTTCAGTTGATAAAAGAGTTCGATGAAATTAATTTTCAAATCGTATTTATTACTGCGTATGATCAATATGCAATCAAAGCTTTTGAAGTATCTGCTTTGGATTATTTACTAAAACCTATAGATATTGACCGATTGTTAGAGGTGACCACAAAACTTAAAAATCAGTTAGGATTGTTAGGCTTTCAAAAGAGACTTAAGACCTTGTCGTCTAACCAAAAAAAGTTATCTAAAATTTCAATTCCCTATAAAAGTGATTATGTAATTATTAACGTTGATGATATTTTGTACATAGAAGCAGATAGAATGTATAGTCACATTTATACTCATCAAGGAAAAAAATATACAGCTTCTAAAAAATTAAGTCATTACGAAGAGTTGTTTTTTGAAAACTGTAATTTTAAACGTATACACAGGTCGTGGTTGGCAAATTTAGACAAAGTAACCTCTTATTCTAAGTCCGATAAAAATTTAATTATTAACAATAAAGAAATCCCTGTAGGAAAAACATATAAAGAGCAAACAGAGGCCTACCTAAACAACTAAAAATGTGTTTGGAAACAAGAATTGACTCTTGGGAAACTATCTAAATATAAACCTTTATTAAAATATCATTTTTGATGAAAATTAACTAAATCAATTAAAAATGAAAAAGATAGATTTATTTTGTAAAGCAATCATAACTTGTGTTTTAGGTTTTTCCCTAGCATTGGTAAGCTGTACTAAAAGTGATACGGAAGTAGAAGATATTATTACAGAGGAACCAGAACCTGTATACCTAGATAAAAGTATTACAAGTGCAGGTTTTTTAGTTTTTGATGGAGTTAGATCGGACAACGAGTACGACTTTAAATATACACCTGTTATAGAAGTAAATGGATATAATGAAGATTATAACTACGAATTAAAACTAACAGGAGAAAATTTCAATGAAGAATATACATTAAGTTTAACAGAGCCTACCCCAAAAGTTGATGCAGGAAAAGAAGTTGGAGAAATTTTAGCAGCACTTGTTGCTCCTACAGAACCTATAGTAACAACACCTAAACTACAAGCAGATATTACTGCTTTAGATATGGAACCAGATACATATACTGTTGTTATTCTAGAAAAAGAAAGTAATACAGAATTAAGTGTAGCGGGTATAGACAATGCAACTTATGTTGTTGTAGATAGTGATGCAACTAATTTTTTAAGTGGAACTCAGCTAGAAAGTGATGCATGGGCTAAATTGTCTGAATTAAATTTAAATACACATGCCAGTTTTAGAGTACGACCTACTATTGTAAACTACATTAATGGAATAGGTGTTGTGTTAGGTATCTATAATGTAGACGGAAGTAAAATAGGATATGTTTCTTCAAATGGATCCAATGGTGCTACACAAGGAACTTATTCTTATAAATTTCAAGCATCTAAGGTTGATGATTTAATCACAGAAGATGGAACGTATTTGCTACGATTAGAAGAAAGAACAAGTACCATTGATGCAAATGATACAGGATATAGAAATGGACTGTTTCAAAAAATACAAATCACAAAACTTACAAAGGGAGGATTCCTTGTAGATAAAAGTAAATAGCATTATTTTAATTTAATAGTTTTTGTTTTAAACCTTTATAGATATTGTTCTGTAGAGGTTTTTTATGTTATAGTATATGGCTAATACTTGGGAAATAATATATGCTGTTTAGGAAATAATCCATCAATATATAGATAGATAAAACTCATTTTTGTTTAGAAATAATCAAAAAACAAAACATGAAAATTTTATTTAAAAGCACACTACTAATTTTATTTGTATTGATGAGTTGTGCTACATCTGATAGTATAGAAGAACAACCAGACATAGTAAATACAGATGGAAGTTTTTCAGTTGGTTCTAAAGATATAGAAGCTACTAAGGTGACTATTTCTGGAGTTGTTGTAAATTCTGACGATCAATTTAATTTTACAACGCTAGATTTAGATATTTCTAGTGAAACAAGCACTACGCTAACTATAGAGAATTACAAAAATTCTTATAAGTATCAATTAAAACTAAAAGGGAGCTATACAGACAATGTATATTATGTAAATATTAAAAATATAGAAGCCGAAAAAAATACGAGTATTAACAATGTTTCACCTTCGGTTTCTAACACAACAGTTGGGGTAGATTTGTCTGGTTTAGAAATGTTATCAGATTTTTACACCGCTAAATTGATAGAAGTAGATAGTGGAAATGAATTAAGTTTAGAAAACAATACGAGTACAAATAGTACCGAAATAAGATTTATAGATCAAGGAAGTGATGACTTTTACACGACCATAAGAGCATCAGATACTAGTGGAGCTATTTCTAGTACAGGACATCCTAAAGGATATGGATTAAAACTAGAAACTTATAAATTATCTAAAGCAAAAGCATTTATAATACCAGGGAATACACAACGATTGGCTTTTTACAAACCGTCAGATAAGTCATTGATAAAGTCTACACAATCTCCAAGTAGATATTCATCTACTTCTACTAATGGAGGGCAAGCTTATTATACCTATTTAATATACTTAAGTCCAGAAAGAATAGGAGTTGTTGCCGGTGATTATTTAATAAGAATGGAAGAGTTAAACGCTTCAGGTACTATCATAAAATCATCTCCTTATCAAAAATTTAAAATTAAGTAGAACCTGCAGAAAATTTATAAATCAAAAAAAAACAAAACATGAAATTAAAACAAAAAACACTAATAACCGCTTTAGCAACAACCTTGCTTTTTGCATGTAGCTCTAATTCTAATGACATAGAACCGGTTAAAGAACCAGAAGCAATAAAAGCGACAAAAGCAACACTAAAAGAGAAATCTGGGCAAGGTTATCCTAGAGTTTCTGATGAGACAAACACAACAGAAACGTATGATATAACAGCTACAGCCCAAGTAACTATAGAAGATTACGATGCTACCTATGATTATAAATTAAAATTTACAGGGAAACAATATGGTAAAGTTTATGAAGCCTTTGAAGTAGAAGAAACAGAAGAGGTAGAAGAAAGAAAATCTAAAACAAGTGCAGTTTCAGAATCTATAGATAGTAGTACTGGTACCGTAATTAAATTTGATGTTGATAATTTAAAAATGGATGTAGATTTTTATGACGTAACTCTAATAGAAGTGCAGAGTGAAAATGAAATCTCGGTAGAAAATTATTCAGATAATACCCAACCGTATAGAATTTTAGATGTTAATAGTTCAAAATTAGCAACTTCAATAGCAATACAACTAACAGGTAGTATTGGATATGTAACCAGTATTACAGAGGATCAAAATTATACTCTAAATTTTGTAGGTAGAAACCAGAAAAGATTAGATGTAAAAAGTACAGAAACTCCATATTTGGTTTTCTTAAACAAAAGTGATAAATCTTTAGTAAAAAAACGAGAAGTATTTTACGCTAATACAATTTATGATGACAATACAAGTACCCGTTATTACAATCACGATGTAATGAATAGTGCTAAATCAACAGGAGTATCAGTAGGTGATTATTGGGTCCGTTTAGAAATGATCAATAGTAGTGATGAAGTAGTATCACAATCTCCATTAGTTCCTTTAGAGATAGTGGCAGGTAAAGGTATTATACGCGAACTAGATTAGAGATTGAATTTAATTAAGTAGTAAAACTTAAAAAGGTCTTTGAATTTAAATATTCAAAGACCTTTTTTACATTTATATTTGTAAAAAAGGAGAGATGCAGTTTTATCAAAAAGAAATTAAGTTACAAGCAAAAAAAAGAGGCTATCATCTAGTTACAGATGAAATAGTAGTGGCTATTCCCGAAATATCTAAAATTAAAACGGGACAATTACAGGTGTTTATTAAGCATACCTCTGCCAGTTTAACCATAAACGAAAATGCAGATCCTACAGTACGTTTAGATTTTGAAACCCATATTAACAAAATGATTCCAGAAGATATGCCGTATTATCAACATAATTACGAAGGTAGTGATGATATGCCTGCTCACATAAAAGCATCTATGTTAGGTTGCTCTGTTACTATCCCTATTACCAACGGAAAATTAAATTTAGGTATTTGGCAAGGAATTTATTTAGGAGAGCACAGAAATTACGGAGGTGCAAGAATTCTTGTAGTTACAGTTTTTGGAACTTTTTAAACACGTCTTATTGGTTTAATAAAAACTTAATTTTATGTTCTGTCTTAAGGTAGTTTTCTTGAGCTTCATTTATAGGAATACCAACATTCATATTAGGTCGTTTATGTCCAGTATAAGTTAACCAAGCATCTTTCATTAAAATTTGTCTCTCATCTACAAGTTTAAAAATACTATTTCCGTTATTGTATTTTAGCAACGCTTTGTTAAAGGTTGTAAAGTTGGTAAACGTATGAATTCCCAATCCTGATAAAATTTGTTGAGTCATAATCCAGTGTCCCTGTGGTTTGGGATGAATTCCATCACGGGTAAACATAAAATCAGGATTTGTTTTTCTCTCGTTTAGTAATTGGTTCTTCATTCCTTGGTGCACATCAATTACTTTCCAATGGTTTGTGTATTTTAGACTCATTAACCAATTGGCATAAATGTCCATTACGTTGCTATAAGCAGCATTGGTAATTTTATCATAGGGGATAGGAGTTAAATAAATAACGGGAATATTACGTTTGGTTATTTGATGATTTAACCACATCATTCCTTTTTTATATTTTTTAAAACGTTTTTCATCAAAAGGCATATAAATACCATCATTTATTCCATAGCTAGCAAATATAAAATCGGGTTGAGTTTTGTCTAATATTCTTTTGAGCCTTTCTCTTAAATCCGGACGAGGAAATTTCCCTTTAGCATGATCGGGTTCTGACAAACCTGAAACTGTTTCGCTTGGCAAACCAACATTAATGTACTCTCTTTTTATGGATGGATTTTCTAAAGTTAGAATGGTTTCTAGATAACTAATATAATCTCCTTGGTAAGTAATGCTGTTTCCTAAAAATAAAATGCGTTTGGCATCTGTAGGTATTTTATAAACCGTTTGAGCGGTTAGAGATATACTTATAAATAAGAATAGGAAATTTAATTTTTTCATTTGATTTCATCTTAGGAAGTTATAAATGTAATCAAAACTATTTTTAGAAAATAAGACTTAAAGATTGTAGTTAGAAATTAGTTGAGTAATCATAACATACAAGTTAATAAGTGATATAAGAATAATAATAACTTTTTGCTTTCTAGTCATACTTAAAAGATTGTTGTTTAAGAGTCTAAAAATGACTAAAAACTTACATCTTGATTTCTTTAAAAAAAGTTAAGAAAGTTTCCATTTGTAATCTGTATGTACTTTGTAGATAATATATCCAAAAGGAATCCACCAGATTAAATCATTAAAAATTAGGGTGTAAAAAAACTCAAAAGGAACAATACCTTGTATGTAATTTCCTACAAATCCAATAGGGCCAAAAATTTTACCCAAAAAACCGACAACTACAATAGGCCAATGTTTCATAGGATTGTAAGATGCTAGCCAATAACCAATTCCGTAAACTCCAACAATCATTCCCATACCTTGCCAAATCATAGGTAGGTTTAAACGCTCCATGCCTACCAAATCAAAAAAATGATTGGGGAATAAAACCACCCAAGTTCCCCAAAGAATATTATAAATAGCGGCTAGTTTTAAAATTGTTTTCATGTGTTATATACTTTGAAGTGCTTTTTTATACGTTTCTATGGCTCTTTCTCTAGCAAATTTATGGTCTACTATAGGTTTTGGGTAAGATAATTCGTTTAATTCTGGAATCCATTTTTTTATGTAGATCAAATCTTTATCAAACCGTTGTATTTGTGTGGTAGGATTAAAGACTCTAAAATATGGAGCAGCATCGCAACCTGTTCCTGCAGCCCATTGCCAATTTCCGTTGTTAGCAGCTAGTTCGTAGTCCAATAGTTTTTCGGCAAAATAAGCTTCTCCCCATTGCCAATCAATCAATAAATGTTTGCATAAAAATCCGGCAGTAATCATACGTACTCTGTTATGCATGTGTCCGGTAGCATTCAATTCACGCATACCTGCATCTACTAGCGGATATCCAGTTTGTCCGTTGCACCATTTTTTAAAATCCTCTTCGTTATTACGCCAAGGAATTACATCGTATTTAGACTTAAAATTATGGTTCTTTACTTTAGGAAAATGGAATAGAATCTGCATAAAAAATTCTCTCCAAATCAATTCACTTAAATAAACATCACTCTGCTCTGGCAAGTCCAAAATTATTTGTCTAATACTTACGGTTCCAAAACGTAAATGGGGTCCAATATGCGTGGTGTGGTCTATAGCAGGAAAATCTCTATAATCTCCATAGTTTTTAATTTTTGTAGGATTAAAATCAGAAACTTGTAGGGTTGAGGTTTTAAAACCAATTTCTTCTAAGGATGGAATTTCTAAATGGTGCTGAATTAAATTTTGAAAGTTACCCTTTTCTGTAATTAATTCTAATTTTTTAAAAGCAGCCAACCACTTGTTCTTAAATGGAGTATAAATGGTATAAGGTTTTCCGTCGGCTTTTACAATTTCACCTTCTTCAAAAATTACTTGGTCTTTAAAACGATGAAATTCAGCCTTGTGCTCTTTGGCTAATTTATAAACGTTTCTATCCCTTTCCAACGCATAAGGTTCGTAATCTTTGTTGGTATAAATGTTCTGAATATCATATTCTTTAAAGAGATCCTCCCAAACCTCTAAAGTTTTTCCTTTTAACACCAACAAACCACTGTTTTGTTCTTTTAATTGCTGATTAATTTTAGACAAACAATTATAAATAAAATTTACTCGTGCATCGTCTTTTTCTAAAAACTCTAAAATAGCATCGTCAAAAATAAAAATAGGCAATACAGGAAAATCAGAAGCCAAGGCCTTGTTTAAAGCTGTATTGTCAAACAAACGTAAATCTCTTCTAAACCAAAAAATATTAACTTTCTGCATTTAATTTTTGTTTAAAGTATTGATGTAAATAAAGGTTGCTAAAAATTAACAACATACCGTAAAAAGTATCTTCTACAGGAATGGTAAACATTCTAATTCCTAAATTTTCTGTATTGTTGTACCAAACTATTGGAGCTTTTAAAAAACTCCCCGTTAAAATTCCGTTACTGATAAAGAAAAAAGGTAAAATAGTAGCAAAGGCTAAGTAATAATAGAACAGATTTATTTTTTTAGCATGTAGGTACAATAAAAAGATTCCCAAAAACAAAAAGGTTAAAAAAGTATACCATCTATTGTAGTTTAAAATACTTAAACCTAATAAAAACAAAGCTAAAATATAATTTGTTTTTTTTAGACGAATACTGTGTTGTTTGTTTTTTAGTAAGTACTGAAAAGCAAAAAAAGTAAAAGAACAGGCATAGGGAATGCAAATAAAAAACAAGATTTCTTCAATAGGTAAATGACCAACATAAACTCCAGTTAAATAATCTGGATTAAATCCCCAGAAACCGAGTTTGGTGAAAATTTCATCCCACACTAAAAAAAAAGTAGCGACTACAATACAGCTTATAAAAAAAGGTTTCCATTCCTTATAAAATGGATGTTTTTTATAAAAACTACACAAAAAAGGAATAAGCAAACAACCTAAATCTATTAATAAATATGTGTATTGCATTAAAAATATTGTTTAAAATATTTAATAGGAACGTACAACATTCCAAAACATTCTCCTTCTTCTTTACCTAAATGTTTGTGATGTACTTTGTGAGCTTTTCGTAACGATTTTATGTATGGATTTTTAATGTTTTTAAACCAATTAAAACGTTGGTGAATAATAATATCATGGACTAAGAAGTAGGCAATTCCGTAAAATAAAATTCCCAAACCAATAAAAAACAAAAAGTTAAGTTGCGGATGAATTCCATAATAAAATAAGGCAATACTGGGAATGGCAAAAATCACAAAAAAGGCATCGTTTTTTTCAAACACACCTTGGTATTTGGGTTGATGATGATCTTCATGCAAATACCATAAAAATCCATGCATTACAAATTTGTGTGTACACCAAGTAATACATTCCATTACTAAAAATGTAGCAACGGTGGTTAAAATATATATAGCTACACTATTCATTCTGTATTTTTTTTAGGTGATTTAAAATCGTTTTTTGATAACTTTTTTCAATATTACTTTCATCAATATTTTGGATGATAAAAGCATAATCTTTATCAATAGAACTATTGTAATTTAAAAAGCTAGGAGCCATCTTTTGAGTGAGCCACCTAATGTATCTAGCTTCTATGTTTTTATTGTTTTTATCAATAAAGTTTTCTAGCATTTTTTTTCCTTTGTTAAAGTTACTCAACTTGCTAATTGGAGACCAAACAAATTCTGCTTTTTTCATGGTTGCTGCAGCGTGGTAGGGTGTTGTTTTGTCACAGGTAGATTTTTTACATAAAAGAAGCATGTCTTCTAATTGTTCCTCATTTACACCCGCCTGAAAAATAGCTCTAATTTTAGGCAATTCGCTACAATTTTGTGCTTGTAGATTTAATGACAACAAAAGGAAAAAAACAACATTTTTCATACTAGACCAATCTTAATGAGTACTTTGTGTAAGCTCTCATTAAAATTAAAATTTTTGTTGGATTAGACACACGAATTCTTTCATTCATAATCTGTTCACTAGTAGTTGCTTTAAGTTTATGTAGCAGTTTTAAATAATATTTATAAGCCAAATAAACTCCCATTTTACTTTCTAAAGGCAATTTTTTAATTCCGATTAAAGCTTCTTCAAAATCATTTTCTATATCTAAAATAATATCCTGTTTGGTTTGTGCATCCATGGGGAAACTAGTTAAGTTAGGAAAGTAGGACCTATCTAAACCTTCAATGTCATCTTTTAAATCCCTTAAAAAATTTACTTTCTGAAAAGCTGAACCTAATTTCATCGCATAAGGCTTAAGCTCTTGGTATTTTTCTTCATCATTGTTTACAAAAACACGCAAACACATTAAACCCACAACATCTGCAGAACCATAAATATAAGCTTCATAGTCTTGTTGAGAGGCATAAGTGGTTTGAGACAAATCACGTCGCATACTTTTTAAAAAGTCTTTTACAAATGGCTGCAAATCATAACGATGAACTACTTCTTGAAATGCATTTAAAATAGGGTTTAAACTAATTTTTCTATCTAAAGATTTATGGTACTCTTCTTCAAATTCGTTTAATAATATTTTTTGCGGATAGTCCATAAAGGTATCTACAATCTCATCGGCATAGCGAACAAAACCGTAAATGGCATATATAGCAGGTCTTATAGTAGGTTTAAATAGTAAAATACCCATAGAAAATGAGGTACTGTAACTTTTGGTAATCAATTGGCTGCATTGGTAGCTGGTACTGTCAAAAAGTGCTTTCATAATTACTGATTTTTGTTGATTAAAGTACTTACAATTTCACCCGAAATAATGGCAGGTGGCACTCCAGGTCCGGGTACCGTTAATTGTCCTGTAAAATATAAATTGTTAATTTTTTTACTTTTTAATTTAGGTCTTAAAATATGTGTTTGTAATAAGGTATTTGCCAAACCGTAGGCATTTCCTTTATAGGAATTAAATTGCTCTTTAAAATCGTTTACACAATAACTCTCTTTAAAATGTACGAAAGGAGCAATGCTTTGGTTTGTTATTTTTTCTAATCTTTCTATGATAATATTAAAATAAGTTTCTCTAATTTTTGGAGTATCTTCTAATCCGGGTGCAATAGGAATTAAAAATGTACCTGCTTCTTTTCCTTCTGGTGCAAAATAAGCATCTGTAATACTAGGGAAACTTGCGTAGAATAATGGTTTTTCTGGCCATTCGGGAGTATCGTATATAGATTTTGAATGTGCTGAAAAATCGGTATCAAAAAACAAGGTGTGATGTGATACATTTTCTATTTTTTTATCAAAAGCCACAAAAAATAATAGGGCAGAAGGAGCAAAGGTTTTTTTGTCCCAATAGTTTTCAGAATATTGTCTAAACTGCTTGGGTAGCAATGTTTCTGTAAAATGATAATCTGCACCACTTAATAAAATATCACAAGTATAGGTTTTATTGTTTGTGGTAACAGAAGTAACCTTATTGTCTTTTAGGTTGATATTGGTAATGTCTTTATTACATAAAATTTTAACTCCCAATTCTTTTGCCAAATTGGCCATTCCCACAGCAACTTGATGCATTCCTTTGTTAGGATGCCAGGTTCCTAATTTAAAATCGGCATAATTCATAAAGTTGTAAAAACCAGGAGTAGTTTCTGGTTTGGCTCCTAAGAATAATACTGGGAATTCTAAAATTTGTTTTAACTCTGGATTTTTAAGATGTTTGGCAACTTGCGATTTTATATTGCTAAAAAAAGCTCCTACTTTTAAAGCTGTTTTGGGTGTAATAATTTCAAAAACATTTTCTCCAGGTTGATACACCAAATCTTTAATGGCTAAATTGTAGTTTTCTTCGGCATCTGCAATAAACTTTTGCAAAGCTTTTCCGGCACCTTTTTCTTTTTCTTCAAAAGTATTTACAATGGTATCAAAATTAGCAGCAATGCAAATGGAATTTTCAATATCTGAATAAACTTGATATCCAGGATCTAGTTTTGTAATTTGATAATAGTCTGAAGTTTCTTTTCCAAAATCGGAAAAAAACTTATCAAATACATCTGGCATCCAATAAAAAGTAGGTCCCATATCAAAAACATAACCTTCTTTTTTTAGTTGTTGCGCTCTACCTCCTACATGACTGTTTTTTTCTAAAATGGTGACATCATATCCCATTTTAGTCAAATAACAACTAGCAGATAAGGATGAAAATCCTGCACCAATTATGATTACCTTTTTCTTGTTCATACTCATAAATATAATCGTTTATTCGTTATCTAAGAACAATATTACAAATAGGATTTGTACAGAACTAAAAAAAGGGGTGGTTTGGTAGTATTTGTGATTGGTGGGATGATTGGACTATTTACAACACTAAAAATGGGTGAATTGGTTGCTTGTTACAGTAATTGTTCTTTGGGAAAAGATCTAGAAACAGGAAGTATATCGTCCGTTTGTTTTAAATATACTTGTAGAGATCTAGCGTTTCCTTCCACTTTAAAAATTTCATCTTTATTAACTAAATAGGAACGATGGCATCTTACAAATTGAGGATACTTTTCTAAAATAATAGCTACTTTTTTTAAAGTAATACGAATGAGTTCTTTTTTTTTTTTTTTGTTTTCTATAAAAAAGATAGTTGTGTAGTTGTTGTTAGATTGTGCGTATATAATAGAGTCAATATCTAAAACTAAAGGAGCTTCTTTTAAATTGTCTGATGGAATCTCTATTAGTTCCTTTCTTTCTTTTCTAATAGTTTCTATAATTTTTTGTGTAGGAATATTATGCTTTCTGTACAAATAACGTTCTATCATAAAAATGATAAAAAACACAGGGAATACTCCAATAGAAAATACAACAGAAACAAATCTTAAAAAAGAAAAATTAGGTAAATACTGCGCTACGTATATAGTATGATAAAAATAATTACTGCTACTAATAATAATAAAAGAAATAAGTAGGAATAAAGCTTCTTTTTGAACCGTCCAACTTTTAACGCTAAAGTAAAACGGGAAAAGTTTGGGTAAAACAAAATAGCTAATAAATAAACTTACACTTACCAAAGCTCCGTAACCTGCAATTAAAAAGTGATTAGTCTTAACTATTCGCTCAATTCCATAGGGTTGAAAGATGAATAAAAATAAATAAGTAAACAATCCAACACCTAAAACCATGGTTAGTTTAATTGATGTATTATCAATTAAAAAATAAGGTTTGTTGCACCATGTTTTAAATTGTTCTACCATGTTTATTTCTTTTTAACATATATTTTTTCGGTACTACCGTCTTTTTTCATGTGTTTAAACCTGTTGTGAGTCCAAAAATAAATTTCTGGATTGGCAGTAATATCTCTTTCTAATTTTTTCCAATAAAGATCTGTTAGCGGATATTTATCTGTTCTTTCCGGAGCTTTAGAAATTAGTTCAAAAGTAATTTCGTAATGACCACGTTTGGGCATTTCTACATGCATGTAAATTACAGCAAAATCAAAACGAGAAGCTAACATTTCTGCACCTGTATGAATAGGAACTAGGTTTCCAAAAATAGGAGCCCAATAATGTGTTTTGCTAGGTCTAGGAGATTGATCGCTAAGCAAACCATACATAGATTTTATACCCTTTTTGTGATTAGAAATAATAGTAGGAATGGTTTGGTAGGTAGGAATAAAATGAGAACCAAATCGACCTCTGTTTTCTTTTACGTATTTATCAAAATAAGGATTTTCTACCTCTGTATAAGCACCAAAACATTTTAAATTGGTGTGGTTGTTAATGTTAAAAAGCCATTCCCAGTTCCCTTGGTGTGCTCCTAAAAGAATTACGCTTTTGTCTAAACTTTCAATTTCTTTAAAAATCTCAGGATTTACGTATTTGTATCTGCGGTCTAATTCTTTTTGTGGAATGCTAAACCCTTTTAACATTTCTATAAAAATATCAACAAAATGTCTGTAAGATTTTTTTTCTATTTGTAGTCGTTCTTTATCTGATTTGTTAGGGAAACAAAGCTTTAAATTCTTTTTTATAACTTTTTTTCTGTAACCAAATATGTAGTAAATAAAATAATAGATGATATTTGATACTCCATATAATATCCAAAGTGGTAATTTTGATATTAGAAAAATAATAGGATATAAAATCCAAAATGTTATTTTGTCTTTATTCATTTTTTATAAATAGGTAAGAGCAAATATCGGATATATATCGGACAAAACTAAATCAATTAAAATGAAATTTATATCAATAGCCTTAATCGTAGCCAATGTATTGTTTAGCATACAAGGCTTTAAAGATCTTGTGTTTTTTAATAAGTATAAATTCAGTGTGTTAGCTGTGCAAAGAGGAGAGAAATACCGATTGTTTTCTTCGGGTTTTTTACATGCAGACTATATGCATTTGGGTTTTAATATGTTTGCCTTGTACTTGTTTTCGGAAACTGTGTTGAATTATTTTAGCCCCCTACAATACCTTATTATTTACGGATTAAGTTTGTTGGCAGGTAATTATTTGTCTTTGTTAATTCATAAATCAGAAAGTTACTACACCGCAGTAGGAGCCTCTGGAGCAGTTACAGGAATTGTGTATGCAAGTATTGTGTTATTTCCAGACATGTCTTTGTATATTTTTCCACTGCCCATAGCTATTAAAGGATATGTTTTTGGAATAGGGTACTTGTTTTACTCTATTTACGGAATGAAAAATCAGGTTGGGAATATAGGTCATACAGCTCATTTAGGCGGTGCTGTTGCAGGTTATGTTCTTTCTATAGTGTTTATGCCTAGTGTGTTGCAGGTGCATTCATTACAAACATTATTATTGGCAGTTCCTATTGTTGTATTAATTGTATTGCAAAAAAAGAACTTATTTCAATAAATAATTCAGAACTGTATTGTTGGTTTAGGTCACTTTTAAATCCTATTTTTGCCGTTCAAAATAAAGAAAATGAGTAAGTTTTTTAACGGGTTTACTATAAACCCAAAAGATGATATTTTAGCTGGGATGACTGTGTCTTTAGCTATGATACCCGAAGTAGTTGCCTTTGCTTTTGTAGCACAAATAGATCCTCTAGTAGCTTTATCAGGAGCTTTTATTATTGGAATTATTACGGCTGTTTTTGGAGGTAGACCAGGATTGATTTCTGGAGCTGCTGGTGCTGTAGCTGTTATTTTTGTTCATATGATTCAAGAAGGTCACCAAAAAGGTATGTTGTTTGATAATCCGATAGAAAATATGGGGTATTTCTATTTGTTAGGAGCCGTTATTTTGATGGGATTGATTCAGATTTTTGCAGGAGTTTTTAAATTAGGACGTTTTGTACGTTTAATTCCGCACCCCGTAATGTTAGGGTTTGTAAACGGATTGGCAATTGTTATTTTTTGGGCACAAGTAAAAATGTTTAGCCATAAAACGTTAGAGGTTTCTACAGAGGGAGTAAAAAACTACGTAACCACTTTTATGTCTGGTACCGAGTTGTATATCATGATTGGATTGGTGGCTTTTACTATGGCGATTATATTTTTATTACCTAAACTGACTAAAAAACTACCAGCATCTTTAACGGCTATTGTAGTGGTTACTTTAATTGTAGTTGTTTCTGGAATGGATGTTTCTACCGTAGGATCTTATATTCGTGAAGGTGGAGGAGAAGGTTTAAAAGGTGTGTTTCCTACACCTAATTTAGAATTGTGGCAAAATTTACCAATTAACTTAGACACATTTAGTTTTTTATTGCCTTATGCATTTTTAGCAGCTTCTGTTGGTTTGATAGAATCTTTAATGACCATGAATTTAGTTGATGAATTAACAGACACTAGAGGAGATGGAAACCGTGAGTGTATTGCACAAGGAGTTGGTAATATTACTAGTGGTTTGTTAGGAGGAACAGGAGGTTGTGGTATGATTGGACAAACCGTAATCAACATTAATGCAAAAGGTAGAGGACGTTTGTCTGGAGTTATGATGGCTTTAACTTTGCTATCTTTTATTTTATTTGCAGATAAATATATAGAGCAAGTGCCAATTGCAGCTTTAATAGGAGTAATGTTTGTAATGGTGATAGAAACTTTTGCTTGGTCTAGTATTCGTATTTTAAGAAAAATACCAAAAGCCGATGCATTTGTATTAATAGCAGTATCTGCCATTACAGTAGTGTTCGATTTAGCAATTGCAGTATTTGCAGGAGTAATTATTTCTGCCTTAGTTTTTGCATGGGAAAATGCGATTAGAATTAGAGCACGTAAAAGAATTAAAGACGGAGTTCCTACATACGAAATTTGGGGGCCTTTATTTTTTGGTTCGGTAAATGTGTTTAATGAAAAATTTGATCCTAAAAACGATCCTAAATACGTTGAGATAGATTTTATTGAATCTAGAGTAAGTGATCATTCAGGTCTAGAAGCTATTAAAAACATAGTAAATAAATACAATGAATTAGGAAAAGAAGTAAAGTTAAGACACTTAAGTACTGACTGTAAAATTCTATTAAAGAAAGCAGATCCTAAGTTTGCTGATATGATTGTAGAAGATATAGAAGATCCTCGTTACCATTTGGTAGAAGATCCTGAAAAATTTAAAAAAGGATTAAACGAAGCATAATAATTCGTTCACATAAACAAGAGAAGAGAAAAATGGTATCACTGTTTTTCTCTTTTTTTTTAGAGATTATTAGAAATTTATATACAGATTAATTGTAGTTTGGATTTATAGATTTTTTTATATTTTTAGGAGTTATTATTATAGGATCAAAGTCAAAATGCATAAAATATTATTAGTAGAAGATGATGTAAAAGTTTGTTCGTTTATCAATCAAGGGTTGACAGAGCAAAGTTTTGATGTGACCATTGCTTTAAATGGAACGCAAGGCTATGAATTGGCTAGTAATACAAATTTTGACTTGCTAATTTTGGATATTATGCTACCGGAAATGAATGGATTGGATATTTGTAAAGCCGTAAGAGCAAAAAATAACCAAGTCCCTATTTTATTTTTAACAGCTTTGGGGAGTTCAGAAAATATAGCTTTAGGATTAAATAGTGGTGCAGATGATTATTTGACAAAACCCTTTAAGTTTATTGAGTTGACAGCTCGTGTAAATAGTTTGATAAGACGTTCTGTTAATTTTAAAACACAAGATGTTGCCGAAACTGTTTTTTCTTATGCAGATGTAACTATAAATGATACCGCTAAAAAAGTCACAAGAAATAATGATACTTTAAACTTAACATCTACAGAATATAAGTTGTTATTGGCATTTTTAAAAATTCCTAATAGAGTTGTTTCAAGAACAGAATTATTAGAAAACGTATGGGGAGTAAATTACGATATAGGGACTAATGTGGTAGATGTTTATGTAAATTATTTACGTAAAAAATTAGAGAAAAATAATCCTCAAAGATTAATTCACACAGTGATAGGAATGGGTTATGTTTTAAAAGAAGAGAATGAAGACACAAACTAAAATACTCATAATTTCTACCTCAATATTTCTTACCTATATTCTTATTTTTAGTGGATTTATTTATTACTCAATTAGTGATTACACCTATACTGATTTTTATAAACGTTTAGAAATTAGAGCCATTACAATGGCCAAAATAGAACTAGAAAGTCATAAAAGTGTAGAAATGGTTAAAGAAATTCGACAAGAATTTTTAGAGCAACTCCCCGATGAAAAAATTTCTGTTATAGAAATAAATAAAGAGTCTAATTTACAGTCTAAAATAGACTTTCCAACTTCTTTTATTCAACAGATAAAGTTAAATGAAAGAGCCTTTTATCATAACGAAAATATTTTTTATTCAGGAATAAAATACCTAACCAAGGGGAAAGAATATTTAGTTATAGTATCTGCAAAAAACGAATACAGTATTAAGTTGGTAAAATATTTAAGGAACCTATTGTTTGTTGCGTTAGCTTTTTCAGTTCTTATTTTAGGAATGTTGGTTTTTGTGTTTTCTAGAAAAATAATGAGACCTATAAAAAAAATGGTATCAGAAATAAAGAAAATTAGCACAGAAAATTTAAACTTTAGATTAATAGAACCCAATAATAATGATGAGTTAAAAATATTGGCCTCTGCATTTAATGATATGCTAAATAGATTAGAAACATCTTTTGAAACTCAGAAAAATTTTATAAGTAACGCATCACATGAATTAAATACACCACTAACTTCTATTATAGGTGAAGCAGAAGTTGTACTGTCTAAAGAGAGAACCGTAAATGATTATATAAAATCGTTAAATACCATTTTAGAATCTGCAGGCAAGCTAAGTAAAAAAACAAAAGCATTGTTGTTTTTGGCTCAAACCGGGTATAATGGTAAAATTCAACAGGTTAGTGGGTTAAGAATTGATGAGTTGGTAATTGATGTAAAAACAACAGTAGCAAAAATATATCCCGAAGCTAAAATTCATTTAGATTTTAATTTATTACCAGACAATCCAGAAGATTTAAAGGTGAAAGGTAATGAACAACTGCTGCATTTGGCAATTTCTAATGTGGTGATGAATGCTTGTAAATATTCAGATTTTAAAAAAGTTGATGTAGCTATTTTAGTCCTTAATAAAGATGTGGTTGTAAAAATTAAAGATAATGGTATTGGAATACCAAGAGAAGAAATACAATACATTTACGATCCTTTTTTTAGAGCATCCAATACCTCAAAATATGGAGGTTATGGTATTGGGTTGCCATTAACAAGAAATGTAATGAGAATGCATAACGGAATTATTATTGTAAATTCTTATCAAGATCAAGGAACAATTATAGAATTAAAACTTCCTGTGGATCAACTTTAAATTCTAATCTCATTCTAATGTTGCTTTAATCTCTTTTTAAAGACTCGGTCATAGTTTTGTTTTAACAAAAAGAAACAAATTATGAGTAAAATTTTAATACCCACAGACTTCTCTGTATCATCATTGTCATTGTTAATAGATGCTATTGAAAACGAAAATGAACAAATAGATATTGTTTTGGTTTATGGTATGTCTTTGCCAACTTCTATAACAGAATTGTTATTCTTTTCTAAACAGCAAACCTTAAATGAATTACAAAGTGCGGAATTTTTAGATGCCTTATACAGCATTCAAAAAAGGTATCAACATAAATTAAATTCTGTTGTCTCAGATTTTTTTCATGGCTTAAATAAAAATGCTTTTCATAGTTATTTAGAAGGACAAAAGATTAACAAAGCATATATTCCAAACGACAAAAATTCCATTTTAACAAATACCAAAAAAGGATTTAATATGATTTCTTTTATTAAGAAGTCAACTATCAATGTGTGCGAAATTACGTACCCCAATGGAGATAATTTAAAGCTAGTAGGTCTTAATACATTAATTGCCAGGTAATGAAAAATAAGGTTTTGTATATATATACTGCCATTGTTATTGCTTGTACTTTTTTAGTTTCATTGGCTATACATAAAACAAAAAATCCTACAGAGGGGATTGTAGGAACTTGGAAAGAGGTTGAATGGAGATATGAGAAAATTCCGCATAAAAACACCCCTGTTTTAATAGAAGAAAACAAAAAACAAATTACAGAAGATTTAATGATTCATAAAGCTGAACTATGGCAGTTTTTGCCCAATGGAGAAATTAAATTGACCAGTGGAAAGGGAGGTACAAAACTTTTAAACTGGACCTTAAAGGGGAGAGGACACGTTTTAAAATTGACAGAGAAAAATGTAAATAATGAACATTATAATTTATACTATATAGGTAATAATACCATGGAATTACATTTTAGAACAGATTTACAAGCCAAGGGAATTGTAAAATTAACTTTTAAAAGAATAAACAACACAACAAAGTATGCTCAGGAAATTTAACAACAGTAGAACAGTAAAAGATAATATGCAATTAGGTGCTTTAACAGCTTTTTCTGCTGGAATGGTAAATGTAGTGTCTGTTATTATATTTTTTGCTTTTACGTCTAATGTAACAGGTCACTATGCAATTTTGGCAGAAGAGATGGCTAAAGGGAATTGGAATCAGGTTTTTGTAGTTTTAACATGGATTTTTTTATTTTTTATAGGAAACTTTGTATCCAATTTAATCATTATTAATTTTAATGAGAAAAATTCTTATATAGCTCATTCCACCCCTTTAATTTTAGAAATACTTTGTTTGTTTGCAGTGGGGACATATGGTGCATTTTACTATACAGAAACTTTGTGGGAAACAGAAATAATGGTTGGGTTTATGTTATTTGCTATGGGATTGCAAAATGGATTAACGGCAAGTATTTCTAATTTTTCTGTAAAAACAACTCATTTAACGGGTCTGACTACAGATCTAGGGATTCTAGCCTCCTTGTATACTCAAAAAAAATACAGAACGAACAAAGTGTTAATTGCAAAAAGAAAAATTTTATTATCTATTGTTGTGGCTTATTTGTTAGGAGGAGTTTTTGCAGGAATGGTATATTTAAAAATTCAGTTTTTTGTATTCTATGTTGCTTGTTTGGTAATTGGTGTTATTATAGGTTATGAGTACTATAAATTAAAAATAAATAAATTAATGCGTTATAAAAGGCATAATTTTTCTAGAATGAAAAGAAGAGTTGCTTAAAGGAATTTAGTTTCGTTAGTTTTTTTATGTAAAAGTCTCTCAGCAAATTTTTGTTGTAGAGACTTTTCTTTTACTATAAAATTTTAGATTATAGTAACGTGTAATTTATCCCACAAGGAATTCCCTTGTAAAAACAAAAAAACCTTATAAACATTAAGTTTATAAGGTTTTAGCAGAGTTTAAATAAACTCTTGCGGTCTGGACGGGACTCGAACCCGCGACCCCCTGCGTGACAGGCAGGTATTCTAACCAGCTGAACTACCAGACCGTTGCTGTTAGCGGTTGCAAATATACAACCTTTTTAGAGTTACACAATAAAAAAATAAAACTTTTTTCAAAAAAAATAGCGATGTAGAAACATCGCTATTTTATATTTTTTTAGTTGAATATTAGACCAGGTTTAACCAGGTGCTATCTTCTTTATAATCAGTTATTAATGCTGTGCTTTCTTGAAAAGTTAAAGAGCTTACACAAGCTGTAACTTCATGTTTTAAAGAGGTAATGCATTCCGATACCAAATCAGATCTAAACCCTTTAATCCCTAAATCTACTACAAAGTTAGCAGAAACTACTCTACCAATAATCTTACCTAAATCTACCATTTTACGTTGTGGCAACTCCATGTTTAAATTAAAGTTTAGTAATTCTTTAAAAAATTCAGACGACTTAATTGTTAAATCATAACTGCTTAAAAAATCAAATAAGTTGGTTACTTTCTTACGTCTCATTAATTTCATTACTGCTTCAGAAATTTGAGTATATAACATTTCGTTAGATCCTTCAAAAATCATAAACGCTCTACTGTCCATAATTCCTCTAGCACCAATGTTTTCTTCTTTGTATCCAGATGAACCAGATAGTTGAACTAAAGTTTGAGCAGAAAATTGCATCATGTCTGTAATTACAGATTTCATACTATTTGCTTCAACTTGACTCATAGCCAATTCATTGTCAATTCCGCTATTTTCACTACTACGTGCACACATGGCAGAACATACTGTAAAAGCAGCTTGAATATTAGAAATTTGTTCTCTAACCTTGTCTAAAGCTAATAAGTTCTTACCACCAACAATTCTGTTGTTACAGTGGTCAATAGCTTCATCCATCATTCTTTTAATGAATCCCATGGCCATACCCGGAAACTGCATTCTAGATCTGTGTAATAAATCTAGCATCAGTTTAATTCCTGTGCTACCTCCTTCTAATTTTTGATTTTCAGGAACTTTTAAATCTAGTTTGTTGTTTCCGTAAGGAATTGCATACAAACCAGCATTGTTGTAATATTCTTCTACAATCACTCTTTGTTCTGGATCTTGATTGTCTGCAATAAAGAAGTCAATATCTCTTCCTAATTGCCCGCTTTCAGCTTTTTTACGAGAAGTAATCAACCAATAATCGGCCAAACCAGTTAATCCTTGCCAGTGTTTGTAACCTTCTATATGGTATTTTCCATCTTTAAAAGTGTTTGATGTTTCCATGCTTAATGCATCCGAACCAAAACTAGGTTCTGTAATCATCAATCCTCCCATGTTTCTATCTTCTAAGAAACGCTTAAATATAGGGGCTTTCACTTCTGGTTTTGCATATTTAGCAACAGGTTCTAAAAACAAAGCAATGTTAATTCCAAATGTTAAAGAAAGGGGCAGCGATTCATATGAAGCAGCTTCTAAAACACCTAAACATTCTTTTACTTTTACACCTCTACCTCCAAATTCAGTTGGAATGGCTACAGATAAAGGTTTTTTAGCCATTATATCTCTAAAAACTAAAGAAGGAAAACCTCTTACTTGGCTAAATTTTTGAATATCATCTTTTTCGTAAAAAACACTCTTTAATGTTTCTTTAAAATCCTTTAAAAAATCATTGTAAGAAATGTTTTGAATATCTTTAATTGACATAAATTTATTGTCTTTACTATTTATTGTGACAAATATACAATTCTTAAAGTGATATAAATGACTACATTGTCTTAAATACCATTATTTATAATTAATTTTATGTAGATTAAAAGGGTGGTTTTTAAATAATTTCTTAATTTTGAAACCGTGAAAAATATAGAGACTACATATTTAACAACTTCTTTCTATACAACCCTTTGGGGTTCTTCTAGTTATTTATATATATAAACCGTAAAATCTTGAAGTTAATTGATATGATTTCCATTAAACATCAAGTATTGTCTTTTTTCTCAATCATTCCAAGAAACTTATGAAAATCTTAAAATTTGGAGGTTCATCAATCGCCTCAGCTCAAAATATCGTTCGTGTACTAGATATTTTAAAATCAAATAACAACCAACAAATAGCAGTGGTTTTTTCTGCCATTGGTAAAACGACCGATGCTTTATTAAATATAGCCTCTAAAGCACAAAAACAAGAAGATGCTTATAATAATTTATTAAGTGAATTAGAAAACATTCATTTTGATATTGTTAGAGAGTTAATTCCTGTAAACAATCAAAGTGGAGTTTTAAGTGGTGTTAAAAAAATATTTAACGAATTAGAAAATATTTTAGAAGGTGTGTACTTGTTACAAGAACTATCTCCTAAAACCAAAGATACTATTGTCAGTTACGGAGAGTTTTTATCAACTTTTATTATTACAAAAGCATTACAATGTCAAGAAATTGATGCTGTTTATAAAAACACAGGAGAACTAATTGTAACTAATAATTACTTTGGAAATGCAACTCCTATAGTAGATCTTACAAATAACAATATAAAAGAATACTTTACAAACAACAACCATAGTATCACAGTACTTCCTGGTTTTGTAGCTTGTACAGAAAACGGAGACAAAACTACTTTGGGTCGTGGAGGTTCTGATTATACTTCTGCCATTATAGCTGCTGCTTTAGAAGTAGAGCAATTAGAAATTTGGACAGATGTTAGCGGTATGTATACAGCAAACCCTACCATTGTAAAACAAGCAAAACCAATTAAAAGTTTGTCTTATAACGAAGCAATGGAGTTGTCTCATTTTGGAGCTTCTGTTTTGTACCCACCAACAGTACAACCTGTAATGCACAAAAACATTCCGTTATACATTAAAAATACGTTTAAACCCGAAGATTCAGGTTCTTATATTTCTAATGAAAATATTAAAGATGGAGGAGTGGTAAAAGGAATTAGTCATATAGATAATATTGCTTTGGCTACCGTTGAAGGAAATGGGTTAATTGGTATTCCAGGAGTTTCTAAAAGATTGTTTAGTGCTTTGTCTGAAAAAGAGGTGAATGTAATTTTAATTACTCAAGCATCATCAGAACATTCTATTTGTATTGCTATTGATGGAGATGATGTTGAAAAAGCAGAATTGGCTATTCAAGATGAGTTTGCTTTTGAATTAAGTTTGGGTAAAATAGATCCGTTACATACACAAACTAAAATGGCAATTGTAGCCATTGTAGGTGAAGAAATGAAAAGTCACCAAGGAATTAGTGGGAAAATGTTTAGCGCTTTAGGAAAAGACAATGTAAATATTCATGCCATTGCTCAAGGAGCTTCAGAAAGAAACATTTCTACTGTTATAGATAGTAAAAATGTAAGCAAAGCTTTAAACAGCTTGCACGAAGAGTTTTTTGAAGGACACATTACCAAATTAAACTTATTTGTAATAGGTGTTGGTAACGTAGGTGGTAAATTAATAGAACAAATAGAAAAGCAAAAAGCTTATTTATTAGATAAATTACAATTAAGTATAGAAGTTGCTGGAATGGCAAATTCTAAAAAAATGATTTTTAATGCAGAAGGGATTGATTTAACTTCTGAATGGAAACAAAACTTAATAGACAACGGAGAAGATTTAAATTTAGATTTATTTTTAGAAAACGTAAAAGAATTAAACCTAATTAATAGTGTATTTGTAGACAATACTGCAAACGCAACAATTGCAGGTTTGTATGCCGATTATTTAAAAGAAAGTATTGGAGTGGTTACTTGTAACAAAATTGCTGCTTCATCAGAATATAGTGTGTATGCAGATTTAAAAAGATTGTCTCAAGAATACAATGCTCCTTATTTATTTGAAACCAACGTAGGAGCAGGTTTGCCTATTATCAATACATTAAATAATTTGGTGCAGTCTGGAGATCAAATTGTGAAAATTCAAGCAGTAGCTTCAGGATCGTTAAACTTTATTTTTAACTCTTTTGTTGGTGATGCTAATTTTGCAGAAATTGTTGATGAAGCAGGAGCGTTAGGATTTACGGAACCAGATCCAAGAATTGATTTAAGTGGAGTAGATGTAGCTCGTAAAATTTTAATTTTAGCTCGTGAAAGTGGTGCTAAAATGGATTTAGAAGATATTGAAAATAAATCATTTTTGCCAAAATCTAGTTTAGAAGCAGAGTCTATAGCAGATTTTAAAAAGACATTAATTACAGAAGCTGCTCACTTTGAAGCAATCAAAGAAAAAGCTGCAGCTAACAATGCAGAATTAAAGTATGTAGCTGAATTTGTAAATGGAAAAGCCAATGTTTCTTTGCAAGAAGTAGATAATAAGCATCCGTTTTCTAACTTACAAGGAAGTGATAATATTGTTTTATTCTTTACAGAAAGATACCCAGAATATCCTTTAATTGTAAAAGGAGCAGGAGCAGGAGCAGATGTAACAGCATCGGGTATTTTTGCGGATATTATTAGAATTGGAAAAGGATAAAAAACAGTACAAAGTATTAAGTAAACAGGATTAAATACAGTGTTAAAACTCTGTGCTTAATCCTAAATACTATAAAATAATGAACGAAATTAAATTGTTTTGCCCAGGTACTATTGCCAACGTTTCTTGTGGGTTTGATGTGTTAGGATTGTGTTTAGATACTACAGGTGATGAAATGATCATCCGTAAAGTTGCAACTCCTGGTGTAAAAATCACAAAAATTATAGGTCAGGACTTACCTTTAGAAACAGAAAAAAATGTAGCTGGTGTAGCAGTTGTAGCGATGTTACAAAAGCTAAACAATACTACAGATGGTTTTGAAATTGAAATTTACAAAAACATAAAACCAGGTAGCGGAATTGGTAGTTCTGCTGCAAGTAGTGCTGGTGCTGTTTATGGGGTAAATGAATTGTTAGGAAAACCATATAACAATCACGATTTGATTGAATTTGCCATGAAAGGGGAAGAGTTAGCAAGTGGTGTACCACATGCAGACAATGTAGCTCCTGCTTTGTTGGGTGGTTTTACATTGGTTCGTTCTACAACTCCTTTAGATGTGATTAAATTAAATACACCTTCTCAATTATACGCAACGGTTATTCATCCACAAATAGAAGTGAAAACGGCTGATGCTCGTCAAATTTTAAAAAGTAAATTAAGATTAAAAACAGCCATCACACAGTGGGGGAATATTGGTGCTTTGGTAAGTGCTTTGTATACCGAAGATTATGATTTATTATCTCGTTCTTTACACGATGAAATTATAGAGCCTATCCGTTCTATATTAATTCCGGCTTTTGATAAGGTAAAAGAAGAATGTAAAAACGCAGGAGCTTTAGGATCTGGAATTTCAGGTTCTGGTCCCTCAATTTTTGCATTGAGTAAAGGTGAAGAAACAGCTAAAAAAGTAGCGGAAGCGATGAAAGCTGTGTATAATAAGGTGGGGGTTGATTATGATATTCACATTTCAAAAATAAATACAAAAGGAATAAAGATTATTTCTTAATTCTAAAAAAATAGATGATTGGTGTTCGATTGGATTCGAGAACCAAATAATATCAAACAATATAATACCATGAAATATTTTAGTTTAAACGAAAATGCACCAAACGTATCTTTTAGAGATGCTGTTGTTAATGGAATTGCTCCAGACAGAGGATTGTATTTTCCTGAAAGTATTACGCCTTTATCCAAAGAGTTTATAGATAACTTAGACAACTACAGCAATGATGAAATCGCTTATGAAATCATCAAACAGTTTGTAGGAGATGAAATTCCTGAACAAGATTTAAAGGAGATTGTAAAAGAAACATTATGTTTTGATTTTCCTGTTGTTCCTATTGAAGAAAATATAGGTTCTTTAGAGTTGTTTCACGGACCTACCATGGCTTTTAAAGATGTGGGAGGACGTTTTATGGCTCGTTGTTTAGGATACTTTAATAAAAAAGAAAAAAACGACAAAGATATTACTGTTTTAGTAGCAACTTCTGGAGATACAGGAGGAGCAGTTGCTAGCGGTTTTTTGGGAGTAAAGGGAGTTAATGTTGTAATCTTATACCCTAGTGGTAAAGTTTCTAACGTGCAAGAAAAACAATTAACAGCTTTAGGACAAAACATTACTGCTTTAGAGGTAGAGGGGGCTTTTGATGATTGTCAAGACATGGTTAAAACTGCTTTTTTAGATGAATCTTTAAAAGGACACAGAACATTAACTTCTGCAAATTCTATCAATGTTGCTCGTTGGTTGCCACAAGCGTTTTATTTTTTCTTTGCCTACAAGCAAATCAAAGACAAATCAAAAGACATTGTGTTTTCTGTGCCTAGTGGAAATTATGGAAACATTTGTGCTGGTATGATTGCACAGAGATTAGGATTGCCAATTAAAGAATTTGTAACAGGTACCAATGCAAACAAAGTAGTTCCTACTTATTTAGAAACAGGTAAATATGAGCCTAAACCAACCATTGCTACTATTTCTAATGCAATGGATGTGGGAGCACCAAGTAACTTTATCAGAATAGAAAAGTTACATGATTTTGATGTTGATAAATTACGTAAAAACTTAAAAGGATATTCTTATACAGATGCTGAAGCTACAGCAGCAATGGGACATTTATATAAAAAGTTTAATTACGTAGCAGAACCTCATGGAGCTATTGGTTATTTAGCGTTAAAAAATTATTTAAAAACTGCTGAAAATACACAAGGAGTTTTCTTAGAAACAGCACATCCTGTTAAATTTATGGACGTTCTATATCCAGGTGTAGCAGAAACTATTGAACTGCCAGAGCAGATAAAAGCGGTAATAGACAAGCCAAAAGTAGCCATCAAAATTTCGGACTATAAAGGATTGACAGATTTTTTGAAATCATAAAAAAGAAGAAATTAAATAAAAAAATCCTCAACAGCTGTTGAGGATTTTTTTATTTAGATGTTTTCAAACTTATTTTAAAAGACCTAACAAACCTGTTAATTCAGTAAGGTTTAAGCTAGAGTTGTTATTGGTGTCCAATACATTAAAGTTTTGAGAGACCTTACCAATAGCTTCAGTAGTACTAATAGCCTCATCATTATTAGTATCTAACAAACTAAAAAGAGAGGATATTTGTTGAACGGTTGAATTAGAACTCATAGATCCTAACAATTGTGCTGCACTAGCAACATTTGATGTGTTCATTTTTTTAAGACCATCACAACTAAACATCGTAAAAGCAACAGCTAACAATAATGTAATTTTTTTCATAAGTAAAAGTTTAATTTTTTAAAACTTTGGCTAAAGTAGTCTTCATTTCTGTTAAATAGAAGACGAATAGATAAACAACACTTATTTACCCGTTAATTAGTGTATCTAGTAGATAAGGTTGATTGTAATTTGTAAACTACTTAGTTCATGTAACTATTTAATTCAATTGTAAAAGGCATTCATAAAAGTCTTTTTTATGAATACATTATCCATTAAATTTGTTCTCTCAAAAGCATTACAATGAAAAACACAGCACTTACACATATACACGAACAATTAGGAGCTAAAATGGTTCCTTTTGCAGGTTTTAATATGCCTGTACAATACGAAGGAGTAAAAGCAGAACACGAAACGGTAAGAACTGCTGTGGGAGTTTTTGATGTATCTCATATGGGAGAGTTTTTATTAGAAGGGCCTAAAGCATTGTCTTTAATTCAGAAAGTAGTTTCTAACGATGCTAGTAAATTAGCCATTGGAGATGCTCAATATGCTTGCATGCCAAATAATACAGGTGGAATTGTAGATGATTTGTTGATTTATAGAGTAAAACAAGAATTGTATTTGTTGGTTGTAAATGCCTCTAATATAGAAAAAGATTGGAATTGGATAGAGAGTCATAACGACTTAAATGTAGCTATGAAAAATCTTTCAGATGTTTATTCTTTATTAGCTATTCAAGGACCAAAAACAACACAAGCTTTGCAAAGTTTAACTTCAGTTGACTTAACTTCTATTCCATTTTACAAATTTGTAGTGGGAGATTTTGCAGGAATTGAAAACGTAATTATTTCTGCAACAGGATATACAGGAGCTGGTGGTTTTGAAATTTACTGTAAAAATGATGAAGTTGCTCAGGTTTGGGAAAAAGTTTTTAAAGCTGGAGCTGAATTTGGAATTAAACCTATTGGATTGGCTGCCCGCGATACTTTGCGTTTAGAAATGGGATATTGCTTGTATGGTAATGATATTAACGATACTACTTCTCCTATTGAAGCTGGTTTAGGTTGGGTTACCAAGTTCAATAAAGATTTTATCAATAAAGAAAATATAGAAGCTCAAAAGAAAAATGGAGTTTCTAAAAAATTAGTTGGTTTTGAAGTAATTGATAAAGGTATTGCTAGACACGATTATCCTATTGTAGATGCTGATGGAAATGAAATTGGAATTGTAACTTCAGGAACCATGTCTCCAACTTTAAACAAAGCCATTGGTTTGGGATACGTAAAAACAGAATTTTCTAAAGTTGGTGATGAAATTTACATTCAAGTAAGAAAAAAACAGTTAAAAGCCAATGTAGTAAAATTACCCTTTTACAAAGGATAATCTAAAAAAGAATTGATTATGGAAATGATTTTTATGTTGATAAGCCTTTTAATAGGTGGAGGAATTGGTTTTGTAATAGCCAAAAAAATAACAGCTTTACAGGCAGATAAAGAAGCTACTGCTGCTAATGAACAATTGGTTTTGTTGCAAAAAGAAAATCAATACCAGCTACAAAACGCAAAAGAGCAAATAGCGCGTTTAGATCAATTGTTAGTAGATCATAAATTAGAGGCTCAAAAACAGTTAGAAAATTCTAAAAAGGAACTAGAGGAGTTGCGTACTCAAAAAGAAACTCAAATTTTAGAAATTAATAAAGAAAAAGAAGTATTAGCTGTTACTTTAGAAAGAGCTAATGCCAAAACAGAAGAATTAACTACAGATTTACAAGAGAATAAAGCTGAAATTGAAAAACTACAAGAAAAATTTACTAAAGAGTTTGAAAACTTAGCGAATAAAATTTTAGAAGAAAAATCTAAAACATTCTCAGATCAAAATCAGAAAAACATCAATGATATTCTTAAACCTTTACAAGAGAAAATTCAATCTTTTGAAAAGAAAGTAGAGGATACGAACAAAGAGGGAATTGAAAGAAATTCTGGTTTAAGACAGCAAATAGAAAGTTTAAAAGATTTAAACAACCGAATGAGTAAAGATGCTGAAAACTTAACCAAAGCACTAAAAGGAGATAGTAAAACCCAAGGGAATTGGGGAGAAATGATTTTAGAGCGTGTGCTTGAAAAATCAGGTTTAGAAAAAGGGAGAGAGTACGAGTTAGAAAAAAGTTTTGATACAGATGCTGAATCAAAAACCCGTTTAAGACCCGATGTTATTATTAACCTACCAGACAATCGTAAAATGATTGTGGATTCTAAAGTAACTTTAACAGCTTACGAAAAATTAGTAGGTTCTGATGATGAAACCGAGAGAGTTCAATATATAAAAGAACATTTATTATCATTACACAGACATATAGATCAGTTAAGTGCAAAAAAATATTCTGAATTGTATCAAATAGAATCACCAGATTTTGTGTTGATGTTTATTCCTATAGAACCGGCTTTTGCTTTAGCACTGGAACAAGATACAGATTTGTACAACAAAGCGTTTGCTAAAAATATTGTAATTGTTACTCCAAGTACTTTATTAGCTACTTTGCGTACTATAGAAAGTATGTGGAAAAATGAGAAACAACAAAAGAACGCTTTAGAAATAGCTACCCAAGCAACAAGATTGTACGAGCAATTTGTGTCTCTTACAGAAGAATTGATTAAATTAGGGAAACAATTAAAAACAGTTGAAGGAACCTATGACACAACAATGAAAAAGTTAACGGGTAGAGGAAACTTAATTGTAAAAGTTGAAAATTTAAAACAATTAGGAATTAAAACCAATAGTAAAGAGTTTAATCAAAAACTGTTAGAAAGAGCTTCTGAGGAATCATAGTAAAAACTTTTTTAAAGCCTAACAAATTGATATTAAATAAAATATAAAATGCGTTAAAAAAAGTTAATTTTTTCTTTTGCTATAACAGAGTTATCCCTTATATTTGCATCCGCAATGGCGAGGTAGCTCAGTTGGTTAGAGCGTCGGATTCATAACCCGGAGGTCACGAGTTCAACTCTCGTTCTCGCTACAAGTTCTTTTATAAGATGATTACCAAATAAAAAATAAGCGAAAGTAGCTCAGTTGGTAGAGCGTCAGCCTTCCAAGCTGAATGTCGCCGGTTCGAACCCGGTCTTTCGCTCTAAGTTTTTTATCTAAATTAAATATATTTTAATTATGCGAAAGTAGCTCAGTTGGTAGAGCGTCAGCCTTCCAAGCTGAATGTCGCCGGTTCGAACCCGGTCTTTCGCTCTAAGTTTATACTTATTAAATATATTTAATTATGCGAAAGTAGCTCAGTTGGTAGAGCGTCAGCCTTCCAAGCTGAATGTCGCCGGTTCGAACCCGGTCTTTCGCTCTACGAACACCATTTATTTGGTGTTTTTTTTTAGATGACTATTCGGGGTGTAGCGTAGCCCGGTCATCGCGCCTCGTTTGGGACGAGGAGGTCGCAGGTTCGAATCCTGCCACCCCGACAAAAGCCAGTAAACAATTTGTTTACTGGCTTTTTTTTACTCTTTACTTAACACTTGTTCTTAAATTGTCTAGTTATATAATAGTTTAATTGTTTTTATTCAAATAATCATCATTAAGCTTAAAAAACATATGTTCTATTCTTTTAATCTTATGTTTTTAGGTGAAAACGAATTAGTTATAACTTTAGTTTTCTAAACAATTAACTATGACAAATAAAACTACCTACATTTTTTTAGCTACGTTGATTTTCTTTACAGGAATCATAAAAACGGCTGCTCAAAGTGATATAAAATACGGAAACGACTATATAGTATTTGAAGCCGAAGACACGAATTTAAACAGCAATTGGACGATTAGGACTCCAACAGATCCAGACTATTTAAAATATTTAACGAACCTAGGTTCATCACCTGCTCCTGTTAATGATACTTACTTAGAATACACGGGACCTTGGCAGGGTGAAGGTACTGAGTTGACTTATGTTTTTACGGCTCCTAAAACAGGAACGTATCAACTGGCAATGCGTATGCATTCTCCGTTAAGAGATGGAGAGTTGGCTGATCAGAGAAATGATTTTTATATAAAAATGGAAGGAAACTTTACTAGTGGTTCTTCTAAGCATTCAGAGTCTGATTTAAGAACTTTTCATAAAATGTTTGGTAGAGGAGCTAACAAGTGGGGGACTTGTATCAACTTAGAACACAATGGAAATAATGGTGCTTTTTACAATTTAACAGAAGGAGAGTCTTATTCGTTTTATTTAAAAGGAAGATCATCAACCACAGTAGTTGATTATATAACTTTTTATGATACCAATTATTTAGCTCATGATATTAGTAATCAAGGGCCCGATTTGGCTTTACAGTTGCCAGAAGAAATAAGACCTTATGTGGCTCCTACAGCTATTAATTTTGTAAATAATATCACTAAAATTAGAGTAAATACATCTTTAGATTTAGGAATAAAAACGACTCCAACAAATGGCAATCCTTCGGTGGTATGGAGTTCTAGTAATACTAGTATCATTGCTGTTAATCAAACAGGAACAATTACAGCTCTAGGTAATATTGGAGATAAAGCAATTATTACAGCAACAAGTACTATTGATAATAGTATTATAGTTGCAAATGAAATAGAAGTGATTACGTTTTATACAATTCCAGTTACAGGTATTACAATCAGTCCTGATAAAACTGTAGTTATAGAAAGTTCTACAGAACAGTTAATGGCAACTGTAAATCCTATTGATGCAGATGATAAAACAGTTACATGGACAAGTAGTAATGAAACAATAGCAACAGTAGCTACTGATGGTACTGTAACAGGAATAAGTAATGGTGTTGTAATAATTAGAGCAACATCTAATGAAAATGCTACTGTTTTTGATGAAGCAGAAGTGGAAATAGGTCAGTTTTTTGCACAATCTATTAGTTTTGATGATAATAGTAAATACACATCAACCAATTATTATAACAACGGAAATATGGAGGTTTCCTTTAATTATCATGCAGGATCTTTAGAAACTATAAAAAGTCTTAAATTGTATTTAAGAGAGGTTGATAGTAGTTGGAAGGTAGTAAAAGATATAGTACTTGATTTAACAGACTCGCTAAGTGAAAATAACGGAAGTTATACTGCTAATATTTCTTTAACAGGTATTACTCCAACAGCAAATTTAACAGAAGGAAATTTTTATTACCTTTTTATAAAAAATGAAAACACTAGTGGTGGTAATGTTACCAAAGGTATACGAGATATTATTGTTTTAGATGAATCTGAATTATCTACAGATGAACATTTTTTTAATAAAAACTTTACCATTTATCCTATACCCGCAGATGATTATTTTATTATTGAGTCAAAGACAAGTATTGCTGAAATGAATGTAGATTTATATACAATAACAGGAAGAGTGGTTTATACGAACTTCTTTACATTAACGACTAATAGAATAGATACTTCTCTTTTAAATCCGGGTATTTATATTCTTAAAATAAAATCTAAAGGATTGGTTGTTAGTAAAAGAATACTTGTTAAATAAGTGGTTCTAAAACAACAAAGAATGCCAAGTATTTATACTTGGCATTTTTTTGTTTTCTTTATTTATGATTTTTTTTGCTTTTCTTAGCCATATTTCTTTCAAATGTAAGTAACAAAGATGGTAAAATAATCAAGTTAGATATCATAGCAAATAATAAGGTGATAGAAACAAGTCCACCTAAAGCTTTGGTTCCTCCAAAACTAGAAATAACAAAGACTAAGAAACCAAAGAACAATACAATTGAGGTGTAAAACATACTGATTCCTGTTTCTTTTAAAGCTTTGTATACAGACTTTCTAATTTTTCCGTTACTGGCTAATAATTCTTGTCTATATTTTGCTAAAAAGTGGATGGTATCATCAACAGAAATACCAAATGCTATGCTAAACACAAGTATGGTTGATGGTTTTAAAGGAATCCCTAAATATCCCATTAAACCTGCTGTTAATAGCAAAGGAAATAAGTTTGGAACTAAGGAAATTAGTACCATTTTGTAATCTTTAAAAAGAGATCCAATAAATAGTGAAATTAATAGAATAGCCAAGCCTAAAGAGATGGTTAAATTATTAATTAAATAATTAGTTCCTTTTACAAAGACCAAAGCCTTACCTGTCATACTAACCGTGTATCTTTCTGTAGGAAAATGATCGTCAATAATTAATTGTAGTCTATTTAAAATTTGCTCCATACGCTCTGTACCAATATCCTTCATAAAGGTGGTGATACGAGCATATTGTCCTTTTTTATCTACCATATTATCTAAAGCGTTTGTGTTACCGCCAGAGTTTTGTGCATAACTTAAAATAAAGTTTTGTTCTTGTGAAGTAGGCAAGGAGTAAAAATCTGCATTTCCATTGTAAAATGCTTGCTTGGAGTATTTTACTAAATTGTTAATTGAAATAGGTTTAGAGAGTTCAGGAATTTTTAAAATTTCTTCTTCCATTCTTTCAATACGTTTTAGGGTACTTAATTTCATGACCCCTTTTTCTTTTTTGGTATCTATTAATATTTCTAAAGGTAAAATTCCTCCAAACTCTTTTTCAAAGAAAATAATGTCTTTATAAAATTGAGTTTTTTTAGACATATCTTCAATCAAACTACCTGATACTTTTATTTGATCTGCTCCAATTAAAGCAACAATAGCTAAAATAAAGGTTGCTAAATATACGTAAGGTTTTTTGTGACGTACAATTTGCATCATTCCGTTAATAATATTGTCTGCCCACTTTTTTTCTAAATGCTTTAAATGCTTTGCTTTTGGCAAAGGCATAAAACTATATAAAATAGGAATTAGGCAAATAGAAAGAATAAAAATTCCTAAAATATTAATGGCCGCAATTACTCCAAATTCTTTTAAAATTTGACTTTTGGTAAAAATAAAAGTGGCAAAACCAGCAGCAGTAGTTACGTTGGTCATTAATGTTGCATTTCCAACTTTAGTTATAACTCTCTGTAAAGATTTTGCTTTGTTACCGTGTTTGTGTACCTCTTGTTGGTATTTATGAATTAGAAAAATAGCATTAGGTACTCCAATAACA
Organism: Wenyingzhuangia heitensis; assembly: GCF_011762155.1. Taxonomy (GTDB): domain Bacteria; phylum Bacteroidota; class Bacteroidia; order Flavobacteriales; family Flavobacteriaceae; genus Wenyingzhuangia; species Wenyingzhuangia heitensis. Next base: position 1,466,724 of record NZ_JAASQL010000001.1, read on the forward strand.
ATAATTAGTGGTGGAATTAAAGCGGTTAAAATAGAGATTCTGTAATCAAACAATCCAATAGTACCAAATGACCAAACAACACCTACAATTACAACAGATAGAGTAATTAAGGTGGCTCTAAATGATCTGAAAAATAAAAAGAAAATTAACCCTGTAACTCCTAAACCTAGTACCACAAACATTCCCATTTCTGATTTTACGCTAGCAGCATTCATACTTCTAACGTAAGGCATTCCTGAAACTCTAACTTGTAAGTTATTGTCTTTGTTAAATTTTGTTATTAATGGATTAAAAGTATTTTTGATAAAATCTGAACGTACTTTGGTGTTTACAACTTCTTTGTCTATATAAATAATTGTCTGTACCGTACCCGTCTTTTTATTGAATAATAAATTGTCATAAAAAGGTAAATCACTAAAAATATGTAATTTAATACTATCTATTTCTTTTTGATTGAATTGTTTTTTACTAAATAAAGGTTGTAATTCAAAACGTTTTTTTTCTTGATTCTTTTTTAATTCTTTTATGTTGCTAAAAGAAATAACACCTTCTATCTCTGTTTTAAAATTAGAAATGTCATCAGCTAGTTTTAGCCAATTGTTAAATTTAGAAACGTTGTTAAATAGGGTACTATCTTTTACCGCTAAAACAACAATGTTTCCTTCTTCTCCAAAAATGTCTAAAAATTGATTGTATTGTACGTTAACAGGATTGTCTTCCGGTAGTAAATTTGCTTCTGTATAAGAAAATTGTACATTTTTAAATTGCAGTGCTAACAAACAGGTGATTACTGCAATAAAAATAAGAGTAGCTACTCTATGAGTAAGTATGGTTCTAGCAAGATTGTTCCAAAAATTCATGCAAAAGGGGATCAAAAAAATAGTAGTTAATATAAAAGCTATCTAATGTAGCAATAAACGACTTTATTAGATAGCTTTAAGTAAGTTTTATAATGATTGAAATTAAACTTTCATTATTTCGGCATCTTTAACACCATATAATTCATCAACTTTTTTAATGAATTTGTCTGTTAAATTCTGAATATCATCTTCCGCTACTTTCTTTTCATCATCAGATACTTCTACTTTTTTAATATCATTATTAGCATCTCTACGAATGTTACGGATACTAATTTTAGCATGCTCTGCTTCTGATTTTGCTGTTTTAGAAAGTTCTTTACGTCGTTCTTCAGTAAGTGCAGGAACATTAATAATAATGTTTTCTCCGTTATTCATAGGATTAAATCCTAAGTTAGAAAGTAAAATACCTTTTTCAATTTCAGGAATCATTGCTTTTTCCCAAGGTTGTACGGTAATGGTTTGTGCATCTGGAGTACTTATGTTAGCTACTTGGCTTAATGGTGTTTTAGAACCATAATAATCTACCATTACGCTTCCTAACATTGCTGGACTTGCTTTACCAGCTCTAATGTTTCCAAACTCTTTTACTAAATGTGCAATGGCATCATCCATTCCTTCTTTAGCTGTGTCAATAATAAATGTAACTTCTTCGTTCATCTTATGTATTATTTATCTGTAACTATTGTACCAATATTTTCACCTTCAATTAATTTCTGTAGGTTTCCTTTTGTATTCATATCAAATACTAATATAGGTAAACTATTTTCTTCACTTAATGTAAATGCTGTAGAGTCCATCACTTTTAAACCTTTGTCTAATACATCTCTATAAGAGATAGAGTCAAATTTAGTTGCATCTGGATCTTTTTCTGGATCTGCTGTGTAAATACCATCTACACGTGTTCCTTTTAGAATAACATCAGCCTGAATTTCTATAGCTCTTAACACAGATGCTGTATCTGTAGTAAAATAAGGATTTCCGGTTCCTGCTCCAAAAATAACTACACGTCCTTTTTCTAAGTGCCTAACCGCTCTTCTTTTTATAAAAGGTTCTGCAATTTCTTCCATTTTAATAGCTGTAAGTAATCTCGTTTTAACTCCAACAGCTTCTATAGCGCTTTGTAAAGCCATACCGTTAATACAAGTTGCCAACATTCCCATGTAGTCTCCTTGTACTCTGTCCATACCTTGAGCAGCTCCAGAAACACCTCTAAAAATATTACCACCTCCAATAACAATTGCTATTTCTAAACCAGTATCTACGGCTGCTTTAATTTCTTGTGCATATTCTGCCAATCTTTTTGGGTCTATACCATACTGGTTGTTTCCCATTAAAGCTTCTCCACTTAATTTTAATAGTATTCTTTTGTATTGCATGATTGTTATTTAAGTAGTGCAAATATAAAATTTTAGATGAATATTTACAGATTGATGTATTGGTTTATTGATTTAATTACATAAAAAAACCTCTCATAAAAATGAGAGGTTTTAAATATGGGTATTAGGAATAAATTATCCTAAAGTAACTCTAGAGAAAGCCACAACTTCAACGTCAAAACCAGCAACATAATCAGCAACTGTTTTCTTTTCGTCTTTAATAAAGTTTTGGTCTAATAAACATTGCTCTTGATCTAAAGTAGTGTTGTCAGAAACAAATCTTTCCATTTTACCTGGTAAAATTCTATCCCAGATTTTTTCTGGTTTTCCTTCAGCAGTTAATTCAGCTTTTGCAGCCTCTTCAGCTTTAGCTAATACTTCTTCAGTTAATTGAGATTTAGAAATAAATTGAGGAACGTTTTTTAACGTTTTTCCTAATCTACCTAATTCGATGTTATCTTTTTCAATAGCAGCAATTCTAGCTTCAGTTTCAGCAGCAACAAATGCAGCATCAAAATCTTTGTAAGATAATGAAGTAGCTCCCATAGAAGCAACTTGCATAGCGATGTCTCTAGATAAACTATCAGCATCATCAATTACTTTTGATAAACCAACTAAAGAAGCAATTTTGTTTCCTACGTGAATGTAAGATCCTACAAAAGGAGCTTCTACTCTTGAGAAATCATTGATTTCTAATTTTTCACCAACTACACCTGTTTGCTCAACTAATTTATCTGCAACAGAAACTCCACCAAATTGAGAAGCTAAAAATTCTTCTTTTGTGTTATAGTTTAATGCATGTGCAGCTAATTCTTTTGCCAAAGCAACAAAATCATCATTCTTTCCAACAAAATCAGTTTCACATCCTAATACGATAGAAACTCCTGCAGTGTTAGATTCGTTAACAACAGCAATAGCAGCACCTTCGCTAGACTCACGGTCAGCTCTTTTTGCAGCCATTTTTTGACCTCTTTTACGTAGAACGTCAACAGCTTTGTCAAAATCTCCTTCAGCTTCGATTAAAGCTTTTTTACAGTCCATCATTCCAGCTCCAGATGATTTTCTTAATTTCATCACGTCAGCTGCCTTAATATCTGCCATAGTATTGTGTTTTAAAGTTTTTATAAAAATGAACGGTACAAAATTATAATTTTTTTGTACCGTTACATGTTAAGTTTGTGTGATTATTTAGCTTCTTCTACTGGAGCTTCTTTTGCTTCAGGAGCAGCTTCTTTACCAGCTTTTCTTTCGCTTAACGCATTAGCAACAGCCGATGTAGTTAAAGTTAAGATTTTGTCAATAGACTTAGAAGCATCATCGTTAGATGGGATTACGAAATCTATATCGTTAGGATCAGAGTTTGTATCTACCATCGCGAAAACAGGAATATTTAATTTCTTAGCTTCGGCAACAGCAATGTGTTCTTTTTTTACGTCAATTACAAATAACGCTCCTGGTAAACGAGTCATATCAGAGATAGAACCTAAGTTCTTTTCTAATTTAGCACGTTGACGATCGATTTGTAATTTTTCTCTTTTTGATAAAGCATCAAAAGAACCGTCAGTCTTCATTCTATCAATTTGAGACATTTTTTTAACTGCCTTACGGATAGTAACAAAGTTAGTTAACATTCCTCCAGGCCATCTTTCAGTGATGTAAGGCATGTTTACAGCTGCAGCTTTTTCAGCAACAATATCTTTAGCTTGTTTTTTTGTTGCAACAAATAAGATTTTTCTTCCTGATGCAGCAATTTTAGCTAAAGCAGCTGATGCTTCGTCAATTTTAGCTGAAGTTTTGTATAAATCGATGATATGTACTCCGTTACGTTCTGTATAGATGTAAGGAGCCATACTTGGATTCCATTTTCTTGTTAAGTGTCCAAAGTGTACACCAGCTTCTAATAATTCTTGAATATTTGCCATAATATGGGATCTTGTTTAGATGTTAGCAATAGCGGAGTAGTTCTGTGTAGAAGTCTCTACTATTTTTGCTAAACAATCGATTAATTTTATTATATAATTGTAAAAGATTAACGCTTTGAGAATTGGAACTTCTTTCTTGCTTTCTTTTGACCAAATTTCTTACGTTCAACCATTCTAGGGTCACGAGTTAATAATCCTTCTGGTTTTAAGATCAATCTGTTTTCAGCATCAAGTTCACATAAAGCTCTAGAAATAGCTAAACGGATAGCTTCTGCTTGTCCTGTTACACCACCTCCAAATACATTTACTGTAATATCGAAAGATTCTAAGTTGTCTGTTAATAATAAAGCTTGTTTTGCTTTGTACTGTAAAGTTCCAGTAGTAAAGTAAGCAGGTAAATCTTTACCATTAATAGTCATGTTTCCTGTACCTTCAGAAACATATACTCTTGCTACGGCAGTTTTACGTCTACCAATTTTGTGAATAGTATCCATAATTATAAAAGGTCGTTTAAGTTAATAGCTGTTGGCTGTTGTGCTTCTTGAGCATGCTCAGTACCAGCATATACATATAAGTTTTTGTAAAGAGCGCTTCCTAATTTGTTTTTAGGTAACATTCCTTTTACTGCTTTTTCAATTAATCTTGTAGGATCTTTTTCAAACATTTCTGTTGCAGTTAAACTTCTCTGACCTCCTGGATATCCTGTGTGACGGATGTAAGACTTATCAGTCCATTTTTTTCCAGTTAAATTAATTTTTTCAGCGTTGATAATAACAACGTTGTCTCCACAATCCACGTGAGGAGTGTAGCTAGGTTTGTACTTACCTCTAATTAGTTTTGCAACTATAGAAGATAAACGACCCAATGTTTGTCCGTCCGCATCAACCAAAACCCATTGCTTGTCAGCAGTTGCTTTGTTAGCCGATACTGTTTTGTAACTTAATGTGTTCATTTACACTAGTTTTTGTAATAATTAAACAATAATTCTTCTTGGATTCTCCAAGGGATTGCAAAAGTATAATTATTTTTCTGAATAACAATAAGATAGTACGGCTGTTTTTCTTAAAAATTAATAAATAAAATTTGATTTTTGTTTATTAAGGTTTTTAATATTAATGTGCATCTAACCAATTGTCTCCCATGTCAGTATCAACAACTAATGGAACACTAATTTTATAAGCATTTTGCATTTTTGAAATAATCAAAGGTTTTAAGGTGTCAATTTCGTCTTTGTGCATATCAAAGACCAATTCATCATGTACTTGTAGTAACATTTTTGTTTGATAACCTCCTTCTTCTAATGCTTTTTGAATATCAATCATGGCAATTTTAATAATGTCTGCAGCAGTTCCTTGTATAGGAGCGTTTACAGCATTACGTTCATCTGCAGAACGAACAATAGCATTGGCAGAGTTGATGTTTTTTAAATATCTACGTCTGTCTAAAAGTGTTTTTACATATCCGTGTTCTTTGGCAAAATCTACTTGACTTGCCATGTATTTTTTTAAGGTAGGATAGGTTTCGTAATACGTATCAATCAACTCTTTAGATTCTTTTCTACTCAAGTTGGTTTGTTGACTTAATCCAAAGGCAGAAACACCATAAATAATTCCAAAGTTTACGGTTTTTGCATGACTACGTTGTTCTCTGGTAACTTCATCAATAGTGACTCCAAATACTTTGGCAGCGGTAGAACGGTGAATATCATCTCCGTTTTTAAAAGCAGATAACATTTCTGGATCCTGACTTAACTCGGCAATTAAACGCAATTCTATCTGAGAATAATCGGCAGCGAATAATGTATAATCCTCATTTTTTTTAATAAATGCTTTTCTTACTTGTTTTCCTCTTTCTGTACGAATAGGAATGTTTTGTAAGTTAGGGTTTGTAGAACTTAATCTACCTGTAGAAGCCGTTGCTTGGCTATAGGTTGTGTGTACTCTTTGGGTAATTGGGTTTACTTCGTTTGGTAACGCATCTACATACGTATTTTTAAGTTTTACCAATCCTCTATATTCTAAAATTTTAGCCACAATTTCATGCTCAGTAGCCAACTTGCTTAAAATGTCCTCTCCAGTTGCGTATTGTCCAGTTTTGGTTTTTTTAGGTTTTTCTACCAGTTTCATGTTTTCAAACAAGACAATCCCTAGTTGTTTTGGTGATGCTATGTTAAACTCTTCTCCAGAAAGGCTGTAAATGTTTTCTTCTAAGGTTGTAATATCTGTAGTTAAAGTTTTTGATAATGTAGCTAAATAATCAACATCTAAATTAATTCCTTCTAATTCCATTTTAGCCAACACTTTTAATAAAGGAAGTTCTATGTTGTTAAATAGATTTTCTAAGTTGTTTTCTACAAGTTCTTTACTAAAATGAGTTTCTAACTGAAAACAAACATCTGATTGTTCACAACAAAAAGGAGTGATAGTAGCTAAATCTACTTCAGCTAATTTTACCTTGTTACGACCTTTACCGATTACATTGTCTTGGTGAGTTACTTCATAATTTAAATAGGTTTCTGATAAAACATCCAATTGATGTCTCATGTCTGGGTGCAATAAATAATGAGCCAAACTAATATCAAAAATAGTTCCTTGTAGGTTAATGTTGTAATGGGCTAAAAACTTAATGTTGCTCTTAAGGTCGTAAGCTATTTTTTGAATGTTGTCACTTTCAAAAAAAGGTTTTAATTCATTTAAAATAGCATTGGTGTTTTCTGTTACGGGAATATAATATCCTGTTCCAGTATCATAAGAAAAACCAAAACCAATAATAGTATCTATAAAATTTTCTCGTTGGGTAACAATTTCAAAAGCTACTTTAGGTTGATTCATCAGTTTGTTGATGAATAATTTTCTAGCAGTAGTTGTATTTATGTATTGATAAACTGGTTTTAGGTTGCTTAATGTATCAAAACCAAAAGAAGATGTTGTGTTTGAGGTTTGTTCTGGGCTTGCAAATAAGTCTAATTGTGGTTCTGTACCTGTATTAGTTGTAATTGTTTCTTCTTTTTTAGGAATTTCCATTTTAGGAGCATCCATTCCAAAAAGTTTGTTAAAACTATCTGCAATTCTTCTAAACTCTAATTCCTGAAAAATTTTAGCAGTTTCATCAGCATTGGGCTTACACATGGTAAAATCCTCTTCATGATATTCTACAGGACAATCTAAAATAATAGTTGCTAGTTCTTTGGAAAGGATTCCTAACTCTTTATTAGCTTCAATCTTTTCTTTCATCTTTCCTTTTAGCTCGTGTGTGTTGGCTAAAAGATTTTCCATAGAACCGTACTGTTTTATAAATTTTTTAGCTGTTTTGTCTCCAACTCCAGGTAAACCAGGAATGTTGTCTACGGCATCGCCCATCATACCTAGATAATCTATAACTTGTAAGGGATTTTCTACTTCAAATTTTTCTTTTACTTTTTCTACATCCCAAATTTCTATACCATTTCCCATTCTAGCAGGACGGTACATAAAAATATTTTCAGAAACTAGTTGAGCGTAATCTTTATCGGGAGTTACCATATAAACTTGGCATCCTTCTTTTTCGGCCTGTTTTGCTAAAGTTCCAATTAAATCATCAGCTTCAAAACCAGCTACTTCAATAATAGGAATATTCATAGCTTTTAAAATCTCGTGAATATAAGGAATGGCAATTTTAATAGCCTCAGGTGTTTCTTGTCTATTAGCTTTATATGCTTCAAAAGCTTCTGTTCTAGTTGCAGATCCTCCTTTGTCAAAAGCTACGGCTAATAATTCGGGTTTTTCTCTACGGATTACATCTAATAAAGAGTTGGTAAAGCCTAAAATTGCAGAGGTATCCATCCCTTTGGAATTAATTCTAGGGTTTTTAATTAATGCATAATAACCTCTAAAAATTAAAGCAAAAGCATCTAGTAAAAAAAGTCTTTTTTGACCAGCCATAAATATAGTTTTGAAAGTCGTAAATGTAATTAAAAACTACTAATTTAAATCGTCTTCAGGTCTTGTTTTTGCGTATTATATAAGTCATTATAGTGTTCTTTGTTAAATTATTGATGAATTTTGTTAAAAATTAACTTGTTTTTTTTGTTTAATTCAAAAAAAAGTTACATTGCATTGTAATTCGTGTCTATTTGTCAGATAGATGACATAAATTTTACAAACTTTATACATTTATATATGACTAAATTTGGTGATTTAATTAATGTTGAAATTCCTGTGTTGATTGATTTTTATGCTCAATGGAGTGATGAAGAAGATGAGCCAACAGGATTGGTGTTAAGAGATGTGGTTGCTGCTTTAGGAGACAAAGCAAAGGTGATTAAGATAGATATTCAAAAGAATGAAATTTTAGCATCTGCTCTAAAAGTAAAGTCAAATCCTACGTTTGTTATTTACAAAAATGGAGTAATGAAATGGAGACAAGGAGGAGAACAAGATGCAAATACGTTAATTAACTTGGTACAACAATATGTTTAGGGAATTACTTTAAACAAAAAACCTTTTTTGCTTAATTCTTCTAAGACTTTAGGAAGTGTTTCTTTTAGTCTTGGGTAGGCTTTTTGGCTATCGTGAAAAACGATAATACTTCCGTTTTTAACATTTTTTAGTACATTTTCTGTACAGTTTTTAGCCGTTAATTGTTGATCAAAATCGGCACTTAAAACGTCCCACATAATAATTTGATAACCTAGTTTTCTTAGTTTTTTAGATTGAGTATTGGTAATTTTACCATAAGGAGGTCTAAAAATTTTAGGATTATTGTGTGTTTCTAATTTTTTTTCTGCTTTTAAAACGTTTTGTATATAAACATTTGTATTGGTTTTCCATCCTTTTAAATGATTAAAGGTATGGTTTCCAACTCGATGTCCTTTGTTTGTGATTTGATTGAAAATACGTGGATATTTTCTAATATTATCACCAATGCAAAAAAAGGTAGCTTTTGCGTTGTACATTGATAATTGTTCTAGAACCCAAGGAGTAGTTGTTGGGATAGGTCCATCGTCAAATGTAAGGTAGATTTCTTTTTTATCTGTATCAAAGCTCCAAATCCATTTGTTAAAAATGGATTTGAAAATTGATATTGTTTTTACAGGATATAGCCTCATTTATTCTTGAAAGAGTTCTTCAAATAATTTAATGTGTCCTATAAATTCAGTTTCTACTTTTTTCTTGTAATTATCGTCTTTTTCGTATTTATTTACATCCGAAGCGATGGTTTGATACATTTTAAATTCTGTTTCCACTTCGCTAAATAAATATTCTAAGTCTGTGGTGTTAAATTGTGAGTAATACAATAGTTTTTCTTGAAATACTTTAATTAGTACATCTGCAGCATTTCTTGCTTTTTCTGGACGATTTAATAGATAGTATTGTTCTGGAAATGCCAAACAAACACCGTATTGGTGGTATTTTAGAATTGGCATTTTTGTATAGCTAAGATCTAGTATTTCTTCGGCTTCTTTTAATTTGTTTTCATTCATTAAAGCCTCTACCAATCTAGAGATGTTGTTTCTGTATGAAATAGAATTTTTTCTAGATTCTACATCTACATAAAAATCTTTTCCATGGTTTCCAAAATCCCAGTTCTTAACCATACTGTACATTTTGTCAGTATCAATTCTACCCATTCCTAGAATACCATATTCACTTTTGGTTCTTATTGGAACTAATTGAAAAGCCATCCCATCTAATTGTAAATAATCTTTAAGCCATAAATATTCTTCATCGGCATTAGATCCTCCTGTAAAATAAATAGGTCTTTCCCAATTGTTGTTAGCCAAAATATCTAACATTAAAGTTCTATTTTTTGTTAGACCACGGTTATCAATATCTAAATCCATATAGGCTACAATAGAATCTGCATCTTTAGCATTTACAATTCCGTTTTTTAAAACAGTTTCTTTATTTACGGGTAATCTTAGTTTATTTGTAGGATAGAATTTTTCAAACTTTCCATCTCCCACTTCAATATAAGTACGTTTGTCAGAAGAGGCAATCCACTTCATAAAATTGTCTATATCCCATCTTTCTTTAACCTGTCCTGTATGATAGGCAACATCTAAAGTACCGTGTCTGTATTGTTTGTGTTCTAGTTGAGACGGAATAGGGGGGGCTGTATATGTTTCGCGTTTCATTTGGTCTATGTACCAATCTGTAGCTAACAAGCTAGTGTTTACAATTTTTACATCAGTTCTGTAGCCTTCTACCTCTTGCATGTACCATAGTGGAAAAGTATCATTGTCTCCAATTGTAAATAGAATTGCATTCTTGTCGCAAGAATCTAAGTAGGTTTTTGCGTTAAAATAAGCGGTGTATTTGTTAGATCTATCATGATCGTCCCAATTTTCTGATGCCATTACAATAGGAGAAAGTAATAGGCATAAAGTAGGAACTGCAATGGCTATAGATTTGGATGCTTTGTAGCTATTTATTTTATCAAAAACAGCATATACTCCAAATCCTACCCACATGGCAAAAATATAAAAAGAACCTACAATAGCGTAATCTCTTTCTCTAGGTTCAAAAGGTTTAGGGTTGGTGTAAAAGATAATAGCAAAACCTGTAAACACAAAAAATAATAGTAAATTATAAAAGTTACGAGGATCTCTTTTTAATTGATAAATTAATCCAATTAGCCCTAATAGAAAAGGAATACCGTAATAGAAATTCCTTCCTTTGTTCTCTAGTGTTTCACTAGGTAAATTTTGTTGAGTACCTACAAACATTTCATCTATAGCTGTAATACCAGACATCCAATTTCCGTTTAAAGGATCCATTCTACCTTGAATGTCATTTTGTTTTCCAATAAAGTTCCAAAACAAATACCTAAAATACATATAGCCAAATTGGTACTTTACCATAAACTCTATATTTTCTGAAAAAGTAGGTCTTACTTGGCTTTTTTGAGGAATGCCTACAATAGACTTGTAGTTTTGTTCTAGGCCAGGGTTTACCATTCTAGGAATAAAACCTTTGTGTTTGTCCGATGTTTTTTCTTGAGCATTCTTGTAATCATTTACAATAATATACTTTCCACTTTTATCATCTTTTTCGTATTTGGGTTTTACATCTTCCATAATAGGCTCTCCATTAGCATCTAGTGCAGCCTCTCTATGGTATTTAGATGAATAATAAGTATCATAAAAAATATTAGCATCTCCATATTGCTCACGGTTGTAGTACGCTAACAATTCTCTGGCAGATGATGGATTGTTTTCATTAATAGTGGTATTTGCATTGGCTCTAATTGGTAACATTAACCAACAAGAAAATCCAATCATAACAAACAAAACAGATAGTAAGGCTATATTAGCTAAGTATTTTTTGTTTTTACGAGTGTAATTTAATCCAAAGTAAAAACCAGCAATAATTAGAATTGCCGCAATAATAGTTCCTGTATGAAACGGCATGCTTAAATTGTTTACAAAAAACAATTCTGAAGCACTGAAGAATTTAAGTGTGAAAGGAAATAAGAATTTAAAAATAAAAATTAAAGCTCCAATAGCAATTGCATTGGCTATTATAAAATTCTTGATCGTATATTTTTGATAGTAGTGATTTAAATAGATAAATACCAATGATGGAATTACTAATAAGGATAATATGTGTACACCAAAAGAAAGTCCAATAATAAAACAGATTAAAATTAACCATTTATTACCTCTAGGTTCAGAAAATGATTTTTCCCATTTTAAACCTAACCAAAAAAGTAAAGCCATTAAGAAAGAAGACATGGCATATACTTCTGCTTCTACGGCACTAAACCAAAAGCTATCAGAAAACGTATAAGTTAAACTACCTACTACGGCTGCACCTAATACTGCAATTGCTTTATTGGTGGTTAATTCAGCGTTTTTTAAAGCAACTCTTTTAATAAGGTTGCTTAAAGACCAAAACATAAACAAAATGGTAAAGGCACTTACCAATCCAGACATAAAGTTTACCATATAAGCCACATTACTGGCAGTGTTACTAAACATAGCAAAAAAGGCACCTAACATTTGAAATAAAGGAGCACCTGGTGGATGACCTACTTCTAGTTTTACAGCGGTTGATATATATTCTCCACAATCCCAAAAACTAACAGTGGGTTCTAGGGTTAATGTGTAAGTTGCTAAGGATATAATAAAGACAATCCATCCAAGGATTGTATTCCACTTTTGATAAGTATTTTGTTTCATTTGAAGTGTTCGAACTAAAATTTTAGTCACAAATTTAATTAAATATTAATGCTGATAGTGATATTGATGAAAAATGTTCTGATGAATTCATAAAAATGAAATCATCTATTTCATTAAACGATTGATATTCAAACATTATTATAGGGGCTTAAAAAAAAAGTGAATTTTTTTGCAAAAAAATTTTGCAGAATTGTAGATGTACTGTATATTTGCACCCGCAAACGCACTGTCCCATGGTGTAATGGTAACACAGCGGTTTTTGGTACCGTCGTTCAAGGTTCGAGTCCTTGTGGGACAACAAAAAAGTCTTAAATCTTTGATTTAAGGCTTTTTTTTATTTTAATAACTTTTTTATTTTTTAAAAAGTATCATCTTCTTTATGTTTTGTAAATTGTACTGTATTTAAATGTTGTACAAATGAAAAAAGTCTTCTCTTTATTAGTTACCGTTGTTATTACTTCAATATCATATTCACAAAATCCTTTTATTAAACATAAGTACACGGCAGATCCTTCCGCTAGAGTATTTAATGGAAGGTTGTATGTGTATACGTCTCACGATAGAGATGATGCAACTTATTTTGATATGTTAGATTGGGCATGTTTTTCTACTGATAATATGAAAGATTGGAAAGATCATGGGGCTATATTTTCTTTAAAAGACATTAGTTGGGCAGAAAAATGGGCTTGGGCTCCAGATGCAGTAAAGAGAAACAATAAATATTATTTGTATTATCCTGTAGAACGCAAAAAAATAGGAGTTGCTGTTGCAAATAAACCAGAAGGGCCTTTTAAAGATATAATAGGTAAGCCTTTGGTTGATGGAATTGCTGAACCTTTTGCAGGGGCAGAACCTATTGACCCTGCTATTTTAATAGATGATGATGGACAGGCATATATGTATTTTGGTTGTAGAGAGGCAAGAGTGGTAAAGTTAAAGGAGAATATGGTAGAGCTAGATGGTTCTTTGCAAGAGGTGATTATTTTAGACAAACAAGGAAAACGTTTGTTATGGAAAGAGAAATCTGAAAAAGAGCCTAATCTACAAATAAATCATGGAGGAGATGGGGTTTATGGTGAAGGACCTTGGATGTTTAAACGAAACGGATTGTATTATTATGTATATTCTAATGGATGGTCTAAAGATGCAACAATGATATATGCAACCTCTCAAAATCCAATGGGGCCTTTTGTGTATCAGGGTAAAGTAATGAAACCTGTTAGTTCAGGAACCTCACATGGTTCTATTGTAACGTATAAAAATCAATGGTATGTTTTTTATCACACACAAGATTTATCAGGAAATGGATTTAAAAGATCTATTTGTGTAGATAAATTATTTTTTAATAAAAATGGAGACATTATACCTGTTGCTCCAACAAAAGAAGGAGTAAAAAAAGTAGATTAAAAATATTGAAACTATTCAAATAAAAAAGTCATAAGCAAAAATGTTTATGACTTTTTTATTTTATAATACTATGAGGTACATTTAATATATTCAGAGACAAATAAGCGTAGATACTTTCTGTTAGTTTTGAAATAATCAAAAATAACAACATGAAGTATCAATTTTTATTAATAGTGTTTTTAAGCACTGTTAATTTTTCTGTATTTGCTCAGAAAGAAGAAGTTAGAAAAAAAGTAAACTTTAATGCGGATTGGAAATTTACCCTGTCTGATAGTTTAGAGTATTCAGAAGTAGGTTTTGATGATGCGAATTGGGAAAAAATAAATTTACCTCATGATTGGAGTATAGAAACAAAGCTGAGTAAAGAAAATTCAGGAAGAAATGCTTGGTTTTCTTGTGGTATAGGTTGGTATAGAAAAGAGTTTACAATAACTAAAGAACAAAAAGGAGAACACGTAGAATTGCAGTTTGATGCTATTTATCGAAATTCTAAAATTTGGATAAACGGTACCTATGTAGGGGCTCAGTATAATGGTTTTACAAGTTTTTATTTTGATATATCAGAATATTTAAATTATGATAAGCCTAATAGAGTTGCTGTAAGAGTAGATAATTCTATACAGCCAAGTGCACGTTGGTATACAGGATCTGGAATATACAGAAATACTTGGTTAACAATCACACATCCAACTCACGTAAAAAATTGGGGAACTAAAATAACAACTCCTTCTGTATCGTTAAAAGAAGCATTAATTTCTATAGAAACTACTATAGAAAATTACAAAAACAAAGAGGAGGTAGAAGTGCAAACAACGCTGTACGATGCAAACAATACTAAAGTAGGAATTGCTAAAACTAAAATAAAAACAACTTTAAATAAATCGTATACAGCTTTACAAAACATAAAAATTATCAATCCAAAATTGTGGACTATTGATAGCCCTAATATGTATACGGCAAAATCAGAAGTGCTAATAAACGGAAAAGTAGTAGATGATTATATCAGTTCTTTTGGAGTTAGGTCTATTCGTTTTGATGCTAAAAAAGGTTTTTTCTTAAATGATAAAAACATTAAAATGAAAGGGGTCTGTTTACATGTAGATGCAGGTTCTTTAGGAGTTTCCGTTCCTATTCAGGTTTGGGAACGTAGACTAAAGCACTTAAAATCTATAGGTTGTAATGCTATTAGAACTGCTCATAACGTTGCTGCTCCAGAGTTTATGGACTTATGTGATCAAATGGGGTTTTTAGTGATGGATGAGTTTGCAGATAAGTGGAATGATGATGGATTTGTAAGAAAAAAAAATAAAAAAGGAAATTTCTTTAACCCAAGTGGGTTTGCCAATCCGTATTTTGAATTAGAGTGGCAAAAAAACTATGAACAATCAGTTAGGAGAGATGTAAATCACCCAAGTGTTGTTATTTGGAGTGTTGGTAACGAGAATCACGCTCCAGAAAGTATAGAACAAAAAGTAGGATTGAAAAAATATACCAGTTTTGTGAGGTCTATAGATGATACAAGACCTGTAATATCTGGAATGGAAAGAGGAAGAGATGGAGTTCCTGCTCAAAAAGTAAAACAAATTATAGAAACTTGTGAATATATGGATTTGATTGCTCTTAATTATGGAGAACAATGGTGTACTGCTATAGGAAATCAACATCCTGGAAAACCTTTTGTAAGTACAGAAAGCTATACGTATTTTAATAGTACTCCAGAAAAAAGATTTGCCAATATAGAAAAATCTCCTTGGTTAGATGTTTTAGAAAATGATCATAATATGGGCTTATTTTTATGGGTAGGAGCAGATTATTTAGGAGAATCTAAAAAATGGCCAAAATTAGGATCAGATAGTGGTTTGTTAGATTTTGCAGGTTTTAAATCTAACAAAGCCGATTTTTATCAATCTCAATGGACAGAAGAACCCATGATAAAAACGTATGTGTATAATGGAGATGCCGATGATTTTTCTACATCAGGTCGTTGGGGGTGGCCTCCTATGCATAGCAGTTGGAACTTAGAAAAAGGAAAACAATACGATTTAGTAACCTATACCAATTGTGAAGTTGTTGAGTTGTATTTAAATGGTAAAAAAATTGGAGCTCAAAATAGGGTAGATTTTCCAAATAAAATAATGAAATGGAAAAACATCACTCATCAACCAGGAGAATTAAAAGCGGTTGGTTTTATTAATGGAAAACAGGTTTGTGATTTTATGCTTGTTACCACCGGAAATACATACAAATTAAAATTGTTGCCTCAATCTAGTAAGGTGAAGTCTGGTGATGTTGTTCATGTAGAAGTAAATATGTTGGACAAAAAAAAGAATTTGGTGAATGACTCTAAAGCAATCGTAGATTTTACAGTAGAGGGAAATGCTAAAATATTGGCTATTGAAAACGGAGACGTTAATGATGTAGCGTATTTTGGAAATAAAAAATCAATGGTGTTAAATAACGGAAAGTGTTTGGTGATTTTAAAAATCTTAAATACAGATAAAGAGATTGTTTTAAAAACAACATCAAAAAAAAATAAAGGAGATATGCTTGTTTTTAAAACTAAATAAGCTTTATCTATACTATTAAAAGCACTATGAATTCTTATAGGCTTGTCTAAAAATAATAAATATTAACATTGTAATCCTGTTAATAAAAGGAACTGAAAAACTAGAAATATGATATCATTTATTGTCTCAATTATCATTTTAATTGTAGCTTATTTTGTGTACGGAAACATTATCGAAAGAATTTTTGGAATAGAAAAAGATAGAGAAACTCCAGCTATATCTCAGCGTGATGATGTAGATTATATGCCACTTCCTACATGGAAGGTTTTTTTAATTCAGTTTTTAAACATAGCAGGTCTAGGGCCTATTTTTGGAGCCATTGCGGGAGCTATGTATGGTCCGTCTGCTTTTTTATGGATTGTTTTTGGGTGTATTTTTGGAGGAGCGGTTCACGATTATTTTTCAGGAATGTTATCGTTAAGGCATAATGGATTAAGCATTAGTGAGGTAGTGGGAATTTATTTGGGGCCTTATATCAAACAGTTTATGCGTTTGTTTACCGTGGTTTTGTTAATTTTTGTAGGAACGGTTTTTTTAGTAGGGCCTGCAAAAATTATTGATGGAATGACAGATAGTATGTTGGGAATAGGTGTTTGGGTATCTATTATATTGGTTTATTATGTATTGTCAACTTTGTTACCTATAGATAAATTAATAAGCAAACTGTATCCTGTTTTTGGAGCAGCAATGTTATTTATGGCCTTAGGTTTGTTGTTGGTGTTGTTTGTGGGCGATTATCAAATACCCGAAGTGATTCCTGCCAATTTAGTGAATATGAAACACAATGCAGAAAATACTCCTATTTTTCCTATGTTGTTTGTGACCATTGCTTGCGGAGCTATATCAGGGTTTCATGCCACACAATCTCCTTTAATGTCTAGGTGTATTCACAACGAAACAGAAGGGAAAAAAGTGTTTTTTGGAGCTATGATAACAGAAGGGATTGTGGCTTTAATTTGGGCAGCAGCAGCTATGACATTTTTTGGAAATGTAGATGGATTGAATGTAGAAATGGCAGCGAATGGAAATAATGCTGCATGGGCAGCAAATGAAATTTCGTTAAATATGTTAGGTAAGTTTGGAGGTGTATTAGCGGTATTGGGAATTGTAGCTGCTCCCATTACTTCTGGAGATACAGCTTTTAGATCTGCTAGGTTAATTTTAGCAGATACTTTTAAGTATGACCAAAAATCAATATTAAAAAGACTGTATATATCTATTCCTTTATTTGTGATAGCTTTTGTGTTAACAAAAGTAGATTTTGCAATAATTTGGAGGTATTTTGCTTGGTCTAACCAAACATTGGCTATGATTGTTTTGTGGGCTATTACAGCTTTTTTAATATATACTAAAAAGGCTTATTTGGTAACTTTTATACCAGCTGTGTTTATGACCATGGTTTGTAGTCTATATATTTTAATTGCACCAGAGGGGTTTCAGTTAAATAACACTATTTCTTATGTGCTTTCTGTAATTGTGACAATCATTATTTCTGTGTTTTTTCTATTATATGTTAAGCGCAATAAGCCTAAAAGTGAGTAATATAGGTATCTGTTGATTTTTTTATGGATACACACATTTGGTTTATTTAAGAACACACATTAATAATAAATTGATTGTTAATTTGTGAGTATACTAAACTTAATAATGTATTATTATGAAAAAACAATTACTTAAAATTTCAGCTTTGGCAGTTTTGTTAGGGGCTGGTTTACAGTCAAACGCACAAATTTTAAATGCAGATGCCTTTGGGTTTGAATTGACAAATGTTGATTGGTCTACACCAAGCAACCCAACTACAGGTCCAGGAAATATTGTACAGGCATGGTCTCAAACGGCAGGTTTTACTCAGTCTAATGAAGAGGCACATTCAGGTACCTACAGTATGAAAGCAATTTTTGATTATACTGCGGGAAATCCAACACCAAAATTACAAACCTTTCGTTCTAACACTAATAAAGAAGGAGCATTTAGTTTAACCGTACGTGATTATTTAGTTTCTGCATGGATAAAAGTAACTAGTGGTACACAACCTTCTCAATTAAACTTAGCGATAAAAGGAG
This sequence comes from Wenyingzhuangia heitensis, assembly GCF_011762155.1. Lineage (GTDB taxonomy): Bacteria > Bacteroidota > Bacteroidia > Flavobacteriales > Flavobacteriaceae > Wenyingzhuangia > Wenyingzhuangia heitensis. Next base: position 1,485,080 of record NZ_JAASQL010000001.1, read on the forward strand.
CTGGGGTTAATATTGATATTTCTGCAGTTCCTGCAAATGAATGGACTAAAGTGTATACGGTGATTACTACTGTAGCAGATGCTGCATTAGGAGATAACAAAAACTGGATGACAGTGAATTACACAGGAGCTGAACCAGAAACTGGTGCTTGTACTATTTATTTAGATGATATTAAAATAGTAGAATATAATGGTATACAAAGTTATACTTTTGATGAGTACTACGGTTTTGAAGGAGCAGATGCTGTTGTAGACGGTAGTATTGAACCAGAAACAAATGGAAATTCAAGTGCAACAGGGTGGTTTTTACAACACAATGATTATTTTTCTTTTTCTGATGAACAAGCTAAAACAGGAGATTATAGTTTAAAGTTTGATTCTGCTGTTGGTGCTGCTGAAAAGCAAATTCAAGGAGGATCTGAAGATACTGAAGGAACGTCGTTAATTTCTTTTGCGGCAGGAGATTATGTAATTCAAGCAGATATCTATATTCCTTCAGGAAAATCGATACCTTCTAAATTAACATTAAATGTTAAAGATAATGCAAGCTCTGTTCCTGCAACTTCTTTTAAAGCAGCAGTAATTAATATAGATCCTAGTTTAACCAAAGATACTTGGCATACTATTGTATCAGAGACTGTTACTTATGGACAAACTACAGATGCAGGTAGTGCATTTAAATTAAAGGCAGATGATGCCAACACGGTTGCTTATGTAGATAATTTAAAGTGGGTAGATGCTGCAACTTTATCAACTACTACCTCTAAAATAGAAGGAGCTTCTGTAAATGCTAGTAATGGAACTATTTCGGTTTCTGGAGCAACTTTACAAGCAGTATATTCTATAACAGGACAAGCAGTAGGAACTTCTGGTTTGGCAAACGGAGTTTATATTGTTAAAATATCTAAAGGAGCTAAGCAAGATGCTATAAAAGTAGTTTTGTAATCAATTAAACATAGTTAATTTTTATTTATACAAAAGAGGTTCTTAAGATTGTATTCTTATGGCCTCTTTTTCTTTTTAAATAAATGTAAGCATACATACTATGTATGTTTGCGCACGTATAAAAGAGGTATAATTAAGTTATTTGTAAACAAGCATATAAGCCTAATTACTAACCATTAAAACAGATTAAAAATGATTCAAAAATTATTTAAAAACACATGTGTTGCTTTCACGGTTTTGGGAATTTCTTTTGCTGCCAGCGCACAAATTTCGGGAGTAGACAAAGCTTCTTTTGATTTTGAAAATGGATCACCAGAAAATTGGACTCAATCTAAAGGTTTTGAAACTTCTACAGAACAAGTTGCTTCTGGTAAAAAAAGCATGAAAGTTACTTTTAAGAGTTATGATAATATTGGTGCAGGTCCAAAACTGCAATCTTTTAGAGGGAAAAAAGTGTCACCAGGTTTTTTCAATCTTAAAGCAGGTACTTACGAGGTTTCTGCTAAAGTATTTTTAGAAGGAGAGGTTCCTGGGTTTTTACAAATTTCGTTATCAGGAGATCCTAAAGTAAATTCAAAATTTAAACGCTTAGACAAGTTGCCACAAAAATCTTGGCAAACATTAACGTCTACCTTTACTATAGATAAAGATTCTCATAAAAATTGGTTGTCTATCGGTTTTTTTGTATTTCCAAAATCGGGATCAGGAACAGTTTATGTAGATGATTTAAACATTGTTAAAAAGTAAAAGCTATTTTAATTAGTAAACTCCGTTATCAACTAAATTTTAGTATTGATAACGGAGTTTTTGTTTCTATATACTTTGGAGGACAAAAAATAAATTTTCAGATAAAATATTATGCTAATAAATAGATAGTTTTATAAAAATATATCAAATTAAAATGAATAAAAAATACAGTTATTTAATAGTGTCACTTTTGTTAAGTGTACTAACTATTTATCCGTCTTTTGCGAATAACTCTAAAGGGTTATCGAAAAAAAAATCAAAAGAATTATATAGTATAGAAACAGGTTATACTATTCAGAAAGTTAGAACCGCCAATTTTAAAAATAAAACCAATATTATAGCCAGTTCTTATGAAGGGACTATATTGGCAATTGATTTTGACGGAAAAAAACTATGGGAAAATAAACTCTCAGGTTTTATGGTGTATGATATTTGGTGTGCAGATATTAATGGAAACGGAAATGATGAAATTTTAGTAGCCAATGCAGATGGAGCTGTTTATTGTATAAATGCTAAAGGAAAAACACTTTGGAAACATCAAAAAAATGAAGTGCCTATGTATGCTGTTTGTACAGTTCAAAAAGAAGGAACTTCTTATGTTGTTGCAGGTGGATACGATTTAAGTGTTTATTATTTGTCTGCCAAAGATGGTAGTTTGGTTAAAGAATTAAAATCATCTACCTATTCTAAAGCAAAACCTTGGGGGGCAAATAAACCCAAAGCAGGGTTGCATTACGCTAATTTTTTAAGACCTATTAAAAAAGCAGATGGAACAGATATGTTGGCTATTCATGGAAGTAGTAACCATATGCAAGACAAGGGTATTATTTATTTGTTTGATGTGTTGGCAGATCAACCTTTAAGAGATATCAAAATAACGGCTTCTGCAACTATAGGAGAGTTTAGAACATCGGATTATAATAAAGACGGGATTCCAGAAATATTATTAGGGATTTCTGGACATCAAAATAATGTAGGAACGGTTCGTGTAGATTTGGCAAAAGAAAAGTCAGAACAATACAAACTTAAAAAATTAGGATTTGGGTATTCTGTTACACAGCCAGAGTTGATAAATGACCAAGGAACTGACAAGTATTTGTTTTTAACAGGAAATCACATATCATTAGTTGCAACTAATTTTAGCTCTAAATCAGAAGAAAAACTAGAAACTAAATTTTCTTACAACGATATATGGAAAGTACCTGGTACCAATCAATTGGTTTTAGCAAGTGCACAAAGTGGAGGGAGTGAAATACATGTAATTGATACTGAAAAATCAGGTTGGAAATCTGCTTATGAAGCTTTAAAACCTAAAGGGAAAATAGAGCAAATTATAGACAATACTGCTAAAATAAGAAAGGATTTGGAAAATTATAAAAAGCCAAAATCGGAAAGAGATCCTTTGCCTGTTTATTTTATGACTTCTCAAACAAAAAACGGAGTCGCTAAAAAAACGGCAGATGAAATAAAATCAAAATACCAAAGTCCTGTATTTTTAGGAGGTAGTCATATGTCTCAAGCAGAAAATTGGGATAGGTCTGCCATGCCAAATGAAAAGTATAAAAAGAGAAAAGACAGAAGACGAAAGTATGTGTATTCTCAAGAACAAGCAGTAGATCATATTACGAAATGGTACAAAGGAGAACCTGGAATTGCATACTGGGGAGGACATGGTAATGATCCGTACATGTTTCAATTAAGTACTACTAAAAAAATAATTGACTATGCTGATGGTAAAAAAACAGTATTAATATACCCTGAATTAGAAGATCATACGAAAGATTTTGCTTGGGTAATGGACGATTTGTTTTATCCGTTGGCAAAGTATGCACAAGGTAAAAATGCAAATATCTTTGTGCGTACCAAACATAACTTTTGGCAAGGGAATATTTACTTGCCAATGTGGGAACCTGTAATGGATGGAGGTTTTTCTGAAGTTTTTGTGCCTTCTATGGAAGAGACTACGGACAAAGCCATGGATATTAGTATTGCTGGTAGAGCAGGAGTATGGGCAAGTGGAGCTTTTAATAGCTGGGGAACTCGTGCAGTACCAGACAACCCAAGTTTTGATAGATCTAGACAATTTAGCAACCAAAGATTACCAAATCATTTTTTACGTCATTTGGTGTTTCATATGGCTAACGGTGCTCAGTATATTAACAATTTAGCAGTAGATTCAGATTATATTAGTGTGTTGTGGGAGTTGGTAGCTAAAGGAGCTTTGTATGTACCCAAACCGAATGAAATTGTAAGTTTTTCGCCAGTGCATTTAAGTATGATGACTCCAGATCATGAATTTATAGAAAGAGGAAGCAATGCAAAATGGTCTACATTTTACGAAGAAAGTAAAGAGTCTTATTTTGATAATTTTGTTTTTAGTAGACAAAACGGAACTTGGCCAGCAGCAAAAGTAACTCCTTGGGATTTTTCTAGCTACGCTGGAAACGTTAAAGACCGTCGTCAAAACTTTTTACCAAATTATTCAAATGGATTGGTATTAATTACACCACCTCAAGCAGGCACATCGGCTAGTAAAACAGCTAAGAGAAAACCTTTAAAAGAGAACTTAAATCCTATTTATAAAAATATTTTAAAGGAATATTATACAGATGGTCATTATTACTATTCGGCAGACGGAACTCAAAAATACAATGCAAACGAGTATTACAAAACAATAGAAAAAGATATTAAGGAAAGCGCTAATAAATTACCGTTAACTGTTACAGGTGATGTTGCTTGGGTGGTGGCTCAAACATCTCCTACCAATTTAAGATTAACGCTTATAGATGGAGGTTATTTAAACCCGAGTGATAAAGTTGCTACAGTAAAATTACATACCATACAACCAAAAAGCATGACTGATATTTTAAATGGAGAAACTTTTGATACTAACAAATCAGAAATAAAAATAGAAATTCCGTGTGGAGCTTTTCGATTTATTGATATAGAATTAAAGAAAAGTTTATAGTTTTTAACAAATAACCAATAGTAAACAGTGTCTAAACGTAAGTTTTGACACTGTTTTTTTATGTGAATACATTAATTATTGAAATTAAGTCAAAAAAGTACTATGGCTTGTGATTTAGATGTTTATATTTTTTTTAATGATTTATTATTTTTATCGAATATTACTAACTAAAAAATTATTAAAATGATAAAAAAACTACTAAAATCAACAATTGTTGTTAGTTTCTTGTTTTTAGGAACAGCATTACAAGCACAAACATTTAACTTTAATTTAGATTTACAAGATTGGGCAGTCAGTTGGGGAGCAACAAGTACGGTAACTCACGATGCTTCTGAGGGAGTGTCTGGGAGTGGTTCTTTAAAATTAGAAAGAACAGGAGCAAATTCAAACTTTGGAATTAAAAATAACGGTTCTGGAACAGTGGTTACTGGAATAAACGCTACAACGGCTAAATTTATTAAACTAGTTTATAAGAATGAAACCAACGGAGTAGAGTTAAGACTAGGGGGAACCAATGGAGATGAAGCCTCTATTAAACCAAATGGAGGGTCTGGAAACATTACTTTTTCTATAGGGGCTAATTCAGATGAATATATTACTACTTATTTAGATATGAGTGATTATACTTTGTGGACAGGAGATTTAACCAATTTTTATTTAATGGTTAGGCAAAATGAACCAGATACTGTAGGAGATGCTTTTTATTTAGATGAAATTGAATTTTTAACTTCTATGCCAGCCATTACGTATTCAGAGTTTATTAAAAACCCTGGTTTTGATGGTCCTAGTGGAACCACCCATTTGACTGGTGATAAATCTTTTGTTTCTAGAGGAGTTACATCTAGACAAGCACATGACGGAACTCAGAGTTTGAAATTAAATTTTACAGACAATGCAGATTCTTCTTTTTGGACTTTTAGTTCTTATGAAAAAGTGTATGGAAGTGCTTTTAATGCAGGAAGCACCATTCAGGTAAAAATGTGGGTAAAAACCAATCGTGCTTCTGTAATTAATATGTCATCAAGAGTTAAATTAACCAATGGAGGTGTAGACACAGCAACCAAGCCTATAGCAAGTGTTTCTACAACTAACACAGCTATGGGATGGGAAGAGTTAACGTTTGATTTAACTTGTCCTGATGCTTTTGATGGAGTAGCTTTTTGGTTCTCTGTGAACTATAATGAAGGAAGTGCTGAGAATTTAGCAAGTGGAGATCTTGTATATGTAGACCAAATTACAGCAACTATTACAGATGCAACTTTATCTACAACTAGCAAAAAAATAGAAGGGGCTTCTATTAATGCTACCAATGGAACAGTTTCTGTTTTGGGAGCAAATTTAGATGCTGTTTACTCAATAACAGGACAACAAGTGAATAATACAGGATTGTCTAGTGGAGTTTATATTGTTAAAATATCAAAAGGAAACTTACAAAATGCTGTAAAAGTTGTTTTGTAAAATTCTATTTATATAGGGTTTAAAAGGGAATTAACGCAAAAGCGTTAATTCCCTTTTTTTATGCTGTAGCCTAAAAAGTTTTTAAACACTATTTTTTGTACCAAAAAGCACATTTAATATACGTACAAAATCATCCTATTGTTATTTGCTATGTATTTTTAAATGCTGAACAATTAGTAACAACATTTTTTATGAATTTAAAAAACTACTTTTTAATATTACTTCTTTTTTTAGGTAATACATTTATGTTTTCTCAAAAAACATACAATTTTGAAGAGCAATCTGCCAATTGGCAGACAAGTCAATCAGATCAATGGAGTTTTACAACAAGTAAATCTTATGAAGGATCAGAATCCTTAAAATATAATGTACCTGCTAATTCATCTACTAAAGAATTGGGGGCTATTTATAGTATAGAAACCAATCATACTATTCATAAAGTTAGAACTGCTAATTTTAATAACACGACTACTATTGTTGCAAGTTCTTATGATGGAATTGTAATGGCAGTAGGTTTTGATGGAGTTGTTCTTTGGAAAAATTCATTGTCTGGTTTTATGGTGCACGACTTATGGTGTGCCGATATTACAGGAGACGGAAATGATGAAGTCTTAATTGCAAATGCAGACGGTACTATTTTTTGTTTAAATGCAATGGGGATTGAGCAATGGCAGTATCAAAAAAATGAAGTGCCAATGTATGCAGTTACGGTCGTTAAAAAAGAAGGAATCCCTTATGTCGTTGGAGGAAGTTTAGATTTGAATTGTTATTATTTGTCGGCAACAGGATCTTTGGTAAAAGAGCTAAAATCTGCAGATTATTCTCAAGAAAAAACATGGGGAGATACTACCGCTAAAGACTTTGTGCATTATGCAAATTTTTTAAGACCGTTAAAAAAAGATACTACTAATGATTATTTAATAATGCATGCAAGTAACAATCCGTCTCAAGACAAAGGAGCTATTTATGTGTTTGATGTTTTAGAGGATACTCCAATTAAAAGGGTAGAAACTGAAGCTACAAGTCCTATAGGAGAATTGCGTTTTTCAGATTATAATAACGATGGAACTTCGGAAATATTGATGGGGGCATCTAATCATCAAAATAGTGCCAATGTTTCTCGCTTAAATTTAGCAGATGACACAACCGACCAATATAAATTATCAGGATTAGGTTTTGGATATTCTGTAGTACAACCAGAATTAATTACAGATGTTTCTGCTGATAAATATATGTTTTTAGTAGGAAATCAAATGATGTTGGTGAATAAGGAATTTGATATTGCTAGCCAAGAAAAGTTACAAACTAAGTATTCTTATTACGATATGTGGAAAAAGCCAAATTCCAATCAAATTGTTTTGGCGAGTTGCCAAAGTGGAGGAAGTCAAATTCATATTATGGATACCGGTAATCCAGATTGGAAAACAGCCTATGAAGCCTTAATTCCAACAGGTAAAATTAAAGATATTATTGATAATACTGCTGCTGTAAGAACAAACTTGGCTTCCTATTCAAAGCCATCTACCCAAAGAGCTACAAGAGATGTGTTTTTTATGACAGAAGATACAAGTGAAGGATTGGCTAAAACTACGGCAAATAACATTCGAAATAATTACACAACTCCTATGTTTTTGGGAGGGAGTCATTTTAGCAAAACAGAAAATTGGGACAGATCTACCATGCCTAATGAAAAATATAAAAACAAAAGAGATGGTAGAAAAAATTATGTTTTAACACAGCAACAATCTATAGATATGATTACTGCTTGGTATGACGAAAGTCCTCAAGGTGATAAAGGAATTGCTTATTGGGGAGGTCACGGAAACGATCCTTACTTTTTTCAACTAGAAACAAGAAAACAAACTTTAGACTATGCCAGTGGAAAAAAAACAGTCATGATTTTTCCAGAATTAGAAGATCATTCAGATGATTTTACTTGGGTTATGAATGATTTATTTTATCCGTTAGCACAATATTCAAAAACTAGAAATGCAAATATTTTTGTAAGAACCAAACATAATTTCTGGCAAGCAAATGTCTATTTACCTATGTGGAGTGGTTTATTGTCTGGAGAGTATGCAGATGTATTTGTACCTTCTATGGAAGAAACCACTGACAAAGCTATGGATATTAGCATTGCTAGTAGAGTAGGTGTTTGGGCTAGTGGATCTGTAAATGATTGGGGAACTAGAACAGTGCCAGACAATCCTAGTTACGATAGGTCTAGACAGTTTTGTCATCAAATGTTACCCAACCATTTTTTACGTCATTTAGTTTATCATATGGCAAATGGAGCAACATATATTAACAACTTTGCCGTAGATCCAGATTATATGAGTATTGTTTGGGATTTGGTGGCTAAGGGAGCGTTGTTTGTGCCTAAAGCCAATGAATTATTAAGTATATCTCCGGTACACATTAGTATGTTAGAACCAGATGATGACTTTTTGTTAGAAGGTAGTAGTTTGAAATGGGGAACACATTATGATGAACAATTTTTGAACAATAATCCTTTTGTCTTTAGTAGGCAAAATGCCAATTGGATGGGAGCTAAAAATACCCCTTGGGATTTTTCTAGCTATGCAGGAAACGTAAAAGACAGAAGACAAAATTACTTGCCAAATTATCCTAATGGATTGGTCTTGATTACACCACCACAAACAGGAGCTAATGCAGATGTAACGGCTCCCAGAGGTTTGTTAAAAGACAATTTGCATCCGTTATACAAAGATATTTTAAAAGAATACTTTACAGATGGACGATATTATTATTCGGCAGATGGAACACAAACATTTAATGCGGATCAATTTTATACAACCGTTGAGGCTGATATTAAAGAAAGTGCTAAAAAAATACCATTAACTGTAAGTGGAGATGTCGCTTGGGTAGTAGCACAAACATCACCTACCAATTTAAGACTAACAATTATTGATGGAGGTTATTTAAACCCTGAAGACAGAACAGCTTTGGTAACTTTTCAGAGTTTGTCTGCTGTAGGAATGAAAGATATTTTAGATGGGACTACTTACAATTCGTCAGGGACTGTAGAGGTTAAAATACCAAAAGGATCTTTTAGGTTTTTAGATATTACATTAAGCTCACCTTTAAATTAATTTCATCATGAAGAATAAAATAACACAGAACATTTTTTTGTTGAGCTTGCTGTTAACAATATCTGTTTTTGCACAAGACAAAATAAATATTTTAGATACAAATTATTACGGGTTTGAAGTCTCTTCTGGTGATGATGGTTGGTGGATGCAGCAACCCGAGAATTTTTCTATAGCAACCAATAAAGGAGCAGAAGGTTCTAGTAATAGTTTAAAATATACTAACAGCACAAGTTTTACAGGGTCTAAAAAAGCATTTGGAAGTACTACAATATCAGATATGTTAATTGATTTAGATCCAGGAACGTATACTGTTAAAGCAATGATTTGGTTAGAATCTGGTACAGATATTTCAGCAATAAAAGTGAATTTTAGAACAGATAGTCAAAATGATACCAATGCAGTTTTAGACTTGTCGTCCATAGTAAAAGATAAATGGGTCGCTGTTTCAGTATCCTTCACAACAACATATGCTTTTGCAAACACGAATATTAGAATTTTAATGGATTCTAGTTATGGAGGAATAGGAACTTTATATTTAGATGATTTGCAATTGTTAAAAGATATTTCAGAAGAAGTTTTAGAAATCCCTTTTCAAAGTCAAATAGAGACTACAGAAAGTGAAAATATAACTATGGATAAAGGGAGCTATAATATTAGCTTGCAGGTTTTTGTTGATGAAAACACAACTATTTCTAATTTTTATACACAAGTATTAAATCCTTGGGTAACGTTAAAATGGGATATATCATCTATAGCAAAAAATGAATGGGTTCAGTTAAGCCAAAAAATGATTTTATCAAAAGAAGCGACAAATTCTACGTTTAGATTTCAAGTAAATAATCAACCTGAGTTTGGAGGAGGAAAAGGAACTTTTTATGTAGATGAATTAAAAATAGAAAAGGCAGAAGAAGCAGAATTATCTGTAGGAGAATTACTACCTAATAGAATTGCTTTGTTTACTCCCAATCCAACAAAAGATTATATTAACTTTAGTGGAGCTGTAGGTGCAACGGTAGAAATATATAACTCTTTAGGTAAAAAAGTAAAAGCATTTAAAATAAGTAATTTAGGACATAGAGAAAACGTTTCTAATTTAAGCAGTGGTGTGTTTTATGTTAAAATTTATAGAGAAAAAGAAACGATTGTTAAACAATTAATTATTCATTAATATTTACCAAACTCTAATTAAATAACAATCTGTTTACTCAGAACGACTTCAAGTAAACGCTCACGTACAAAAAAAACAATTAATACAATTAATTTTGTTTTAAGTATAAATACAAATATGAAAAAAACAATCAAGTCAGTATTATTAACAAGTGTTATTTTTTTAGCAGCCTGTAGTCCTAAAGAAAAAAAGGAAACGGTAAAAAACACAAAACCAAACATTGTGTTGTTTGTGGCCGATGATCATGGTAAAGATGCTTTGGGAAGTTATGGGAATCCAATAATTCAAACTCCTAACTTAGATAGAATGGCATCAGAAGGTGTCCGTTTTAACAATGCTTATTGTACTAGTGCTAGTTGTGCAGCAAGTAGATCTGTAATTTTAACAGGAAAATTTGGTCATGCAACAGGTTCTTATGGTCACGTTCACGATTACCATCACTTTAGTACGTATGATAATGTAAAGTCTTTACCTGTTTTGTTAGAAAAAGCAGGTTATGAAACGGCTAGAATTGGTAAATACCATGTAGCTCCAGAAAAAGTATATCATTTTAATACTGTTTTAAAAGCTGACCCTAGAAGTACGCTAGAAATGGCAGATGCTTGTGTAGATGTTATCCAATCAGAAAAACCATTTTTCTTGTATTTCTGTACCGATGATCCACATAGAGGACATCCATTTGTTTCTGAACCTTGGAATTTGCCCAATACGTTTGGAAATAAAACAGAACCTTACCCAGGAGAAAATCAAATTGTATACGATCCTAATGATGTAGTTGTCCCCGATTTTTTACCAGATACTAAAGAAAGTAGAGAAGAAATTGCTCAATATTACCAAAGTATTTCTAGAATAGATCAAGGTTTTGGTCGATTGATGACTCATTTAAAAGAAGCAGGAAAGATGAATAATACAATTGTTTTTTACATTTCGGACAACGGAATGGCTTTTCCTGGTGCAAAAACAACGGTTTATGAACCAGGAATTCAACTACCTTGTATTATTAAAGATCCTACCAAAAAAGGAAATAAAGGTGGTGTGAATAATGCTAAGATTTCTTGGGTAGACTTAACACCAACTATTTTAGATATGGCTAATGTTCCGTTTGATACAAAAGAATTTCACGGAAAATCTTTCAACGCTATTATAGAACAAGAAAATCCAAAAGGTTGGGATGAGGTTTATGCATCACACACGTTTCATGAAATTACCATGTATTACCCTATGAAAGTAGCAATAGAGGGTAAGTATAAATTGATATGGAATATAGCCTGGCAGTTAGATTATCCTTTTGCTTCAGATTTATGGGCATCTTCTACTTGGCAAAGTGTGTATAGAAACCATTCAAAAATGTATGGGAACAAAACAGTAGAAGAGTATTTAAAACATGCCGAATTTGAATTGTTTGATTTGGAAAAAGATGCAGGAGAAACCAACAATTTGGCCGATAAAAAAGAGTATCAAGAAGTATTAAAACACATGAAGGCAAAGCTGAAAAAGTTTCAGTTAGAAACAAGAGATCCTTGGTTAATTATGTGGGATCATGACAATACTTTACAAGGAACAGGAGTAGATTTATAAAAATAAAACAAACATATTTTAGAAAGATATATATCATGGAAAGAAGAAAATTTTTAAGAAATGTAGCAGGGGTAGCCGTAGCATCTAGTGTGTTACCTTTAACAACTTCGTGCAAATCTTTAGAAGGTTCTGCAACAAGCTTAGGAGCAAGTGGAAATGGAGGAGATGAACAGTGGTATCAATTAGGAACAGGAAAAAAAGTTGCAAACCCAACACGTAAAAAGACAGAGGAGTATGATGTGGTAGTAGTTGGAGCTGGTATTGCCGGTATTTCTGCAGCAGTAGCTTCTGCAAGAAATGGAGCCAAAACGGTATTGATTAATGATAGACCTGTGTTGGGAGGAAATGCTTCTAGCGAAATTCGTGTAACACTAAATGGAGTAAACCGTTTGTCTACAGGGTTGGCAGAACGTGAAACAGGTATTGTTGAAGAAATGATGTTAGAAAACCGTTTGTACAACCCGCAACAATCTTATCCTGTATGGGATCATATTGTGTACGATTATGTATCTAGAGAACCTAATTTAACCATCATGTTAAATACACAGGCTATAGATGCAGAGACTAAAGGAAATAAAATTGTATCTGCTCGTTGTTGGCAATTAACTACAGAAACAGAATTTACCATTAAAGCACCTGTGTTTATAGATTGTTCTGGTGACGGATTGATGGCTGCTAAAGCAGGAGCATTGTACAGAACAGGTCGTGAAGGAAAAGCAGAGTTTAATGAATCTTATGCACCAGCTGAACCAGATGGATGGCAAATGGGAGCTTCAATTTTATTGCAAGGTAGAGATTATGGTAGACCAATGCCTTATACTCCACCTGCATTTGCTAAAAAATATGATGGAGACAATGCCAATCACGAAAGAAAAATCAATAATTATTTAGATGGTTATTGGTGGGTTGAGTTAGGGAGTGATCATGATATTATTGATGTGCAAGAAGACAATAGACATGATTTGATGGGGTATTTACATGGAGTTTGGGATTATATTAAAAATTCAGGAAAATTTCCAGATTCAGAAAATTATGCTTTAGACTGGGTAGGTTCTTTGCCAGGACGTAGAGAGTCTCGTCGTTTTATAGGTGATCATATGTTGTCTGAAACCGATTTAACTGGGCACAGACATTATGAAGATGCTATTGGTTATGGAGGTTGGTCTTTAGATGAACACAATCCAGGTGGAATTCTAGATATTAAGGAAAGACCAAGTTTTTTTCATGAAAAATTTAAAACTGTTTATCAAGTACCTTTTAGTTCTTTGTATTCTAAAAATATAGAAAACTTAATGTTTGCCGGACGTAATGCTAGTTTAACACACATTGCTTTGTCGTCTACAAGAATTCAGGGAACTTGTGCATTAATGGGGCAGGCTGTAGGTACCGCAGCAACTATTTGTGCAAGTAAAGGAATTACACCAAGAGAGGTAAAGCAAAAATACATCAAACAATTGCAAGAAATGTTAATGCGAGATGATGTATATATTCCTAAAGTTGCCGCTAACGACCCTAAAGATTTGGCTAAAAAAGCAAGTGCTGTTTTTGGTTCTTCAACCAAATCTGGAGCAGCTAAAAATGTAATTAACGGAATTTCTCGTGATATTGATGGGGAAATCAATCACTGGCAGTCTGAAGGTTTGCCAGCTACTTTTCAAATGGAGTGGGATACACCTATTCAACTGTCAAAAGTTGAGATTAAGTGTGACACCAATTTACACAAAAACATCACCATGCGTAAGCAACCTTTGTCAGATTGGCAAAAGAAATCGTTTATAGAAACGGTTCCTCCAGAATTATTAAAAGAATTGGATTTAGAGGTTAGAGTAAATGGAGCTTGGGTAAAAGTTGGAGTAAAAGATAGAAATATAGCTCGTTTGATAAAATTTAATTTTGATGAAGTTAAAACATCAGCTATTAGAATTCGTTTAAAAGAAACTTACGGACATCCTACTGCTAAATTGTTTGAAGTACGTGCGTACGAATCTTAAGAACAATTGGTTTAAAAAAGTACAATAAGTGTTGTTGTTGGTATATTCTATTTGATAATTACCAACAGCAAACTTGTTTGTATCTAAAAATATTTCATCAATTTTGGTAGTTGACTTGAGTAAATCTAAAAACACAAAAATGAATCAGAAGCAATTCTCTTTTTTTAAAAATAAACAACCAAAAACAACAAGTTTTTGGGTTGTAAAGTTTGTAATGGGGCTTTTGTTTTTGGTTACTGTTTTTGGTTTGCAATCAAGTACAACTCCTAACCCACAACAAAAAGTACACAATATAGAAGTGTTTCAGCCTGCTGTAGACAAAGTAAAGCCCATAAACTGTAAGTTAGTTGAAGAAACTTTACTAGACGGGACACAACGTTTTTATGTAGATGTAAATTCGGTAAACTGCGGAGAAAATATTTGTGAAGTTATTGTAGTTCGAGTTTTTTTTGATGAATTAGGAAGGTATCAAAGAATAGATTTAGAGCCAGGAGATGAGTTGGAAAAAGCCAAAGGAAAACCATTTACTAAAGAAGATTATAGCAAACTAGAAGAAATTTTAAACAATAAAAACTCAGAATTAAAAGTAGTTTTTAAAGAAGACCTAGTAACTAGTGATGTTGTAGAAAGAGGGAATTCTGATATTGATGGAATTTCAGGAGCAACCTCCTCTATCAGTCCATCAGAAACAGTAGAAGGTGCCGTATGGACTTGTTACACTCTGTGGCATTGGGCAAATGGAGATGTGGTAAAAAATATCCGAAAAATTAGAGCACACCAGCTAAAAAACACAGATTTGGTTACTGATTTTTTACAAAGAACAGATTTTGGATATCAACAATTTGCCATAGATTATTTAACAGAAAGAAAAGTGTACGATTCTGTAACTGTTTCCGCGGTAAAACAAGAAGGAATACAAGGGGATTATCCTTTATTTAAAGAAGTGCTTTCTTATGTAGAACAAAGTCCAGATACCACTTATTACAAAGTAATAAAAGATCTTTTTGAAAAAGGAAATTATAAAAAAAGAGTTGCTTGTTTAAACTCAGTGTCCTTTTTACAAAAACAACAAAACGCAAGTTTTTTTGATGAATTAAGTACTCAAATAAATACATTCTCTTATCAAGAAGTAGAAATGTTTTTAACCATCCTTCAACTTAACAGCTATAAGTCTACAGTCTTAAAAACAGAACTGATAAAATTGTTAAACAATTCTAATTTTCTAATTGCCCGAAGAGCCTACTGGTTTATAGGTAATAATCATTTAGAGTTATCGGAAAATCAACAAAAAAAAGTTTCAGGTTTTCAAAAAAAATACGAAAACAGATTATAATAAAATAAAGAAATAATGAAGTCAGAAAATAAAATATTAAAAGTGTTTTTATGCTTGTTAATTGTCTTATCAACACGTGTAAATGCAAAAGAAATCATCAACATAAAACCAACAAATGGTGATGTGACTACTCTTGTTAGAAATGCCATAGAGAACACTAAAGACAAAGATATAAAGTTGGTGTTTGAAAAAGGAACTTATCAGTTTTTGCCTGATTATGCCAAAGAGCAATTCTCTTTTGTTACCAATCACGGAAATGGGTTAAAGAAAATAATTTTCTTATTTCAAGATTTAAATTCTGTAGAAATAGAAGGAAACGGATCGGAGTTTATTTTTCATGGACACACAGCACCGTTTCAGTTTTTAAATTGTAACCATATATCTGTTAAAAATATTACGATAGATTGGGATGTGCCTTTTAGTTTTCAGGGAGATGTAACGGCTACAAATTCAGAAGAAAAGTGGATAGAAATAAAACCTTATACCAAAGGGTATTCTTGGAAATTACAAAGAGGAAGAATTTATTTCCCTAACATAGATAATTTTCATTTTGCATCTTTAGGAAGTACATTAACGTTTGATAAAGACACAAAACAAGTAGCTTACGGAGCTTTAGATTTTAGTTTACGTCCTAGTAAGGTAGAAAAAAGACCCAACGGGATTTTACGTATTTACGATGAGCATATTAGAAAATATCCAGAAGTTGGAGTGGTTATCCATTCTAAAGGACCACATGAAGAAAACAGATATGCACCTGCATTCCAAACCAAAAACTCTAGCAATGCTGTTTTTGACAATGTAACTATTCACCACGCATTAGGAATGGGATTTTTGTTTGAGAGAACTGATGGTATTCAAATCTTGAATTCTGGAATTTACATCAAAGAAGGATCAGATAGAGCTATTTCTACCATTGCAGATGCAACTCATTTTGCCAATTGTAAAGGAGGTGTATTGATAGAAAATTGTCGTTTTGAAGGAATGTTAGATGACGGAACCAATGTACATGGAACGTATGTAGAGGTAAATAAAATCATCAATAAAAATACGGTAAGAGTGTTGTTAAAACATTTTGAACAAACAGGTTTTGAATTTGCAGGTAAAGGAGATGAGGTTTGGTTTATAAAAACTCCAAACCCAGATAGAGGAGAAGTTGCTGTGGTGTCTAATGTGAAATATGTAAATGAGTATTATTCTGATATTACTTTTTCAAAAGAAGTACCATCAGACTTAAAAACGGGAGATATTTTAGAAAATAAAACGTGGAACCCTGTGTTTACCATGAGAGGTTGTACGATTAGAGATCATAGAGCAAGAAATATCATCATTAAAACACCTTTAAAAATAATTATAGAAGACAATGATTTATCCTCTATGATGTCGTCTATTATGTTAAGAGGAGAAAGCTATTTTTGGTATGAATCTGGAAGTGTAGAAGATGTGGTAATTCGTAACAATCGTTTTAAGCATGTAGCTTATGGTGGAGCCTCAGAACACGCAGTATTAAAGGTTTCTCCTAGATTAGGAAAAACATTCAATCAATCTGCTTTGTATGATAGAAACATTGTGTTTGAAAACAATACCATTGAAACTTTTGATAATAGAATTATCTGGGCAGACAGGCTAGATGGATTGATTGTAAAAGGAAACACCATCAAACAAACAACTACAGAAAAACCTCAATTTCCAAATGCTCCGTTATTTGAGTTGATAAACTGTAACAATGTAGAAATTACTAAGAACAGGTACGAAGGAAATGTAACCAATTACTTTAAAGTAGATAAAACATCTGCCAAAACCTTAAAAGTAAAACGCAACAAAGGTTTTAAGTACAAAAAATAAGAGGATATTAACGTTTACAAAAGAAGCACAATCTATTCAGATTGTGCTTCTTAGTTTATATAAGGTGCCCAACTGTTTATAACTAACAAGTGTGTTTTTTATAACTTAAAGGAGCTCATAAATTTGTAGTCGATTAATATAAAGAATTAAAAAATGAAAAAAATATTTTTAGGATGTCTTTTGTTGTTGAGCTTTCAGTTTCAAGCGCAGACTTTAGAAAAGCAAGCAAAGGAAAAAATTAAGGATTTAGAAAAGTTAATAAAAAAAGCAGAGAAAAAAGATATTGATGTTTTAAAAGAAAAAACATCAGTACGAACTGCAGAAGTATTTTTAAAATATGCCAACTGGGACGAGAAAAATATAGAAGCCAATACAAAGGCTTTTAAGTTGGTTAGAAAGTATAAAGATAATGCTGTAAAAATGGCCAAAGAATTAGCAGATTTTGAACGTAAAGACGTGAACAAAATGCTAGACAAAGCTATAGAAGAAATTACGTTGGTTACTAAAGGGAAAATTGAAAGACAAACAAGCCCTAATGTAGATTGGAAAAAAGTTTCTGTAGATGGAGATCAGTTAACTTATAAAAATAAGCCCGTGTTTTTAACAGATTACACTTGGAAACCCAACGTTTCAGAACTGAATGAATACTATGGAAATCAGGATGGTTTTTTTATTACACCTTCTTATGTTGCTAAAGAAGACGGAACTATACATCCCTCTAAAATGAAAGAATTGGAAAACAAACCAGACGGTTCTTTAGGTTTTATTTTTTTAAACCATAAATCGATTCCTAAATGGGCACCTGCCAAGTATGGAGATAACTTTAAAATGAGAGAAGATACCTATACGGCTTATGATATTGATAATCCTGGGGCTAGAGAAATTCAAACAAAATTATTAGGAGCTGTTGTACCGCATATGGCAGGAAAAAAGTTTTCAGAATTAGGATATATGTTGTGTAACGAGCCTCACTTTTTTACGCAAAAAACAGGAAAAAAAGTTGCTTGGGCATCAGGAGGAGTTTCTCAGTTTACCATTGATAAATTTAAAGTTTGGTTAGAGCAAAAACATACAAATATAAAAGCATTAAATACTTTATGGGGAACCAATTTTAAGAATTTTGATGCCGTTACTATTGAGTTACCTATAGACACCAGTTTAAGAGGTACTCCAATGTGGTACGATTGGTCTTTCTTTAATATGTATAGAGTTACAGCATGGTATCAGTTTTTAAAAGAAGAAATTCAGAAACATGATAAAGAAGCCAAAGTACATTTAAAAATTATGCCCAATTTGTGGACAGACAACAAAAGAGTTCACGGAATTGATTTAGAGGCTTTAACAGATATGAGTGGTATTATTGGAAATGATTCTGGAGCCATTAACAACCATATGTGGGGTAAGAAAGAGGAATGGGAAGATCATTATGCTTTTGATTGGAGAGAGTTGTGTATGGGATTTGATTTTATGAAATCTGTAAGTCCAAACAAGGTGAATTATAATACAGAATTACACTATTTGTCTACAGTAAAATCTAGAGATTTATACCAAGATCCAGCATATGCAAGAGCTACCTTTTGGTTGGCACATATTTATGGAATGACAGCAAGTCAAATTTGGTATTGGCCAAGAGAGGCAGATGGTGCTATTTCTAGAAAAGCTCAAAACGACAAAGGATATGCAGGATCTAACAATCAGCAACCAAGAGTAACCAATGAGGTGTCTATGACAATGATTGATTTGAATGCAAATTCAGAAGAAATTATGGCTATGCAAAGACAAAGAAAATCGTTAAGAGTTTTTTATTCTAAAACATCTGCAATTAACAAAAACAAGCACATGGATGATGTGTTTGAATTGTACGAAGGATTGCATTTTAACGGAGTTTCTATAGGTTTTGCAACTAAAGATATTATCAAGAAAAAAGACAACAATTCTTGGGATGCTATTTTAGTCTCTAAAACAGAGTTTGTAAAAGAAGATGAGGTAAAGGCATTACAAACTTATCTAAATAACGGAGGAACTGTTTTTGTTGATAAAATTAGTTTGCAAAAAAACGAATATGGTCAACCTATTCAAACCCAATTAAAAGCCACTAAAGGAAAATTAGTTGTTTTAAATTCTACCAAAGAAATAGAACATAAAGCAATGGAGTTTTTAGAGCATAAAAATTTATTGCCAGAAGTAGTTGTAGAAGAAACAAATAGTTTTGGTACTAAAGGTTGTGTGTGGAGAGTAGTAAAAAACAAAAAAGGAAATCACGTGTTAAGTGTTGTAAATGTTGGTAAGTCTGAAGCAACTTTGAACGTTTCCGTAAAAGGAAAAAAACAGATCAAGTGTAAAGATATCATCAAAGGAATAGAGGTAAGTACCACACCAGTACTAAAACCTTATGAAGTTTATTTTGTAGAAATAGAGTAAAAAGATATAAGTGTACTATAATTAATTAAAAGCCTCTGTGTGAACAGAGGCTTTTTGTGTGTAAATATACGCTAAGCAACTTTTTTTAAATTTTAGCAGACAGATATTTGATGAAATTAAGCGTATTTCACACTCTATCAAAAAAAGGAAAATGCAGACTAAAACTAAATTTATAGGATTCTTTTTATTGTTGTTTATCTTGTTTGGATATGCTCAAAAAAACACTGTTAAAGTAATTCTATTAGCAGGACAGTCTAACATACAAGGACATGGAGATTATGATTTGTTAGAGGATTCTGTAAAACAAAGAATTCAGAAAATAGCCCATAGGGTTTATTTAAGTACCTCAGATAATTCTAAAATTGAACCCAAACCATTGTCTTATTATACGCAAAATGATCGTAGAGGAAAGTATAATTTTCAACATCATTTTGGTCCAGAGATTTTTGTTGGATTAACCATGGCAGAAGCTTACCCAAATCAACAATTTTTATTGATCAAAAAAGCAGTAGGGGGTACTTCTTTACACGGAGCTTGGAGTGCTAATTGGACTCAAGAAAAAGCAAATGTATCAGAAATTGGAGCAGAAAGAAAAGCCCTGCAACTATATAAAGCTCATTTAAAAAATATTGAAAGTAATTTGAATCGTTTAAAACAGGACGGAAAAAGTTATCAAATTATAGGTTTGGCTTGGATGCAAGGAGAGGCTGATACGAACTCCCAACTAAAAGCAAATAACTACCAACAAAATTTAGAAAACCTAATTGCTGCTTACCGAGCAGAATTAGGAAAATTAGATTTTCCTTTTGTAATAGGTCAAATAAATGTGTTACCAAGAAAGTACAAACAAGGTCCAACAATAGTCCGAAAAGCTATGGAAACCGTTGCGAATAAAGATACAAATGTAGCTCTTATAAAAACCTCTACAAATCCATCTTGGTTAGATTATCCAAAACATTCAGATAACATACATTACAATACAGAGGGGCAGAAACGTTTAGGTACTGATTTTGGAAAAAGATTGATAGAATTTATAAAATAATAAAGAATTATATAAAATAAGGAGATGAAGGGATTTAAGAAACAAATTTGGATGCTGTTGTTAGCCGTTGCATTTGTAGGATGTAATCAACACCAAGAAAAAAAGGAACAAAAAGGAGAAGTCGTAAAGTTTGATAACCGTATTGCTGCTGATGCATCTTATGCGGTAATGAATAGAATTTTAAAAGCTAAAGAAACTCCTATTTCTGAAATAAAATTTGAAAAAGGAACTTATCATTTTTATCCCAATAAGGCTTATGAAATGTATCGTAATATTTCCAATCATGATGATCAATTAACCGTGACTCCTTTTCCTATTGTGGGACTGGAAAACATTACTATTGATGGACAAGGTTCTACTTTTGTATTTCATGGAGTTATGATTCCTTTTATTATACATCAGAGTAAAAATGTGAGTGTTAAAAACCTTTCAATAGATTGGGGAATGTCTTTCCATAGTGAAGGTGTGGTTGTGGCAAACGATCAGAAAAATAACACGTATGATTTGCAATATTCTAAAGAGTATCCCTATGAAATTAGAAATGGTCAATTAACATTTTTAAAAGAATATTACAGTCATAATATGGGACAGTCTATTTTATTTGATCCAAAAACAAAAGCCGTTGCTTATGCCACCGAGAATTATTCTAATTGGTTTAGTGTTGTTAAAAAAGTACAAGTGCAACAAAATTTAAAGGAGGTAAAATATCCTTATAAAACAGACAAACAAGATCCAATTCATAGTTATGTTGGAAAAGAATTTAAAGGATATGTAAAAGAAGTGAAACCGGGTGTGGTTAGAGTGTTTAACCATACTAAAAAACTACCTAAAGTAGGCTTGATTTTAGTAAGTAAAGGAGACAAAACTGTAAATAGAACCTCTCCAGGATTTCATATTACAGAAACGTTTGGGTTTAACGGAAACAATGTAAATATCAATCATGCAGGAGGTATGGGGGTTATTGCAGAAAACAGTGCCGATTTAATTTTAGACAATTTTAATGTTGTTCCTTCTAAAGGAAGAATGGTGTCTTCTACGGCAGATGCTACACACTTTGTAGGGTGTAGAGGAAAAATTCAAATAACCAATAGTACATTTAACAATCAGTTAGACGATGCTGCTAATATTCATGGAGCTTATAAAGAAGTTTTTGATGTTATTGATAAGCATACTATAGGAATTCGTTCTGGTCATTTTCAACAAAAAGGATTTTTATTAGGATATAAAGGAGATAAAATAGCTTTGGTTAGAGAAGCAGAATCTTTAAGTCCTTATAAAACAATCACTTTAAAATCATACAAAAAAATAAACGGAAGGTATGCCATTGCTACTTTTGAAGAAGAACTTCCAGAAAGAATTATAGCAGGAGATTTGTTAGAAAATTTAGATGCATATCCAGAAGTTGTCATTAAAAATTGTACCATAAGTAGAAACCGTGCAAGAGGTTTGTTGTTAGGATCTAAAAAAAGTACGTTGGTAGAGAATAATTATTTCCATACAGAAATGTCTGCAATTGTGGGGCCTGCACATGTAGATCATTGGTACGAGGCAAGTGTGTGTGCCAACGTTACTATTAAAAACAATACATTTCAAGATTGTGCGTATGGTGGTCCTAATCAAAGTGTAATTGTTTTAACAGCAGAAAAAGATATTAAGGAATTAACTTTTAAAAATATTGTGATAGAAAACAATACTTTTAATCAGTTTGATAATTTAATTTTAGACATTGATAAAACAGAAAATTTAGTTTTTAAGGGAAATACAATTACCAATTCAGGAACTTTTCCTCAATTACATCCCAAAAATCCTGCTTTTAAAGTTCAAAAATCTAAAGACATTCAATTTGTAGATAACACTTATAAAGGAACTGCAAAGCAAATTTTAAAATCAGACAATAGCGTATCTAACTTAAAGTTTCAATAAGTACTAATAATAGAAATAAAGATGTTAAACTTAAAATCAATTTTCTTTTTTTTCATAAGTTTTTATAGTTGTATACAAGCACAACAAAAACCAAATATCATTTTTGTTTTGGTAGATGATTTAGGCTATGCAGATGTTGGTTTTAATGGCTCTAAATTTTACGAAACTCCCAATCTAGATAAGTTGGCTAAAAACAGTTTGGTCGTTAATAATGCCTATATGTATCCAACGTGTTCACCTTCTAGAACTGGAATTTTTACAGGACAACAATCTTTTAGAACAGGAGTGTATAATGTACCTGTATTGGAGCATGGAACGGCAGAAGAAAATATTTTTTCGAGATGGACGGTAACCAAAGATCATGAAATATATGCTGAGCCTTTGGCTAAAAACGGATATAAATCTATTCATTTAGGAAAATATCATATTGTAGGGCCTTATCCAAATAAAGAATTGTCACTTGCTTATCCTTTTCAAGAAAAATTATCGCAACCAAAGCCAGGAGACTACTCTTGGTTGGCAGAGCATAAAACTAAGGAGGTTTTACAGTTTTACCCACAAGGAAGAGGTTTTATAGAAAATGTTGGAGGAACCTATAAAGGAGATCCTGCTTTTGAAATGGGAGGCTATAAAAGTTACAAAGGAGGATATAGAGCTCCTTTTAGCAATCCGTTTGTAAGTAACAAACCTACTGACGAATGGTTATCGGATCGATTTGCAGATGAAGCGATTCGTTTTATAGGAGAACATAAAAATGAACCCTTTTTTGTGAATTTAGATTTTTATGCAGTACACCAACCTACTAAAAGTAGAAATGATGAATTGTATAAAAAATACAGCAGCAAACCAGGAGATTCTATTACAGGGCAAGGATTAGGAAAACAAAGAGAACAAATGGCAAGTTATGCCACTATGATTGAATCTGTGGATGATAATATTCAGAAAATAATTGACTATTTAGAAAAAGAAAATTTAAGAGAAAATACGTTAATTATAGTAACCTCTGATAATGGATTTAACGGAGGTCAAAGTCATAATAACTTGTTAAGAGGCTATAAAAGGCAAATTTATGAAGGTGGAATTCGTGTCCCTTTATTAATCAATTGGCCAAATAAAATAAAAGCGAGAAGAACCGATGTTGCTGTGAGTTTACTAGATTTTTTCCCTACGTTTTTAGAGGTAGCCAATATTCAATATTCAGCACAAATTTTAGATGGAAACTCTTTGGTTCCGTTATTTAAAAAAGATACAAAAACATTAGAAAAAAGACCTTTGTTTTGGCATTTGGCAAGTAACAATAAAAAACAAAAAGCCTGTTCTGTAATTAGAAAAAACAATTACAAATTAATTCAGTATTTAGCAACGGGTAAGCTAGAATTATACAACCTAAAAAAAGATCCAAAAGAGTCTGATAATTTAGTAGAAAAAGAAACTAAAACAACTCAAAAAATGTTGGCTGAGTTGTTAGAATGGAGAAAAAGTAACAAAGTACCACTACCACCTAATTCAATTTTAAGGAATTAATAACTACTAGTTGTTTACGTTTTTTTGATGATTACAGATGTTAGTAAATACATATGTTGCTTAGTAAATTACGGATAGGTACATCTATTAAACTTAGGTATACGAAATCTTACTACAATTTTAGTTTCTTCGTTTTAGATATCTAAAAATAATAAGACAATGTATTGTGAATTAAAAATTAATAAAACTTTTTTAATAGGATGTATGCTTGGGTTTGCTATATTATTTAGCTCTTGTACTACTCAAAAAACCTACAGTCCTAAAGTAGCATCAGGAAAATATATTTTAACCCCCAAAGAAAAAGAAGAACCACAAATTAATGGAGCTGCTGTTTTTGGAGTTACTCCCAATGCACCGTTTTTATACACCATACCAGCTACAGGAGTTAGACCTATGGAGTTTTCTGTAAAGAATTTACCTAATGGTTTGCAGGTAAATCAAGAGACTGGAGTTATTAGTGGTCAAATTTTAGATAAAAAAATAGGAGATCACAAAGTGGTTTTGATAGCCAAAAATAAGGTAGGTGTAGATCAAAAAGAATTCAATATTAAAGTAGGAAACACCATTTGTTTAACCCCACCTTTAGGATGGAATAGTTGGAATTGTTGGGGACCTTTGGTGACTCAAAAAAATGTAATTGAATCTGCAGAAGCTATGGTTGCTAAGGGGTTGAATAACTACGGATGGTCATACATAAATATAGACGATGCTTGGCAATCTAAAAGAGGAGGAAAGCACCATGCTATTTTAGCAGATGAAACCAAATTTCCTGACATGGAAGGT
The DNA here is from genome assembly GCF_011762155.1 of Wenyingzhuangia heitensis. Lineage (GTDB taxonomy): Bacteria > Bacteroidota > Bacteroidia > Flavobacteriales > Flavobacteriaceae > Wenyingzhuangia > Wenyingzhuangia heitensis. The sequence goes on from NZ_JAASQL010000001.1 coordinate 1,509,915, forward strand.
TTGAGTAATCAAGTTCATAACATGGGATTAAAATTAGGAATCTATTCTTCTCCATGGGTAACTACATATGCTGGTTATATTGGTGGAACTAGTGATTTTGAAGATGGTCATTGGGATCAATCTATGAATGATAAAAACAATCGTAAAAAAGGTGAAAAAAGAACTTTTACGAGAGTAGCTAACTATACTTTTGATGAAAATGATGCCAAACAATGGGCGGATTGGGGAATTGATTATCTAAAATATGATTGGAATCCTAATGAACCTGCTAGTACAATCCGTATGGCAAATGCTCTTAAAAATAGCGGAAGAGATATTATTTATTCATTATCTAACACTGCCCCTTTAGAAAATGCAGCTCTTTTTGGAGAGGTTGTAAATTGTTTTAGAACTTATGGAGATTTAAAAGATAGGTGGGATGGAAAAGGAAGTCATAAAAGTATTAGAGACGAATGGATTGCACATAGAGAGTGGATGGAAAAAGGTTTTTCGGGAGCACCAGGGCATTTTCCTGATCCAGATATGTTAGTGGTGGGAGATGTAAATACCAAAGGAGGTTTACATCCTTCTCGTTTAACTGCCGATGAACAATATGCTCATGTTTCTTTATGGTCTTTGTGGGCAGCACCTATGTTAATAGGTTGTCCTATAGAAACTATGGATGATTTTACGTTAAATTTATTGACTAATGCAGAAGTGTTGGCAATTAATCAAGATGAAATTGCCATTCCAGGAAAAACAATTTATCACGATGCTACTATGGAAATTGTAGTAAAAGAGTTGGTGGATGGTAGTAAAGCTTTAGGATTGTTCAACTTAAAAAAAGAGTCTCAAACAATTACAGTAACATGGGAGGATTTAGGAATTAAAGGAAGCAAAGAATTAAGAGATTTGTGGAGGCAAAAGGATATTGGAAAATATAAAGAAACGTTTTCGGCAACAGTACCATCTCACGGTGTTGTCTTGGTGAAAATTAAAAAATAACATTGTATAAAAAAATACAATCAATTAATAAAGGTCTATTACCGCATGTGGTAATAGACCTTATTTTGTTTGTGTTTTTCTATTGTACGGTCAAACACATTTTTTTAACTAGAAATAACATAACTACTGCTTATTCTCTTTTACTTTATCTTATTAAAATAATTTAATAAGTAATTATGATTAAATATAAAGTAAGCCTGTTTTTTTGTTTGCTAGCTCTAGCTAGCTTTGCACAAAATAAACCCAATGTTTTACTAATTATGGTAGATGATATGAATGATTGGGTAGGTGCTTTTGGAGGACATCCACAGGCTATTACTCCAAACATGGATGCTTTAGCCAAAAAAAGTACAGTGTTTAAACAAGCATATTGTTCAGCAGCATTATGTAATCCATCAAGAACAAGTATGTTAACAGGTTATCAACCTTTTAAAACTGGTGTATATGGAAATGTAGAGGTGTTTAGACAAATGCAAGGGTTTGAAAACACAGTAACATTACCTCAATATTTTGCACAAAATGGATACAAAACGGCTGCTTCTGGAAAAATATTTCACAGTCCAAGAGGAACAGCAAAAGTGCCAAAAGAAGGGAGTGATCCAGGTTCTTTTCAAACAGAAAACAAAGTAGGTTTAGGAACTCCCTACCCAGACGTTCGTTTTACACATGGTATAAATTTTAAAAGAGCAGGTGTAAAAGGAAGTAAAACAAGATCTTTTGATTGGGGACCTGTAGTTATTGCAGATGAAAAAACAAATGATTGGAAAACAGCAGAATATGCTTCTCAGTTTTTACAAAAAGAACACGACAAACCTTTCTTTTTAGCATGTGGAATTTTTAGACCTCACTTGCCATTGTATGCTCCTAAAAAGTACTTTGACATGTTTGATGAAGATAAAATTCAATTGCCTAAAGTTTTACAAAATGATTTAGAAGATACAGGTAAAATAGGTCAAAACTGGGCGAGTAATAAATTGCATGCAGAAATTTTAAGAAATAACAAATGGAAATCTGTAGTAAAAGGCTATTTGGCAAGTTTAGCTTTTGCCGATGCTTGTGTTGGTCATTTGTTAGATAATTTAGAAAAAAGCAAGTATAAAGATAATACCATTATTGTGCTAATGGGAGATCATGGTTGGCATTTGGGAGAAAAGGAGCACTACTCTAAACAAACACTTTGGGAAGAATCTGCCAAAACTCCTTTAATTGTTTTTGATCCTAGCAAAGGAAAACAAGGAGTAAGTATGCGTACTGTTTCTTTAATTGATGTATACCCTACGTTAATTGATTTGTGTGGTTTGCCTAAAAAAACAGATTTAGATGGAAATAGTTTCAGGCATTTAGTAACCAATCCAAATGGAGAATGGAATCATTCAGCCTTAACCACAAAAGGATTGGGGAATCATACCTTACGAAATGAAACGTATAGATACATAGTTTATACGGATGGATTTGAAGAGTTGTACGATCATAGAAACGACCCTATGGAGTGGACTAATATTGCTAAAAACTCTGAAAACAAAGGAATTATAAGAGAGTTTAGAAAAGAACTAAAAATAATAATGGAAAAATAAAGATTAATAAGATGGTTTATAAACAAATAATGACATTAATTTCAATGCTTGTTTTTTTTAATTGTTCTACTAATTTAGATAGAGAAATAGTAGATAATGAAGAAAACATAAAGGAAGAAGAAGTAGAGGAAGAAGGTTTGGTGATTAATGAAGATGATTTTTATATAGCACCCACAAGTTTTGTTGTTTCTAAAAATCTAAAAACAGATTATTCTGTAGATAATGATTTTGATACAAATGATAGTGAAAACTTACAGAATGCAATCGATTTTATTTCGGATAACGGAGGAGGGAAATTAACAATTCCTGCTGGTAATTATTCTTTTGCTGAAGTGTTTTTAAAATCTAATGTTCACCTTGAAATTGATGCAAACGCAATAATTAGACCAGCTGAAATTGAAAGTAAAAGAAACAGAAACTATGCAATATTTAAAGTAACAAATGATGCTAGTAGTACTCTTGTAGAAAATGTAAGTATTTGCGGTGTTAACGGAAATTTTGTAGTAGATCTTAGAGAAACAGCGACTGATTTTTTAAACATCAGAATCATTCAATCCTATAATGTATCTAATTTTAAATATTCAAATATAACTGTACAAGATAATTTTTCTAAATTTTCAACTTTAGAGTTTAATGGAGTTAAAATAGGAGATCGTGTGTATGGACCAAGAAAAGGAGTTATAAAAAATATTGATTTGTACAATTCAGATTATGGTTATGGTGTTGTACAGTTACAGTTGGCTAAAGAGTTATTGTTTAAAAACTTATATGGACAAGGAGGAGCAACGCTAAGAATAGAAACACATAATAAAGTACTAAGAGAACTAGGTACTTATGATCTTGTAGATGAAATTTATGGTAGAGACATCAGATCAGAAAATGGAAACAGCGCAGTAATGCTATCTCCTCACTTTATAGATCAAGGTAAAGTAGATATAAGAGGAATAACTTCTATAGGTAGTGGTTTTGCAGTAAGAATAAATAAAGGTTTTGCTTCACCAGAAGAGGCTGAAGAAGGATTGGGAGCGGGATCATTTAGTAGTAGCTCTATTATAAGAGATGTTTCAGCTAGTTTTTCAATAGACAAAGCACAAATTAAACCTAAACATTATAATTATATGCCTTGTAGTTTAAGAGAGCATATATCATCAGAACCTATTAGTGATTTTCCACATGGAGATAGTTACAACGGACCATCTATTGCAGCCGTTTTATATACACCAAACTATACTATAGATATTAGAGAAAAAGATATTTCTACAGTAGGATTTTCGGATGGTTTAGAAATAGTTACAGATGAAGATCTTAAAAATGACAACGAGTGTAGTTTGTAAAAAATAATAATAAAAAAAATGAATATAAATAATAAAAAAATACTTTTACTGTTAAGTATCTTTTTTACATTCTCAAATGTGAAAATTCAAGGACAAAATGCTAAAAAACAGCCAAATATTCTATTTATTCCAGTTGATGATTTGAACCATTGGGTGGAATATTTAAAGGTAAATCCACAGGTTAAAACACCAAACTTAGATAGATTGGTTAAGCAAGGGGTGTCCTTTACAAATGCATACAGCGCAGGGGCATCATGCAACCCTTCAAGAACCGCATTAATGTCTGGTAAAAGACCTAGTACTTCTGGTTGTTATAAAAATGCTGAGCATTGGCAAGATTATGTAAAAGAAGGAACCGCATTAAACCATGTTTTAAAAAAGAATGGGTACGATACCTATGCTACAGGTAAAATATACCATAACATAACAGGTGATTATAAATCAGGTTGGAATGAAGATATCCGACCAGAAGTTCCAAATCCATCTACTCCAGAAGTAAATTGGAACCCTAAAAAGAAAAAAGATCAAGGATATTACAAACCTGTAGAGATAAGCCTTAAGGATACAGATATACCTGATTGGTATATGGTAGATTATTGTGAAAAAATATTAAATAAAAAACATGATAAACCCTTTTTTTTAGCATGTGGTTTTGTAAAACCACATTTACCATGGATTGTACCACAGAAATATTATGACATGTTTCCTTTAGAGGATATACAGCTTCCACCTCATTTAAAAAATGATTTGGATGATGTGCCTACTATGGGAAGACGTATAGGTTTTGGAGAAAAGGAACACAAGAAAATAGTAGGAAATAATATGTGGGAAACTGCAGTACAATCTTATTTGGCAACAATTGCTTATATGGATATGAATTTAGGTAGGCTTTTAGATGTTGTTGAAAAAAGTGAGTATGCAGATGATTTACAAATCGTTCTTTTTGGAGATCATGGATGGCATTTAGGAGAAAAAGAACATTGGAGAAAGTTTACGTTATGGAATCAAGGAACACATACACCTCTTATTTGGGTAGCTCCAGGGATTTCAAAAAAGAATAAAACCTGTGATGCTCCTGTAGATTTGATGAGTTTATTTCCGACTATTTGCGAATTAACCAACATAGAAAAACCCTCTTATGTAGAAGGTGTTAGTGTAGTTCCTTTGTTAAAAAACCCTAAAAAGAAATGGGAGCACGTAGCAATAAGTACGCATGGTTTTAAAAATCATGCAATTAGAACAAAAGAGTGGAGATATATTAGATATAAGGACGGTAGTGAGGAGTTATATGATGAAATAAACGATCCTAATGAATATAAAAACCTAGCAAGTAACCCTAAAATGCAATCGATAATAAAAAAATTAAAACAACACTTGCCAAAAATTAATAAAGAAGGAATTAAAAGAGGTTCTAAAAAATAAACAAACAATGATTAAGTTATTCTTTAAATTATTATTTGTGATGTTGATCATTACAAAATTTAATAATGTTCATGCTCAACAGACTTTTTCTACAGCAGGTTTTTTTGAAGTAGAAAATAGCCAACGAAAAGTGTTTAATTTTAATGTAGGATGGAGATTTTATAAAGGAGATGTAGCCAATGCCGAAACCATAAATTTTGATGATACAAATTGGGAAGCAGCAAATTTACCTCATGGATTAGAAATTTTACCAGAAAACGCAAGTGGAGGCAGAAATTACCAAGGAAAAGCATGGTATAGAAAAGAATTTACGCTTACAGAAAATACAACGTTAAAAAAAAGAGTATTGTATTTTGAAGCTGTAATGGGAGTGGCAAAGGTTTGGGTAAACGGACAACAAGTTGCAGAACATTACGGTGGTTATTTGCCTTTTGCAGCAGATATTACTGCTGTTTTAAAACCAGGGAAGAATATAGTTGCTGTACTAGCAGACAATAGCGATAGTAAATTGTATCCTCCAGGTAAACAGCAAAATGGACTAGATTTTAGTTATTTGGGAGGAATTTATAGAGATACTTATTTGATAGAAACCAACTCCGTTCACGTTACGTTGCCAGAATTAAGTAAAACTGTTGCTGGCGGTGGTGTGTTTCTAGGAACTATAAATGTTGATGGAAACAATGCAACCATAGGAATTAGAACAGAAGTTGCTAACAATTCTAAAACCAAGAAATCTATTACCATTAAATCTACGTTAGAAGATGCTAATTACAGAGAGATAAAGTCAATAAGCCAATCCATAAAATTATCTGCAGGAAAAAGCAAACAATTGTCTAAAGAATTAAAAGTTAATAATGTTCATTTATGGCATCCAGACGATCCTTATTTACATTTTGTAAGAACAGATGTTTTGATAAATGGAGAAGTGGTAGATCAAATGCGAACACGTTTCGGAATCCGATTGTTTGAGATGAAAGGAGCTGAAGGGGTGTTTGTAAATAAAAAATACATTGGTAAAAAATTAGTAGGAGTCAACCGTCATCAAGATTATGCGTATGTTGGTAATGCGTTGCCCAATTCTAGTCATTACAGAGATGTAAAATTGTTACGAGAAGGAGGAAGTCATGTCATTCGTGTAGGTCATTATCCACAAGATGATGCCTTTTACGATGCTTGTGATGAATTAGGAATGTTAACCACAACAGCAAATCCGGGATGGCATTTTTTTAATTTTAAAGCTAAAATATTTGAAGAACGTTTGTATCAAGATTCTCATAATTTAGTGAGAAAAGATAGAAATAGAGCTTCAATTCTTTTGTGGGAAACCGCTTTAAATGAAACACCTTCTCAGCCAGACCATGCCATGCATAATATGCACAAAGCTGCACATGCAGAATATCCTTTCCCGGGAATGTTTACAGTTACCGATTATGAAGAAGCTAAAAAAGGAGGGTTGGATGTGTATTATCACGGAAATGATAAAAAGATAAATTCATTTAATAGAGAATTTGGTGATGGAAATGAAGTAGATGATTGGTACTCGCAAAACTCTATGGTTCGTGTAAAACGAGAATGGGGAGAACAAGCAATGTTAGAGCAATCATTAAGACAAGCAAAACAACTATCTCAACGATTTAAAACTGATAAAGTTAGAATTGGAGGTGCTATGTGGGCTGGGATAGATCATCAAAGAGGTTATCATCCAGATCCATTTTTAGGAGGACACTTAAATGTGTTGCGTTTACCTAGGTATACTTATTATTTGTACCAAAGTCAATTACCTGTAGATTATAAATTAAAGGAAATTAAAACAGGACCAATGATTTATATTACGAACGAATTAACACAACTATCTGGGAGTGACGTAATTATTTATAGCAATTGCGATGAAATAAACTTGACTTGGATGGGAAAAGATTATGGAACTCAAAAACCATCAACAGATGCTAGTTATAATGGATTACCACATCCACCATTTGTGTTTAAAAATGTTTTCTTTTTAGATAAAATTCGTCATAGAAAAGGAGATCAAAGAGGAGCGGTTAGAAAAATGATTACCGAAGGTTTTGTCAATGGAAAATCAGTGATAAAAGAAGAGAAGGTTTATGCTATGAGATCTGAAAAACTAGAATTAAGCATTGCTGATGAAGGTTTAGATTTAATAGCTGATGGATCTGATTTTATTCCTGTTAGAGCAACAATAGTTGATAGAAACGGTGTGAAAAAAGTATTGGCAGAAGAGTTTGTTTATTTTGAGGTTGAAGGACCTGCAGAAATTATTGGAGGAATTAATAACATGGGGAATCCTGCAAAATCTTCATTTGGAATTGCTACAGCTTTGGTAAAAGCAACAGATAAATCTGGAGTTATTAAAGTTCGTGCCTTTGTAAAAGGACTAAAGTCCTCTGAAATTAGTCTTGAATCAAAACCAATCAAACAAAAAATGTTATTTGATACAGCGTATGAGTCTACTTCAAAAAAAGTGGATAAAAACAAAGTAATTATAGAACAAGTTAAAGAAGAAAATCTTCCTACAGATATTAAAAAATTGCAAGAAGAAGTTAAAATGTTAAAGCTTCAGTTAGTAGGGAAAGATCAAGCTTTAATGGAATTAAGAAGTAATCCAGAAGAAAATTAATTATTAAAAAATGAAAAAAGTGAAAAGAATATCCGTAGTGATAAGTGCTTTAATGTTAACAATGTTGTTTGTAAACAAGTTAAATGCTCAAGAAAAACCAAATGTTATTTATATTCTAGCAGATGATTTAGGGTACGGAGACCTTAGTTGTTACGGACAAAAAATACTGTCGACTCCAAATATTGATAAGTTGGCTAAAAAAGGGATGAAGTTTACAGATCATTATTCTGGTAATGCAGTGTGTAGTCCTTCTAGAGCAGTATTGATGACCGGACAAAACCCTGCACATGTATACATTACAGGAAACTCTAAAGAAGAGCCACCTTTGGAAATGTCTATGACAATTTTACCCGAAATTTTTAAAAACGCAGGATATGCAACGGGAGCTTATGGTAAATGGGGATTAGGAGACACAAGCATGGGAGGAGCAAGAGATCCTTTAAACAATGGTTTTGATGAGTTTTATGGATGGAAAACACAAGTAACCGCTCATACCTATTATCCTACAAAAATGGTACACAACGGTAAAGAAGTTTCAATTAAAAAAGGAACCTATGTGCACGATGAGATTATGGATCATGCGTTTAATTTTATAGAAGAAAACGCAAAAAAGAAACAACCTTTCTTTTGTTACATTCCAACAGCTATACCACATGCAGCCATGCACGCTCCAAAAAAATTACACAACAAATGGAGAAAAAAATTGCCTCAGTTTGACAGTGTAATAGGAGAATACTATGCAGACCCAGAACCAACACCAGATGTAATAAATCCAATAGCGGGGTTTGGTGCTATGGTAGAACATTTAGACAATCAAGTAGGAGCAATAGTAAAAATGTTAAAAAAATACAAGATAGATAAAAACACCTTAATTATTTTTACGAGTGACAATGGTGCACATCATGAAGGAGGACACGATCCTGAATTTTGGAATTCTAACGGACCTTTAAAAGGAGGAAAAAGAGATGTCTACGAAGGTGGAATTAGGGCTCCAATGGTAGCTTATTGGCCATCGGTAATAAAAAAAGGAAGTACGACCAACTTACCAAGTGCTTTTTGGGATGTAATGGCTACCATGGCAGATATAACCAAACAACCTACACCAACCCAATGTGACGGGATTTCTTTTTTACCAACGTTAGAAGGTAAAGTAAAAGAACAGAAAAAAGCAGATTATTTGTATTGGAAATTCACCAATTGGGAAGCTACCAAACAAGCTGTCAGAATAGGGAATTACAAAGGTGTTTTAATTCATCAAAATAAGACAAATAAAACAAAAAAGGGAGACTTACCTTTTGAATTGTATGATTTGTCTAAAGATTTGGGTGAAGAAAAAAACATTGCTACTCAACATCCAGAAGTTGTTGATAAAATGAAGAAAATAATTGCAAAATTAAATAATTAATAAAGGTATGTCAATCATAAGAAATTTTTTAATCCTTTTTTTTACAATTAGCTCATTACATTCACAATCTTTTATGGTGAATGTACCTGCAAGACAGCAAACTAGTTTAAATGGAAAATGGAAGGTAATTATTGATCCTGTTGATGTAGGTATACAAAAATGGAAATCTTTATATAAAGATAAAAAACCTAAAGGAAAATCTAGTTTTGTAGAATATTCTTTTGATGGAGGTCCTGTTTTTGATGTGCCTGGAGATTTTAATTCGCAACTTCCTGAGTTAAAGTTTTATGAATCTACAGTATGGTACAAAAAAGAAATTCAGATAGTTAAGAAAAAGGATAAAAGGTTGTTCTTGTATTTTGATGCTGTGAATTATCATGCTGATGTGTATTTAAATTCAGAATTACTAGGAAGTCATGAAGGTGGGTTCACACCTTTTCAATTTGAAGTTACTGACTTAGTAAAAGAAGGTCTTAACTCCATTATTGTACGTGTAAATAATGAAAGACAGCCTGATGGAGTACCTGCAATGGGTTACGATTGGATTAATTATGGTGGAATTACAAGAGATGTAAGATTGATAGAAACCCCAAAGATTTACATTGATGATTATTTTATTCAGTTAGAAAAATCAAATAAAAAACATGTTTTAGGTTATGTAAAAATAAATGGAGTTAAAAAACCTGAAAAGGTTGAAGTTTTAATTCCAGAAGCAAAAATTAAACACACTGTAATGACCGATAACAAAGGTTATGCTGTTGTAAAATTTAATAACAAACTTAAATTATGGAGTCCTGATGATCCAAAACTTTACAAAGTAATCGTAAAAACTGCAACGGATAAAGTTGAGGAGAATATTGGATTTAGAACCATTGAAACCAAAGGAGAAGATATTTTATTAAACGGAAAATCAGTTTTTTTAAAAGGAATTAATTTTCACGAAGAAAATGCATCAAGAGGAAATCGTGCTTATTCAGAATCAGATGCATTGCAATTGCTAACCAAGGCAAAAGAATTGGGCTGTAATTTTATTAGAACCGCACACTATCCTCAAAATGAACATATTGTTAGATTGGCAGAAAAAATGGGATTTATGTTGTGGGAAGAAATGCCTGTGTTTCAAACAATTCAGTTTAAAAACAAATCAACTTCAAAGCTAATTCATAGCACTTTAAAGGAGATGATTAAAAGAGATAAAAACAGATGTGCTGTTGTTATTTGGAGTATTTCTAACGAAACACACCCAGGTAAACTACGAACAAATTTCTTATCTAACTTGGCAGATACTTGTAGGGGGATTGACAATACACGTTTTGTTTCTTCGGCTTTACATAAATATAAAAAAGGGAAATCAGTAATGACTCTAGATGATGATTTGATTGAAAAATTAGATGTTATTGGGTTGAATCAGTATTTAGGTTGGTATGGTGGATGGCCTGCAGATCCTAAAGATATTCAATGGGAGAGCAAGTATAACAAACCAATGATTATTTCGGAGTATGGAGCAGAGGCTATGTATGGTAGACATGGGGCTAAAGACGTTGCAAGTTCTTGGTCAGAAGAATATCAGGAACAACTGTATAAAGATCAGTTAACAATGCAAAAAAACATTTCCTTTTTAAGAGGTACTTGTGCATGGATTTTATTTGATTTTAGATCAAGTTTAAGATTACATCCTACAAATCAAAATTATTGGAATAGAAAGGGATTGTTATCAGAAAAAGGATATCGTAAAAAAGCATGGTATGTTTTAAATGATTTTTACAAATCAAAAAAAGAATAGATAATCATGAATAACAGAAGAGATTTTTTAAAGAAAGTAGGTTTAGGAAGTGTAGCTATGGCAGGTATGTCTGCAAATGCTATGGGTAAATTAACCGCTGTAGATGGAAGTTTGTTGTTTGATGATAAAGTAATTAAAGGAGAAGGGAAACAAATTACAATAAAAGTAAAAGCACCGTTGTTTTGTCCGTACCATAGTGTTTCTACAGGTCCTGGACAAAAAGGAGGGAATTCCTATTATTTTTTTAAGGAGGCTTTTGAACACAACCCTTTTACAATTCAAGCATCTGGAATGTCTGGTTCTCCAGTAATAAAAGATGTTGAAGGGAAATTTGTGGGTTTTATGACTACCTTAGGGTATCAAAACTCAACCTATTCTTTTGATGGAAAAGAAACCTTAACCATTCATGTTCCAGAAGGGCAAGAGGTTTTTATTGATGAATCTGGAATTGGAGATGAAGCTTGGAAAGCATACAACCGAATTATGATGAAAAGGTTGAATGTAGATCCTTACAAACAAACTCCAAAATTTTGGACAGATGTGGAGTATTGTACTTGGTCAGAACAAAAGATTAGAGCAACTAAAAGACACGAACATTTTCATTTATTAACACATGATTTTGTAGCGGATTATTTAGATAAGATTATTGAGTTTGGCTATCCAAAAGGAAAAATGACCTTAGATCATGGTTGGGGGCAATTTCCTGATGGAAGTATCAATTCTGGTTTTGGTTCTTGGGTTCCCAATCCTGAAAAATTCCCCGATTTTAGAAAAACGATGGACATGATTAACGAAAAAGGTTTTACCCCTGGTTTGTGGATTGGTTTTCCTAAAATTCATAAAAATAGTTTGATTGCTCAGAAGTATCCAGAATTGTTGGGGAATTTTAAACAAGGTTCTACATCAGATAGAAAAGATGACATTCAGTGGTTAAATGCCCAGGCAGATATTTTTGATTATGCGACAGAAGTGATTTCTAGATTCCATGCTATGGGAGTGATGAAATTTAAGATAGATATGTCTTACAACACAAAATCGGATATGTTACCTATTCATAAAGCGTTGTACAAAGCAGCTAAAATGATAGATGAAAACATAGAAATGGAATTTCATGTACCTGATATTTTCTTTGCAAAATATGCAGATGTAGTAAGAACCAACGACGTTTGGTTAAACGACAATTACAATTGGGAAGGACGTGTAAAAACACACTATGAAATTTGTTACAAATCGTCACCAGGTAGAGGAATCAACTTAGACCATATTGGAGGTAATGATACAGGAGCCATTACAGAAAAAAAGTTTTTAAAACATTTAGAAATGTACAAAACGAAAAAAGGATATCCTTTGGTTTCTGTATTGCCACATCACTTTGGAAAAAAATGTATCAAAGAAACAGGAGACTATTTATGGAAGTATGAAAAAGGAGCCAAAAATATTTTATCTGATTTTTATTAGAATTTAAAATCCAAAATAGCAAATAAATCAAACTTAGGTTTTATTCTTAATTATATATGAAAAAAATAGCATGTCTGTTACTTGTTCTTTTTGGGTTGCAAAATACAAATGCAAATTCAGGAATTAAAAGTATTGAAACCGATTATACCATCATGAAAGTTAGAGTGATGCAGTATAAAAATACAACAAAAATTATTGGGACTAGTTATGAAGGTACGGTAGTTTGTTATGATTATAGCGGAAAGTTACAATGGAAAAATAAGCTTTCTGGTTTTATGAATAATGATATATATTGTGCAGATATAGATAAGGATGGAAAAGACGAAGTACTTGCTCCAAATGCCGATGGAAATATATATTGTTTAGATGACGATGGAAAACTATTATGGAAATTTAGACAAAATTCAGCTCCTCTTTTATCTGCAACCGTAGTTTCTGATGGAACAACAAAATATGTAGTTTGTGGTGGTTACGATAAAAATGTTCATTACCTAACTACAACAGGAAAATTAATAAAATCAATTCCTTCTACTTCTTATAGTATAGAAAAGAAATTCAAAAATCACGCAATCAATTATCTTAGAACAGTTCAACAAAACGGACAAGAGGTTTTGGTGGTTTTAAGTGCGTTTAATACCAATTACGATCAAGGAGTTTTGTATTATTTTAAGCCTTTAGAAGATAAACCCTATCAATTTGCAAAAATGAAAGGAAAAGGAGGAGGAGGTTCTTGTCCTGGTACTTTTGCTATAAATGATATTATCCCTGGAAATACAGAAATATTATTAGGAGGAAATGGGTTGAATAAGTTACAGGTATCAGTTGCTTCAGTAGAAAAGTGTTCAGCCGAAAAAATGAATTTTAGATTTAATAATGAAAGAACTGATCTTGGAAAAGTAGGATATCGTTTAGCATCAGCAGAAGCAGTACCTTATAAAAATAGTTTTAAGTATTATGTGCTTTTTGGGAGTAGAATGTTTTTGGTAGCTCCAGAAAAAAATGGAGAGGCAACTGAAATTATTGAAAGTAATTATGCGTTTAATGATATGTGCAAAGATGCTAACAATCAAAAAATACTTTTGGCAAGTGCACAAAGTGGAGGTAGCTGCATTCATGTATTAGATTATACAAATAATGATTGGAAAAAGGATTTTGAAAAATTAAATCCTCCTGGTAAAATTGCCAAAATTTTAATGAATACAAGTGATTTTAGTAAAAAGCTAAGAAAGTTTAAAACTCCAAATTGGGAAAGTCAGAAAGTGACAGTTAAAGTAATGTCTTCAGGTTTAGAGAAAGAAGAAATAAATGCCTTGGCTAGAGAAAACAGTAAAAACCTTGTTATTATAGAAGATGTAAGAAAATTGTATCCTCATGTAGAAAATTGGGATCGTTCAGAAATGGAGAACAAAGTATCTAGAGAAACAAGAGATCATCGTAAAAAATACGATTTAACAAGCAACCAGGCTTTTAGCTCATTTAAAAAAGGATTAGATGCTTCGGGTACAGGAATTCAATATTGGCAAGGACACGGTAGAGATGTTTATTTTTATTCGCTACCAACTATAAAGAGAGTAGTAGATTATGCTGGCGATAAAACGGTAATTCCTGTATTTGCAGAATTAGAACAACACGATGCCGATATAGAATGGATGGTAGAAGATTTTATGTATCCATTAGCAAGTTATTTACAAGGAACCAATAGTTTTATTTCTATGAGAAATAAGCATCTATTCTGGCAATCTGTAGTATATACTCCTGCTTGGAAACGTTTGGTTTCTGGTGAGTTTCCAGATGCTTTTGTTTCTTCTATGGAAGAATCTAACAGTAAAACTATGGACATGAGTATTTCGGGTAGAATGGGCTTGTGGGCAGCAGGATCTATGAATCAGTGGGGAGCACGTTTTACGCGAGACAATCCTTGTTACGATAGGTTAAGACAATTGTCATATCAAAAAGTACCCAATCATGCTTTGCGAATGTTTGTACATCAAATAGCAAGTGGAGCATCAGTAGTACATAATACAAAAGTAAATGCAGCGTATCAAAAAGTATTGTGGGACATGATTGCAAAAGGAATTTTATACGTTCCTACAAGAAATGAAATTGTAAGTTTTAATCCTGTTCATGTAAGTATGTTAACTCCAGATTCTTTGTTTTTAGAAAGAAATCATGTAAAAGATGTAACGATTTACGATGCTGATTTTGAAAAAAATAATCCAATGGTAATTAGTCGTACTACAGGAGTTTTTGCAGGTGCCCCCGTAACAAAGTGGGATTTTTCCAACTATGCTTCAGGAGCCAAAGAGCGAAGGTTAGAGTTTTTGCCATCGTACACTAACGGAATGGTTTTAACAACCCCACCAACTGATAAAAATTCTAAAAGAGGAACTTTAGAAAGTCACTTACATCCTATTTATAAAAACAATACCAAAGAGTTTTTTACAGATGGAAGAAACTATTATAGTGATGTTGCTAAAACCAAAACATACAAAGCAGATGAATATTATACAACAGTTAAAAAAGCAATTGAAGAAGGTGCCCAAAAAATGCCTTTAACTGTTAAAGGACGTGTAGCCTGGGTAACGGCTCAAACAGCCCCCAAACATTTACGTTTGACTTTGGTTGATGGAGGTTATGTAAATCCGGATGATAGGGTTGCTACTGTTACATTTCATACAGCAAAAGTGAAAAAAATCATCAATTTATTAACCAATGAAGAAGTGAAATTTAATTCAGAAAAAGCAACAATAATTGTTCCTTGTGGATTGTTTGTGTTTTTAGATATTGAATTAAAGAAAGCTTTGTAACGTACAATTAGAGAAAATTTATTTTGACTAGTATTAATTATACTGTTTATAGGATGTGTTTGATTTTTTTTAGGAAATAGTATTAAGTTTAATGATTTTTTGAATTCAAAAGGTATAGAAACCGATTATACTATTATAAAATTCAAATAAAAATTAACGGAACTAATTAAGAAAAAAAGATGTTTTAGAGGTGTTAATTATTTGGAGATTTTAATAGTAATGGCTTGATTTTTTGTAGATGATTGTTGATAACAATATTTACCTTTTTTAAAACATATTATAAAATTAAAGTGAACACATCATTAAAAACTCATTATGGTTATTAAATTCAAACTCTGCTTATTTATTTTTTCAATTTTTGTATTGTCAGCTTGCTCAAAATCTAATAGCGAAATAGATAATGCAAACCCTGTAGATCCAGCTGAGGAAGAAAAAGAAGAAGAGGTAGAAGTTGCAGTTGCTAATGAAGAAGATTTTTATGTAGAAACATGGAATATTGGTGTGACTAAAGATTTAGTAGCGGATTATGGTGCGAATGGTAATGATACTAATAATGATTCAAGTATATTACAAACAGCTATTGATGATTTAACAGCTTTAGACAATGGTGGGAAAATTAAGATACCCGCAGGGGTTTATTATTTGGGAAATATAAAGATGAAATCAAAAGTTCATTTGGTTTTTCATAAAGATGCCATTATACGTCCTATAGTACCAGCTACAGGAAATTGGAGAATTTTTTCATTTGGTAAAAATTCAGAAACTATAGAAGACGTTAGTATTAGAGGTGATGGAGGAAAATTCACGATTGATTTTAGAACGCCGGATGTTGCTGTGAATAACAGAGGCCAAGTGTTTTTAGTGCTGAATGTGAACAATTTTTTAATAGATAGTTTTCATTTGCTAGATAATAATACAATTTTTAATGCTGCAAATTTTGGGTTTACAGAATATGAAGGTTCGTATTATGGTCCTCAAAATGGTGTGTTTAAAAATGCAAGTGACGATAGAGCTCATGCAGGGTATGGTGTAGCACAAGTTAGAATAGGAAAACATATTTTGTTTAAAGATGTTGTTGGGAATGGAGGTGTAACATTAAGAATTGAATCAGGTTCAGTGCAAATTGTAGACCTGCATGAAGTAACACATAATTTAGGTGTTTTTGATATTGTTGGGCGAAATATTTCTGGGTCAAATAGTAATTCTGTAATTATGATATCTCCACATACAATGACTAATGGGAAAGTGGATATAGACAATGTGACTTCAACAAATTGTGCTACAGCAGTAAGAGTAGATAAAGGTTTTGAAGAGCACGGTTACCCCGCAGGAACTTTTTCTGATGATTGTAAAGTAACTAATGTAACCGCTAGTTATGGAGAAAGTGCACAGCTTAATTGGTGGAGAGTAAAGTACTTGCCTTGTGATACGGAAATTAGAGATTTAGTTGCTACAACTTTAAATGTCGATGGAGAAAGTTATAATGCACCATCTATAGCAGCAATTATCAACACAGCATCTTCAACAGGAGACGGGATGTTTAATGTTAACTTTTCAAATGTAAAGCAAAATGGGTTTTTGTATCAATCAAAAACAATGTTGACTCAAGATGATATAACAAATACTACAAAAGACTCATGGCCATATTGTGAATAAATTATAGATAACACTTAAATTATTTTTTAAATGTATATGCATTAGTTATTTCATTTAAATTTTAGCAACATAAATAAAATCTATTAGAAGAAAAATAGATTAATGAGTCAAAAAAGTATTGTGATTGGTTTGTATAAGTATTGTATTAAATTTTGTTTTTTGGTTTAAATGTAAGAATACAATTGATAAACAGTAGAGGACATAGTATATGCACATGTTTTTTTCTTTTGAATAATATTCAAAAAACAAATAATTTAATCATGAAAAAGAACTGTTTATTAACTATATCACTACTGGTATTTATTCAGTTTTTCTCGGTAAGTGCTCAAAACTTAACGAAAGAAGCTCATAAAAAAACAGCTACATTAGAGAAACTAATGTCTAAAGCTTCTAAAAAAGGTTTTGATGTAACCAGAGAAGAAACTATAATATGGTTTTCAAAAGAATTTTTAAAAATTGCTAAATGGGACGAAAATAATGTTCCTTTTATTCAAGATGCTTTTGAAAGATTTAAACCTTTAAAAGGAGATAAAGCAGAAATGGCAAAAAATCTCCCTGATTTTGAGCGACAAAAAGTAATAGAAATTTTAGATACAGGAATTAATAACCTTACTATGGTTTTGGATGGAACAATTGTAAGACGTCCGGTAGCTAAAGTAGATTGGGAGAATATTGTTGTTGAAAAAGATCAGTTTACGAGTAATGGAAAACCTGTTTTTCTTTATGATTATTTCTCAAAATCGATGGGAAATCCTACTTCTGATAAAAATTTATACAACGATCATCTAGGAAATATTGATCACATTGGTGGTTTTACACCCAATTTACTTAAAGAAGATCGAACATTTAATCAAAATATTTTAAACAAAGTTAAAAATCACCCTGACACAAAGGCTGGTTATCTATTGCTTTGGAATACTAGTTTTCCTAAATGGATACAAAAAAAAGATCCAGAAGTAACAAAAGGAAGAAATACTTTTATGGGTTTTGATATTGATAATCCACTTATGCATGAAGTTTGGAGTGATGTAATACAGAAAGCAGGAGAGGTAACCAAAGGAAAAAAAGTAGTACAACTTGGTTATATCTTGGCAAATGAACCTCATTGGCTGTCAGAAAAAGGTAACTGGGCTTTTAAGCTTGGTGAAATGAACGAGTTTTCATCATATACATTAACAAAATTTAAAAAATGGTTAGCTGTTAATTATCAGAATAATATCACCGAACTTAATAAAAATTGGAAAACAAGCTTTAGTTCTTTTGATACCGTAAAATTCGAATTCCCATTAAGAAAAGACACGAAAGGTACTCCTTTAAGATATGATTGGGATCGTTTTAATATGGATAGAGTAGTAGAGTGGTTTGCTTTTTTACAAACAGAACTACATAAAACAAATCCCAAAGGAGATACGCATATCAAGCTAATAACTCATTTTTTTACAGATGATGAACGTTCTCACGGAATTGATCTTGAGGCACTAACAGAGTTGACTACAATGATTGGTAATGATGCAAAAACAAGAGAAAGAGACCTTAGAAGTAATAAATTTGAATCTTGGGAAACAAATTATGCTTACAATTGGGAAGAGCTTTGTGTTTCGTATGATTTTATGGAGTCTGTGGCTCCTAACAAAATTCACGTCAATTCAGAAACACACTTTTTATCAAGCGTTGCATGGCGTAAATTAGATACATCACCAGCATATGTTAGAAATAACTTTTGGTTGGCAACGTTACACGGTATGGATGCTGGATTATCTTGGTTTTGGGCAAGAGATCCTGACGGTTCTCCAGAAGATAGATTTGAAAACAATGCAAAATCTAAAGATAATGCCTTAACAAAATCTTTTGCAGCATCTGTAAATATGCAGCCTCAAGTAGCCAATGAGCTTACCCAGGTAATGATGGATTTAAACAGTTTTTCTGAAGAAATTATAGCTTTACGTCGTCAACGAAAACCGATTAGATTATTTCATTCAGAAACTTCTGCTATAAACAAGAAACAGCATATGACAGAACAATTTGATCTTTATGAGTCTTTGTTTTTTGAAGGTTTACCAGTAGGCTACGCTACAGAAAAGATTATAAAGAAACAAGATAACACTAATTGGGATGTTATACTTGTTTATAAAACTGAATATGTTACAGACTCGGAATTTAATGAGTTACAAAATTATCTTAATAATGGTGGAAACATTATTATTGATAATGATGCTAGTTTATCGATGAATGAATATGGAGAAAAAAGAACAAAAAAACTCTTACAAAATAATGGTAGACTACAGGTTTTAAATACCGATAAGTATGAAGATTTAAAACAATTAGCGTTAAAATCTATTCCTAGTAATGATGTTGTTTTGTCTGAATCAAACGGACTTAAAAATAAAGGTTGTAGTTGGCGAGTGGTTCCTAATAAAGACGGAGGTTATTTAATGTCAATTGTTAATTTAGGAAAGAACAAAGCAACATTAAATGTGTCAACAAAAAATGGGGAAAAAGTTACTTGTATAAATATGCTTACAGAACAATCTTTAGGAACAACATTCGAACTTGATGTGAATGGAGTGCTATTGCTTAACATTAAAAAATAAAGTTCTCAATGTAGTTTGTTAATAATTACGTATAGAATGTTGCAAATTGTCTTTAAGCCAAGACTTAAAGGCAATTTGTATTATATAACAGCAATTCTTCTTTTTGAATAAAAATAAATAGTGCAAAGTCTTCGGATTCGTAATCCTGATTTAATTAATTTAAGAATACATTTAAAAAACTCACAAGAACATTTATATTTTACTTAAAGAATAGATTTGATTAAAAATTTATAATAGATGAATTTAAGTAACATAAAATGATCCAAAAACTATTTATACTAGTTTGTTTCTTTACAACAAACTTCATTATTGCACAATCATCTACTTATGTAGCAGATGATGGCATAATTCGTTGGAAAAAAAATAAAGAGGAAGTATGTCTTTTTGGAACTAATTATTCGGTGCCTTTTGCTTATTGGGATTATAGGGCAGAACTTATAGGGAATAATCAAGAAGAAGCTATTGATGAGGATGTGTATCATATTAGCCGTTTGGGATTAGATGGTTTTAGAATTCATGTACAAGAAAATTATATTTCTGATGAGTTTGGAAACTTAACATTTAATAGACATTTACAATTGTTTGATTATTTGTTGTTTAAATTAAAAAAGCGTGGTATCAAATTATACATCACACCCATGTATTTAAATGAAGCTCATCCTAGTTCTTTTAATACAAAATATGGAAAGAGTGTGGGATGTTTGTCTAATGAAGCTGCTTTTACTGTTCAAGAAAACTATTTAAAACAGTTTGTAAATCACGTAAATCCATACACGGGAATTGCTTATAAAAACGATCCTGATATTGTTGCTTTTGAAATTGTAAACGAACCAAAACATTTTAAAGCTCCTAAGTTGGTAAAAGAGTACATTAATACCATGTATGATGCTATTAGAAGCACAGGTTGTGACGTACCATTAATGTATAATATGACTACTTGTGTAGATTTTATAGATGATGTTTTAGCATCTAAAGTAAACGGAGGAAGTTTTCAGTGGTATCCTACAGGTTTAACAGCAAATCAAACACTTAAAGGAAATTTTTTACCCAATGTAGATCAGTATTTAGTGCCTTTTAATCAACAATTAAAAGAACAGAAAAGACCTAAGTTTATTTATGAATTTAGTCCTGCAGATACAGATGCTCCTTATTTATATCCGGCAATGGCAAGAAGTTTTAGAGAAGCTGGTTTTCAGTTTGCAGCACATTTTGCTTATGATCCTTTGCATCAAGCTCATGCCAATATAGAATATAAAACTCACTTTTTAAACTTAGCTTATACACCTGCAAAAGCAATTGGATTAAAAATTGCTTCAGAGGTATTTCATCAAATACCAATGTATAAAACTTATGGTAGATTTCCTAAGAACAATCAATTTGAAGACATTACGCTTAGTCATCAACAAAAGTTGGCTTTTTTAAATACAGATGAAAAATATTTTTATACCAATACAGTAAAACAAACCCCTAAAAACATTAAAAAATTAAAAGAAATTGCAGGAGTTGGAAATTCTCCAATTGTTGAATATTCAGGAAATGGAGCTTACTTTTTAGAGAAAATAGCAAAAGGAGTTTGGAGGTTTGAAGTAATGCCAGATGCTTTTTGGGTAAAAGATCCTTTTTTTGTACCGTATACAAAAGGTGAATCTGCAGTCACGTTATCAAGACAACAAAAAGTAAGAATAAAATTAAAAGATTTAGGAGAGAATTTTATTGTAAAAGGTATTAATAAAGGTAATTTATTGGATGTAAAAGCTGATGTAAATCAGTTTAGAGTTGAGCCAGGAGTATATATAGTATCTAAAAAAGGAATTGAAAACAAGTACAACCCAACAGATACTTTAGGGAATATTCAGTTGGGAGAGTTTTATATGCCAACAAGAAAACCTTATCAAGATTATTTGTTACATAAGTCTCCTGTTGAAGTTTCTCTTACTGAGAATTTAAAGTTATCAGCAAAAATAATTTCAGAAGAAAAACCAGAACAAGTAGAGTTGATTCTGTTATCAAAAGGAAAAGGTGAGGTGGTTGCAATGAATAAAATAGATGAATATTCTTATGAAGCTCAACTCCCAGCAAAGTATACAAATAAGCCTCAAATTATAAGATACTACATAAGTTACAAATTAAAAGGAGTGTATGTAAGTTATCCGGGTAATAACCAGGATGTTTATTTAGGAGATAGAAGAATTTATACAGATGATTTAAAATTAGATGATTCAGAGCCTTATTATATTAGAGTGGTAGAGCCAGATAATCCTGTTTATTTGTTTAATGCCACAACGGATTGGGAGTCTATTATAAAAATGAAAAGGAGTGATGTTATTCCTGTTTCGGCATCTATATTTCCTAGTCAGTCTAAAATTAACTTTAGATTTCCTTCTAAAAAGGTAAACGCAGATGAGTTTGCTTTTCGTTTCTATTGTGGTGATAAAGTTAAAGCTAGAAAAAATGATATCATCAAAAAAAATAAAATAATTATTTACGGACAAGCTAAAGGTTCTAAAGCTCAGGAAATAGAAATTCAGTTGTTAATGGAAGATGGTACGGTTTATTCTTCGGTGGTGTCAGTAGGCAATCAATTAGAGAATTATACGGCTTTGTTGAGTGATTTTAAAAAGAGCTCATCAATTTTAATTCCTAGGCCTTATCCTAAATTTCAAGCATATGATTTAAAATCAGAATCAAAAACAAGACTAAATATACAATCAGTAGCATCAATTCAACTTATCCTAAAAAAAAGTCCAGAATTTAATAGTTTTAGCAAAAATACAGGGGTAAATATCCTTTGGATTGCTTGTTCTAATTAAACTTTAAGGCTTAAAAGGTATCTAAAAATTAGATATTTTATAAAAACCAAAATTAATGTATTATATGAATTTTTATCAAAATTTAAAAATGTTAGTATGTACCACGCTAACATTATTTGTTGTTGGAGAAAACCATTCACAATCTAAAAAAAACAAAAAACCTAATATTTTATTTTGTATTGCCGATGATGCTTCTATGAAAAGCTTTGGAACTTATGGAGATACGTTTATCAATACACCAGCTATAGATAAATTAGCTAAAGAAGGATTAACATTTAACAACGCATACAATTGCAATCCAAAATGTGCACCGGCAAGAGCTTGTTTGGTAACAGGTAAATATAGTTGGCAATTAAAAGCAGCTACCAATCATTGGCCAAACTTTCCTGAGGAATTTAAATTTTATCCACATTTATTAATGGAAAAAGGATACAATGTTGGCTTTACAGGAAAAGGGTGGGGACCAGGACAATATACAGGGAAATACAATCCTGCTGGACCTGAGTATAGTGATATTAAATTAACACCACCGCATAAAGGAATTAGCAATATAGATTATGCTGCTAATTTTGAGAAATTTTTAAAAGATAAAGGAACAGATGCTCCTTTTTGTTTTTGGTTTGGTACCAAAGAACCACATCGTTTTTACGAATTAGATTCATGGAAAAAAGAAGGAAAGAAGTTAGTAGATGCTAAAGTGCCTCCATTTTATCCAGATAACGTAACGGTTAGAGGAGATATTTTAGATTATGCAGTTGAGGTAGAATGGTTTGATACGCATATAGGAAAAGCAATTAAGTCTTTAGAAAAAAGAGGATTGTTAGAAAATACATTGGTTGTAATTAGTTCGGATCACGGAATGCCATTTCCTAGAGTAAAGGGTCAAATTTACGAAGAAGGATTTCACGTGCCGTTGATTGCATATTGGAAAGGAAAAATTCAAGCAGGAAGAACAGTAGAGGATTTTGTAAATTTTCCTGACATAGCACCAACTTTTATGGAGGTTGCAGGTTACAAACCTCACAAACAAATGACAGGTAAAAGTTTTAAAGATATTTTATTTTCAAAAAAATCTGGACAAGTAGATGCTTCTAGAGATCATGTATTGTTAGGTAAAGAAAGACATGATATTGGTAGAGCCAATGAAGATGGAGTTAATTTATCGTATCCTGTAAGAGCCATTCGTAATCAAGATTTTCTATATGTACACAATATTAAACCAGAAAGATGGCCAGCAGGAAATCCAGAATATGGGTTTAGAAATGTAGACAATTCTCCTACCAAAACATTTTTAATGAATATCAAACCAGAATCTTCGGACTATCGTTTTTATACATTGAGTTTTGGGTTAAGAGCAGAAGAGGAATTGTATGATATGAAAAACGATCCTCACTGTATGGTAAACTTAGCACAAAGTCCAATTTATAAAGAGTTGTGTAAAAAAATGAGAGCAGAAATGGAAAAGGAATTAACTGCACAAGGAGATCCTAGAACTTTAGGAAATGGAGATATTTTTGATAAGTATCCGTACACAGGTAGACAGTTTGATTATTTAACGGGTAAAAGTGTTGGATTTAAAAAGAAAATTAAACACTAAAAAACAAACAAATTATGTTTAAAAAGCAATTATTAGTGGCTGTTACAATGTTGTTTGTAATCACAGCTTTTGCGCAAAGAGAAAGGTCATCTTTTAACGAAAACTGGAAATTTGCTCGTTTTGGAGCTATGCCAGATGGTACGACCAAAACAGAACCTAAAGATTTAGACGAAGTTAATTTTGATGATCATGAATGGAGAGCATTAAATTTACCACATGATTGGGGAATAGAAGGACCTTTTAGAGCCGATTTACCCAACCAAACAGGAAAGTTGCCTTGGGCAGGAATCGGTTGGTATCGCAAAGTGTTTACTGCTACCAAATCTGACTTAAGTAAAAAGGTATTTATAGAGTTTGACGGATCGATGTCTAACACATCCGTATATGTAAACGGAGGTTATGTGGGAGACTGGGCTTACGGATATACGTCTTTTCAATTTGAAATTTCTCGTTATTTAAAAGCAGGAAACAATACCATTGCTGTTCGTTTAAACAACAAGCCTGATTCTTCTCGTTGGTATCCAGGTGGTGGAATTTATAGAAATGTATGGTTGACCAAAACAAATAAAACACATATTGCACATTGGGGGACATTTGTAACTACTCCAAAAGTTTCTGAAAATGAAGCAACAGTAAGTATTGAAACAGAAATAGCAGGTGATAAAAAAGGAATTCAACTTTTACACGAGGTTTTTACAATAGAAAATAATCCTGTAAAAGTTGCAGAACAAAAGGTTCCTTATTTCAAACCAAGTAACATTAAAATTAAAAATCCAAAATTGTGGAATTTAGAAACTCCCAATCTATATACGGTAAAAACAACGTTGTCTAAAAATGGAAAAGTAGTAGATGTTTACACTTCTACTTTTGGAATTCGCTCTATAAAATATAATAAGGATGGTTTTTTCTTAAATGGGAAAAAAACAGTCATGAATGGAGTTTGTCAACATCACGATTTAGGGCCTATGGGAGCTGCTGTAAATGTAAGAGGAATGGAACGTCAAATAGAGATTTTAAAATCTTTTGGAGTCAATGCCATTCGTACATCTCACAATCCACCTGCACCAGAGTTTTTAGAGTTGTGTGATAAGATGGGGGTTTTGGTACAAGTTGAATCATTTGATGTTTGGGCTAAAGGAAAAGTTGATAATGATTATTCTACTTTATATGGAGCTTGGCATGAGCGTGATTTAATTGCAATGGTTAAAAGAGATCGCAATCATCCCTCTGTAGTTATGTGGAGTACCGGAAACGAATTGATTGAATTAAGAGAAGGAAACGATGCTCCTATAGCGGCTAAATTGGCAGATATTATTCGCTCTGTAGATACAACCAGACCTACTACTTTTGGAAACAGTAGACCAGAAGCAGCAAGTAATGGTTTTGAAAAAACAGCGGATGTTTTTGGATTTAACTACAAGCCACACATGTATGAGGAGTTTAGAAAAAACAATCCTAATATGCCTTTGTACGGTAGTGAAACAGCATCTACTATTAGTTCTAGAGGAGAGTATTTTTTTCCTGTAAATTATGACAATAAAAAAAGCGGTAACGGAGGTTTCTTTCAAGTAAGTAGTTACGATTTTTCTGCTCCAAACTGGGCATATACTCCCGACGTAGATTTTGAGGCAGAAGATAAATATCCTTGGGTTTTTGGACAGTTTGTATGGACAGGTTTTGATTATATTGGAGAACCAACCCCTTATAATAAAGACAAAACCAATTTGTTAAATTTTTCTGATCCTGCTGAAAAAGCTAGAATGAAAGCCGAATTAGAAAAAATGGGGAAACAAATTCCACCACGTAGTTCGTATTTTGGAATTGTAGATTTATGTGGATTTCCAAAAGATAGATATTATTTGTATCAATCTAAATGGAGACCAGAATTGCCAATGGCACATATTTTACCACATTGGAATTGGGAAGAAAGAATTGGAGAAGTAACTCCTGTTTTTGTCTATACTTCGGGTGATGAAGCAGAATTGTTTTTAAATGGAAAATCTTTAGGAAGAAAAAAGAAAGAACAATATCAATATAGATTGATGTGGAAAGAGGTAAAATACACACCAGGAACTTTAAAAGTAGTGTCTTATAAAAACGGAAAAAAATGGGCTACGGATGAGGTTAAGACAACAGGAAAAGCAACTAAAATTTCTTTAACTGCAGACAGAGCTATTATTGATGCTGACGGACAAGATGTATCGTTTATAACTGTTCAAATTACAGATAGAAAAGGAAATATGGTTCCTAGAACACACAATACCGTAAGTTATAAAATTGAAGGTCCTGGAGAAATTATAGCGGTAGGAAATGGAGATCCAACTAGTCACGAATCTTTTCAAGCTACTACAAGAAAAGTGTTTAATGGGATGGCACTAGTTGTTGTTCGATCTAAGAAAGGAGCAATAGGAAAGATAACAATTACAGCAACTTCAAAAGGCTTGAAAACAGAAAAATTGAACATTAAAACAAAATAATGAAACATTTTTATAAAAATATATTTACGTTACTAGTTCTTTTTCTAGCGACCACAGTTACCAAGTTAAACGCACAAAAACAGCCCAATGTAGTCGTTTTAATGGCAGATGATATTGGTTTGGGAGATTTAAGCTTTTATCAAAAAGAAAGAGGAGAAAAAAAGCTAACAGTACATACACCTAATATTGATAAATTAATTGATCAAGGAATGCGTTTTACCGATGCACATTCCCCTGCTTCCTTATGTGCTCCAACGCGTTTTTCTATGTTAACGGGGAATTATTCTTATAGAAACCAAAGACCGTTTGGAGTTTGGACTCCAGAAGCAAATGCTTTAATTGATGCTAATGGATTTACAACAAGTGCTCGTATTGCTAAAAAAGGAGGATACACTACTGCCTTTTTTGGAAAATGGGGATTAGGTGGTTCTTGGGTTAGAAAAAAAGGAGAAAAGATAAATCATGCTTATTTAAACGGAGGAGCTTTAAGTTATGGGTTTGATTATGCATTGGAATTGCCCGAAGGAATTCAGAACATACCTTTTGCCTTTTATGAAAATAGAGAATGGATGAAATTAGCTTCAAGTTCAGTTTTAAAAGAGTTGGATGCGAATCAAACAGGGTATGCAACTTCTAAAAAACATTTAACACGTGGTGGTTTGGGAGATTCTAATTGGGATCCAAAAGAAGCAGGAAGTATTTTGGCTCACAAAGCTGTAGACTACATCAATAAGCAAAAAAAGAACCAACCCTTTTTTATGTATTACTGTAGCCAGGCAGTACATATTCCGCATGAACCACCTGCAAAATTTGATACTATTAAAGTAGCAGGAGCAACTCCAGGAAAACATGGAGATATGATTTATGAATTGGATTTACAAGTAGGTTTACTAGTAGAGGCTTTAAAGAAAACAGGAGCTTATGAAAACACTTTGTTCATCTTTACATCGGACAACGGTGGTTTGTCTTTTGATAAAGACATGAAAAAAGCAGGACACGATACCAGTAACGGATTATCGGGTAGTAAAGGTTCTATTAATGAAGGAGGTCATAGAGTTCCGTTTGTAGCAGTTTGGCCTGGGGTGATTCAACCAAAATCTATTAGTAATGAACCTATTGTTGGGCAAGATGTTGTAGCTACTTTAGCAGCTTTATCAAATCAAACTTTAGATAAAACCAAAGTGTTAGATTCGGCTGATTTGTTACCATACTTTAGAGGAACAGCAAAAGAAAAGGCACATACTTATTTAATGCATCAATCTGCAGGAGGACCGACTTTTGCGATAAGAGATGGAGATTGGAAATTGATTTTAAAATCAGATATTAAGAAGAAAGTGAATAAATTGGGGAACTTAACCCATGTAGCCTTGTTTAATTTAAAAGATAATTTGTCAGAAGACGAAGCTAAAAACTTAATTAACAATTCTAAATATGCAAAAAGAATTGCCGAAATGAAAACGACCTATATTGAATTAAGAAAAACAGGAAGAAGTACTGTTGTAAATTAAAAATGTATTAGAAATTATTATACAATGGACCAGAAAAAGTTAGACTATTTCTGGTCTTTTTTAATACTTAATAACTTATCATAAATAAAATAAAATGAGATCAAAAAAGACACCTATTATTTTTCTTTTAAGCGTAATGATTACTTTTTTAACCTATGCTCAACAGGTAAATAGAACTAAAATTTTATTAGTAGGAGACAGTACTACTATAGGAACTATGCCTAGAGAAGTAAAACCAGAAGGTCCGCACTTAGAACAAATGATTACACAATTAGCTGCGGTAGAAGGTTTGCCAGCGTTAGAAGTGATAAACGCAGGTAAAGGAGGAGAAACCGCAAAAAGATTGTTGGGAAGTAAGCATTATCAAGAAACGATAGCGAATGTAAAAGATGTGGATTACATCTTTTTAAGAATGGGGATTAACGATTGGTTCAAATGTAAAGATTTCAAGAAAGAGTTTCCTGTTCAAATGAGAGCCTTAATTCGTCAGCTAAAAAAAGACCATCCTAAAGCTGTTTTGTTTTTGGCAACCATTACTAGTTTTATGCCTCCAGAAGAATGTGAAAAAGTAAATGATTTGATTTTTAAAATAGCCAAAGAAGATCATATAGAAGTGTTAGATATTTTTACTCCGTATAACAATTATTTACTAGCCAATGGTAGAAATAGTTTAAATGTACGTCAGTGTTATTTAAAAGACATTCCAAAAAAGTATCACAATTGGCTAAAACCTTATACTTATTTTAGAAAAGGATGGGGAAACAAACCTGATGGATATGTAGTTAAAGTAAATGATATGTCTTTAGATCCTCTTTTTGGAAGCCATGTAAAATCATGGTATTTTGATAGACATCCAAATTCTACAGGATATAACTTAATAGCTTTTGAAACAGTACAGTTTTTAAAAAAGAAGTTAAAAAATTAAGAAATAAATGCATCCACACAATCTATGGACTTGTAGAGACATTCTAACTTAAACCCACAAAACAATAAACTGTCCTATTTAAACTTATTGATTAAATATGAATTTTGATATATGAAAAAAATTAAAAACAGTTTAAAGGTTTTAAAAAAGCAAGGGGTTTTATTGTTGCTAAGTGTTGTTTTTTGCAATGCTGCAAATGCAAAAAATTCAGCATCGGATAATTTTTTCACACAAGAAACAACAGTTAGAAATGCAGTTGTAGCTTCTGTAAAAAATAAAGAAGTTTTGTATGTTTCTAGTTTAAGTGATGGTGTGGGGTGTTATACTTTAGAAGGAAAAAACTTGTGGAGTGCTACCATTGAAACTCCAGCCGTAATTTTTGAAATTGAAGCAGCAGACATAGATGATGATGGGAACGATGATTTGTTAGCGGCATCAGCAAACGGAACCATATACTGTTGGTCTAGTAAAGGAAAATTATTATGGAAATTTACACCAGATCATAAAGTTCGTTTTTCTGAAATTGCAGTGGTTAAAAACAACAACAAACTACAGATTTTTGCAGGAGGAAATGATTATAAATTATACGAGCTAGATGCCAAAGGGAAACAGGTTTCTACTACAAAAATTAGTGGAGTGGTAAGAAAAATAGAAGCTGGAAACTTTACAAGTAAAAACAAGCAAGATATTTTTTTAATGACTTATTCTCATGATAAGTTCCGTTGGGAATTTATGGGGGTTCTAGACTCTCAGTCTAAAAAAGTTTTAAAAGAAGCAAATTACAGAAATCCAAAGCTTAAAAGTTTGAGTAAAGCAATGGTTACTAATATTTCTATATCGGACATTAACAAAGATGAATTAGATGATATTTTATTTTTTGGAGATATTTCTTTTGTACCCTTATTTACAGGGCTTAATTCAAGTTTTGAAGTAATTGCAGAATACAAAGCAACCAGAAAAGACAATCAAAGATATGGACACTCTAAAGGAATTAGTTTATTGCCACTTAGAGATGAAATTATGTTTCAGTTTGGTGGAATTATGTACCAATTAGATTTGTCGGGTAAACTGATAGAAAAATTTGGAACTAGATATGCTAAAAATGATGAAATTGTTTTTAGTGATTTTGCTGTTGCTTCCAAATCTAAAGAATTAATAGCTGCAGGAGAAGTAGATGGAGGAAGTGGAATTTATAAGTATGATTTAACTAAAAATAGTTGGGCTACTATTTCACAAAAACTGCAAGGAACCATGGAACAGGTAGAAGGTAACTTAGAGCTGTTGTACAAACAAATATTAGATTTTAAAATGCCTAGCTACCAACAAAAATCTAATCAAGATTGGGTAATGGTTACCAGTAAAAAAGTAGATGCAAAGGTGAACAAAATCAAAGGGAATAACATTCAATTTGTTATTCAAAAATCACCTAAAGAAGGTACCGATAGGAGTCATATGGTAGCTGTTATGGGAAAAATAGCATTAAAAAAAGACAAAAGAGGAAAATATCAAGATTCTAGAGAAGACATTGTAAATATGGCTAGAACTTATGAAAAACAAGGACAGCCTTTTACGTTTTGGGCAGGACATGGAAATGATCCTTTTTACATTCAGATAGAAACATTAGAGCAAATTTTAGAAGTGGCACCCACTACTTGTAGAGGTTTTGTGTATGCCGAAATGGACAATGTAGATGACCCAAGAGTAGTGCATTTTGTAAAAGAATACATTCCAAGGTTGGCCAAAGCAATCAGAAAGCACAAGAAAGCCAAGTTATATTTTAGATACAAAAATACATTTTGGGCATTGACAAATAAATTGCCTTTATGGCAAGAGCTGTTCTTTTCTAAAAAGTACAATGATATTTTAGCTCCCGCATCAGAAGACACGAGTTCTAGAACTCAAGATATTAATTTAAGTGGGAGAGTAGGAATGTTTGTAGCAGGTTATATAGATGATTTTGCCATGCGTTTGGTAGATGACAACCCAACAAGTTGGAGACCTTTATCACCAGGAGGACAACGTTCTTTTTCGCCGTATTTAAGACAAGGAGTTATGATGGCTGCTTATGGAGCTAAACACGGAGTAATTATAGATAACAACTTTACCAAAGGAGCTGGATTAAATATATTATTTGGGTTGATGAAATCTGGAGCTTTGCCAATGGTTAAAAAAGAAGATATTTTATCTATTGGTTCTTGGCATTTAATTAAAGAAGTAGATGAACATTTGATACATACCATAGACAATCATCACTCTTTAAAACAATACAAGCCTACAGATGATCAAGATTTGTTTTCGGTAACGCAAATGCATTGGGCAGGAACTAATATCCCCGAACACGATTATTCTAAAATTGCTTTAGGAGTAGATTACAGATGGTTAAATTATATGCCATTAATGCCAAACGGAATGGTGCCAATTGCTCCTATTGAATATGCGAAAGAATTAGAAAAAAATAACATTCCTTATAGTGTAAGTAATGGGTCTAAAGGTTTTTCTAACGGAAAATTAATTTCGGCAAAAGAGTATGCAACAGAGTTTAAAGAAATTGTAGCTAAAGGAAAATTAGCGTTGCCAGTTGAGGTAAAAGGTGCTTCTTGGAGTGCTATTCGTATTGATAAAAACCACATTCGTGTAATTCTAGTTGACCCTGGTTATATTGAGCCTAAAGATAGAAATGTTACGATTACATTTAATGGAAAAAAACCTACATCTGCTATTGACATTCTATCCAAAGAAAAGATTGATATTAAAGGAAATACCATCAATACAAAAGTGCTTGCTGGTTCTTTAAAATTTATTGATTTGACATATTAATAAATTAGAAAATGAAAAATTTAGCTTTAACCCTTTTTTTATGTTTGAGTAGCTTATGTGTTAATGCCCAGCAGAAACCCAATGTATTGTTTATAGCCATAGATGATATTAATGATTGGATTGAACCTTTAGGTGGAAACAAACAAGCCATTACTCCTAGTATGGATAAGTTTGCCAAACAAGGAGCGATGGTGTTTAAAAATGCAGTATGTGCGGCTCCTATTTGTGGTCCATCTAGATCTGCTATATTGTCTGGTTTTTTACCTAGTACCTCTGGGGTGTATGGTAATTCACAGGATATGATTTTTTCTGATGTCGTACAAAAAAATGCAACGTTACCAGAATACTTTTCTAAAAACGGGTATCATACACTTTCTAATGGTAAAATGTTTCACAAGCATGGAACTAAAAACGGAAAGACTGATTTTGGTGCTTGGGCTTTTGATGAATTTGCAAGAGCAAGAAGGTATAATAATGACAAAGCAGATAGCAAATATGTAACTTCTTCTAAAGCAGGAGTTATTAACGGAAAGAAAAGTCCTGAGTTTAAGGAGAAAAAAAGCAAATTAAGCTGGGGGCCTACTAAAGATTCTTTTGAAGAAATGGTAGATTATGGAGTGGCAGATTGGGCTACAAAGCAGTTGTCTAGAGATTTTGATAAACCATTTTTTATGTCTGTAGGATTCATAAAACCCCATTTACCTTGGTTTGTTCCTAAGGAGTTTTTTGATATGTATGATGTAAATGAAATAGATGAGATTATTGTTAAAGAAAATGATTTGGATGACATTACCAATGAAAATGGTAAACAATTATTTAAGCCAACGGTAGAATTTAATTGGGTTAAAAAACACAATTTAGGAAAAGAAGCTACCAAAGCTTATTTGGCTAGTATTTCTTTTGCAGATAGATGTTTAGGTATGGTCTTAGATGCGCTAGAAAAGAGTGGGCATGCAGACAATACCATTGTAATGATATGGGGAGATCATGGTTGGCATTTAGGAGAAAAATCACGTTATTTAAAAAATACGCTGTGGTCAGAAGCAGTAAAACCTCCTTTAATGGTGAGATTGCCAGGAATGAAAAAAACAATCTACTGTGAAAGTCCTGTGAGTTTGTTAGATATGTATCCTACATTGGTAAGTTTATGTGATTTGCCTACAAAGAAAAATATAGAAGGGCATGATTTTTCTAAACTATTAAAGAATCCAAAAGCAAAATGGGAGTTTCCTGGGGTAACTATTTCGTCTAGTGGTACCTCTGTGCTAACGGAAGAGTATCATTATATTCAATATGTTTCTGGAGGAGAAGAGTTGTATGACGTACAAAAAGATCCAAGAGAATGGGATAATTTAATTCAACAAACGAAATATAAAAAAGTTGTAAAAGAATTAAAAAAATGGGTTCCAAAAGATAGAGTTAAACCTAAAAAGGAACATTACAAAAAGCCTAAAAATTATGTAGATGCAGATCAAGATCCTACAATAAAAGAAAGTAGAAATTTGAGCGAGTTAGAGTAAAACTATAAAATGTAGAAAAAACACAAACCCTTAGAATTCCTATGGATTTGTGTTTTTTTTGCTTTAGAATATATTAATAACAACAAAATATAAACATATAACGACACTATCTTGATCTTGTTTTAAGAATTTTGTTAGACTTAAGAATAAATTCAATTAAAAATGAACAAATTAAAATTAGTAGCAATTTGTATAGTACTGCTAACAGCATGCAAAGCCAAAACAAATTCAGATAAAAAAGTAGCGACCAAACCAAACATCATTTACATAATGGCAGATGATTTAGGGATTGGAGATTTAGGAACTTATGGTCAACAAAAAATAAGCACTCCAAATATTGATGCTTTGGCTACAAACGGAATTAAATTTACACAACACTATAGTGGATCTGCAGTTTGTGCTCCTTCAAGATCATCTTTAATGACAGGACAGCATACAGGACATACTCCAATTAGAGGAAATAAAGAAGATACTATAAATGGCGGACAAGTTCCATTACCTGCCAATTCTATTACCATTGCCGAATTATTAAAAGGAGCTGGTTATACTACAGGAATGTTTGGTAAATGGGGATTAGGTTTTGGAGAAGGAGATCCTAATAAACAAGGTTTTGATGAGTTTTATGGTTATAACGATCAAAAATTAGCACACCGTTATTACCCAGCTTATTTAAATCACAATCAGGAAATAGATTCTTTAGAAGGAAACGATTGGACAAACACGGTGATTTATGCTCAGGATAAAATTCAAGAAAAAACGTTAGAATTTATTTCAGAAAATAAAGAAAAACCATTCTTTGCATACGTGCCTTTAGTATTGCCACATGCAGAATTGATATCACCTAAAGATTCAATATTACAAAAGTACATTGGTAAGTTTGATGAGGTTCCTTACAAAGACCATCCATACTCGTCTGATTATGGTCCTAATATGATAGAGTACAAATATTGCACACAAGAGATTCCGTATGCAGTTTTTGCTTCTATGGTAGATAGAATGGATACTTATGTTGGGCAAATTGTAGCGAAAGTAAAAGAGTTAGGTTTAGAAGATAATACCCTTATTATGTTTACAAGTGATAACGGAGCACATGATGCAGGAGGGGCAAACCCAAAATATTTTAACAGTACTGCAGGATTAAGAGGTATAAAAAGAGATTTGTATGAAGGTGGGATTAGAGCTCCTTTTGTGGCTACATGGCCAGGAAAAATTAAACCAGGAACTTTAACAAATCATGTTTCTGCTTTTTGGGATGTAATGCCAACTTTGGCTGAGATAGTAGGGGTGGAAACACCTAAACAAAGTGATGGAATTTCTTTTTTACCAACATTGTTAAATCAAAAAGAGCAAAAACAACATGACTATTTGTATTGGGAATTTAATATCAAAGGAGGTCGTAAAGCAGTTCGTTTAGGTAAATGGAAAGGAGTTATTTACAAGACATCAAATAAAAAATCTGAAATTGAATTGTACGATTTAGAAGCTGATGTTGAAGAAACAAATAATGTTGCTAAAGACCATCCAGAAGTAGTGGCTAAAATTGAAAAAATAATGTTAGAAGCTAGAACAGAGAGTAATTTATTTAAATTATAAAAGACTAACTAAATGAAATATTTTAAGCTACTTGTTGCCTTTTGTTTTTCAATTTCTGTTGCTGCACAGCAACACATCAATTTTGATAAGGACTGGAAATTTATTCAGAAAGATGTTTCTGGAGCAGAACAAATAAATTATAAAGATACCGATTGGAGAGAACTAAACTTACCTCATGATTGGAGTATTGAAGGAGAGTATGATGAAACCCATCCTATGGGAGATCAGTGCGGTTATTTACCTGCGGGTTTTGGTTGGTATAGAAAAACGATTACCGTTCCTAAAGAATGGAAAAACAAACATGTAGAAATTGCTTTTGAAGGTGTTTTTATGAACAGCACCGTATGGGCAAATGGACAAAAATTAGGAAACAGACCTTACGGATGGGTTTCTTTTGCCTATGATATTAGTGAAATTGCTCAGAATTCTGAAAGCATTACGTTTGCTGTTCGTGTAGATAATAATTTACAACCATCAGCAAGATGGTATACAGGGAGTGGAATTTATTCACATGTTTGGATGGATGTAAAAAATAAAACTCACATTGCTAGAGATGGAGTTTTTGTAAAAACCAAAGGAGATGCTGTTTCTGTTGCGACAGAGTTTATCAACAAACAAGATAAAAAGCAAAAGGTAACCTTAAAAACTACAGTTGTAGATGCTGATGGAAATAAAATCATTTCTAAATCATCTAAAATTAAAGTGGATAAGAATGCTAAAATAAAAGTAGATACTGATTTACAGATAGAAAACCCAAAATTGTGGTCTACACACAATCCATATTTATATACGTTGGTTTCAGAAGTTGTTGTAAAAGGGAAAACACAAGATGTAGTAAAAACTAAGTTTGGTGTTAGAGATGTGGAGTGGAAACCAGCTTCAGGAATTTGGATTAATGGAGAAAATGTAAAATTACAAGGAGTTTGTAATCATCAAGATGCAGGGCCTTTGGGAGCTGCCGTACCCGATAAAATTATTCGTTACAGAATTCAGCAATTAAAAGACATGGGAGTCAATGCTATTAGAACTTCTCACAATCCGCAAACTCCAATCTTTTATGATATTTGTGACGAGTTAGGAATGTTGGTCATGGATGAGGTTTTTGATGGTTGGTTAAAAAAAGCACCACAAGATTATGGGGCTCGTTTTTTTGACCAATGGTGGAAAAAAGACTTAACAGATTGGATCAAGAGAGATCGCAATCATCCGTCTATTATTATTTACAGTGTAGGAAATGAAACTCATGGAGAAATAGGAGCAGACTTGGTGAAAACTTGTCATGAATTAGACAATACTAGACCCGTAACGTCTGGGCATTCAGGGTCAGAATACATGGATGTAATGGGAGTGAATGGACACAGTGAAAAAAAAGGATTTTTTGATCATTTAGAAGAAGAGCAAGATGGTAAGGTTTTTATAGGAACCGAAAACACACATACGTGGCAAGTAAGAGGTTTTTACAGAACCAAAACGTGGTTTAGAGACGGATACCCTAGCAAAAAACAAAAACCATATGCTTTACCAGATTTAACAGAAAAAGAAGTGTTTACACATGATTGGATTGATGACATTAACAGAACCAATCACAAACAAATATTTAACTCTAGTTACGACAATGCTATGGTGCGAGTTTCGTCTCGTTTAAATATTGCTCAGTTAAGAGATATTCCGGCTTATGCAGGTTCTTTCCGTTGGACAGGTCACGATTATATTGGAGAAGCAGGTTATGTACACGGAGGATGGCCTTTTAAAGCGTTTATGGGAGGTGCTATTGATTTGTCAAATTTTGAAAAAGATTTGTATTACTTGTATCAAAGTCAATGGACTACCAAATCCATGGTCCATATATTGCCACATTGGACACACCCTAAAGTTGCATTGGGGACTGAAATTCCAGTTTGGGTCTATTCCAATTGCGATGAGGTGGAGTTGTTTTTTAACGGACAATCTTTAGGGAAACAAAAACCAGGAAAAGAGTGGTTAAAAATGCAATGTGAATGGAAGGTGAAATGGCAACCAGGAACTTTAAAAGCAATTGGTTATAAAAACGGAAAAAAGATTACGGAAGAAGTTATTAGAACTGCCAATGCTCCTACAAAAATTGAATTGTCTGTAGATGGAGAGACTTTAGAGAATAAAGCAAATGATTTGGTTCAGGTTCGTGTAACCACTACCGATGCTAAAGGAGAGTTTTATCCGTATGGAGAAAATAGAACCTATTTTAAAGTGTTAGGATCCGGAAAAATAAAAGCTTTAGGAAACGGAAGTCCTGTAGATGTAGAGCAGCATGTAGGGCCTAATAACAGAAAAGCTTTTTATGGATTAACAAGAGCGTTTATAGAATCTACAGATACTGATGGAGCTATCAATTTATTGGCGAGCTGTATTTTGGGAGAAAAGAAACAAATTACATCAAACCAAGTAAGTATTGATACTAAAATCATCAATTTAAGAGGAAAAAAAGTACAACCTAATATTAAAGTCTACTACACTACAAACGGAGATATACCTACAGAATCTTCTACTGCATACACACAAAGTTTTGAGGTAGCTTTAGAGACTACCATAAAAGCATTGGTGGTTGTAGATGGTGAAAAAGCCTATGTTTTAGAAGAAAAATTCGGAAAAAAAGAAGGATTTACTTGGAACAAAAATTCAGGTGAATATGTAGTGGCTGGAGAGCAAGCCGAAGATGCCAAAATTACCAATGGTAAAGTTATTTTAAAAGACAAGTTGGTGAGAGGAAAAGGATATGTAAAATTACACAATGTAGTAGGGGCTTCTTTAGAATGGTATCAAGAAAATGATGGAGGAGCAGGAGAAGCTGATTTGTATATTCGCTATAGCGGAAAATACAAAGATGCTCAAGGAACTTACATAAAGGTAATAGTAAACGGAAAAATTGTAGACGATAAATTCTTTTTAAGAAACACCAGAAATACCGGTAATTTTTGGAACAAAGTAAAACTTCCTATTCAGATAGATAGAGGAGCAAATACCATTGTTTTAGAAACGGTAGAAGACAAAGGAATTTTAATTGATGAGATCTTAATCAATTAAAAGCTAGAAAACACAATACAAAACGCTCCTAAATTTAATTTAGGAGCGTTTTGTATTATAATTTGGAAATTAAATTGTGTAAATTATCATCTTTATTCAGTTTCATTTTTTTACGAAGCCTGTACCTAGAGGTGTTTACGCTTTCCATAGAAATTCCTAGTAATTGAGAAATATCTTTGCTAGAAAAATTTAATTTAATCAAAGCACACAAGCGCTGATCTTTACGAGTTAGCTCTGGATAGGTGCTGGTAAGTGTTTGATAAAACTTTTTGTTTACAGAAGTAAAACGAGCATTAAACTCTTCCCAGTCGTGACTTTTATTAATTTTTATAAGGTTTATAATTTGGTTGATAATCTTGTTATCAGCTCCTTCTATAGTCAACAGCTTATCTTTAATTTGTAAAATCAATTCATCTTTCTGAATTAATTGCAATGCTGATGAAGTTAATTCTTTGTTTTTAAGTTCTAAAACTTCAGTGTTTTTTTCGTGACTTAGTTTTTGTTTGTGAATAAAATTATCTTTTTCTGTCTTTCTTTTGTTAAACAAATACCAAACAATAATTCCAGAAATAATAAGAAGTGATCCTATTGAAATAGAGAGAATTAAGTTTCGTAAAAAAAGGTTTTTTTGCTCTTGCTCTAGTTCTATTATTTTACTTTTTTCAATAGCTTTTTTTTGTTGTTCTAATTCAACTCTGTAATTGTCCTTAATTTCTAAAATATTACTGTTATTCATACTTCTGGCTCCAAAAAGTTCTTCATCCATTTTTTTGGAACGTTTTAAGTATTGATAGGCGATGTCT
The DNA here is from genome assembly GCF_011762155.1 of Wenyingzhuangia heitensis. Lineage (GTDB taxonomy): Bacteria > Bacteroidota > Bacteroidia > Flavobacteriales > Flavobacteriaceae > Wenyingzhuangia > Wenyingzhuangia heitensis. The sequence goes on from NZ_JAASQL010000001.1 coordinate 1,548,677, forward strand.
AATTGACCCATAACCAAATACAGTTCACTTAATTTTTCGTAAGTTTTTGGAATGTAATTTTGATGACTTTTGTATTTTTCTGAATAAAATAAAGATTTTAAATAATAGCTTTCACTTAACTTATATTCATGCTTACTTAAATAAATATCTCCTAAAATAGAATATAACATGACTAAATAAGATGAATTTTTGATTATAAAAAAACGTTCTACTTCTTTTAAAATTTTAATAGCTTGGTCTACCTTTCCTTGATAAAAATAAATATAAGCTTGTTCTGCTTGTGTAAAAGGAGTAGTTCCATTTAGAAATTTGTCTTTGCTATAGCTTATACAGCTATCTAAATATTTTTGAGCTTTACCATAATTACCATTTTCTCTATGGTGACTGGATAAAAGATAAAAGTTGTTAACTAATTTACTTTTAGGTTGTTTTTGTTTTCTTAAAATATTTAAAGAAGCATCAAAATATTTTTCTGCCTTTACATCTTTATTAAACATACTATATAAAACCCCTAGTCCTGTATAAATTTCACCCAAATACGTACTGTCTGCTGTTTTGTTTGCTAAAATTAGGGCATCCCAATAACTGTCGTAAGACTGTGCATAATGTCCTTTGTTGGTACTTATTTTTGAAATATTTAATGCTGCATTAATTGCTTTTAAAGTATCATTTTCTTTTAAAAATTGTTGTTTTTGTACCTGGTAAAAAATTAAAAGACTATCTGAATTAATCGTGTTTGGTGTAACTTTTTTTTCTTTAGGGGAAAAAGTGAGGTGTTGTTTGTTTTGTGCATTCAAATTATAAAAAGGATACATTATAATTAGATACAGAATAAAGTAGTAAGGACTTAAATAATTTTTCATGTTAAGCTGGGAAAAACAAAAATCTATAGATTAAAAAGAACTAAAAGTAAAAAGTTATTTATAAATATATGTAATTGCTGCATTCATAAATGGTTTTGTCTATACTATTTCTATAGAATAATTAATTCTGTATAGGTTAAAACGGTATTAAACATTGCAAAATACACTAGTTGATCTCTAATTTTGAAGAATGGACAGATAGAAGTGTTGATATAAAATTAATTTTTTAATTAACGTATTTGTGCTTTTTAAAGTTTATAAAACAAACGATTAATAAGAATTATGATGAGTCTGAAAAGTAATGTTTTGGTAGTTTTTAGTGTTTTATGTTTGGCAGTTTCTATACATGCCCAAAAACATAAAACTATTTGGGATGGGCAAAAACAAATCCAGCTATTGGATTTTGAAAGCAAAAAAGAATTGAAAATTATAAAACCGTTAATAAGTAAAATAACCTTGGTTAATGGCAATGGAGTTACCAGTGGAACCAAAGCTCTAAAAATAAATTTTAAAGCTGATGAAAAAGTTAGTGGTATTGATATTCATCCTACAAGCACATGGAAAACTAGTAAATTAGGCGATTTCTGTTTTGTTTTTGATGCGGCTAACCTCTCCAATGTTTCAGCTAATATTTGGGTAGAGGTTTTTTCTGCCAAAGGAGGTTCTGCAAGAAGAATAGCGTTGTTACCTGCAAACAAAGAACAGACCTATTATTTTGAATTAAAAGGATCTGGAGTAAAAAAAGAAAATGGAATACGTAACAATCCAGCTCCTTGGAAATCAAATTCCATCATGATGATGAATAACAATGCTAGAAATCAAATTGATGTATCACAAATTTCAAGAATCAGAATTAGTGTCAGAAATAATTACGATGATAAAATTATAGTTCTAGATAATATTCGTTTGGTTACATCTCCTAAAAAAGATCCTAATTATTTAATTGGTTTTGTAGATAAGTTTGGTCAAAATGCCAAGGTTGATTTTCCTTTAAAAGTTACATCAGACAAACAGTTAAAAGAAATAGCAGATAAAGAATTAAAGACATTGGCGGTTTCTAAACCGATGTCTGATAGAAGTAAATTTGGAGGGTGGAAAAAAGGTCCTAAATTAAAAGCAACAGGTTATTTTAGAACAGAAAAATACAATGGGAAATGGGGATTGGTAGACCCAGAAGGGTTTTTATATTTTTCTAACGGAATTGCCAATGTTCGTATGGCAAACTCAACCACTTTTACGGGTATGGACTATAAAAATGAGGCTATTCGTCACAGAGATCCAAAAGATATAATCCCAGAAGACTCTAAAGATATTGTAGCCATACCAAATAAAATAAGAAAAACAGCATTTAATGCTTATCCTTGGAGACGAAAAATGTTCTTGGAACTACCGTCTTATGAGGATCCATTGGCAAATCATTATAGTTATCGTCGTGAATCGCATGTGGGAGATATAAAACAAGGAGAAACCTATAGCTTTTATAGAGCAAATTTAGAAAGAAAATACGGTGAACAATTTGCAGGTTCTTACCTAATGAAATGGCGAGATGTTACTATTGACCGTATGTTAGATTGGGGTTTTACTTCTTTTGGAAATTGGGCTGGAGAAGAATTTTATGGTAGTAAACGTATGCCTTATTTTGCAAATACTTGGGTTATTGGAGATTTTAAAACAATTGGAAAAGGAACTTGGCATAATATGGGCGATCCTTTTGATTCTGAATTTGCAAACAGAACAAAATTTGCAATTACTAAGGTTGCAAATCAGGTAAAAAATAGTCCATGGTGTGTAGGTGTATTTGTAGATAATGAAAAAAGTTGGGGAAACCCAGGGAGTTTTAAATCACGTTATATACTAGCTTTAGATGCTCTTGAAATGGCAGATGTTGAACTACCAATCAAGCAAGTTTATATGAGTTTTTTAAAAGAAAAATACAAAACCGCAAGTAAATTAAGTAGTGCTTGGAATGTGAAAATTGATTCGTGGACTACATTGTCAAAAGGAATGTCTTTTCACAAAATTAAGAATCCAAATAAAAAAATAGCTGAAGATTTAGGAGTGATGGTAGAAATTTATGCTACTAAATATTTTCAAATTGTTCACGATGAATTACAAAAACAACTACCCAATCATTTGTATTTAGGGTGTCGTTTAACAGCATGGGGAATGACTCCAGAGGTGCGTAAAGCTGCTGCTAAATATGTAGATGTATTTAGTTTTAACTATTACAGAGAAGCTTTTGGTAAAAAGTTTTGGAGTTTTATGGAAGGTATAGATAAGCCTGCTATGATTGGTGAATTTCATTATGGAGCTTCCTCAGATACGGGTTTCCTTTTTCCAGGAAATATCCAAACAACAGACCAGACTGATAGAGCTCGTTTGTACAAGCAGTATGTAAATCAAGTAATAGACAATCCTTATTTTGTAGGGGTTCACTGGTTTCAATATTTCGATTGTAATATTACTGGACGTGCTCACGATGGAGGTAATGGAAATATAGGTTTTGTAACCGTTACAGATAGACCTTATGTGGAAATGGTAAAAGCAGCCAAAGAAGTAAACGAAAACTTGTATGAAAGAAAATTTGGAAAAATAAAAAAGCAAGACAATAAATAAAGGCTTACAAAGAATTAGTAATAGATAAGAAGAAATAAAATGAAGTATACATTAGTACTAGTAGCTTTAGTTTTCAGTTTTAACTCTTTTTCCCAAGATAAAAAATCAGTATGGGACGGTCAAAAACAAATAGAGTTGTTTGATTTTGAAAATAAAAAAGATATTAAAAGTGTTAAAACTTTAACAAGTAAAATAGAAATTAGCAACAAAAAAGGAGTAACAAAAGGATCAAAAGCCTTAACGCTTTTTTTAAAAGGAGATGAAAAGTTAAGTGGAATTGACATCAAGCCTAAAAAAGTATTGAATTCAAAAGGATTAAAAGATTTTTGTTTTGTTTTTGATGCGACCAATTTAACCAATGTATCTGCCAATGTTGATGTGGAGGTACATTCCTCAAAAGGAGGTGTGTTTAGACGTATGGCTTGTATGCCTGCAAACTCAAGTGAAACTTATTATTTTGAGTTAGAAGGAAAAGATGTAGAAGTAGAAAATGGGTTACGTAATAATCCACCAGCTTGGAAATCTAAATCTTTTATGATGGCAAATAAAGGGGCTAGAAGTAAGGTAGATTTCTCTCAAATTTCAAAAATAAGAATGAGCATTCGTAGTGCTTATGAGGATAAGATAATCGTAATAGATAATATTCGTTTGGTAGAAAGTCCAGAAAGAGACCCTAATTATTTAATTGGTTTTGTAGATAAGTTTGGACAAAATGCAAAAGTAGATTTTCCTTTAAAAATATCGTCAGACAACGAGTTAAAAAAGTTAGCAGACATAGAACTAAAATATTTAGCGACTTCCAAGCCTATGGATAACAGAAGCAAATTTGGAGGTTGGAAAGAAGGGCCACAATTACAAGCAACAGGATATTTTAGAGCTCAAAAATACAAAGGAAAATGGGCTTTGGTAGATCCTGAAGGATACTTATTTTTTTCTAGTGGGATAGCCAATGTTCGTATGGCAAACTCAACTACATTTACAGGAATGGATTATAAAAATGAGGCTATTCGTCATAGAGATCCTGAAGATGTAACACCAGAAGATTCAAAAAATATAGTAGCAATACCTAATGAAATTAGAAAAACAGCCTACAAAGCTTATCCAGGAAGAAGAGATATGTTTGTAGAGTTACCTTCTTATGATGATCCGTTAGCAAATCATTATAGTTATCGTCGTGAGTCTCATAAAGGAAATATACAACATGGAGAAACTTTTAGTTTTTATAGAGCAAACTTAGAAAGACGTTATGGAGAACAGTTTGAGGGTTCTTATTTAATGAAATGGCGAGATGTTACTCTAGACAGAATGTTAGATTGGGGTTTTACCTCTTTTGGAAATTGGGCAGGAGAAGAATTTTATGGTAGTAAACGTTTGCCTTATTTTGCAAACACTTGGGTAATAGGAGATTTTAAAACAATTGGTAAAGGAGAGTGGCATAATATGGGAGATCCATTTGATCCTGAGTTTGCACGCAGAGCTAAATACTCTATAGATATTGTGGCGGATCAGGTAAAAAATAATCCTTGGTGTGTAGGTGTGTTTGTAGATAATGAAAAAAGCTGGGGGAGTGAAGGAAGTTTTAGATCTAAATATATTCTTGCTTTAGATGCTCTTGAAATGGATGAAACATCGTTACCTATTAAAGGTGTTTATATGAGGTTTTTAAAAGATAAATACAAAACAGCAAAAGCGTTAAGCAAAGCATGGAAAGTAAACATTGATTCTTGGAACACATTGTCAAAAGGAATATCATTTCATAATGCAAAAAAACCAAATAAAACAATGGCTGCAGATATGGGAAAAATGGTTGAAATTTATGCCGATAAATATTTTCAAATTGTTCATGATGCGTTAAAAGAGCAGTTGCCTAATCACTTGTATTTAGGTTGCCGTTTTACTTCTTGGGGAATGACAGCAGAAGTACGTAAAGCAGCAAAAAAATATGTAGATGTATTTAGTTTTAACTATTACAGAGAAGCGTTTGGTAAAAAGTTTTGGAGTTTTATGGAAGAGTTTGATATGCCTGCCATGATTGGAGAATTTCATTATGGAGCTACCTCAGATTCGGGAATCCCTTACTCAGGTTTGCAACAAGCATCAGACCAATCTGATAGAGCTCGTTTGTACAAACAATATATGAACGAGGTAATAGACAATCCTTATTTTGTAGGAGCACACTGGTTCCAATATTTTGATTCTAGTATTACAGGTAGAGCCCACGATGGAGAAAATTGTAATATTGGTTTTGTAACCATAACAGATAGACCTTATCTAGAAATGGTAAAAGCGGCTAAAGAAGTACATAAAAATATGTACGAAAGAAAGTATGGAGAAACTAAAAAGTAAAATAAAGTTTTAAAGATGTTTCTGATAAGATCACAAATGGTTTTTAGACTGTTTGTTCGCTAAAACTACATAAATGTAGCCAAGCTTAATTGTTTTAATAGATACTTTTAAAAACTAAATTTTAAGCATTCATAAAAAAGTTCTTGTAATTAATTATAAGAGCTTTTTTATATATAACTATCAATTTATGTTTTTTTAAGAGTTTGTTATAAAGCGGTTTTACTGCTTTTTACCTGGTCTTGTCTAGTTGTTTTCTAGTTCCTGTTTTTAAATGTCTATAGTAAAACTACATACGCAGCTATTTTAAATAGTTGTGTCTTGGCTATTTTTGAAAAACATAACAATGTGTTTATTATTGTTTTCTTTTAATATTAAAAGGGAGTTGTTGTTATCAATAATTTAAATTTTAATGTTTTTAAGTGTGTAATAATAAATAGTAATATTTAATTAAGATATAATGAATTACAAATTACAGTTCGTCTTTTTTTTTAGTTTATACTTTTTAGGAAGCCCTTCCAATGCTCAAATAAAAAGTGTGTGGAATACACAAAAGCAAATCTCATTGTTTGGTTTTGAAAACAAAAAAGAATTAAAAAGTATAAAAGGATTTGATATCGCTTTTGAGCTTACTCAAGACAAAGGAGTTACCAAAGGAACAAAAGCTCTAAAGTTGGTTTTTGCAGAAGATGAGAAAAGCAGTGGTATTGATTTAAAATCTAAAACAGGTTGGGATGCAACTAGTTTAGGAGATTATTGTTTGGTTTTTGATGCCACCAATTTAACGGACATTGCATTACACTTAAATGTGAGTGTACATGGAAAAGGAGGTTGGGTTTCTCGTTTTGCTAACGTACCTGCTGGAGTTACAAAAACTTACTTTTTTGAAGTAAAAGGAGAATATTTAGGAAAAGATCATGGGCTTCGTGATGATCCCTCACCTTTTAAAACCAATGCAACAAGAATGATTGTAAAAGGTCGTAAAAGTGGTCGTGGTTTTAGCAAAATTTCTCAGATTAAATTTTATGTGACAGCAGCAGCCAAAGAAAAAACATTGGTTATAGATAATGTTAGATTGGTAAAAAGTCCTAAAAAAGATCCCAATTACTTAACAGCTATTGTAGATAAATATGGTCAGAATAATAAAGTTGATTTTAATTTGAAAATTAAATCAGACGAGCAGTTAAAGGCATTGGCAGAAAAAGAGTTAAGAGCATTGGCTATTTCTCAGCCTATGGCAGACAGAAGCAAGTTTGGAGGTTGGAAAAATGGTCCTCAATTAAAAGGTACAGGATACTTTAGAACAGAAAAAGTGAGTGGGAAATGGGCTTTGGTGGATCCAGAAGGGTATTTATTCTATTCTACCGGAATTGCAAATGCACGTATGGCAAATACGACTACGTTTACAGGAATGGATTTTAAAGACGACTCTGTTCGTTATAAAGATCCAGAAGATGTTACTCCAGAAGATTCTAAAGGAATGGTTGCATTGTCAAAAGAAGTGACCAAAACAGCATTTAAAGCTTATCCGTGGAGAAACAATATGTTTGTAGGATTACCTAAGTATGATGATCCTTTGGCAAATCATTACAGTTATAGGAGAGAATCTCATATGGGACCTATTGAACATGGAGAAACGTATAGTTTTTATCAAGCTAACTTAGAAAGACGTTACGGAGAGCAATATCCAGGTTCTTATTTGTTAAAATGGAGAGATGTTACTTTGGATAGAATGCTAGACTGGGGATTTACTTCTTTTGGAAATTGGGCTGCAGAAGATTTTTACGGTAGCAAGCGCATGCCTTATTACGCTAACGGATGGATTATTGGAGAATACAAAACGTTGAGTAAAGGATATTGGGGAGCAATGCCAGACCCTTACGATCCTGAGTTTGTAAGAAGAGCCAAACAGTCTATTGGTGTTGTGGCAGATCAGGTAAAAGGAAATCCATGGTGTGTAGGTGTTTTTATAGATAACGAAAAAAGTTGGGGTAGAGAAGGATCACCAGATCAACGCTATATTATTGTTATTGATGCTTTAAAAAAAGATGCTAAAGAATCTCCTACAAAAGCAGAAATTATAAAGTATTTAAAGAAAAAATATACATCTGTAAAGCAAATAAGTAGAGCGTGGAAAAAGAAAATTGATTCTTGGGAAACTTTAGAAAAAGGAATTGCTGTTGATAAAAGCAAAAAATATACAAGTAAGTTGCAAGAAGATTTAGCTCAGATGACCATTATTTATGCATCGGAATATTTTAGAGTGGTGCACAATGCGTTAGAAGAAAAAATGCCCAACCATTTGTATATGGGAGTTCGTTTTACTACTTGGGGAATGACACCAGAGGTTAGAGAGGCTGCTAAAAAATACATAGATGTATTTAGTGTGAATTTTTACAGAGAAACTTTAGGGAAAAATAGCTGGAATTTTTTAGCAAAATTAGACAAACCTTCAATTATTGGTGAGTTTCATTTTGGAGCCACAGACACAGGTTTTTTTCACCCAGGAATTGTATATGCAGCAGATCAAAAAGACAGAGGTAGAATGTGGAAAAAGTACAATGAAGATGTGTTAGAGAATCCTTATTTCGTGGGAGCTCACTGGTTTCAATATATAGACTCCCCCATTACTGGTAGAGCTCACGACGGTGAAAATTACAATGTTGGTTTTGTAACCAATACAGATGTTCCTTATCCAGATATGGTAAAGGCAGCCAAAGAATTTCATCGTACAATGTATCAAAAGAGATATGGATCTATTAAAAAGTAAAAGATGAGAGCTATTGTAGTTTTTGTAGGGTTTTTAGTTACTGTCTTTTGTGTAAATGGACAAAACAAAGCAGCAACAGAAAAATTAGGGTGGACGTTGTCTGTGCACACGGTAAGTTTTGCGGATAGAGCTACCATTACTCAATCTTTAGATAGTATTAAGGCAATGGGATTTACGTTGGTAGACACTTATAGGGGAAAACAACATTTTGGAAATGAGATTGATACACTTCATTATTGGTTGGAGAAAAGCAAACTAGAAAAAGTGAAGCAACAGATAGTGAACAAAGGGTTAGAAATCAATCATTTTGGGGTGATTAACGGAAAAGATGAAAAGGAATGGCGAGATATTTTTGAGTTTGCCAAATTTATGGGTGTAAAGCTGTTAATCTGTGAGCCAGAATATGATCATTTGGAATATGTAGATCAGTTAACGCAAGAGTTTGGAATAAAAGTAGGAATTCACAATCATGCAGTACCTACCAAATATTGGCATCCAAAAACGGTGATGACACTTTTACATAAAAAGAAAATTAGTAAGAATATTGGAATTTATCCAGACATCAATAATTGGGTTGTTTCTGGGCTAAATCCTGTAGAAATGTTACAACTAGCCAAAGGAAGAATTATTGGAATTCAGATAAAAGACCGTGCTCATAAAAAAGGAATGATGCCTTGGGGAACAGGAGATATCAATGTTTCAGGAATTTTTAGAGAGTTACAACGTCAAGAATTTAAAGGGAATATATCTTTTGAGTATTTCGGGAAATTCAGCAAAACAGCTTATATCTCTAAATCGTTAGAGTATTATCATTTTTTAATCGATCAGTTAATCAGCAAATAATAAAATCATGAAATTAAAATATATTTTATCCATTTTAATACTGTGTCAAGCATCCGTAATAGCACAAAAAAAACAACCTAATATTCTTTGGATTATTACAGATGATCAAAGAGCTGATGCTTTACAATGCTACAATAGAGCCACTACAGGAAAAAGTAAAAGTTCTTTAGGATATGTACTATCTCCCAATGCAGACAAATTAGCAGATGAGGGAACTATGTTTGTAAACGCATATAATAATTCACCTATGTGTGCTATTTCTAGAGCTTCTATGCATTTAGGTAGATATCCTTTTAGATCTGGGCATTATAAATTCAATTCTCATCAAGAAACAGATATAGGTAAGCCTTTGGTTTCTCAAATCATGATGAAATTAGGATATGGAACAGCTGCTTTTGGAAAAATTCATTGCAATGTCTCTAAAACACAAGCAAAAAAGTACGATACAGATAATCAATATGATTTAGCGATCAATTTTAAGGGAGATTTAGAGCGTAATGGATTGGGGGATATTTTTACAAGTGGAGCCAAACAATCTTTTCCTGATGGAGTTTTTCAATTAGATTATAAAGACGAAACGACCATTTATCCAAATGGAAAAAAAGTAAAGTACATTACCAACGATTTGCACAACCCTATTCCTGAAAAAGATAAAAAGTTACAAGCACAAGTAGACAAAGACTTTGATATTTTAAGAGTTTATACAAGACCACACAGCACGTTAATTATTGGAGGAGAAAATCCACACAAAGCAGGAGAGACTGTAGATGGAAAAATTGTACAAGAATTTAAAAATCATTTAAAAAATGCAGGAAAAAAATACAAAACCCTAGCAGGTAAAACGGTTAGCGGTTTAGATTCTTCTAAGCCAGCTTTAATTAATTTAGGCTTTACTTGGCCACATACTCCTGTATTACCTCCTAAAAAATACAAGGATATGTTTAAGAAAAAGAAGTACAATCTTCCTGAATTTGATACTGAAGAATTGTCAAAATTCCCTCCACAATTGGTATTGCATTACAACGAGTGTAAGGCAGATTTGTTAAAGGATACAGAAAAGTTACAAGCAATTAGAGATTATTATGCCTTTTGTGCATATGGAGATTCTTTAATTGGTGATGCCGTAGCTTCTTTTAAAAAATATTGTAAAGAACAAGACGAGGAATATTTAATTATTTATACGGTAGGTGACCACGGATGGCATTTGGGAGAGCAAGGAGTGATGTCAAAATTTGGCCCTTGGAAACAATCGGTTCAAGATGCTATTATTGTAGTATCATCAGACAAAACAAAAGTACCTGCAGGGAAAGTGGTAACAGATATTGTAGAATATGTAGATTTTGCTCCTACTATTTTGGCAGCAGCAGGAGAAGATGTTCATGCTAAAAAATATGAATATTTAGACGGGTACGATTTACAAGAAGTAATTGATCATAAAATGCCTAAAAGAGCCTATGCTTTAGGAGAAATTAATGTGGTAAATGGACACAGAGGCTATATGAGAAATTTAGATTTTGCTTTTTCAATGAGAACTCGTGATCATTGGGATTATTTTACAGCACCAAATTTAAACAAAGACGTTACTTGGGCATTGACTTGTGATCGTCCTAAGGCAGACATGGCTTTGTATGATTTGCGTGTAGATCCGTTAGAAAGAAACAATGTGGCAGATGCTAAAGAATACAGAGCATTGGCAGATTGGTTTAGACAAAAATTAGGGAATATTGTGTTGGGTGATGGTAGAGTAGAAGCAGATTGGTCTAAAGTTAATAGCTATAGTGTAAGTAATTTTGCAGGAGGATCTGATGATAAAAAATTAGACATTCCAGCCAATTTAATACCAACTCTAAATTAATTGAAAAGATGAAAAGAAGAGAGTTTTTTAAAAAAGGAGTCAAGGGAGCGGTAGCAGCTTCTATATTACCTATAGTTGGACATGCCAGTACAATTAACGAAGAGGGTGTGTTTTTTGGAGGTGATGATGGAGAAAAAAGAACGGCAGACAATTGGTATCAAGTAGGCTCTGGTAAAAAAGAAAAACCTATAAGAAAAAAGAAACTATATGTAGATGTTTTGGTAGCTGGTGGTGGAGTGGCAGGTTGCTGTGCTGCAGTGAGTGCTGCCAGAACTGGAGCTAAAACCATTATGGTACAAGACAGAGCGGTGTTAAGCGGAAATGCTTCTAGCGAGGTAAGAGTGCATTTAAATGGAGTTACCAATTTAAGAGATGGATATCCTGAAAGAGAAACAGGAATTGTAGAAGAAATCTTATTGCACAATCGTTTTAACAATCCACAAAATTCTTGGAATGTTTGGGATCATATGGTGTATGATTATGTGACTCAAGAACCCAATTTAACGGTGATGATGAACACACAGGCAATTGAAGCCAAAACAAAAGGAGATAAAATAAAATCGGTAAAATGTTGGCAAATTACCTCTGAAACGGAATACACAATTTATGCAAAGCAGTTTATAGATTGTTCAGGAGATGGATTGATGGCAGCAACAGCGGGAGCTTTGTATCGTTCGGGTAGAGAAGGAAAAGCAGAATTTAATGAAAAGTATGCTCCAGACGAACCAGATAATTGGAAAATGGGAGCTTCTCTTATTTTTAGATCCAAAGATATGGGAAAACCAATGCCGTTTAAAGCACCCGCATTTGCCATACCGTATACAGAAGGACATAGACCAGATAAGCATCGTAGTTTAAGGAATATAAACCATGGTTTTTGGTGGGTAGAAGTAGGTAGTGAAAATGATATTGTTGGAGAAACAGAAGAAATTAGACATCGATTAATGGGGCACTTGTACGGTGTTTGGGATTATGTAAAAAATTCTGGAAACCATCCCGAAGCTGAAAACTATGCTTTGGATTGGGTAGCTTCTATTCCAGGGAAAAGAGAATCTAGAAGGTTTATGGGAGATCATATTCTTACCGAAGGAGATTTATTGAATCATACACATTTTAAAGATGCAGTAGGTTATGGAGGTTGGTCTTTGGATGAGCACAATCCTGGGGGAATTGAAAATTTAAAAGAACCAGCAAGTTATTTCCACTATAAGTTTAAAAAAGTATATGAAATTCCGTTGTCTTGTTTGTACTCTAACAACGTGTCAAATTTATTGTTTGCAGGTCGTAATGTTAGTGTGTCTCATATAGCCTTATCCTCAACAAGATTACAGGGGACATGTGCTACTATGGGGCAAGCGGTAGGAACTGCAGCAGCTATGTGTGTGGATAAAAATATAACTCCAAGAGAATTGAGAAATCATCATATAAACGAATTGCAAGAACAGTTGTTAAGAGACGATGCTTACATTCCTAACAGACCTGCTAAGGATGAAAAAGATTTGGCTAAAAAAGTAGTTGCTATTTATGCATCTTCTACCAGTTCTGGAGATGCTAAATTATTGGTTAACGGATATTCTAGAGATGTACAAGAAAGGGATGAAATCAATCATTGGCAATCGGAATCTTTGCCTGCTAATGTAAGTTTTGAATGGGGAGAATCTGTAGAAATTTCTAAAGTAGAGGTAAAGTGTGATACCAATACCAGAAAAAACATCATGTTAATGCATGATGATGCTTATAGAAATAAATTTTATACGGAAGGAGTACCTTCAGAATTGTTAAAAACCATCAAACTAGAAGCAAGAATAAATGGTGCTTGGGGGGTAATAGCAACACAAGAAGAGAATACTAAAAGATTGATAAAATTTGATTTCAACAAAATAAAAACCACAGCCGTTAGGGTGACCTTACTAGATACCTATGGAGCTACTGTAGGTAGGTTGTATGAGGTAAGATGTTATCAATAGAAAAACAATAATATGGGAAGTCATAAATTAAATGCATTTGTATATGCGGGAATTGTTGCCATAGGTGGTTTTATTTTTGGGTTAGATGCTGCAGTCATATCGGGTACTGTTAAATACTTAACACAAGAATTTGCTTTGAGCGAGATGCAAATTGGTTTTGTGGTGAGTGCACCTGGTTTTGGTGTATTGCCAGCATTGCCTTTAGCGGGGTATTTAAGCAATAAGTTGGGTAGAAAAAAGGCCTTGCAATTGGTGGCTTTACTGTATTTGGTATCTGCCGTTTGCTCTACGTTTGCACCCACGTACCTTACTTTGGTATTGGCTCGTTTTTTAGGAGGAATGGCTTTTTGTTCTCTTTCTTTAGCAACTATGTATATTGGAGAAATTGCACCGCCTAAATGGAGAGGAAAATTGGTTTCAATCAATCAGATAAATATTGTAATAGGTTTGTCTGCTGCGTATTTTGTGAATTATTTAATTATAGATGCGGTTGGTGTAAACTCCGATTGGATTACCTCTTTAGGAATTAAAGAAAATACCTGGAGGTGGATGTTAGGTTCTGAAATTATACCTGCTTTTTTATGGCTAATTTTGTTGTTTTTTATTCCAGAAAGTCCGTCTTGGTTAGTGTTTAACAATCAGATAAAAGCTGCTAAAAAGACATTGAGAAAAATAATGCCGAATACAGAGGTTGATGAGCATGTAGCAGGAATGGTAGTTAGTTTGGCTACGAGTGAAAAAAATCAATCTGTTTTAGATCAGTTTAAAGAGATTGTAAGCAAACCTATGCGATTGACTTTGATTATTGGGGTTACCGTAGCGTTGGTACAACAAATTACCGGAATCAATGCTATTTTATTTTATGCTCCCACAGTGTTTGAACAGTTAGGAATAGGAACAGATGCTGCCTTTATTCAAGCAATTTGGGTTGGAGTAACAGGATTGTTTTTTACGATTTTGGCAATTGTGTTTATAGATAGAATTGGAAGAAGACCCATGATAGTGTGGGGAACTTTGTGGTTGGTGTTAAGTTTAGGGATTTGTTCATACGGATTTAAAACAGCTAGGTATAAATTGGTGGAAGAAGATGTGGTCACATTAACTGAATTTAAAAACAAAGATTTGCTAATGCTTATTGTGGGTAAAGAATTTAAAAGCGATGCCGTTTTTAAAAAAGAACTTAAACTTTTATTGGGAGAAAAAAAGGCTAGAATTCATGCAAGCAATCTTATTCAAAAAGCAGTAAAATTAAATACTACGCTAATTTTATTTGGAATATTAAGTTTTATTGCTGCCTTTCATTTTTCTATAGGGCCTGTATTATGGGTTTTGTTTTCTGAAATTTTTCCAATTTCATTAAGAGGAATTGCAATTCCATCTTTTGCGTTTATTACCAGTATTACAAGTTATTTTGTACAGCTCTTTTTTCCTTGGCAGTTGGCTAATATGGGGGCGAGTTCTGTTTTTCTTTTTTATGCTGTTTTAGGACTTATAGGTTTTGTAATTCTATTCAGGTTTTTACCAGAGACTAAAAACTTAAGCATTGAAGAGATTCAGAAAAAATTGATTAAAAAGACATAAGAATATGAAAAAAATAATTGTAATTACAGGGGCAGCAGGTGGTGTAGGTAGTTTGTTAGCTAAAGGTCTGGCTAAAAAAGGACATCATATTGTTTGTGTGGGAAGATCAGAAGCAGGTGTGAAAAAACTAGCAGATACTATTAATGCTAATATAAAGGAAGGAAGTGCGAGTATTGCTTTGGCAGACATGTCAGAGCCAAAACAAGTTGATGAATGTGCTAAAACAATAAGCAAAGAGTTTGATGGTTTTGATGTTTGGATCAACAATGTGGGAGTCAACAATCACAATGCAATTGGTCCTAGTTGGGAATTAGAACCTCAAAATTGGTGGACAGAGGTAAACTTAAATTTATACACGGCTTATTTGGGAACCAGAGCGGCTATTAGTTGTATGAAAGACAAGAATAAAGGATATATTATCAATCTTGGTGGAGGTGGGGTGCAAGAACCCAAACCTTTTGGTTCTGCCTATGGAGCAGCAAAATCTGCTATTGTAAAGTTTACAGAAACGGTTAGTATTGAGTTGGCACAAGAAAAAATAAATATAAAAGCGTTTAGTTTTAATCCAGGTTTTATAAAAAATGACCGAACAGAAATATTGGTAGAATCTAAAGTCTGTAAAAAATACATGCCTAAATTAGAGGCTGTTTTAAAATACGGAGTAATGTCTAATGCTCAAGATTCGGTAGATTTAATTAATACCATAATTAGTGGTAGTGCAGATGCTTTGGCAGGAAAATACTTTTTTGCAGATGATAAAAATATAGAAGAAGCGATAGCAAACAGCAAAGCGTTTGTAAGGGAGGAAAAGAATTTACTAAGAGTTAAATAAGTTTTTAATTCAATAAAAAAAGGAGAGTAAGTACTCTCCTTTTTGATTTTTAATATTCACATTTATTGGGATCGTTTTTTACAAAATAGGACTTGTAGTTTTTAGCTTTTTTATCCATACAACCACATAAATCTAAAAGTTGAATGTTTTTAAAGTCTACGGGATGACTTTCTGCTTGCAAAGCAATGTAACCTTTGTTAACAATTTCTCCAGCTCTGTTTTTCCAGTCAGTTTCATCCATTCCCCATTTTTTCCAATTTTCACCTCTGTATTGACTGTTGCGTTCAGTGGCACCAATTTGTGGGCTTTTAAATTTAAGCACAGTATCATTTTCTACAATAAAAGTCATAGATTTTCCACCCATCACAATAGCTTCGGCATGTACCCATTGGTCACCAAAATAGGTTTTAGAACTTGATGAAATACAATGCGTATAATTAATTGTATCTCCTAAAACGACGGCAGTACCTGGAGTGCAAACATTTGCGGTTGTTCTTTCTTTTTGATCATCTAATCCACCTAATAGTTGCAATTCAATGGAAACAGGAAAGTTTTGAAGATTTTTGTTACTACCTACGGATTCAGAGTGTAGCATAATTCCACTATTCCTATTATTCCAAACATTTCCGCCAGGAATTTGCTCACCTACAAATCTATAATCAAAAGCCAGTTTGTAATAAGAAAAAGGTTGCTTGTAGTATATGTGTCCAAACTTATTGTCAAACTGATCGTATTCGTCATATTTAATTCTAAGCATACTGTCTTCTACAACAAAAGTGTTTTTGTAATTATCATTAATGTCTAATCCAGCAATTTTAAGATCCCATCCGGTAAGATCTTTACCATTAAATAAAGAGATCCAATTTTCTTTGTTTTTGGATTCCTGATTAGGAGTACAGCTTACAATGATTGATAATAGAATAAGGTATAATAAATGTTTCATGAGTTTTTAGTTGTTGGATTGGAAAAGGATAAATATAAAGGTTTTTAATTTCTAATTATAAAACGATATGTGTTTCTATGTTTTACTTACAGGCACAAAAAATACATACTATAGGACATTAACTGAGTAATGTGCTATTAATTTTGGGTGTGGTTATTATTAAAAACAAATTTTATGAATAAAATGTATTGGTGTTTATTATTGGTGTTGTTTAATCTGCATGGTTTTGCTCAACAAACCCAAAAAACAAATGTTATTTGGATTATTACAGATGAACACAATTTTAGAACGTTAAGCTGTTATAGAGATCAGTTAAGTCCAGAACAAGCATTACAGTGGGGAAAAGAAGCTGCTGTAAAAACTCCTAACATAGATTCTTTGGCAGAAAATGGAACTATTTTTAACCGTATGTATTGTAGTGCTGCAGTGTGTACAGCTTCAAGAGCTTCTATGTTTACAGGAATGTATCCTATGACTTTGGGAATTCCTAATAACTCTAATAAAATTGGAGATGGAAAATATTTAAAACCAGAAGTAACTACCATTGCAGATGTTTTGTCTGATGCAGGTTATTATACTGGTTATGCAGGAAAATGGCATTTGGCAGAAAGTAGAGATGAGTCTGGAAATAAAGATCACGATGAATGGTGGAATCCACATCCAACAGGAGTTCCTACAGACACTTATGGTTTTCAAGATAAAAAATACATGTTTAATGGAGGACACGATAAGTTTAAGGGAATTGATGCTGATGGAAATCCGTACAGAGCTGCTAAAAAGCCTAAGTTGATAGGGAAAGACAAATATGGACAACCTGTGTATCAAGATAAAAGATCTAAAAACGTAAAATTTACAACCGATTGGTTGGGAGATAGAGCGGTTGAATTTATTGCAGAAAACAAATCAAAACCATTTTTTTATGTGGTAAGTATTCCAGACCCACATACTCCAGATCAAGCAAGACCACCTTATGATACTTTGTATAATAATATGAAGGTTGAATTGCCTAAAACGTATGATTACGCTTTTAATAACAAAGGGAAATTACCCAAATGGCAAAGCCCTGATAATAAAACCAACAATCAAGAAAAGTTGAAAAAAAGTATTCAGCAATACTTAGGAATGGTTAAAATTGTGGATGAAAATGTAGGTAGAATTATTCAGCAATTAAAAAAAGAAGGAATTTTAGAAAACACCATCGTCATGTTTTCATCAGATCATGGAGATTTGTTGGGAGAACATGGACGAGTAAATAAAGGGACCATTCACGAAGCATCGGCAAAAATTCCTTTTGTAATAGCCCATGGTCAAACCAATAAAAAACCTTTAATTCCTAGAAAAAAAGTGGTGAATTTAGCAGCTAATAATACAGATTGGATGCCTACTTTTTTGAAATTACTAAATATAGACTGTCCTAAAGTTGCGGGTAGAGATATGACTCCGTTATTACAAGATAAATTACCTACTAACTGGGACGATGTTACTTTTTCTAGACTAGGATATTATGCAGCTATTACAAGCAGATATAAATTAAGTGTAATGTCTAAAGGAAAACCTTGGTTGTTTGATATAGAAGCGGATCCTGATGAATTGGTTAACTTTATTGATGACTCTAAATACAATGATGTTGTTGTAAAGCTAGCAAATGATTTAAAAAAATACATGAAGTTGTCAAAAGATAACAATCAAAAAATTAAAAATCAGGTAGATCAGTTAATTGCTAAAAAATCATAAAAATATAGATTGTATTTATAATCAAACCTTCCTAATAAATGATTAGGAAGGTTTGTTGTTTTTAAACACTAAATAGAACCTATATAGGTTTGCAAACCATTGTTAGAATCTAATCCCATTTTTTTACGAATTCTATATCTAGAGGTATGTACACTTTGTAAAGAGATATTAAGAATTTTAGCCATTTCATGACTATTGAAGTTTAGTTTTATCAAAGCACAATGTTTTAATTCTGTAGGAGATAAATCAGGATGTTTTTTACAAAGTGTTTCATGAAAATGAATGTTTACTTCGGTAAAACGTTTGTTAAATTCTTCCCAATATCTATCACTACCCTTTGCATGTTTGTTTTGTAGTTTATTGTATTCGCTAAGATTTGTTTTTTTAATTGTATTTAATAAAGATTGAATGGTTTCTTCTTTTTCAATCATTTTTAAAGCATGGGTAGTAAGCTCTTTACTTTTAACTTTTAGTACCGCTTTGTTTTTTTCTTTATCTAAACTGTTAATTAGCGATATTTTTTTGATTTTATTTCTTTGATATATTATTATATATACCACTACAGAGCTTAAAAATAATCCACCAAGCAAAATAAAAATAAGTAGTAATTTTTTGTTTTTCTTTTCAATAATAGAATACTGAGTGTCTATTATTTTTTTGTTTTCGGTTAATTCTGCTAAATATTTGTTTTTTATTTCAAATAATCTATGATTGTTCTTGTTGGTTGTGCTAAATAAATTTTCAAAACTTTTTTGAGATTCTTTTAAGTAAGAAATAGCATCTACATACTTTTTTTGAATTATATATATATCAGCAATTTTCTTTAATAATTCGGGTTTTAGCTCTAAATGAACCTTTTGGTTTTGCTGAATGATATTTGCTTGCTTGTAAAAATTAAGAGCCTCTTTGTAATTAGATTGTTCTTTTTTTAAATCTCCTAAAAAAGAAAGATTGGCAACTAAATAGGGTGATTTTATTTCTTCTAATAACTTTTTACCTTTGTGCAATAAAGAGTCTGCTTTGGGTAAATTTCCTAATTTTAAATTGCAATAACCAACATCTGTAATCACATATGGTAGTTCTTTTTGATGGTTGTTTATGGAAGCACAAGAGTCTAAATAGATCAATGCTTTGGAATAATTTTTTTTATCTCTCCAAAACATAGAAATGGTAAAGTAAGATGAGATTAATATAGACTTCTTTATTTTTTTTTCTTTTAATAAGTTTTTAGAAATAGTTAAAGCCTTGTTTAAATGATGTAATGAAAGAGAATCTTTATGATATATATTGTATAAAATACCTAAACCTCTATGGATTTCTTGTAATTCTACATCGTGTTTTTTTTGTTTGGTTAATAACAAAGCATCCCATAAATTGTCAAAAGACAAATCATAATCTCCTCTATATCGATGTCTATTACTTAATTTTAATAAAGAATCTATAATTAAAAGTGTGTCTTTTGCTTTTTTAGCTTTCCATAAAATTTGTTCAGTTTTTTGTTCATATTCTAGTGTGTTGGTAGTGTTTTTACTGTTAGAATGGTCAGATTCTAAGGCATTAGTTTTTTTAATTTCTTGATTTTCTAGGTTTTGTGTCGTACTTGTATTTAGAGACAAAAAAAGAAAACATAAAAAAAGAATTAGATTGATTGTTTTTTGGGTAGTCATAACTCAAAAGTAATGAATAGAAATCTTGAGAAATAAAACATATGACTAATTAAGAAAAACATACGTGTTGTTAGTTTAGTTTTTAAACTTATATTTTTACGTAGGTAAATACTAGTTTTTGATTGAGGTATACTACTTTTGAATAGTATTTGAATAAGTGCTGTTTTAGATAGTGTCAAAAAAATAAAGACTTTTACGTGTTGATCTTATTCGTAAAACAATTAAAAAATTCGTAAAACAAATGAAAAGTAAGTTAACTCTTTTATCAATAACCATTTTTTGCTGTCAACTTTTAACAGCACAAATACAAAAATGGCAAAATCCCAAATCATACAGTACCGTTAAAATAGAACAATGGCAAGTAGCCGATTTAGTTTTTAAAACTAAAAAAGAGGTAAAAGATCCCTTTTCTAAAAATAGTTTTGCCATTGTTACAGATAAAAAAATCACTCAAAAAATTCCAATGTTTTACAACGGAGACAAACAGTGGGTTTTTAGATATTCTAGTGCTGTTATTGGAAAAAAAACATTTGTGATAGAATCCGATATTAAAGAATTGAATCATAAAAAAGGAAAAATTTTAGTTTCAAAAAATCAAAAAGAAAATCGTCACGGTGGAGTGGTTTTAAATAAAGAAAATCCTCAACACTTGTTTTATCAAGACGGATCTCATTATTTTAATTTGGCATTTGAATGTGATTGGTTGTTTGCATTAGATTACAATCAAAAAGAAATTACCAAAACTAAGCACTTGTTGTCTTTGGTAGAAAAACACAAGTTTAATCAAATTGTAATGAATGTATATTCTTACGATGTAAAATGGCCAAAAGACAAAAGATTATTAGACTATCCTGAGCATGAATATGGAAGTAGAGAAGATATATTTCCGTTTTTAGGATCCAATTCCAATCCAGATTTTAGTGCATTAAATATTGATTTTTTCAATCATTTTGATAAAGTAATTTCAGAAATGCACAACAAAGAAATTGTAAGTCATTTAATGATTTATGTATGGAATAAGTTGGTAAACTGGCCAGACATGCAATCTAAGGCAGACAATATGTATTACGATTATGTAATAAAAAGATACCAAGCTTTTCCAAACATCATTTGGGATGTGTCTAAAGAAGCATTGCATTATGAGAGAGCAACCAAAGATTATATATCAGAAAGAATAGAACGTACCAGAAAGTTAGATGCTTTTAACAGGTTGGTTTCTGTTCACGATTACGGTTTTTGTAGAAATCACAAAGACGAAGTTGATTTTATTTCTATGCAAAACTGGCAACATACCTTATACCAAAACATGTTAAAAGCTAGAAAAGATTTTCCTAATAAACCTATTTTTAATATAGAACATGGTGGTTATGAGGAGTCTCCATATGTAACTTTTCCAGGAGCTTATGACAATGCAGAAGCTTGTTTAAGAAGAAATTATATGTGTTTGTTTGCGGGTGGTTATACTACTTATTATTGGCAAGGAACTTCTTGGAATGCGGTAATTCACAATCCGTTTGAGCAACCTGATAATTTTATCAAACCAAAATTTGATTATTTTACTCATATGAGAACTTTGTTTGATACTGTAAATTTTGAAAACTGTGAACCTATAGAAAAGTACAACGGAGCCGGATACAATTTAACTAATAAAAAAGATGGAATTGTGTTAGTGTATGCTCCTAAAGAAAACAATTGGGTAGGTGCTGCAAAAGCTGTAAAAGATAATTTCAATTATCAAAACGCTACACAACAATGGTTTAATACCATTACAGGAGAGTTTAGCAAAGAAGAAAAATATATTATAAGAGGAGTTGCATTAGAGTTTTGGGCATCAAGACCTTGGAAAAACGAAGCAGATGCAATTTTAATCGTTAGAAATTTAACACCAAAAGAAAAATAATTATACAATCATACAAAATGAAAATAAACAATATGTTTAAAACAAAGTTTTTGTTGGGATTATTCGCAATTTCAACACTAAGCCTAATGGCCAAAGATCCAGTAAAACCCAACGTAGTTGTCATCTATTTAGACGATTTAGGGTATGGAGATTTAAGTTCTTACGGAGCCACAGAAATTAGTACACCCAATATAGATGTATTGGCCAATGAGGGAGTTAAATTTACCAACGGTTATGCAACATCTGCAACGTGTACACCAAGTAGATATGGGTTGTTAACGGGAGTGTATCCTTGGAGAAATCCTAAGGCAAAAATTTTGCCAGGTTCTGCACCTTTAATTATAACAACAGAACAAGAAACCTTGCCAAAAGTGTTTAAAAAAGCAGGGTATCAAACAGCTATTGTTGGTAAATGGCATTTAGGTTTAGGGGCTGGAAATGTAAACTGGAACCAACATATTACTCCAGGTCCTAATGAAGTTGGTTTTGAAGAAGCTTATATTTTAGCAGCAACGCAAGATCGTGTTCCAACAGTTTATATAGACAATGGTTATGTAGATGGATTAGATCCTAAAGACCCTATTTCAGTAAGTTATAAAAAGAATTTTGAAGGAGAACCTACAGGAAAAGACAATCCTGAATTAACTACTTTAAAATGGCATCATGGTCATAACAATAGTATTGTAAACGGAATTCCTAGAATTGGATATATGAAAGGTGGTGAAGCTGCAAAATGGACGGATACAGACATGGCAGATCACTTTTTAAAGAAAGCACAAACCTATGTAAGAGAACATAAAAATAAACCTTTCTTTTTGTATTATGCGCTACAGCAGCCACACGTACCAAGAACTCCACATCCTCGTTTTGTTGGAAAGTCTGGAATGGGACCAAGAGGTGATGTAATTTTAGAAGCTGATTATGTAATTGGTGAATTTATGAAAACCTTAGAAAAAGAAGGGGTTTTAGAAAACACATTGATTGTTTTTTCTAGTGACAATGGACCTGTTTTACAAGATGGTTATTATGATGATGCTATGGAGAAAATAGGAGATCATACACCTGCAGGAAAATTACGTGGAGGAAAGTACAGTTTGTTTGATGGAGGTACACGTGTACCATTTATGGTGTATTGGAAAGGGATTATCAAGCCAAAAGTATCTGAAGCATTGGTTTGTCAAGTAGATTTAGTAGCATCTATGGCTGATTTAATTGGTGTAGAAGCAGACAAAACAGACAGTGAAAACATCTTATCAGCGTTTTTAGGAAAAAGTAAAAAAGGACGTAAGGAATTAGTGTTAGAAGCAGGTTCTAAAACATCTTACAGAGCAGGAGATTGGGTAATGATTCCACCATACAAAGGAGCTAAAATGAGTTGGCATTCTTTTGTAGAGTCAGGAATTAATCAAGAGTTTCAGTTATACAACTTAGAAAAAGATCCAGGAGAGTTAAACAACTTGGCTAAGTCAGAACCTAAGAAACTACAAAAAATGTTAACTAAATTCGAAAGTATTAGAGGTAAAGATTACTCTAACATTAAGAAATAATAAAAATGAAAAAAATCATCATTTTAGGAGCACTGTTACTTAACAGTGCTTTTTTTGCACAAAAAAAGCTAGCAAAGCCTTTTAGTACCCCAGAAATGGATGCACAAGTAGAGGCTTTAATGGCAGATATGACATTAGATGAAAAGATAGCTCAAATTACAGGAACTCGAATTAGAGAATTGTTGGTAGATGGCAAGTTGTCTTTAGAAAAATGTAGAGAACATATTCCTAACGGGATAGGACATTTCTGTCAGTTTTCTACAGGTCAAGCCTTGTCTCCAGAAGATTTAAGAGATTTGGTTAGAGAAATTCAACATTACTTAACCACAGAAACAAGGTTGAAAATTCCTGCTATTTTTCACGAAGAAGCAATTACAGGATTTGCTACACAAGGAGCCACTACGTTTCCGCAACAAATTGGTGTAGGTTGTTCTTGGAATCCAGAGTTGATTGAAAAAAACACGACATCTACAAGACAGAATATGAGAGCTGTTGGAGCAACCTTTGCTTTGTCTCCTATGTTAGATTTAAGTAGAACAGCACATTGGAACCGTCATCAAGAAAGTTACGGAGAAGATGCGTATTTAACCTCTCGTTTGGGAGTTGCATTTGTCAATGGTTTACAGGGAGATAATTTTACCACAGGAGTAGCCGCTACCGTAAAACATTTTGCGGGTTACGGAACTAAAAATAATGATGTAAAAACATTGTACGAAGAGTATTTAATGCCACATGAAGCGGCTATTAAAATTGCAGGAGCAAAAAGTGTTATGCCTTCTTATGGTGTTTATAAATCATTGCCAATATCTGTAAATCCTACTATGTTGGATAGAATGTTGCGAAGAGAAATTGGTTTTGATGGTATGGTAGTAAGTGATTATGGTGCCATTCCTATGGTGTATAAAAAATACAAACAAGCTCCAGATTTAATGACTGCGGGAGCTATGGCAGTAAATGCAGGTGTAGATATTGAATTGTCATCACCTACCACATATCCATTGTTGCCAAAAGCAATAGAAAAAGGATTAATTACTGAAAATGAGGTTGATATTGCTGTAAAAAGATCATTAATTATGAAAGTTAAATTGGGATTATTAGCTAAAAACCCAATTATAGGAAAAGATGGTAATTTAGATTTTGATCCTCCAGCCTTTAGAAAATTAGCTTACGAAACAGCTTGCCAATCCATTGTTTTATTAAAAAACAACGGAGTTTTACCTTTAAGTAAAGAGGTTAAAAAAATTGCTTTGGTAGGGCCTAATGCTGCTACAACTCAAGGTTTGTTAGGAGATTACACGTATCAGGCAATGAGAGCTTTTTGGAAAAGTGAACAATACAATCCTAACAATCCAAAACTAGTTACTTTAAAAGAAGGATTAGAAAATAGAATAGGAAATTTTGTAAATATACAACACGAACGTGGTTGTGATTGGAGTGCAGGTTTAGAGGCCAAAATAGATAAAAGTGGTTTTGGAGACAGTCGTTTAGGAAAATTAAAATTGCTTACAGTAACTGGTTTGCCACAACCCAATTTGCAAAATGCTATTACAATAGCCAAAGAAAGTGATGTAATTATTGCGGCTATGGGAGAAAATATTTCTTTAAACGGAGAGGGAAGAAGCAGAAAAGGAATAGGGTTGCCTGGAGAACAAGAGGCTTTTGTAGAACAACTATTAGCTACAGGAAAACCAGTAGTTTTAGTTTTATTTGGAGGTAGACAGCAAGTTATTGATAAATTAGAAGGAAGATGTGCTGCTATTGTAAATGCATGGTTTCCTGGAGAGGAAGGTGGAAATGCTATTGCAGATATCTTGGTAGGAAATGTAAATCCATCAGCTAAATTATCGGTAACTTACCCTAATTCTCAAAAAAAGGAAGAGGTAAATTATCAGAACGGATATGATGCAAACAATCAGCCTTTGTATCCTTTTGGGTACGGATTGTCTTATACAACTTATGAGTACAGTAATTTTAAAATAAAATCATCTGCAAAAATAACCAAAGAACGTTTTTCGGTTTCTGTAAATGTTAAAAATACCGGAAAAAGAGACGGAACTGAAATTGTTCAACTGTATGTGTCTCCAACAGATAAAAATGCTACCATGAAACCCATTCAGTTAAAAGGTTTTGATAGAATTTCTTTAAAAGCAGGAGAAACCAAAAGTGTAGAATTTCTAATTTCTCCAGAGCAATTGGTGCAATACAAAAATGAGCAATGGATTGTAGAAGCAGGAAGTTATGAGTTTAAAATAGGAGCTTCATCAACAGACATAAAAGCGAAAGGAACTATAAAACTAAAAGGAAAAGATTTAACTCTAGAAAACGGAAGACAAATTTTCTTTGCCAAAAGCAGGATCAAATAACTTTAAGTTTTTAAATTTTAAAAAGGCTCTAATCATTTAGTATGATTAGAGCCTTTTTTGTTGTCTATACAATATCTAGTTGGTCATTTTTAAGTAGACACTATGGTCTACAAAATGAATCAATCAAAAAAATCATATCTGCTCTTCTAAAAATCAATATTTCTTATAAATATTAGGTTTAAGCTTGAATTTAGCATGCACGTAAACATCTTGTGTAGAATAGGTTTTTAAACCTTATCTATAACTCTCTGTCAAATTAAAGGTCAATAGCATACTACAAAATAAGAAAATATCAAAGTCATGAAAATAAAATCAGTTTTAGTTTTTGCAGCAATTGCAATGTTAGGTTCTAGCAAAATTATGCTTGCTCAACAACAACCTAACATTTTGTGGGTGTTAACAGATGACCAACGTTGGGATTCTATAGAAACCTTTAACGAAATGTTGACAGGTAAAAAAGAAAGTAAATTAGGATATGTAGAATCTCCTAACGTTGATGCTTTGGCTGCTCTGGGAACAACATTTATCAATACCTATTGTCAGGCACAAGGTTGTGCTCCTTCTAGAGCTTCTATGCATTCGGGGCGTTATCCGTTCCGTTCAGGTATTTATCAGTTTGAATATTTTAATAATAACACAAACAATTCCTACCCGTTTTTGCCCGAAGAAATGGTAAAGTTAGGGTATCAAACTTTTCATGTGGGAAAATTGGGAGTACGTATTAAAACCATCAAAAATGGAAAAGCAGTTAGTTATCCATTATATCAGAATGATGTGTCTTTTAAAACCTTGGCAGACGATATGTTACCAGAATGGGGGAAAGTGTCTAAGTTATCTGAGATTGATGGCGTAAAACTTAAAAAGCCATTAAGAAATGTAACTTATTTAAAAGACGAAAATGGAAAAGTATATTATAAATCAAAAGAATTAGAAGAACAAAATCCTCAATTTGTTGGAATGGCCAAAGAGGCTTATGATAAGTACCATATTATGTATAAGCACAACAATTCTAAAAAAGATTTTGAAACTCCCTTTAGTAAAGGAATTTTGGCAGGTGTAAGTCCACAATCCGCTGGAAAAACTAGAGATGGAAATTATACAACTGTTTTTATTGATTTCTTAAAAAATGAAAACAAAAAGTTTAAAGCAGGTAGAGGTTCTTATGATGGAATTGATACTTCAAAACCTTTATTTGCTCATATTGGGTATGATTTTCCTCACACACCGGTATTGCCTCCAAAGAGTTTTAGAGATCGTTTTCATAAAAAAGATTACAAAATGCCTGTGCTAACAGATTCGGAATTTAAAAAAATGGCAAAGGCTTTTCAGAAAAGAGTAAAGAAAAGTTTTTCTGATGATTTTACGGATGAAGAAAAACAAAAAATGGTAAGAGATTACTATGCGTTTTGTGCTTATGGAGATGATTTAATTGGTCAGGCAACCAAAGAATTTATAGAGTATAGCGAACAAAAAAATAAAGAATGGTTAATTGTGTATGTATGTGGAGATCACGGATGGAAGTTGAACGATCATGGATCTATAGCAAAAAACACTCCTTGGGAAATAGATAGTCACAATCCAATTGTGGTAGTTTCTTCAGATAAAAAGAAATTTCCTGCAGGAAAGGTCGTAACAGATTTTACGGAGTTTGTAGACATTGCTCCAACCATTTTAAATGCTGGTGGAGCCAACTTAAAAAAAGAATCATTTAACCATTTAGATGGGTTTGATTTGCAAAAAGTAGCTACCGAGAAAATAGCGGCTAGAGATTATGTACTAGGGGAAAGTCACCATTCTATTGGACCACGTGCTTATATTAGAACTAAAGAATATGCCTTGTCTTTAAAAACACGACCAAGTTCTAAAAGAGGTGTAAATATGAACTGGGCAATGACTGCTAGTGACAAAGAGTTAGACATGTCTTTATACGATGCAATTAATGATCCAGATGAAATTAACAACCTAGCAAACAATCCTAAATACAAAAAAGTAGTAGCGCAATTAAAAGAAAAATTATTGGCTATTGTTATAGGGGATGGTAGAGCAGAAATTAATTGGGGAGGAGATAATTATGGAAAAAACACAAAAGCTATTGGAACCGACGTTTATTACAACAAGCCTTTTGCTAAAGGAGCTCATGATTACAAGCTAAAATTAAAATAATTATAGGCTACTAACTATTTTATTGTTGAGTTGATGTTGTTTGTAATTAAGAAGAAATAAGAGGATTGTACTGTTTGTGAAAGAAAGCAATTATGCTGTTTTAAAAGTGATTCATCATATAAGGTATTAAAAAGGCTAATATTCTTTAAAAAGCATGTCAAAAAACAAGAAATTTAGGCTGTTGAATTAAAAATAAAATCAATGTTAAAAATGTTAAAAAATAAAAAGAACCTTGTGTTGGTATTGTGTATAGGTGTTTTTGGACACGTTTTTTCACAGAAAGCACCATACATAATTAAAGATGATGGGTTGGGATTGTTAGACAAAGAATGGAAGCTAATCAAAAATATGTCTGATGAGTTTGATGGAAAAGAATTAGACGATAAAAAATGGTACAACTCTACAGGAGGATGGATTGGTAGAGCTCCAGGTTTGTTTGTACCAAATACAGTTAAGGTTGAGGATGGAGAATTAAGAATTACCAATTATAGATTGCCTAAACCTGTTACTAAAAAAGGAAGTGAATTTACGCATGCTTGTGGATTGGTAGGTTCTAGAGACGGAATGACATACGGTTATTATGAATGTAAAATGAAAGCAAGTAAAACCTTTATGTCTTCTACTTTTTGGTTAATTAGTGATAGAAGAGAATTGTCAGGTTGTGATAAAAGAACTACAGAATTAGATATTCAAGAATGTGTTGGTAGAATTACAACAGATAAAAAGTTTGCTCTAGATGCTGATGTTAGAATGGGTTCTAACACACATAGTAGAGGAATTCCAGAAGGTTGTAATATTCCAAAAGGAACCAAAGGAGCAAAAGCAATTTTAAAGGAAGGAAAAGTATACGAAGCTTTTCATACATACGGAGTGTGGTGGAAAAATGAAAAAGAAGTCTTGTTTTTCTTAGATGGGGTATTGGTAAATAAAGTAACTCCAGCAGCAGACTTTAACATACCTATGCATTTAAAAATGGTCACAGAAACCTATAACTGGAACCCTGTTCCTACAGATGGTGGTTTAACAGGAACTAAAGAGGAAAGAACTACATCTTATGATTGGGTAAGGTCTTGGGAGTTAGTTAACTAGGTTTTGTTGTTGAGTAATAGTATAGCATAACAATCATCATTATAAATAAATAATGGTGGTTGTTATTTGTGTTTTAACCATAGTTTACATATTAAAAGACATATAAACCTTTTAAAAACTAGGTTTTAGTCTATCATAGCAACTTGTAAGTAATACAATCGAGTATGTTAAGAATAGATATAATTAATAGAGGGAAGAAAGCTTTTTCAATATATAGTTTTCTGATATTTTTAACAATGTCTCTACACGCTCAATATGGAGGAGGAGATGGTAGTCAAAGCAATCCTTATTTAATAAATTCAAGTACAGATTTAATTCAGCTAACCCAAAATTCTAATCATTGGGACACTTCTTACTTTAAGTTAACCGCTAATATAAATATGGAAGGGTTGAGTTTTACTTCTATAGGAAATTCAATTAAAAAATTTAGCGGATCCTTTAATGGAAACAATAAAACTATTTCGAACCTAACGGTTACCCCTAATGAAGTTAACGAAGGAACTGGCTTTTTTGGAAGCTTTAACGGAACTGTGTTTAATTTAGGTATAGAAAATATAACTATAACTGCTTTAAACATAAATAGAGTAGGTGGTCTTGTAGGTTATATGTCTGGTGGCTCTATTAAGCAGTGTTTTACCAACGGAGGAATTATAAATGTGGGGTCTGCTGGTTGGACTGGTGGTATTGTAGGAGTTATGTGGGACGGAGAAACATGTGTAGTTCAAAACTGTTACAGTTCTACAACTATAACAGCCAATTGGGGATCTGGTGGTGTTGTAGGAGCAACAAGAGGACAACATACAATTGATAAAGTTGCTTTTTATGGAAACATCTCAAATGAGATAGCAATTACAACAGTACAAGATGATGAGCCCACTGGAGGTAAAAATGGAAAAGTACCAACTAACGCTTTTTATGCAAATACAACAGGTGCTTCGGATACTAATGCAACAGCCTTAAGTGATGCAGAACTTTTAGAAGAAAATAATTACATAACTTTTGACTTTTCTAGCATTTGGGAGATTGATGCTATTTATGGTTATGCAATTTTAAAAAGTTTTATAAGTGATGATGAACTTCCGTTTTTTGAAAAAATAAAAACACAAAAAATAACATCA
This sequence comes from Wenyingzhuangia heitensis, assembly GCF_011762155.1. Lineage (GTDB taxonomy): Bacteria > Bacteroidota > Bacteroidia > Flavobacteriales > Flavobacteriaceae > Wenyingzhuangia > Wenyingzhuangia heitensis. The sequence goes on from NZ_JAASQL010000001.1 coordinate 1,578,871, forward strand.
GACAGCAGTGTAGAGTGGAAAAACTTTGGTCCAGGAACTTCCGGATATTGCGAAGAATTTTGGTGCCATCCTACAGATGTAAATGTAATGTTTAGTGGTCCAGACATGCACGCAGCTTTTGGTACTTGGGACAATGGTAAAACTTGGCAGACTTTAAAAGATTATGATGGTACAGGTGTTTCTTTAAGAAGAATTCATGATATCGTTTTTTCAACCCAAAATCCAGATTTTGGACTCTTGCTAGAACGTGAAGGAGAAATTTTTAAAACTTTGGATAGAGGAAGAACATGGTCTCTTATTCAGGATTTAGGGAAAGCACATACCAAAATTGCTATTCACCCAACCAATGATGATATATGGTTTGTGGGGGCAGGAGATTTTTGGAATGTAAAAGAAAATCATAGAAATATTGCAAATCCACATGGATTATTGCAGAGTAGAGCTGATTATGGATACGTTTGGAAAACATCAGATCATGGAGTGACATGGGAGAAAGTAGGGGCTAGTATTTCTTCAAATTTAGATGTTGGTAGAATAATTTTCAATCCAAACGATCCAATAATTATGATAATGGCAACTAGCCATGGAATGTTTAGAAGTACAGATACTGGAGAAACTTGGACAGCAAGTGCAACAGGATTACCTCATAATTTACCTAGAGATTTAACTTCATACTATGATAAAACGACAGGAGAATTTATTTTATACACGGTAGAACAAACAAAATACATTCCAAACGGAACCGAAATTACGACAGAAGGAGGTGTGTATAAAAGTATAGATTCAGGAATAACATGGCAAAGTATTACAGGTAATTTAGGGATTGATTTGCAAACAATTACAGATTATTACGCTAGAGATAGATATCATAAATCGGTTGCTTATTGGTTAGACATATCCAAGTCAGATGCTAAAAATAGCTATACAATCTACCCAACTTCAACCATGCCTGTTTACAATAGGTTGATTGTGAATCCTATAAATAAAAACGAATTGTATCTAGTTCATAATAAAAAACACGATAAAGGTTTTGGTCCAGGTGATGTTTGGAAATCTGAAGATGGAGGCACAAATTGGTTTGCATGTGTACGTAGTGGAGCTTACTGGATTGGTGATGGAAATAAATCTTACTGGGAGTCAAAAAACAACCCAACAGGAGCTAATATAGATTTTGCACATCTACAAGTTTCACAAGATGAAGGTTCTGAAGGATCAGGAGCCAGAATGTTAGCAATTAACTCAGTAGGTGAAGTTTTTACAGGAATAGATCAACAGTTATTACGATCTAACAATAAAGGAGTTTCTTGGTTTCAAATAGATGATGATGAAACTTTTAGCGGAAGTAATAAGTGGATAGGAAGAGGAAATACCAATCTACCAGGTAGGTTTTTGTTATTAGAAACTGGAGTTGAAGGAAGAAAATTATTATGTAGTGGAGAGCATGGGTTGTGGCAAACTACAGATGTAGGAGATTGGCCTGATACAGATGCTGTAGCAGTTGAACAAATAGAAGGTCAAGTACATGACCATAGTGGAAACCAAGGGGCACATTCTATATCTACAGTAGCGGTACACCCTAACAATCCAGATATTATATTTTTCTTGTCATGGAGGCAAGAGCATAGAGGAAAACTAAGAAAATCTATTGATGGTGGACAAACGTGGGAAAACATTGCTACTATTTTTGATGCCGATAATGGATCATGGGAGTCTGTTGCCATGCAGTATTCATTGTTAATAGACCCTATAAACCCTAATAACATGTATTTTACCTCTATATATAAACCGATATCTGAAGTAGGAGGAGGTACTGGTGTAGATTTAACTTTAGGAGAGTATGGAGTGTATCGTTCTAACGATGGAGGTTATACTTGGAATGTTAGTAATGAAGATTTTCCTAGCGGATCTAGTGTAAACAGAATTGCAATGCACCCAGATAATCCGCAGGTTATTTATGCAGCTTTAAATCAATGGAGCAATTCAGATGTTGGTGGTTTGTATAAATCTGTAGATGGTGCTATTAGTTGGACACAACAAAATATACCTACTACCATAACATCCGTAAATAATATTTTTATAGATAGGCATACTAAAGATATGTACATGTCTACAGGAGCAAGATCTGGAGATGCAGAAGCAGGAGGTGTTTGGAAAAGTATAGATGATGGACTAAGTTGGCAAAGAATTTTTGAAGCTCCTTATGTATGGCAAACAGAGGTTTCACCAGCCAATTCAAATATCATAACCATTTCAGTCGCTTCGCAAATTCCTACAAAGGCGAATGAATTTTTAAATCCAGGAGCGTATCTATCTCAAGATGCTGGTATTACTTGGACCAAAATAAATAAAGGATTAGCTCACTCTGATAGAATTGTAGACTTAAAACCAGATCCTGTAGACACAAGTTTGTTATGGTGTGCTGGCTGGGGAAGTGCTTGGTACAAAGCAAAAATTAAGACAACCAATCTAAGTACATCAGAAAAAGTAAAAAGAAATAATAGACTAATGCTGTATCCTAATCCGGTTACAAATAATAATATGTTTATAAGTGGATTAGAATCCAAATCAAATACTTCTTATGTGGTGGTAAATATAATGGGACAAAAGGTACAATCCGGATATATAAATCAAGAAAACATAGAGGTATCCTCACTTAAATCAGGAATGTATATTATTACATTTTGGGTTGATAATACTCCAATTACACGAAAATTTTATAAAAAATAGATAAGAATATAATTAATATGATGAATAAATATTTAAGCGTTTTGTTGATTGCTTTGGTAACCGTTAAAGCCAATGCACAATTTTCTAAAAGTCAGAAAAAGTTTTTTAAAGAAATTAAAAACGAAAGAGTTGTTTCAGATCCTTCTGTAGCATGGGAACAATTTGGGCCAGGAATGTCTGGTTATAACGAAGAGTTTTGGTGTCATCCTACAGATCCAAATGTAATGTTTATGGGGCCAGATATGCATGTAAGTTACGGAACATGGGACAATGGTAAATCTTGGCAGACTATTAAAGATAGTGATGGTGACGGAACAGATATGGAGCGTGTGTTAGATATTACTTTTTCTACGCAGAACCCAAACTTTGGAGTAGCTATAGAACGTGCGGGCGATGTATATACATCTAATGACAAAGGTAAAACATGGCAAGTGATATATTCTATTCCTAGAGTTAAAGGAAAACACATGAGCAATGCACATACTAAAATAGCCATCAATCCTAAAAATGATAAAGAATTTATGATTGGAGCTGGAGATTTTTGGAATGTAAAAAATAATCACAGAAGCTTAAAAAATAGTCATGGTAAATTACATCCAAGAGCAAGCTACGGATATGTTTTAAAAACGACTAATGGAGGAAAAACATTTTCAAAAATAGCAACAAATATTTCTGAAGATTTAGATGTAGGTAGAATTATTTATCATCCTAAAAATCCATCAACAATTTTTATAGCAACAAACTATGGTGTTTTTGTTAGTAACAATGGTGGTGATAAATGGGAAGAAGCTAATAAAGGATTGCCTAATAATTTGCCAAGAGATTTAACATCATATTACAATTCTAAAACAGGAGATTTTGTTTTGTATTTGGTAGAGCAAACTATTTACGAAAAAGCAGGTACTACAACAACAGCTAAAGGAGGTGTGTACAAAAGTAACAATAATGGAAAATCTTGGACAAACATTACGGGTAATTTAGCCATTGATTTAACTAAAATTAGTTTTTCTGCAGAAGCAGATAGATATTACAATGCAATTGGAAATTGGTTTGGAGTGCCTAAAAAACAAATAAAATCACAATTAAAAGATTTACCTACAAAAACATTACCTGTATTTAATCATTTAGTTGTGAATCCAATGAATGAGAATGAGTTGTATGTAAATTTTAACAAAAAACATGATAAAAGTTTTGGAGCAGGAGATTTATGGAAAACAGAAGATGGAGGTAAAACCTGGATTGCTTGTGCTCGTCAGGGAATGTACTGGAAAAGCGGAAAAGACAAAGCGTATTGGGCAAGCAGAAACAATCCTATAGGGACAAATGTAGAGTTTGCACATTTACAAACTTATATGGATAATCAGCCAGAACGTTCAGGGAACCGTATGTTGTCTATTAATAGTAAAGGAGAAGTTTTTATAGGTATAGATCAACAAACATTAAAATCATCAGATCATGGTAAGTCTTGGCAACAAATAGATGATTTTGAAACCTCACCAGGAAGTAAAAAGTGGATTTCTAGAGGAACGAGTGATTTACCAGGAAGGTTTATGTTGCATGAAACTGGAATTAAAGGAAGACGATTATTAGCTAGTGGAGAGCATGGTTTGTGGCAAACTACAGGTTTAGAGGATTGGCCAGATAAACAAGCAGTTGCTGTAGAGCAAATTGATGGTCAGGTTCACGATCATCATGGTGGTCACGGGCAACATTCAACGTCTACTATGGCAGTACATCCTAATGATCCTAATACTATTTTTTCTTTAGCTTGGAGACAAGAGCATAGAGGTAAATTACGAAAAACTACAGATGGCGGTAAAACATGGACAGATATTTCAACTATTTTAGAAGGAAACAATCCAGTATACAGAGGTTTGGTTACTCAGTATTCTTTAACAATAGATCCTAAAGAACCTAACAATATGTATTTTTGTACCATTCGTAAGCCAATTTCTGAAGTTGGAGATGGATCAGCAAAATTAACCAAAGGCGGTTTTGGTTTTTATCGTTCTTTTGATGGTGGATATACTTGGGCATTAAGTAATAACGGATTTCATAAAGGAGCAAGTGTACGTAGAATAAAATTAGATCCTAAAAATTCAACGACAATTTATGCAGCGGTAAATGATAACAATGGAGGTTTGTATAAAACAATCAATAAAGGAACTTCTTGGGAAAAAATGAAAATTCCATCAGAAATACAAGCCGTTAATAATGTATTTGTAGATAGAAATAGCAATAATATATACATAGCTACAGGTCGTAGAACAGGAACCTACGAAGAAGGAGGAGTTTGGAAAAGTAAAAACAATGGAGAGTCTTGGGAACAAATTTTTAAAGCACCCTTTGTTTGGCAAGTAGAAACGTCTCCTTTAGATGAGAATATTATTGTTATAAGTGTTGCTGGGCAAGCAGGAAATGCTAGAGATCAGTTTAAGAATCCGGGGATTTATATTTCTCAAAATGGAGCAAAAAGTTGGACAAAAATAAACAAAGGACTGGGACAACCTAATAAAATGGTGGATGTGAAACCAGATCCATATAATAAAAATGTAGTATGGAGTGCTGCCTGGGGATCAGGTTGGTACGTGGCTTATTTAAACGGATCTAAAAAAGGTTGGTTAAAGGAATAATAATTAAGAAAATTAAAAAGTAAAAAGTTTCTGTGTATAAAGCAGAAACTTTTTGCTTTTTATAGTAATGTCTAGTTTATGTAGTGTTGTTACTTATAGGAATAAGTATTAGTTTGGTAAGTAAACTAAGGAGTGTTGTAAAGATTACAAATAGGATGATTATTTGTAATCTTAACAGCAGCTGTATCAATTTTATTTATGTTTTTCTTACAAAATATAATTATAAGAGTTACTGTTTTGAGGATGATTTTTGATGTTGAGAAAACTATTAAAATTAAAATCTAACAATAAAAATAAACAATAATGAAAAACAAATTCACGTTACTATTTTGGATTCTTTCCTTAACAGTAATGGCACAAAAACCAGTTGTTTGGTTAATTAGTGATGGAGGAAAAAATATTAACGATCCTGATGATATTTCTGCAATTGCAAGTTACTTGTTAATGGCTAATAGGTTTGATACTCGTGCTATTGTGTTGGGAAGTACCACACATCCTTGGAACAAAAATACGTCAGATCAAAAAGAGTGGGCAATTGAAACTTATGGTAAAGCTTACAAAGCAGATTTGCCTAATTTGAACAAATACATTGGTGGTTATCAAAAGGAAATTTCGTTTATGGAGTCTTCTATCAAGGGAATGGGAAAAAGTTTTTCACCCGCTATAGATTATTCTTTAAAAAAGTATCCAAGTATTAAAGCCTTGTTTAAGGAGGTAGATAAAAGTGACCAGATAATTAATGTACTGTGCTATGGTCCTTTAACGGAACAAGCAATCTTGGTAAGTTATTGTATCCAACATAAAAGAAGAGATGTCTTAAATAAAATTAGATTTATCAGTCATTGGACGAGTTCTAATTTTTATGTAGGAACCAAAGAAAATCCAGAACATACACACAATTGTTTTGCTGATGGAACTGCATGCCACTATATGAAACAAAGAGCTTTAGACGGAACCATTAAGTTTTACGAATGTGGCGGAATTGGACAATACGGTATTGTAGAACCTGCTCAAAAAGGAAAAGCCTATTACGATTTATTTAAATCCAGCGAATTAGGAAAAATTTTTGCAGAAGGGAAGTTCAAAAAAAATAGAGTAGACGATTCTGATAGTGCTACCTACTGGGCTTTATTAGGAAATTATGGAGTTTCTTTAAACGACATAGCAAGTAATGGAACCAATTATCCTGAAGTTGAAAAAAAGAATGAATTGGCTTTTGCTAAAAGAGCTAAAGACATACGAAACGAATTGTTAAGACGTTCTAAAGCAGCTTCTGGAATAAACCCCGATGCAATTAGTGTAGATGTTATTGTTCCAGAACACGGAATGGCAGATCCACATGTATGGGTTCAAAATGATACCGTTTTTGCTGTTTGTGGTCACGATGAATCTTGGGAAGGTAAAGGTTCTTTTAGAATGGATCGTTGGGAAGTTTGGTCTACTGTAGATTTAAAAATATGGACTCATCACAGAAATATGAATCCTGCTGATACTTATATAGGAAATCAACCCAATTGTTGGGCAGGTGACATTACAGAAAGAGACGGAAAATACTATTGGTTTTTTTCCAACAGAAATATAGATACGGGCGTTATGGTGGCCGATAAAATTACAGGAGAATACAAAGATTTATTAGGAAAACCTTTGTTGCCTAAAGGAATTGTACCTGTGCATCCTTACGATCCAGAAATTTATATAGAAAATAATGAATATACCATATGCTTTGGTTCGGGTACGTATTATATGGCAACATTGGCTAAGGATATGAAGTCTTTAGAAACAAAACCTAAAGCAATTAAAATTTTTAAAGACGGAAAAAAGTTTTTATCAGAAGACAAGCCTACTTTATTTAAGAGAAACGATTGGTATTATTTAGTGTTTGGAAGTCGCTATGCAATGTCCAAAAAATTATATGGGCCTTATGAGTATAAAGGTGCTTTTTTAAGCGGTGGACACACTAGTTTTTTTGACTGGCATGGACAAAAATATGTGTTGCAAGAAAATCATGATATAAGTGCTTTTTACAGAGGAGCAAGTTTAAAGCCCGTATTCTTTAATGCAGATGATACTATTTTAATTCCAAAGGATGATACCATGTATCCTGCACCAGGAAGACCGTTTAAGTTTATAAACAGTACCATGGGGTGGCAAGCTAATAAGGGAACTAATTTGGTTTTTATAGCCGGAAAAATTAAAGGTGACATAAACAATCCATCAGCGATGATTACAAGTGCACCTTGGTTGTATACTGCATCTAAATTATGTTCTAAAATAACCATCAATATTAAAAATAATACTGCTTCTAAAGAACTTAAAATAGCCTTGTATTCTAGAGATAAAGGTGGCAATTTTTGGTCAAATACAGAGCCAGTAAACTGGGAGAAAGAGCAGTGGATTTCTGTACCTATTACCGCTAATGATGTAGATTTTAAAAGCTATACTGTAGACTTATCTAAATTCAAACACATTAAAGATAAAATTATGCAAGTAGGTATTCAGCCAGCAGTAGGTGTTAATTCTGGAAACTGGACAATAGAAGAAATAATAATTAAGTAAAATAAGAATAAATAAAATGAATAAGTTAATCAAACTTGTACTTGTGCTATTAATAGCTATAAGTGTTAATGCACAAAAAAAGCCCAATATAGTGGTGCTTTTTGCAGATGATATTAGTGCCCGAGAACTGCCTGTTTACGGTTCTACAGTATGGTCTAGACCTATAAAAAGTGGAGGAAAGGGAATTAATACTTCTAATGAAAAACACCGAGCCTTTACGCCAGTATTAAGCAAAATAGCAGAAGAAGGATGTTTTATAGGAACTACGTTTGCTGCAACTATTTGTGGCCCCAGTCGTGCTATGATGATGACAGGTCGCTATGCGCATTTGCACAAATGGTGGCATAATAAAGACAAAGGAAAAGCTCCTAATGGAAAAGGAAGTTGGGATTTGTTTGAGAGTTCTCCATATACCATTGCACACATAGCAAAAAAGGGAGGGTATGCATCATATTGGGCAGGAAAAACACAAATGAATATTGAAGGATTTCCGTTTGATGAAGGATGTTTTACACCAGGAGAAGGATCTTATAACAAAGCCATTCATACCACAGATTTTAGATTAGAAACTAGAAAAGTAGATGGAAAGAAAAAAATATTTAATGCAGACACTAACAAACCCTTAGAGTTTAAATCATATGTGCAGTCTGGTTGGTATTGGAAACCTCATGTACAGTTAATGAATCACCCAGATAACAAAGAGCAGTTTGAATGGTGGCCAAACGATAAAAAATCGAAAAAAGAGTTTGGGTTAAATACCTATGGACCTGATGTGGAATTGGATTATGTTTTTGAATTTATGGAAAGAAAATCAAAAAAAGATGAACCTTTCTTTATTTACCACACCAGTCACTTAGGACACGATGCTTTTGATTTTTTTCACCCAGAATCTAACAATAAATGGCCAGGAACTCCAAAAATTAATTGGGATGGAAAAAAATATACCAGACAAGAACCTAATATTACGGGAGATAATGGAGTGTATGATACACACAACTCTATTACAGAACAAGGAATTCATCACCACGTAAATTATTTAGATTACCAAGTTTGGCAATACATGAATAAGTTTAAAGAATTGGGGATTGAAGACAATACCATTTTTATTTTTTGTGCAGACAATGCGACTAGTGGATACGGAAAATCTATTCCTGTTTCTCAAAGAGGAACTCATGTTCCTTTAATTATTTACGCTCCTGTATTAAAGATGACCAAACAAGGAAAACAAGATGTATTGGCTAATATTTCTGACATTTTACCTACTATTGCAGATATAGGTGGAGTTAAAATTCCAGATTCTTATGAAATTAACGGAAAAAGTTTACTTCCTTTTTTAACAACCAATCAAAAACAACATAGAGAATGGATTTACGGGTATCATATGGATAAAACCATTATTCGTGGAAATCTAGTCTTAAAAGGAGGAAACGGAAAGTGGTATGATGTTAGTAAAACACCAGACGATTTAATTAGTTTTCCTGTAATTACAGACTGGAGCAAGGTTTCTCAAGCACATAGAAATGAAAGAGATCAGTTAAATAAAATTTTACCAAACTACGATTTACACGCAACACAGCACGATGCACCTAAAGGCGGTTATGGAAAAGTAGCTCCTTTGAAATTAAAATAAAAAGTAAAATAGATTTGTGTTACAAAAAGCTCTCTTTAAATTTTAAAGAGAGCTTTTTACATATATAAATAACTATATAACGTGTTAGAGTCTTTGTTTTTAACCATTGCTTATATATAAAAAATCATATAGTATATCTGTAGGCAAATTTATGGAGTATTATAGCTTATTCAAATTAAATAAGTTAAACCATTACTTTAAATAAATAACAGATGAATAAGATGATAAAATTGTTGTTAGCAAGTTTTTTAATAATGTTAACAACTATACAAGCACAAAAAAAACCGAATATTATCCTTTTGTTTGCAGATGATATTAGTGCTAGAGAACTTCCGTTTTATGGATCATCCACTTGGAGTAAAGCACCACAAGGAGGAGATACTAAGGATGTGCAATACCGAGCAAAGACACCTGTTCTAGATCAGTTAGCAAATGACGGTGTTTATATAAAAACAGTTTGGGCATCTACTATATGTGGACCAAGTCGTGCCATGATGATGACAGGACGTTATGCTCACAAGCACAAATGGTGGCACAATAGCGATAAAGGTAAGTGGATAGATGAAAATGGAAAGAAACAAAAAAATGTTCCCTTGTACGTAACTTCTCCATATACTATTGGACGTGTTGCTAAAGCAGGTGGTTATGCAACCTATTGGGCTGGTAAAACTCAAATGCCAGGAGTAGAAAACTTTGGATTTGATGAAGCTTGTTTTACACCTGGAGAAGGTTTAAAGTCTGGAATAAAAAACCCGTTTACAGATTTTAAAATTGTGCAGAAAAAAATAAATGGAAAAAGAGTATTAGTTAACGAAGACACCGGTGTTGAAGTAGATTATTACCAACAATTTGGATGGTATTGGAAACCTCATGTACAATTAATGAATCATCCAAATTCTAAAAAACAATTTCAATATTGGCCTAATACAAAAGAATCAAAAAAGTCTTATGGATTAAATACGTACGGTCCAGATGTAGAGTTAGATTTTATTTTTGATTTTATGACCAGAAAGAAAAGAGAAGATAAACCATTTTTTATATATCACACCTCTCATTTAGGACATGATGGATGGGATTTTTTTAGTAGTGATATTAATAAAAAAACCAGAAATAAATGGCCTGGTACTCCAATTGTTACTTGGAAAAACGGAAAATATATAAGAACGCAACCTAATGTTACAGGAGATGCGGGTAATTATAACACGCATGGAACGGTAACCAAAGGAGGAATTCACAATCATATTAATTATTTAGATTATCAGGTTTGGCTGTATCTAAATAAAATGAAGGAATTAGGGATAGAAGACAATACTATTTTTATTTTTTGTGCAGATAACGGAACAAGTGGATACGGTAAAGGAAGTATTGATGCTCAAAAAGGAACTCATGTGCCTTTTATGATTTATGCTCCTTATTTAAACATGACTAAAAAAGGAGAGCAAGATGTATTGGTAAATTTAGCGGATGTATTGCCTACAATTGCAGATATAGCAGGTGTAGAAATCCCAACAGATTACGAGATAAATGGAGAAAGTATGATTCCGTTTTTAACCACAAATCAAAAAGAACATAGACCTTGGATTTATTCTTATAGCAAAGATAAACAGTTGATTAGAGGTAATAATGTGTTGATTGATGGAAGAAACAAAATATATGATGTTACTAAGAATCCAAAAGATCTAATTAGTTTTCCAGAAGTTAAAGATTGGAGTATGGCCAACAATAAATTAAAACAAGAAAAAAAGGAATTAGAAAAAATACTACCTAGATTTAATTTACATGCAACAGCACATGATGCTCCTGTAAAACCAGAAAAAGTAGCTCCTTTAACATTAAAAAAATAAATCGATATAAAATGAATAGAATCGTAGTTTTAGTTATTGCTGCCTTGTGTAGTATTAACACAAATGCTCAACTAAATAAAAAATATTTTAAATCTCTTAATAACAAACAAGTTACTTCTACAGATTTAGTACAATGGCAACAAGTGGGGCCGGGAATGTCTGGGTACTGTGAAGAGTTTTGGTGTCATCCTACCCAAAAAAATGTAATGATGATGTCTCCAGATATGTACAATACTTATGGTACTTGGGATGGTGGGAAAAGTTGGCATACCGTTAAAGATGTAGATGGTACAGGTAAAGATATGGGGAGAATTAGAAAGTTTGAATTCTCTCATCAAAATCCAGATTTTGGATTTGCTATTTCTGGCAGTGGACAATTGTATAAAACAACTGATACTGGAAAATCATGGAAAGCAATTACTTCTTTTAAAGGTCGTTATTCAGAAATTACAGTAGATCCGTCTAATGATAGAAACTGGTATATAGGTATAGGTGATTTTTGGAATGTAAAAAAGAATTGGAGACATCAAAATGGACAAGTAGGTAAATTGTACAACAATGTAATTTACAGAAGTACTGATAAAGGAACTACTTGGGAAAAGTTTAAAATAGGAGATTTTGAAAAAATTGATATTGGTAGAATTATCGTACATCCAACCAATTCTAAAATTTTAATAGCTGCTACCAATCAAGGAGTATTTAGAAGTACCAATCAAGGAAAAACTTGGGAGGCTAGCGGTAAAGGATTGCCTGTAAATAGACCTAGAGACATAGATGCTTTTTTTGATGAAAAATCTAAGGAATTTGTTCTGTATTTGGTAGATCAAACAGCTTTTGTAGCAAACGGAAAAACAGTAACTACTAAAGGAGGAATTTACAAGAGTACAGATAGTGGTAAAAGTTGGCAAAATATTACAGGAAACTTAGCGGTTGATATGACTAAAATAACCAGCAAAGGATTGCAAAATAAATATTGGAATTCAATAGCTTTTTGGTTTCAAACCAGTGCAAAAAAAATCAAACAAATACATCCTGAACTACCAAATGAAGTATTGGATGTTTGGCACAGAATTCAAGTAAATCCAACCAATAAAAATGAAATTTATATTTCGCATAACAACAAACACGACAAGTCTTTTTTACCAGGTGGTGCATGGAAATCTAACGACGGAGGTAAAACATGGAAAGCGGTAGCAAGAGCAGGTAAATATTGGATTGATGGAAAAGACAATACGTACTGGGAATCAAGAAATAATTCTTTAAACACCAATACAAAATTTGCACACATGCAACCCGAAATGGATAGAAGAGAAGAATCTTGGGGAAATCGTTTCTTAGAATTAAGTGTAGATGGAACAGCGTACATCTGTTTAGATCAACAAGTTTTACAATCAAAAGATGGAGGGAACAGTTGGCAACAAATAGACGATGATGAAACGGCTCCTGGTAGTAAAAATTGGGTAGGACGTGGAGATAGTAATTTACCAGGTAGAAATATGTTATTAGAAACAGGAATAAAAGACAGATATCTTTTAGGAAGTGGAGAACATGGTTTATGGCAAACAGCACCTTTAGGAAATCATCCAGATAAAATGGCGGTAGCTGTCACGCAAATTGATGGACAAATTCGTCACGGAGGGTCTCATTCTCCTGGAGCGATGGCAGTGCATCCAAACAACCCAAACATTATTTATTTTATGTCGTACAGACAAGAGAATAGAGGAATGTTGCGTAAATCTGTAGATGCAGGAAAAACATGGGAAAACATTGCGACTATTTTTGATGCTGATGTGCCACAACACATGCGATTGATTTTTCAGAACTCTTTGATAATAGATCCTGTACACCCCGAAAACATGTATTTCTGTGCAACTCGTAAACCAATATCGCAAGTTGCAGGACCTTATGCTAAAAAACTAACCAAAGGAGATTTTGGTTTTTACCGTTCTTTTGATGGAGGTTATACGTGGGAATTAAGTAACACAGGTTTACATGAAAAAGCAAGTGTGCGTAGAATTATTTTTGACGTAAATAATTCAACAAATTTATATGCTGCAGTAAATGATAATAGTGGAGGTTTGTACAAAACAACCAATCAAGGAAAAAATTGGGAAAAGATGAAAATTCCATCAGAAATACAAAATGTAAACAATGTGTTTATGGATAGGAATACAAAATCTTTATTTATTTCTTGTGGAAACGAAGAAGCTACAGATAAAGGAGGAGGGGTTTGGAAAAGTGAAAATAACGGTGAATCTTGGACAAGAATATTTGAGATGCCTTATGTGTGGCAATGTGAAACGTCTCCAATAAATTCAAAAATAATTACGGTTTCTGTACCCTTACCACCTAAAACAAAAAATAAAAAAGCGCAATTAAATCCAGGAGCCTATGTTTCTTTTGATGCAGGTAAAACGTGGAATAAAATCAATAAAGGTTTGGGGCAACAAGATAGAATTGTTGATTTAAAACCAGATCCATACAGAGAAGATGTTTTTTGGGCATCACAAAAAGGAAGTGGTTGGTTTATTGGTTATTTAAAAGGAACTAAAAAAGGGTGGTCAAAAAAATAAGAGCATCAATGTTTAAGTATTAGTTACGATATATGTTAAAAAATAAATTAAATCTATCAAAATGAAGAAGTTATTAATGTCATTAATTTTGTTTTCCTCAATATTTGTATCAAAGGCACAAACAAAATTTGCAAGTATTTTTAACCATCATATGGTTTTGCAAAGAAATACAGAAATTAATATTTGGGGAACCGACAAGCCAAACTCAACTGTTGAGGTTACAGGAAGTTGGGGGGCAGAAGCCAAAGTGAAAACGGATAAAAAAGGAATTTGGAAAACAAAACTAAAGACAGACAATGCAGGGGGGCCTTATACGCTAGCAGCAAAAGGTTCTGAGCAAATAATTTTAGAAGATATCTTACTAGGCGAAGTTTGGATTTGTACTGGACAATCTAACATGGCTATGTCTTTAAAAGGAGGACCAGGACAACATATAGAAGATAGTAACGATTTAATTTTAAATAGTACAAATAAAAATATTAGGTTTTTTACAGTAGAAAAAGCTGTAAGTAGAGAACCTTTAGATAGTTGCAAAGGAAGTTGGGAAGTGTCTTCTCCTAAAACAGTGGCTAATTTTAGTGCTGTAGGATATTCTTTTGGATTAAGATTGCAAAAATATTTAAATGTACCTGTGGGGTTAATTTCTAGCAACGTTGGTGGAACTCCAGCACAAGCTTGGACTCCTATAGAAACGATTGAGGCTGAGTTTCCTGAGTTAAAAAAAGATTTTATAAAAAAGGAAAATACCAAAACAGCAACCGTTTTATATAATGGAATGATTCACCCCTTAATTCCTTATACTATAAAAGGTGCTATTTGGTATCAGGGAGAAGGAAATAGATGGAATCCGGAGCAATATTCAAGATTATTTCCTGCGATGATTAAAAGTTGGAGAAGTAATTGGAAACAAGGAGCATTTCCATTTTATTTTGTACAGTTAGCTCCTTATGGAAATAAATTAGAAGGTTGGGTTGGTGTACAACAAGCTCAGTTAAAAACAATGTTAACAGTTCCTAATTCTGGAATGGCTGTTATTAATGATATAGGTTATAAAACAAGAATCCATCCTCCTAAAAAGAAAGAAGTTGGTCAGCGTTTGGCTTTGTGGGCTTTGGCTAAAGATTATGGAGTAGAAGGAATTGCTTATTCTGGACCTATTTACAAGTCTATGAAAGTTAAAGGAGCTAAACTCTTAGTAGAATTTAGTCAAGCTTCTTTAGGAATTACAAGTATGGGAAAAGAATTGATAGATTTTGAGATTTCGGGTGCAGATGGTGTTTATCATTCTGCAAAAGCTAAAATTACTACTAGAGGAAGTGTTTTGGAAGTTTGGAGTGATAAAATTCAAAACCCTAAAAACGTTCGTTACGGATGGAAAAGTTATATAGAAGGAAGTTTGTTTAATACCGCAGGTCTGCCAGCATCAAGCTTTACTACAGAAGATTGGGATACTGTTTTTAAAAATAAAAATTAATGAATTACATTAAAATAGTACAAGTTCTAGTTGTTGTTTTAGGAATTACAACTGTTAAAGCAGAAGTTGTTTTGCCTAAATTCTTTAGTGATCATATGGTATTGCAAAGAAATAACAACAATCCTATTTGGGGAACAGCTCAAAAAGGGGAGAAAATTATGGTTTCTATAGCAGGACAATCCCATCAAACTAAAGCAGATAAAAATGGCTATTGGAAAATAAGATTGGATAAAATGAAAGCGGGTGGTCCTTACAAATTAATTGTACAAGGGGATAATAAAATAGAATTAAATGATGTTTTAATAGGTGAAGTTTGGTTGTGTTCAGGACAATCTAATATGGGGTGGAAAGTAGGAGGTACCACCTATGCTGATTTAGAAATAGCATCGGCAAATTATCCCAATATAAGATTGTTAAAAGCTCCTTTACAAGGCAGTCTTACCAAACAATATGATTTAGATGCACAATGGGAAAAATGCTCACCAGAAAATGTGGGAAGTTTTTCTGCAAATGGTTACTTTTTTGGACGAAGATTACATCAAGTTTTAGGAGTGCCTATTGGTTTGATTAATGTGGCTTGGGGAGCATCAGCTTTAGAAACATGGATTCCTAGAGAAGCTATGGATGCAGCAGGAACATATACCGAAATGTTATCGCAATGGGATGAGCGTATGTCTAATTTTACGGATAAAACTTTAAAAAAAGAAACCAAAGCTTATGAGGTATGGGTTAAATCAGGTAAAAAAGGGAAGAATATGAGTCCTGTAAGAGATCATAGAATTGGCCAAAATACACCTGCCAATGGTTTTAATTATATGGTACATCCTATTTTGGGTTACGGAATTAAAGGGGCTATTTGGTGTCAGGGAGAAACTAATTTAGGTCGTTCATATCAATATCGTAGAATGTTTCCATTGCTAATTAATACGTGGAGAGAATTATGGGGACAAGGAGATTTTTCTTTTTATTGGATTCAAGTTGCAGGAATGAAAACAAAACCAACAGCTCCAGAACAAAGTTATTGGGCAGAAATGAGAGAAGCACAAACCATGACGTTAAAACTTCCTAATACAGCAGAAGCAGTTGTGTATGATTTAGGAGAAGGAAATAATATTCATTTTAAAGACAAACAAAGTTCAGCAAATAGATTGGTGTTACATGCTTTGTCTAAAGATTATAATTATAAAATAAAAGCAAATAGTCCTAGTTATGAGTCTATGAAAGTTAAGGGGAATAAAATAACGATTACCTTTAAAGATGTATCTTCTAAATTATATGCTTTTGATGTTTCTACAGTAAAAGGATTTACAATTGCTGGAAAAGATCAAAAATTTGTATTTGCAAAGGCCAAAATTATCGGAAAAAATAAAGTAGAAGTTTTTGCGAATGAAATAGAGAATCCTGTAGCGGTACGTTTTGCGTGGGCTAACAATCCAGATGCAAATTTATATGATAAAACGAATCTACCTGTAACAGCATTTCGTACAGATAATTGGCATGGAATTTCTTATCAAAAGGAAAAGGCTAACAGATAAAATAGACTTAACATAAAGAAGAAAAAGGTTTCTAGTTTTATTAGAAACCTTTTTCTTTTTTATGTTTTATACCTTAAGTATACTTAGCTTCTAATAGCTTAAGATATGCAGCACTTTTTTTAACAGCATCCTCTCCTGCAATTTCAAGAGTAGAATAGCCGTTAAATCCAATTTTCACTAGCTCTTTATAAATTTCATCAATATTAATAACTCCAGACCCTAAGGGGATTAAAGACATTCCACAACCAAAAACCTTACCTCTTTGTGCATTATATTCTTCTGGTAAATCTTTCCAGTGAACATGTTCAATTTTGTCTCCTAGTTTCTGAATCATTTCAATAGCATCACCACCTCCTAGCCATAAGTTTCCTGTATCTAAATTAATTCCTAAAGCATCAGAATCACAAGCATCTATAATACGTTCCATATAATTTACGGAATCTGTATATTTTCCATGAGGTTCTAACAGTATTTTTACACCGTAATCTTTTGCTACTTGTAAAGGTTCGTGTAATTTTTCCTTGATAGAAAAGATAGCTTCCGCATCTGAAAGATTGTGTCCAAAATTTGTATGAGCATCTCCCTCGGTAGTAATTACGTGTTTTATACCAATTGCAGCAGCCATTTTAACAGCTTTTATAATTTGAGAAGTTCCATAACGCCAAGGTGCAGTGGCATCAAGTAATGTTGCGTGTGCACAAACACTTGTAATTTTAACACCTCTAGATTCAAACAAACGTTTGATGTCAAAGGCATTTGCATCCAAACTAGCAACTGCGTTAAACCCAAAATGAGAACCCAAACAAGCTCCGTCTGCATTGTCTGTAACATCTGCAAATTCAAATCCCCAGTCTTTAATTTGATCTACTTGTTGCTCTAATGTTTGAAAAGGATTGATTAGTGCAAAGCAGCCTACTTTAATTGCCATAATTTTAAAATTTATAGGTTATTAATTATCGTCTTTTTACTTTAACTCTTACTGCCCATTTTTCCCAACTTAGAATCATTTTTTGAAGTTTTTTAGGATATTCCTTAGCTAAATTATCTAGTTCTGTAGGGTCGTTTTTTAAGTTGTATAATTCCCAATTCTTATCTTCTAAATCTCTAGAGTATACAATTTTCCAATCTCCTTTTCTATAGGCTTTGTTAGTACCATGTTCCATAAACCAAGTATCACGATCTAATTTTTTACCCTTAAAAACGGGAACTAAACTCGTTCCTTCTATAGGTTGTATTTTATTTTGATTGTACGTTTTAGGGTATTGGCTTTTAGAAACTTCTATAAGAGTGGGCATAATATCTATAATACTAGCAATATCATTTTTAATGGTGTTTTTACCCTTAATTCCTTTTGGCCAATGTGCAATAAATGGAGTAGCAGATCCTCCTTGATGTCCATATTTTTTGAATTTTCTATACGGAGCATTACTCAGGTTTGCCCAAGATTGGCCATAAGTTATTTCTGTATTGATAAGGGCTTCGGCACCTTTTAATTGCTGCTCTTTTATATATTTTTTTCTTTTGGCAATAGATTCTTGCATTAAAGAAGCTCCCCAACTAGAGGTAATATCGTAGGTTTCTTTAGAACCTCCATTGTCTGATAAGAATAGAATTAATGTGTTTTCTAACTCTCCTTCTTTTTTTAATTTTGTTATAATTTTACCAATCCCTTGATCCATTAAATCAATTTGCGCTGCAAAAATTTGCATTCGTAACGCTTGCATTTTTTTATTTTCTACGTGATCCCAAACCAGAGCTTCTTTGTCTCGTTCACTTAGTTTTGCGTTGGGTGAAATAAGCCCCATTGTTTTCATTCTTTCTAATCGTTCAGCTCTTAGAACATTCCAACCTTTGTCATATACTCCTTCATAATCCTTTACTGTTTCTTCTAAAGCATGTAGTGGCCAATGTGGTGCGGTATAAGCAACATAGAAAAAGAATGGCTTTTCCTTTTTTGTCTTAAAATGTTCATTTAAAAAAGAAACTGTAGAGTCTGAAATTGCATTTGTGTAATAAAAATCATCCTCTGGTTTTATATCAACTTTTTTATTGTTGTAGAATAAAAATTCTGGATTAAAATAATTTGTACCTGCTACATTCCCATAAAATTTATCAAAACCTCTTTGCTTAGGCCAAGCATCTATTTTATCAGTTGTTCTGGAGCTAGATAAGTGCCATTTACCCGTCATATAAGTAGCGTAACCATTCGTTTTTAATGCTTCAGCAATTGTTACAGCATTGGTGCTTAAGTTAGCACCTCTACCTACCATGCCACCTATTCCTGCTTGATGTGGGTAAAGGCCAGTAACTAGAGCAGCTCGCGTAGGACAACACCTTGCATTGTTGTAAAATTGATTGAGCCTAATTCCGTTTTTAGCCAATCTATCTAGGTTGGGAGTTTTAGCTTCTCCTCCGTAACAACCTAGGTCAGAATACCCCAGATCATCAGCTAAAATTAAAATGATGTTAGTTTTTTTTTGAGCGGATAATTGAAAACACATTATTAGTAATAGTAGATGTATAATTGTATTTGCAGTTTTTGACATAGCTTTTACTTTACAATTAGCTTCGTTCTCATGGTAAATGAGTGTCCCGGGAATGTACAAACAATCCAATATTGACCAGGTGTACTAGGTGCAGTAAAGTAGATAGATTCTTTACTCTCAGGGCCTACAATTCCTGAATGAAAAAGTACCAAGTCACTATCTGGAACATAGTTCATTTCGGGTCCGTCTAAGCCTAATTGCAAAGCCATCGTCCCTACCGTATCGGGAGTATCTACACCAGGTTTCATAATAACAACATTGTGCAGCATATCGTCATTATTGGTTAATGTTAATTGTATTTTTTGATTTCGTTTAATTTCTATTTTTTCTAAATTAAATTTTAAACCAGGTACGGTTCCTAACGTTATTTTTTGATCTATTTTTTTCCAGCTAGTAGGTTTTTTAGTAATACGCTTGGGTTGTTCTAATTTTTTAGTACCCTCCATTAGCATGGTCATTTGATGTGATTTTAACTCTCCACCTGGAACTTGATTTAACGTATAATAACCCGTATTATGTAGTAATAGCTCTCCGTTTGTTGAGGTTAAATTAGGAATTGCCAATTGATGAATGTATCCTAAGCGCATACCGTGTACTGTTAGTTTTACCGTTAAGCCATCTTTAGAAACTTCAGCCTTGTGTACCATTGCATTTTTTTTATCTACAATAGGACTTCCATATTCTTCATGGTATTTATAGGTAAATGTTGCCATTTTGTAATTTACAATGTCTTTGGCCATTTTTTTGTTTACAGGTTTTGTAAATTCCAGTTCAAAACCATCATCTAAAGCTTTCATGGTTTTAATTTCAAAAGGAGTTTTACCTGTCCATACCAAACGTTGTAATCCATACGATTTTCTACCTGTTGCACCCCAGCCTCTACTTGTCATTCCAACAAACATACTATTGTCTTTTGCCCAAACCATTCTTAGTATTCCAGATGAAAAACCTTCTACAAAACCAAAAGCTGCACCTTGATATACACCGTTTACTTTTTCTGAAAACACACGTACAATTTTGCTTTGTCCTTGGTCTCCAACAAGCTGTTGTCCTTCAAAAGGTCCAAATTTTCCTCCTGTGGTATCGTATAAAATATCAGAAGTAGATATTCCTAAAATAGTATGAGGTAGCCAAACTGCTGGTGTTTTTAATTCTTTAACTTCCTTAGCATATTCGTACATAGAAAGGTGGTCGGATTTTATAGTTTCAGGTTTTAGTTTTAAAGGAGAATTTGGTTCGTCTGTCCAAATTAGTCCTGCAGGGTTTCCTACAAAATCTCCTTTTTCAACATGTGTAATCCAACCAGATCCAATCCAATCTCCTTGATTTTCTGAATAGAAAAAATCACCATTAGGAGCAATGGTAAATCCAACAGGACCTCTAAAACCAGTAGCGATAGGAGTCATTTTTCCTTCGGGTGTAATTTTTAATAACCAAGCTCTCCATTTGGCTTTACTATAAGCTTTTCCTGCATAGGTACAATTCATGTGAACGTACATATTTCCATCTTTATCTATTTTAGGTCCGTAAGAATATTCGTGGTAATTACCAGATAAAGGCCAAGAGTAAATTGTTTTTAAAACATCAGCTTCTCCATCATTATCTTTGTCTATATATTGTGTAAGTTCTCCTCTTTGACTAGCAAAAAAACTATTGTCTTTGTATGCCAATCCAAGAGTTTCGTGCATTCCTTGAGCAAATAATTTGTATGTCGGTTTGGGAGATGTTGGTTTGTCAATTAGCCAAATTTCTCCTCTTCTTGTAGCAACACCTAATTTATTATCATCCGTTAAAGCAAGTCCTCCTACTTCTAAAACAATATCATCAGGAATAGGAACGTTTACTATTTTGTAAAATTCAGATTCTTTTTCTGCTTGCTCTTTGTTAAGTGTCTTTTTTTTGTTTTGAGCTACTATTATTTGGCTTATAGAAAGTACAAATAATAAGAATATATGTTTGTATGTGTTTTTCATCTTTTTATTTTTTACCAGATAATATCGTAGTTAACTTTTTGTTTTCCAGAAGGGATTTTTATAATTAATTCTTTTCCTTTTCCTTTAGAGCGAATAATAGGTTGGATGTTTTTGTTACCAGAAAAATCAATAAAAATATTTTGATTTAAAATAAGATAAGTTCCGTCAGGTAAGATTTCTATAGCATCTGCTTCTGTTATTTTATGCCAAACTCCATTTTTAGAATCGGTCGTAATTTCTCTAGTTAATTTTCTTTCAGAGGTTGAAGGCGTAAATTTGTTGGCTATTTTATCCCCGTTAATTTCACGTAGAAAAGTTGGGTTTTTAAATTCATCAAACTCATATCCTTTTTGTTCCAGCTCAATACCTTCGGGAATTGTAGTTGGCCAAATGCTATTTTCATTTTTTAAGAAAGCAAAATCCACATCGCCATGAAAAGGAATGATAGCTCCTTCGGGAAAAGCCAATTGCCCAGCACCTCTACCGTACCACATATGAGTAGCATTTACAAAACCACCATTCCAAATTTGTAATAAAGATCCTACAGCTAAATCGTAAGAATAGTTAGTGTTTTGTGGATGTCCTACAGAAATACAATGTGTTCTTTTGTAGTCTTTGTGCATTAAAAAACTACGTTGAACAACGGTTCTATCAGGCTTGTGTTTTAAAACAATAAAATGCATATCATTAATTTCTTTCTCTTTTTTAGACGTTTTATAAGTTGCCAAAGAATATCGCTGTAAGTGTTCACCTTCTGCATACAATTCAAACGCTCTATTTCTTGTAGAGTTTTTATTGTAGGCTATTACAAATGGAGTTTTTCCTTGTTTTAGGTGTATAGTCGTTTTTTGAGGAGAAGGAATTGTGTTTTCATGTCCTGAGCTAGACATGTTAAAATTAAAAATTTCTTGATTACCAATACTCATAAAACCACCTCCACTAACAAACATGGTAAATAAATATTCTGCATTTTCAGGTATGTTAAAAGTTCCGCTATATACAATTAAGTTTTTAGCATTCTTTTTTAAATCTGTTAAAGGAGATATTGTTTTTACGTTTTTTTTACGAATTGTTTTTAGCTCTAAAAGACTCGCTGTGTTTTCTATTTCTTTAGGAGATTTTTTAACTTCTGATAGGATGTTTTCTGGCTGTAAGCTTGAAAAAGTATTTAATTTATAGCGAATATTTTTAAATGCAATGGCTTTATTTGTAGCCTGAATAACCAAAGGCCCCATAGCTACTTCTTTAGTAAAAATAGCACCTAACGAAGGTTTTAAAATAGCTATGTTTTGAAGGACCAAGTTGTTGTTTACAACGATTTCTTCAAAATGTGCATTTCTAATTTTATTTCCATCAGTATCAAATTTTGGAGCTTGAAATACAATTTTTACATGTTGCCACAAACCAGGAGCTTTTGCCATGTTTTGTGTAGTAATCATTTTTTGTTGTTCTATATTTCCAATATTTTGAATTGAGTTTTTAGTGTTGCTCCAACTATCGTTTAGTAAAACTTTATACCTTCCTTGTAAATAAATACCGGATTGTACTCCTTTACTTAACATTACATCAAACTCAAGCTCAATATTTCCATGTTCTTGTTTGCTAATAAGATTTTGATTTTTTTTAGACCTTTTAAGGTTGGTTAAAACACCTTTTCCTTTTTTAGATAGGATTAATTTATTTTCTTTTCTGTTTATGGATACATTTTTAGTAATCATCCAATTTTTACTGCTCTTTTTAAAAGCTTTTAAATTGGTTAATTCTATAGTAGAATGTTTTAGTTCTTCTTTTTTTAGTTTTTCTTCTTGTGCAAAACAATGTGTAGTTGCAAATATGGTAGATAGAAATAAATAGATTAATAATTTATTTTTCATTTTGAGTTTTTTTAGTCAGGTAATTTTTTAGATGACTGTTTTAAGAAATTTTATTATTTGTTTTCTACTAAAAAAACAAATAGGGCACTTACAAATGTAGCAAAGGTTTTTATTTAAATTGTTTGTTTCAGTTCGGTGAAACAAATCAGACAATTTAGAAATACCAGCGTTTGTTAGGGTTTTTCTGGTTTTTATTCTTTTTTAAAAACCATAAGCTTCTTTTTTTTAGACATTTGATCTTATTGTTTAGTTTAATAAACAACTAAATTGCTACTTATTATTTTGTTTGATTTATTTCAGTTTGTTTTATGTTAGAAAAAATACAGCCTTATAAAGAAGAAGCTATTGTTTACCATGCAGATACCTGTTTGTCGTTAACAGATGCGGTACGCAGAAACAAAGTAGAGCTTAAAGCTTTAGGCAGATTTACATATCCGGGAGATAGACTGGATGAAGACACTATAGGTTTAAATAGTATTGGTTATTGGAATGCGAGTATTCCACAAGATTGGGGATTAGATTGGCATCGGAACGAAGGAATAGAGTTTCAATTTTTAGAATCTGGATCAATGCCCTATGGACAGGAAGGCAAAGAAATGGTGTTAATGCCAAATTATTTAACAGTAATTCGTCCTTGGGAAGTACACAGAGTTGGCAATCCTACTATAGGAATGGGAAAGTTTTTTTGGTTTATTATTGATTTGGGAGTAAGAAGACCTCATGAAGAATGGGTTTGGCCAGATTGGATTACACTTACTTCAAAAGACTTATGTAGACTCACAACTATTTTAAGACAAAATGAAAAAACAACTTGGAAAACAGATGATAAGATTTTGGATTGTTTTAAAAATATAGAGCAAGCCATTAAAACGTATAAAAAAGGAAATAGTGCTTCTAAGTTAAGAGTGTTGATTAATTATTTGTTGGTGTTAATGTTGGAATTGTTAGATACAGGTGATGTTATTTTAAATGAATCATTAACCGATAGTTCTAGGAGTGTTGCTTATTTTTTAAAAGAATTAGATAGTGATTTGTCTAAAGATTGGACAATAAAAAGTATGGCAAATTCCGCAGGAGTAGGGGTAACTCGTTTAACACATCACTGCAAAAAGTTAACAAATTTAACTCCTATGAAATACTTGTTTCTTAGACGATTGGAGGTTGCAAAGACAATATTGAAAGAGAATAAAGAGTTTACGGTTAGTGAAATAGCTTATAAATGTGGTTTTTCTAGCAGTCAGTATTTTTCTACCATATTTAAAAAATACGAAAAGTGTACTCCTAAAGAATATCAACAAAAAATAAAATAAGTATGTGTGATATATTTCACTGAATAGTAACATACAAAAAACATGCTTTAATTGTTTAATTTCACGGGATGTTTTGTCCAATATTCTCTCTTTAAATTTATAAAAAGAGCTTTGTATGGAAAGATAATCAATAGTGAAGTTTTTAAAAATAGATACTAAAATCAAAAAAAATGAAACAATTTGTAACAATTATAATAGCAGTCTTTGGTTTTTATAGTGGTCAAGCACAACAGAAAAATAACGAAAAAGAACATCATACTTTTGATAATAGTTATACGGTTGATGAAAAAATAAAAACAGCTTTGGAAACAAATAGTTTTTACGGAATGCCATCTCCTAAAGATCATAGAGCAACAGAGTTTTATACTCCTGTTCCGGCAAAAGTAGATCCTTACGGACAAAATGGGGTGCCTAGTGATGCTATTGTATTGTTTGATGGAACTAATATGGATGAGTGGATCAATCAGAAAGAACAAATTCCTTGTACTTGGAAACTAGACAAAGAAGAAAAAACGATGACAATAGCTAAAGGAGGAAAAAAAATAAACGCAACCATTGTTACCAAACGCAAATTTGGAGCCATACAATTGCATGTAGAATGGAAATCTCCTCCTGCAATAAAATCAAGAACAGGGCAAGCAAGAGGAAATAGTGGTGTTGCTACAGATATTAGGTATGAGGTTCAGATATTGGATAATAATGACAATGAAACTTATGTAAACGGTATGGTGGGTTCTATTTACAAGCAATCTGCACCTTTGGTAAATCCTTCTGTACCTACGGGAGCGTGGAATAGTTATGATATTATTTACCATCCGCCTGTTTTTAAAGGAACTAAAAGAATGAAAGCAGCTACTATGACTGTGCTTCATAACGGAGTTTTAATACAAGACCATTTTTCTATACAAGGAGCAGTAGCTTATATAGGTTGGCCAAGGCAAGAAGTACATGGTAAAGAAGCAATTAGACTACAAGACCATGGAAGTGCAGTTAGTTACAGAAATATTTGGGTAAGAGAGCTGGAATAGAGTTGTAACTTTAAAGATAAAATAAAGGTGGTAATTGTATAGTACTGCCTTTTTTTATTCCATTTTTCTACCCTCTAAATATCGTACTCTTTTGTAGTTATTTTCTTTAAGTATTCCTTGCTGGTTAATATTGATAACAGACCAAGTAGTGTCTACTCTAGAATTGTTATTATCTTCAACAAAATCATCATCGTAATAAGATACAGTAACCATATCTAGTACATTTTCACCAATCCATTTTCCATATTTATCTCCAAGCCATCCGTTTTCACTCCCCGAAAATGCAAGTACTCCGATATTGATAATTTCTAAAGATTTTTTTTGAACAGTAGCAACATAAAGTGTTCTACAGCAAGTACCATTATCATAAGTAAAAGTAAATAAGTTATAGTTTTTAAATTCTTTGTGTTGCTTAAGGCAAAAACCATCATAATTTGTTGGATTTAGATATTCATAATCTCCAATCACTGTTTTTTGAGAGCTTAAATATGTAGCAATAAATTCTTTGGTGATTTTAGTGTTTTCATTGCAAGGTTTTTCATTTACAGATACCTGTTTTCTTAATTTTTTTGTTTTTAATTTTATGTAATTAAAATCGAATTTAGATAGTGGTACAATTGAGTCTAAAGATGTTTTTTTGAAAATATCTCTAGAATTAAAATCTTTTTTAATTTCGGAGAAACACCATAAAATTGGTGTTAAAAATAAAAATAGAAGTAGATTTTTTTGTGTCAAAATAGATTTATTTTTTAGCAAAGGTAGGTTTAAATTTTCTTTTGAAAACAGAGTGTGTTTTAGCTTTTTTACATGCTTTTTTTAGATATGTCTATGTAAAGTTGATATTTTTTAACTAAAAATAAAGTTGTTGTAGACTATATGTATTGTTTTTTAGAGAATGAATTTCTGTTTTAATTAAATTAAAAGACTAAAATTAGTGATTAATTAAAATACTAATAAGTAAACATAAATAACAATGAAAATAAACAATATTAAATCCATTTCATTCTTTGCTTTTCTATTCGCTTTTAAAGCAGTGATAGCGCAACAGCAACCCAATATTTTATGGATTGTAACAGATGATCAACGTTACGATTCTGTAAAAACTTTTAACCAAGCCCTTCACGGAAGAGACAATAGTGAGTTAGGATATATAGAGTCTCCTAATGTAGATGCATTGGCAGCACAAGGGACTACTTTTGTAAATACTTATTGTCAAGCAACAGGTTGTGCTCCTTCTCGTGCTGCTATGCACCAAGGACGTTACCCATTTAGATCTGGTGTTTATGAGTTTGAATACCACAATAACAAGGCAGAGCACATGCAACCATCTTTTCCAGAGCAATTGACAAGTTTAGGATATCAAACTTTTCACGTTGGTAAATTAGGGTATAGATTAAAAGGATTAAAAGACGATGGAACAACTAAGTCACACAAAGTTTATCAAACAGATATTGATTTTAGAGCTTTAGGTAAACAAGGATTAACAGACTATTCTGGTGGAGGATGGTGGAAAGAAATTGATGGTGTTACATATCAGAAACCGATTAAAGACATGAGCTTTTTTGTAACACCAGAAGGTAAGTTTGAGTATGTTTCTGAGGATCTAAACGAGCAAACAGACAAATACAAACATGTAGCTAAAGAGGTTACGGAGAAATACGACTTGATAAGACATTACAAAAAAGGAAAACAAGAGTCTCTTTACAAAGGGATGATTATTTCTGGTGTAAGTCCACAACCAGCCGGTAAAACTAGAGATGGATATTATGCTCACTTTTTAAATGAGTATTTAGTGAACGAAAACAAACCTTTTAATGCAGGAAAGTTAAAGTTTAAAGGAGTAAACCCTAACAAACCTGTATTTGCTCATATTGGTTTTGATTTTCCTCACACTCCTGTGTTGCCACCCGCTGATTTTAGAAAGCGTTTTCAAAAACATACTTATAAAGTTCCAGAATTTAGTCAAGAAGAGTTTAGATCTATGGCTGCACAAATGAAGAGACAGGTAAATAGCAAGCCTTCGTATCATTTTACAAAAGAAGAACAACAAAAAATGATTCAGGATTATTATGCTTTTTGTGCGTATGGAGATCAATTAGTGGGGCAATCTGTTAAAAACTTTGTGGATTACAGTAAAAAACACAACCAACCTTGGATGATTATTTATGTATGTGGAGATCATGGTTGGAAGTTGAATGAACACGGAGCAATTTCTAAATTTACGCCTTGGGAATGGGATAGTCACAACCCAATCATTGTTGTATCATCAGATAAAAATAAATTCCCTGCAGGTAAAGTTGTAAAAGAATTTACAGAGTTTGTAGATATTGCCCCAACAGCATTAAATGCAGCAGGAGCTAATTTAGAAAATAAAGAATACAAGCACTTAGATGGTATAGATTTAGCAAAAACAGTTGCTAAAAAAGCTCCTGTAAGAGATTATATCATAGGAGAAAGCCATGCTGTAACAGGACCTC
The DNA here is from genome assembly GCF_011762155.1 of Wenyingzhuangia heitensis. GTDB lineage: Bacteria > Bacteroidota > Bacteroidia > Flavobacteriales > Flavobacteriaceae > Wenyingzhuangia > Wenyingzhuangia heitensis. The sequence goes on from NZ_JAASQL010000001.1 coordinate 1,607,051, forward strand.
GAGCTTATATTAGAACCAAAGAATATGTATTGTCTTTGCAAACAAGACCTACTAAAAAAGAAGGAGAAAATATGTTGTGGGCACTAAATGCATCTTGGGAAGATTTAGATCCAGCAATGTACCATACCACCAAAGACCCAGAGGAATTAAAAAATATAGCTTTTGACAAAAAGTATAAAAAGATTGCAGAAAAAATGAAGAACAAGTTGTTGACTATTGTTTTAGGAGACAATCGTGTAGAGATAAACTGGGAGAAATGGGGGACAGGAACAAAAGTCTTTAGAAGTAATTTTGCTCCAGGTGCTCATGATTATAAGTTGAATTTAAATTAAGAAGCTATAAATACAAAGCCAGTTCTTATTGAATTGGCTTTGTATTTATACACGGATTATTTGAATGTAGGAACGATATAGGAAAGGGAAGTAAATTCTTATAAGAATAAGATATCTTTAACTATTAAATATGAAATTAATGAATATGAGAGTAAATATAACAGGATTTTTGTTTTTGTCTGTATTTGGATTTTCTAAGCAGTTAGTAGCACAAGAACAGCAACCAAACATTTTATGGGTGTTAACAGATGATCAACGTTACGATTCTGTAAAAACATTCAATCAAGCTATTGATGGAAGAGAAATGAGTGAATTAGGATATATTGAGTCTCCTAACGTAGATGCTTTAGCAGCTCAAGGAACTACTTTTATCAATACTTATTGTCAAGCAACAGGATGTGCTCCTTCTAGAGCTTCTATGCATACAGGACGTTACCCGTTTAGATCTGGAATTTATGAGTTTGAGTGGCATAATGATAAAGCGGAACATGTAAAACCATCTTTACCAGAGCAAATGGCCAATTTAGGATACCAAACCTTTCATGTTGGTAAATTAGGCTTTAGGTTAAGAGGACTTTCTGATGAAGGAAAATTGATAAAACATAAGGTATATGAAACGGATATTGATTTTAGAACTCTTGGATTTGAAGGATTAACGGATTATAGTTATGGGTCGCTTCCAGGAGGTGAAAAAATAGCTTTTTTTGTAACACCAGAAGGTGAATTTGAAAAGGTATCAGAAGTGTTAGAAAATGATGAAGAAAATAGAAAAACGGCTATAAAAGTTACCAAGAAGTACGATTTAAAAAGACATCATAAAAAGAACCAAAAAGAATCATTGTACAAAGGGATGATTATATCTGGAGTTAGCCCACGAAAAGCAGGGAAAACTAGAGATGGTTATTATGCACATTTTTTAAATGAGTATTTAGTAAATGAAAATAAAGAGTTTAATGTGGGGAAATTGAAGTTTAAAGGGGTCGATCCTTCAAAACCTGTTTTTGCTCATGTTGGTTTTGATTTTCCTCATACACCAGTAATTCCTCCTGCAGATTATCGTGAGCGTTTTCAAAAACACACTTATAAAATTCCTACAGTAACAGAGAAAGAGTTAAAAAACATGTCTAAACAAGTAAAAAGGTCTGTAAACTACAAATATACAGATCATTTTACCGATAAAGAAAAGCAAAAAATGATTCAGGACTATTATGCTTTTTGTGCTTATGGAGATAGATTGGTAGGACAGACAGTAAAAGATTTTAAAGCTTATAGTGAAAAACAGAATCAACCTTGGATGGTAATTTATGTATGTGGAGATCATGGTTGGAAGTTGAATGAACATGGTGCTACAGGAAAATTTACACCATGGGAATGGGATAGTCACAATCCTATAATTGTTGTTTCTTCTGATAAAAAGAAATTTCCTGCAGGAAAAATAGTAACAGATTTTACAGAATTTGTAGACATTGCACCAACGGCATTAAATGCAGCAGGAGCTAATTTAAAAGATTCAAAATATAATTATTTAGATGGTTTAGATATGGCTAAGGTTGTTTCTAAAAAAGCACCTGTAAGAGATTATATTGTTGGAGAAACACATGCTGTAATTGGACCAAGAGCATACATAAGAACAAAAGATTACACTTTGTCTTTACAAACAAGACCTACTAAAAAAGAAGGAGAAGATATGAAATGGGCATTAACGGCTTCTTGGAAAGATTTAGATCCTGAACTGTATGACTTTAAAAAAGATCCTAAAGAAATAAATAATGTAGCTTTTGATAAGAAGTATAAAAAAGTAGCAAAAAAGATGAGAGAAAAATTGCTAAATATTGTTTTAGGAGATAATCGTGTAGAGGTAGATTGGGAGAAAAGAGGTACAGGAACCAAAATTTACAGAAGTAATTTTGCCCCTGAAGCTCATGATTATAAACTAAAATTAAAGTAAGTTAAAAGTGTAATACGAGAGAATGAATTATGAGAGATAGAAGGAAAATTCAAGTATTTCTAGCATTTTTATTGCTAGTAAGCTTTGCTCAAAGTAAAGCTCAACAGAAGCCGAATATTGTTGTGTTATTTGCAGATGATATCAGCGCACGTGAAATACCAATTTATGGTTCTAAAGTATGGAGTAGACCTATAAAAGGGGGGGATGAAGGTCGCAAACAAAATATCAATACTTCGAACCCTAAATTTAGAGCTCAAACACCTAATATGGATAAGTTAGCCCAAGAAGGATGTTTTATAGAAACTACGTTTGCTGCTACAATTTGTGGTCCTAGTCGCGCAATGATGATGACGGGTAGATATGCTCACCTTCATAAATGGTGGCATAATAAAGACAAAGGTAAAAATCCTAAAGGAAAAAGGGAGTGGAATTTATTTGATAGCTCACCTCATACAATTTCACATGTAGCCAAAAAAGGAGGTTATGATACTTATTGGGCTGGTAAAACTCAAATGGAAACAAAAGGTTTTCAATTTGATGAAGGTTGTTTTACAGCTCCTAAAGCTGCCTATAACAAAAGAATTCATACCACAGACTTTATGGTGTACTCTAAAAAAGTAGATGGTAAAAAGAAGCTTTTTAACGGAGATACAGACAAAGAATTAGGATTTAGGTCTTATGTACAAGCTAGTTGGTTTTGGAAACCTCACATACAGTTACTAAATCATCCTAATAATACAGAAGAGTTACAATGGTGGCCTTACAGTAAAGAGGATAAAAAAGCATTTGGATTGAATACGTATTCACCTGACGTAGTGTTAGATCATATTTTTGATTTTATGGAGAGAAAAACAAAGAAAAAGAAACCTTTCTTTATTTACCATACCAGTAATTTAGGTCATGATGCATTTGATTATTTCCATCCAGAGTCAAACAACAAGTGGCCTGGAACCCCTAAAATTAAATGGGATGGTAAAAAATACACACGTACAAAAACTAATATCACTGGAGATAATGGAGTTTACGATACACACAATACGATTACAGGGCAAGGAATTCATAATCATATAAACTACCTAGACTATCAAGTATGGCAGTATATGAACAAGTTTAAAGAATTGGGTATAGAAAACAATACCATCTTTATTTTTTGTGCAGACAATGCAACCAGTGGCTACGGAAAATCTAGCTCTGTGTCTCAAAAAGGAGTTCATGTGCCTTTAATTATTTATGCACCAGTATTAAATATGACTAAAAAAGGAAAGCAAAAAGTAATTGCTAATATTTCAGATATTTTACCCACTATCGCAGATGTGGCAGGTGTTGAAATTCCTAAAGATTATGAGATTAACGGAGAGAGTTTAATTCCTTTTTTAACGACTAAAAAAACTACTCACAGAAATTGGATTTACGGATATCATAAGGATAAAACTATTATTAGAGGAGATTTAGTGTTAAAAGGAGGAAATGGTAAATGGTACGATGTGAGTAAAACTCCCGACGACTTAATTAGTTATCCTATAATCACCGATTGGAAATCAGTTTCTGATGCTCATCGTAAACAAAGAGATGAGCTTAAAAAGGTGCTTCCAAAATATGATTTGCATGCTACAGAACATGATGCTCCAAAAGGTGGATATGGAGAAGTGAAAAAATTGGAAATTAAAGGAAATAGATAAAATGAGTTTTACCTACTCTAGGAAATTTTTTTTCTACTGAGTTCATAGTTATAAACTTAGCTTAAAGCTCAATTACATGGCTTAATCTAATTTACTAGTATCTTACAAATGGTCAATTTGTCTATTTATTGTTGAGTATATATTCATCAATTTGATATAGATAAATTGACCATTTGTGTTTTGTTTTCCTTTTTATTTTTCTAGGATAAACCTTATATACGTTTATTCTTGTAGTGTCGAATGTAAATATCGATATCTAAAAGATAGAATAATTAATATACAAGTTTATGAAAACACCTAACAGAATACTAAAGCTAATGTTATTTGGTTTTGTAATGTTATCAAAAGGAATGGTAGCGCAACAAAAACCAAATGTGTTATGGATTTTAACAGACGATCAGCGTTTTGATGCTATTAGAGCTTTTAACAAAATGTTAACGGGAAAAGAAATGAGCGAGTTAGGGTATGTAGAGTCTCCTAACGTAGATCGTTTAACAAAAATAGGAACAACGTTTATCAATACCTATTGTCAAGCCACTGGTTGTGCTCCTTCTAGAGCCTCTATGCATTACGGACGTTACCCTTTTAGATCTGGAGTGTATGAGTTTGAATATCATAACAACAATGCACCTCATTTTAAACCAACCTTGCCAGAACAAATGGAAGCTTTAGGCTATGAGACTTTACATATTGGAAAACTAGGAGTTCGTTTAAAAACAAAAGTCAATACCAAAAGAGGTGTTAAAGATGCAGAAATGTATCAAAAAGACATTAGTTTTAAACAGTTAAGAAGAGATGGATTGACAGATTGGGGTAAAGATTGGTTTTTTAAATTTGATGGTGATAAATTAAAGAAACCACTAAAAAATGTTGAATTTTTTGTAGAGGAAGATGGAGAATTCTCATATAGGTCTAAAGAAGTTGAAGAAAGGTTTCCTAATCACAAGGGAGAGGCTAAAACAGCCATGGAAAAGTACGATTTATTAATGCATTACAAGAAAGATCAAAAAAAACAAACACCGTTTACATCTGGTATTTTGGCGGGAGTAAGCTCTAGAAAAGCAGGAAAAACAAGAGATGGTTATTACACAGCTATTTTTAATGATTATTTAAAAAATGAAAACAAGGACTTTAAAGCAGGTAGCAGAACTTTTAAAGGAGTAAATCCAGACAAGCCTTTGTTTTGTCAAATTGGGTTTGATTTTCCTCATACTCCAGTATTGCCACCAGCAAGTTATAGAGATCGTTTTAAAAAATACAGCTATAAAGTTCCTGCTTTTAATGAAAAGGAATTAAAAACAATGCCTGCTCAATTAAGAAAACAAGTTAAACTTGGGTATTCTGATCATTTTACAGATGAAGAAAAACAAAAAATGATTCAAGATTACTATGCATTCTGTGCTTATGGTGATGAATTGGTAGGACAAGCAACAGATGATTTTATTGCTTATAGTAAAAAGAAAAATCAACCTTGGATGATTGTATATGTTTGTGGTGATCACGGATGGAAATTAAACGATCATGGTTCTGTTTCTAAGTTTTCTTCTTGGAAAATAGACAGTCACAACCCAATTGTGGTAGTGTCATCAGACAAAAAAGCATATCCTGCAGGAAAAGTTGTGAGAGACTACACAGAGTTTGTAGATATTGCTCCAACCATTATGGCTGCGGGTGGTGCCGACTTAAAAAAATCTGAATACGAATATTTAGATGGTTTTGATATGAAAGAAGTAGTGTCTAAAAAAGCCCCAAAAAGAGATTATATTGTAGGAGAAAGTCATGCTGTATCTGGACCAAGAGCTTATATTAGAACCAAAGATTATGTGTTTTCTATGCAAACTCGTCCTAATAAAAAAAGAGGAGAAAATATGGACTGGGCTTTAAAAGCTAGCTACGCAGAATTAGATCCTGCTTTGTATGATATGAAAAAAGATCCTAAAGAAATTAACAATGTAGCTTTTGATAAAAAGTATGCTAAAATTGCAGAGCAAATGAAACAAAAGCTAATCAATATTGTGTTAGGGGATAACAGAGTAGAGGTGTTGTGGGGTAAAAAAGCAGATGGAACAGAAGTTGTAAGAAGTAATTTTGCACCAGGGGCTCATGATTATAAGTTAAAGTTGAAAAAATAAATACAATCATTAATTAGTTAAAAAAGCATAAAATTTATTTTATGCTTTTTTAGTTTATCCAGTGTTTACATCGCAAATAAAAGAACTGTCGTTATTTTGTCTAGTCTAGCTACTACTAATTTTTAAAGTTACTTTAGTATACTTGTTTGCTTATATTGTTTATAAATCAGCTCTTTTGATTCAAAATTGCCAAGTAAATAAATACTTAAATTAAACAGAATGAAAAAAGTAGGTGTTTTTATAGTGTTATTTTTCACGGTGTGCTTTGCTTGGTCACAAGATTTAGTTATTCAAAGTATTAACGAAATTACTAACCCTAATCATAGAGACAATATAGGGAATTGGCAACAAGGAGATGTTTTTACGATAAAAGGAACGTACAGTGCAGCAACCGTAACATCTGTAAAAATAAGGTTAATCACTTTTGCCAAAGGAACTTGGGTAGATCCATTAGAGTTGTATAACATAGATATTGAACCGCCTTTTACAGGAGAGTTAAATCACACCTTACAAATACCAGAAAATTATAGGTTGGCCGTAAATGAAGGTGAGGATGCTAATACGCAAATATTACAAGTTAGCGCTACTTATAACGGACACGATAGCCAATTGTACAACTATTATTTAAACGTAATAGAGCCTAGAAAAGCTGCATTAATAGATTTTGATGAATTGTACACCACAGCATCAGGAACTAGTTTGGTGAATAACATCAATTCAGCACTAGAAAATGCCATAGCAGGAGATACTCTTTTGTTTAAGAGTGAAATGTATGATTTTGAAGGAAAATCTTTACATATAGATAAAGAAATTTGCATCACAGGTAAACAACCTGTTGTTACACAAACCAGTGTGGGGACTTACAGCGTACAAACGTTTTTTAAAAACTTAAAGAATGGTACTATTCGCAGTAACAATGTATCTATTTTAAATTTAGGATTACAAGCAATTACAGAGCCTAACTATGTGTTTATAAGAATTTCGGGGCCTACTTATGGGAATGAAAATACTGGAGAGTATTATAAAAATATTTTATTTTCTAATGTTGAATTAAATGGAGGAAAAGTTCAGGTGTATGGAGGTAATGGAGCTGATGTTGTTTTCAATCAAGTGTCTTTTGTCAATTTTGCTGATGGAGGTTATTTCTTAAACAGAAAAGGGAGAATAGGGAGTGCTCCTAAGTTTATCATTCAGAACTCCTTTTTTAAACCCAATTTTGATGAGGTGAATTACAATGTTCGTGGAATTTCTTTAGATGCTGGTAATGATGAGTATCCTGTGGTGTGGAACCAGAATGAGAGTACAATTATCAATTGTTTGTTAGACGGTACAGGTTTGGGAATTTCATCAAAATGTTCTTACGTAAACGTTAAAAACAATCATTTTAAAGGCTATCGTAAAGATGTAGATATGATTCATATAGAAGAGTTTGGACATCATTTTTTAATTGATGGAAATACGTTTGAGCATATAAGTCCTGCACGCGGAATTTACATAGATAGAGAAACACAACAATGTCATGACATTACCATAACCAACAACAAATGGATAGGAGAATATGCTTGGATTATTTCTGCCAATGCTCCGTATAATTTGGTAATGGAAAATAATGATTTTAGCCAAGCCTATGCTAAAAACACAAGTGATAAGACCATAGATTTTACCTATTATCACGGAAATGATGAAGGATATCTTCAATACGAATTGCCTTCAGAAAATATTGTGTTTAAAAATAACACGGGATTAACGGCTCAAAAAGATGGGGTTTTTAGCTATAAATTATTGAGTGGAGATACCTCTTTAGAAGTTGAATACCCTGAAAGTAAGATAGAGAAAACAGAAATAACCGAAGCCCCACAATCTATTCTAGATACCAATAAAAAGTATCGAATTAAAAACAACTTAACTGGGGAATATCTAACAGTTTCAGCTGCAGATTCAAAATTAACTTTCAATGCTAATATTGCTACAGACCAAAGTGATATCTGGGAGTTGAGTTTTAAATACCCGTATTACCATAATGTGAAAAATGCCAAAACAGGCAAACATATAGAGGTGTACAGAGGTTATACGTTGGGTGATATTAACAACGGTACCGATGAAACTATTTTTGTAGAACATACTTATGAATATTCGTCTAACGATATTCTTCCTTTTTGGTATTTTAGAGAACACAATTTAGGAACTAGCAAGGTTTATGAAATTTTTCCTGGAGGAAACGAACGCAAATCTAGAATGTTAAAACAGGGAGATTATGCAGAAATAGAAATTGCTAGAGAAAATAATGAAGATAAAGAATTGGCAAATGCAAGTGCTTGGATTTTAGAAACGGTAGAGGGGGAATTGTCTACTCCGTTAGAAAATACACAAAAAGTAAAAGCGGTTTACAATTCAGAAAAAAAAGAAATACAGATAAAGAGTATACATCAACAAACATTAGAACTGACCTTGATGAGTATTACTGGAAACAAATTAGTAAGTAAAAAATTAAATAATAAGAATCAAAATACAAGTATCAATACCTCAAAATTTACATCTGGAGTGTATATGTTGGTGCTTGTAGTTGATGGAGAAAAATCAACCACAAAACTGGCCTTGTTTTAAATAAAAAATATAATCTATTCTAATTATTATAAAGATGAAGTATAAAAAATGTTTAATAGAGTTTTTGTTAATCGTACTAATTAGCACCTCTTTTTATGCACAAAAAAAATTGGTTAAAAATAAAATTTGTTTTGCCATGTATACCGTGCATGAACAAACTTTAAAATTAACAGCACAATTTTATCCTGTTACAGGCTACGATCCTTTTAGAGCAACCTTACAAATTAAAAAAGAAGGAAAATGGCAGTCGGTTCAGGAGTCTGATATTCAGTACCCTGGCTATACAGCACATTTTAGAGTTGAAGACTGGGATGATACTAAAGAAAAAGAATATAGAGTCGTCTATAAAAACCAGTTTTTTTACGATGGAATTGTACGTAAAAACCCTAAAGAAAAAGATGAAATTGTAATGGCTGCATTTTCTTGTTGGTCTATTTACAAAAAACACGGAGGGCAAGGGCCTGCAGATGATGTGATCAATAATTTTAAAACCCTTCAACCAGATGTTTTGTTTTTTGCAGGAGATCAGTCTTATGATCATAGTGATCATTATGGATATTGGTTAAAGTTTGGAGAAGTATTTGGAGATATTATTAGAAATACACCAACAATTGTTATTCCAGATGATCATGATGTGGGGCAAGGAAATTTATGGGGAGATGGAGGAAGAAAATCTGCAACTAGAGATGGTAATTTAGGAGGGTATTACATGCCTGTAAACTATGTAAAAGAAGTAGAAAGAGCACAAACTAGTCATTTGCCAGATCCGTACGACCCAACTCCCATTCAGCAAGGAATAGGAGTGTACTATACAGATTATAAATGGGGAGGAATGAGTTTTGCTATTTTAGAAGACCGTAAATTTAAATCGGGACCTAAAAGAGTGTTAGGACAAAAACGTTTTAATGATACTCGTGATATGGATGTGCCAGAAGCGACTTTGTTAGGACAGAGACAATTAGATTTTTTAGAAGATTGGACAACGGATTGGGAAGGTGCAGAAATGAAAGCTGTATTGTCTCAAACCATTTTTGCCAATGTAACCACACATTCTCCAACGTTAGATCAAAAGCAAAAATACAGTGTAGACTCTAACGGTTGGCCACAAGCAGGAAGAAATAAGGCATTGTCCGTTATTAGAAAAAGTTTTTCTTGTATGATTGCTGGTGATCAGCATTTAGGATCTGTATTGCATCATGGAGTAGAAGATTGGAACAATGCAGGCTATTCTTTTGCAGTACCAGCGGCTTCTAATTTTTGGATGCGTTGGTTTAAACCAGATGCTCCAGGAAAAAACCATGTAAAAGGAATGCCAGATTATACGGGTGAGTATTTAGATGCTTTTCATAATAAAATGACAGTATTGGCTATTGCAAATCCAACTCACAAAGACAACACTCTCAAAGAAAACTTATTAAACGGTAGAGCCTCTGGGTACGGAATTATTCGTTTTAACAAAGCAACTCGTCAAACTACTTATGAGTGTTGGGCAAGAAATGTAGATATGTTTGCTCCCAATGCAAAACCTTACAATGGATGGCCAGTAACTTTTAATCAAACAGACAATTATTTAATTAAGGATGGATATGAATTGCCAACTTTAAAAATAGACAAATCGAATCAGGTAGTTACAGTTAAAAATCAATTTACCAAAGAAGTTGTTTCTTCGTTAAGAATTCAAGGAAAAGAATACCAACCTAATGTAATGTATGCAGGAGTATATGCAGTTGAAGTTGGAGAAGGAGTTAATAAGCAAATATTTTATGAATTAAGCGCTGAAAAAAAGAATAAAAAAACGTTAAAAATTAAATAATGAATCAGTTAAAAAAACAACTTGTATGTGTTCTGATGGTTTTAGGATTCTGTTTGCCTACAATCGCACAATCGGGACCGCCACAACCACCTATGGGAAAACGATGGGTAATGAATCCAGATTTTTCTGATGAATTTAATGGTACGTCTTTAGATGCTCAAAAATGGTTTGATCATCATCCTAATTGGAAAGGGAGAGAGCCGGGAATTTTTTTACCTTCTCAGGTGTCTGTAAAAGATGGTTACATGCAGATAAAAGGAGAAAAGCTAGAAAAAGATACCATTGTTAAAGCTTACGGAAGAAATTTAAAGTTCAACATTGCTGGAGGAGCAGTAGTGTCTAAAAAATCGACTTTTTTAGGATATTATGAATGTCGTGTAAAGGCGGCAGCAACCACTATGTCAACTACGTTTTGGTTTTCTACAAATGGAACTGCTAAAGGACCTAACGATTGTGATAAATATGGTCAAGAGTGGGATATTCAAGAGTGTATTGGGAGAACAGGAGATTTTTCAGGGAATCATTTTGCGAACGGAATGAACTCCAACGGACATTTTTGGTATACGGACTGCGATAAGAAAAAACACGATTTAAGAGCTCCAGCTGTTAAATTCCATAATTCAGAATTACCTTCTAAAGATTTTCACGTATATGGAGGTTGGTGGAGAGACGAAAACTCAGCTAGTTTTTATTATGATGAAAGAGAGCCAAAGCATATGAAGTTTTATGATAAAGTTGTTGGTAAGCCTTTTAGCGAACCTATGTATATGCGTTTGGTTTCTGAAACGTATCCTTTTCCTTGGATAGAATTACCTACAGATGAAGAGTTAGCAGATGACACTAAAAACACAGTTTATTATGACTGGGTAAGAGGGTATAAACTAGTGGATGTTTTGGATAGTAGTTTGAATCAGAATTATGAAATGGGAGTAAAATTGTATCATGAAACTGTTATTTTTCCAGAAACAGAAATGGAAATATCTGAAAAACAAAAAATTAAAATTCCATTTAGTTTTAAAGCGAATCAAAAAAGAACTATTTATTTAAAAATATCTCAAACAACAGATAAGTTAAAAGAAAAATGGGATAAAAAAATAGCGGAAAAACAATTTGATGTATCTCCTGGTTATGGAAATATGGAGATAGAATTTAAATTAGATAAAGAACTTTCTAGAAACGAACAATACAAAGTTGAGGCATTTATTAGAGATATTAACAAAACGAATAAGCCTAAAGATGCTATAGAGGCAAGCACTTTGTTTTTAAAAATTAACTAATAGCTTTTACAGTAAGTAAGCTAAAGAAATACCTATTTATGTTTTGTTTTTAGCTATATGTTACACTTGTTAGTAAGATCTAGGTCTACATTTGTTTAGTATTATTTTTTAAAAACAAAATATGAAACGTTTATTATATGCATTTTTTTTGGGAGTATTGTTGTTGAGTAACTTATCAACACAAGCTCAAAAAAATAAAAAACCGAATATTGTTTGGGTAATTACAGACGAACATAATTTTAGAACTTTAGGCTGTTACAGAGACTTAATGGAGCCTGAGCAAGCCAAACAATGGGGGGATAAAGTAGTAGATACTCCTAATTTAGATTGGCTAGCAAGTAATGGAGCCATGTTTACAAGTATGTATGCATCGTCACCTGTATGTTCTCCGTCTAGATCTAGTATGTTTACGGGACAATATCCCCATACGGTAAATATGTCTGTAAATAATAATGTAATTGATAAAAGCTATCCAACTATAGCCAATGTTCTAAACAAAGAAGGTTATAAAACTGGATATGTGGGTAAATGGCATTTAAGTGGAGAAAGCAAACCGGGTTGGGCACCAGAGGCAAGTCATGGTTTTGTTAACAATCGTTACATGTTTAACAGAGGACATTGGAAAGTATTTGGAATGTCCAATGATGGAACTCCTTTTATAGCTGTAAAAAATAAAAAAGGAGAGCCTAGTTATGGAATGGCTGGGGCTAATGAAAAAACATATTCTACAGATTGGTTAATGGATAGAACCATTGATTTTATTGATGAAAACAAAAAAGACCCTTTCTTTTGTGTGGTAAGTCTACCAGAGCCACACGGTCCTGATGCGGTTAGAGCACCTTATGATATGATGTATAAAGACAATGTTTTTTCTATGCCCAGAACCTTTTTAGAGGGTAGAAATGAGCATTCACCAAAATGGAGAAAGTTAGATAAAAAGGTAAATAACCCTAAAAAAATGCAAGACATGATTGCTACTTATTTTGGGTCTGTTAAGTGTATAGATGATAATATAGGAAAGTTGATAACCTCTTTAAAAGAGAAAGGAATTTTAGAAAATACGATTATTATGTTTTCATCCGACCATGGAGATTTGTTAGGAGAACACAATCAAGTAAACAAAGGAGCCCCTTTTGAAGGGTCTGCTTTAATTCCCTGTATCGTGTATGCTAAGCAAACAATAAAAGCAGGAACAGTAATAAACACAGCAGTAAATAATACAGATTGGATGCCTACTTTTTTAAACATGGCTAGCGTAAAAAATCAACCAAAATTTGCAGGAAAAGATTTAAGCCCATTATTAAAAAATCCAAACTTAAAATCGTGGGATGGAGTTACGTTTAGTAGAATACATAAAAGTTGGGTGGCTGTAATATCAGATAGATATAAATTAGCAATTGACGTGTCTTCTAAATCTCAACCTTGGTTAATAGATACTAAAAATGACCCTGATGAATTGATAAATCATTATGGTGAAAAACAATACAAAACAATTGCTGTAGAGTTGGCTAAAAAATTAAAAAACTATGTAATTACTGAAAATGATCCCTTTAAAGACAATGCAGAGTTTTCTAAAAAATTAGAGCAAGTGTTAGTTTATAAATAACAGAATTGTGTACTTTTTTTCTCTTTAAATTAAAGTTTAGACTGCCTGTTTTAAGGAAGTTTTTATAGGTAATTAGCTTTTTGAATTTCAGGACTAAAGGGTTGTAAATTAATTATTTAGTGCTGTTGTCTAGGTTTTGTTCATTTGTTAGTAATTAAAAAGTTGTGTTTTTAGGTCTGTTTTAACCATATGTAATATTGTTTTGTTTGTCTATTTTGATTTTTTGTGAATAAAACAAGTATACTTGAATAGTGGAATTGTGGTTTTACCACAAAATAAAATATAAGTTTTTAAGCAAAAAAAAAGATATAATATAAATAAAGATGAATAAACAGACAGTAAAAAGATTTTGGCTCTTGTCGGCAGTACTAATTTTAGTATGTAATATAATCAATGCTCAAGAAAGAGAACACGATTTTAATTTTGATTGGAAATTTAATCTAGTAAAGGATACAAAATTACCAACGAATGTTCCGTTAAAAGATGCTGATTGGAGAGCTATTAGATTGCCACATGATTGGAGTGTAGAAGCTTCTTTTAGTAAAGAGTTAGAAGGAGCAACAGGTTATTTGCCAGGAGGTATTGGTATTTACCAAAAACACTTTAAAACCCCAATAAATGTTTCCAATCAAAAAGCATTTGTTTTGTTTGATGGAGTATACAATAACGCTACATTTTGGTTAAACGGAAAACTGTTGGGAGAAAACCCTTATGGTTACTCTCCAACTTATTTTGATTTGACAAACAAATTAAAAAAGGATGGTTCTGAAAATATATTAACGGTACACGTAGACCATTCTCGTTATGCAGATGGACGTTGGTACACAGGTAGTGGTATTTATAGAAATGTTACTTTAATTACTACGGATAATTTGCACATTCCTATTTGGGGAACGTATGTAACAACTCCAGAAATCACTTCTGAAAAAGCAACAGTAAAGTTAGAAACCAAAGTTGTTAACGAAGGAAAAAGAAGAACTAAGTTTTCTGTAGTTACTAAAATTTATGATGAAAATAATGTATTGGTTGCCAATCAGGAAAATTCATCAAAATTATCTTCAAGAAAAGAAACAGCTATTACTCAAAATTTAGAGGTTAATAATCCTAAGTTGTGGGATATTGATAGTCCTAACATGTACAAAGCAATAACCGAAATTGTAAGTAACGGAAAAGTGATAGATAGTTACACAACACCTTTTGGGATTAGAACAATTAAGCACATAAAAGATCAAGGTTTTTTCTTAAATGGTAAATCTACTTTTGTAAAAGGAGTTTGTATTCATCACGATGGTGGTTTGGTTGGAGCAGCTGTTCCTAAAGGAGTTTGGAGAAGACGTATTCAAGCATTAAAAGATGCTGGAGTAAATGCAATTCGTACATCACACAATCCATTTTCTCAAGAATTTTATGATTTGTGTGATGAAATGGGAGTTTTAGTTCAGTCAGAAATTTTTGATGAATTTGACAATCCAAAAGACAAAAGATGGAATATGCAGGAAAGAGAGCCTGATTATATTACTACAGGATATACAGAGCATTTTCAAAAGTGGGCAGAAAGCGATTTAAAAAGATCTATTTTAAGAGACAGAAATCACCCATCAATTTTTGAATGGAGTATTGGTAACGAAATTGAATGGACATACGAACATTACCGTTACGTTAGTGGTTTATGGGATCCAGGAGCAAAAAGTTATTGGAATAGAATTCCTAACATTTCTGCAGACGAAATGAAAAAGCGTTACCAAGAATTACCAGACAGAAAATACAAATTAGCAGAAACGGCTAAAAGATTGGCGGGTTGGGTAAAAGAATTAGATTTAACTCGTCCGGTTACAGCAAACTTAATTATTCCTGTAGCTAGTTTGGCTTCTGGATATGCAGATGCTTTAGATATTGTAGGGTTTAGTTATCAAATTAATCAATACGATTGGAGTAAAAAATATTATCCAAATATGCATTTTACAGGAAACGAAAATGCAGGTACTTGGGAAGAGTGGAACTCTATTATAGAAGATCCAATGATTTACAGTATGTACATGTGGACAGGAATTGATTATTTAGGAGAAGCACATAACAAATGGCCACAAAAAGGTTGGGATGGAGATATCTTAGATTTTGCAGGATTTAAAAAAGAAGGATGGGATCACTTTAAAAGTATTTGGGTAAACAAACCACATATTTCTTTAGGAACCTACCCTGTTAAAGACTCATTAATGGTGGATGAATTAAGTGGGAAAGTAAAAATTAAATCTGCTAAGTTTTTAAAGTGGAACAACAGTAGAGCACAAAAGAATTGGAATTACAAAAAAGGAGAAACCATTATTGTAGAGGTACCTAGTAACTTACCAAAAGCAGAATTATTGTTAAACGGAAAATCTTTAGGATGGAGAACATTAAGCGGAAGTCCTGATAGAATTTTACGTTGGGCTGTTCCTTTTCAAGAAGGAACGTTATCTGCAAGAGCTGGTTTTGACGGAGCAGAAATGGAAGTAACGTTAACAACAACAACAGAACCTGTTCGTATAAAATTAACAACAGATAAAACGGTGTTAACGGCAGATGGTTATGATGTAGCGCACGTAATTGCACAATTGGTAGATAAAGATGGACTGAATGTGACTACAGAAGATGTAAAATTAACTTTTGATGTTGATGGAGATGTAAAAGTTTTAGGAGTAGATAACGGTTCTAAAGAAAGTTTACAAGACTATCAAACCAATCAAGTAGTTACATCTCAAGGTAGAGCCTTATTGTTGATACAATCTTTAAAAGGAAAGTCAGATGCTGTAATTGTAAAAGCAACTGCACCTAAATTAAAGAGTAATTTAGTAATGATAGAAGCTCAGTAATACAAACGTAAATTATATAAAACGGTATCAGAAACTTAAAGGTTTCTGTACCGTTTTTTTGGTACATATACTCTAGTAATTAACGCATACAATTAAAAAAAGAATAGGATGAAAAAAAATGTATGGATTTACACATTATTTGCTTTGTTCGTATTGCAAATAAATGCACAAAAAAAGGCACCTAATGTAATCTTAATCTTAACAGATGATTTAGGAATTGGAGATCTAGGTTGTCAAGGAAATCCTTGGTTAAAAACTCCAGAAATTGATGCTTTTTATGAAAAATCGGTAAGAATGACTGATTTTCATGTAAGTCCACTTTGTACACCTACTCGTGGAGCCATTATGACTGGGCAATACCCAATAAACAATGGAACCTGGGCAACGTTTAAAGGGAGAGATGGTTTGGCAGAAAATACCATAACCATGGCCAATGTCTTTAAAAATAACGGTTATAAAACAGCTTTGTTTGGTAAATGGCACTTGGGAGACAATTACCCATCTCGTCCTACAGATTTAGGTTTTGATGAAGCGACTCATCACTTAGCAGGAGGAGTAGGAGAGTTGTCTGACTACTGGGGAAATAGTTATTTTGATGATGTTTATTATAAAAATAACAAGGCTACACAATTTAAAGGATATTGTACAGATGTTTGGTTTGAGGAAACTACCAAATTCATCAAAAAAAATAAAAAGAAACCTTTCTTTGTGTATTTGCCTACCAATGCACCTCATGATCCTTTAATTGTAGCAGAAAAATACGCAGCCCCATATAAAAATTTAGAAGGAAAAGAAATTATTAGTGCCAACCTGTATGGGATGATAGCTAATATTGATGAGAATTTTGGAAAGTTTCAGCGTTTTTTAGAAAAAGAAGATTTGGTAGACAATACCATTTTAATTTTTATGAGTGACAACGGAACTCGTTATGGGTACAGCAAAAATGGTAAGTTTGGATACAATAAAGGTTTTAGAGGTATTAAAGGAGATAAAGAAGAGGGGGGGCATAGAGTTCCGTTTTTTATTCGTTGGCCTAACGGAAAAATACAAGGAGGTAAAGATTTAAATGAATTGGCAGAACATGTAGATTTAATGCCAACTTTGGCAGCCATGTGTAATTTAAAGATTCCTGAAAACATGAAGTTGGATGGACGAGATTTTTCAACCATTCTTTCTAACCCAAAAGCAAGTTTAAAAAATAAAATAGCGTTTGTACATAACAATCAAGATTGGAGACCGCCAAGTGATGTAGCTAAATCTTGTATCATGCACGGAAAATGGAGGTTAATTAACGGAAAAGAGCTGTATGATATTGAGGTAGATCCTAAACAAAAAAACAATGTAATTGAGCAGCATCCTGAATTGTCAAAACAACTGTTGTATAATAACAAACAGTTTGTAGCCAAAGCAAAACAAAAGAGAGCTTACCAAGAATTGCCTTTTCATGTAGTTGGAAACAAAGCGCAAAAAGAAATAAAATTAACCATACAGCACGCTATTGGTGAAGATGGTGGAATATGGAAACCAGAACAAGTTGCAGTAGGGCTTAAAAACAAAAATAATACACATGCTATTTATGTTGAAAAAGCTGGGGTTTACGAAATTTCTTGTGCCAGATGGCCAAAAGAATGTTTAGGGCCTATTGTGGGAATTCCATCAGAAAACCCAAAGGATTTATACAATTACAAATCCATTACCCCAGATAAGGTTAGCATTAGTATTGCCAACCAAAAACACGAGAAAAAAATTCAGAAAACAGATGAAATGGTCACTTTTACCTTAAAGTTAGAACCAGGAAAAACATTGTTAACTACTGATTTTATTGAAGGGAAAGAAAAATATGGAGTGTACTACACCTATGTAAAATATATAAAAGGTTTATAATTAGTTAAAGTATTAAAAATGAAAGGTTTTTTTAAAAGTAGCAAAGCCTATGTTGTAGCCGTTCTAGGAATGGTGTTTACAGCACAAGCGCAAGAGGTAAATTTCTCTTTTCAAGACACAAAATTGCCTATTGATGAACGAGTAGAGGTGTTGGTGTCTCAAATGACATTAGAAGAAAAAATAGAGCAACTAAGAAACGGTGCCCCAGCAATTCCGCGTTTGGGAGTGCCAGATTATGATTGGTGGAACGAAGCATTACACGGAGTTGCTCGTAACGGAAAAGCTACGGTCTTTCCACAAGGAATAGGAATAGGTGCTACTTTTGATCCAGATTTGGCAGAGCGTGTAGCTAGTGCTATTTCTACAGAGGCAAGAGCAAAGTACATTATTTCTCAAAAACACGGGAATCATAGTAAATATGCAGGGTTGACTTTTTGGACACCTAATGTAAATATTTTTAGAGATCCACGTTGGGGAAGAGGTCAAGAAACGTACGGAGAAGATCCTTTTTTAACCTCTAAAATAGGGATTGCTTTTGTAAAAGGATTACAAGGGAATCATCCTGAGTATTTAAAAAGTGCAGCGTGTGCCAAACATTTTGCAGTACATTCTGGACCCGAAAGTATGAGACATCATTTTAATGCAGAACCTACAAAGCAAGATTTGTATGAAACGTACATGCCCGCTTTTGAGGCTTTGGTAAAAGAAGCCAAAGTAGAAGGAGTAATGGCAGCTTACAATGCTGTTTATGGAAAACCAGCAGCAGCTAGTGATTTTTTATTGCAAGATGTGTTAAGAGATGAATGGAATTTTGATGGATATATTACATCAGACTGTGGAGCAATTAGTGGTATTTCTAACAAATTAAAATACGTAAAAACTCCTGTAGAAGCAGCAGCAGTTGCTTTAAAAGCAGGAACCAATTTAAATTGTGGAGGTGCTTATAAAAACTTAAAAAAAGCAATTGATCAGGGATTAATTACAGAAGAATTGGTTGATAAAAGAACCAAACAATTGTTTAAAACAAGATTTAGATTAGGAATGTTTGATAAATCTGAGAGCAATCCATATTTACAAGTTGGTGCAGAAAATATTCATAGTAAAGAACATATAGCTTTGGCTAGAGAAGCTGCTCAAAAATCTATTGTGTTATTAAAAAACAAAAACAATACATTGCCTATTTCTAAAGATGTAAAAGTGCCTTATGTAACAGGACCCTTTGCAAATTCTGCTGATGTGTTAATGGGAAGTTATTACGGTATTAGCCCCGGAATTGTAACTGTTTTAGCGGGTATTGCAGATGCAGTTTCGTTGAGTTCTTCTTTAAATTATAGAAGTGGTGCTTTGCCATTTCATAAAAACATCAATCCTAAAAACTGGGCACCAAATGTTGCGGCAGAATCTGATGTAACTATTTGTGTAGTAGGTTTGTCTGCGGATAGAGAAGGAGAAGAAGTAGATGCGATTGCAGCAGAATTTGTGGGAGATAAAATTGATTTAAAATTACCTCAAAATCAAATAGACTACGTGCAAACTATGGCTAAAAAGAAAAAAGGGCCTTTGGTTTTGGTTATTGCAAGCGGAAGTCCTGTTTCTTTAGAAGGAATAGAAGAACACTGTGATGCAATTGTACAAATGTGGTATCCTGGAGAACAAGGAGGGACAGCTGTAGCAGATATCTTGTTTGGAGATGTATCTCCATCAGGGCACTTACCTATTACGTTTCCAAAAAACGTAGACCAATTACCCGCTTATGAAGATTATTCTATGAAAGGTCGTACGTATAAGTACATGACAGAAGAACCGATGTTTCCTTTTGGTTTTGGACTGACATATTCTAAAACAGAAATTAAAAATTTAGAAGTAAGCACATCAAAATTAAGAAAAAAAGGAAATTTAGAAGTAACCGTAGAGGTTGCCAATATTGGGGATTATGATATAGAAGAGGTTGTTCAATTATATGTAAGTCCTACTAAAAACAAAGAGAATTTGCCTTTGCAAAGTTTAAAAGCATTCAAACGAATCTCATTAAAAAAAGGAACTACTAAAACAGTTTCTTTCACGCTAAATGCAGAAGATTTAAAAGTAATCAATACAAAAGGAGAAAAGGTTTGGGAAAAAGGAGCTTATAAAATTACAGTAGGTAATTCTTCTCCAGGTGAGCACAGTGTATCATTAGGAGCTGCACAACCGCAAGAGAAAATAGTGACATTAAAATAACCAATGGTGAAACACTTTTTTGATAATATACATTATGAGTAGTCCATTTTATTTGTTGTGATAGATAATAAAACATATGTATTACAGCTAACAAACTTAAGTTTGTTTATTTGATAATATTAAATCATTAATAGTTATAAAAAATGAAAAGAATAGTTAAAGTTATTGTTGTAATGTTGGTTTTTGTGGGAATTCAAAAATCAGAAGCTCAAAAGAAAAAAAATATTGTTTTTCTTTTTGCTGATGATGCAGGATATCATGATTTTGGTTTTCAGGGAAGCAAAACCTTTAAAACTCCAAACTTAGACAAGTTGGCATCAGAAGGAATGGTGTTTAAAGAAGCTTATACCACTGCAGCTGTTTGTGGACCGTCTAGAGCAGGATTGTTAACGGGTAGGTACCAACAACGTTTTGGTTTTGAAGAAAACAATGTGCCAGGATATATGAGTGATTCTTCTAAGTTATTAGGAGATGATATGGGACTTCCGTTAAAAGAAAAAACTATTGCCAATTACTTAGGAAATTTAGGTTACCAATCTATTGTGTTAGGAAAATGGCACATGGGGAATGCAGACAGGTATCACCCTTTAAAAAGAGGATTTACTGAGTTTTATGGATTTAGAGGAGGAGCAAGAAGTTTTTTCCCTTTAACACAAAAACAGACAGCAGACAAACCTGAAGATAGGTTAGAAAAAGGATATAAATACTATAAGGAACCTAGCAAGTATTTAACGTATGATATTGCAGATGAAGCTTGTGATTTTATTGATAGAAATAAGAAAAAACCATTTTTTATGTATGTTTCTTTCAATGCAGTACACTCACCAATGCAAGCAACTCCAGAAGATTTAGCTAAAATTAAAGGATTGACAGGAAAACGTAAAATATTAGCAGCAATGACATTGGCTTTGGACAAAGCATGTGGTCAAATTTTAAAAAAATTAAAAGAAGAAGGTTTAGAAGATGACACCTTAATTGTGTTTTCTAATGATAATGGAGGTCCTGACGGAACACATACTTGTAATTATCCTTTAAGTGGTTGTAAATCTAACAACTTAGAAGGTGGAATTAGAGTTCCGTTTATTATGAAATTACCATCTGTAATTAAGCCTGGGTCTAAATATGAAAAGGATATAAGTTTGTTAGATTTATTACCAACTTTTGTAAACATAGCAGGAGGTGATGCATCAAAAATTAAAAATATTGATGGAGTTGATTTGTTACCATTCATCACCAATAAAAACAAAAAAGCTCCTCACGAAATCTTGTTTTGGAAAAAAGAAAATAGAGGAATTGTTAAAAAAGGAGATTGGAAATTGTTACGTTTTCCTGATAGACCAGCTGAATTGTATAATATTAAAGAGGATGAATCTGAAAACAATAATTTAGCTTACCAATATCCAGAAAAGCTAAAAGAGTTGTTTACTGATTTATTTACATGGGAAGGAGAGTTAGAAAGACCTTTATTTATGTTAAAACGTAAGTACGAAGTAAACGCAATGAAACGTATGGACGACAAAAGAACTCCAGTTTTAGATGTTGTAGAATAATATTAAAGATATTCAATAATTAGAACCTTGGTAATTTATCAATTACCAAGGTTTTTTGTTTTATAAACACAGAACGGATGATTTTCCCCTTTAAAGAAGACGATATTCTACCTTTTATAAAGCTGTCTTCTGTAAATTCACATTTAGTTTTTTAGCTGATATGTCTAATTTTTTTTAATATATTTTATATGAAAGGTCGTTTTCTAAATGTAGTAGTTATAGTTACCAGTTGTATTTTCTTGTGTACAGTACCTGTATATGCCCAACAACCCAATATTGTTGTTATTTATGCAGATGATATGGGTTTTGGAGATTTAAATTGCCAAAATCCTCATTCTAAAATTCCAACTCCCAATTTAGACAAACTTGCAGCTAGCGGAATGCGATTTACAGATGCTCATAGTTCTTCGGGAATTTGTACACCAAGTCGTTTTGCCTTGTTAACAG
The DNA here is from genome assembly GCF_011762155.1 of Wenyingzhuangia heitensis. GTDB lineage: Bacteria > Bacteroidota > Bacteroidia > Flavobacteriales > Flavobacteriaceae > Wenyingzhuangia > Wenyingzhuangia heitensis. The sequence goes on from NZ_JAASQL010000001.1 coordinate 1,629,392, forward strand.
GACAATACCATTGGAGAAGAGGTCACGGAATTGTAAATAGTTTTGGAAAACCTTATTTTAAAGATACAGATATAACTTTACCTCAAATTCTAAAACAAAAAGGATACAAAACCGCTTGTATTGGTAAATGGCATTTGGGTTGGGACTGGGAAATAAATCCAAAGGAACCCAAACATGATGTAGTTGTGTTTGGTAAGAAAAAGAAATCCATAAGTCACAAAGCTATCAATTGGACAAAACCGATTAAAGGAGGGCCTTTAGACAGAGGGTTTGATTATTATTTTGGAGATGGAACTATTAACTTTCCTCCTTACTGTTTTATAGAAAATGACAAAGTGGTAGAAGCTCCCTCTACTTTATTAGATTTAAAAGGAATGGAAACTGCAGAAGGACATTGGGAATTTAGACCAGGACCTATGGTTAAAAATTGGAATCCTTATAACGTTTTACCAACCATACAAACCAAAACTAAAGAATGGATAGGGAAACAAAAGAAAAAAGATCCTTTCTTTTTGTATTTAGCTTTGCCATCACCTCACGCACCAATTATTCCCAACAAAGAATTTAAAGGGAAATCTGATGCTGGTGGTTATGGAGATTGGGTAGTACAAACAGATGCTGTTGTAGGAGAGGTGTTAAAAGAACTAAAAGATAAAGGGTTTGATGACAACACACTTGTTATTTTTACAGCAGACAATGGCCCTGAAAGATATGCATTGGCTAGAGCAGAAAAGTACGGACATTATAGCACAGGAGATTTTAGAGGAGTAAAAAGAGATGTTTGGGAAGGAGGACATCATGTACCGTTTATTGTTTCTTGGCCAAATAAAATTAAAGCCGGAACGGTTTCTAAGGAGGTAATTTCTCAAGTAGATATAATGGCTACGCTGGCAGAAATCACAAACAGTGATTTGCCTAAAAATGCAGCTCCAGATAGTTACAGTTTAAAGCCTCTTTGGATGGGGGAATCCTATCAAAAACCATTGAGGGAAGCTACGGTTCACAATACCTTTAAAAATAAATGGGGAATTCGTAAAGGAGATTGGTTGTACATTAATCATAATAATGGAGCAGGATCTAAACCTTTACCTAATAATTACAATCAATTAAGAGGTTACACTACTTTTAGCACCAAAGGTTTGTTGTTTAACATGAAAAATGATTGGGGACAACGCATTAACTTATACGAGAAGTATCCTGATAAAATTAAAGAAATGGAAACTTTGTTAACGACCTATAGAGAGCAAGGGCATTCCGTAAAAAGATAATTTGTTCTTCTAAAAGAATAAATATGTTGATTGAATTACAATACAGAGTATGATAAAGACAAAATGGATTAAATAGATAGCACAAATCGTTCACAACGCTAATTTTAGTTGTGAGCGATTCTTTTATTGATTAGTTTTGGAATAATATATTTTTTAATTAAAAACGTGTGCGAACACGTTGTTTGTGTAAAATAATAAGTTTATGAAATTTAAATTTTTATCTACAAAGATAATTCTTACTTGTTTAGTGCTTTTAATAAGTGTAAATACAATAGCTCAAGACTATAATATATTAGATTATGGAGCTAAAAAATCACACAACGTAGTAAGCACCCAAGCCATTCAGAAAGCCATAGATGCTGCTCATAAAAATGGAGGAGGAACCGTAATTGTTCCCAAAGGACAATATGTAACGGGAACTTTGTTCTTAAAAAGTAATGTAACTATTAAGATGGAAGCCAACACAGAACTGTTTGGTAGCTCATCTTTAAAAGATTATGCCGATATTCCTTTAGGTACCGAAGAACCTCATTTTTCTAAATCGTTATTTTATGCCAAAGGACAAGAGAACATTAAAATTATTGGACATCCACGTAGTGAAATCAACGGAAAAGGATACATGTTTAAACACAGTCATGAACGACCAAAATTATTTAGAATTGAGAATTGTAACAATATAGAGTTTGACAATGCCATTATTAAAAACTCTGGTTCTTGGTGTGTGTATTTTAAAGAATGTGACAATATATATATTCATCATACATCGGTTTATAATAAAGAAAACAAAAATAACGACGGGATGAACTTTGATGGGTGTTCTAACGTAACCATTAGAGATTGTAATTTGCAGGTAGAAGATGATGCCATTTGTTTAAAAAGTAGTGTTGATAAAATTTGCGAGAATTTTTTAGTAGAAAATTGTACGGTGAGTAGTTATTGGGCATCCTTAAAATTTGGAACCGCTTCTAAAACGGGATTTAAAAATGTTGTGGTTAGAAATTGTCAGTTTTTTGACAGTCGTCATGGAGCCATTAAATTGTTAGCGGTTGATGGTGCTGTTATTGAAAATGTACAAATATCAGATATTGATTTGTTTAATTGTTCCGGGCCTATTTTTATACGTTTAGGAAATAGGGGGAGAGATTACAGCAAATCCATCAAACAAGTTTATAAAAAAGATGCCAAACCAGAGGGGAGACCTGTTGGAAAAATAAAAAACATTCACTTTAAAAACATCAACGCTAGGTTAACGGGTAGAATGGATCCGCCTACAGAAGGATTGATGTTTACCGGATTGCCAAATCATTATATAGAAAATGTAACGTTAGAGAATATCAATTTTTCATACACAGGTTTTGGAGAAACCAATGCCAAAAACAATGTGGTTAAAGAAGATGAAGCTAGGTATCCAGAGCAATTATTTTTTGGAGTGTTGCCTTCTTACGGAATGTATTTACGTCATATAAAAGGTTTGAAAATAAAGAATGTAACAATGGGTTTGCGTGCTAATGATGATAGACCAGCCATAGTGATGGATGATGTTTTAAACAGTGATTTTGAAAATGTAACTTTTGATATAAAACCCAAAGCGGGTTCTGGTGTGCTAATGCACAACAGTAAAAACATCAACCTAAACAACATTAAATCTGTAGGAAAAGTTGCTGCTTTATTAGAGGTAAAAGGAAAGATGACCAAAGGAATTGTAATCAAAAATACAGAAGTAAAAAAATTAGAAGCAAAGAAGTCATTTTTATTGTCAGAAGAGGTAAAAAGGAATGCTGTAAAACTGAAATAAATAAAACTTAAAAAGAATGAAAAAAGCTATTTGTTTTCTGTTAGGATTGTTACTAGGACTACAGGTATTTAGTCAAAACAAAAAAGATCTTGTGTATTTTACAACGGGATTAAAAATAGGAGAAGTCACAGAAAATTCAGCTGTAATTTGGACTCGTTTGTGTAGTCAACCTTTGCCAAATCCTATTACACATCAAAGAAAAAAAGCACCTTATAGAGCTCCTTTAAAATACAAAAACAACCAACCGGTAGACGAATTAGATGGTGAGGTTTCTGGAGCTTTTGGGGAGGTAAAGGTGAAATTAATCAGTAAAAATCATCAAGTTGAATTGGATTGGGAATTTGTTTCTTCTTTAAAGGATTATACGTTTAAAAAAGCCATCAAAAACCTAGAGCCTAACACAACCTACAAAGTGGAGATTTTAGGTAGAAAGCACACAAGAATTAGAAAGAAAGACAAAGTAACTAAACCTAAAAAAACATCGACTAAAATTGTGGGACAGTTTACCACAGCTCCTAGTAAAAATGATATTGTTCCTGTGTTTTTTACGTCTTCAACGTGTCAGTATTTTTGGGATTATGATGATGAAAAACGTGGTTTTAAAATTTATGATGCCATGAAAAAGTTACAACCTAACTTTCATTGTCAGACGGGTGATTTTGTTTATTACGACAAGCCAGGGCCTATGGCTTTAAATATTGCACAAGCTAGAATGAAATGGCATGCGATAAATGCTTGGCCAGCTTCGGTAGATTTTTATAACAATGTACCTCTGTATCTTCAAAAAGACGATCACGATTTGTTGAGTAACGATTCGTATCCTGGGATGCAACCTTTTGGAGAAATTACCTACAAAGATGGATTGAGTATTTGGTACGAACAAGCTCCGTTGGTAGGAAAACCTTACCGAACTTTTAGGTGGGGAAAAGATGTACAGATTTGGTTGTTAGAAGGAAGAGAGTTCCGGTCTCCCAATCATTTAAAAGATGGAAAAGACAAAACTATTTACGGAGAAGAACAAAAAAAATGGTTTGCCAAATCTGTTAAAAAATCGGATGCTACCTTTAAGTTATTTGTGTCTGCAACTCCAGTAGTTGGACCAGATAGAGTTTCTGATAAAAGTGACAATCATGCCAATATAGCCTTTAAAAAAGAAGGAGATTGGTTAAGAAAATTCTTAAAAAAGCACGACATGTTTGTGTTAAACGGAGACCGTCATTGGCAATATGTTTCTAAAGACACTAAAACAGGATTGATGGAGTTTTCTCAAGGTCCTTCTAGCGATGCACACGCACAAGGCTGGTCACCAGATGATAAAAAGCCAGAACATAAATTTTTAAGAGTGGCAGGAGGGTTTTTAGGAGTTAAGGTCTATCGTGAAAAAGGAAAACCAACCATAGAATTTATTCACTACGATGTAGATGGAAATGAAGTAAATAAAGAAGTAGTCAAAAAGTAGATTTTATAGAAAACAGAACAAAAGAATCATTTGTGTTCTGTTTTTAGCGATATCTTTTTAATGAGAAATGAGTATAGATCTACTTTTACTAAAATGCAATCAAACAGCATTTAAAATTATTTTATCAACAAATTAGAACTTATATGAAAACTAAAATTTTACTTTTTACTTTAACAGTTATAGGAATTACATTTGGGCATGCTCAAAAAAACAAAAAGCCCAATATCATTATATTTATGGCCGATGATATGGGATATGCAGATACAGGTTTTACGGGAGCAAAAGATATCAAAACACCAAACCTAGACAACTTGGCTAAAAATGGAGTTTTCTTTAAACAAGGATATGCCAACCATGCTTATTGTGGACCCAGTAGAGCAGCATTAATGTCGGGTCGTTACCAGCAAAGATTTGGTTTTGAAACCAATCCAGCTTACGATCCTGCAAATCCGTATATGGGAATAGACAAAGGAGAAAAACTGTTTCCTAAAAGATTGCAAGAAGTGGGCTACAAAACAGGAGCTATTGGAAAATGGCACTTGGGAGCTGCAGCAGAGTTTCATCCTTTAAACCGTGGTTTTGATTATTTCTATGGGTTTTTAGGAGGCGGACATGATTATTTTAGAATTGATGGAACTAAAAAAGTTTGGGAAGCTTATTTACAACCTTTAGAAAGAAATAAAAAAGCAGATAATTTTGAAGGCTATTTAACCACTGCTTTAAGTAAAGATGCAGCCAGTTTTGTGGATAAAAATAAAGAAAATCCTTTCTTTTTGTACGTTGCATACAATGCCCCACACATGCCTTTGCAGGCTCCAAAAGAAGACATTGCCAGATATGCACACATTAAAGATAAAAAAAGAAGAGTGTATGCAGCTATGGTAGATGTTATGGATCGTGGAATAGGAACAGTAATTCAGTCTTTAAAAAACAATGGAATTTATGACAATACGTTGATCTTTTTCTTGAGTGATAACGGTGGACCTCAGTCTAAAAATGGAAGTACAAAGGGATGGAATGGATCTAGCAACGAACCTTTTAGAGGAGGAAAAGGAAACTTATACGATGGTGGAGTTCACGTTCCGTTTTTTGCAAGTTGGCCAAACAAAATTAAGCCAGGTACTGTGGTAGATTATCCTGTAAACTCTTTAGATATTGGTAGAACCGCTGTAGAGGTTGCTGGGGGAGATGCTAGTGCAGCTCCTAAAATGGAAGGAGTAGATTTAATTCCGTTTGCTACAGGAAAAGACAAAGGTGCTCCACATGATTATATTTACTGGAAGAGTGGAAACAAATGGTCTGTGTTGGCTGCAGATGGAACCAAACATGTGTTGGATAGAGATAGTAAACAACCAGAATTGTTTTTCCTACCTAAGGATATAGGAGAACAAAATGATATTTTAAATAAAAATCCAGAAAAAGCAAAGGAATTAAAATCGAAATGGAAGGTTTGGGATTCAGATAATATAAAACCTCAAATGTTGAATTACAAAAGCTATCACAAACTAAGAGATCAGTTTTTTAAGACAGCTGTTCCTAAAGAGGTTAAGGTTAAAAACTAAAACATAAAGGAGGGAATGAACAAACAAATTAAATTAATACTATCTATTAGCTTAACACTTTTGAGTTTTTACAATTACGCTCAAAAAAAGCCCAATGTATTGGTTATTTATACAGACGATCATAGGTATAGCGGAGTGCATGCTTTGGGAGGAATGCCTGTAAAAACACCTAATTTAGACAAGCTTGCAGAAAACGGAATGGCTTTTACCAAAACTTATTTAATGGGAGCTTTTACAGGAGCAACCTGTGTGCCTAGTAGAGCTATGTTGCATACGGGTAAACAATTATTCCATTTAAAAGGGAGAGGGTTTGATGTTCCTGAAAGTCATACCACCATGGGACAAACGTTTATGAAAGCAGGCTATTATGCTTATCATGTAGGAAAATGGCATCAAGATTTTAATACGTTGGCTAGATCTTTCCATGATGGTGCTAAAGTATCAGGGAAACCTGCTTATTTAACAGATCAGTTCCGTATGCCTTACCACGATTGGGAAACTGACCCTACAAAATACAACAGAAAAAACTGTTATTTGTTAGAGTATGATAAAAAAGGAAAGGTGGTAAAAAGACCTTTGGCTAAAACCGATAAAAGAGGACCTACAGCAACAGAAAAAGTAGGACCACACGTGTCTGAAGTATTAGCTGATGAAGCTGCTGGATTTATCAAAGAGTACAAAAAAGAACAACCATTTTTTATGTATTTGGCTTTTCCAACTCCACACGATCCTCGTCAGGCTCCAGATACATACAAAAAAATGTATCCAGAAGATAAAATGGAGTTAACACCTTCTTATATGTCACAACATCCTTTTCATAACGGACATATTGTTTTGCGTGATGAACAATTGGGAAAATGGCCACGTGATAAAGAAGTTGCCAGAAAACATTTGTCAAATTATTATGCAATTATTACACATTTAGATGCTCAGATTGGTAGAGTGATTAAATCTTTAAAAAAGTCAGGACAGTATGAAAATACTATTATTGTAATGGCAGGAGATAGTGGATTGGCAGTAGGAAACCATGGATTGTTAGGAAAACAAAATATTTATGATGAAGATGGAATTCACATTCCTTTTATTATTTCTGGTGGATTGATTGCCAAAGAAAATAAAGGAAGAAGAGTAAATGCGTTGAGTTATGTACACGATATTTTTCCAACAGTTTGTGATTTGGCTGGTATTGAAAAACCAAACACCATAGATGGAGAAAGTTTATTGCCAGTTATAGAAAATAAAAAAGAGCAAATAAGAGAGTATTCTTACCATGCATATCGTCAGCATCAAAGAGCTTTTAGAAAAGGAGCTTATAAATTGATTGAATATGTAAGAGCTCCTACCTTAGAAAAATATGGAAAACCTAGAGTAGAAGGAATGTTAGGATCTAGAGTTACACAACTTTTTAACACAGAAAAAGATCCTTGGGAAACTTTAAACTTAGCAGATTTTCCTGAGTATTATGATAAAATGCAAGAAATGCGAAAAGAAATGCGAGAAAAAGCTATGGAGTTAGAAGACTATGCAGATGGAGATAGAACCAATGTAGATTTTTGGCAATATTATTAAGATTTAGTAGGAAAGCATAAAAGTAAAGAGCCAAGAAATATTTTCTTGGCTCTTTTTTAATCTTTTTATTTCTTTAAAATTAATAGTGATTTTCAATTTTAAATCTATTTTTGTTTTGCTGATTTTGTCAAAAAGTTGAAAAAATAACAATACAATCAAAAAATAAAAAACAATAGTTGTTTAAATGTTCCTTTTTATTAAAAATAATAGAATTTTAGATTTGAAGAAAATAAAAGTCATCCTTATTAGAGTTATATGTTTTGTAGGGTTACTTTCTTTAGAAGTAAACGCTCAACATATAGAGGCTATTTCTTTGTTTGAAACAACAGATTTACCTACCACGGATGTGAGCCGAGTAAGGCAAGATAAAAAAGGATTTATTTGGTTTGCATCAGAAGACGGACTGTATCGTTTTGATGGCTATAAATACGAACAACATGCTTTTTTAAACAATCATCCAGATTTTCCGTTACGAAGAATTAAAAAGTTTGAGTTTGATAATTTTGGACGTGTTTGGCTAGATACCAAAGACAATAGATTGTATTGTTATGATTTGTCAACCCAAAATTTACAAGAAATAAGATTCAAGAAAGATGAATTGTTTTCGGATGTAAATAGTATGACTTTGTGTAATGATAAGTTATTTATCGGATATATTACACCTCATTATTTTTCTTTAAAAAACGTAGACCTCAATAATATACAACCTATAAAAATAAGTGATGTTGCAGGAACACGGTTAGGATATCATAAAAAGAATATTGTTTGGTTTGTGATGAGTACTCACATGATTATGTTTGATGCCAAAGCAGAAAAATTACTGAGAACGGTAGAAATGCCCGTAAATGCAACCAGTATTTGTGTAGATGCCCATAACAATGTTTGGATAGGAGACAATTCTAAAAACATCAATATTTATAATACGGAAAAAGGAGAGTGGAAAACCATTAAAACCTCTGTAAACGGAATTAAATGGGTTGAGTTTGATGAGAAAAGAAATCAAATATTGGTGACTTCTTTTACAGATTTGTATCAGATAGATGTTGCAAAACCTAATGTTGAGCTTGTAAAAATTCCGCTACATAAAATCATTCAGAACGGTAGAGAAACTTTTATAGACAAACAAAACAATGCTTGGCTAGTGGTTTCTAACAACGATTTGTTAAAACTAAATTATAACGATCAAGACCCGTTTAACTTAAACTTTAAACAAGTTTATAGCGATCATACCAAAAAGTTAGTATTTCAAGATTTTACAGAAGCAAAATGGTTATCTGGAAATGCGGGGTTTATCAGAAGAAACTTTAAGGCAAAAGAAGAAAAAGAATACTTAACTAAAAAAAATGTTAGATGTATTCAAAAATACAACGATTCTCTTTTTTATGTGTTTACCCGTAGAGAAGTTTACGAATACACATACAATTCAAAAAAACAAGATTTTGAAGGAGTTCTAAAAGTATCCAAAAAACAAAATCAATTAAAATACATCAATTCCGGAATTCGTACCAAAGAGAATATTTTTTGGTTAGGGAATAACAGGGGAGTTTCTAGAATTAACATTCAGAAAAATACATTTGAACATTTGCCGGTGTTAAAATGGAGTAATGTAAACTATTTGGTGTACGATGAACAACACAATACCATTTTGGCAAGTGCCATCAATAAAGGAATTTTTCAATTTAATTTAGACAAAGATCATCAGGTGGTAGATGTGGTAAACATCAACCGCTCTAAAAACTTAGGAAGTAATACTGTTCAATCTATTTATGTAACTCCAACACATGTTTGGGCAGCCACCTCTAGAGGTTTGAGTAAATTAAAATACAACTCTAATAAAAAAGAATACATTGTTCAAAAAAACTACACTACAGAAAATGGATTGTCTCACAATTATACCACTACTATTTTAGCAGAAGACAACAATTCACTTTGGGTGGGAACCAATTTAGGGTTGAGCAAACTAAACATAAAAAAAGAAAAATTTAGTTCTTATTACAAAGGTTTTGGAGATGCAGCCAACAAAATAACCAACCGATTTTCTATTTACGCAGAAGACAATAACATGTATTTTGGGGTGAATAAAGGATTTATAAAATTCAACCCCAAAGAGCTTAAAAAAAGTCCTTACCAATACTCTATTTATGTAGAAGATGTGGAGGTGAATGGGGTAAACGGTAAAAATATAGAAGATTTAAAAAATCTAAAACATTACGAAAACTATTTGTCTTTTACCATTTCTGTACCCAATTACGTTTCTCCAAATGGTGTAAAATACAGATATCAAATAGATGATGAATTTTGGCACACAAGTTCGGTTCGTTTTCCTACGTTTACGATTAATAATCTTACTTACGGTAATCATACCCTTCAGTTGCAATGTAGTAATGAGGATGGAGTTTGGAATTCTGAGATCAAAAAAATCAACTTGTATATGACTCCACCTTTCTGGAAATCTTGGTGGTTTGTCACTATTCTAATATTGGTGTTATTGGTAATGATTCGTTTCTTAATTATAAGGTTCCGATTAAAAAAGGAGTTTGACATTCAGTTAGGAATAGAGAAAAAGTTACGAGAAACTGATCAAGAAAAAATTAAATTTTTTACCGATGTTTCTCACGATTTAAAAACTCCGTTAACCATGATTAGCAGACCTATTGAAAAAATGATAGGTCAAGAAATGCCCGAACAAGAAAAAAAGTTTTTGTTAGAAACGGCTTCTAAAAACACCAATAGATTGATCAATTTGATCAATCAGGTATTAAATTTTAGTACCATACAAAGTGGAGATTTAACCTTAAACATTCAAAGAGTAGAACTGATTTTGTTTTTAAATAACATTATTGATAGTTTTAATTTTGAAACTTCTCAGAAACAAATCAACTTAATTTTAAAAACAGAGCTACAAGAATTAATTGTCTTTTTTGATAAGGAAAAAATAGAAAGAGTGTTGTACAATTTATTATCCAATGCCTTTAAAAACACCCCTAAAAATGGAAGCATCACCTTGGGAGTTGTGTTTGATGAAGCTACTAAAATTGTAGATATTTGTGTAGAAGACACCGGGTTTGGAATTAGAAAAGACAAACTAAACAGAATTTTTAAACGATTTTATCAGACAGACACTAAAAACGTTGGGCAAGGAATAGGCTTGTCTATTGTAAAAGAATACATAGAGGCTCATGATGGGAATGTAAATGTAGAAAGCGAATACAACAAAGGAACCAAAATCTGCATTGCATTACCAGTAGAAGAAGAAACTACAAAACAGCAAGAAAAAAGTAATGAGGAGAATGTTGTAAAAGAAGATAAAGAGCATTCCATTTTGGTAGTAGAAGATGATGACGATTTAAGAGAGTATATTGTTTATGAACTACAACCGTTTTATAAAATTTACACGGCCAACAACGGAAAAGCAGGCCAAGAGGTGGCCATTACTAAAAAGCCCAATTTAATTCTTACCGATTTAAAAATGCCAGATATGAATGGTGCTGAGCTTTGCGATGTGTTAAAAGGTGATCTTAGAACCTCTCACATTCCAGTAATTGTAATTACGGCTTTTAGCGGAATGGAGTTGGAGTCTTTAGCTATTGGAGCCAATGACTATATTTCTAAACCATTGAATATTGATAGTTTGTTGTTAAAAATTAAAAATCATTTAAAACTGTTAGCACAAGCCAAAGAAAAATTTGACAGAGAAATTAGTTTAACTCCAAAAACGGAAAATAAAGATACTCCACAAAAAATATTTATCAATAAAATAATGGAGGTGATAGAAGAGGAATTTATAGATAAAAAATTAGACATAGAATTGCTAACTCAAAGAATGAATATGTCTAAAAGTGTGTTGTATAAAAAAGTTTTAGACTATACAGGGCAATCTGTAAATGAATTGATCACTACCGTAAAAATTAAAAAAGCAGAAGAGTTTTTGTTAAATTCAGATTACTCTTTTAATGAAATTACGTATCTCTTAGGATACAATGATAGCAAGTATTTTAGAGGCCTGTTTAAAAAGAAAAATGGTCTAACCCCTTTGCAGTTTAAGAAGAACAAGCTTAGAGAACAGTAGCAGAACATATGTTTTTGGGAGTAATTAATATGTATCCCCCCTTTTTTAAGGAATATACCCCTCTTTTTTTGATGATATGATGGTTAAATTTGAATTGGTTTAAAAAATCAACAGTTTACCAAAATCAAAGAAATCAACAAAAAATGAAATTAAGACTTATAGCTGCCATCATTTTTACCCTATGTATATCGGCATTAATTTTTATTCCAGAAAATTCTAATCCAGAATGGGGAGCTTTTATAGGTAATTTTCATCCGTTGTTTTTACACTTACCCATAGGTGCTTTGTTGGCTTTGTTTGTGGTAGAGATTTTTCAACTCATCAATCCAAAATTAAATTTAGAAAACCTTGCACAACCTTTGCTTTGGTTTTCGGTACTTACCGTAATACCTACCGTAGTTACAGGTTTTTTATTGGCATCTACAGGAGGATATAACAAAACAATTTTAGGTTACCACAAATGGTTGGGGTTTGCCACCGCAATTTTATGTATGTGGTTGTTGGTGTTACATTATTGGTTATATACCCACAAGCCTAAGTTTAAAAATGTTTACAAAGTTTTGTTGGGAATTAATGTTATGGTTTTGTCTGTAGCAGGACATTATGGTGGTTCTTTAACTCATGGTGATGGTTATTTAACTAAAGACATGCCTAAAAGTTTAAAAGCAGTTTTAGGAATTAAAGAAGCAGAAAAAGAAAGTTTATATACAAAAGTATTAGAGGAAAAAAAGGATTCTGTATCCGCTAATATAAAAGAGTTTGTAGAAAAAATACAACCTATTTTAGATCAAAGATGTTACGAGTGTCACAATGCCAACAAACAAAAAGGAGATTTACGATTAGACAATTTAAATTGGGACATAACCACTCCACACGGAGCTAAAATTTGGGATGATATTTTGTACGAAGTTACGGAACAGAATATGCCACCAGAAGAAAAAGAACCCTTAACAGAATCACAAAGAAATTCAATTATAGATTGGATTCAAAACTCCTTTAAGCAAGAAAAAGTACAACAACCAACTGTTGCAGATCGCAAAGAAAAAACTAAAAAAGAGAAAGAGGTTTTAGCTTTGGCAGAGAAAACATCCACAAAAAAACTATCCAAAGAAGAGGCACATTACAGAAAAAACATTCAGCCTGTTTTTGAAAAATACTGTTACCAATGTCACAATCAAAAAAGGCAAAAAGGAAACATGCGTTTGGATAATTTAAATTGGGACATGATCAAAGGTCACGATGCTGAAAAATGGAATTCTGCCTTAGATGAAATTAACAAAGGAGAAATGCCTCCCAAAAAGAAAAAACAACCTACTCAGTTTGAACGTAAACTTATTGTAGATTGGATGACTTCTTCTTTAGCCAAAGCATCAGATGCCAAACAAGTAGCTAATAATGGAGTAATGCGTAGGTTGACCAAAAAACAATATACGCATACGCTAAACGAACTGTTAGGGTTGCCTATCAACTTTGGTTATGTATTGCCAGATGATGGAAAATCTAAAATGGGATTTAGTAACAACGGAGAAGTATTACAAATCTCTCCTTTACATATAGATTATTATCAAAAAATAGCAAGAGAAGCTTTAGACAAAGCGATAGTATTGGGAGACAAACCAAAAGCTACCAAATACAAAGTAACTTTTGGAAAAGGAATTGGAGCTGATAAACCAGGAGCAGAGTTTGGTGGATTTCAATCTGTAGCCATGGATAAGAAAGACTTTTTAGTAGAAATTGCTGTGGGTGATGAAGGGTATCAAAACACAAATAATTACGATACCATTAAAAATAATATTGGGTTTGATTTTAGGGGATCAGATCCTGATAGGCATAGTGTGGTAAAAGAAGGATTGTTAATGCATTCTGCCAAACCTCACAAAGAAGTACCTCCAAAATCTTGGCAAGGGCCGTCACCCAATGTAAAAATGGTGGTGAAAAATTATTTTATGGGGGAAGGAAGTTTTGCTTTTAGAATGGAAGCATCAAAAGGGTATATTGATGAACATAGTGAAATGGTTTTTCCTTTAAAAAATCAAAAACCAAGAGTAAAAACAGCAGAATCTATTGTGATTCAAGCCAAAGATGTAGATGTTAAAAAAGGAAAAAATTTAATCATTAATGAAGATAAAACCTTAATTCAGGCTAAAGATATTACCAAATGGGTAAATGCAAAGTTTAAATACAACGTAAAAAAAGAGGGATATTATCAGATAGACATGGTGCATCCGTATGTGCATAAAGATGAAAAAAGATCTATTAGTATAGGTTTGTTAGGAAACGGAGGGCAAAAAATATCTCATTTGTTTAAAGAGGAGGTTAAACAAGCAGAAAAAGAAACTACGGTAACACCAATAGGTTTGGTGTATTTAAAAAAAGGAAAACACTTAGGGCTTGTACAAAGACCTTTTTTTGTAGGAATGTACCGTGTAATTCTAACTCCTATTGAAGAAGGAAACCTAATATTGAAAGGAATTAGAGGGAAGTCTAAGTACAATATGGAAAAGTACCAAAATGATTTTCCATCTATTAGAACATTTGCAGGAGCCAGAACAGATGATGGTCAAGATTATTTAAACTATGATGTTTCTAAACAAGTAGCAACACCTTTTGGAGACTCTCAAAAATTGGAGTTTAAAGGCTATTTTGAAGATTTACCTGTGCCCGTATACAATCCTAATGATACTGGAGAGTTTTCTAACATGATGCATATTGGTTTTTGGAATGATTTTTTAGTAAAAGATGCTCAAGAAACAGGACCTGTATTGTTGGTTAAAAATATAGAGTTAGAAATGCCGTATCATCCTGTTTGGCCACCAAAAAGTCATACTGCTATTTTCTTTGATTCACCCAACAAAGAAAATAAAGAAATTTATACAAGAGAGGTACTTACCAAATTTATGGAAAGAGCTTTTAGACGATCTGTAGATGAGAATGAGCTGAATCGTTATATGAGTTTTTGGCAATCTATAAAAGAAGATCATGCTAGTTATGAAACAGGAGTAAAAGAAACTTTGGTAGCTGTACTTTGTTCGCCTAATTTCTTATACATCTTAGATCAAAACAACCCTAATATAGATCAAAAAAAATCTGATTATTACTTGGCATCTAAACTGTCTTACTTTTTATGGAATTCACCTCCAAATGAAGAGTTGATCAACAAGGTGGCTTCAGGAGAGTTTAGAAAAGAATTACCAATGTTGATAGAGAAAATGGTCAACGATAAAAAGGTAATGAGAATGATTCGCTCATTTGCTACAGAGTGGTTGCGTATAGACAGGCACAATGGAATGAACACAAGTGTAAAGCAATATGCAGATTACACACGCTTTGTAAAAGCGGATATGAGTAATGAAACGTATGAGTTTTTAAATTATATTTTAAAAGAAAACAAAAGTATTTTAAACTTTATAGATTCAGACTTTGCCATGTTAAATCAGAATTTGGCTGAGTTTTATGGAGTAGAAGGTGTTAAAGGAAATGAGTTTAGACCTGTGGCGATTACTCAAGATTTAAACCGTGGCGGATTGTTATCGCAAGGAGCATTTTTAAACGGGCATTCCGATGGAGAACAAGCACACCCTATAAAAAGAGCGGTTTGGTTAAAAGAGAAAATATTAGGAGATCCTGCTCCACCACCACCACCCAACGTACCAGAAATTGATCCAGACACTCCAGGTTTTGACAAGTTAACGTTAAAGGAGCAATTGGAATTGCATAGAAACAAACCTTCTTGTATAAGTTGTCATCAAAAAATTGATCCTTACGGAGTGGTGTTTGAGAATTTTGATGCAGTAGGTCGTTTTCAGAATAAAGCCAAAGGAAAACAGATTGATTCTAAATCTGTATTGCCAGATGGAACTGAGATTGTGGGGATTCAAGGAATTAAAAAATACATCATTGCACAAAAAAGTGAAGATTTTACAAGATCTGTAGTTAAGCATTTATTTGCTTATGCTTTGGGTAGAAATGTCACTTTTGCCGATGATAAAGAGATTGACAACATTGTTAAAAAAGTAAGAGAAGACAATTATAAGTTTCAAACCATCATTAAAGAGATTGTTTTAAGTCCGTCTTTTTCTAAAAAAATGTAGAACATAAAAAATAAGGTTATGAGTAAAAAATCTTGGCACATGGATAGAAGAAGCTTTGTAAAAGGCTTAGGAGTTGCGTGTATGTTACCGTATTTAGAGTGTATGGGGATGAGTTCATTATCCGTTTTAGATGCTCCTAGCAAAGTAGATATTCCTAAAAGGTTGTGTTATTTGTACGTTCCTAATGGAGTGGCAATGCCACCTAAAGAGAGTGAATATTTTAACAAATGGAACTGGTTTCCTACAGGAAAAGGTAGAGATTATAAATTTACCAATACTCTTTCCTCTTTAGAACCGCACAGAAAAGACATTTCTATTTTAGGAGGGTTGAGCCATCCTTTTAGTAGAAGTGTGTTAGGACATATTGCAGGTGATACTTGGTTAACTGGTGGAGATTTAAGAGGTGCTTATAAAAACAGTGTTTCTGTAGATCAGTTGGCAGCAAGGCATTTGGCCAAAAACACACGTTTTCCTTCTTTGGTATTGTCTACAGATGGTGGAGTGGGGTATAAATCTCGTGCTTCTACCTTGTCTTTTGATTCTTCTGGAAAAGCGATTCCATCCGAACACAGACAAAGAGAAATTTTTGAACGCTATTTTTCTCCCAATGGCGGAGGAACTACAGCTCAGCGAAGAAAATCTTTACAGCAAGGGAAAAAGTTGGTGGATTTAATTTTAGAAGACAGTAAGAGTCTAAATAGAAAATTAGGTGCGCACGACAAGGCTAAAATGGATGAATATTTAACCTCTTTAAATAGAGTAGAAGAGCAAGTAGTTAGAAATGAAAAATGGCTAGACATTCCTTTAAAAAAGTTTGATTCTGATCATTTAAATTTAGATGTAAGTCCACAAGATCCAGAAGCGTATATAAAAGCAACCTTAGATTTAATGGTGATTGGTTTGCAAACCGATGCCACTAGAGTGATGACTTATATGATGGCTCGTGAAGACGGAATGGGCTTTGGAGATAGTTTTCCAAAATTCACCTTAGGGCTGCCAGGTCATCACAGTATGTCTCATGATAAAACTGCAGGTCATTGGGAAGAATGGGGGAAATACGATCAATGGTTGGCAAAACAATTTGCTTATTTTATAGAGCGTTTAAAAACAACTACAGATGAACATGGTCCTTTGTTAGACAACACAATGGTATTGTATGGTAGTGCATGTAGTTCTACACACAATGCAAACAACTGTCCTTTGGTTTTAGCTGGAGGAAAAAATATGGGAGCCAAACATGGAACCTACACAGAGTTTGATCAAAAACATACTCCAATGTCTAACTTGTTTGTGAGTATGTTAAATTCGGTAGGTTTAGAAACTGAAAAATTTGCAGACAGTACAGGTACATTGCCATCAATATTATAAAAACAAAGAATTAAAACAACAACTAAAACTATACTTAATGAGTACACAAACAAAATCTCCTATTGTGAGTAAGGAACTATTGTTCCCTTTTGTTATTATCACTTCTTTATTTGCTTTATGGGGAATTGCAAATGATTTAACCAATCCCATGGTGTCTGCATTTAAAAAAGTAATGCCAGAATTATCTAATTTGCAAGCCTCATTAGTACAGTCTGCTTTTTACTTTGGTTATTTTTTTATGGCTTTACCTGCAGCATTGTTCATCAGAAAATATAGTTACAAATCTGGAATTGTTTTAGGGTTGCTATTGTATGCTATTGGAGCCTTTATGTTTTATCCGGCAGCAGCTTTTAAAGATTTCAACTTTTTTCTAATCTCTTTATGGGTCATTACTTGTGGATTGTCTTTTTTAGAAACCACAGCAAATCCATTAATTCTAGCGTTGGGAGATAAAACCACAGCAACAAGAAGATTAAATTTAGCACAAGCTTTTAATCCCGTAGGTTCTTTAACAGGAATGATTATAGCCCAAGTATTTGTATTAAGTGCACTTAGATCTGATGATTATTCAGCAACTGAATATGCAGTCTTACCCGTTAACGAATTGGCTAGCATTAGAGAAAACGATTTGAGTGTGATTAGTTTGCCATACATTGCTCTTGGAGTGTTGGTATTGGTAATTATGGCAATTATTGTGTTTACTAAAATCCCCAAAACTCCAGAAGAAGATAAAATGAGTTTGGGAGCATCTTTTAAGAAATTATTTGCCAATAAATATTACATAGGAGGAGTGGTTGCACAAGCAGCCTGTGTAGGATCTCAAATTATGTGTTGGACGTTTATTTTTCAGTATGTAGACAATTTAAATGCGACTCATGGTTTAAATATTACAGCAACTAATTACAATATTGCAGCCATGATTTTGTTTTTGTCAGGTAGATGGATTGGTACAGGGTTAATGAAAAAAATGAATCCATCAAAAGTATTGATGATTTTTGGATTCTCTGGAGCGGTTTGTGCTATTGGAGCAGTATTGTTAACTGGAGTGATTGGTTTGATTTCTTTAGTAGCGATCTCTATTTTTATGTCGATTATGTTTCCAACCATTTACGGAATTGCCTTAAAAGATATGGGAGATGAGGCTAAAATTGGTTCCGCTGGTTTGGTAATGGCAATTGTAGGTGGTGCTTTTATGCCACCTGTACAAGCTGCTGTGCTAGATTTAGGTGGAGACGGTTTTAATGATATCATGTTCTTAGGGGTTATTCCAGAGGTGAAGTTATCATTCTTATTACCAATGCTGTGTTTATCTATTGTTGGTTTTTATGGATTTAAGACAATTAAAAGAAGTTAAGAGATAATGAAATTATTAAGGTACAGTTGTTGGTTATCGCTTTACATATTTTCTACAGGGGTTCTGCACAGTCAGACTTCTGTAGAGGGTAAAGCCAATGAGCTAAGAACTGCCTTAAAACCTTATTTTGTATCTGTTTCAAGAGATGATAGTTTTATCAAAAAGAATATTGCTAAGATTAATTTAGGAAGGAAGTTGTTCTACGATAAAAAACTTTCTTTAGGAAAAGGAGTTTCTTGTAATAGTTGTCATGATTTACAGAAATATGGAACCAATGGAGATTATTATTTACAACAAAAAGCTAAGGGACAGTTTTATAGAGACGTACCTACCGTTTACAATTCGGTAAGTTTTGAGTTGTTTAATGTAGATGGTTCTTTGAGTAATTTCAAGAATAAAATTAGAGAGGCATTTTTAAGGACTCATGAAATGGAGGTGCAGAATGAAGCATTGGTGATTCAAGAATTGAAAAAGACTCCTGAATATTTAAAAATGTTTCGTGAAGCATTTTTTAAGAAAAGTACGTCTATAACATTTGATGTTGTGATAGATGCTTTAGAGGCCTTTTTAAGTCAGTTAAAAACACCGGCTCCCATAGATGCTTTTATGGAAGGAAATAATACTGTTTTATCAAATGCTCAAATTCAAGGAGGAGAATTGTTTGTAAGCAAAGCATGTTATTCTTGTCATACAGGTTCCAGTTTTGGAGGTCAGATGATTAATAAGTTAGGAGTGGAAGTTCCTTGGCCTAATCAAAAAGATATGGGCTACTATCATATAAAAAGGAAATCATCTAATAAAATGTTTTTTAGAGTAGCACCGCTAAGAAATGTAGCAAAAACAGCTCCTTATTTTCACGATGCTTTAGCCATGCGTTTGGATAAAGCTATTAAATTGATGGGGATTCACGAAAGAGGAATTCAGCTAAAAGTGGTTGAGGTGGCTAAAATAAAAGAGTTCTTAAAGTCTTTTACAGGTGAAATACCACAAGATTATATAAAAGAAAATTAAAAAAAATACTCATGAATAAGTTTGTGAAATATACAGGATGTTTTGTTGCGCTTCTGTTTGTGGCTTGCAACACAGCTCAAAATAGTGTGACGACTGTTGCTGATGGTGAAAATCAGTGGCCAATGTCTGGAGGACCTAATGGAAGTTGGAAAGTAAAAACAGATGAACATGTTCCTATAAAATGGTCGGTAAGAACAGGAGAAAATATCAAATGGAAAACTACGTTGCCAGAAGGAGGACAAAGCGGAATTGCTGTGTGGAAAGACAAGTTGTTTTTAACCATCAATCCACCCAATGACCATCCAAAACATGCAGAAATTGTAAAAGAATATCAAAAGATAAAATCAATTTATCAATCTAATTTTGAATGTCAGGTGTTGGTTTTAGAGAAAAAGAAAGATCAACAATTTAAAAAATACAAACAAAAACTAAAACCTGTAGCGGAAGCTTGGAAACAAGAGCTAGATAAAAACGCATATTATCAACATGGTTCTACTTTGGAAAAACCAGAGATAGAAAAAAATATGCTACGCAAGCATAAGATTGGAAAAGAGTATGAAAAAGTTTTAAAGAAGTACAATGCATACGTTCATCAGCAGTCTAAAGATTTAAAAAAGGATTATGTAGAGTTGGAGCGATTGAGAAAATTAAAGAACGGAGGAGCAAGTAGTAAAGACGTTGTTTTACTGTGTTTAAATTCAGAAACAGGGAAACTTCTTTGGAAAAAAACGGTAAAAGGTACTATTGAAAGTCAATATAATTATGGTTTTAGCGATGCTACTACTCCGTGTCCTGCTACCGATGGAAAACATGTTTGGGCAATTAATGCGAGCGGAGGAATGGCTTGTTTTACACTAGATGGAAATCTAGTTTGGGAACGTACTTGGCAACCTACAATAGGTAGACCTTTTAACAAACAATTTGATTCTATGCTGTTTGAGGATTTAATTTTTAATGTAGAGCCTCCTGTTGCTGGAGATACAGAAAGAGAAAAAGGGTGGAATTATTTACATGCTTTTGATAAAAAAACAGGAAAACGTGTTTGGGTAACTCAACAAGCTCTAACACATTACAATACTCCGATTCTAGGAGAAACAGTAGATGGAGAGCCAGCAATTTTAATAGGGAGAGGAGGACCCCACGGAGTGCCAGAAAGACCTGTCGGATTGAGTTTGATTTCTTTGGTTAAAGAAAATCAAGGAACGGAAATATGGAATTGGGAACCTGTAGAACAAAATAATGAATCTGGTTGGGGAGCTTTAAGTACACAGCATTGGGACAGCGAAAAAGCATCTTGGTTTTACAAAGGAAATGATCATGCTACTATAAATACCAAAACAGGGGAACTAATTGCTAAAAAACCATTGAGTTTAGTGAATCAATATAATTTTGATAAGGTTAAACAAAGCTATAGTTTAGAAGAAAATGTGAAAATTAAAGGATTACAAAATCAAAGACATTGTAATCTTTCTGATGAAGATAATTTGTTTTATATGGTTCGATACAATTCGTACTTAGCCAAACACAATGTAATAACAGGTTTAAATGAACATTTAGAAGTTCCGAATGACATAGATGCGAATGGAAAATATATTTATGGACATCCACAAACCAACGATGGGCTAAATTCTAAAGGTCAATTAAATGCTGCTGATGCCAGAACTAGAGGTAATGGTTTTCAAAAATGTTTTTTAGGATCACCAACTATGATTAACAATTATATTTATTTTACCAATGCGGTTGGAATGGTGTACGTGATTGATGCTAATACAGAAAAACTTGATGAATCTGCTTTGGTGGCTGTAAATGATTTAGGTGAAAGTGGAAAAACGTGGTCTGTAAATTCATTAAGCTATGCCAATGGAAAAATTTATCATAGAACCATGAAAGAGGTGATTTGTATTGAGTGATAGATAGTTTTGTGAAATGTTTATGGTTGGTTGATAGGTGTCGCTCTCATGGAGCTTTACTCTATTGATTAATTTATGTAGTTACGAATAGTTTGTTATGCTAGGGCTAATTTTCCCTACTTTATTATTGCGTTTTGGTTGTTCAAATTTTAGAATCAATGAGAGGTTTTTTATGAAGCTCCGTTAGGAACAACACATTTATAGCAAAGTTTAAACGTTGTTGTGAAAAGCTCCGTAGGAGCGAAATCATTCATCTGTAAATATATATTTGTCATCATAATCAATTTCATATGCTTTTAGAAAATCTATATATTCATTTTTAAATGATTTCTTTTTGTGGTGTTCTTCTTGTTTTTTAATGTAATTCAACACTACTTTAATATTGGATTGGCTTACTGTAAAAGCTCCAAAACCAGTTTGCCATTCAAATTTTGTAGGGATAAAATCATTTTCGTTAATCCATTTAGAGGAATTGGCTTTAATATCTCTAACCAAGTCAGAAAGGTTGCAATTGGGTTTAGTACTTAATAAAATATGGATATGATCTGGCATGCCATTTATAATTATTAGTTTTTGATTTTTATTAGTAACAATACCTGTAATGTATTTGTATAGATCGTTTTTGAATTTGTTGATGATTAGATTGTTTCTTCCTTTTACAGCAAATACAATATGAAAATATAATTGAGTGTATGTGTTTGCCATAGCATTTTTTATATAAGAAGATAGGTGAATTTAAATTTAATAATTCTCGCCTCGTTGTAGCTAATCTTCTTTGCTTTATTGTTCCGTTTTGGTTATTCAAGTTTTAGAATAAAAAAGAGGTTTTTGTAAAGCTCCGTTAGGAGCAACATATTTATAGCAAGGTTGAAGGTTATTCGGGAAAGCTCCGTGGGAGCAAAATTTTAACATTTAAAAAGTCAACAAAAAACTATAAGAAGTCTAGGATGGACTATAATTTTCTTGCATATTAAAAATATGTACTCTTAGGTATAATTGCTAAACACAAAGAGACATTATAGGCAGCTGTTTTTGTTAGATTTGTGTACTTATTAATAGAAAACAAGAAGTATCAAATGAAAAGAATTGTATTGTTAGCTTTGGTTTTGTTTACGATGATTACATCTTATGCACAAGAAAAACCAAACATTGTGTTGTTGTTTGTAGATGATTATGGATGGTCGGATATTGGATATAGAAACGCTTCTTTTGAAACACCAAACTTAGATCAGCTAAAAAAAGAGAGTTTAGATTTTCAGAGGGCTTATATTCCAACACCTACATGTAGTCCAAGTAGATTGTCTTTGTTAACAGGTAAAGAAGCAGTTCGTTTGCAAATGGTAAGGCATATTGCTTTAGATCCTAAAAATCCAGAAGCAAAGTACGCTATGTGGAAAACAGATCCAGTGCAAATGCCATCTTTAAATTATTTGCCGTTGGAAGAAACCACTTATGCCGAAAAAATAAAAGAGTACGGTTACTATAATCATTTTATAGGGAAATGGCATTTAGGTCATGAAGGGAGATATCCTGTAGACCAAGGTTTTGATTCTGAATTTGGAACAACCAATGCAGGACATCCTAAGAGTTATTATTATCCATTTTTTAAGAAAAATGAGGATCCTAAAAACGTACTTAAAAACTTTAAAGAAGGAGATTATCTGACAGATGAATTAACAGATAATGCAGTTGATTTTATCAAAGGATATAACAAAGAAAATCCATTTATGTTAACGTTTTGGTATTATTCGGTTCACGGTCCATCTATTGGTAGAAAAGATTTGTTAAAGAAATATCAAGAAAGAGGAATAGAAGGAAAATACGCTGATCATCATGCAATGGTAGAGGCTATGGATG
The DNA here is from genome assembly GCF_011762155.1 of Wenyingzhuangia heitensis. Lineage (GTDB taxonomy): Bacteria > Bacteroidota > Bacteroidia > Flavobacteriales > Flavobacteriaceae > Wenyingzhuangia > Wenyingzhuangia heitensis. Next base: position 1,652,705 of record NZ_JAASQL010000001.1, read on the forward strand.
AGTCTGTAGGTAGAGTGAAAAAAGCTTTGGAAGATAAAGGAATTGCAGATAATACCGTAATTATTGTGTTATCAGATCAAGGAGGAGCTTATGCTAACGATCCTTTAAGAGGTGGTAAAAAAGGAGGAGATACCTTAGCAGAAGGTGGAGCAAGAGTTCCATTTATGATTAAATATCCTGGAATTACCAAAGCGAATACAGAATCTTTTGTGCCCGTTCAATCTATTGATGTATTTCCTACAGTGGTAGAAATTGCATCAGGAAAAAAATATAAGAATAAAGAGATTCAGGGAGTTAGTTTAATGCCTTTGTTAAAAGGAAAAGAAATCAAAAAACGTAATTTATTTGGTTTCAGAAGTTATGAAGATCAATACACTTCTATTGTAAACGGAGATTGGAAAATGATTAAATATCATTCAGGTAAATACCAGTTGTACAATGTAAAAACAGACCAAAGTGAATCTCATGATTTAGTTGGAACTGGATTAAAGATTGAAAAGAAATTAAAAAGAGATTTAGCAAAGTGGGAAAAGAAAGCTGTACCCGCTTTTGGACCAGATCAATTAAAAGAAAAATAAAATGAAAAGTATCAAGTTTATAAGTGCTTTAGCTGTTGTGCTTATGTTGTTTTCTTGTGGCAAACAAGAGTCTAAAAAGGTTGCTAAAAAGAAATTAGACAAGCCAAATATTATCATTTTATTAGCAGATGATTTAGGATATGGAGAGTTGGGTGTATACGGACAAAAAACAATCAAAACTCCTTTTATAGATGAGGTTGCTAGCAAAGGAATGAAGTTTACAGATTTTTATGCAGGAACATCAGTTTGTTCTCCTTCTAGGGCTGTTTTAATGACGGGGAAACACACAGGTCATTTAAGTATTAGAGGAAATAAAGGGAATATTAATGGTAAATGGGATAGAGTGCCATTGCAAAAATCGGAATTGACTGTTGGAGAGGTTTTACAAGGTACAGGTTACCAGACCGCTATGATTGGGAAGTGGCATTTAGGTGTGCCAGAAGATACATCTACATGGGCAAAAGGACGTGGTTTTGATTATGCCGTGCAAGAACAATGGGGAGAGGACAAAAACGGAAATGAAATTGATGAGCGTGTACATTGGGTGAACAACAATCAGGATTCTATTTTTTACAATTACAATAATTACAAGTGCTTAGATGAGTTTAGAACTAATTTTGCATTGGATTATTTAGAAAAAAAATCAGAAGACAAACCTTTCTTTTTGTACATGTCTTATAGAACTCCACATGCGCACGAATTCTTTTTAAGTAAGAATAATTTGTATGAGGATAAATTGGAAGAATGGCCAGAAATTGAGAGAAGACATGCTGCCAGAATTACCATGTTAGATGAGCAAATTAAACGTTTGTTTGACAAGCTAGAAGAAAGAGGAGAGCTAGAGAATACATTAATTTTAATTTCTAGTGATAATGGACCCACCAATGAAAATCACCATGATTATAAATTTTTTAATAGCTCAGGAAGCTTAAAAGGATACAAACGTGATGTGTATGAAGGAGGAGTTAGAGTCCCTTTAATTGCTTACTGGAAAAATAAGATTAAAGCCGGAGCGGTAACAGATTTTCAAGCTGCGTTTTACGATATCATGCCAACTTTGGCGGAAGTTGCTAAAACCAAAGCTCCAGAATATATAGATGGAATTTCTTTTCTGCCCCATTTGTTAGGTAAAGAACAAACACAAAAGCACGATTTTATGTACTGGGAAATTCAAGAAGGACAATCTGTCAAAGGATTTAGACAAGCCATTAGAATGGGAGATTGGAAAGCGGTTCGTTATGGAAATAATTATCATACAGAATTGTACAATTTAAAAGAAGATCTATACGAAACCAATGATGTTTCTAAACAACATCCTGAGTTGGTGAGAAAAGCTAATGTTATTATTAAAAGAGAAAGTGAAGTGAATCCTCATTTTCCATATTCAGGAGGAGTATTTAAGTAATGTTTCTCCAGACTAAAAACAAAATCACCTCTAAGCTATATAGTTTAGAGGTGATTTTGTTTTGTAAAGTATTTGTACAGAGTGCTTTTTGTTTTTTATTAAAATTTATGAAAACACATAAAAAAAACGGAGAGGCACATTAATTAAATTTAAAGAGACGTGTTAATGTAGTCTTTTAGGTTAATTTGTATTGGTGAGTCTGTTTTAAATACAGACTTTAATTTAAAACAGTAATTCAGTAAAAATGATAAAAAGAACCTTGCATATTTTGTGGTTACTATTTGTAACATTTGCATCTGCACAACAACAAAAACCAAACATTATTTGGATCATGGCAGAAGACATGAGTACAGACTTGGAATGCTATGGAATGCCAGATGTAAAAACTCCTCATTTGAATAAAATGGCTGCAGAAGGAATTAAATTTAACAATGCCTTTGTTACCAACCCTATTTGCTCACCAAGTAGATCTTCTATGATGGTAGGAGTACATCAAGTAAAGTCTAATACACATAATCACCGAAGTAACAGAAATGAGCCTTTAGATTCGCAGTTCACACCTTTTACAAAATTGTTAAGAGATGGAGGATACACTACTATTTTAGGACATCATGGAGTGTATACTTTGGGTAGAAAAATAGACGTGAATTTTAAACACGAAGCTATTGGTGAGTGGGATGGAAAAACAAAGTTTGGTTTGTTTGATAAGTACGATCGTTTTGAAAAAGAAGATCAACCTTTCTTTGCTCAAATTCAGTTAAAAGTTACGCATAGAGGAGATTGGTGGGATGAGATTAGAGAAAAATCTAAACATCCTGTAAATCCTAAAACGGTAACCATGCCACCGTACATGGCGGATCATCCTGCAGTTCGTTTGGACTGGGCTAAGTATTTAGATCAGATTGAATATATGGATGATGAAGTGGGAATGATTTTTAAGGAATTAGAAGAAAAAGGAATGGCTGATAATACCATTGTTATTTTTATTGGAGACAATGGTCGTTGTAACATTAGAGGGAAAGGGTATTTACAAGATCCAGGACTTAGAATTCCGTTGTTAATTCACTATCCAAAAGAAATTAAAGCAGGTCAGGTGAGTGATAAAGTAGTGGCATCTACAGACATTACGGCTACTATTGTGGATTGGGCAGGCGTAAAAGTTCCAAAATTTATGACAGGTCAACCTATTTTTAATAAAAAATTTGATAGAGAGTTTGTATATGGAGCAAGAGATTTATGGGATGAAATTGAAGAGAAATCTAGAGCGGTAACCTCTGGAGATTGGGCTTATATTAGAAATGACAAACCTGAAATTCCTTACGATGCACATCAAGCTTATTTAGAATTTTACAGACCAGCAGTACATGTAATGAGAGAATTGTACAAAGAAGGGAAATTGAATGAAGCTCAAAAACCATTTTTTGAACCTAAAAAGCCTAAAGAGGAACTGTACAATTTAAAGAACGATCCTTATCAGTTATACAATTTGGCTCAGAATCCTAAATACTCAAAACAACTTAAAAAGTTACGTAAAGTGACTAGGAGATTTGACAAAAAAATGAAGCCTGTAAGCGATGTTTATGATCCGTTTATTATGATTGGTCCAGATGTAGTAAAGTGGTTGCAAAAAGAAATGCCTGCAGATTATGCAAGAATGCAGGCAGGAGAAGAAATAGGGTATAAAAGAATTACAAGCTTGTATAAAAAAGCACATAAAAAGAAAAAATAAGATAGATGTTACTAAAAAATAGATTTGTTCTTGTAGCCTTAAGTGTATTCTTAGGATTGTTTCAGTCTTGTAAACAGCATGATGAGGTTTCAGGAAAATTAAGTATCAATCCAGACTGGAAGTTTAAGAGGTTAGCTAAAGAAAATTCATCAGAAAAAGGATTAGAGACTTTAGAGTATTCTGATGCAGAATGGGAAAATGTTGGTTTGCCACATACGTCAAACATAGAACCTTTGGTGGTGAATGACCAGTGGCAAGGAATCTGTTGGTACAGAAAAAACTTAAAAGTACCCAATGTTGATAAAGGCAAAAAGATTTATTTGGAGTTTGAAGGAGCTATGAATTATTCTAAGTTCTACATCAATGGGAAATTTGTAAAAGAACATCAAGGAGGGTTTTTACCAGTAGTAATAGATGTTACTGAGTTTGTGAAAAAAGGAGAAGAAAACTTAATAGCAGTTAGGTTAGACAATACAGACAATTTAGTTACGGGACCTAAACCGCTAAAAAGATTAGATTTTAACATGTTTGGTGGTTTGTATAGAAATGCTTGGATGTTAGTTAAAGATGAAGTTCATATTTCTCATGCAGCTATTGCAGACAAAGTTGCAGGAGGTGGAGTTTTTGTAACCTATCCTAAAGTTTCTGAAAAAGAATCAGTGATACGTATAAAAACAAATGTGATTAACAAGGGAACTAAAGAAACAAATATCCAGTTGGTAAACACTCTTTTAGCTAATGGAGAAACTGTTGTAGAACAAAACTCTAAAAACATAATTATAGCCGTTGGTAAAGATGTAGATGCTCAAACGGATCTTATTATTAAAAACGCAAAATTATGGTCACCCTCAGTTCCTAACTTATACACTTTAGAAACAAAAGTGCTAAAAGAGGGAGTGGTGATTGATACACAGATCAATGAAATTGGAATTAGAGAATTTACCTTTAAAGACAATGAGTTATATATTAACGGAGTAAAAACGTTTTTAAGAGGAATGAATCGTCATCAAGAATATCCATTTATAGGATATGCTTTGTCTGACAATGCTCAATATCGTGATGCTAAAAAAATAAAAGATGCAGGGTGTAATTACATTCGTTTGTCTCACTATCCACAATCGCCAGCATTTATGCAAGCCTGTAACCAATTGGGAATTGTAGTGATTGATGCCATTATGGGATGGCAATATTATGGAGATAATGATGCGTTTAGAAATTATTGTTACACATCTGCAACACAATTAATCCGTAGAGATCGTAATCACCCTTGTGTGTTGGCTTGGGAAGTTTCTTTAAACGAAACGCAAATGCCTATTTTCTTTATGGAAGAATTGAACAAAATTGTACACAATGAATATCCTGGCAAAAACGTGTATTCTTGTGGTTGGATGGATGAGGTATATGATATTTATTTACAAGCTCGTCAGCATAGAATTATGCATCCGCATACTTTAAAAGAAAATCAACCTTATTCGGTTTCAGAATATGGAGACTGGGAATATTACTCTAAAAATGCAGGGTTAAACCAAGATCAATTGCCTAATGATTTACGTGATGAATACAGCAGTAGACAAGCAAGAGGTTACGGAGAAGAAAGAATGTTAAGACAAGCATACAATGTGCAAGAATCTCATAACGATAATTTAGAAACAAAAGCGTATTCGGACAGTTACTGGGTAATGTATGATTATAACAGAGGTTATCATGATGAGATTGAAGAATCTGGAATTATGGATATTTTTAGACTGCCAAAATTCGCGTATTACTTCTATCAAAGTCAAAAAGAAGTAGCTGAAGAAAAAGTCTTAAAAATAGCATCTTATTGGAATGAAAAATCGCCATTAAACATTAAGGTCTACAGTAATTTAGATGAAGTTGCTTTGTACTTAAACGGAAACCTAATTGCTAGACAAAAACCAGATACAGATAGAAATTCAACCAATCTAAGTCACCCACCGTTTACGTTTAATTTAAAAAAGTTTAAAGCAGGAACTTTAAAAGCGGTAGGATACAAAAACGGAAAAGAAGTTGCTACAACCAACGTTACAACTCCAGAAGAACCCATAGGTTTAAAAGTTTGGATAGATGTATCAGGAAAACAGCCTCAGACAGGTGTAAAAGATGTAATTTTTGTATATGCAGCAGCTATAGATAAAAACGGAACAATTGTACCAGAATATTCTAAAGAAGTAGATTTTACTATTAAAGGAGATGCCAATTTGGTAAACATAGGGACTATTAAAGCCGAAGCAGGAATTGCTACAGGAGTGCTTAGAATTGGAACAGAAAAAGAAGCGATTATTGTAAAAGTAACATCGGGAGCGTTTACAAAAGAAATGTCTATTAATATGGATTGATGTTTGTAGATACCCTAAAACCATAAAAACTATGACTTTTTACGGGTAGGTACATTTTGTTTACCTAGTTATACTAAACAAAAATGTGTATACACAATATTTGTAGAGATAATCAAATACTATAATTTAAAAAAAGATGAAAAAAAATAGCATGTTAAATATTAATACGTTGAGCAGTATTTTATTACTGTCCGTGTTTTCTGTAATAAGTTCGTTTGCAACGATACAATCAGATGGAACTTATGTATTTAAAAAAAGTATTGCAGACGATGCTACACCAGCTGTTTTGCAAAAAGTGTTGAGTTTAGATAAAAACAAACCCAACGAGTTAAAGTTTGAAAAGGGAGTTTATCACTTTTATTCAGAAAAAGGATTAGAAAAATTCTGTTATATTTCTAACCACGATGATGTAATGGTAAGAACAGCATTTCCCATTTTTAATTTTAAAAATTTAACAATTGATGGGCAGGGATCTACTTTTATTTTTCACGGAAAAATGATTCCTTTTTTAATTGATGGTTCTGAAAACATAGATATTAAAAATGTATCTATAGATTGGGAAGTTTCTTTTCATAGTGAAGCAACCATTGTAGCTATTGATGAAAAAAATAAAACGTTTGACATGTCTATTTCTGATGAATACCCTTATGAAATTAGAAATGATCAATTAATTTTTATCAAAGAATACTACGAACATGATTTAGGGCAAACCATCATGTACGATCCAAAGCGTAAAGCTATTATGTTTGATACAGAAAGCTATACAAATCTTTCAGGTTCTAGCAAAAACAAAGTTTCTAGAAACCTAGATAAGATAGAATATAAATACGAAACAGATCATAGAGGTAAGTTTTTTAAAAATTTAGGAAGAGAAAATAGTTTGGTGGTAAAAGAAGTAAAACCAGGTGTGGTAAGAGTGTTTAATCACCGAAAAAAAATGCCACCTGTGGGAATGGTGTTAACTGCCAAAGGAGATCAATCTGTAAATAGATTGGCACCTGCGTTTAGAGTTACCAATACCGATGGATTTAATGGAACCAATGTGAACATTCACCATGCAGGTGGAATGGGTATTATTGCCGAAAATTCATCAGACTTAATTTTAGATAATTTTAACATTACTCCGTCTAACGGAAGAATGGTTTCTACCACAGCAGATGCTACACACTTTGTAGGGTGTAGAGGAAAAGTAGTATTAAAAAATTCTACATTTCAAAATCAGTTAGATGATGCTATGAATGTGCATGGGACGTATCAAAAAATTGTAGATGTATTAGACGGAAACCGATTGGGAGTTAGAATGGGACATTCACAACAACAAGGTTTTCAAATTGGAAAACAAGGAGATGCAATCGGTTTGGTTCGATTGAGTAATTCATTTTTTCCATACAACAAATTGTCTATAAAAAGTATTCAATATATCAATGGAAGGTATCAAATTATTACGTTTAACGAGGAATTGCCTAAAGAGGTTCAGCCAGGAGATTTGATAGAGAATTTAGATGCCTATCCAGATTTATTGGTAGAAAACTGTACAATTAGTAACAACAGAGCAAGAGGGTTGTTAATTTCAAACCCTGTAAATACAGTCGTAAGAAATAATTTTTTTAGCACAGAAATGGAAGCAATTTTAATTCCTGTAGAAAGCGGACATTGGTACGAATCTGGAAATGGAGCAAATATTGTAATAGACAATAATGTATTTCAAGATAATCAACATAGTGGATTTAGTAGAGGTGTAATTCGTTTTGTAACAGACGATGATAATGAAAATATAGCGTTTAAGAATATTACTATTACTAACAACACATTTAACCAGTTTGATAACATGATTTTAGAAATAGCAAACACAGATGGTTTGTTGTTTTCTAAAAATACAATTACCAATTCGGGAACCTTTCCTATGTTGCACCCAAAAAATCCTGCAATAACAGTTAAAACGTCAAAAAATATTGTCTTTAAAAGAAATAAATACAAAGGAAAAGCGAAGCAAATATTGCAAAAAGACGATTCTATGTCTAAGTTAAGGTTTAAATAAAATAATTTAAGTTTAAAAAAAAAATAACAATATAGTTGTGACGAATAAAAAAATGTCAGATTAAATCTAGGCATATATTTAACTGTATTGTTAATATTTTGCTAAATTCGTAAACAGAATATTTAAAAATAGTATATAAATGAATTTAAAAAAAATCCTTTTATCTAGTTTAGCTATATTGGCTATAGGTACTACTATCTCTTGTAAGTCTAAAGGAGATAAAGAAAAGAAAGTAGAAACAGCAACAAAACCAAATGTGGTTGTTATTTATTTAGACGATTTAGGTTATGGAGATGTTAGTGCATATGGAGGAAAAGGTTTAGAAACACCTAATATAGATAAGTTAGCAGCTGGAGGAGTTCAGTTTACCAACGGATATGCCTCATCTGCAACTTGTACACCAAGTAGATATGCTTTGTTAACAGGAGTTTACCCATGGAAAAATAAAGATGCAAGAATTTTACCAGGTACTGCACCTTTGTTAATCTCTACCACTCAAAAAACATTACCTAAAATGTTTAAATCTCAAGGGTATGATACAGGTATTGTAGGAAAATGGCATTTAGGATTAGGAGATGGGCATACAGATTGGAATCAACATATTTCTCCTGGACCTAATGAGGTAGGTTTTCAATCTTCTTATATTATGGCAGCCACTCAAGATAGAGTACCTACTGTTTATATAGAAAATGGAGATGTTGTTGGTTTAGACCCTAAAGATCCTATAGAGGTTAACTATAAAGAAAACTTTGAAGGGCAACCAACAGGAGTAGACAATCCCGAAATGTTAAAAATGATGTGGCACCACGGACATAACAGTAGTATTGTTAATGGGATTCCACGTATTGGATACATGAAAGGTGGTGAAGCAGCTAAATGGAAAGATGAAGATATGGCTGACCATTTCTTAGCAAAAGCAAAAGCATATTTAAAAGAACATAAAAACAACCCGTTCTTTTTGTACTACGCAATGCAACAACCACACGTACCAAGAACTCCACATCCACGTTTTGTAGGTAAATCTGGATTAGGACCAAGAGGTGATGTTATTTTAGAAGCTGACTGGGTAATTGGTGAGTTTATCAAATCTTTAGAAGAAGAAGGATTGTTAGAAAATACATTAATTGTTTTATCTAGTGATAATGGACCTGTATTAAATGATGGTTATAATGATGGAGCAGATGAAACTTTAGAAAAACACGATCCTAAAGGAGGATTAAGAGGAGGGAAGTATAGTTTGTACGAAGCAGGTACAAGAGTTCCTTTTATTACATATTGGAAAGGTCACATTCAACCAAAAGTTTCTGATGCCTTAGTTTGTCAAATGGACTTATTGGCTTCTTTAGCTACATTAGTTGGGACAGAAGAAACAACAACAGATAGTCAAGATATACTAGAAGCATTGTTAGGTACAAGTGATGTAGGAAGAGAATCTTTAGTTCTTGAAGCAAACACTAAAACCGCTTTAAGAAAAGGAGATTGGTTAATGATTCCTCCATACAAAGGAGCAAAAGTTAATGAGTTAGTTAATATTGAATTAGGAAATAGTAAAGACTTTCAGTTATTCAATTTAAAAGAAGATGTAAGCCAACAAAATAACTTAGCAGAGTCTAAACCAGAGATTTTAAAAGATATGATCGCTAGTTTTGAAGCTATAAGAGGAAAGAATTATGGAAATGTAAAAGAATTAGAATTGAAATAAACATAATTTTAGTTTTAAAACAACTCATAAAACAATCCTACTAAGTACAATAGCTAAGTAGGATTGTTTTGTTTAAAAATACAAACGACTATATTATTGTATATCAAGAAAAAACTCCTATATTTGCGATGGAATAATTGAAAAGGATTAGTGGGGCTTTAAAGCCCCACTTTTTATACATATATATGGATAAAAATAAGGTTGAAGAATTAGTAAATAAAGCATTAGAAGAAAATACTTCTTTGTTTTTAGTTGATTTAACCATAGATATTGAAAGTAAAATTTTAGTAACTATAGATGGAGATAATGGAGTTCCTTTAAAGGAATGTATACGAGTTAGTCGTTTTGTAGAAGGAGATTTAGATAGAGAAGAAGAAGACTATAGTATAGAAGTAGCTACTCCCGATATTGCAAAGCCTATTGTTATGAAAAGGCAATATGTTAAAAACATAGGTAGAATTGTAAGTGTAGTTACCGCAGAAGAAAAATACGAAGGTACTTTGGCAGAAGTAAATGAAGATAACATTGTGTTGACTTGGAAAACAAGAGAGCCAAAACCTGTAGGTAAAGGAAAAGTAACTGTTGATAAAACGATAACACTTACCTACGCAGAGATAAAAGAAACAAAAGTTAAAATATTATTTAGTTAAAATATTTAAATGGAGAATATAGATTTAATCAATTCATTTTCAGAATTTAAAGACGATAAGAAAATTGATCGTGTAATGTTAATGTCTATCTTAGAAGAAGTTTTTAGAGCTGCTTTAAAGAGAAAATATGGTTCTGATGATAATTTTGATATTATTGTAAATCCAGATAAAGGGGATTTAGAAATTTGGCGTAACCGTGTAGTTGTTGAGGATGAAATGTCTGAAGATGACAACGAAGAAATTGAATTGGCTGAGGCTAGAAAAATTGAACCCGATTTTGAAATTGGAGAAGAAGTTTCTGAAGAAATTAAATTACACCAATTAGGTCGTAGAGCAATTTTAGCTTTACGTCAAAATTTAATTTCTAAGATATATGAACACGATAGCACAAACTTATATAAAAAGTTTAAAGAGCTAGAAGGAGATATGTATTCTGCAGAAGTACACCATATTAAACACAATGCAATCATCTTATTAGATGATGAAGGAAATGAAATTGTATTACCTAAGAGTGAGCAAATTCGTTCTGATTTCTTTAGAAAAGGTGATTCTGTAAGAGGAATTATTAAAACGGTAGAGTTAAGAGGGAATAAACCTGCAATTATTTTATCTAGAACCTCACCAGAATTCTTAAGAAAGTTATTTGAGCAAGAAATTCCAGAAGTATTTGATGGGTTAATTACAATTGAAGGAGTTGCTCGTATTCCTGGAGAAAAAGCAAAAATAGCAGTAGATTCTTACGATGATAGAATTGATCCTGTTGGAGCCTGTGTAGGTATTAAAGGATCTAGAATTCACGGGATAGTTCGTGAGTTAGGAAATGAAAATATAGATGTTGTTAATTATACAAAAAACACACAATTATACATTTCTAGAGCTTTAAGTCCTGCTAAAGTGGTTAAAATGGATATCTTTGAAGCAGAAGGAGAAAAGAAAGCTAGAGCAGAAGTTTATTTACGTCCAGAAGAAGTATCAAAAGCAATTGGTAGAAACGGAGTAAATATTAGATTAGCAACTCAATTAACAGGTTACGAAATTGATGTGTTAAGAGAAGGAGAAGACGATGAAGATGTAGAATTGACAGAGTTTTCTGACGAAATAGAAGCATGGATTATTGACGAGTTCAAAAGCATTGGTTTAGACACTGCAAAAAGTGTTATAGATAAAGATGTGACTGAATTAGTGAGCAGAACCGATTTAGAAGAAGAAACAATCATAGAGGTTCAACGTATATTAAAAGAAGAATTTGATAAATAAGGTAGTCAGTAGCCGTATTTCAAAACATCTTCTTAAATAAAAAATAGTAAAAAGTATATATGTCTGTAAGCAAAACATTAAGGCTTAACAAAGTTTTACGAGAATTAAACATATCGTTAGATAGAGCGGTAGAACATCTTTCAGCCAAAGGGCATGAAATTGAGGCACGTCCTACAGCTAAAATCTCTAATCAAGAATATCAAATTTTGTTAGATGGTTTTCAAACCGATGCGCAAAAGAAAGCCGTTTCTGTAGAAGTAGGTGAAGAAAAGCGTAAGGAAAAAGAAGAGTTGCGTTTAGCTCAAGAGGAAAAAAAGCGTAAAGAAGAAGAGGAGCGAAATAGAATTTTAAAGGCTAAAGCTGAAAAGTTAGAAGTTAAAACTGTTGGTAAAATAGATTTAAATAAGCCTAAAGAAGAAGTTAAAGCAACTCCGGTTACACCTCCTGTTGTAAAAGAGGAGAAAACTCCTGAAGTGGAAACACCAAAAGAACCAGAAGTTATAAAAGCAAGTGCTCCTAAGTTAGGAGGATTAAAAATTGTAAAGTCTGCTCCAATTCCTGAGAAAAAACCAAAACCAGTTGTTAAACAGATAGAGAAAGTTGTTGAAGCTCCAAAAGTGGAGAAAAAACAAGAAGAAGCAAAATCTGTAGTTAAAAAAGAAGCAACTAAAGAGGTAAAAGTAGAGCCAAAAGCAAATGAAGGTAAATCACCAGAAGAAGGTGGAGAGCCAGAAGCTTTAAAAACACAATATCAAAAGTTAACAGGACCTAAACTAACAGGAGCTAAAATTGACTTAAAGCAATTTGAAAGACCTAAGAAAAAGAAACCAGATCCTAAAGCAAATGCAAATAGTGCTGCTGACGCTAGAAAGAAAAGAAAGAGAATTGTAAAACCAGGAACTCCAAATACTGCAAATCGTGCAGGAGGACCAGGAAACAATAGACCTGGAGGAAACAGACCTGGTGGTAATAATACAGGAGGACCTGGACAAAGAAGAGGACCTGCAAATAGAGGAGGCGGAAGATTTAATTCTGCTCCAGTAACTAAGGAGGAACCTACAGACGAAGAAGTACAAAAACAAGTACGTGAGACTTTAGAAAGATTACAAGGAAAGTCTAAAAAAAATAAAGGTGCTAAATATCGTAGAGAGAAACGTGATTTACACCGTCAGCAAACTGAAGATGCTCAAGCACAAGAAGCAGCTGAAAGCAAAGTATTAAAAGTAACAGAATTTGTTACTGTTAGTGAAGTTGCTACTATGATGGATGTTTCTGTAACAGATATTATTTCTGCATGTATGATGTTAGGGATGATGGTTACAATGAACCAACGTTTAGATGCAGAAACTATTAAAATTGTAGCAGAAGAATTTAATTACGAAGTTGAATTTGTTGGAGCTGAGGTTGAAGAGTCTGTTATCGAAATTGAAGATAAAGAAGAAGATTTAGAAGAAAGAGCTCCTATTGTAACAATAATGGGTCACGTAGATCACGGTAAAACATCTTTATTAGATTACATACGTGAAGCTAATGTAATAGCCGGAGAATCTGGAGGAATTACACAACATATTGGTGCTTATTCTGTGAAGATTAAAACAGGGCAAAAAATAGCATTTTTAGATACACCTGGTCACGAAGCTTTTACAGCAATGCGTGCACGTGGTGCCCAAGTAACGGATATAGTAATTGTTGTAATTGCAGCAGATGATGACGTAATGCCTCAAACAAAAGAAGCAATAAGTCATGCACAAGCAGCTGGTGTACCAATTGTGTTTGCATTAAACAAAATTGATAAACCTACAGCAAATCCTGACAATGTGAAACAACAATTAGCGAGCATGGATATGTTAGTTGAAGATTGGGGTGGTAAATATCAATGTCAAGAAATTTCTGCAAAATCTGGACAAGGAGTTGAAGATTTACTAGAAAAAGTTGTTTTAGAATCTGAGATATTAGAATTAAAGGCAAATCCAAATAAATCTGCATTAGGTACTGTTGTTGAAGCACAATTAGATAAAGGACGTGGTTATGTATCTACTATTATGGTACAAGCAGGATCTTTAAAAATTGGAGATTATATTTTAGCAGGTAAACATTCTGGTAAAGTAAGAGCAATGTTTGATGAACGTGGTAGAAATGTAGATATTGCACCACCATCAACACCTGTATCAATTTTAGGATTAGATGGAGCTCCACAAGCAGGAGATAAATTTAATGTATTTGAAGACGAAAGAGAAGCAAAACAAATTGCATCTAAACGTTCTCAATTACAACGTGAGCAATCTGTAAGAACACAGAAAACATTAACATTAGACGAAATTGGTCGTCGTATCGCTTTAGGAGATTTCAAGGAATTGAACATTATCTTAAAAGGGGATGTAGATGGATCTGTAGAAGCTTTAACAGATTCTTTCCAAAAATTATCTACAGAAGAAATTCAGGTAAATATATTACACAAAGGAGTTGGAGCTATTACAGAATCTGATGTATTGTTAGCTTCTGCCTCTGATGCAATTATTGTTGGATTTAATGTTAGACCAGCTGGTAATGCTAGAACTGTTGCAGATACTGAAGAAGTTGACATTAGAACATACTCTATTATCTACGATGCAATTAACGACTTAAAAGATGCAATGGAAGGTATGTTATCTCCAGACACTAAAGAAGAATTGTTAGGTAACGTAGAAATAAGAGAGGTTTATAAAATTTCTAAAGTAGGTAACATTGCAGGATGTATGGTTGTGCAAGGTAAAATTACTAGAAATTCTAAAATTAGAATTGTTAGAGATGGTATTGTAGTTCATGATGGTGAATTAACAGCATTGAAACGATTTAAAGATGATGCAAAAGAAGTAACAAAAGGATATGATTGTGGTGTTCAAATTAAAAACTTCAATGATATTGTAATTGGAGATGTTATTGAATCTTATCAAATAGTAGAGGTTAAAAAGAAATTGTAGTTCTTTTAATTCTTTATAATAAAATAAAAAAGCTCATTCTTAATTAAGAATGAGCTTTTTTATTTGCTTAATTTGTTGATATCAAATTTAATATCTTTTATTATGAATTTTATTTATTAAACACTATGTTTGTTATTATTAAATATTTATTACAATTACAAAGTGAAAAAAGGTACAGTAAAATTCTTTAATGAGTCTAAAGGTTTTGGATTTATTACAGATAATGAAACACAACAAGATTATTTCGTACACATTTCTGGTTTAATCGACGAAGTTCGTGAAGGAGATGAAGTAGAATTTGATTTAAAAGAAGGAAGAAAAGGTTTAAACGCAGTAGAGGTTAGAGCTTTATAATATTTATTCTTTTTACAAAACAAAAAACCTCATACTAAAAGTATGAGGTTTTTTGTTTTGTAAATCTAAAATTAGGACATAAAAAAACTCTTTAATATAATTAAAGAGTTTTTTTATTTTTAATCTGGTGTGACTATAGGATAGAAGATAGTTTCTCTCTTTCTTCTTCTGCCAAAGCAGCATCTACTAAAATACGACCAGAATATTCGTCAATAGTAATTTTTTTACGACTAGCAATTTCTATTTGAACTTGAGGAGGAATTGTAAAGTAAGATCCACCAGCAGCACCTCTTTCAATAGCAACTACAGCTAATCCATTTTTTACATTACTTCTAATTCTGTTATAAGCAACCAATAAGTGGTTGTCTATTTTTTCAGACATTTTATCAGAAAGCGCTTTCAATTTGTTTTGATCGTTTTCTGTTTCTTTTAAAATCTCATCTAATTCAGATTTTTTATGATCTAAATGTGTTTGTTGAGCGTTTAATTTTTCGGTTGTTTTTGCTATAACTTCGTTTTTATGCTCAATTTTAGCATAAGCTTCTTTAATTCTTTTTTCAGCCAATTCAATTTCTAATTCTTGAAATTCAGCTTCCTTTGTTAAAGAATCAAACTCACGATTGTTACGAACAGATTTTTGTTGTTCTGTATACTTTTTTACTAATTCTTTAGATTCATCAATGCTAATTTTACGGTTAGCAATTTCAGTCTGAAAATTAACAACATCTTGATTCAATTTTTCAACACGAGTTGATAACCCACTAATTTCGCTTTCTAAATCTTCTATTTCTAAAGGTAACTCTCCTTGAACGCTTTCGATTTCGTCAATTCTAGAGTCAATTAATTGTAAATTATATAAAGCTCTTAACTTGTCTTCTACAGATACTTCTTGTTTAACTGCCATAATAACTATGAGTAATATATTGGGTTTGTACTTTTATTCGATAAAATGATTGCAAAATTACGAAATTTTTCTTTAAGATAATCAACTAATAGGTTTTTTGTAAATTGTTCACTTTCATAATGTCCAATATCAGTAATTAGTAGTTTTCCTTCTGCCTTGTAAAATTCGTGATATTTAAAATCTGCAGTAATATATGCATCTGCACCCATTGCTATAGCTGCATTAATTCCAAAACTACCAGAACCCCCTAATACAGCAATCTTTTGTATTTGTTTGTTTAGTGGAGCAGAGTGTCTAATACATTTTGTATTCATATTTAGTTTTACATACTTCAAAAAATCATCAGTATTCATAGGTGTGATTAATTCCCCAATCATTCCAATACCAATATGTTGATTGGTGTTTTCTAAAGTTGTAATTTCAAAAGCAATTTCTTCATATTGATGAACCTCTTTTAGCACTTTTAAAACACTACCTTCTATATGTTTAGGAAATGTAATACTTATTTGGGTTTCTTGTTCTTTTTCTGTTCTTCCCTTAATCCCAACAATTGGGCTAGAGTTTTCATTTCCGTTATAAGTTCCAATTCCATCAACATTAAAACTACATTGATTGTAGTTACCAATAGTTCCTGCTCCAATGTTAAAAAAGGCTTCTCTTACTTTATCGGCATCTTTAACGGGTACGTATGTAACTAGTTTTTTTATAGTTCCTTTTTGGGGGATTAAAACCTGTTTATTTTGCAGTTGTAATACTTCGCACATTTTGGCACTTACTCCTTTAAAAGAGTTGTCTAAGGCTGTGTGAGTGGCATAAATAGCAATATTGTGTTTAATGGCTTTTATTACCACACGTTCTACATAATTATTTCCATTAAATTTTTTAAGTCCGCTAAAAATAATAGGATGAAAACTCACAATTAAATTGCAATTTTGTTCAATAGCCTCATCAATAGTTTGCTCTAAAGTGTCTAAAGTAACTAAAACTCCTGTAATTTCTGTTTGGTAATTACCAACTAACAATCCTACATTGTCAAAATCTTCTGCATAAGACAAAGGAGCCAATGTTTCTATATAATCTGTGATATCTTTAATTTTCATATTCAAAAATACAGATTTTGTTCTATTAGTTGTTTCTAGATTGGAATTGTTTTAGTTTTGAAAGCACGATTAAATTTAGCATCAATACATGATTTTTATTAAGATATTAAGAATACTACTATTGCCTTTTTCTGTTTTGTACGGATTAGTGGTATCTGTAAGAAATTTACTGTACGATGTTAATATTTTACAATCAACCCGCTTTAAGATTCCTGTTATTACAGTAGGGAACTTAAGTGTTGGAGGGACAGGAAAAACTCCACAAATAGAATATTTAATTCGCTTGTTACAAAACACCCACGCAATTGCTGTTTTGAGTAGAGGTTATAAAAGAAAATCTAAAGGATTTGTTTTGGCAAATAAACATACAACGGTTGCTGATTTAGGGGATGAACCGTTTCAATACCATCAAAAGTTTGACAAAATACAGGTTGCTGTTAATGGAGATCGAGTAGAGGGAGTTAAAAATATTTTAAATTTAAAACCCAATACGGATTTAATTTTGTTAGATGATGCTTATCAACACAGAAAAATAAAAGCAGGATATCATATTTTATTAAGTTCTTATGATCGTTTGTTTTATAATGATTTTATGATGCCTACAGGGAATTTGCGTGAGTTATGGTGGGGGAAAAATAGAGCAGATAGTATTGTTGTAACCAAATGTCCTATAAATTTATCGGAGTATGAACAGCAAAAAATAATAAAAAAAATACATCCAAAGAACAATCAACAAGTTTATTTTTCTAGTATTTATTATGCCGATTGTGTAATAGGTAGTGCTAAAGTTTTGCTTACGGAATTTATTAAACAAAAAATTGTATTAATTACAGGAATTGCCAAACCCAAACCTTTGGTGGATTATTTACAGAATTTAGGAGCTGATTTTATTCATTTAAATTATCCAGATCATCATCATTTTACAGAGTCCGATTTACAAAAAATCAAAGATTCATCTAAAGCAGCTAAAGTGTTAACAACAGAAAAAGATTATGTTCGTTTAGAAAAAGAGCTAATAGAATTGTATTACTTACCTATAGAAATTCAGTTTTTAAATTCTAAAAATCAATTTGATCAAAGCCTTTTGAAATACGTAAATATGTAGTTTACAGTGTTTTTACGTATTTGTTTCATTTGTATACCTAACAGATATTGTTTTTTCGGCATCATTTATTTCTAAATAAGCAACTCCTAAATCTCCTGTTTTCCAAGTATCATATTCTTTAGAAGAACCAGGTATATAACATCTTAGATAGTGTTTTTCTAATTCGTCTTGAATATTTTTAATACTTAGGTTTGTTTCTTTTTTTAAGAATTTAGAAATTTTAAAAGAACTGTCTTCGGTAATGGCATTCAAAATAGCAAGACCGTAATTATCTCCATTTTGATGTTGAAATACAGATCCGTTTTCAAAATGTGTTCTGTATTCTAAAATTTCTACCTGTTCAAAAGCAACATTGGGTTCGTCTAATATGGCTATTTTACTTAAAACAGTATTTATGTAATTTTTAATTTCGGGTTTCATAACAAAGCAGTTTATAAAAAAAGGCTATCTAGTTTATAGATAGCCTTTGTGATATTTTAAAGAGATTATTAGTAGTTAAAAACTCCAAATTCACTCGTAATTTCTAAAGATTTAGTCCCAGCAGATTTTGGTTCTTCTACACGACCAATAATTTTAGCATCTACATTAAAAGATTTAGAAATAGCAATAATGTCTTCTGCAATTTCTGCAGGAACATATACTTCCATTCTGTGTCCCATGTTAAATACTTGATACATTTCTTTCCAATCTGTACCAGAGTTTTCCTGAATCAATTTAAATAAAGGTGGTACCTCAAATAAATTGTCTTTTACAATATGTAGATTTTCTACAAAGTGTAAAATTTTAGTTTGTGCACCTCCAGAACAGTGAACCATTCCATGAACTTCTTGTGGAGTATATTTAGCTAAAATAGCTTTAATAATTGGTGCGTAGGTTCTTGTAGGAGATAAAACTAATTTACCAGCATTAATTGGAGAACCCTCTACAGCATCTGTTAATTTAGTGTTACCAGAGTAGACCAATTCTTCGGGTACTGCAGCATCAAAAGATTCAGGATATTTATTCGCTAAGTATTTGTGAAATACATCGTGTCTAGCAGAAGTTAATCCGTTAGATCCCATTCCTCCGTTGTATTCTTTTTCATAGGTGGCTTGTCCAAAAGACTCTAAACCTACAATAACATCACCAGCTTTAATATTGGCATTATTAACTACATTAGTGCGTTTCATTCTAGCTGTAACGGTAGAATCTACAATAATTGTTCTAACTAAATCACCTACATCAGCAGTTTCTCCACCTGTAGAATGAATAGTAACTCCAAATTCTTTTAATTCAGTTAACAACTCTTCAGTTCCATTAATTATTTGAGAAAGTACTTCTCCAGGAATTAAGTTTTTGTTACGTCCAATGGTAGATGATAGCATTATATTATCTGTAGCTCCTACACATAATAAGTCATCAATATTCATAATTAAAGCATCTTGTGCAATTCCTTTCCAAACAGAAATATCCCCTGTTTCTTTCCAGTACATATATGCTAAAGCAGATTTGGTTCCAGCCCCATCAGCATGCATAATTAAGCAATAATCCTCATCATTTGTTAAGTAATCGGGAACAATTTTACAGAATGCTTTAGGAAACAAACCTTTGTCTACATTCTTAATTGCGTTGTGTACATCTTCTTTAGAAGCCGATACCCCACGTTGGCTATATCTTTTACTTACTTCAGAACTCATATATATAAATTAGTGTGTTGTTTATAATGGTGGTGCAAATTTAGTTATTTGATTTTTATCTGCCTGCATAAAAAGCAATAAGGTTTAAAACTGTTAAAAATCAGTTCTGTTCATGTGTTAACACTGGCTTAGTGTTTAGGTATTGATAATTTCACACATGTTTTTTTACGAATTAGTGAAAAATAAATATTCTACGTAAAAATACGTAGAATTTCAATTGGCTGTTCAAATAATTATTTTATATTTGCTTTCGTTAAGATAAAAAGAAACTTTTATTAAATATAATATTTTATTATGGCTAAAATTAAATTAGAGTATATCTGGTTAGACGGATATTTTCCAACTCAAAACTTAAGAAGTAAAACCAAGGTTGAAGAACACGAAAACTTCCAAGGAACATTAGAAGAATTAGGAAACTGGTCTTTTGATGGTTCATCTACAAAACAAGCTTCTGGTGGAGCATCTGACTGTATTTTAAAACCTGTTGCAATTTATCCTGATCCAGCTCGTATTAACGGATGGTTAGTAATGACAGAAGTTTTAAACGCTGATGGAACTGCACACGAATCTAACGGACGTGCTACTATTGAAGATGATGATAACGATTTCTGGTTCGGATTTGAGCAAGAATATTTTATTATGGATTCTGATACTGATTTACCATTAGGATTCCCAAGAGGTGGTTACCCAGCTCCACAAGGAATGTACTACTGTTCAGTTGGTGGAAAAAATACTCATGGTCGTGATTTAGTAGAAGAGCATGCTGATTTATGTATCGAAGCAGGATTGAACTTTGAAGGAATCAACCAAGAAGTTGCGTCTGGACAATGGGAATTCCAATTGTTTGCAAAAGGTGCTAAAAAAGCAGGAGATGAAATTTGGATTGCACGTTACTTATTAGATCGTTTAACTGAAGGTAGAGGATTGTACATTGAGTACCACCCAAAACCATTAGGAGATACAGATTGGAATGGTTCTGGAATGCACGCTAACTTCTCTAACTCAATCTTAAGAGAATGTGGTTCTAAAGAAAAGTATGCTGAAATTTGTGAAGCTTTCCGTCCGGTAGTTAAAGAGCACATTGAAGTTTATGGTGAGCACAACGAACAACGTTTAACTGGTAAGCACGAAACTGCTGCTATTACTGATTTCTCTTGGGGAGTTTCTGATAGAGGAGCATCTATCCGTATTCCAATTATCGCTGTAGAAAAAGGATACCACGGTTGGTTAGAAGACCGTCGTCCATCTTCAAACGGAGATCCATACAAAATTGCTGCAAGAATTATTAAAACAGTTAAACCTGTTAAATAATTATAAGCATTATAATATTTTAAAAGCCCTGCTAATTGCAGGGCTTTTTTTATGAAAATAATTGATTAGTTTTAAAACATGATTGGATTTTTATTTTTTTTGATAATTGTGTTGTTAGGTGTTTATAGTTATAGAAAAACTATTACAAAAAAAAGAACACCCGTACCCAATAATTTACATGAGCTATTAATGTCTCATGTCTTGTTTTATCAAAAATTAAAAGATGAGGACAAGCTATTGTTTAGAGATAAAATAACAATATTTTTAAGCAAGACTTATATAGAAACCATAGAGTTTAAAAGACAAGATATAGATATTGTTTTGGTGGCTGCAAGTGCTATAATTCCTGTTTTTTATTTCAAGGATTGGCACTACTCAAATTTATCTTCAGTGATTATCTATCCTAATAATTTTAGTGAAGATTTAAATTTTATAGAAGGAAATAGAAACATTGGTGGTTTGGTAGGAACAGGTAGGTTTAAAAATCAAATGATTTTATCACGCAGAGCATTACACCATGGTTTTGCCAATAAAACGGATAAAGGAAATACTGGAATTCATGAATTTATTCATTTGATAGATAAAATGGACGGAGATACAGATGGGATTCCAAAATTATTATTATCAAATACATATCTAATCCCTTGGTTAAATTTAATTCACAAAGAAATAGAGCACATAAATAATAATGAGTCGGATATTAGAGCCTATGGAGGAACCAATCAGCAAGAATTTTTTGCCGTTGTATCCGAGTACTTTTTTGAACGTCCAGACCTACTCAAAGAAAAACATCCAGATTTGTATAAAATGATGGAAATGTGTTTTTGTAAACAGAATTAAAATACTATTTACTCCTTTATGTGACTTTTGTTACTGTTGTTTTTTTAATTGACGATTACATTTGTCATAAGAAAAACATACAACATGAACTTAGATATTATAGTAATAGGAGGTTTATCTGCAGGTCCCTCTGCAGCAGCCAAAGCAAGAAGACAAAATGAAAATGCAAACATTAAAATGTTTGAAAAATGCAAGAATATAAGTTATGCTACTTGTGGAATTCCATATGCTTTGTCTGGAGTTATAAAAACTAGAGAAAAATTATTGGTTGTAGAAGCCGATTTACTTAGAAATAGATTTAATATTGATGTGTGTTTAGAAGAAGAAGTAATTGAAATTTTACCAGAAGAACATAAAGTAATCACCACCAAATCAACCTATACCTATGATAAATTGGTATTTACTACAGGTGCAAAAACGATTGTTCCCAAAATTATCAACCTAGAAAAAGCAACCAATTGGTCTCCTTGTAGAACCTTAGAAGATTTTGATAAAATTATGCAGAAAGGAGCTATAGATAAGGCTGAGCATATTACCATTATGGGGGCTGGTTTAATTGGAGTTGAAGTTGTTGAAAACCTAATAGAACTAGGGAAAAAAGTAACTTTAATAGAGGGAGGAGATGGTGTTTTACCTATGTGGTCTTCAAAATTTAGAAAATTTGCTCAAAATACTCTTGAAGAGCATGGAGTAGAAGTGATTACAAACACATTTGTTAAAGAGGTTGATGTAAAAAAAGGAAAAATAACGTCTGTATTGACTCCTTTAAAAAAGGTAGTAACAGATTTTGTAATTATGAGTGTGGGTATAAAACCCAATACAGATTTATTAGTCTCTAAAGGGGCAGCTCATTTAAAAAATGGAGCGTTAACAGTAAATGAAAAAATGGAAACATCTGTACCAGATATTTATGCTGCTGGAGATTGTGCAAGTATAAAAAACACGTTAACCAACGAGCATGATTATTTACCATTAGGAACGCATTCTAATAAAGGAGGTAGAACAGCAGGTGCCAATGCAGCAGGAGGGAATGAGAATTTTAAAGGAGGGTATAAAACAGCCATCATACAAGTATTTCAAAATACATTGGGGAGAACAGGTTTATCTTTAGATTATTTAAAGAGCAATAATTATGATTTTAAAGTTAGCTTGATAGTTGCGGGAGCTACACCAGGTTATTTTCCAAATCAAAAAGACTTGATAATTGAAATTTATTATGATGCTAAAACAGGAAAAATATTGGGTTGTGAAGCTTTTGGTGAACATGGAGTAGATAAGAGAGTAGATGTAATGAGTACAGCAATTTATGGAGGGTTAACCATAGAAGATTTACCTAATTTAGACTTAGCATATGCTCCACCTTTTTCGCCAGCAAAAGATCCGGTAGTGGTTGCTGGTTTTGTGAGTAACAATTCTTTTCATAATGATTATAAAGAAATTTCTGTAGAGGAGCTACAATCTAAAATTAATAAGAATTCAAATATCCAAATTATAGACGTAAGAGCTAAAAACGAAGTAGAAAGTTTTGGAGCAATCCCCAACAGCATCAATATTTCATTAGATATTATAAGAAATTCTACAATAGAAATGCTTGATACAAGCAAAGAGACAGTTGTGTACTGTGCTAAAGGAATGCGTGGTTATTTGGCAAGTTTACAATTGAAACACAAAGGATTTACCAATATTAAAAATCTATCAGGAGGTTTTAAAATATGGAGTACATTATATCCAGTTAAAGAATAAGTTGATTTTGTGAATCCCTCTAAAATTATTTTAGAGGGATTTCTTTTATACAAAATAAGATTTACTGTAAGGACTAAATATTTTATCGAACTAATTAGAAAATATAACCGAACGTTTGTTCTGAAATATGTACATTTGTTATATGAGACCACAAAAAGTAAATGATGTTGAGTTACTAAGTAGATTAATGTCAGTAATTAGATCTAAAGGATATGATGGAGCGAGTTTAAATGACTTGGCAGCAGTATCGGGTTTAAAAAAAGCTAGTTTGTACCATAGATTTCCAGGAGGTAAAAAAGATATTGTTTTAGCAGTTCTAGGTTATGTAGACGATTGGTTTGTAAAACATATTCAAGAAATTGTATATGCTAAAGATATTTCTAAAGAAGACAAATTGTCTCGAGTTTTAAATAGCATTAATGAATTGTATGCTTGCGGACTAGAGTCTTGTATTGTTGGAGCCCTAACTTTAGGAGGAGGAATTTCTCTTTTCACAAATGAATTGAAAACAGGAATAGAAAGTTGGTTAGACTGTTTTTCTAAAATAGGTACTGATTTTGGTTACGATAAAGAAGAATCAAATCAAAAAGCAATACAAGTTTTGGTCAAAATACAAGGATCCCTTATTGTATCTAAAGCCTGCGGAAGTACACATCCGTTTAATGAATCTATAAAAGAAATTAAGGAATTATATATTTCTTAGTTTTTTTTAATATTTTATTTTACCGAATGTTCTGTAATTAAAATAATTAATAAATAAAAAAGTAAAATGAGTAAAGTAGCAATTGTATTATTATCAGATCCAAAAACAGGAGCAGAAGAATCATTAGGAAGATTGTTTAATGCTTTAGCAGCCGTGTATGATTTTAAAGAATCAGGAGTAGCAGTAAAATTAATTTTTCAAGGAACTGGAACAAGATGGCCAGAAGTATTACAAAATGAAGAACACCCTGCTTACAAAGTGTTTAAAGCTGTAGAAGATAAAGTGGAAGGAGTTTCTAGTGCTTGTGCAGACGTTTGGGGAGCAAATCCATCTGGTTATGATCTTATTACGAATAACCCGTTGCCCAACACATCTGGAATTTCTAGTTATGCCAAATTAATTGAAGAGGGGTATACAGTTATCAATTTTTAAAAATAAAACACACCTATTTTTTATTAGAATAGGTGTGTTGAGCTAAAACAAAAAATTATGTTTCATAAAGGAGAATTAGCATTTCAGAAAAAAATGGGAGTCGATCATATAGCTCATAAAGCAATTAAAATGATTTCTAATGAAATAATAAAAGGAGCAATTCCTTTTATAGAAAAGCAAACTATGGCTATTGTAAGTAGTCAGGATAAAGAGCAAAACGTATGGATTTCAATTTTATTAGGAGCAAATGGTTTTGTTGCTGTGCCAACTCCTAGTAGTTTGACTGTTAATTTGACAAAAATTGTGAGTGATAAAAAGGATGTTTTTTATAAAAACATACAACAACACACACAAATAGGAACCTTATTTATAGAATTAGCTACAAGAAGAAGGTTAAGAGTTAATGGAGTTTTAACTGTTAATGGAGAGAATATCAATATTAAAGTGGAGGAATCTTATCCCAATTGTCCAAAATATATTCAACAAAGAGATGTTCAATCACCCATAAATGCAAAACAAAATAGTTCAATACAAAAACATGGAAATGTGTTAACGGATGCCCAAAAAGATTGGATCTTAAAAGCAGATACTTTATTTGTGGGAAGTGCAGGTTTGGATGGGAAATTGGATGCATCGCATAGAGGTGGTACTCCAGGTTTTATAGATATTATAGATGATAATATATTAAAAATTCCAGATTATAAAGGAAATAATATTTATAACACTTTTGGCAATTTTACAGAAAATTCAAAGGGGGGAGTTTTGTTTATAGATTTTGAAAATAAAAGTACGTTACAGCTAACAGGAACTTCAAAAATTATACATAATTTAAGCAACAAAGATGATTTATCTAAATCGGGAGGAACAGGTAGGTTTTGGTTTTTTAAAATTGATAAATGGATAGAAACTCAAAATCATCACAATTCCGAATGGAGTTTTATAAGTTATTCTAAATACAACCCAGAAGAAAATAAAAACACATAAAATGGAACAAAAACACCCTTTACCGCCTTTTACAGCGGAAACAGCCCAACAAAAAATACAAATGGCAGAAAATGCCTGGAACTCTAAAAATCCACAAAAAGTAGCCATGGCTTACACAATAGATAGCGAATGGAGAAACAGAGATCAATTTGTAAACGGAAGAGAAGAAATAGAAGCTTTTTTGCAAGATAAATGGAAAAATGAATTGGATTATAAGTTAAAGAAAGAATTATGGGCTTTTAGAGAAAACCGAATTGCTGTTCGTTTTGAATACGAATACAGAAATGCATCAGGGCAATGGTTTCGTGCTTATGGAAACGAAAATTGGGAATTTGATGAAAACGGTTTCATGCAAAAGCGTTTTGCGAGTATTAATGATTTGGAAATACAAGAGAAAGATAGGAGACTAGTTTAACTTAATAAAAACAAAAAAACCACAACAATTAAGTTGTGGTTTTTGTTGTGGTGCCTCCAGGAATCGAACCAGGGACACAAGGATTTTCAGTCCTTTGCTCTACCAACTGAGCTAAGGCACCATGCTTAACTTAGCGGTTGCAAAAATAAACTTTTTTATAGATAAATAAAGGAATTTAAAGGAAAAATAATAGTTTTTTTTAAGGATTATAATATCTATTTCATAATGAGGTTTTTAGCTAATCATTTTTTTTGATAGTACTTTATTTTTGTCAAACCCGTAAGTTAACGGTACTTTTGCGTACATATATAGAAACTATTTTAATATGCGTATAGGAGTTGTTTGTTATCCTACTTTTGGAGGAAGTGGTGTGGTAGCTACAGAAATAGGAATGGCTTTGGCTAATAAAGGTTATGAAGTACACTTTATTACCTATAATTTACCTGTTAGGTTAGATTTAATTTCTAGTGGAATTCATTTTCATCAGGTGCAAATAGAAGAATATTCTTTGTTTCATTATCAACCGTATGAACTTGCGTTGTCTAGTAAAATGGTACAAGTAGCAGAAAAATACAATTTAGAATTATTGCATGTACATTATGCAATTCCGCACGCGTATGCTGCCTATATGGCCAAACAAATGTTGCGAGAAAAAGGGATAGATATTAGAGTGGTTACTACACTACATGGTACTGATATTACTTTGGTAGGAAGTCACCCCAATTATAAAACAGCAGTTGAGTTTAGCATCAATCATTCGGATGTGGTGACTACAGTTTCTAAAAGTTTAAGAGATGATACCTATCGTTTGTTTGACATAAATAGAGAGATTGAAGTTGTTTATAATTTTATTGAAATTGATAAATATGCAAAACACCCTATGGGAGGTGAAGATTGCGAAAGAGGAAGCATAGCTACTGAAGATGAATTTATTTTGACTCATATAAGTAATTATAGACCTGTTAAGAGAGCTAAAGATGTAATAAAAATATTTGCTAAAGTTTTAGAAAAAAAGCCTGCAAAATTGATGTTGGTAGGTCAGGGGCCAGATATGGTAGAGGTAAAACAATTAGCGAGAGAATTAGGAGTTTATGATAAAATTTTATTTTTAGGAAATAGTTTAGAAGTAAACAAAATATTATGTTATTCGGATGTGTTTATCTTACCCTCTAAGTCTGAAAGTTTTGGATTGGCTGCATTAGAAGCAATGGCTGCTAGAACTCCTGTTATATCTACAAACACAGGAGGATTACCCGAAGTTAATATACATGGAGTTACAGGTTTTTTAAGCGATGTAAAAGATGTAAATGATATGGCTAAAAATACTCTAAAGTTAATTGAAACAAGAGATATTTTAGAAGGCTATAAACAGAATGCGTTTGAAAGAGCTAAGACCTTTAGTATAGATCAAGTATTGCCACAATACGAAGCTATTTATAAAAGTTTGGTAGTACCAGCTTAGAATAAAGATATGAGTACTTGATATATAAAATAAAAAAGGTCTTCATAAAATATTATGAAGACCTTTTTTGTGAGTGATATAGATTGTATAATTAGATCTTTTTCATCTGATCTTTCATCAATTTAATTTGATCTGCTAACATACCGTGTTTGTCTAATTTTTTAGCCTCGTTTAAAAGCGTTGTTGCTTCTCTTTTTCTACGCTTACTCATAGCAATACCGGCTAAGTTTAATTTAGCCATGGCAACATCATGTCCCATACGTAAACCTAAACCTAAAGCTTTTTTTAATAACTTTTCTCCTTGAGTCATATTTCTTTGTACAACCATTAATCCTTGTAGGTAATAAAAATAGGCTTGTTGAGAAGTGATTAAAGCCATTTCTGGTTTTTTTATTTTATTTAACCATTTTTCTGTTCCTTCTAAATTTTGTTTTCTCATTTGTAAAAATGCCAATAATAAAATTTCATTTTTAAAATATAAAAAGACAAAGATTCCTGCTAATAATAGTAACAAAATACCGTTCCCGATATTTTCATCAATAAATTGTAAAACAGCTAATACTGTTACTAATGCTGCTATAACTAATTTTAAATACTTGTGAAACATGTTAGTTGTTTGTGATTATAAGATTTGCGAATTTACATTTTTAATAGCAGATTTAATAATCCTATTTATTTTTTGTAATATTTTTTAAATTTTAGATATGCTAATACTCCAATAACAGCTACAATTCCTACAGAATAATATACAAAGTTAGGTGTTACTACTTGGTCTCCACTAGCGTAAGAGTGCAATCCTGATAAGTAAAAATTCACTCCAAAATACGTCATCATAATGCTAGCAAAAGCATAAATAGAAACAATGTTAAATGTAAATTTACTTCTTAAACCAGGAACCAAACGCATATGTAGTACAAATGCATATACCATAATACTAATTAGAGCCCAAGTTTCTTTAGGATCCCATCCCCAGTAGCGACCCCAACTTTCGTTAGCCCACATACCACCTAAAAAGTTACCAATGGTTAACATAATAACACCAACAGTCATACTCATTTCGTTGATTATTGTTAACTCGTCTATTTTGTGTTTTAGAGATTTTTTGTTTTTATCAGTTGTTAAAATCATTAAAATTAAAGCAACCAATCCTAAAATCATACTTAAGGTAAACGGTCCATAACTAGCTACAATAATGGCTACGTGAATCATTAACCAATATGAGTTTAATACAGGTTGTAAATTAGCAATTTGTGGATCCATCCAGTTCCAGTGTGCAATCATTAATATCATAGAAGCAACAAAGGCTGTGGCTGCAATGGTTAACGATGATTTTCTACCAAAAATTAATCCAAATAACATAGTTGCCCAAGCAACATATATAATAGATTCATAGGCATCAGACCAAGGAGCATGTCCACTAATAAACCACCTAACTCCTAAACCAGCTGTTTGCAATGCAAATAAGAAAATAACAATTCCAATTGAACCTTTAATTACTAATTTAATTCCTTTTCCATCTTTAAATATTTGAACAATAATAAATAGAAATAACAAAGCACTGATGTACATATAGTAAGAAAAAAGCTTCTTAAAAATGTCGTATTTATTATACGTAATTTCAAAGTCAATTTTCTTTTCACTAGGATATACTTCTGCACCGTATTTTTTTTGAAAGTTTTTAATTCCTCCTAAAATTTCATTAGCTTCTGCATAATTACCAGAGTTTTTTGCTTGCCACAAAGTTTGTCTGTAAGCAGGAATAATTTGTTTTACAAAAACAGAATCAATTCCTGTAAATCCAGCGGTACTTAATTCTAATTGAGAAACCCACTTGTTGTTGTTGTCGTTCATTTTAGGGAAAATACGCATAATACTTCCGCTAATAGCAGTGTATAGTAAACCTACTCTTTTGTCTATATTAATTACATCTTTTTCAAAAGCACTTTTCTTTTGATTTTTTTCTGCATCAGCTACATAAGAAGTTAACTTATAGTTTCCTGAAGGATCTATAAAATTAGATAATGCAGCATATTTAGTATCTTGATTTACTCCTAAAATGGTTCTAATTTTAGTGTCTTTTTTTTCTAAATAAATAATAGGAGCTTCATACCACATTCTAGGGTTTTCTACCATAGATAAAAATACCTGATTGGCATCTAAATCATTATAGGTATCTTTTTTGCTTACTTTTCTTAACAATTCACTCGCAAAAGTATTGATAGGTTTCATTCTACCACCAGCATCTTGAATTACCAATTTACTAAACTCTAAAGCGTGTTCTGGTTTTACAGCATATTTAAGAATAGCTGCTTTTACCTCTTCAGGAGTCATTACTTTTTGTGCCGTTGAAGTTGTTTCTTCACTATGCTCTGCATGGTTGTGTGCCTCGTGGTTATGACCCTCATGATCGTGTTCATCGTGATTGTGCTCTTGTGCAAAACCAAAAGAAGTCATTAATCCAAATAGCAAAGCAATTACAGTGGTTTTGTTTTTAAGTTTGTTTAAACGCTTGCTTAATTGTCCAAAACGAGTTTCTTTCATAAATAAGGTTAATAACAATCCTGCATACAAAGAAAAATAACCAATGTAGGTAATAATGGTTCCGGCAGCATCGTGGTTTACAGATAATCTAGTTTCTTCTTTAGGTCCTGATAAATCGTAACTAGATTGAAAAAATTTATATCCTTTATAATTTAAAATATGATTCATAAAAATTCTAAAATCAAACGTATTATTGTCTTTTTCGTCAATTAAAGTAATTTCACTAGCATAAGAAGCAGCAGATTCTGAACCAGGGTATTTTTCTAATTGAAAATCGTTTAGTTTGATGTAAAAAGGAAGTTCTAACATTCTAGATCCGTAAGAAACATTAAAATTCAAATCGGCCAAGGTAAAAGGAACGGGCTTGTTAGAGGTGTATTGACCACCTTTTACTTGCACCAAGGTCATTTTATCTTTAGAGGTAACTTTTAAAGTTAGCATTGCTTCGGGAAAAGATTTTTTGTCTTTGGCAGAAATTACTTTCATTTCTCCGGTAATTGGTTTTTCGGGAACCACAAAACTCAATCCCGCAATTTGATGTAAACTTAAATAATTAAATTTTTGAGTTTCACCTTTTACAATTTCTCCATTAAATCTATCGGCCATTCTCATAAATGTACCGTTGTGTTTAGATTCTAAGTAAAGCTCTCCATCAACTTCTGTAAAATTAACAGAGGTTTCTTTTCCGTTTTCGTAACCTACTAATACTCCATGAATATTTTCTATTTCTCCTTTTTTAATATAATGATCGTGTCTACTACCAGAACTAGATTCTACAAAGTGAATGTATTGATCACCTATTTCTGATTTTGTAAATTCCGTTTTTGCATTTGGAATATAATCAGTTAATTCTATATCTATTTCTTGACCTCTAAAATCTGTAGAAAAGTGATAAGAAGCTTTTCCTTTGGCAGATAAAAGTATAGGTGCGTGTACGTTTTTTTCTTCTTTAAAGTTATGAAAGTTTAAATTTAAGTACGTTTTTTCAGAAAAGAATACATTTGATTTTTCTCCTTCCAAAATAGGCATCACTCCCTCATAACTAATGTATCTGGTAACAGCAGCACCAATAATAATTAATAAAAAAGAAAGATGAAATAATAATACAGCCCATTTGGCTCTTTTGTATAGCCTATATTTAAAAATATTTCCTAAAAAATTAACCACAAATAAAGCCATAATAGCCTCAAACCACCAAGTATTATAGACTAATGCCTTAGAGGTTTCTGTACCATAATCATTTTCTATAAATGTAGCTATGGCCATTGCTGTTCCAAAGGCAATAAATAGCACTGCCATTAAGCGAGTACTGTAAATAAGATTCCAGATTTTTTTCATCGGATGCGTAAATTTTTAAAGTTGCTAAATTACGTAATATTGAACGAAATACTCAGCAATAATAGAGCCAATAAACTTAATATTGAATACATTTTTTTATTTAGAACGGTATTCAGTTTTTAGTACTGTGTTTTTTGATAGAATGAATTATATTAGCGATAAAAAATAATACATGAGCACATTTGATGTAGCTGTTGTAGGGAGTGGACCTTCTGGTGCTTCTGCAGCATTTCACTTAGCCAAAGCAGGACTTAAAACGGTAATTTTAGAAAAAGAGACGTTACCCAGATATAAAGTTTGTGGTGGAGGTTTTGTGTATAGAGGTAGAAAAAATATGCCTTTTGATATTTCTGAAGTTGTAGATATAGAGTTCAATAAAGTAGATATCTATATGGGAGATAAATTTCATTTTGTAACAGAACGTGAAAACCCAATAATCTCTTTAGTAATGAGAGATGCTTTTGATAATTTAATGGTAAAGAAAAGTCAAGAGCTAGGTGTAGAATTGATAGAAGATTGTAAAGTAACTAAAGTTGTAAATAAGAAAGATGTTGTTGAATTAGAAACTACCAAAGGAGCTATTTCGGCCACTTATGTAATTGCTGCAGATGGTGTGTACAGCCAAATGGCTAAAATGGCAGGTTGGACCAATGATACTAGAACTTTAATTCCTGCATTGGAATATGAGGTTGAAGTAAATGATGCCGATTTTAAAAGACTGTCTAAAGAAATTCGTTTTGATATTGATGCAATTCCTGCAGGTTATGGATGGTGTTTTCCTAAAAAAAATCATCTATCAATAGGAGTAGGGGTTATTATTAAAGATGATAAAAAAATTAAAGAATACTGTGCAGAGTATATTAAGTTTTTAGGAATAGAAGAGATAATCAGTATAGAAAAACATGGGTATCAAATTCCCGTAACCCCAAGAACAGATGGTTATGTTAAAAATAACGTCTTTTTAATTGGTGATGCTGCAGGTTTTGCAGATCCGTTAACAGCCGAAGGAATTTCTAATGCAATATATAGTGGTAAATTAGTCGCTAAGGCAATTGCAGAGGCTGGTGATGATAAAGAGAAAGCTGCAAAAACTTACACAGATATTATTGAAAGCACAATAATGCCAGAGTTATTAACTTCTATGAAGTTGGCTAAATTGTTTTATGGTAGTAAGCTAGTCAGAAAAGCTATTATGAAAAAATACGGACAGCGATTTAGTGAAGTGATGACTGATATTTTTATGGGTGAAAAATTGTATCCCAAAGATATTATGGGAAAACTAAAAGAAAAATTGAAAGAGAAAATTATTTCAATTTAAAACATAAAAAACGCTTAGCATTTGCTAAGCGTTTTTTATGTTTTATACGGTTTGTTTTGTTTTTTTACCTTGAAACAAATAGATAACACATATTAGAATAACGACTAGTAGAATAGAAACACCATATTTATGTAACCAAGCTACAATGGTTTCAAAGTGTTTGCTCGTTAGCCAGAAATAAAGAATACCGGCTATAACTCCAATAACACCACTAATTCCATATTTTTTACCACTTGTAAGGCTTTTAATATTTTGTAGCAATGCCGAAAAAGAAAAGGCTACTATTACAACAACAACTAAGGTACTTACAAAACTAATACTGTTAGAGTTTATATTTAATGAGGTTAACATTAAAATTAACAATTCACTTACGATAATAGTGATTAAAGCTCCAATTTTCATATGATTGATTTTATTTTTGGATAAAGATATTATTTTAAAACCAAAAAGCCTCGCTACTTTTAGCGAGGCTTTGGTTTTTATGTGTTATTGCAATTAAGCAATTCCGTCAATAATTGTGTTTAAAGTAGCACTTGCTCTCATAACAGCAGACGTTAATTGTTTATTCATACTATAGTAACCACCAATGTTAGCAGGTTTACCTTGTACAGCAATTAATTCTTTAACAATTTTAGATTCGTTAGCAGTTAAAGCTTCTGCTACAGGAGTAAATATAGCTTTTAATTCAGCATCTTTATCTTGTGCAGCTAATTCTTGTGCCCAGTACATACCTAAGTAAAAGTGAGAACCCCTGTTGTCAATACCACCAATCTTACGAGTTGGAGATTTGTCTGTATCTAAAAATTTACCTGTTGCTGCATCTAAAGCATCCGCTAAAATTTGAGCTTGTGTGTTGTTATATCTTTCGCTTAAATGTTCTAAAGAAACAGCCAATGCTAAAAATTCACCTAAAGAATCCCAACGTAAGTAGTTTTCTTCTACTAATTGTTGAACGTGTTTTGGAGCAGAACCACCAGCACCAGTTTCAAACAATCCTCCACCATTCATTAAAGGAACAATAGATAACATTTTAGCAGAAGTACCTAATTCTAAAATAGGGAATAAATCTGTTAAGTAATCACGTAATACGTTTCCTGTTACAGAAATAGTTTCTAATCCAGCTTTTACTCTGTCTAAAGTATACAAAGTAGCTTCAATAGGAGATTTGATTAAAATTTCTAATCCGTCTGTATTATGATCTTTTAAGTAAGTATTTACTTTTTTAATAATTTCAGCATCATGAGCTCTGTTTTCATCTAACCAGAATACAGCAGGAGAACCTGTTGCGGTAGCTCTATTTACAGCTAATTTAACCCAGTCTTGAATAGGTGCATCTTTTACTTGACACATTCTAAAAATGTCTCCAGCTTGAACATCTTGAGATAATAATACGTTTCCATTTGTATCAACAACTTCTACAGTTCCTGCTTTGTCTAATTGGAAAGTTTTATCGTGAGATCCGTATTCTTCAGCCTTTTGAGCCATCAATCCTACATTAGGAGTAGTTCCCATAGTAGTTGGATCAAAAGCACCATTTTCTTTACAGAAATCTATAGTTGCTTGAAAAACTCCAGCATAACATCTATCTGGAATTAATGCTTTGGTATCTTGTTGGTTTCCTTCCTTGTTCCACATTTGACCAGAAGTACGAATCATTGCTGGCATAGAAGCATCTACAATTACATCAGAGGGTACGTGTAAGTTGGTAATTCCTTTGTCAGAATTTACCATAGCTACAGCAGGAGCATCAGTATAAACAGCATCAATAGCAGCTTTAACTTCTGCTTCTTTAGCATGTCCTGCAATTTTAGCATAAACATCACCTAAACCGTTTGTTGCAGTAACACCTAATTCCGCAAATAAAGTAGCATATTTTTCAAAAACGTCTTTGTAAAAAACTTCTACAATAGCACCAAAAATAATGGGGTCAGAAACCTTCATCATAGTTGCTTTCATGTGTAATGATAACAATACACCGTTTGCTTTTGCATCTGCAATTTCTTTAGAAGCGTATTCTTTTAAAGAACTGATGCTCATTACAGAACTATCAATAACTTCACCAGCCTTTAAAGGAGCAAATCCTTTTAAGTCAGTACCATTAAATGTAATTTTAAATTCAGTAGCGTTTTTTACAGTAATAGATTTTTCAGAACCATAAAAATCATTAGCATCCATAGATGCTACGTGAGTTTTTGAGTCTTTTTCCCATTTACCCATACGGTGTGGGTTTTTCTTAGCGTAGTTTTTAACAGCTTTTGGAGCTCTACGGTCAGAGTTTCCTTCACGTAACACAGGGTTTACTGCAGATCCTAATACTTTAGAATATTGAGCTTTAATCGCTTTTTCTTCTTCTGTTGCTGGATTTGAAGGGTAATTAGGAATGTTAAAACCTTTTTCTTGTAATTCTTTTATCGCTGCTTGTAACTGAGGAATAGAAGCAGAAACGTTAGGTAATTTGATAATATTAGCTTCTGGAGTTTTAGCTAATTCTCCTAATTCAGCCAAAGCATCAGAAATTTTTTGATCATCTGTTAAAAATTCAGGAAAGTTAGCTAATATTCTTCCTGCTAAAGAGATGTCTCTTGTTTCAACTTCAATACCTGCTTTGCTTGTAAAAGCTTTGATAATTGGTAATAATGAATACGTTGCTAAAGCGGGTGCTTCGTCCGTAAGTGTATAGATGATTTTTGAATTTTCTGTTGCCATTTTAATTCTTTAATATTTAATTTTTATTGTTGAATACTATAAACACAAGGCTTATAAGTTTTGCAAATGTACTAATATATTTAGCTTTTTTGACTACCTG
The DNA here is from genome assembly GCF_011762155.1 of Wenyingzhuangia heitensis. Taxonomy (GTDB): domain Bacteria; phylum Bacteroidota; class Bacteroidia; order Flavobacteriales; family Flavobacteriaceae; genus Wenyingzhuangia; species Wenyingzhuangia heitensis. The sequence goes on from NZ_JAASQL010000001.1 coordinate 1,688,413, forward strand.
TTAAAATCATAACGATTTTATAAAAAACTGTGCTATTTTAAATTTATAAAAAAAGCTCAATACAGTTGTATTGAGCTTTTAAAGTTGTGGAATAAAAGAGATTATTTACGTCTAACTTCTTTAATTCTTGCTTTTTTACCAGTAAGTTCTTTAAAGTAGTAAATTCTAGCTCTACGAACTTTACCTTGTTTGTTCAATTCGATTTTTTGAATAGCTGGTAAGTTGATTGGGAAGATACGCTCTACACCAATAGTTCCAGACATTTTACGAATTGTAAATGTTTCTGATGCTCCAGTTCCTCTTCTTTGGATTACTACCCCTTTAAAGAACTGAGTTCTTGTTTTAGCCCCTTCTTTAATTTCGTAGTATACAGTAATTGTATCTCCTGATTTAAAAGCTGGCATTTCTTTTTTTGCTACAAACTCGTCTTGTACAAATTTTACTAAAGATTCCATTTTATATAATTTAATGGTTGTTGTCTAAAATAACATTCACGGATATCGTCAGAGGTTAATTCAGGATTGCAAAAATAAGAATAATAATTTAAATATTAGTGTTTGGTGAATGTAAAATAAATCAATTTTGACTTATTTTACAGTAATAGAGGTTTGCTACTTTTTTTAAAGAGAGTACTTTATTGTTTTGTCTATTTATATTGTATAATATTGTTTGTTGTAGTTGTTAATAGTAAGTTTTAGTCTTAAATTATTTTGTTTAGTTGTATCCAATTTATATGCGATTATTGTATCATTTTCTGTTTTTCTTATTTTATTTCGGCTTTAATACTTATGCTTTTCAGCCTACATTCCATCATTTAACTACAGAAAATGGTTTGGGATCTAACATTGTTCGCTGGGTGTATCAAGACAACGATGGTTTTATTTGGATTTCTACCAAAGCAGGTTTGTCTCGTTATGATGGATATGAAATTAAAAATTATGAGGTAAGTAATTCTCAAAAAGGATTTTTAAGAGATATGGTTATTAGTGAGCCTATAGAATTAGATAATCGCTATTTGCTATTTACATCAACTAAAGGAATTTTTAGTTATGATAAACAAAAGGATACCTTTCAGTATTTATCAAATCATTTAAAGGAATTAAACGGAACAAAATTTTTAACTTATGATGATGATAAAAATGTATGGACAGCAAAAAACAATGTTGGTTTTTACAAATTAATTTATAACAAAGATAGCATTCAAAAAGTAGACTTTGTAAATGGAAAACAATTTGGTTTTTCTATGAGAAAAGCTAATATGATTCATACAGATAGTCAAGGAGATGTTTGGTTGTTTTCTTCTGGTTTTATTGCAGTGGTAAGAAATAAGACCCAAAGTATAGAAATGGTTAAAAATTGGTCTATAGGTTATGCAAGTTTTTATGAACTATCTGATAAAAACTATATAATTACAGATACTGCAGGTTTTTACTATTCTTTAAATCCAAAGACTTTAGAGATAACACCCTATCAAAATAATTTTACTAAAAACAGAGACATTCGTCATAACTTTAAAAGCGTTTTTTTAGATACAAAAACTATTTTAGGAATTTCAAGAAGAGACGGATTGTTTTATTTAACACATAATTCTGAAAAAAAACAAATTAGTCTCGTTCATAATTTTCAAAAACAACCTGGAGTTAAGCAGGCTTTAAGTAGTAATAATATTAGGCATGTTTTTGTAGATAAAGCCAACAATGCTTGGTTGTCTACAGATGGTGGAGGTGTGTGTTATTTTAATTTAAAACCCAATAAATTTAAACATATAAAATACAATGGTAAAAAAGGAGGCCTAAGTGATAGTTATATATCTTCTCTTTATGAAGATAAATATTGCAATCTATGGGTGTCTGTTTGGCAAAGCGATGTAAATGTGTTACCAGCAGGAAATTCTTATGACAATTTTAAATATTTAAAAAATGAAGACATTACCTCTAGCAAATCTTTAGGATATGGTACTGTTGCTTCTTTTGCAGAATTTAATCAACATCAAAAATCTGTAATGTTGTTGGGAACTAGTAATTATAAGTACTTAAAAAATTATAGAGAATTAAATTTTAAAAACCCCTTAATTAAAAATTTAGAAACAAAAAGTTTACATAGAAAATCTAGAATAGAAGATTTTTTGATAGAGGATGAAACACTTTGGATTTGTAGAGCCGAATTAGGGCTTGAAAAACACACTTTAGATGCTAAAGGAAACATAATTAAAAGTGAGTTTTTTAAGGAGATTCCTAAATATGTTGAGCTTTATAAGGAGGCAGGACAGTGTCATTATATTCATAAAGATGCAAACGGAATTATTTGGGTAGTACACGAGTCTTCCGTTTTTAGAATCATAAATACAAATAATATTTATGATGTAAAAGCCCTAAATATTGCTGATAGATTGCAAATGATGCATGAAGATTCAAGAGGTTATTTGTGGTTTGTTACCAAAGGAAAAGGATTGATTAAATTAAAGGTAGATGCTTTAGGTACTATTATTTATAAAAAACATTTTACAACTCAAAATGGTTTTGCAGATGATTTTTTATACGCAATTATAGAAGATAAAGAAAATTATTTATGGATTGCTTCCAATATAGGTTTGATAAAACTAGATCCTATCACAGAAAAATATAAAGTATACGGAAAAGGAGATGGAGTCTTTGGTAAAAATTTTGTAGAACGTTGTTGTGTTTATCGAAAAAATGGTGAAATGGTATTTGGGACTACCAATGGAATGTATGTGTTTACGCCAGAAGAAATAGTAAATAATACAACAAGCCCAGAAACCGTAATTACAGGTTTTTATGTTTTTGATAAAAAAATGCAGGTTGGAGAAGAGTTGTTTGGACAACAAATTTTATCTAGTAATATAATTAAGACAAAACAAATAGAAGTTCCGTACAAAGCAAATGTACTAGCGTTTGAATTTGCAGCTTTGCATTTTGCCAATCCCAACGGGAATAAATTTGCTTATAAATTAGAGGGGTTTGATAAAATATGGAGAACTAGTAGTGCTAAAGAACGTAAAATTACCTACACTAATTTAAGAGAAGGGAAGTATACTTTTTTAGTAAAATCGGCTAACAAAGATGGAGTATGGGATACTAGCCCAGCAAAAATAATAGTAACTGTAAAGCCTCCATTCAGGAGAACGTTAATAGCCTATGTTCTTTATTTAATAGGAGTTTTTTTATTTGTTTTGATAATATGGATCTATTATTCTAAACGTTTAAAAATGAAACAAGCATTAGAAATGGAGCGTTTTGAAAAAACAAAAATAGAAGAGCTTTCACAAATGAAAATGCGATTCTTTACCAATATATCACACGAGTTTAGAACTCCTTTATCTTTAATTAAAGCGAGTATTGAAAGTCTTTCTGAAAGGTCTAAAGAAGATAAAAAAGACAAAGAATATGTTAAAATTACCAATCGAAATATCTCTATATTATTAAGATTGGTCAATCAATTGATTGATGTTCGTCGTTTTGATCAGAAAAAAATGAAACTAGAAAAAGAAGAAACAGCTATTGTTTCTTTTGTAGAAGACACGGCACAATCTTTTTTAGCCGTGGCAAACAAGAAACAGGTCTTGTTTGAGTACAAAGCAACAAACGCTTCTTTGGTTACAGAAATAGATCAAGATAAAATTGAAAAAGTAATTTACAACTTACTTTCTAACGCATTTAAACACACCAATGCCAAAGGAAGTGTTAAAATAGAAGTGCTAATAAAAGAAAATATATTTGAAATTGTAGTTACAGACACAGGGAAAGGAATTCCTGAAAAACACAGAGCTTCTATTTTTGAACGTTTTTACCAAGGTGAAAAAGTAAAATCAGAAAACATGGGAAGCTCTGGTATAGGACTCTCTTTAACCAAAGATTTTGTAGAAATGCACGGAGGAACCATATCTTTTATAAGTAAAGAAAATGTGGGAACTACGTTTACAGTGAGCATTCCTACAACTACTCAGAACATAGAAAACAAGGAACTCTTAACGCTTGTTCAGAATGAGGTTGCTACAACAAAACCAGTCAGTCCAACAGTGTTTGATCCTGATAAAAAAACTCTTTTAGTAGTAGAAGACAACCTAGATTTACGAGAGGTATTGTGTAAAGGTTTGAGTGACTTGTACAATATTATTGAAGCAGAAAACGGAGAAATAGGTGTAGAAAAATGTACCCATCCAGATGATGAAATAGAAATAGATTTGGTGATTAGTGATGTAATGATGCCTGAAAAAAATGGATATCAATTGTGTCAGGAATTAAAAACAAATACAGAAACAAGTCACATTCCTATAATTTTATTGACCGCCAAAACAGCTGATGAACACAAGTTAGAAGGGTTTGATAAAGGAGCGGATGCTTATATAGAAAAACCGTTTAATTTTGAATTGTTAAAGGCTCAGGTAAAAGCTATTTTAGATTCTAAACAAAAGCTAAGAGATTTTTATAGACAATTTCAAACAGAAAAAGTGTCTACTAAAAAATCTCAAGCAACTATTAAATGTTCCAAAAAAACGGTTAAAAATACTTTAGAAGTCAGTGATTATGACAACGAGTTGATGCAGAAAATAAAAGAAACCATTCAGGAAAAAATGCAAGAACCTACTTTTTCGGTAGAAGTTTTAGCCAAGGTTTGTGCTGTGTCAGAATCTACTTTAAGACGAAAAGTAAAGGCCTTAACAGGAGAAAGCCCTAGCTCTTTAATCAGGAATTATAAAATTCAGTTTGCAGGTGAGCTATTGCAACAAGAAAGCTACACAGTGTACAGTGCCATGCATGATGCTGGTTTTTCTAACTATGCCAATTTTTCTAAACTGTTTGCCAAAGAATTTGGAAAAACACCGGGAGAATATAGAAAAGAACAACATCCAGATTTGAAAAATTAGATAGTCGTTGTTTATACCTGTTGAATTGTTAGGTAAAGTCTAGTTGTTTATAGACTACAAAATCGGTCAATGTTTGAATATTTCAAATGTTGACCGATTTTGTCATTAAAACTACAGCTGTTGTGTGGTAATTTAGGTGAGTCTAATTTTTAGGTGCTACTTAAAACACAATATATCATGGCTAAAAATTTATTTTCATTTCTATTCGTTTTGGGAGCCTTGGCAAGTTCTTGCTTTGCTCAAAAAACAAGTACTGCTAAAGAAATAAACATCAATGTAGAACTAAATACCAAACATATTGTAAATGGTATTGATGAATTTGATAGAGAAAAATATATTACCATTCATGCAGATTTAAGTGGTAGTGATTGGGAAGGAGATAATTTAATTAATGATGTAAGAACAGAGTTCTTAGAAAAATACGATGTCTATTTAGGACGTGAGTCTGGTGGATTAACGGGAGCATTAAAAAGAGCTGCAGAAGATCCAAACCGTCCAGGATATATAGATGTAGAAAAATTAAAAAAACAGGGAGAAAATGCTCGTAAAAGTTATGCTCAAAAAAAGAAGAATTTTGAGCACTTAGAGTATAGAACTAAAAATATGTTGGTGGTGAATCAGTTTCACCCCATTTGGCCTACCGATCATTATAAAAATAAATTAGGTTGGTCTATTTCTGATGAAGACACCAAAAAGAATCCTTTTGGTTCTGCCTCTGCCGAATTTGTTTCTACTTATATGAAAAACTACTTTGGTGGAGAAGGAGAACCTCGTCCAAAATACTTAGAGGTCATCAATGAACCTTTGTGGGATTTAATTCCGATTAAAGACAGAGGAGACGAGAAAAAAGAAAGAGCAGCCATAGAAAAATTGGCGAAATTCCATAAAACCATTGCAACCAAAGTAAAAGCAGAAAATCCAGATGTATTGGTTGGAGGTTTGACATGTGCTTTTCCCTATTTTGAAATGTATGATTTTAAGCGTTGGGAATACCGTTGGAAAAACTTTATTGATCTGGCTGGAGATGATATGGATTTTTGGTCTATTCACTTGTACGATTTTCCCTGTAAAACTTTAGGAGGTGGGAAAATTCACAAAAGATGGAGAAAAGGAAGTAACATGGAGGCAACTTTAGACATGTTAGAGCAATATAGTATGATGAAATATGGAAACTTAAAACCCATCATTATTACAGAATACGCTGCACAAACACACCAAGTAAAGTTTGACCCTTGGACTCCTTACAGAGATTGGTTGTATATTAAAAGTGCCAATTCTATGATGATGTCTTTTATGGATCATCCGCAAAGTGTTGCTATGGCCATTCCATATATTATGTTAAAATGTGAATGGGGACGTGGAAAAGATGGAAATCCGTATAGAAGTAGATTGTTCCGTCAGCAGTTTGAAGGAGAAGGTGAAAAAGGAGATAAATGGGTGTATAGTGATATGGCTAAGTTTTACATGCTTTGGGCAGATGTAAAAGGAAAACGTTTAGATATTACTGCAAACAATGTAGACCTACAAACAGATGCTTATGTAAACAAAAACAAAGTATATGTTATTGCCAACAACTTACTTCCAGAAAAAAACACGTTGAATATTGCTTTAAATGGGAATAAAAATAATCCATTAATCAGTATTAAAAAGAAACATTACCACGCACCTGTAGAGGGTAAAGGTGGAGTGATTGATGAAGAAAACTACACAGAGAACAAACAGATTGAATTAGGAAAAGAAGCAACTGTTATTTTAGAATATACCTATGAGAAGCCTTTGGAATTGACACATATTTCTGAAGAAGTAAAATACTATGCAGAAGAATATTATCAGCCAATAAAAGGAGAGAAAAAGAACAAGTTCAACTTAAAGGATGTAGTAGCAAATAGCAACAGTAGAGCTACCTTAAGAGTAAGTATTGCACGTGACCACGGTCAGAACTTAAGCCCCATAATATGGGTAAATGGAACCAAAATAACTGTTCCAGAAAATTACAAAGGATTGCCACAAACAGACCGTAATAGATTCTACGGAACATTAGACATTCCGGTTCCTGCCAACATATTAAAGAAAAATAACAAAGTAGCAGTGTTGTTTCAAGAAGATGGAGGTCAGGTAGCAAGTGTAACAATGAGAGTATTTAATAAAAAACAACAATAAAATGAACAAGTATTTTTTAATAGTAAGTTCAGTTTTGTGTTTTGTTTTGGGTGTGTCTAGTTTCCATGCCCAAACAAAGCCAAATATTTTATGGATTATTACAGACGACCACAGAGCAGATGCTTTGAGCTGTTTTAACCAAGCAACTATAGGAAAGTCAGACAGTCCGTTAGGGTATGTGTCTTCTCCAAATATTGACAAATTAGCATCCGAAGGAGTATTGTTTGTAAATGCATTTAGCAACTCACCTGCTTGTGGTCCTTCTAGAGGTTCTATGACCTCAGGTCGTTATCCTTTTAGAAACGGGCATTATGCGTTTGAAGTTACACATAAAGAGCCAGATTTTGTAAAACCAACAATACCTCAAGTTTTAAGAAAACAAGGTTATGGAACCGCAGTATTTGGAAAAGAAGATTCTTATATTTTTAAATGGAAAGGAAAGCAAGGGTATTATGATACAGGAATGTACGATTACAAAGTACATTTTAAACACGATTTGCAAGACAATGGTTTAGGGGATATTTATACCAAAAGTAACTTTGAGTACATTAAAGGATTTAGAAAGAAAACAGGAAGCAAAGAGAATATTGTTTTTAAAGATGGAACTAAGAAGTCTTATGTAATCTATAGAAAAGGAACAGATTTAAAACCAGAAGAAATTGCAACTAAAAAAGGAATTGACAAAGAGTTTGACATCTTAAGAGCGTATACCCAAGGAATGAAAGACTTGATTTATGGAGGAGTAAACCCACAACCTGCAGAAAAAACGGTAGATGCCAATATTCTTACCGAGTTTAAAAGCTATTTAAACAACCAAGATCAAGGGTTTAAAACATTATGGGGTAAAAAAGCAAAAGGAGCCAATTCTAAAAAACCGTTAATGGTAAATCTTGGTTTTCACTTGCCACATACACCTGTATTGCCTCCAAAAAAGTTTAGAGATCAATTTAAAAACAAGAAATACAAAATCCCTGCTTTTAGTAATGAGGAATTGGAAAAACTTCCTGTTCAGTTGAAAAAAATATACAAGGGGATGAAAATCAATACCATGAAAGCCAAGGATAAGCAACAAGCTATTCAAGATTATTATGCTTTCTGTGCTTTTGGAGATTATTTAATTGGAGATGCAGTAAAAACGTTTAAAGACTATTGTAAAAAGAATGAGCAAGAATACTTAATTGTTTTTACGGTAGGAGATCATGGATGGCATTTAGGAGAACAAGGAATAGAGTCTAAGTTTGGACCTTGGGACAAGTCTATTCACAATGCAGCCATTGTAGTTTCTTCGGACAAAACAAAATATCCTGCAGGAAAGATTAATAAAAATACTATTGAGTTTGTAGATTTTGCCCCCACTATCTTAGATGCTGGTGGTGTAGATGTAACAAGTAAAGAATATAATTATTTGGATGGTTTTGTTATTTCTGATGTAATGAATGGGACTAAAAAAAGAGATTATGTATTGGGAGAAATGAACTTGGTATGTGGACCTCGTGCTTATTTAAGAACCAAAGATTTTGCTTTTTCTATGCAAACAAGACCTACCAGAAAAGAACCTAGTGGTTTAGAAATGAATAAAAATATAGAATGGGCTTTGACTTGTGATATGAAAGAGATTAGTCCTGCTTTGTACGATTTACGCAAAGATCCACTAGAACGAAATAATGTTGCTGATAATCAAGAGTATAAAGAATTAGTGACTTGGTTCCGTAATAAATTAGGAAATATTGTTTTGGGAGATGGTCGTGTAGAGTGTGATTGGTCACAAGCCAATAGTTATGCCATCAGTAATTTTGCAGGAGGTGCAGATGATAAAAAGATTGAAATTCCAACAGCTATAGTACCAAAATAATATACGTCCCAATGAAAAGGGATTATCAAGAGAAATAATGATACAGAAAAAGATAAAAAAGAACTTGTTCCTATTAGGAATGTTGTTCGTTGCAGGAACTTCTTGTTTTGCACAATATGGTGATGCTCCAGAAACAAAAATCAACGTTACACTAAACACCAATCACGTAGTAAATGGGATAGATTCTTTTGATAGAACCAAATACATCACATTACATGCAGATTTAAAAGGATCCGATTGGCAAGGAGACAATGTAATACCAGATGTAAGAGCAGACTTTTTAGAAAAATACGATGTGTATTTAGGTCGTGAATCTGGTGGCTTAACAGGAGCTTTAAAAAGTGCAGCAGAAGATGCAAATCGTCCTGGCTATGTAGATTTGGCAAAGTTGCGTGAATCTGGAGAAAAAAATCGAAAGCATTACAGTTGGAAAAAGAAAAAGTACGGTTTTGAACATTTAGAATACAGAACCAAAAACATGATGGTGGTATCTCAATTCCATCCACTTTGGCCTAATGGCTATAAAAATAAATTAGGTTGGACCTTGTCTGATGAGGATACCAAAGAACATCCTTTTGGAACGGCATCTGCTGAGTTTGTAGCTGCATATATGAAAAACTTTTTTGGTGAAGAAGGAGAACCAAGACCCAAATATATGGAAGTGATTAACGAACCTTTGTGGGATTTGTTAAAAGAAAGAGGAACTCCAGATATGGAGTTTGAGAGAGCTACCACTACACAAATGGCGGAGTTTCATAATGTGGTTGCTAAAAAGGTAAAAGAAATAAATCCAGATGTAAAAGTAGGAGGATTTGCAACTGCTTTTCCACATTTTGAAAAGTTTGATTTTAAACGATGGGACTATAGATGGAAGAATTTTATAGATGTTACAGGTAACAATCTAGATTTTTGGTCTATTCATATTTATGACAACCCTAATCATTTAAGAAAAGATGGTACGGTGTACCAAAGATGGAGGAAAGGGAGTAGTGTAGAAGCCACGTTAGATTTATTGCAACAATACAGCATGATTAAATTGAACAAAGTAATGCCTTTGGCCATAACAGAATATACGGTACAGGTAGGACATCATTTAAAGTTTGCTCCTTGGTCTCGTTACAGAGATTGGTTGTATGTAAAAAGTGTAAACTCTTTGTTGATGAGTTTTATGGATCAACCACAAAACATAGAATTGGCCTTGCCATTTTTTATGCTAAAATGTGAATGGGGAAGAGATAAAAAAGGAAACCCTTATAGAAGTAGATTGTTACGTCAGCAATTTGAAGCTGAAGGAGAAACAGGAGACAAATGGGTGTATACAGATTTGGTTAAATTCTATCAACTATGGTCAGACGTAAAAGGAAAACGTTTGGATATTGCTACCGATAATATAGACATACAAACAGATGCCTATGTAGATAAAAACAAGGTGTATGTAATTGCAAACAACTTATTACAAGTAGAAAATATGTTGGATATCAATTTAGAAGGAACTAAAAAAAATAAATTGATAAGTATAAAAAAGAAACATTACCACGCACCAGATGGTAAAGTAGGAGTGATTGATGAAGAAGTATATACCGAAAACAAAAAAGTAACAATAGACAAAGAGGGAACCGTAATTTTAGAATACACATTTAAGAAAAAAGTCAAGTTGACTCATATCTCTAAAGAATCTAAACATTATTCAGAAGAATATTTACAACCTATTGTAAGTCATCAAAAAGCGACTTTTAACATTAATGAAGTTGTTGTTAGTAAAGAAAGTAAAGCCGTGTTAAGAGTCAGTCTTGCTCGTGATCATGGTCAGAACTTACACCCAAAAGTATTAGTGAACGGAACAGAAATTAACGTTCTAGAAAATTATAGAGGAGAACCACAAACCCACAGAGATAGATTCTTTGGTGTGATTGAAATTCCTGTAGCAACTCAATTGTTACAAAAAAACAACAAGGTAGAAGTGTTGTTTCAAGATAATGGAGGTCATGTTGTAAGTGTTACCCTAAGAGCATTTAATAGAAGTAAAAAGTAAAATTGTATGAAAGCAAACAATTCAAAAAGAGTTTTATATGTTGCTATTGTAGTCACTTTAGGAGGTTTTATATTTGGTTTAGATGTAGCATTAATTTCTGGAACCGTAGATTTTTTAAAAGTAGAATTTGGTTTATCTGAATTTGAAAAAGGATTGATTGCAAGTGCCTCTGCCTGGGGAGCTTTAGTCGCATTGCCATTGGCAAGTGTTATAAGTGAACGCTTGGGAAGGAAATCTGCTTTGATTATGGTAGCTGCTTTGTATGTAGTTTCTGCGGTATCATCAACCTTTGCAACAAGTTTTAATACCTTGTTTGCGGCTCGTTTCTTGGGAGGTTTGGCATTTTCGTCTCTCTCTTTAGCAAGTATGTACATTGGAGAGGTTTCTCCTCCAAAAATGAGAGGGAAGTTGGTGTCACTGAATCAGATCAATATTGGAGTAGGGTTGTTGGCTGCGTATTGCATCAACTATATTATATTACACGGTGCAAATTCTGGTGCCGATTGGGCAATCTCTTTAGGAGTAGATCAACATACTTGGAGATGGATGTTGGGAGTAGAAATTATTCCTGCTACTATTTGGTTGATTTTATTGTTTACTATTCCCAAAAGTTCACGATGGTTATTGTACAAATCAAGAGTAGAGGAAGCTAAAAAAGTATTGTTTCGATTGTTGCCAAGTGCTACAGGAGAACAAATTACCGAAATGGAAGTGAATGCAAAAGTTATTTCTATTCAAAAAAGTATAGAGAACGAAGGAGTAAAAGGTTCGGCTTGGTCACAGTTAAAAGAGTTATTTACACCTCGTTTAAGAAAAGTTTTATTGATTGGAGTTAGTATCGCATTGGCACAACAAATTACAGGGATCAATGCTATTAAATATTACGCTCCTAGTTTGTTTGAACAATTAGGAATTGGTCGTGATAGTGCTTTTATGAGTGCTATTTGGGTAGGATTGTCTAGTTTTTTAGCTACACTTTTATCTTTAGCTTTTATAGATAGATTAGGAAGAAAACCAATTGCTATTGGAGGTATTGCTATGATGGTTATTTGTTTGGGAGTTTGTTCTTACGGATTTAAATCTGCAACCTATACTATTAGTAATAATGCTTTGGTTCAACTAGAAGAAATTCCAAACGTATCGGCATTAAAACCACTTGAAAACAAAACATTTTACAGCGATGTGAACTTTAAAAAAGCATTAAAAGAAGCTCTTGGGGAACAAGAAGCTCATAAATATGCGAGTTTGATCTTACAAAAAACAGCAAACATCAATTCGATACTTATTTTAATTGGAGTGATTTTATTTGTAGCTGCGTATAATTTTTCATTAGGACCTATTATGTGGGTATTGCTATCAGAAATTGTACCTACATCTTTGCGAAGTGGAGTAATTCCATTTTTTGCATTGATAACGGCACTGGTCAGTGCCTTTGCTCAGAATTTATTTCCTTGGCAATTAGAAGTGTTAGGAGCAGGAAATACCTTTTTAATTTTTATGGCATTTGGAGTTGTAGGTTTTGTGTTGCTGAATAGAAATCTAGTAGAGACAAAAAACAAACCTATTGAAGAGATAGAAGCAGAATTGATAGGAATGTCTAAAAAGAAATAATTATTTTAAAGATGATTTTTAAAAAATACCTAGCTATTGTTTTAGCATTCTTTCCTTTGCTATTATCGGCACAATATAAAACTGCAGGAGCAGATCAATTGGGTTGGGAATTGGCTGTGCATTCAGTTTGTTTTAGCAAGAATACGTTAGAACAGGCAATGGATAGTATCAAAGCTACGGGAATAACTTCATTTATAGCATATAGAGGAGCTCAGCAAGTAGAGACTTTAAAAGAGCGAATGAATTATACAATAGCACAAAGCAAATTATCTAAACTTCAAAAAATAATTCAAAGAAAAGGATTGTCTCTAAAGCATTTTAGTGTGATTAACGTAGAAAGCAAAGAAGAATGGAAAAAACTATTTGAGTTTGCCAACGCTATGAATGTTAAAATGATTTTGAGCGAACCAGCGTATGAGCACTTACCTTATATTGATACACTTGCGCAAGCTTATAAAATTAAAGTAGGAATCCACAATCATTCGGTACCTTCTAGATATTGGCATCCACAAACTGCGATTTCTTACCTCAAGAAATACAATTTGAGCAAGTATATTGGTTTGTATCCAGATACAGAAAATTGGATAAGATCTGGGTTGGATCCTATAGAAATGTTAAAGTTAGCTGAAGGAAGAATTATAGCAATACAACTAAAAGATCGATATAAAAAACCTGCACCATTAGGTTTAGGAAAAATACCTGTTTCGGGAATATTACACGAGTTGAAACGTCAAAAATTTAAAGGGATTATTTCTCTAGAATTTTTTAGCAGTTCAGAATACAAGGTAGCTCATATAAAAAAATCTGCTGACTATTTTTATGAGGTTGCCAATTATTTGGTCTCTGTTCCTAGTAAGTAAAAGCTACTTTATAAATATATATTATTATGACACAAAAACTAAGTGCAGCAACCATTAGAGCACAAAAATATAGTAAAGATTCAACATGGTATTGTGAATTCAAAACCTCAGAAATCACGGGAGTTTTAGGAACCCAAGAAAAAGGTGTAGTACGTCGTGATCCTAGTGCGGTTATTAAGGTAGATGGAGCTTACCATGTTTGGTATAGCAAATCTACAGGAAGGAGTTTTGGTTTTGGAAGCGGAGATGCAAATAACAAAACCTTTCCTTGGGATTATTGCGAAATATGGCATGCCACTAGTAATGATGGTTGGCATTGGGAAGAACAAGGAGTTGCCGTTACTAGAGGAGTAACTGGTTCTTATGATGAACGTAGTGTCTTTACTCCAGAAGTATTGGCTCATAATGGAAAATATTATTTGGTGTATCAAACAGTAAAGTCACCTTATGTGAGACGTTCGTTTGAAAGTATTTCTTTAGCAGTTGCAGAAAGTCCAGAAGGACCATGGAAAAAAGTAGATGGCCCTATTTTAGAACCTGTAAAAGATGGAAAGTGGGAAGGAGAAGAAGACAATCGATTTAGAGTAGAACTAAAAGGAAGTTTTGACAGTCATAAAGTGCACGATCCTACGTTAATGGCTTATAAAGGAAAGTTCTATTTGTATTACAAAGGAGAACCAATGGGAGAGCAAATGCACGCAGGAGGTAGAGAAACCAAATGGGGAGTAGCTATTGCAGACCAACCTGAAGGACCTTATGTACGAAGCGAGTATAACCCTGTAACCAACTCAGGACATGAAGTTTGTATTTGGCATTACAACGGAGGAATAGCAGCAATGTTAACTACAGATGGGCATGAAAGGAATACCCTTCAATGGTCATCAGACGGAATTAATTTTGAAATCATGTCTCATATTAAAGGAGCTCCAGAAGCAAACGGATTGTACAGGTTTGAAGAAAGTTTTGAAAAGCCTTTGCAAGGATTGAGCTGGGGATTGTGTCATGAAGTAGACAGTCAAACAGGTTTTATGAAGCGGTTTGATTTGGATGAGTACATGAAACAGTGTTATACAAATAAAGAGAATTACATTTTTAGAAAATAAAATAAGATGAAAATTAAAGAATATTCAAATAAGTTAGTTTTACTGATCCTTTTGCTTTTAACAGGGGTGGTAAGTTCGGCACAAGAATCCTTTTTTAAAAAATTAGAAAAGGAGTCCGTGGCATCTACAAATACCGTTGTATGGGAATCTATGTCTGCAGGAAATTCGGGTTTTGCTAATTTATTGCGTTACCATCCAACCATTCCAAAATTAGTGGCTTTTTGTCCGGATATGTGGAATGCCTATCAAACAGAAAATAATGGAACGAGTTGGTATGGAACTACTGACCCTGATGGTGATGGCTCTTTTTATCATTTAAGAGACTTAGGTTACTCTGTAAGTGAACCTACTTTTGCGTTGGCTTTAGGACGATCAGAATTGTGGCAAAGTACAGATACAGGAAAAACCTGGAAAGTTGTGCCTAATTGTCCTTGGTATAAAGTAGATACGGATGGAAGCGATTTAGAAGGATGGAAACCTAAAATGGCTACTTTGGCTATTGATCCTACAGATAAAAATGTTTGGTATGCAGCAGGTGGTGCTAATGTAAAAAGACAAATGTGGGTTTCTTCTTTTCAGAAAAGTACAGCAGCAACACCACATGGAAATAGTGCTCTGTTAGAAGGGAAATTATGGAGAACTAAAAATGGAGGTAAAAGTTGGTATCTGTCTAATAAAGGAATTCATCCTAAAGCACAAGTAGGGAATATTATTGTAAATCCAACAAATTCTAAGCAGGTTTTTGCGGCTTCTAACTACGGATTGTATCGTTCTGATAACGGAGGAAAAAGTTGGAAGCATATTTCTAAAGGAAAGTTAGAGAATGATATTATTAGAGATATGGACTTTTATTACAATGCCAAAACAGGTCAGTTTATTTTGTATCTAATAGACCAGGTTCATTACCAGCCTATGGGTAAAACAACTACTTGTACCGGAGGAATTTTTTATTCAGAAGATGAAGGAGTAACTTGGAGAAAAATGAATGGAGATTTAGGGTTAGATATCAATCAATTGAGTGGTGGAGTACCACAAAACTATTACAAATACATTGCCAAATGGTTTGGGATTTCGTCTAGTAAAGCAAAAAAACTATATCCTGAATTGCCTAAAAATGCTGTACAAAGTTTTAATATGATTTGTGCAGACCCAAGTCGAGAAGGAGCTTTATATATTGGTTTTGCAGATCCTCAAAAATCGTATTCTATTTTACCAGGTCGTGTTTGGACAACAGATAATTATGGAAGAAAATGGACAAATACTGCAAGAATGTATACTGATGCTTGGGAAAAAGACAAACAGTATTGGAAATCTAGAAACAATCCTACACATCAAAATATGACCGTAGGACATTATTCTCCGCATATGCGTTTTGGAACCGATTATGCTTTACGTTCTTTAAGAGCAATGGATGTTGGTGTGGATGGAAGTGTGATGATGGTGTCTGACCATAGTACTATGTTAAGTACAGACCACGGAAAAAGCTGGCATCAAGTAGACGAAGATACAACACCTTCTGGAGCAATTGTAGGACGTGGAAATAGTAATTTACCAGCGTTACATATAGCACAAGACAAACGATTTAAATCGACTCTTTTAGGTTCTAGTGAAAATTATCTTTGGATTCCTACTGGAGAAAAATTGAATGGAACTCAAGCTTTACAATTTGTAAACAGCACACAATCGTCTGTAAACTGTATTGCTTTTGATCCTTATGATGCAAAAACGGTATATTCTACTTCTAGTCGACAAGAAGAAAAACAATACATGTATAAAAGTAAAGATGGCGGACAAAATTGGAAGGAGTATTCTGTAGCTACACCTGCAACTAAAAAATGGTTTGATGATTTTTATACCAATGGATTGACTATAGATCCTATCAATAATCAATATATGTATTATGGAATTACTCAAATAGTAAATGCTAAACGCGGATTAGAAGGAGGTTTTTTTGTATCTAAGGATTATGGAAAAACGTTTCAGCAAAGCAATGCTGGTTTGCCTTCTCCTAGCAGAATTAACGATATTGAATTTGACCCAAGAGATGAAACACGTGCTTCTTTATTTGCGGCAGCTCAACACAGTCAGTCGGGATATTTTAAAGAAGCTCCTAATACAAAAGAAGGAGGCTTATATCATTCAACAAACCGAGGAACAACATGGACTAAAATTAATACTCCTAAAAAGGTAAAAGGAGTTCATTTTATAACAATAGATCATACCAACCGTATGTATATTTCTACAGGATACAGAAAAGCTAAAACAGGAGGTGTTTGGTATACAGATGATTTTGGATACTCTTGGAATCAAATATTTACCTACCCAGAAGTAGAATGTGTAGAGGTTTCTCCTTTTGATCATAACCTAATTGCTGTAACGGTAAAGTTCACTGCTAAAAACCCAGGAGTATTTATCAGTCGTGATCGTGGAAAAACTTGGACTAAGAATAATAAAAATATTGGAATTCCGCATCAAATAGAAGATATAAAATTTGATATACACAATGCAGGTGAGCTGTGGTTGGCTTCTAGAGGTTGTGGTTTTTACAAAGGAAAAATAGAAAATGGAGACAAGGTACAAGTGGTTAAAGTGTCTCAGGATGTTGTGGAAAGTAAAGATCGTAAAAAGGTGCAATTAAGTGCTAAGATTATTAATTCAGATTATTACGGACAAAAGATTGTTTGGAAATCGGAAAACCCAGGTATTGCGAAAGTCAACAAAAAAGGAGAAGTTACTCCAGTAAGCAAGGGACAAACCAAAATATGGGCTACAACCAAAGACGGTCGTTTTTCAGATTTTAGTGTGATTACCGTTTTTCCTTAAGAGTTAGTAAACAAAGTCAAAGATTAAAATAGATAAAATGAATCAAAAAATAATTGTAATAACAGGAGCTAGCGGCGGTGTGGGAAGTATGCTAGCTTTGGGATTAGCTAAAAAAGGAAATTATATTGTTTGCTTGGGAAGAAACAAGGAGGCTTTGTTAAATCTTGCAAATAAAATTAATAACGAAACTCAATCCGTAGGTGGAGAAGCTACTATTGAATTGGTAGATATGATGGATGCTGAAGCCGTTGAGGTGGTAGCTAAGAAAATAAAAAAACAGTTTGGTAGAATAGATGTTTGGATTAATAATGTAGGAGTAAACAACCACAATGCTATTGGACCTACTTGGGAATTAGAGCCTAAGAATTGGTGGAATGAAGTAGCACTGAACTTAAACACAGCCTATATTGGATCTGCAATTGCCATTAATCTAATGAAAGCTAAAAATTACGGGTATGTAATAAATCTAGGAGGAGGTGGTGTACAAAAGCCAAAATCTTATGGTTCTGCATATGGAGCTGCCAAAACTGCCATTGTGAAATTTACGGAAACATTAGCATTGGAATTGGAAGCTGAAAATTTAGAAATTAAAACTTTTGCTTTTAATCCAGGGTTTATACGTAACAAAAGAACCGAGAAATTGGTGGATTCTGATGTTTGTAAAAAATACATGCCAAGGTTAGAGAATACGTTAAAACATGGTAAGATGTCTAATATAGAAGATTCTATAGAAATGATAGAGGTATTAATAAGT
Organism: Wenyingzhuangia heitensis; assembly: GCF_011762155.1. Lineage (GTDB taxonomy): Bacteria > Bacteroidota > Bacteroidia > Flavobacteriales > Flavobacteriaceae > Wenyingzhuangia > Wenyingzhuangia heitensis. The sequence continues at coordinate 1,706,493 of NZ_JAASQL010000001.1, forward strand.
GGAAAAGCCAATGCTTTGACAGGTCGCTATTTTTTAGCAGATGATGATGAAATGAAAGCTGTTTTGTTGGATGTTGATAAGTATGTACAAAAAGGATTAGGGTTGTTGCATTTAAAAAAATAATCAATCCTCTAACAAGTCAGGTCTTACTCTTTCGGTAAGTTCTAAAGCTTTGTCAGCTCTCCATTCTTCAATTTTTGGAAAGTTACCACTTGTTAAAACCTCAGGGACTTTGGTTCCTTTATAATCAGCAGGTCTAGTGTATACAGGTGGTGATAACAAATCGTCTTGAAAAGAATCTGTTAAGGCAGAAGTTTCATCACCTAAAACACCAGGGATTAATCTAAGAATAGTATCACATAAAACAGCTGCACCTAATTCTCCACCACTTAGTACATAATCTCCAATAGATATTTCTTTGGTAATAAATAAATCACGTACGCGTTGGTCTACTCCTTTGTAATGTCCACACAAAATAATTATGTTTTCTTTCATAGAAAGATGGTTGGCGGTACGCTGGTTTAGAGTAGGGGCATCGGGAGTCATGTAAATAATTTCATCATATTCTCTTGCTGCTTTTAGTTTGCTAATACAAGCATCAATAGGTTCTATCATCAAAACCATACCTGCACCACCACCAAATTGCATATCATCAATTTTACCGTAATCATTAATGGCATAATCTCTTAAATTATGAAAGTGAACTTCTGCTAAACCTTTGTCTTGTGCTCTTTTCATGATAGAGTGTTCAAACGGGCTTTTTATTAATTCTGGAGATACGGTGATGATGTCTATTCTCATGTTGAAAATTTTTGTAAAAGTAGTGTTTTAGTAAAGAGTACAAAGTATTAAATGTAAAGTTACTTAGTGCTATGTGTTGAGTCCTATGTACTAAAAAGAGGCTTTGATCATTCTATCGTTTCCAAATACATCTTTTTTTAGTTCAATATTTTTAAATCCAAGATTTTGTAGCAATTCAACCGTTTCTTTTCCTAGGTATTGATTTATTTCGTAATACAATATTCCATTTGGTTTTAAGGCCGTTTTTGCTAGTTGAGCAATGTGTCTGTAAAAAACTAAAGGATCGTCATTGGAAACAAAAAGAGCAAGATGAGGTTCAAAATTTAACACATTTTTTTGAATTTCTATTTTTTCTAAATCTCTAACATAAGGAGGATTGCTAACAATTACATCGTATTGATTGGTTAGTTTTTTGGTCGCTAAAATATCTTGGTGAATAAATTGAATAGTTGCATTGTTGGTGGTTGCATTTCTTTTTGCGGTTGCAATTGCTTTTATGGAAACATCTATAGTAGAAACATTGGCATTTTTCATGTTTGTAGATAGGGCAATGGGAATACAACCAGACCCCGTACCAATATCTAACACATCAATTGGGGTGTTGTTTTTAAAATCATCCACAATCCAATGGACCAATTCTTCAGTTTCGGGTCTAGGAATTAAAACATGCTGATTTACTTCTAGTTTTAAATCCATAAATTCTGTAAAACCAATTAAATGTTGAATGGGTTGATGTTGTTCTAATCCTTTTATAATATCATCAATTTCATCACTTTTTTGATCCGAAATAGTTGAATTAGGTTCTAAGGCAAAGTCAATTTTAGACAATTTTAAAACATCTTCTAAAATAATTTTAAAAAAAGAATCTAGTTCCGTTTTAGGGTAATGACTCTCTAAAGTGGTATACAATTTTTGTTTAAATGTTAGTAAAGTCATTAATTGGTTTATTTATTGATATTTTTGTTGCGATTACAAATATACACATATGAATTTCGTAAAAATAAGTTTCCTTTTAATAGCTACACTTTTTGTAGTGTCTTGTTCTAATTTAAAAGCTCCAGAGTACAGAGGAGTTGGAGATGTTAAAGTATCTAAAATTATTAATGATTCTATTACGATAAAAGCAGGTTTAAAATTTAACAATCCTAATAGAGTGGGAGGAAAAATGTCTTTAATAGATTTGCATGCAGTGGTTAACGACATTGATTTAGGAAAATTAAAAAATCAGGAAGTTAAAGTTCCGTCTAGAAAAGACTTTTCGGTTCCTTTAGAAATTAAGTTGTCTTATGGTCAGTTATTCGATTCTAAAAAAGGGTTATTAGGATCTATTTTAAGCAGTATTATATCCAATCAAATTGATGTGAAGTTAGATGGAAAGGCAACTTTTAAAAAAATGTTAGTCAAAAAAGAGTATCCAATTCATTTTTCTGAAAAAGTTAAAATTTTAAAGTAATGGATGCAATGCATTTAAAATACATGCAACGAGCGATTGCTTTGGGGCATAAAGGAACAAGATTGTCTTACCCTAATCCGTCTGTAGGAGCTGTAATAGTTTGTAATGATGTAATTATTGGTGAAGGTTATACAGATGCTTATGGAGGACCCCATGCAGAGGTAAACGCAATCAATTCAGTAAAAGATGAGAGTTTACTAAGCAAATCTACCATGTATGTTACCTTAGAACCTTGCTCGCATTACGGAAAAACGCCCCCTTGTGCTAATTTGATAGAGGCAAAAAAAATCCCGAAAATTTACATTGGTTGCATGGATACTTTTTCAAAAGTATCGGGTAAAGGAATAGAAATTTTGTTGAAAGCGGGTAGAGAGGTACATGTAGGAATTTTAGAAGAGGAGTGTTTAGAATTGCACAAACGTTTTTTAACATTCCATAACAAACAAAGGCCTTATGTAATTTTAAAATGGGCAGAAACTAAAGATGGATTTATAGATAAAGAAAGAATTGTTGATGGAATAGAAGATGCTAAACCCACATGGATTTCTAACGAATTGTCACAACAAAAAGTACATCAAATTAGAGCAGAAGAGCATGCTATTTTGGTAGGAACCAAAACGGCTCTAAAAGACAACCCTAGTTTGACGACAAGAAGTGTTGCAGGAGCATCTCCTATTAGAATTCTGGTAGATAGAACGCTTAAAGTGCCACAACATTATAGCTTGTATAGCGGAGAAGTAAAAACTTTTGTGTTTACCGAGCAAAATGCAGTTCATGAAAATGTGGTGTTCAAACAAATAGATTTTTCTAAAAGTATTTTGCCTCAAATTTTGGCAGAATTGCATCAAGAAAACATACAGTCTGTATTGGTAGAAGGAGGAAAACAATTACTAACTTCTTTTATTGAGGAAGATTTATGGGATGAAGCTTTGGTTTTTGTGGGGAAATCTCAATTTACCAAAGGAGTAACTGCTCCAGAAATAAAATTAAAACCAATAAAAGAATCTTATTTGCAAGGAGATTTGTTAAAACATTATATTTCTAGCTAAAATGGTTTATCTCTTACTAAGCATTTTTTTTACAACGGCAGCTTTTTTAACACTAAAAGAGTTTAATAGGTTTAAAATAGACAACCTTGTAGGAATTGTAGTTAGCTATTTTACAGCATTGCTTATAGGTAGTTTTTTTAGTGGTTCTTTTACTTTTACTACTTTTTATGTAGACAAACCTTGGGTTTGGGGAGCTGTTGGAATTTCCACAATTTTTATTATTGTATTTAATTTAATGGCACTTACCGCTCAGAAAGGAGGTTTGTCTGTAATGTCTGTTGCCAATAAAATGAGTGTGGTAATTCCCATAAGTTTTGGTGTTTTGTTGTATAATGAGGCATTAGGACCTTTAAAAATACTAGGAATTGTAGCAGCTTTGTTAGGAGTTTGGTTTACGTCTAAAAAAGAAGGAGTAGATAAGTTTGACAAACGTTTTTGGTATTTGCCTTTCTTTATCTTTATTGGGAGTGGTTTGGCAGATTCATTAATCAATCACATGCAAACTTTTTTAGTTCCTCAGGATGAAATTGCCATTTTCTCAACTTCTTTGTTTTGGTTTTGTGGAGTCATAGGAGTAGCGTTATGTTTGATAAAATACGCTCTGGGCAAACTCCGTATTACATTTAAAAGTATTGTTGGTGGTCTGGTTTTGGGAGTTCCTAACTATTTTTCTATTTATTATATTTTAAAAGCTTTGTCTTACGGAACAATACAAACAGCATTGGTATTTTCATTAAATAACTTGCTAGTGGTGTTGCTTTCTGTTTTTTTAGGAGTGGTTTTGTATAAGGAAAAATTAAGCAAACAAAATTATATAGGAATAGCAATGTCTGCATTTGCAATTGTTTTATTATATTTTGCCATATGAGTAAAGAATTAACAACTTACAATACAATAGACACACCCGTAACTCAAGTATTGTATAAAGACAAAGGGAGTAAGTTTATTGGTTTTTTGTTTCCGGTAACTACCGAAGAAGAGGTTAAAGAACGTTTAGAAGAAATAAAAAAACAATACCACGATGCTAGACATTGGTGTTATGCATATCGATTAGATTTTGATGGATTAACGTATAGGGTAAATGATGACGGTGAACCTAGCAACACGGCAGGACAACCCATTTACGGACAATTATTGGCAAAAGATGTGACCAATGTGTTATTGATTGTGGTTCGTTATTTTGGGGGGATAAAATTGGGTGTAGGAGGTTTGATAAAAGCTTATAGAACTTGTGCTGAAGAAACTTTAGCAGAAGCAAACATACAAGAAAAAACAATAAAAAAATCTTTTCTAATAAATAGTTCTTATGAGCATGTAGATAAAGTAATGCGAATTATTAAGACCTACGATCTTGAAATTGAAAAGCAAGAAATGTATTTAGACTGCAATTTTACATTACTTTCTCCTGTGGCTATTTTTAACAACGTAATTCAAGCTTTTGAAGAATTACGTTGTGTTAAAATTACTGTTGCAGATGAAGAATAACTTATTGATTTAAAATTGTTTTTAAAATATTTTCAGGACATCTAATAGGTCTGTTTCTTTGCATGTCTACAAACACCAATGTAGATTCTCCAGTTGTTAACAATTCATCGTGCTGATTATACACTTTATAGGTAAATATAATTTTAACATCGGGAGTCTGTTTTATAGCAGTTTTTATCGTTAAAAAATCATCGTATTTTGCAGGTTTTTTAAAAGTAGTTTTTAAGTCTACCACAGGTAGCATTACACCCATGTCTTCCATACTTTTGTAAGAGATTCCAACTTCTCTAAGATACTCTATACGAGCGGTTTCAAAGTATCTAGCATAGTTGCTATGATGCACATATTGCATCTTGTCTGTTTCGTAATATTTTACTCTAAAACTATAGTTTTTAGTTATCATGTGTTAATTGTAAAATTAATATTAGTGTATGTAAAAAAAACATGAAATACAATAGGCAAAGGGTTTTTTTATAATGAATTTTATTCACACTTTTGTAGTCCCCAAGAAGTACCTTGTTTATTTGATTTAGGTTCGCTAAACTAGGTGCAAAAATAAAGAATAAAACTAAACGAATTAAGTGCTAACGAATACTATGATAAAAACAGCCGAAGATGTGTGGGCTTCCTGCTTAAGATTTATAAAGGACAATATTACTCCAGTTGGTTACAAAACTTGGTTTGAACCTATTGTACCCGTTAAATTAGAAGGTGGAGCTTTAACAATTCAGGTCCCTAGTAAATTCTTTTTTGAATTTCTAGAAGAGAACTACGTTAAAATCATGAGGAGTGCATTGGTTAGAGAATTGGGGAAAGATGCTAGGCTTTTGTACGATGTACGTTTAGAAAACTCCTACAGTAGTAAAGTACCACAAACTGTAAAAATACCAAGTTCTAACAGAGCTCCTATGAAAGCTCAGAATGTTACTTTTCCTGCTAAAAATATTAGTAGAGAAGTTAAAAATCCATTTATTATTCCAGGTTTGCAAAAAGTAAAGGTGGAGTCTAACTTAAACCCAAATTACTGTTTTGAAAATTTTATGGAAGGAGAATCTAATCGATTAGGAAGATCTGCAGGTATGGCAGTTGCCAACAAACCAGGAGGTACTTCTTTTAATCCCTTAATGATTTATGGTGGAGTAGGATTGGGTAAAACACACTTAGCACATGCTATTGGTGTTCAGGTAAAAGATAAATATCCAGACAAAACGGTATTGTATGTATCTACCGAAAAGTTTATTCAACAATACGGAGATGCTGTTTTAAAGAACAATAACAGAAATGATTTTTTACATTTTTATCAAATGATAGATGTATTAATTGTAGATGATATTCAGTTTTTATCAGGGAAAACAAAAACTCAAGATGCTTTTTTCCAAATTTTTAACGAATTGCATCAAAATGGTAAGCAAGTAATTTTAACATCAGACAAAGCTCCTGTAGATATGCAGGATATAGAGCAACGTTTGTTGTCTCGTTTTAAATGGGGATTGTCTGCAGAGTTACAAGCACCTGATTACGAAACAAGAATTCATATTTTAAAAAACCGTTTGTACAGAGATGGTGTAGAAGTTCCTGATGATGTTATTGAGTTTATTGCCAAACACATAAAAACAAATGTTAGAGAGTTAGAAGGAGTTGTTACTTCTTTAATTGCGCAATCTGCATTTAATAAAAAAGAATTTAGTCTTTCTTTGGCTAAAACTATTGTTGATAAATTTGTTAAGAATACTAAAAAAGAAGTTTCTGTAGATTATATTCAGAAAGTTGTTTCTAAATATTTTGAAATAGATTTAGCAACCTTACAATCTAAAACCAGAAAACGGCACATTGTACAAGCAAGACAATTGGCGATGTATTTCTCTAAGAAATTAACAAAGTCGTCTTTGGCAAGTATTGGAGCGCAAATAGGAAAAAGAGATCACGCTACTGTGTTACATGCTTGTAAAACGGTTGATAATTTAGCAGCTACAGACAAGAATTTTAAAACGTATGTAGAGGAAATTTCTAAAAAATTATCATTCTAAAAATGAAACCCACTAAGGTTTTAATGGTTTGTTTGGGGAATATTTGTAGATCTCCATTAGCAGAAGGAATTTTAAAATCTAAACTAGATTCTAAAAATATACAAGTTGATTCTGCAGGTACAGGTGCCTATCATGTTGGGAATTTACCTGACTCAAGATCTATACAAGTTGCAAAAAAATACGGAATAGATATTACAGATCAACGAGCAAGAAAAATTCAAGTATCCGACTTAAGTACATTTGATTATATCTATGCAATGGATGAATCTAATTATAGAAATATATTAACATTGGCCAGTACAGAAGCTGAAAAAGCCAAAGTTTTTATGATTATGAATGAATTGCATCCGGGAGAGGATATTTCTGTTCCCGATCCATATTATGGAGAAGGTAATGGATTTGAAAATGTGTATCAAATGTTAGACAAAGCCTGTGAGGTTATCATTCAAAAAATAAGTCAGTAATATGAAAGGAAATTTATATTTAATACCTACTACTTTAGGAGATAATGAACCATTGGAAGTAATGCCAATATCGGTAAAATCTGTGGTAGAAAGTTTGAATCATTTTATTGTAGAAAATGAGAAATCTGCTAGAAGGTTTATTAAAAAAATAACACCATCAAAGTCTCAACCTGGTTTAGAGTTAAAGCTAATTGATAAATATGTAGATGCTGTAGAGGTTAATACTTATTTAGATGTTTGTATGGAGGGGCAATCTATTGGTTTATTGTCAGAAGCTGGAGTTCCTGCTGTTGCAGATCCTGGTTCTGATGTGGTTGCTTTGGCTCATAAAAAAGGAATTAGAGTAATTCCTTTAGTGGGACCTTCGTCTATATTGATGGCTATGATGGCGAGTGGTATGAATGGACAAAGTTTTGCTTTTAATGGTTATTTACCTATTGATAAAGCGGAAAGAAAAAGAGAGATTAAAAGATTAGAGCGTTTGTCTAAAGAGCACAAACAATCTCAGATTTTTATAGAAACTCCTTATCGTAATCATAAAATGTTAGATGATTTAAAAGCAACGTTATCACCAAATACAAGTTTGTGTATTGCTGCGGATATAACTATGCCTAAGGAATATATTAAAACATATACGGTGGCAGAATGGAAACATCAAAATCCAGAATTACATAAAATTCCTGCAATTTTTATTATACACGCATAAAACTATTTTTATAGTGATATAAAAAGCCAAATCTTATTATTAAAGATTTGGCTTTTGTGTTTTAAGACTTTAAGTAAAAAATATTTTAGTCTAAACTTATTTTGTTAATTGTAAAGTTTAGAGCATCAATAGGTCCATTTACTTCGTTAATTCTAGAGTTGGTATAATACAGTTCGTTGTTATAAATACTAAATGTATCTGCCCATTTTATTTTTGTTCCTTCTGCAAACACTTCTATTTTATGGGTAGTTGTGTTTAATTTCATTATTTTGTTTTTTTCTAAATCAGCCAAATATAAATTTCCAGATTTGTCTACAATCATTCCATCTGGTGCAGGTGTTTTTTTGATAAATTGAACATTTTCTTGAATTTCTTTTTCAGAACCATTTATTAATATTTCTGTAGAAATAGCGTAAAGATTGTACCCTGTTAAGGAATGATAGTACAATATATTTTTGTTAGTGTCTAAAGCAATACCATCAGAATGTACGGTGTTGTTCCATATACCTCCATCAAAATTTAAATGATTTGTTTCTGCTAGGGTAGAGGTATGGTTGTCTAAAACTCTTTTAAAAACACCAGATGTTAAGTCTAAAATTAAAAGTCCTGCATGTCCCGAATCGGTAAAGTAGGCTTTGTTGTTTTTAGCATCTATGCGTAAATCATTGATGTATGAATCTTTATGAAAACTGTCTTTAGAAAGTGTGTAAATTCTGTCTACTTTATTTGTATTTAAGTCAAAAACAAACACTCTAGGATTGCTTTGTACTCCTTTAAAAAATGGATTTCGAGTGTCTAAAACATATAAAAAATTATCAAAAGCAACAACAGATTGTATAGCCACAAAAACAGAATCTGTAATAGGAGTATTCATTCTCCATGTATTCCATTCTTTATTTGGATAAGGAGTTGCTGCTCCGTTTTTATCAATTTGTACAACTGAGTTTTTAACACCTTGTCTCCATCTAGGAAAGTTGGCAAAAATTTTACCTTGGTTAGTTACCGTTACTCCGGTAACTTGTTGTCCTTTAAAAGAAGCAACTTCTGTAATTTTTTTTTGCTCAGTTTTACAACTAATTAAAAATAGCATGCAAATGGTAAAGAGAAATTTTTTCATAATTAAGATATATTATAGGTATTATCTATGTACTCTGTTGTTGTTTAACCAACGTTGATATGCGTAAGCGTTTCTATTGTGTTGACTTAGTGTTTTAGCAAAATTATGAGTTCCAAAATTTTTTGGACTTGCACAAAAATAGTAATAAGAGTGTCTTTCGGCATTTAAAACAGCATCAATAGCATCTACATCTGGCATGGCAATAGCAGATGGAGGAATTCCTCTGTTTAAATATGTGTTGTAAGGAGAGTTGTGTTTCAAATCCTTTTTAAGGACTCTTTTGATGACAGTGTCTCGTCCATATTTTTCTTTTAAAGCATAAATAATAGTTGGGTCTGCTTGTAAAGGCATTCCCACTCTTACTCTGTTTAAATACACACCGGCTACTCTTTTTCTTTCGGGCTTATGTTGTGTTTCTTTGTGTACAATAGCAGCAATGGCAATTACTTCGTTTTTAGATAAGTTTAAATTATTGGCTTTGTTTACTCTATCTTGATTCCAAAAACGATGATAAGCGTTAAGTAGTTTTGTTCTTAGCGCATTGGGAGAAATATTCCAATAACAGTCATAGGTGTATGGCATGCATATATTTAGCACTGTCTTATGAGTAAAACCTTCTTTTTTTAAAAAACTAGTATCTGTTAAACTGTTTAAAATAGATATAGAATCTGCTTCTACTTGGTGTGACAATCGTCCTGCTAAATCTTCTATATAATTCTGATTATTAAACGTTACTTTTATAGGAGTTTGTTTTCCGCTTCTTAATAAATTGATTAATTGATTAGCATTGGTTCCTTCTTTTAAAATATACATTCCAGGTTTAACGTGGTTGTATTTTTTTAAAGAAATCACTTTTTTTACATCGTCAATATCATTACATATAGTGTCAAGTGTCGCAATAACACTTTCGACAGTATCGGTAGATTTTAGGTATATTTTTGTTTGATGATCTATTTGACTACTATATATAATTGTATAAAAATAAAGTCCGATAGTGATAATGCATAAAGAGAAAATCCCTAGGCTGTAATATATTTTTTTCATGAATAATTTAAGCGTGAATCAATTGATAAAAGGCAACATCTTTAAATGTTTTATTGCTAAAAATCCAGTCTTTTTTAATTCCGGTTTTTTGGTATCCTAACTTTTCAAAAAGCAGTATACTTTTTTTATTGTCTGTAGATATATTTGCATATAGTTGCTTAAGGTTTAAGATAGAAAAAGCATAGTTGTTTAAAAGTTGAATAGCTTCTGTAGCGTATCCTTTTTCTTGGTGTTTTTTATCAATTAAAACTCCTACACCTGCTCTTAAATGTTGTGGGTTATAATCAAATAAGTCAATCATGCCCACAAGGTTCTTTTTTTTATCTTCTACAACAAATCTAAGTTGTTTAGCTTCGTAAATATCTAAATGACTGTTTTCTATATATTGTTTTAAAATATAGCGAGAATAGGGAGCTTGTGTGTTACTAACTTCCCAATAAGTCTGATTGTTTTCTATATTATATAAAACATCCAAATCTTCGGGTTCTATCGCACGCAAGCTTACTAATTGTCCTGTTAATTTACTCATTATAATTTATAGTTCCTTTAAATACAAAAGTGGCAGGTCCTTTTAAGAAAACATCTTTGTATCCGTTTTTTGTAGGAGTAAAAGAAACTTCTAGTTCTCCTCCTTCTACTTTTAATGGAATTTTGGTATTGGTTGTTTGTTTTTGTTCAAACATGGCAATGGCAACAGCAGTTACACCTGTTCCACAAGCTAAAGTTTCATCTTCAACACCTCTTTCGTAGGTTCTAACTCTAAAAGCTCCTTCTCCTATTGATTCTACAAAGTTTACATTGGTTCCTTCTTTAAAATACGGAGCACCGTAACGAATTTCTGATCCGTTATTTTTAACATTGTAATTTCCTATATTTTCTACTAACTGAACGTGATGTGGAGATCCTGTATTTAAAAAACAGTGAGTTTTGTAAACTTCTACAGTATCAACATCAATCATTTGTAGATTGGTAATACCATCTTGATACGATGCATAATGCAAACCATCAACGGCATCAAAAGTAGTTTCATTTTTAAAAATCTCCAATTTATGAGCAAAAGCAACCAAACATCTACCACCATTACCACACATGCTACTTTCGGTACCGTCAGAGTTGTAGTAGACCATGGTAAAGTCATAAGTGTCTGATGGATTTAACAACATTAATCCATCTGCTCCTATACCAAATCTTCTGTCACACAGAAAGTTAACTAGTTTTGTGTTTTCTCTAGGAAAGCTTAAATCACGATTGTCTATGACAACAAAATCGTTTCCTGTCCCTTGATATTTATAAAAAGTAATTTCCATTTATCTTTTAAATTGTAAGAACAAAAATACAAAGAAAAATGAGTAGAGTAGAATAGAGAACGATTTTGAACAAATTATTTTATATCGTTAAATAGAATTGTAACTTTAAAAGAAAAATATGAACTATATAATACAATTGTTAGTAAGTGCATTAGCAGTAATAATTATTGCTAATTTTTTACCCGGAGTACAAGTAGATAATATTTCTACCGCTATATGGGTAGCGTTGGTTTTAAGTGTTTTAAATTTATTGGTAAAACCAATTTTGGTGATTTTAACTTTGCCAATAACAATATTTACATTAGGAATTTTTTTATTAGTAATTAATGCTATTATTATAAATATGGCAGCTTATTTAACATCTGGTTTTTCTGTAAGTAGTTTGTGGGTAGCGTTGTTGTTTAGTTTGCTATTGTCTGTATTACAGTCTTTGCTTTCTTCTCTTTTTGGATTGGAAAAAAAATAGGATTAAAAGCAAATTTGCTTTTAATCCTATTTTAGGAATTTATAAAATCAAAAAGACTTATAATTTAGGTTCCCAACCTTTTTCGTATTCACGTTTGTAAAGTTTAAGAGCTTGTTTGTCTTTCTTAACTTTACCTGTTTTGGTATCTATATTTAATGTACGTCCTACTTCTTGAGAAATATTACCTAAGTGACAAGTCATGGTAGTAATACTAGCATCTGCAATAGGAGAATTCTGTTTTTCTCCTATACGAATCGCATTAAAGAAATTGGCAATATGTTTTACATCTAAACCACCACCACCAGCAGTTCCAAGAGTAACACTCTTTCCTTTTTCATCAACTCGTTTTACTAATTTTCCGCTCAAATCAAATAATTGATAAGCATTTCTACTTAGCATGATAGAACCTTCGCTACCATAAATAGTGGCTCCACGTCCTGGTTGATTTGGCATTATTTTTCCACGACTGTGTCCTGTCCAAGTAATAAATTTATCATCATCATAGGTAAAAGTTGCTTGTTGGTTGTCTGTGTATTCCCAATCATCTTTATAAGTGTATTTTCCACCAACAGAACTAACGGTCTTAGGAATGTCTACTCCTAAAGCCCATCTACAAATGTCAATTTCGTGAGTTCCATTATTGTGAATTTCTCCTGTACCCCAAGTTTTGAACCAATGCCAGTTGTATGGGTGAATATTGTCTCTATAAGATTCTCTTGGGGCTGGTCCTTGCCATAAATCCCAATCTAACGTTGTTGGAACTGCAATTTTTTTCCCAATACCAATATCACCTCTATTGTTAGAGTAGTAAGCTTCTCCTTTGTAAACAGTACCAATAATACCCTCTTTAATTTCTTCTACAGCTTGTTTACTTGTAACAGCAGATCTTTGCTGGTTTCCCATTTGAACTACTTTTCCATATTTTTTTTGAGCCTCTACTAACATTTCGTTTTCAAAAAGGTTGTGACTACAAGGTTTTTCTACATATACGTGTTTACCTGCTTGCAAAGCCATAATAGCCATAGGGGCATGCCAGTGTTCAGGAGTTGCAATAAAAACGGCATCTACACTTTTGTCTTCTAGTACTTTTCTAAAATCTTTTTCTGTTTGAGGAATGTAACCAAGAGTTTCTTGACAGAATTGATTGTTTTTTTGAAGAATAACATCATCTACATCACAAGTATATGCTACTCTAGCTTCTTTATATTTACTAATGGCTTTGGTTAAAGATTTAGCTCTACTACGTACTCCAATAACGGCTACGTTTAACCTTTCGTTCGCTCCTAGTATATTAGAATATCCTATATTTGGTAATAAAGATGCTCCTACAATTAAGCCAGCACTACCTGCAGCAGTTTTTTTAATAAATTCTCTTCTTGTATTCATTTCTCTTAGTGTTTTTTAATTTTTATATTTCTAAACGAGACTAAATCTCCATGATCTTGTAATAAAATTTGACCTTTGTCTAACAATCCAAAACCTTTCCATTTTTTGTATTTACTTTCGGATACTAATTTTTTAAAGTCATTACTTTTTCTTTCGTATTCTAAAACCTTTACTCCATTTAACCAATGTTCAACATGGTTGTTTACAGATTTAATATATGCTGTATTCCATTCCCCAATTTCTTTTATAGGTTTATTAGTATCTGCTTGAATTAAATCATATAAAGAAGAAACGGTTCTGCTTCCTTGGTGACTTCCTTTTTTAGCATCAGGATGTAAAGCATCATCTAAAATTTGATATTCTAGACCAATAGAAGAGCCAGCTCCTTTGTTAATGTTAGTATCTACATAATATTTAATTCCACTATTGGCACCTGGAGTTAATTTAAAATCAACCTTTAGTTCAAAATCTTTGTAAGACTCTGTTGTAACAATATCTCCACCTGCTGCAGATTCTGCTCCTCCAGAAGATAAAACAGATAGAATTCCATTTTTAATTTTCCATCCCTGCTTTGGAAATTTGTCTAATTTGGCTCCTTTCCAGCCCTTTTTAGTTTTTCCATCCCATAACAGTTCCCATCCTTGTTCTTTTTCTGCTTTAGATATAGTATTGCGTTTTACCATTACAGGAACAGGGGTTTTTGTACTGTATTGTTGTGCGTTTTTAGAAATAATTCTAATATTTTTCCATTTAATTTGTGTTCCTTCTTTACCTCTGTGAACTTGAAGTCCAATAAAACCAGAAGCAGTTTCGTTATCTACTAAATGAGCAGCAGGTACATCATTTATCCATGTTTTGATAGTGTCACCAATAGCTTCAATTCTGTATTTATTCCAATCGTTTTGTTTAAAAGCTTTTTTAGCAGCAGTATTGTCTTCTAAATCATTTAGCCATCCTCTTTTTCCTTCTTCAAAAATACCACCACTCCATGCTCTTTCCGATGGGTCTATTTCTACTTGATATCCGTGAACTCTACCTTTTTTATATTCAGGAAAACTATTTGTTCTAATTTGTATTCCCGAATTAGCTTTGGGATCTACCAAGTATTCTATTTCTAATATAAAGTCACCATAATGTTCGTTAGTTGTTAAAAAAGTATTGGGAGTGTTTTTACCTGTTGTACCTGTAATAACACCATCTTTTACATGGTATGTAGATTCTCCACCTTTAATATTCCATCCTTCTAGCGAATTGTTAATGATTAAATTTTTCCAAGGAGATTTGCTTTCTTGCTGTTTACAAGATGTTAAAAGGGTAAACAGAGTGACAGCTGAAATAAATAGTCTTTTCATTTTTTATTTTAATTAAATAAGGTTTTCGTGTTCGTGCACGATTGTAAATTTATTAAAAAAAATAATATAAAATTAACTATAATGATGAATTATGTTTTTTTCTTAATAAGATGTGTTAAATAATACACTTTTGTCTAATGTTTTGCCTTGGCATAGTTTTTGAAAAATTGCTATTTAGATATTTAAAATTTAAAAACATGAAACAGAATATTAAATTATTTGTAATAGCATTATTAGGTGGTTTTGTGTCGATTATTATATACAATCAACTCATAAAACCAGAAGTAAATGTAGAAGCGGAAAGTTCTAATTCTAGAGTAGAGCATTTTCCTGTTTATACAGCTAACACAAAATTGGTGGCGGCTGAAAATTTGACAGATTTTACGACAGCAGCAGAAGCAACAGTAAACTCGGTAGTACACGTAAAAAACACTTCTGTAGGAGTGCAACAAGATCCTTTTGCAGAATTGTTTTTTGGACAAGGATATGGAGGTAGAAAATATGAGAGAGTAGGAACGGGAAGTGGAGTTATTATTTCGCCGGATGGTTATATCATTACCAATAATCATGTAATAGAAAATGCATCGGATATAGAAATTGTTTTAAATAATAAAAAGAAGTATACCGCAAAATTAATAGGAGCTGATAAATCTACAGACATTGCATTGGTAAAGATTGATGCAAAAGATTTACCATTTGTTACTTTTGGAGACTCTGATATTTCGAAAATTGGTGAATGGGTGTTGGCAGTAGGAAACCCTTATAATTTAACTTCTACAGTAACCGCGGGTATTATTAGTGCAAAAGGAAGAGATTTGGAGGGGAATAATAATATAGAATCTTTTATTCAGACAGATGCAGCAGTTAATCCAGGAAATAGCGGAGGAGCATTGGTAAACACAAGAGGAGAATTGATAGGTATTAACACGGCTATTTCTTCTCAAACAGGATCTTTTGTTGGATATTCTTTTGCAGTGCCATCTAACATAGCAAAAAGAGTGGTTGAAGATTTAATGGAGAATGGATCTGTAAAAAGGGCTGTTTTAGGAGTAACTACACAAGCAAAATCGGATATTGATGGAGTTTATATTTCGGATATTTCTAAAGGAACAGGAGCTGATAAAGCAGGGATGAAATCTGGAGATGTAATTAAGAAAATTAACTCAGTTAAAATTCATAAGTTCTCCGATTTAGTGGGGCAATTGGTGGCAAAACGACCAGGTGATGAAATCTTAGTGACTATAGATAGAGACGGAGTAGATAAAGTCTTAAAAGTAAAATTATCTGAAATAAGTGAATTGATAACAGAAGCTTTCGGAATTCAATTTAACGAATTAAAATCTGAAGAAAAGAAAAAAATAGGAGTTTCTAACGGAGTTAGAGTAACTAA
The DNA here is from genome assembly GCF_011762155.1 of Wenyingzhuangia heitensis. Taxonomy (GTDB): domain Bacteria; phylum Bacteroidota; class Bacteroidia; order Flavobacteriales; family Flavobacteriaceae; genus Wenyingzhuangia; species Wenyingzhuangia heitensis. The sequence goes on from NZ_JAASQL010000001.1 coordinate 1,722,540, forward strand.
AATAAATAATAAAGACCTTCAGAAGTTAGGAATTAGACCAGGCTATGTAATTGTTTCAATCAATAATTATGAGTTAAATACACTAACAGATGTTGAGGGAGTTAAAGAAACAATTAAAGAATCTGACAATATTAATAAGTTAGTTATTATAAATTTAAAAGGGGAACGAGAAACTTTTTCCAGAGGTTGGTAATATTATACAAGTATGTTACTGAAAATTAGACACCTTGTTAATTTATGTTAAATAATTACACCTTATTTGTTATGGAGTATTTATTTAGTGGATATTCTCTAAATAAAATAGTAAATTTGCAGGCTAGCACAAATTATTAAAGAGCATAAGTAAAAGATGAGTAGTTTTTTGGGAACAGGAGTTGCATTGATAACCCCTTTTGATAATGATGGAAATATAGATGTTCAAACTTTAGAAAAGTTAGTTGAATTTCAGATAGATAATGCTGTTGAATATTTAGTAGTACTAGGTACTACTGCAGAGGCGGTTACCCTAACAAATGCAGAAAAAGAAATAGTAAAAGCAACTATTATTAATGCAAATGCAGGAAGATTACCTATTGTATTAGGTATTGGTGGAAATAGCACTAGTGCCGTTATAGAAGAAATAAAAGGAACTGATTTTACAGCAGTAGATGCTATATTATCAGTTTCTCCTTTTTACAATAAACCTTCTCAAGAAGGAATTTATCAACACTATAAAGCAATTGCAGAGGCTTGTCCAGTGGATATTATTTTATATAATGTACCAGGAAGAACAAGTTCTAATGTATTGCCTAAAACAGTGGCAAGATTAGCAGCTATTCCAAATATTATTGGAGTAAAAGAGGCGAAAGGGGATATGGATCAAGCTTTAAAATTAATTAAAGCAGTTCCAAAAGATTTTCTAGTAATTTCTGGTGATGATATGTTGGCATTGCCAATAACAATTGCAGGAGGAGCTGGAGTAATTTCTGTTGTAGGGCAAGCGTTTCCTGGAGAGTTTTCTCACATGATTCGTTTAGGTTTGTTAGATAAAGGAAGAAAAGCATTTCATACACAGTATAAAATTCAAAAAAGTATCGGTTTAATTTTTAATGAAGGAAACCCTGTTGGAGTAAAAGCTTTATTAGAAATATTAGGATTGTCTAACGCTAAAGTAAGATTGCCTTTAGTAGAAGCGACTCCAAAATTAAAAGCAGACTTAAGACAATTTGTAGAATCGTTTTACGTTGCTTCCTAAAAAAATAAATATGTATAAAATTTTTAAGTATAGTTTAATTGTTGTTTTAGCAACTGTTACCTTGTCATCTTGTGGGAAATATAACAAGGTGTTAAATAAAGGTACAGGGTTAGAGCGTTACAACATGGCAAACTCTTTGTATAAAGAGGGAGATTATGACAAAGCAATTCGTTTGTATGAATTGGTAATGCCACAATATGCTAGCAAACCCCAAGCAGAAGTAATTACTTTTCGTTTGGCAGACTCAAACTATAATATTAAAGATTATTTAACAGCCGTTTATTACTACGAAAAATTTATAAGAAGCTATCCTAAAAGTACTGAAATAGAAAGTGGACAGTATAGAATAGCAGAGAGTTATTTTCAGTTATCACCAAAGTACAGTGTAACACAAACAGATACTCAAAAAGCACTAGAAGCTTTTCAAAATTTTATAGACAATAATCCAGACTCTAAAAAAATTGCAGAAGCCAATAAAAGAGTAGACGAATTAAACTTAAAATTAGAAAAAAAAGCATTTGAAATAGCAAAGCAGTACTTTAAAATAGGAAACTATAAATCTGCCATTGTAGCTTTTGATAATGTGATTTTAGATTATTTAGGAACGTCATACAAAGAAGAAGCAATGTTTTACAAGTTTAAATCTGCCTATGAATTGGGGATTAACAGTGTAGTTCATAAAAAAGAAGATAGAATTAAAGATGCTTTAAAAGCTTATACTAGATATAAAAAAGCATTTCCAGCATCGGAATATTTAAAAGAAGCAGATGGGTTGTATGAAAAGCTTATTAAAGAAAAACAACCAAAACAACAACAAAATAGTTAAGATTATTATATAATATTATGGATTACAAAAAAACAGAAGCTCCGTTGTCTACAGTTACTTATGACAAGTCTAAAGTAGAAGCAGAAACGCAAAATATTTATGAAGCGATTTCTATTATTTCTCAAAGAGCTACTCAAATTGGTGGTGATTTAAAGAAAGAGTTGGTAGATAAATTAGAAGAGTTTGCTACTTATAACGATAGTTTAGAAGAAGTTTTTGAAAACAAAGAGCAAATTGAAGTTTCTAAGTTTTACGAAAAATTACCAAAACCACATGCAATAGCAGTAGAAGAGTGGTTAGAAGGAAAAGTTTACCATAGAAAACCAGAACAAGAGTAGTTTTTTATGAGCATATTAAGTGGGAAAAAAGTTTTATTGGGTGTTAGTGCAGGCATTGCAGCCTATAAAACTGCTCATTTAGTAAGGCAATTTATAAAAGCAGGTGCCAATGTACAAGTTGTGCAAACACCTGCTTCTAAAGAATTTGTGACACCGTTAACACTTTCAACGTTGTCTAAAAATCCTGTTCATTCTACTTTTTACAATCAAGAGGATGAAAATGCTGTATGGAACAATCACGTAGACTTAGGTCTATGGGCAGATCTTATGATTATTGCTCCTGCAACAGCAAACACGTTGGCCAAAATGACCAATGGAGTTTGTGATAACCTTTTATTAGCTACTTATTTATCTTCAAAATGTCCCGTGTATTTTGCACCGGCTATGGATTTAGATATGTACCAACATCCCTCTACCAAAGACAGTATAGAAAAACTAATTTCTTTTGGAAATATTCTTATTCCTCCAACTAGTGGTGAATTAGCAAGTGGTTTGGTTGGAGAAGGAAGGTTGGCAGAACCCGAAGATATTCTTGCTTTTATAGAAAAGGACATTCAGTCTAAATTACCTTTAAGAGGTAAAAAAGTTTTAATAACAGCAGGACCTACTTATGAGGCTATAGACCCTGTTCGTTTTATAGGAAATCATTCCTCTGGAAAAATGGGATTTGAGATTGCGAAGTGTGCAGCCAATTTAGGTGCAGAAGTAGTTTTGGTTTCAGGACCTTCTTTTCAGCAAGTTAATCATTCTTTTATAAAACGTATTGATGTTGTTTGTGCAGAAGAAATGTACAATGCATGTCATAACTACTACAATAATGTAGACATTGCTATTTGTTCTGCAGCAGTAGCAGATTATAAACCTGCAGTAGTTGTTCATCAAAAAATAAAAAAGAAAGATGCCAGTTTGCAAATTGAATTGGCACCTACAAAAGATATTTTGGCTTCTTTAGGACAGTCTAAAAAAAATCAATTGCTAGTTGGTTTTGCTTTAGAAACTAATAATGAAGAAGAAAATGCAAAAGGAAAAATACAACGAAAAAATTTAGACTTAATAGTGTTAAATTCTTTAAAAGATAAAGGTGCTGGCTTTGCAAAAGATACCAATAAAATCACTATTATTGATAAAGATTTTATGATTCAAAAATTTGAAACGAAATCTAAAACAGAGGTTGCAGCAGATATTTTAAACGTTATTATTAATAAACTAAATGTATAAATCGTTTTTTTTATGGATTTTTTTGCTTGTTTTTACAGGAATAAAAGCACAAGAATTAAACTGTAGCGTAACGGTTAATGCAGATCAGATATCTGTTTCTAACAATCAAGTTTTTAAAACGTTAGAAAATTCTATCACAGAATTAATCAATCAAACCAAATGGACTAAGATTGATTTTGAAGAACACGAACGTGTAAAGTGTGCTTTTACTATTTTGTTAACAGAACAAACAGGAACTAATTCTTACAAAGGAACGGTTCAGGTACAGGCATCTAGACCTGTTTTTAATTCGGTCTATTATAGTCCAATTATCAATCATCAAGACAATAGTTTTACCTTTAGATATACAGAATTTCAGCCTTTAAATTTTAATGTGAATGTATACGAGTCTAATCTAATCTCTGTAATATCTTATTATAGTTATTTGATATTAGGAATCTATGCAGATACTTTTAGTAATTTAGGAGGAGAAGCTTATTTAAAAACAGCACTATCTATTGCCAATCAAGCGCAACAATCTGGATCTATAGGTTGGGATAATAAAATAAATAGTGTAACTCGTTTTACGTTAATAGATCAACTGTTAACACAAAGTAATGAGTCTTTTAGAAAAATTTATTATAGCTATCACTTTGAAAGTTTAGATACTTTTGAGAGAAATCAGAAAACAGCTGTAAAAAAATTAATTGCAGATGTAATTTTGCTTAAAGAAATTTATGATGACAATCCTAACAACATTTTAATCAGAATGATGATGGATGCCAAAGCGGATGAAATTGTAAATGTCTTTAGAAAAAATAGAGGAGTAGATGTTGCTCCGTTAGTTTCAGTCTTAAAAAAAATAGCTCCCAACAATTCTAAAAAGTGGAAGCAAATTTATTCTAATTAAAACCTAAGTATATATGTTAGTTTCTTTATCTGTTCAAAATTATGCTTTGATCAAGAGATTACGAGTGGATTTTACCAAAGGGTATTCTGTAATTACAGGAGAAACCGGAGCAGGTAAATCTATTTTGTTAGGTGCTTTAGGTTTGGTTCTTGGTAATAGAGCCGATTTATCGAACTTAAAAGACAAGGATAAAAAATGTGTAATAGAAGCTGAATTTGAAATTGGAGCTTATGCATTAGAGCAAATTTTTGAAAACTTAGAATTAGATTACGAACAATCTACCATTGTACGTAGAGAGTTATTGCCTAATGGTAAAACCAGAGCTTTTGTAAACGATACCCCTGTAAATTTAAAGGCTTTACAAGGGTTAAAAGAATATTTGTTAGACATACACTCTCAACACAATACCATGGCTTTGTCAGACAAACACTATCAATATTATGTGGTAGATGCTTTGGCTGATAATAATACGTTGTTAGTTGATTATAAATTAGCCTTAAAAGAATACAAAAAAGCAGTAAAAGAATTAAAGGTGCTAAAAGCTAATCAGCAAGAAGCACAACAGCAATATGAATACAATTTGCACTTGTACAAAGAATTACAAACTGCAAAATTAAAAGAGATTGATGAAATTGAAACCTTAGAAGTTGAAATAGAAAAACTATCACATGCAGAAGATATAAAAATTGGATTGTTTGATAGTTTACAAGTTTCTACCGAAGAACAAATAGGTTTACAAACCTTGTTAAATCAATTGCAAACATCTTTATCTAAAATAGCTCCTTTTGATTCAGAATACAAATCGATACACGAAAGAGCACAAAGTTTAAAAATTGAATTGGATGATTTGGTTTTTGAATTAGAAAAACACGCAGAAGGAGTAGAAGCAAATCCTGAAGAATTAGAAGCTTTAAATGATAGGTTGTCTTTGTTGTTTTCTTTACAAAAAAAACATTTTGTAACATCTTTACAAGAGCTAATTGCTGTTAGAGATGGTTTGGCTATAAAAGTTGGACAGGTTGAAGATGCTGCTGATTTGTTGGCAGAAGCTGAAAAAAACATGAACACAAAAGAAAATAAAACTTTTAATATTGCATCAAAAATATCATCAAACAGAAAAAATATAGTTGCCAATTTTAAAAATGAGTTAGAGCTTATATTAAGTAAATTAGGAATGGAAAATGCTCAATTTAACATTGCTATAGAAACCACAAAAGAATTGACTGAGTATGGAATTGATGATATTGCATTTTTATTAGCATCTAACAAAGGATCTGATTTTGGTTTGTTAAAAAAAGTAGCTTCGGGAGGAGAACTTTCTAGAGTAATGCTAGGTATTAAAATGATCTTGTCTAAGTTTGTTAGTTTGCCTACTATTTTATTTGATGAAATTGACACAGGAGTATCTGGAGAAGTAGCTACTAAAATAGCAGATTTAATGAAAGCAATGGGAGACAATATGCAGGTAATAACCATTACACATTTACCACAAGTAGCTTCTAAAGGACAGCAACATTATAAAGTTTACAAGCAAGTAGAGGGAGAAGAAACGGTTACTTATTTAACTCAATTAGATGTGAAAGAAAGAGTTAACGAAATTGCAGAAATGTTAGGAGGTAAAGAAAAATCTCAGTCTGCAATAGAACATGCAGAACAATTACTAAGTATTTAATAGGAAAAACTTATATTTGCCAAAATCTATTTTAGATTATAGAACACACTATTTTAAACAATATATATGTACAATTTATTAAAAGGTAAAAGAGGAATCATTTTTGGAGCTTTAGACTCTAATTCAATTGCTTGGAAAGTAGCAGAATCTGCACATGCAGAAGGAGCAACTTTTGTATTAACAAATGCACCTATCGCTATGCGTATGGGAGAAATTAAAGAATTGGCTGATAAAACAGGTTCTGAAATTATACCTGCGGATGTTACTAAATTAGAAGATATTGAAAACTTAATTGAAAAATCAGTTGAGATTTTAGGAGGAAAAATTGATTTTGTTTTACACTCTATCGGGATGTCTGTTAACGTACGTAAAAAAATTCACTATACAGATAATAACTACGATTTTACACACAAAGGTTTTGATATTTCTGCATTGTCTTTTCATAAAGTAATGCAAGTTTTATATAAGAAAGATGCAATGGCAGAATGGGGATCTATTGTTGCTTTAACTTACATGGCTGCACAAAGAGTATTTCCAGATTATAATGATATGGCCGACAATAAAGCATATTTAGAGTCTATTGCTCGTTCATTTGGATATTTCTTTGGTAGAGATCATAAAGTACGTGTAAACACTATTTCTCAATCGCCAACGGCTACTACTGCTGGTAACGGAGTAAAAGGATTTTCTGGGTTTATTAACTATGCAGAAAAAATGTCTCCATTAGGAAATGCATCAGCTCAAGACTGTGCAGATTATACAATTACATTGTTTTCTGATTTGACTAAAAAAGTGACTTTACAAAACTTATTCCATGACGGTGGATTCTCTAATATGGGAGTTTCTAACGAAATTATGGCTGCTTTTGAAGAGCAAGAATAGTTTTTGTAACACAATATATATAAAAGGCTTCACATTTTGTGAAGCCTTTTTTGTGTGTTTAAAATGCTATTTAATATTGTATTTCTTCATTATTTTTTCTTTTAAATAATGATCTATTTTTTTGGGTGGATCAAATCGATAACCAAAATAAAGGTTTAGTTTCAGTTTTTCTTCAATTAAGGTTGATGTACTTCTTTTTTGAAAATACTTATCAAATTTTTGACTTAAATTAAAGCCACCATAAAAACGACTATTATCATAACCTAAAGTAAAATAAGTTTCTGTTTGTAAAAAATTATTATGGTTTGTACTAGTCTCTATATTGTTGTTGTTAATAGATAATTTGGTGTATTTGTAACCAGGTCCAACAGAAACTCCTGCTGATAAAAAAATAGATTTTGTAAGCACATAATTATACATGTAACCTAAATGAAGAATAAATTCTAAATTGTTAGAATTTTGTTTGCCATTATTAGCCGTAACAGTTTCTTGATTATTGATAGTGTAATATTTATAAGCAATAGAAGGAACAAAACTGCCCAAACTAAGCCTTTGTTTTTCACTTTGATTGGTTAATGATTTAAGAGAAAAATTAGGGTTTAATGCAAAAGTAGAAACCCCAGAATACTCTCTGTAAACCATATCTGAAAATTGAATATAATCATCTTTTTTAGGATTCCAATTCTCTATAAAGTCTTGAGTGTTTTTTAAATAATATCCCTCTGTTTTTTGATATAAAAAGTAGTGATGCCAATGAGGCATAAAAATATTTAATCCAATATCTGTAGTTTTGGTTTTGCCTTTTCTACTATCAAAATTATTGATGTAATTAATAATTGGGAGGGTTATTTGAACGGATATAAATTGATAATTCAATCCGATTTTAGGAATTTGTTTAGACTGTGGAGATAAAGTATATTCTGTATTAGGAGATGTAATGGTAAAACTTTTGGCATTATTACTACTACTTAATTTGATGGCAAAATATTCTTTAAATGTTTTAATGTATAGACTGTCTTTGTTTCTTTTTTGTGCGTGTACAAAAGAAATAAAGAATAAAAGAAGGTATAAAATGTATCTGTTTAGTTTCAATAAAACAATTTTTATTTGCAAAAATACAAATTGACTTTTAATAAGTCTGAGTAGTATAACCGTGTTTTTTTAAAATTTGTTGTGCTTTTTTAGAAAACATAAAATTATAAAAGGATAAGGAATTTTTTAATTGATTATCGTTTTGTTTGATAATTACAATTCCTTGTTGCATTGGAGTATAATCATTGTTAGAGATTTGGAACCAAGAGTTCTTAGAATTGGTGTTTTTTTGATAAATAACAGATTTACTAGTAAAACCAATTTGAGTTGCTTTGGTACTAATAAACTGATTTACTTGTGATATGCTTTCTCCAAAAACCAATTTATCTTTTAGAACCGAGTATAAATTGTGTTTTTTTAAGACTTCTATAGCAGCAGTTCCATAAGGAGCTGTTTTAGGGTTTGCAATAGCTATGTTTTTTATTTTATTACTAGTTAAACTATTTAGATTGGGTTGTAAACTGTCTCTAGTTGTCCAAATAATTAAAGTACCTAGAGCATATACTTTAGGTTTGTTTAACGTTAAACTATCTTTATGTAAAGAGCTAGGGAATTTCATGTCTGCAGATAAAAAAACATGATAAGGAGCACCTTGTTGTATTTGAGCTGTTAATTTACCAGAAGAGGCTATAATAAAGTTAGGCAAAATACCAGATTGTTTGGTAAATGCTACACCAATTTCTTTGATAGCATATTGCATATTTGCAGCAACTGCTATGTTTAGTTTTTGATGTTTGGGGCTTTGACAAGCAACACAAATAAAAAGTGAGAATATGATGTAGAAAAACCTCATTTTAGTTACGAATGTTTAATAGGTTTGGGGTCCAGCTAATAGCTAAGTAAGTAAATTGAGCAATTTTATTAGTGTCTCCATCTTTACCGGTATCAATAGCAGAAATACTATTAGTTGGAATTAAGAATAAATGAGAAAATTCAATTTTAGTATACTTATTGGGTTTGTAAAAAAATCTAAAATCGTTTTCCCAAGCGTAAAATCTATCTAGTTTTTGGGTTGTCGTATTCACTGTTTTTGTTAGTTGTGTTTGTGAACCTAACAAATGACTTTGCCAGTTTAAACTAAACTTAGGAAAAAAGGTAAAATCTTGCATAATATATGGATTTATAATTCCCTCATGTTCATTAGTTCTTACTGTTTTTTGAGTGTAATCCATTCCACCATTATGTCTGTGAAATGCTCCGTACTGTGCCAAGAAAGAAGTAGATTTTTGGTCTGTTTTATCCTTATCACCACTAAATATTTGAGCACCAAACTTAACACTATATTTATCGCTTTTTTTCCATGTAAGCTCTGGTTCTATATAGTATGCACTATGCTGTTTACCATTTTCAATTTTCCCCCATTGATAATAGCTAGCTAGTGTATATGTTAATTTATTTTTTTGATACGTAACTCTCCCTCCGTTGGTAGATTTCCAATAACCTTTGATATTATTTGTACTAGGGTCTGTGTATTCATCAGCAATATTAATAGCTGTTAAAGTAAGATTTTTATTGGCTTTGTATTTTATAAAGTTTGCAGCCATTGCTCTATAAATATCCCAATCAACATCATAAGAAATATCAGTTTCACTTGCTTGGTTTTGATTGTATGCTCCAATTAAGTCTACATTTAGTTTTTCTTTTTTGTAAATAAACCGAACGGCATCATGTTGACCACCAGCTTGTCTCCAGTTATTTTCTGCAAATAGTCTTTGATTATCATACATTATTCTTTGCCTACCTACACGAACAGATAAGTTATGGGTAATACTAGGTTCTACATAAAATTCATAAAACTGTGCTTTTCCGGTATCGTCTCTAGGGTCTGTATCTCCCCAAACTCTTATATCTTGTAAGGTTGTGTGAAATAAAAATTTTTCGTTTTTAAAATCAATATTAATTCTAGCTCTGTGAGATATAAAAAAAGCGGCATCAGAATCTTGTTCGGGTAAACTTCTGTATCCTTTACGATATTCTGCTCTAGGTCTATATTCTAAACTCATATTAAATTCTGAGTTTTGAGTATTAAAAAAAGTGTTGTTACTCTGAGAAAAAGAGCAATAGGTAATAACTAAAAATAGTTTAAAAATATTTTTTTTTGTAATAAACATTTAGGTTTGAAATCTAGTTAATAATTTACAAACCTAAGCAAAATCTAAATAATTAACACCTTTTAAAAGAACAGTCTATTTTGTATTGTTTATAGAAGGTTTTAGAAAATTTAGTATGGTTATTTGTTTTCTAACTTCCATGTTCTTACCCAGTCATATTTTGTGGTTAAATCATCAAAAGAACCTGTTTCAAAAATACTTCCGTCAGGATCTAGAGGATTCCAATCATAAGTTTCTATAGCCATTGTTATATATCCTTCTATGTCAAAATCTGTAGTAGGAGTAATGGAGTATACGTATGTTCCATCTAGATAAAATAAAATTTCTGTAGGAGATTTCCACCAGCAACCGTAAACAAAAAATCTACTATTGTTTTGTTCTGTTAAATTAATTTTACCGGATTTTCTAGTTTCTTGACCAATATCACAACTACGATTATGTCTAATAGCATTTGAGTGGTATATTTTATCCCAATGGCTAGCCCACGAATCTGTGTTTTTATGAGTACGTCCTACACATTCTTGTATGTCTAATTCTAGTTTTCTTATGTGGCCGTTGTTACAGTTTTGTTTAAAAGCAATCCAAAAAGTTGAAGACATTATTGTTTTGTTGGCTTTCATTCTACATTCGTAATACAGACCTTGTTTAGCAGTTGCTTTAGATCTAATAATTGCTCCACCGTGTGTCCAATTTGTGTTTTTTACATTTTTTGGAGTTTTATATTTTAAAGTGGTCACATTCAAATTTCCATCACTCACACTTACATTTTCAGATTCAAACAAAGCAGGTGGCCTACCGTACCATCCAAAACCATCTGTAGCGGGGTTCCTGTGCCATTTATCATCATCAAAAGTTGTGGTGTTAAATTCATCAGATAGATTTTCTACTTTTACCCACTTTTTTTGATTAGATATTGGGTTTTGATTTGTTAAGAAATAAGGCTCATCAGAGGGAGATGTTGTATCTTCTTCTTTATCCGTTTCCTGTTCTTTGGTATTGTTTGTTGGTGGAATAAAATTTGAGTTGCTATTTTCTTTATTACATGCTGTAATTAGTAAATAAGAAAGGAATAGTGGATATTTTAAGTATTGTAAGATGAATAAAAGCATATTTACTATTTAATTATAATTACAAATTAAATAGTAAATATGCTTTTTAAGGGTAACAAAGAATTTATTTAACAAGACATTGGTTGAATATTATGTTTTTTACAACCAAGTTCTTATTTTTTCTAATAATTCTGCTCTAATAATAGGTTTTGTTACATAATCTACAGCTCCTAGTTGTAAAGCTCTTTCTTTTTCTTCGGCTCTTACAAAGGCAGATTGAACAATAATTTTAGTATTAGGATAATTCTTTAAAATTTCTTGCATGGCATCAAAACCGTTAAGAATAGGCATTCTAATATCCATTAGAATTATGTCAATTTTATCATGTTGTTCGTTATAAATTTCGACAGCTTCTGCTCCGTTTTCTGCAAATATTAAATTGATATCGATGTTTTTAAATACTTGTTGAAAGAATATTCTAATTAATTTTTCGTCTTCAGCAATTAATATTGTTTTGCCTAATAATACATTGTTGTTGTCCACTTTAGGTTTTTCTATAATTTCTTTTTTAGGAATTAAAATTGTTTCTGATGGTTTTAAAGGGATTTGGATGGTAAACTCTGTTCCTACACCTAAAGCTGATGTAAAAGAAATATCTCCTCCTAATAAATCAATAATACCTTTACAAATGGTTAAACCAAGCCCTGTACCTCCATATTTAGCATTGTCTTGATAATTAACTTGTTTAAAGCGTTCAAAAATTTCATTGTATTTATGAACAGGGATCCCTATTCCTTCATCTTTTACAAAAAGATTAAGATTGTTTTCTATTAGATTAAAACCAAAAGTAATTATTCCTTTTTCTGAAAACTTTAAAGAGTTGTTTAGCAAGTTAATTATGACTTGTTTAATTCTTAATTTGTCTGTTGTAATTTGAATATGGTTGTATTCTTTGGGAACAATTAATTTAAACTCAATATTGTTCTTGTTCTTATTTAATTTAATTTGATTAACGGTTTGTAATATTTCATTTAATAGCTTAGGTAGGTTAAAAATTTCGTTAATTATTTTTAATTCACCAGATTCTATTTTAGCAATATCAATAATATCGTCTATAAGGTTTAGCAACTGTTTAGAGTTGTTATCTATAATTTTTAAGAAATTGGTTTTGTCTTTATCATTGATGTTTTTTTCTTTTAACAATTCAGAAAAACCAATTACAGCATTCATAGGAGTTCTAATTTCGTGACTCATATTTGCAACAAAATGATTTTTTTGTGAATTGGCATTTTCTGCTGTTTTTTTAGCTAAAATTAATTCCTCTTCAATTACTTTTCTTTCGCTAATGTCTTGAGCAGCTCCTCTAAGTTTTACAATTTTACCTGATTCATCTTTTACAGCTTCTCCAATAGCCCACATCCAACCTTCGGTGCCATCTTTTCTAATTGTTTTTAGTTCTAACTCATAAGGGATACCTGTTTCTATGGTTTTGTTTAAAGATTCTGTAAGTGTATCCCAACTTTCTTTTATAAATAATTTTTGATGTTCAGGATAAGGAGGTACTGGTTTATTAAAGTCAAATCCATACATTTTGTAGAGTTCTTTACTCCATAATACTTCGTTGGTTTTTATATCTAAAGACCAACTACCTACGTGTGTTATTTCTTGAATTTTTTGTAATTCTTCTTTGTTGTTCTGTAATTCTTGTTCTTTTTTCTTTATTTCTGTAATGTCTGCAAAAGTAGCTGCAAATTCACCTTTTTTAGGAGAAAATACGTGAACTATATAATATCTGTCAAAATCTACAGAATAATTTTCAATAAACTGTTCTTTACCCGTTATAGCTGTGTCTCCGTACATTTCAATCCAATTAGCAGGATCGTTTTTAATATTTGGTAAAATAGTACTTACGTTTTTACCTATTACATCTATCGCTTTTAGGCCTGTTTGTTTTTCAAAAGCAGGGTTTACATTTAAATATTCCCAATCTATTGGTTTTCCATTTTCATTGGTTACAATTCGGGCATGTATAAAACCTTCGTTTAGATTTTCAAATAGATTCTTGTAACGTTTTTCTGTTATGGCTAGTTGTTCTTCTGTTTTTCTTAATTGATTGATGTCTATGATAGTAATTACAACACCTTCTATTTTTTTATCAGTAGTAATAAAAGGAAGAATACGTTTTAGAAAAATGTTACCATCTAGGTCTACAATTTCTTTTTCTATGGTAATTAATTTGTCTAAGACTTCTTTAGAATCGTTAATGATAGCAAGTTTGGTGTCTTCTCCAAAATTAGAGGTAAAGCTAGTAATAGATCTACCAATATCTGTATCTTGTAGGTTAAAGTGCTTTTTTAGGGAAGGAGTAAACTTTCTAATGTCTAAACTTGTGTCTAAAAATAGAGTGGCTATATTGGTACTGTTTAAAAAGTTGGTAATATCGTTGTTAAGGTATTCTAACTCTTTATTTTTTTCTTGTAATTCTGAATTTACAGTATATAATTCTTCGTTTACAGATTGTAATTCTTCATTGGTACTTTGTAGTTCTTCGTTAGAAGCCATTAATTCTTCATTACTGGATTGTAATTCTTCATTGCTGGTTTCTAGTTCTTCAACTACATTTTGAAGCTCTGAACGTGTTGCTTTTAATTCAATTTCTAATTCTTCATAATGTTGTTTAGAAATTTCTTCAATAGGAAAATCACTAATAATAATAGTGTTTTCTTCGTCTTGAGATTCTTTACTAAATTCAAGAATATAGGTTTCTTTTAAATCGGTATTGTTTTTAGATTTATGTATTGTTAAGTCAAAGGTGTAAGTTTTATCATCTTTTTTATTAACAATGTTTTTTATGGTAATATCTTTTCCCTCTTTTTCTACTTTTTGAACGCTACTTCTTATAATAGCAGCCAAGTCTGGCTTAACAATTTTTAGTAAATTGTTTTGAAACAATCCTTCTGCATGACTTAATTTAGTACCCGCTTCACCTATTATAAATAAAATATTAAAATGACTATCTATAAAAATAGAATCAGGACTGTGTTTTTTACTTAGGTATTTGTGATATGCCGATTCTGTATTTTCTTTAGGCTTGTAATCTGTTAAGTAAGAAGTTTTTCTTAAAGGGCTACTATGGTAATTAAAGGTATTAACCTCGTTGGTTTGATTGGTTTCAATATATCTAAATTTTTCATCGGATATATTTTTATAGACTTTCCATTTGGTATCAATAACATCGTAACATTTAGATATTTCTCCCAAAGACTCACTATTTCCTAAAAATAAATACCCATTTTTATTTAATGCAAACTGAAAGTTATACATAATCTTTTTCTGAGCATTATTAGTTATGTATATTAACAGGTTTCTACAAGAAATAAGATCCATTTTAATAAATGGAGGATCACTTAATATATTATGGTTTGAGAAAACTATTTTTTCTCTTAAGTTTTTAATAACACTTATGTTATCACCAGATTTTATAAAGTATTTTTCTAAATATTTTTTTTCAATTTCTGTAATGGTATTTATATTAAAATAGCCAGTACTAGCTATAGATAAAGCATCGTTGTCTATATCTGTAGCAAATATTTTAAAATCTAATTGAAGTTTGTTTTGAGTAATATAATCATCAAAAAGCATAGCCAAAGAGTAAACCTCTTCTCCTGTAGAACAGCCTGCGGTCCAAACCCTAATGGTATCTAAAGGTTTTTTTGTGGCACATATGTTAGGTATTACTTTATGCTTTATAACATTAAAAGCTTCTTCATCTCTAAAAAAACGAGTAACACCAATTAAAAAATCTTGTTTTAAAGCTGATTTTTCGGTATTAGATTTACGCAAGAATTTTAAGTAATCAATAATTTTTTCAATATTATTAATGTTCATTCTTTTCTCAATTCTTCTTACAATAGTGTTCTTTTTGTAGTTTTTAAAATTGATATTGGTATGCTTGTAAATTTCATCTAAAATAGAAAATAGCAACTCTTCATTACTTTTAGCAATCAACTCCTCATCTAAGGATGTAAATTTATTATTAAAAGGTATTTTTTTTATAACGGTTGCAATTCCTTCGGGGTCTAAAACATAATCGACTAATTTTGTTTTAATTGCAGAGTTAGGCATCCCATCAAACTGAGAGGAAATAGGATCTTGAACTATAACAATACCGTTGTTTTCGCTAATGGTTTTAATTCCTCTAGACCCATCAGATCCTGTTCCTGAAAGGATGATCCCCACAGAGTTTTCTTGATATTCAGTTCCTAACGTATGAAAAAAGATATCTATAGGTAGATTTAGGTTAGGAGTTTTATCTATTAAATGAAGCTCGGTTCCTTTTATTTGTAGGTTTTTATTACGTTGGTTTAAATAAATACAGTTAGGATGAATGGTTTGATTTTCATCGGCAGTATAAACGGGCATTTTTGTGTGTTTTGACAGAAGCTCTGGCATTAAACTTACAAAGTTTGGAGAAAGGTGCTGTATAATTATAAAAGCCATACCAGTATCTTCGGGAATCTGATCAAATAGTTGTTGAATTGCATCTAGTCCTCCAGCAGATGCACCAATAGCAACAACTTTAAAATTTTGTTCATTCTTTTTCATAGTAGATAGGTATATTTTTTTATAAATGCATCATTCATATGCATTACTAATATAGCCTTTTTACTTTTTATTATAAAAGAAAAAGAGGTCTTTTGTAGGTTCTAAAAGACTAGTGCTAATTAAAATAAAGCAACCGCCATTCCTAATAAAATAGCAATAAACTTAGGATAGCTAAACTTATGATTCTCTGAGCTTTCAAAAAGAATAACTGTAGATATGTGTAAAAATATACCGATAATAATAGCGGTGATGTAGTTTTGATAATGCTGAAAGAAATGAATTTTAGATGCCAATAAACTTCCTAAAGGACTCATTAGAGCAAAAGTTGTCATAAAAAAAATAACTTTTTTTAACTCGTATTTATATTTAAGAAAAAAAGAGGTTAGTACAATTCCAACAGGTATTTTATGAATTACAATAGCCCATAAAAAAGATTGATTTTTGTCATACCCTAAAGGTATTCCTTCAGAAAAAGCGTGCAGGCACAAACTTATAAATAACATCCAAGGAAATTGTTTTTTACTATCGTGAATATGTACGTGTCCGTGTTCTGCTCCTTTAGAAAAAGATTCTAAAACTAATTGGATTAAAATTCCTAATAAAATAAAGGCTCCAATTAATTTTGTGTTTACTGTTTGAGTGTTGTCGTGTTGATGATTAGAACCTAATATTCCAAACGTTTCTGGCAATAAGTGGCTAATGGTCATAGATAACAAATAGGCTCCACTAAAAGAAAGTAATAGTTGAATAAACTTTTTTTTGGGGTGACTAATGCTAACAAAAAGAACACTAACTAAAACAGAAGCTATTAAATATATATAAATCATTTGCTTAAAATCAAGATCAATCTATCAGAAGTGTCTGAGTTAAATTCTGATAAATTATAATCGCCAAAGATATGGTTAATTTTTAAATTTGCGTGTTCACAATAGCTTGTGAATTTGTCTAAATCAATTGCTTTTACTCTTTCTTGAAAATGAAACTCTTCTCCTTTGTCCGTTAAGTCTATATCTTTGGTAATAAATCCGTTTGTAAGGTGTCTTTTTATGTTAAAATTTAAATGGTCCCTGGCAATCGTTTCACTCTTTACTAGATTTTTAATTACTTTATTTACATTCATATAATCAACAACAGCAACTCCGTCAGTTTCAATCATGGTTTCAATATTCTTTAAAACCTGAATATCATCATTGTCGTCATCAAAATAACCAAAACTTGTAAACATATTAAAAACAGCATTTACTTTTATATTAAAAGGTTTACGCATGTCTTGTACTATAAATTTTAGTTTGCTATTTCCAAATTTATTTGCGTAGTCTATACTGTTTTTAGACAAATCTGCACCAATTACATTGTAACCTAAAGAGTTTAAAAAAATAGAATGTCTTCCTTTTCCACAAGCCAAATCTAGAATGGTATTTTCTTTAGGCAGTTTTAAAAAGGAAACCAAATTTTTAATAAATCTTTGAGCTTCTTCGTTATTTCTGTTTTTGTATAAAATGTGATAATAAGTGGTGTTAAACCATTCGCTAAACCAAGTTTTTGTATTGTCCATTTACTTTTATTTGTAGGCTGTCAAATTTAGTTAATTTATTCTTTAGTAGTTTTATTCAAAAGACATTACAAACAATTACTTTTGTATAAAATTTATAAGTTTATGAGTAGTAATTTTAAAATGGTAGCCACTACCTTACAAGGACTAGAAGAAGTGTTATCTAACGAGTTAAAAGAGTTAGGTGCACAAGATGTAAAGGCAGGGGTTAGAATGGTGGAGTTTGTTGGTGATGAGGGTTTTATGTACAAAGCAAATTTATATTTAAGAACGGCCATTAGAATTTTAAAACCTATTATTAAGTTTAAAATTAGAAACGAAGACGAGCTTTATAAAAATTTATTAAAGATTCGTTGGGAAAAATATCTGTCTGTTTCGGGGACATTTGCTACCAAAGGAACCAATCAATTTAGTGGATTAACAGACAATACACATTATTTAGCGCTAAAAACCAAAGATGCTATTGCAGATTATTTTATGGCTAGATACGAATCTAGACCTAATGTTGATATTAAACACCCAGATTTAAAAGTAAATGTACATGTAGATAGAAATGGGGTTGCCACTGTTTCTTTAGATAGTTCTGGAGACTCTTTGCACAAAAGAGGGTATCGACTAAATACCAATTTAGCTCCAATAAATGAAGTTTTAGCGGCAGGATTAATTTTACTTTCAGGATATAAAGGAGATCAAAACTTTATAGATCCCATGTGTGGTTCTGCCACTCTTTTGATAGAAGCAGCTATGATTGCTTGTAACATCCCGGCAAATATTAACCGCAAGGAGTTTGCTTTTGAAAAATGGAAAGATTTTGATGAGAATTTGTTTTTTATAATTCAAGACTCATTAATTAAAAAAATTAGAGATCCTCAGTTTAAAATTATGGGATTTGATAAAGCTCCCTCTGCAGTTAGAAAAGCAAATGAAAATATAGAAAATGCTAATTTGGGTGAGTTTATAGGAGTACACCATGTAAACTTTTTTAATTCTACTAAAGAAGTACATGGACCTACTACAATTTTGTTTAACCCTCCTTATGGAGAAAGATTAAAGTTAGACGATGTAGAAGGTTTTTATAAAAGCATTGGAGATACTTTAAAGCATCATTATCATAATTCATCAGCCTGGTTTATCACTTCTGATATAGAAGCTTTAAAATACGTAGGTTTAAAAACAAGCAGAAGAATTGCAATTAAAAACAGTGATTTAGATTGTAAGTTTGTAAAGTACGAAATTTATGAAGGGAGTAAAAAAGCCAAAAAAAACGATTACTAATTGTTTTTGATTTAAGTATAACTAAAAAGAGCTTTCAATTTTATTGAAAGCTCTTTTTGTATTAATTTATAGTATCGTATTCTATAAGATAAAGGTATTCTTCTTTTTTCTTATAATGATATTTTTCTCTTGCGTAATTGTTTAAGTTTTTTTGAATAGAAAGGTCATCTATTGTTTTTCTGTTTTTTTCAATTTCTTTTTGATAAAACTCAATACTCTTTTCTAATTTTTTTATTTCGTTGTCATGTTCTCGTTGATATAGATATGAGTTTGCATCAAAAAAAAGGACCCAAATCACAAATATAAAAAGAACAAGAGGAAGAATGTTTTTCTTATTTCGTAGAAGCTTTAACTTCATTTTTATATAGGTTTTTTCTTAGTAAAAATATTTTTAACATGTTGCATTAAGCTTACTTTGTCATCAGAATGATATCCGTAAGAACCATATCCATATCCATACCCATACCCATATCCGTATCTATAACCGTATTTAGAAGATTGAGCAAAGTCATTTAATACAAAGGCAATATTAACTACTTCGTAATTGGTGTATTTTTGATCAATCATTTTCATCATTCCTTTCTTCGTATAGCCTTGTCTAGTTACATAAATATTGGCATCAGAAAATTGCATTAAATCAAGAGCATCAGACACCAAACCAATAGGAGGGGTGTCAATAATTACATAATCGTATAGCATTTTAAGGTCTGCAAACAATTCTTTGGTAGCATCACTTAAAATTAACTCAGATGGATTTGGCGGAATAGTTCCTGTTAAAATAATATCTAAACCAGGAACGTCTGTGGGCTGAATAACTTCTTCTAGACTTAGATTACCAATAATATAATCTACCAAACCAATTTCTGTATTTTTTAAATGGAAGTCCTTATGAATTTTAGGTTTTCTTAAGTCAAATCCTAATAAAACAGTTTTTTTACCACTTAAAGCATATGAACTAGCAATGTTCATAGAAGTTACTGTTTTACCTTCTCCACCAATAGAAGAGGTACATAAGATTGTTTTGTTGTTTTTGTTAACATTTTCCTTGTGAAATAAGTAAGGAATATTAGATCTAATAGCTCTGTAAGATTCTGCAACAGAAGAATTAGGACTGTGTAACAAAACTAAGTTAGATTCACTTTTGTTTTTACCAATAACTCCCAGTACAGGTACTCTGTATAGTTTTTCTAATTGTTCTACAGTATAAACACTATCATCTAAAGCTTCAATAATGGTAATAAAAATTAAAGGTAAAATAATAGCAAGTAATATAGATACCACATAGTTAAAAGACGATTTGTTAGCCAATGGACCTTGTCCAATATCTTTAGCATTGTCTATTACTTTTATACTTGAAGAGTTGGCTGCAATAGCTGCACCAGCATCGTAACTTTTTTGTTTTAAAATATTGTAATTTGTTTCTGATAAAACATAATCTTTTTCCAATTGTAGTAATTGATGCTCTTTAAGAGGTAGATCTTTAATAGAGTATTTAACTTCTGTAATATGAGTGTCTATTTTTTTTGATTTTTCTGTATTGTAAACAATTAAAGCATTAATTCTACCTTTAATGTTTTCTTTAGATAGTTTGATTTTATTGTTCAATTCGATAAAATCAGGATGAGAAGGATAGATGTGATTACTTAACAATCTCTCTTTTAACATTAATTGATTAATCAGTTCTGTTAGAGCTGTTTGTAAACCAATATCTTGTATTTCCGAAAGAGGAATATTCTTAATATCTAAATCATTACTAAGCGTACTGTTTTTAAAACGAAGTAATAATTCGGTATTGTCCTTTAATTCTTTTTGTTGATTTTCGTAATCTAAAATTTGATCGTAAGCTCTTTCACCTTCACTAGAAAGCTTTACAGAGTTGTCTGTTTTAAATTTGATTAACTCTTCTTCAATATTATTTAGCTTATTATTTTCTATAACAAATAAAGAGTCAATAAACTTTTTTGTATTTACAGCATAAGTAATTTTTTCTTGCTTTTCTCCTTCTCCTAAAACTTGAACTGTTTTGTTTATATAATCAATTAAACGTTTTTTGTTAGCTCCTTGCATACTCAGGTTTAACAAAGAAGTACCTGTTACTGCAGAGTTAATATTAAGAGATCTATAGCTACCAACAGTACCGTTAAAAGAACTAAAGCTAATATAATAGGGTTTGTTTAGAACAGGGTTGTTTACCAAATGTAAGTCAAATTCACAAAAAGGAGTTTGTATGCTTTTGGTAATATCAAATGTTTTTTGATAACGATTATTTTTAAGAGTAATCCCTTTAGAGTTATGTGTAAAATAATTATAAGTAGAAGCATTTGTTCGGTTTTCTCCCAAATCTAAAGTTACTTGTACTGTGTTGGGAGTCTTAAAAATAAGTTCAACTTTGTCGTTTTGTATTTGATAGGATTCTTTATTGTTAAGGTTGATAACAAAAGGAGTATAGCCATATATATCTTTATATCTTGTCTTAAAAAGAATTTCTTCCTTTTCTAAATAATTAATATAAAACTGAAGTTTCTCAACTACCTTTTCATTATGTGTTCTAGATTTGAATTCTGCTTTTACAGATTCTACCATATCACTAGCACCACCCCAGTTAAAAGAGATGTTTGTATTAGAAGAAAACATAGGGTTTGATTTCTCGTTAATGGTAATTTGAGTACTAATATTATAATTGTCAGTATTCATCATGTTTTTATATTTAGCAAAAGCTAAAGAGATAATAACAGACAAAACAAAGAGTTTCCAGTAACTAACAACTTTAAGTAAATATCCTTTTAAGTCTATAGAACCAAATTCTGAAGTAATGTTTTTTAGGTTTTTAGAATCCATATATGACTATAAAGAGTTAATAAATAAAATAGTGGTAATTGCTACCGTAAATGTAGAAAGAACAGTATTAAACACACTTAAACCCGTAGTTCCAATTCCAACAGGTTTTTGTCGTATTGGCTTTATGTTTATAATATCGTTGTTTTTTAATAAAAATACATTAGAATTTAAACTTTCAACATTGGTCAAATCAATTAAATATTTTTGTACCCCGTTTTTTTCTTGTCTAATAACTTCTACGTTGGTTCTGTTTCCGTATTGAGTAATATCTCCTGAATTTGCAATAGCATCAATAATAGTTGCTTCGTAAGCTTGCAAGGTATTGGTTCCTGGAGCTCCAATTTCTCCTACAATGGTGTATTTTATTCCTGCATTTTTTACTGTTACAAAAAAAGTATCAGTATTCTGAATGTATTTTCCTAGTTCTGTTTCTATGTTTTTACGAATTTGATCTAAAGAATATCCCAAAGCATTCATTTCTCCAATATAAGGCAATCTAATATTTCCGTGAGGGTCAATTCTATACCCATTAAAATAAGGGTTTATGTTGTTGATGTTACCTTGTGAGGAACCACCACTATTTCCTAACGAATTAAAAAAATTAGTCAATTCTTCGTCTTTAGACGTAACCGTAATTAAAAGAATATCATTTATTTGAGTCTTAAAACTCTGGTGTGGGAAATCATATTTTTTTTCAGACAAGTCTCCTTGTAAATATGTTGTTCTTTTATTACTAACGCAAGACGTCAATAAAATCAATGTAATAAAGGCCGTAACAATGTTTTTCATAGAATAAGAAATGTCTTAAATAACAAATATAAAATTATAAATTAGAGTTTCTAACTTTAATTTACTTTACTTTTACAGATGTTTTTAGCAAGTATTATGATAATAGATTACTTTAAATATATAATAAATTCAACGAACCAGCACGGTGTTCACTCTCCCTTTGTTTATAAGTTGGTTACAAAGTGTTTGTATCAAAAAACTCCCACTTCTATTCAAGCACAAATAGATAGTTACAGACAAAAATTAAAGAATAATACAAATTTTATAGAGATTACAGATTTAGGATCTGGATCTAGAGTTTTTAAAAATAATCACAGAAAAATTAGTGATATTGCTAAAAACGCAGGTGTATCTAAAAAATACGCTCAATTATTAAATAGGATTGTTGGCTATTTAGATTGTAAAAATATTTTAGAATTGGGTACCTCGTTGGGTATGGGAACATTCTCTATTTTGGCAAATCATCCTAAAATTAAAGTTACATCTATAGAAGGATGTTCAAAAACATTAGCAGTTGCCCAAGAACAATTGATGAATTACAATTTACAATTAAATTTAGTTCAAGGAGATTTTAATAAAATTTTGCCCAAAGTGATAGATGCCAACACGTATGATTTGGTTTTTTTTGACGGAAATCATCAAAAAGAGGCTACATTAATTTATTTTAAGCAGTGTTTAAAAGCGAAACACAATAATTCAGTTTTTATTTTTGATGATATTTATTGGTCAGAAGGAATGAAAGAAGCTTGGCAAGAAATAAAAAAACATCCAGAAGTAACCGCTACTGTAGATTTATTTCAATGGGGATTGGTCTTTTTTAGAACAGAACAAAACAAAGAACATTTTAAAATTAGATTCTAAAAATGAAGATATATACAAAAACAGGAGACAAGGGAGAAACCTCTCTGTTTGGAGGACAAAGAGTTTCTAAATCTAATATTAGAATAGATGCTTATGGAACTGTAGATGAATTAAATTCTTATATGGGTTTAATCAGAGATCAAGAAATAGAGCAAAAGCACAAAGATTTTTTGGTCAAAATTCAGAATCAATTATTTGTAGTAGGAGCTTTTTTAGCAACACCACAAGATAAAGAAATCTTAAAAAACGGAAAAAGTAGATTAGGTTTAGGAGATTTTGGAAGTAAAGAAATAGAAGAGTTAGAAATAGAAATTGATAGTCTAGATAAACAATTGCCACAAATGACACATTTTGTGCTGCCTGGTGGTCATACATCGGTGTCATATTGTCATATAGCAAGAACAGTGTGTAGAAGGGCAGAAAGAATAAGTGTGTTGTTAAGTAAGGATGAACCTGTCAATACAGGTGTAATCACTTATTTAAACCGTCTTTCAGATTACCTGTTTGTGTTGGCACGAATGTTGTCAAAACAATTACAAGCGGATGAAATTAAGTGGATTCCGAACAAACAAAAATAAGTTCTTTAAAAGACTAAAAAAAAACTTGACTTTTTTAATTAAAAAATTATTTTTGCAATAATTATAATTTGAAAAAAAATGTATTGGACTTTAGAATTAGCTAACTATTTAGCAGATGCACCTTGGCCAGCTTCAAAAGACGAACTAATTGATTTTGCTATTAGAACAGGAGCACCACTAGAAGTTGTGGAGAATTTACAAAGTTTAGAGGATGAAGGAGAAATCTATGATGATATTGTAGAAATTTGGCCAGACTATCCGACTGAAGAAGATTATCTTTGGAACGAAGAAGAATATTAAATTACAGCAGAATTAAATAAAAAGAAAGTCTCATTAGAGGCTTTTTTTTTATTTAAATTTGAGACATAAACAAAAAAATAAAATGGGGATATTAGACTCAGTAATCAAAGTTTTTGTTGGAGACAAACAACAAAAAGATTTAAAATTACTACAACCTATAGTAGCCGAAGTAAGAAGTTACGAAGCGGCTTTACAAAAATTAACAATTGATGAATTAAGAGCTAAAACAGTAGAGTTTAAGAGCTTAATAGCAACAGCAACTAAGTCTATAGATGATGAAATTGCCGAATTAGAACAACAAGCTAAAACTGCTGAACTTGATGCTAAAGAAGGAATCTATAATCAAATAGATGCTTTAAAAGATCAAGCTTACGATGCTTCTGAAAAAGTGTTAAAAGACATACAAGCAGAGGCTTTTGCTGTTGTAAAAGAAACAGCAAAAAGATTTACAGAAAACACTCAACTAGAAGTTACAGCAACGTCTTATGATAGAGAATTGTCCGCAACTAAAGAATATGTTCAATTGGTTGATCAAGACAAAGCTGTTTGGCAAAACTCTTGGAATGCTTCTGGAACTGATGTCGTTTGGAATATGATTCATTATGATGTTCAGTTAATTGGTGGTTCTGTGTTGCATCAAGGTAAAATTGCAGAGATGATGACTGGGGAAGGTAAAACCTTAGTAGCAACTTTGCCAATATACTTAAATGCTTTGGCAGGAAAAGGTGTGCATGTAGTAACCGTGAACGATTATTTAGCAAAACGTGATAGTGCGTGGATGGCACCTTTATTTCAGTTCCACGGATTAACTATTGATTGTATAGATAACTACCAATCTAATTCACCAGAAAGAAGAGCTGCATACAATGCAGATATTACGTACGGAACAAATAATGAATTTGGTTTTGATTACTTGCGTGATAACATGGCTAGTAATGTAGAAGATTTAGTACAACGTAAACCTAATTATGCTATTGTAGATGAGGTGGATTCTGTTTTAATTGACGATGCACGTACCCCTTTAATTATTTCGGGACAGGTGCAAGATGGAGATAGACATGAATTTAACGAACTAAAACCAAAGGTTGCAGATATTGTTAGTCTACAAAGTAAATATTTGGTGGGGGTATTGGCAAATGCTAAAAAATTAATCAAAGAAGGAGATAGTAAAGAAGGAGCTTTCCAATTGCTAAGAGTATATAGAGGTTTGCCTAAAAATAAAGCATTAATTAAGTTTTTATCACAAGAAGGGATTAAGCAGTTGTTACAAAAAACTGAAAATCACTACATGCAAGATAATAACAAAGAAATGCCTAAAATAGATCAGGAATTGTACTTTGTGATAGAAGAAAAAAATAATTCTATCGAATTGACAGAAAAGGGGATTGCTGCTCTGTCTGGTCAAGAAGGAGGGGACTTTTTTGTGTTGCCAGATATTGGTGTAAAAATAGGTCAAATAGAAGCTTCTGAAATTTCTGACGAAGAAAAAATAGAACAAAAAGAAGATTTATATAGAGATTTTAGCATTAAAAGTGAAAGAATTCACACATTAAATCAATTGCTAAAAGCCTACACTTTGTTTGAAAAAGATGTAGAGTATGTAGTCATGGAAAATAAAGTTAAAATTGTTGATGAACAAACGGGTCGTATTATGGATGGTCGTCGTTATTCTGATGGTTTACACCAGGCAATTGAAGCTAAAGAAGATGTGAAAATTGAAGCAGCTTCACAAACATATGCAACGGTAACATTACAAAATTACTTTAGAATGTATCGCAAACTGTCTGGTATGACAGGTACAGCAATTACAGAAGCTGGGGAATTTTGGCAAATTTATAAACTGGATGTGGTAGTGGTTCCAACTAACAAACCAATCGCAAGAGAAGATAAAGAAGACTTAATTTATAAAACAGCTAGAGAAAAGTACAACGCTGTTATAGATGATGTTGTTAAACTAGTAGAGGCAGGAAGACCTGTTTTAGTTGGAACAACATCGGTAGAAATTTCTGAATTATTAGGTAGAATGTTATCTATCAGAAAAATTAAACACAACGTATTAAACGCAAAACTGCATAAGAAAGAAGCAGATGTAGTTGCAGAGGCTGGTAAACCAGGAATTGTAACCATTGCAACCAATATGGCAGGTCGTGGTACAGATATTAAACTGTCTGATGAAGTAAAAGCTGCTGGAGGTTTAGCTATTATTGGTACAGAACGTCATGATTCTAGACGTGTAGACCGTCAGTTACGTGGTCGTGCAGGTCGTCAAGGAGATGTTGGTTCTTCTCAATTCTACGTATCTTTAGAAGACAACCTAATGCGTTTGTTTGGTTCTGATAGAATAGCCAAAATGATGGATAGAATGGGCTTAGAAGAGGGTGAAGTAATTCAGCACTCTATGATTACAAAATCTATTGAAAGAGCACAGAAAAAAGTCGAAGAAAATAACTTTGGTATTCGTAAGCGTTTGTTAGAGTATGATGATATTATGAACTCTCAGCGTGAGGTAGTTTATAAACGTAGACGACATGCACTAGATGGAAAACGTTTACAAGTAGATATAGCCAATATGGTTTATGATGCATGTGCAGCTATTGTAGATAATAACAAAGCAGTAAACGATTATAAAAACTTTGAGTTTGAGCTGATTGTTTCTACATCTATGAGTTCCCCTTTTACCGAAGAAGAATTTGAAAACACATTGCCTCAAGATTTATCAGACAAATTATATGAGGTAGTGATGAAACATTACCAAGATAAAATGGCTAGAAATGCACATACAGCATTTCCTATTATTAAAAATGTTTTTGAAACCGAAGGAGATAAATATGAGCGTATTGTGGTTCCTTTTAGTGATGGAGTAAAATCATTAAGAGTTGTTACAGATTTAAAAAAATCATACGAAACTGAAGGAGCAGAGCTAATTTCTGATTTTGAAAAAAACATCACACTAGCAATTATAGATGATGAGTGGAAAGATCATTTACGTAAAATGGATGATTTAAAACAATCGGTTCAAAATGCATCTTACGAACAAAAAGATCCATTATTGATTTATAAGTTTGAAGCTTATGAATTATTTAAAAAGATGTTAGAAAAAGTAAACAAAGAAGTATTGTCTTTCTTGTTTAAAGGAGAATTGCCAGATAGTAATCAGCAAATTTCTGAAGCTAAAGAACAAAAGAAAGCTCAAAATGTACAAACGTCTAAACAAGAGGTTTTAAACTCGTCAGAAGCAGCTAATAGACAAGCAATTCAAAACTCACAAACAGCACAGCAACCTGTACAAGAAACTATTGTTAGAGAGCAACCAAAAATTGGTAGAAACGATAAGGTGGTGATTCAGAATGTGCAAACTGGAGAGAAAAAAGAAACTAAATTTAAACAAGCAATTCCGTTGTTAGAAACAGGAAAATGGGTGTTAACAGGTTTGGCTTAAATAGTACGGTAATTAATAAAAAAGCTCTTTTAACAACGTTAAAAGAGCTTTTTTATTTAAAAGAATATATTGTGGAAGAAAAAACGTATTTAAATATTGTGCTGGTACATCCTCAGATACCAAACAACACCGGTAATATTGGTAGGCTTTGCGTAGGTTGCCATGCAAAATTACACTTGGTAAAACCTTTAGGATTTGAAATATCAGATTCACGTGTAAAAAGAGCGGGGTTGGATTATTGGAAAGATTTAGACATTACTATTCATGAATCTTTTGATGATTTGACAAAATTGATTTCTAATAAAGAAAGAATGTTTTTATTATCAGCAAGAGCTTCAACATCCATTTATGAAACAAAGTTTAAAAATGGAGACTGGTTGTTTTTTGGAAAAGAGGCCAAAGGATTATCAGCTGAAATTCAAGAAGAATACAAAAACCAATTAAGAACTATTCCTTTTCCTGGACCCATTCGTAGTTTTAATTTAGGAAACGCAGTGGCTATGGTTTTAGGGGAGTGTTTAAGGCAATTAACTTAAGGTTTGCGTTCTGATATAATCAAATCAATAATGTCTTCAGTTTCGTTAGGATAATTTACAGGGATGTATTGATCTTCGGCAATCCATTCGTGAACAATTTGTATATGTTTATTTTTTAATTTTTTAACAACAGGTACACCTAGGTTTTCTAAAGCAGCGGCATTACATTGTTGCTCATATTGATTTTTCATAGGAATAACCAATAATTTTTTTTGTAAAAACAAAGCTTCTGCAGGAGTTTCAAAACCTGCTCCGCATATAATTCCTTCACAAGTTTCAAAACTTTTGATAAAGGCTTCATTGTTAACAGGTTCTATCAATATATTTTTTTGATAGTATGATTTTTTTGTGTGTTTAGAAAAAATATGCCAATTAGTGTTTTTAAATTGACTAAAAAATTGAATCAATTTATCATCTCCATAAGCAGGTAAATAAACCGTAAAATGATTTCCGTTTATAGGTTTTAAGTCTCTAATTTCTTTACGGATTATAGGTGTAAATATTTTAAGATTGTATTTTTCAAAATGAAAACCATAATATGTATTTGTAGGAGCGTAACGCTTTAAAATACGCTCACCTATTACATCTCTTTTTTTTGGTTTTGGACTTTCTTTGGCTTTAACAGCAGCTTGATGACTCATAGATACACATGGAATATTCTTTAGTTTTGCAGCCCATGCAGATAAAGGTTCAAAATCATTTATTACCAAATCGTATTGTTGAATATTTATTTTATTCATTTCTTTTCGAAAGGTTCTAAAATCAGAGTTTTTAATGGTTTTCCATAAATCAACTCCTCCTTTTTTGCCAAAAATAAAACTTAGACCTTGGAGTTGATATTTGATGGTAAAAGGGAGTTTTACATCCGCTTGTACACCACTTACCAAAATATCTAAATCGACTTTTTGCTGTAAAATAGGAATAATATCTCTGGCACGACTTAGGTGTCCATTACCTGTTCCTTGAATAGCGTATAATACTTTCATTAATGATTGATGGTTTTATTATCAATTACATTAATTTCTTTCATCAATTCTTTAAATAAGTCTTTGTTTTTTAAATCTGCTTTTCCTAAATCATTTTCATGATCGTGATCTGTAGGTTGCAGTTTTTGAGCAATAAGATCTTCTTGATAATGATAAATTGTCCAAGCTTTTTTATTGTATTCTAAAGCCGTTAAATTTTCTATCCAATCTCCAGAATTTAAATATTCTACCGATTCATTTTTATCGTTGGTAATAATTCTTTGTTGTGGCTGATGAATATGTCCACAAACCACATAATCATATTCGTTTAAAAAAGCAATTTCGGCAGCTGTATCCTCAAAACTATTGATGTGTTTTACGGCAGACTTTACGCTGTTTTTTATTTTTTTAGAAAAAGAAATACGACCTTTTCCTAGAATATTTTCACTAATCCAATTCACTAGTGTGTTAATCATAATTAAAGAATCATAACCTACTCCACCCAATTTGGCTAACCATTTAGAATGTTGCATGGTGACATCAAACACATCTCCATGAAAAAACCAGGCTTTTTTACCATCTAATTCTAACACTAATTTGTTTACTAACTGAAAGTTTCCTATTTCAAAACCTACAAATTTACGTAGCATTTCATCATGATTACCAGTTATATAATAAACTTCTGTACCTTTGGTTACCAAAGAGGTGATGTATTTTATAACCTTCATGTGAGGTTTTGGAAAGTATCTTTTTTTAAACTGCCAGATATCTATAATATCTCCATTTAAAATTAACTTCTTGGGTTCAATGGTTTTTAAGTAATTTAGTAATTCTTTAGCTCTAGAACCGTATGTACCTAAGTGTATGTCAGAAACAACTACGACATCTACTTTTCTTTTCTTTTGTTTCTTTTTTGATGTAGGCATATAAATATAAAAACTTTAATCCTACAAACGTATCGTTATATTGTTAAAAGTAATTTAATTAAAGGTTATTAAAAAACACTTTTTAGTATTGTTCTGTGTTAAGTCTATGTAAAATATCGATGTTAGTACATTTATTCATGAATTATTAGAATTCAATAGATGTATCAAAATTAATCTATGTTAAATTTTATATATTTGGACTAATAACAAGCTAAGAAATTTGAAAGAATATAGACTTATAAAATCAGAAGAAATCCTTTTGTTAAAATCACAAGGATGTAGTTCCCTAAACTGGAATGAATTGTATATAAAAAACACTACTGACTTGTCTAGAATTGTTTCTGTAGAGTTTTCGGGAACGAATTATGTAAGTGAAATTAAAGGAAGTAAAACTTTTTACGGTGGTATTTCAAAAAATAATTGCATAAAAAACGTACACTTACACAATTGTAAAATAGGAGAAAATCCGTTTATAAATAATGTGAAAAACTACATTGCAAATTATGAAATTGGAGATAATGTATTGATAGATAATGTTGATATTATTGCTGTAGATGGTGCTTGTAGTTTTGGAAATGGAGTTAGTGTTGATGTAATTAATGAAGGAGGAGGTAGAGATATTTTAATTTTTAATCAATTATCTGCTCAAATAGCTTATTTATTAGCTCTATATAGACATAGAACAGTATTGGTTGATGAGCTAAAGAGAATGATTGTAGAATATACAGATTCTATCACATCAACTATTGGTAAAATTGGAGATAATGTAACAATATTAAATACCAATACAATAAAAGGTGTTTGTATAGGAAATGGTACCTCTATTATATCAGCATCTAAATTAGTTAATGGTAGTATTAATTCTACCAATACATCCAAAGTATTTATTGGTACAGGAGTAATGGCTACAAACTTTATAGTTTCTAGCGATTCTAGTGTAGATAATTCTTCAATTTTAGTCAACAGTTTTATAGGTCAAGGATGTAAAATAGATAAACATTATTCTATAGAGCACTCTATCTTTTTTGCGAATTGTCAAGGTTTTAATGGAGAAGCTTGTTCTGTTTTTGCAGGACCTTATACGGTTACACATCATAAATCTACATTATTAATTGCAGGATTGTTTTCTTTTATGAATGCAGGTAGTGGATCTAACCAAAGTAATCATATGTATAAATTAGGACCTATTCATCAAGGAATTATGGAGCGTGGTGCTAAAACAACTAGTGATTCTTATGTTTTATGGCCGTCTAAAATAGGACCTTTTACATTGGTAATGGGTAGACATTATCAACATGTAGATTCTTCAGACTTTCCATTTTCATATTTAATAGAAGATAAAAATAAATCTTACTTAGTACCGGGAGCTAATTTAAAAAGTGTGGGTACGGTAAGAGATGCTCAAAAGTGGCCAAAACGTGATAATAGGGCAGAAGACAATAGAATGGATATTATCAACTTTAACTTATTAAGTCCTTATACCATTCATAAAGCGACTCAAGGTTTAAAGCATTTATATGACATTGCTGCAATTTCTGGAGATAAATTAGAGGAATATAATTATCAAGATATGGTCATTAAAAAATCTAGTTTGCACAATGGAATTAAAATGTATAATACGGTAATTAATAAATTTTTAGGAAATTCTATTATTTCTAGAGTAGAAAAAGAAAAAATTGAAACTTTAGAAGATTTAAGAGAGGTGTTAAAACCAAAATCGACCATTGGACAAGGGAAATGGATTGATGTAAGTGGTTTATTATGTCCCATTACAGCGTTAAATCTTTTTGTTGATAAGGTAGAAAGGTTAGAATTAAGTACTATTGATAATGTGATTGAAGAATTAAATACAATCAATAATAAGTATTATAAGTACGAATGGAATTGGGCAGTTGAGTTGATCGAAACTTTTTATGGAATTAAGATAGCAACAATTACTCAAAATGAATTTATTTCTATTGTTGAAAAATGGAAAAAATCAGTAGTGGAGTTAGATAAAATGTTGTACAAAGATGCAAGTAAAGAATTTGCTCTTCATACTCATGTTGGTTTTGGTGCAGATGGTAATGAAGAAGAAAGACTTGCCGATTTTAAAAGTGTAAGAGGGGAGTTTGAAAATAATTCTACGGTGGTAGAAATATTAAACCATATTGAAAGAAAAGAAAAATTAGGAGACAAAATAATTGCTCAAATAAAAGAAATTAAAGAATAAATTATGTGCGGAATTGTTGGATATATTGGAACTAAAAAAGCATCTGATATTTTAGTTGATGGATTAAAAAAATTAGAATATAGAGGATATGATAGTGCAGGAATTGCTGTTTTAGACAAAGATATATTAGTCTACAAACAACCAGGTAAAGTAATTAATTTAGAACAAAGTATTGATGATAAAGTAGACGGAATTACTACTGGAATTGCTCATACTCGTTGGGCAACACACGGAGAACCTACTCAAGAAAACGCACATCCTCACAAATCTAACAATGGAGAAATTGTTATTGTTCATAACGGAATTATAGAAAACTACAAATTTCTAAAAGATGAATTAATAGATCATGGTTTCTCTTTTTTAGGACAAACAGATACAGAGGTGTTGGTAAATTACATCCAGTTTGTTCAAGATAAAGAAAAATTAAATATAGAAGATGCTGTTAAAAAAGCATTACAAAACGTTAATGGAGCTTATGCCATTGCTGTTTTAGATAAAAAGGAACCTAATAAAATGGTGGTTACCAGAAAAGGTAGTCCGTTAGCTATTGGTTTAACAGAAACAAATGATGAGTTTTATGTGGCTTCTGATGCAATTCCAATTATAGAGTATACACAATCTTTGGTGTATTTAAATGATGATGAAATTGTAGTCTTAGAAAGAGGTAAGAAAATGAAAGTTACTGATATCTATGGGGTAGAAAAATCATATAAAGTAAAAAACTTAGATTTAAACTTAGATAAAGTAAGTAAAGGTGACTATGAACATTATATGTTAAAGGAAATTTTTGAACAACCTTCAACTATTAAAAACACTTTATTTAGTCATTTAAACACAGAAAACTCAGACATTCATTTTGAAAATTTAGATGAATTAAAAGAAAAGTTAGTAAAAGCAAAAAGAATCATAATTGTGTCTTGTGGAACTTCTTGGCATGCAGGAATTGTAGGAGAGTATATTATAGAAGAATTGGCTAGAATTCCGGTAGAAGTTGAGTACGCTTCGGAGTTTAGATATAGAAATCCGATTATTACAAAAGATGATATTGTAATGGCTATTTCTCAATCTGGAGAAACAGCAGATACTTTAGCAGCTTTGCGTTACTCTAAAGCACAAGGAGCAACTACATTTTGTATTTGTAATGTATTTAATTCTTCTATGGCTAGAGAATGTGATTTTACTGCTTATACCTATGCAGGTGCAGAAATAGGAGTAGCTTCTACCAAAGCGTTTACAGCACAGGTAGCCGTGGTTTCTTTATTGGCCATTCAGTTAGGTTTAGAAAGAAATGAAATTTCTCAAGAAAAAGCGAATGCTTTGGTAAAAGAAATTAAAACAATACCGTCTGTAGTGAATCAAATTTTTGCTACGGATGATCACATAAAAACAGTCGCTAAAAACTATACAGAAACAACAAGTTTTTTGTTTTTAGGTAGAGGGATTAACTTTCCTATTGCTTTAGAAGGAGCTTTAAAGTTAAAAGAGATTTCATACATTCATGCAGAAGGATATCCTGCGGCAGAAATGAAACATGGACCTATTGCGATGATTGAAGAATCTTTACCAACAGTAATTATAGCAACTAATAATGAGTATTACGACAAGTTAGTTTCTAATGCACAGGAAGTAAAAGCTAGAAAAGGACCTATTGTAGCTGTTGTAAATGATGATGACAATGAAATGATAGACACAGCAGATTATGTTTTTAAAGTGCCAAGAGTTTCAGATATGTTACAACCAATTGTATCGGTAATTCCATTACAATTATTCTCTTACCACGTAGCAGTTTTAAAAGGATGTAATGTAGATCAACCTAGAAATTTAGCAAAATCTGTTACTGTAGAATAACAAAAAATAGGAATAAACAAATAGGGCTATCTAAAATTTTAGATAGCCCTATTTGTTTATTTATCAACTCGTTTTAACCGCTGATCAACTTCTGTTTTTAAATATTGACCAGGTGTAATTTCAGGATAAATTTGACTGTAGTTTAGAACTTCATTCATTTCTACCCTTCTGCTAATGTGTTCACGTTTTAATTCATTAGGCTCTGTAACTCCAGAGGCCGCTAATAGTTCTAAAAAGCTTTTAATAGTTTCTTGATGATAGTTGGCAACTCTTTGTGATTTGTCTTTTACCACCAATCCTTTCATCAAACGTTCATCTTGTGTAGCAACACCTACAGGACAGGTATTTCTATTACATTGTAAAGCTTGTATACAACCAGTAGCCATCATCATAGCACGAGCGCTATTGATCATATCTGCTCCTACAGCAATTAATCTGGCCATGTGAAAACTTGTAAATACTTTTCCAGAAGCAATCACTTTAATATCTTTCTTTAAATTGTAACCTATTAAAGTATCTATTGCAAAAGTTAATCCGTCTCTTAAAGGCATTCCTACAGAATTTGAAAATTCAACAGGAGCAGCACCTGTACCACCTTCACCGCCATCAATGGTTATAAAATCAGGTTTAATACCAGAATTGACCATGGCTTTACAAATGGCAATAAATTCAGATTTTTTACCAATACAAATTTTAAATCCAATAGGTTTTCCACCAGATAAATCTCTAAGTTTTTGAATAAAGGTCATTAATTCATCAGGAGTAGTAAACGCTGTATGCCCCGGAGGAGAAAGTACATCTGTATGAGGTTTTACATGTCTAATGGCTGCAATTTCTTTTGTGTTTTTAGCAGCAGGTAAAATTCCTCCATGACCTGGTTTTGCACCTTGAGAAATTTTAATTTCAATCATTTTAACATTGTCAAGAGTGGCATTTTCTTTAAATTTTTCAGAATTAAAATCACCATTTTCTGTTCTGCAGCCAAAATATCCTGTTCCTATTTGCCAAATTAAATCTCCACCAGGTTGTTTGTGGTAAGGACTAATTCCTCCTTCACCTGTGTTGTGAGCAAACCCTCCAATTTTAGCTCCAGTATTCATGGCTAAAACAGCATTTTTACTTAAAGAACCAAAGCTCATTGCAGAAATATTTAAAATACTTGCCGAGTAAGGTTGTAAACAGTCTTTACCACCTACTAAAACTCTAGGTTCACAATCTTCACAAGTATGATTTTTTGCATAAATAGAATGTTCCATCCATTCGTAACCCGCACCGTAAACATCTAATTGAGTTCCAAAAGGAGTGGTGTCATTTGTTTTTTTGGAACGTTCATATATTAAATTACGGTGTAATCGATCTATAGGTCTTCCTTGCGTATCTGTTTCTACAAAATACTGCATAATTTCAGGACGAATTTTTTCTAATAAATACCTAATGTTTCCTATTACAGGAAAATTTCTTCTAATGGTGTGTTTGGTTTGTAAAACATCAAAAAATCCCAATAAAATAAGAGGAATAAATACAATAAAAGCCCATAAAAAATTAGAATTTTGTATGGATAGCAATCCTATGGATGAAGTGATAACTAAAGATAATATATAAAAAATTTGTCTAGCTTTCATGGTTGTTGTTTTATAAAATAAGGTGTTGATTTAATTGTAAATTAACCCAGCTATTTCTGTACCAATTATTCGTTTAGAGATAGTTATTATTCTAATTTAGAATGAATTTCTTTTAGAATAGAATCAGTAGGAGATAAGTAATCAAACCATAAGGTTTCTGCATCTTTTTTAAACCAAGTCATTTGTCTTTTTGCAAAACGTCTGGAGTTTTTCTTTATTTCTTGTATCGCAAAATCAAAAGTGATGGTATTGTTAAAAAAACTAAATAGTTCTCTATAGCCAACAGTTTGTAGTGCGTTTAAATCTTTTAAAGGGTAAAGTTCTTTTGCTTCTTTTAACAAACCTTTGTCTAGCATCAGATCAACCCTACGATTGATTCTGTCATACATAACCTCTCTATCTGCAGTTAGCCCTATTTTAATAGTGGTAAAATTTCTGGGGGTTTTGGGTTTGTTTTTAAAAGAACTGTAGGTTTGTCCGCTTCCAATACAAACTTCTAAAGCACGAATAACCCTGTGTGGGTTTTCTATCGCAATTTGATGATAAGTTTCTACATCTAATTCTTTAAGTTGATTTTGTAAACTTTCTAATCCTTCTGTGTCTAACTTTTTGTTTAATCCCTCCCTAACACTAGCATCAATTGTTGGAAAATAATCCAATCCATTAATAACAGCATCGGCATATAAACCACTACCACCCACCATAATTACGGTGTTGTGGTGGGTAAATAATTCATCCAATTTGGTTAGGGCTTCACGTTCAAAATGTCCAACACTATATTCTTGATGAATGCTTTTATGTTGTATAAAATGATGTGTGGCTGCGGTTAATTCTTCGGGTTCTGGCACGGCGGTACCAATGCTCATTTCTTTAAAAAATTGTCTAGAATCACAAGAAATTATTTCGGCATTAAAATGTTGAGCCAGTTTAATACTTAGTGCTGTTTTCCCTATGGCTGTAGGGCCTACTATGGTGATTAAATAATTCATTTATTTTATAATTTATCACCACAATGGTAGCAAAAGTTCGCATTGTCTTTGTGATTAGATTTGCTACAATTGGTACAGGTTTGAGTATTGGTAGTTGTTCTTTTTGCGTGGGTAAATTCTGAAGTAACAATTCCTGTGGGAACTGCTATAATTCCGTATCCCATAATCATAACTAAAGAAGCAAAAAACTGACCTAAGGCAGTAGCAGGAGCAATATCTCCATAACCAACAGTAGTCATGGTTACAATTGCCCAATAAATACTTCTAGGAATACTTGTAAAACCACTATCTGTATTTCCTTCTATTAAATACATAGCTGTTCCTAATAGCATAGATAAAATAAGAACGGCAAAAATAAACACTCCAATTTTGGCTTTACTTGCTTTTATAGCTTTAATTAAATCGTTAGAAGCACCAACATATCTGGCAAGTTTTAAAATGGTAAATACTCTTAATAATCTAAGGGATCTTAAGACTAATAAGGCTTCTGTTCTAGTAACAAACAAACCAATGTATTTGGGTAATGTGGCTATTAAATCTATAATTCCGTACCAACTTAAAATATATTTTAGAGGAGATTTTACAGTAATCACTCTTAAAATATATTCTATGGTAAATAAAATAGTAATAATCCATTCTATAAAATTAAAGTAAAAACCGTAGGCATTTTGCAAAGGTTCTACACTTTCTAGCATAACAACCAAAACACTTATTAAAATTAAAATAAGTAAAGCCACATCAAACAACTTACCTGCAGGAGTGTCTGCCTCGTAAATTATTTCATGTAATTTTAGTTTCCAGTTTTGGTTATTCTGTTTCAATTCTAATTATTTTTTTGAATTTACCTCCTTCTAAAAACTTCTTGATTTCGTGACGATTGTAAAGGGAATTATCAATAGGAAATAGAATGTTTTCTACAATACCTATATGATTAATTTGATGTGCCAATTCTATATATGCAAATCCTTTAATTTGTCCGTTTTGTAATAGAAACACCGATTTTTCTGCCGTATTTCTACCCATATCTATCAACAATGCGTTTTCTATATTAAAAACGGTAGTGGGAATATGGTTTCTTTTTGGGGCGTTAAAGTAGGGTTTGTTGATACTTACTTCTTCGTTACTTTTAATATTAGCAATTAAAATGCTTCCTGTTTCTTCAAAGCTAATGTCATCAATTTGTTTGTGTAACGTTTTTGCTCTTTTAGAGGTTCTTAGCAATAATTGATTGACACCATTTCTAATATTTCTGTTTTTACCAATGTAAATAATGTCTCCTTTAGGATTGTGTAAATAAAATACTCCTGTTTTTCTTGGGGATTTATTTAAAATTTTAACAAACTTATCTGTAAGACTTGTAGAGGCCTTTTTTAGTTGTGTTTTTCCTTCGGATTTTACGTTTGCCTTTATAATAATTTTCTCAACATCTTTGTTTAAGAGCATTTTAAAAAGTTTAACTGTAGCAACAGCATCACCATTAGCTCTATGACGATCGCTCATAGGAATTCCTAAACTTCTACAAAGTTTACCTAAACTGTAAGATTCTTGATCTGGAATTAATTTTCTACTTAGTTCTACGGTACACAAAGTATCTTTTACATAGTTATAGCCCAAACGTCTAAACTCGTTTCTTAAAATTCTATAATCAAAATTAGCGTTGTGTGCTACTAGAATACATCCTTCCGTAATTTCTATAATTTGTTTGGCTATTTCATGAAACTTAGGAGCTTTTACTAACATTTTATCATTAATACCTGTTAATTGCACAACAAAGGGTTGAATAGGAATTTCAGGGTTTACTAGGGTGATAAACTTATCAACTACTTTTTTACCATCAAATTTATGAATGGCAATTTCTGTCATACCTTCCTCGTTAAATTTTCCTCCTGTGGTTTCAATATCTACAATAGCGTACATCTAAATAATTAATGTTAGCAATTTTTTAAGCTAAGTGTTACATACAAATATAACATATCCAAATTGATTGGTGTATATGTAAGGCTGGTAAGTTTATGTAGTTAACAAATTGTATTTTTATAGAAACTTAATAAATTCAAAAAGTGAAAATTTTTAATACAATAGAGGAGTTTTTAGCAGAATTAGGAGTGACTAAAAAAGGAATTTCTCCAGACTTTTATTTGTTAAAAATTCAGGATATGGATTATGCAAAAAGAATAGAGAGTTTTCCGCATTACAAGCGTTTTTTTGAAATTGCTTTTCATGAAGAAAATAAAAATAGCATTAAGATAGGGCATACGGTATTAGAAAAATTAAACAACTCTATTACATTTACATCTCCCATGCAACCAATGTCTATAAACAGAGTAGAAAAACCTACAGGGTATGTCTTGTTTTTTACCTCTCAAATTTTTAAACCCAAAAGACATCAGTATGATATTTTATTAGAATATCCGTTTTTTAAACTAAACACCAATCCTATTTATAACATTAGCAAAGCAGAAAAAGTATACATTAAAAATATATTAGAAACAATGTATATAGAAATGACGAACAATGAAACGTATAGTTTAGAGATTATTGAATCTTATGTAAATATTTTACTTTTTTACATAAAAAGAATTTTAAAAGGAGAATCTGGCAATGTTTTGCTAAAAAGATATGAGGAGATTACATCTAGGTTTGAAGAAATGATTTTACAAGATAGTCAGGCTTATAAAAAAATTGCAGATTATGCGAGTGGACTACATATAACTCCTATTTATTTATCGGAATGTGTAAAAAAAGCAACTGGGTTATCTGCTAAAAAAGTATTGATGAATTATCAAATACTAAGAGCTAAATCTTTACTAATACAAACCACACATTCTATTGATGAAATTGCGCATATAATGGGGTTTGATGAAACTACTAATTTTATCAAATTTTTTAAAAACCATCAAATGAGAACTCCATTAGCCTTTAGAAAACTACCTTAAAAAGTATCATTTTATATGTCTTTTATATTGTCTTTTTGTTTGAGGTAACTAATACATTTGCCTCTTATAAATTTTGAATATTCACAATGAAAAGTCTTAAAATTCATAAAAATAATTATAGAACTGTTGCTTTTTTAATGGCACTGTTAATAGCATTGTCTCCGTTTGCCATAGATTCTTTTTTATCTGCAATGCCTTTAATGGCTACGTTTTATGGGGTTACTATTAATGTAATAGAATTAACAATTACTGTTTATTTTTTAGGTTTTGCTATAGGTAATTTTTTTGGAGGTCCTTTGTCTGATACTTATGGTAGAAAACCAATCACACTAATTGGGGTGGGACTTTATGGTCTTTCTGCTTTGGTCATTCCTTTTTGTACTCAAATAGAATGGGTGCTTTTTTTTAGGTTTTTACAAGCTTTTGGTGGTGGTTTTGCAACGGTAACTTCTAACTTGTTTATTCGCGATTTATACAGTGGAAAACAAGTAGCAAAGTTAATAACGATGACAGCAATGATTATGATGTTGGCACCCTTGTGCGCTCCCATTTTAGGTACTTATATTACGTTTTACCAAGGTTGGCAAGGTGTTTTTTATTTCTTGTTTTTATTCGCATTGCTACTGTTTGTAATATTTATGATTTTTGTGCCAGAGTCTAGAGAGTCTATTCATATAACCAAAAAAATCACTATCAATCAGTTTTTTAAAAAGTACCGAGTCTTTTTATCTCATAAAAAATCGGTATTATTTTTAATGGCCATTTGTTTGCCTGTTTCTGGATTGTATATTTTTATTACAAGCTCTTCTTTTATTTATTTAGAATATTTTGGGATTTCTACAGAAAAATTTCCGTTTTTTTTTGGAGCTAATATTTTGTTAAACATAATACTATCTTTATTAAATACATATTTACTAAAGTTCTACAGTCCTGTTAAAATTTTAAAAACAGGGTTGATTCTGCAATTAACATCTGGTTTGTTGTTAATGCTAACCATTCTTTTTAATCAAGATACATTTTGGAACGTATTTGTATTGATTGTATTTTTTATAGGAAGTTTAGGGTTGATTTTTGGTAATGGATCTGCCATTATATTAAACATAAACCCAGAAGCAAGTGGATCTGCAAATGCAACGTTGGGAATTACCAGGTTTTTATTAGGTTTTTTGTTAGGAACGTCAATAGCTGTTTTTCATTCAGACAATTTAATTCCCATAGGAGTGGCAATGTTTGCTTGTTCTTTAGCAGGAAATATATTTTTCTATTTTTATCAAAAGGCAAGTAATTAAACTGCGTAATTTCTATTTCCAAAAATAGCACTTCCTACACGTACCATAGTACTTCCTTCTGCAATGGCCAATTCATAATCTCCGCTCATTCCCATAGAAATGATGTTAAACTGTGGTTGATGAATTTTAGTTTCTTCATAAAAAGATGTTAATATTTTAAACTCTTTTTTAATTTGATTTTCATCATCTACAAAACTAGCCATTCCCATCAACCCAACTACTTTTATGTTTTCCATATTTTTGTAATCGTATGAGTTTAAAATATTTTTTACTTCTTCTTTGGACAAACCAAATTTAGAGTCTTCTTGAGCAATTTTTAACTGTAACAAACAATGAATAACTCTGTTGTGTTTTTTGGCTTGTTTGTTAATTTCTATCAATGTAGTAAAACTATCTACTCCATGAATTAAATTTACAAAATGAGCCATATATTTTACCTTATTGCTTTGTAAATGACCAATCATATGCCAAGAAATATCTTTGGGTAAATCGTCATACTTAGCTGCCATTTCCTGAATTTTATTTTCACCAAAAACACGTTGTCCTGCATTATATGCTTCTAGTATATCTGTAACAGGTTTTGTTTTAGATACAGCAACTAAGGTTACATGCTCTGGAATGTTTTTTTGGATGGTGATTAAATTGTTAGAAATACTCATATTATTTGTTCTATTGTTTAAACAAAAATAAACAATACACAAGTAATTATAGAATAACGAATGGTGTAATCTATCAACTTTTTAAAAAATAATAATGTTAAATAAGTTTAATTTTTTAGCTAATCAGTATAATTTTTAATGGTTTAATTTGTTGAAATTTACAAAAGTATAAGCTTGTTATAAGCAAGTAAGTTTTAACTATTGAATAAATATTAAAAAATGAACAAATTAAAAATAGGAGCAATTCTGTTATTGGCAGTAATTAATACAGGTTTTTCACAAACCAAACCAAAAGAAAGATTTTCTAATGAAATAGATTTTTCTAATGCTCCCAAACGAGTAAATAATGTGAGTCCATTGTCTGATCAAGCCAATAAAAAGAATTGGGTGTTGTCTGACAAGATGAGTGATGAGTTTGATA
Source organism: Wenyingzhuangia heitensis (assembly GCF_011762155.1). Taxonomy (GTDB): domain Bacteria; phylum Bacteroidota; class Bacteroidia; order Flavobacteriales; family Flavobacteriaceae; genus Wenyingzhuangia; species Wenyingzhuangia heitensis. The sequence goes on from NZ_JAASQL010000001.1 coordinate 1,764,491, forward strand.
GTAAAAGATTAGATACTAGAAAATGGCATCCTAATAACCCGGGATGGAAAGGAAGAAAACCAACGTTTTTTCATGGATCTAACGTAAGTTTAAAGGATGATGAATTGGTGTTTAAAATAAATCAGCATTCTAAACATGAAGAATTGCCAGAAGGATACACGCACACTGCAGGGTTTATTAAAAGCAAACAAAAAGTTTTGTACGGTTATTTTGAAGCTGAAATGAAATTAATGGATGATACTTGGGTATCTGGTTTTTGGGCATGTTTAGGAACAAGAGATTGGTGGACAGAAATTGATTTTTGTGAAAATTCTCCAGCCACTAAAAATCAACAAAACGATTTAAACTCTAACATACACGTATTTAGATCTCCAGATGAATATGGAGGAGTTAAAAAACATTTTAGTAGAAATAATAAGTACAAAGTACCTTTTAATTTGTTAGAAGATTATCATGTGTGGGGAATAGAGTGGGATGAAGATTACATTCGTTTTTATATAGATGGTGTGTTGTTTAGAGAAGCAGAAAACACACATTGGTATCAACCTTTAGAAATTAACTTTAACAACGAGTCTAACAAATGGTTTGGTGCTTTACCATCTGACAAAAGTAAGTTAGATCAAGAGTTTAGAGTGAAGTATTTTCGTTATTGGAGTAAAGGAAAACGTTTAAAAAGACAAAGTAAAAAATATGCAGAAGATTATTTAGGAATCAAATAATTTTGGAAGAACAACAAATAAAAATCCCCTTATTTCTTTAGAAATAAGGGGATTTTTTATGTTTAAAATTAACTATATAATATTACTTCAAAATAGAAATAATCTGAGAAGCTAATTCAGTTCCAATACGATCTTGTGCTTCTAAAGTAGCAGCACCAATGTGTGGAGTTAATGAAATGTTTGGGTTCATTAAAACTTTCATAGAAGGTTTAGGTTCTGTTTCAAAAACGTCTAATGCTGCTTTTGAAATTTCTCCAGCCTCTAAAGCTTCAACCAAAGCAACTTCATCAATTACACCACCACGAGCAGCATTGATAATAATAGAAGTATTTTTCATGATTTTAAACTCAGGAGCACCAATAACGTAACCATCTTGTGCAGGTACGTGTAAAGTTACAAAGTCAGCATTTTTTAATACTTCTTCTTTAGAAGTAGTGTTAATGGTAAAGCTTACTTTTTGTCCATCAAAAAACTCTAAGTCTAAATCTACTTTTTCAAAGAAAGGGTCAAAAGCAATTACTTTCATACCTAATCCTAAAGCAATTTTAGCAGTAGCTTGACCAATACGACCAAAACCAATAACTCCTAAAGTTTGTCCTTTTAATTCAACTCCTTTAGCGTAAGATTTTTTTAAAGCTCCAAACTTAGTTTCACCTTCTAAAGGCATGTTACGGTTAGAGTCTTGTAAGAAACGTACCAATCCAAATAAGTGAGCAAAAACCAATTCTCCTACAGAATGAGAAGATGCAGCTGGAGTGTTGATTACGTGTAATCCTTTGTCCTTAGCATATTGTACATCAATGTTGTCCATTCCTACACCACCACGTCCGATGATTTTTAAAGATGGACAAGCATCTATTAATTCTTGTCTTACAGTAGTTGCAGATCTTACTAAGATTACATCAACGTTGTTTTCGTTAATGTAGTTTTCTAATTGATCTTGAGCAACTGTGTTTAAAATTACTTCAAATCCTGCTTTTTCTAAGGCATCAACACCAGATTGTGCTAAACCGTCGTTTGCTAAAACTTTCATTTAATTATTGTTTTTTGCTTAAAACTAAGCGTTAAAATTTCTTCATTACATCTACTAAAGCTTGTACGCTTTCAATTGGCATTGCATTGTAAATAGAAGCTCTAAAACCTCCTACAGAACGGTGTCCTTTTACGTTGCTAATTCCTGCTGCTGTACATGCTGCTAAAAAGTCAGCATCTTTAGAATCGTCATTTAATAAGAAAACTACATTCATTAAAGAACGGTCTTCTTTTGCTACGTTATTTACAAAAGAAGGATTGTTATCAATCTCATTGTAAAGTAATGCTGCTTTCTCTTCATTTTTTTGAGAAATCGCTTCTAATCCACCTTGAGCCTTCATGTATTCTAAGTTTAACATAGATACATAAATAGCAAATACAGGAGGAGTATTAAACATACTTTCTCCTTTAATATGGATTTGGTAATCTAACATAGAAGGAATAGTTCTACCTGTGTTACCTAAAATATCTTTTTTAATAATTACTAAAGTTGCTCCAGCAGGACCTAAGTTCTTTTGAGCACCAGCGTAAATAATTCCAAATTTAGAAACATCAACAGGTTTAGAAAAAATATCAGAAGACATGTCTGCCACTAAAACGGCATCTGTTTCTGGATAGTTTTTAAACTGAGTTCCGAAAATTGTGTTGTTACTTGTAAAGTGAACATAATCTACATCTGTAGGAATTTGGTATCCTTTAGGAATGTAGTTGTGGTTTGTGTCTGCAGAAGAGGCTACTTCTACAACTTCTCCAAAGTTTTTAGCTTCTTTTAATGCTTTGTTACTCCATGCACCCGTATTGATGTATGCAGATTTTCCTCCATCAACTTTCATCAAGTTAATAGCAGTCATTAAAAATTGTGTAGAGGCTCCACCTTGTAAAAATAATACTTCGTGAGTAGCAGGTACATTTAAAATTTCTTTTACCAATGCAACAGCTTTGTCATATACAGCTACAAATTCCTTACTACGGTGCGATATTTCAATTAATGATAAACCAGTATTGTCAAAATCTAAAATAGCTTGACTCGCTTTTTGAAACACTTCTTGAGGTAATATTGAAGGACCTGCGCTAAAATTATGTTTTTTCATTATATATTTAATTTTTGGAAAGCACAAATTTATAAAATCTACTCGCTTTACCTTTACGATTAACTATTTATTTTTAACGTTTTTTTACAATTCTAACAAAAATTTAACAGTATCTACGTTATCTGCGTAATTCCATAATTTTGGTGCTTGAGTTTGCCCTAATTTTACAGAATCTGCAATATTTAACTCGGTAGAGATACATTGAATTTTATCAGAATCATTATTTAGTTTTTCTTTTAAAATTTCTAAATCGGTATAAGATTCATAAAACAGAGTGGCTATGGGAGATGCATAGCTTGTATCTTCTTTAATCATTAAAAAACCATTTTCTTTCATATCAAACAAACTCATCAAGTATACCGCTTTGTTATAATCGTAATTATTAACGTATTTGGTGTATTTAAGAATGTCTTTGTGTTTGTATACTGCTTTAAATAATTTATCAAAATCATAATCCTCAGGCACAAAAATTTTAGAAATACTTCTACATCCTAAACCATAGTATCTAAAAATATCATCACTTAAAGCTTCTAATTGCTCGTGAGTTTCAGTACCATCTAACACAGCTACTGCATTTCTACTTTGTCTTATTATATGTGGATGTTTTCCAAAGTAGTAATCAAAATAACGAGCGGTATTGTTACTCCCTGTAGCAATTACTCCGTCAAAATCCTGTAATTTTTCTTCGGTAAACATAAATTTACCTTTAAAGCTAGGTTCTATATATTCTAAATATTTGGCAATAAGTGGAATAAAATATTTGTCGTTAGATGATAATTTAGCCAAAACTTTATTTCCTGTAATGGCTACACATAAAAAATCGTGAAAACCTACTAAAGGAATGTTTCCTGCCATAATAATGGCAATGGTTTTAGAGCTATCTTTAGCAATGGTATAGTCTTTTAACCATTCATAAATATTTTGATGGTGTAAAGCATTTGTCCAGCTTTCTAAAGCAAATAACACATTGTTTTGGGTAAACCAACTATTGTATTCTTCGGCTCTTTTTATTTGCATTTTAAAAGCATCAAAAAATAAATCGTTGTGCAAAACGTTTTCTTTTTTAACAATTCCGTTACTATTAAACTGATTTAAAAAGTGCCCTAAATTAATGAAAGCCTGTTTTCTCTTATCTAAACTCATTATAAGTTAGTTTGTGGGTTTTGAATGAATACAAAATGTACTATTTTTGTGGCACAAATTTAAAGAAAAAAGAACGATGGCAATTATAATAACAGACGAATGTATTAATTGTGGGGCTTGTGAACCAGAATGCCCTAACAATGCTATATATGAAGGTGCGGAAGAGTGGAAATATTCTGAAGGAACCTCTTTAGATGGAGATTTTGTGTTACCTAACGGAAATGCAGGGAATGCAGACGAAGATCAAGAGCCTATTTCTGATGAAGTATACTATATAGTACCTGATAAATGTACAGAGTGTAAAGGTTTTCATGATGAACCACAGTGTGCTGCGGTTTGTCCTGTTGATTGTTGTGTACCTGATGAGGATATAGAAGAAACAGAAGATGAATTGTTAGCAAAACAAGCTTTTTTACATAAAGAATAGTTTTAATAACTTTTTTTAAAAGATAAAAACCACCAGACATTAAGTTGTTTGGTGGTTTTTTAGTTTAATTGATTTTTTGTGACTTATGGATGGTTATTTTTAAGAAATATTTTTTTTATAATAGTTATTGTTAAAATATAGTATATTTTTGTTCTTATTTAAACTTAATAAAAATAAATAAAATGAAAATTATTTTAAATTGGTGTTTGTTGCTACTTTCTTCATTCATTTTTTCACAAAGTATAGTACTAAAAGGAAAAGTTACAGACACAAAAGATATTCCTATAATGGGAGCTACTATTGTAATTAAAGGATTACAAAAAGGAACAAGTACAGATATTGATGGTAATTATGAGTTAAAAATAAATAGTAAAAACACAACATTAGAATTCAGCTATATTGGTTATGAAACAAAATTAATTAAACTAGTTAGATCAAATCAACAAACAATTATTAAAAATATTCGTTTAAAAGACAGTTTTAAAAATTTGGATGAAATTGTAATTTCTGCTAGTAGAAGCTCTGAGTTTTTATCAGAAATACCTGCTTCTATAACAGTTGTTAATACCAAAAAATTAGAAGCTTTGGTTCAAAACACGACCAATATAAGTGAGATTTTAGAGGCTACAGTACCTGGTTTGGCTGTAAGTACAGGAACTTTTTCTAATTGGGGACAAACATTAAGAGGACGTTCCTTACTAACCATGATTGATGGAATACCACAATCTACTCCGTTAAGAAATGGGCAGTTGGGAATAAAATCTGTAAATGCTAACGATCTTAAAAGAGTAGAAGTTATTAAAGGAGCAACCTCTATTTTTGGTAATGGTGGTAATGGTGGTTTTATCAACTACATTACAAAAACTCCCACAAGTAATAAAAACCTAGAAGGGACTACAAATGTTTGGGGAACCTCTAGTTTGTCTAATACAAAAGATGCTTTAGGATATGGAATTTACCAATCCTTAAAAGGAAGAACTAATAAACTTGGGTATTACGTAAGTGGTAGTTTTGAACAAACAGGTAATAAATACGATGCAAAAGGAAAGGCTATTATGCCTACATATGGATTAGATAACACTAAGATTTACAGTGCTTTTGCAAAGTTAGTATATGAAATAAGTGATAACGAAAGTATAACACTTAACGGAAATATTTTTAAATCGGAACAAGACACTCCATTTATTCCTGTAGCAGCTAATATAACAGTGGAAAATGAGAATGGAGACAACACTTTAACACCAGGTTATGGAGTTATAGGATCTATTCCTGGGGAAAAAGCAACAGGAACAAGGTTGATTAATATGCGTTTAAAATACAATTTATTAGACGTTTTTAACAATACAACAAATTTTGCGACAGATGTATATTATCAAAACACAGAAAATATTTTCTTTTATTCTGATAAATTTGAAGAAGGAGGACAGTCAGTTATAAATTCTGAAAAATATGGATTAAGACCTAACTTTGTGTCTACAATAAATACAGGTAATGATGATTTAGATGTATCTGTTACTTATGGAGTAGATTTATTAAGAGACAAAACCAATCAGGGATTGTTAGATGGTAGGTTGTGGGTTCCTAATATAGAGTTGTTAAGTTGGGCTTATTATGTACAAACAAGCTTAAAAATAAAAGAATCTTGGGTGGTTAAAGCGGGATTTAGATATGACAATTTAAATATGAATATTGTAGACTATAGTACATTACCTTATTCTCCCAAAAGTGATGGTAACTTTAGTGCAGCTGTAGCTGTAGAAGGAGGTAAATTAAAATTTAACAACCCATCTTATAATATTGGAGTTAGATATATAAAACATAAAGAGTTTATACCTTATGTAAGTTTCTCTCAAGGTTTTTCTATTGCAGATTTAGGATCTGTTTTAAGATCTGCAACTGTGGATAATATTAATAAAGTTAAGTTGGAGCCAGCAGTAACAAATAATTATGAGTTTGGTTTTATATCTAACTTAAATAAGATAAGAATAGAAGCTGTAGGGTATTTTAGTAGTTCTAATTTAGGAACGGGTGTTGTTTTGGATGAAACTACCAATACATTTAATCCTTCTACAAATCCACAAAAGATTTTTGGAGGTGAGGTTTCTATAGACTATAGAGCCATTAAAAATAAGTTAGTAATAGGTACTAGCTATTCCTATGTAGAAGGTGTAAAGTATGATGATGATACAGAAACTTCTTTAAGCTTTTTGGGGGGAGATGTTATTTCTGCACCCAAATTAACAGCTTATGCTACTTGGAATGCTACTCCAAAATTGAGTACAACTATAAGAATGGTAAATTTAGGAGATAGAAAAAGGTTTTCTCCTATAGAAAATACGACTACAGGTATTTGGGAATTTAAACATACAGAATTTCCTGTAGAAGGATATACAGTGGTAAATTTATCGGTTGCATATCAAGTTAAACCAAACATAAGTACCTCTTTAGGTATAAATAATTTATTTAACGAATATTACATTCCAGCAAGAGGGCAATGGGCAGCTCCTTTAAAAACATTTACAAATGTAGGAGAAGGAACCAACGCTAAATTAAGTGTTGTTTATAACTTTTAATCACGTTAATTATAGTAGAATTGCAAACCCAATACATAGTCTGTTATTGGGTTTTTTAAATTCTAAAGAGTATTAAAAAAATGAAACTAATAAAATCTATTCATTTGTGGCTAGGTCTTACCTGTGGTTTAGTAGCTTCTGTATCTGGAATTACAGGAGCTTTGTATGTTTGGCAACCCGAAATAGTTCAGTTTTTAAATCCTGAATTGTTAACAATACAAGCTTCAACAAAAGTACTAGAAACAGACATCTTAAAAACTACTCAGAAAGTAATTGCTAAGCAAGTAAATCTTAAAAAAGTAATTTTACCTTATAGAGAACAACAAACATTATCTATTGTTTATCAGAATGGTCATGTAGCGTATTATCATCCTAAAACAGGGGAATATTTAGGACGTAAATCTAAAAGTATTCAGTTTTTTGATGATTTGTTACATATTCATAGAACTTTAGGGATTCCCAAAATAGGGAACTATATTGTAGGGACTAGTACGCTTCTGTTTCTAATACTACTATTAAGTTCTGGTTTTATTTTATGGTGGAAAAGATATGCTAAAAATCTCCAAAAAGGATTGTTGGTAAAATGGACTGCTAAAAAGAAAAGACTAAACTATGATATACATAAATCAATAGGAGTCTTATTTTTAGTTCCGTTAACAATTATTGCGTTTACTGGAAGTTATTTTACCTATCATACGTATTATAAAAAAGGAATAAGTGTTTTTGATACACTTAAAAAAGAGAAGGTAAGTACAGTTTTTTTAAATGTGGAAAAAGCTTTGTTAAAAAAAGATTCTATGTATTTTTTACGAGCTATTTATTTTCCTAATAACATAAATAGTACTTATAAATATAGGTACGTAAACAATAGAGAGCTTTCTAGTGGATTAAGAAAAACAAAAGAGATTACAACAAATTATGATCATAAAATTATATCAGTTTCAGATTATAGTACAGAGGTCTTTAGTACTAAAATAACAGCTCAAATGTATCCTATACATATAGGTGAAATAGTAGGTGTCTTAGGTCGGTTTATTACTTTTGTAAGTGGATGTATTCCTGTTGTTTTATACGTTACAGGAATACGATTTTATCTTTTTAGAAAAAAATGTATTTAATATTCAGGAATAAAAATAATAACGAATTTTATTTCAAAAAACCACCAAACATTAAGTTGTTTGGTGGTTTTTTTATCTCAAGATTGTAAATACTATAAAAACTAAATGTTATGCCAAAGTTATTGTAACCAAAGTGGTGTTTTCTGAATAGAATACACTCTAAAATGAAACAATTAAACCTAATAGATATACAATATTACTCTTTTCAAAAAGTATCATCATGTAGTTTTAATAAAAAAAAACGAAACATAATGAAAACAAATTTTTTAATTATTAAACTATTAATAGCAGTGCTTTTTTGTACAAACGCTATAGAAGCTCAAAAAGCAAATGTAGACTTTCCTAGAAATAGGAGGTATGATGAAGTAAGTTGGTTAATATCTCATAATGCCAATAACAATAGAAAAGACGGACCAGGTGGATTTTGTTTGGGAGGAGCAAACCAGGAGTTAAGCATGCAAGAACAGTTTAATTATGGGGTACGTAAATTTATGGTAGATATTCACTTAGTAAATGGGAATATTAAACTAAAACACGGAAGCCCTAATATGTGTATGATGGATGGAAAGAATTTTAATAATTTATTAGAAAGTCTTTTAAGAAACAATCCTACTGAAATTATCACGTTACACATACAAAATGGCCCTAACTTAGGTTTGCAAAATTTTAATCAGTTGTTTTTAAGTAATAACAATGGATACAAAAATCTATCTTCTTACATCTATGATGAAAACAATACCATAAATAATTTATATTCTTATGGAGTTATGGGGGTTACAGATCCTAAAAAGCAATACCCATTTATAGGAGAAATGCAAGAAACCAATAAAAGGTTAATGATTTTTGTAGAAGCAAATATTCCTAGTTCTAACGGAAATCATTCAAAATTTAGAAAAGAGTTTAATTATACGGTACAAAATAATTATAGCGCTACACAGGTATCTCATTTGTGGGAAAGTAACAAGTTTACAAAACATAGAGGAGTAGAAGAAATGGGAATATTAACGATCAATCATTTTGCAATAGACAATCCTTTTGGTGTTGGTGATAAAAATAAATCTAAAGAAGCCAATACTAGAATTTATGAAAAGGCAATGCAGTCATGGTTAAAGTTTGGAAAACGTCCTTCTGTAGCTGTAGATTTTTCTAATTTGGTAGATTCAGGATCATCAAACGGAATGGTTCAAATGCGAAACGTAAATAAACACAACGAAATTAGAGGTGTTTTTAAATACAACGGTCAACCTGTTACAGGTGTTAAAGGGTCTTTATGTGACCAAGTATCTCAAGGATGTTCTCATAAAATAGGAGCCAGAGGGTCTGGTGCCTATAGTAGTTTGTTTGTAGATAGCAATTGGAATGGAATGTGGTCTTTTCCAGTACCTCAAAATAATAACATTTATGCTTCTGGAAAAAGATATTTAAGAATCTCACATAATAAGTATCATATAGCTCCAAAATATATTGATTTACATAGCTATAGAGGAGAAAATAAAAGAACATATCCTATTAAATTTACGGCACAATTACACGGAGCTATTATCAACAATTTAAAAACGTTAGAAGATGAATTTAAAGAAACAGAGTCTAAACAAGCCATAAAAATAATAGCTAACCCTGTAGTTAATCAAAAATTAGAAGTAGCTATTTCTTCAGATTTTGACAACGTAACTATTACTGTAAGAAATATTAGTGGAATAGAAGTTCTAGTTTCTAAAGGATTAAAAGGAGGAACTAACCACTCAATAGATGTATCTATGTTAAACAAAGGAATCTATATAGTGTCTATACAAGGTTTTGATTGGTTTGATACAAGTAAAAAAATAAGTATTCAATAATTGTAATAAAAATTACCATATAAAACTTCAAACCATTAGTTGTTTGGAGTTTTTTTTTATGCCTGTTTTATTGTTTTAGTTCATTCTAAATAGGGGTTAATAGTTGTGTTAACACGGTAAAGTAATAGTTTATAGGTAATTGATCTATGCAGTTACAAGAGTAGATAAGGTTTAATTAACAAAGTTTACATAAAACTAACAAAAAAAGGAGGTTTTGTTAAACCTTAGCTTACATAGTTTTTTTTGATGAGGGACTAAGTTTGGGGCAACAAAAACAAAACAAACTTTTTAAAATGAAAAAATTATTAAAATTATCATCATTAGCTATGATTGCTGCTTTGGCAATTTCTTGTGGAGAAGATGGTTTAGATGGAGTTAATGGAACAAACGGTACTGATGGGACAAATGGTACTGATGGTAATAGCGGTACAGATGCATCTGTATACTTAACAGCATCAAAAACACCAACGTTATTAAAGGTAACAAGTGATTTTGTAGATTTAAAAATTACTCCAATTTTATCTTCTGAAGACGTTATTCCAAACAGCCCAGATTTTGTGTATGGTTCAATGGCAGATGGTGCTGGATTAATTAACAATGGAGATCAAACTTTTACGTTAATTAACAATATAGAAGCGGATTACTCTATTGCTCGTATTAAATTAAACAAAGATTTAAGACCTATTACAGGAGAGTATATTTTGAATGCTACAGCTACGGCAAATACAGCACAATGTTCAGGTTCTTTAATTACCGATGCTGAGCATGGTTTTGGACCTTTATACCTTTCAGGAGGTGAATGGGGAGGAGCTTCTAAAGGAGTTTTTGTAACAGATCCTGCAAAAAGTATAACGGAAGCTGGTACAGGAGAAATGTTAACTGCTTTTGGACAATGGTCTACAGAAAATGCAGTTGTTATTGGTAAAGATGCATATGTTGATAAAACAGTTGCATTTATTGGTGATGATCACTCTGATAACAGTGTTCCTTCAGGACAATTAGGAATGTATGTTGGTAATAGAGGAGATTTATACGGTGGTAAATTATACGGTTTAAAAGTTACTTCTACAGGTATAACTAATGAAATAGATATGGTAGAAGGAACTGAGTACAGTGCTGAGTTTGTTGAGTTAACTGAAACTGAAATTACTGCTTTAGATGAAGAGTGTAAAACTAAAGGGGTAATGGGATTCTCTAGATTAGAAGATATTGACTGGAGAAGAGGTTCTGCAGCTAACCAAAGAGAAATTTATTTTTGTGTTACAGGTCGTAATAAAACAGATTTAGTTGGTAAAGGTTCTTTACTAGGTAGAGTTTATAAAGTAAACTTAAATGAAACTGATCCAACTGGAGCTTGTAAAATTACTTGTGTTTTAGATGGTGATAAAGAAGGTGGAAAAGCAGATGGTTTCCATTCTCCAGATAATATTTTAGTAACAGAAAACTATGCTTATATTCAAGAAGATCCAAACGGATATGCTTCTTTAAATGCTGATATTACTGGGTATGCTAAATTATATCAATACAATTTAGCTACAGGAGATTTAAAAACTGTATTAGAATGTGATCAAGATAGAGCTGCTGGTTTAGGATACGGTACTACTTCTAATAACTGGGAAATTACGGGTATGATTGATGTAACTGAAACTGTTGATAACGGAACAAACACTTTCTTATTAATCACTCAAAACCACGGATGGAATCCTGCAGATGGAACTTCTTTTACAGATCCTAAAGCAAATAGTGACTTATCAAATAACAAAGAGGGATCTACTTTATATGTTGTAAAAGGTTTAGATAGATAAGTTTATGAAAACATATTTGAATTTTACATTCAAAGCTAAGGCATACACTTTAAGTGTATGTCTTTTGCTTTTAAGTGTTGCTTGTAAAAAAGAACAAACAGATGAGCAAATAAAACAAGCTCTAAATAGTAATACAGAAAAATTATACAAAGGTTATTTAAAAACCGCTTATCAATATTTAGATAGTATTGACCTTGATAAAGACAAAGAAATAAACCAAAACTTTTTTATAAAATCTAGAAAATATTTTAAAAAAAGTGAACCTATTTTATCTTATGCAGAAAAGGAAAATTACAAATCTTTAAATGCTCCCAACTTAATAAGAATTCAAGAAGAAGACCCTACAGATATTAAAATTAATCAACCTATAGGATATCAAGTTATTGAAGAAAATTTGTTTAATGACTCATTAGATACAATCGTTGTAAAAAGAGCAATTAACATTACTAGTGGTAGATTAAAATTAATAAATAACAATACACATATAAAACTTAAAGACTATCACATGCTGTGGCTTTTAAAAGATGCCATTGTAAGGTTAGCTACCGTAGGTTTGTCTAATTTTGATTCTCCTGTATTAGGTCAATCTTTAAAAGAGTCTAGTTACACATTACAAACCTTAAAGGAGTTACTTACTATTTATAAAACTGAATTTCAAAATCCAGAATTGTACAACAATTGGGTAGAAGAGATAGATCGTTCTATAAAGTTTTTAGATACTGATTTTGATACGTTTGATAGATTTGAATTCATTAAAACACATACAAAAAATCAAATATCATTATGGAATAAAACGGTAAATGACTGGGGTACAGAATTCCCTTTTGAGATGGCCTTGTCTAATGATTTTGAATTATTGTTTAGTGAAAAACTATTTAATGTATCTTACTTTGCTGATTATAAAAGTGATACAGTTTATTTAAAACAAAAAGTAGCATTAGGAAAACAATTGTTTAATGATAAAAATTTATCAATCAACAATCATATGTCTTGTGCTACATGTCATGATAAAAATCTTGCTTTTACAGATGGTAAAAAGACATTTAATCAGCATCAAAAAAGGAATACACCTACACTAACATATGCTGGTTTACAGCAAGCATTTTTTTTGGATAATAGAGCAGGGAGTTTAGAAGGTCAAATAGTAGGAGTAGTTACAAACCATAACGAATTTGATTCTAATTTAGACGTTTTAGTTAAAAAAGTAAAGACCAATAAAAAGTATATAAAAGTCTTTGATAGTTTGTATACTAAAAAAGTAACGGATGCAAATATTAGACATGCAATTGCTGCCTATGTTAGGTCTCTAAATAAATTTAATTCTAAGTTTGACAACAATATAAACGGAAGAGAGAACACCTTATCAGTTACAGAAAAAAGAGGTTTTAACTTGTTTATGGGAAAAGCAGCTTGTGCCACTTGTCATTTTCCTCCTTTGTTTAACGGTACCGTGCCACCAAACTTTACAGAATCCGAAATGGAAATTATTGGGGTTCCCAAAACCAATAAAAATCTAAATTTAGATGATGATTTAGGTAGGTATGAATTATTTAAAACAGAACAGAGAAAAGGAATGTTTAAAACTCCAACGCTTAGAAACATTGTGTTAACAGCTCCTTATATGCACAACGGTGTGTACAATACTTTAGAAGAGGTGATGGATTTTTACAACCAAGGAGGTGGTGCAGGTTTAGGGTTTGATGTGCCTCACCAAACCTTGCCTTTTGATAATTTAAACTTATCAGAAGAAGAAATAAAAGACATTATTGCTTTTATGAAAACCTTAACAGACACTCCAGAAGAGGTTTATTAAACAATAATTTTACTCCTTAAAAAAGAGCAACAAACTAAGTTTGTTGCTCTTTTTTGTTTTGATATCATTTTGAATATATATACAAATATTAGATTGTAGTAATATAAGTTTTAAAGTGTATGTAAAGTTAAAAACAGTCTAATGTTAATTTAATGATAATGTATAAATAGTGCTATTTTTTGTCTAAAATGTACTTTGTTCTGAAAGAATACTCCACTTTTTAATACGTTTTTACTCCTTTTTAGGTTTGTTTGAAAACTAGTTTTGCCTCCATCAAACTTTTAAAAATCAAACAAAAATGAAAATTTTAAGATTACCCCTACTATTGGTAGGACTGTCATTCGCTATGTTATCAACAAGTTGTAGTGAAGATGGATTGGATGGAATTAACGGAAAAGATGGAATTGATGGTCAAAATGGTCAAGACGGAAAAGCAGGAGAGGATGCAGCATTGCTTTTAGACACTGACATGTTTTTTGACAAGTCGATTATTGAGCCTTTAGTAACTGTTAATCCAAGTTTTAATGGTGTAAAAGCATATTCTTTACTTACATCTGTAGATGTTGTTGGAGATAACTTTCAGATAGCGAGTACAGTAGATGGTGCAGGGTTAATTAAAGACGGAGAAGATGGTTTTATTTATGTTGTAAACTGTGAAGATGCAAAAGCTATCGCTCGTTTAAGATTAGACAAAAACTTAAATCCTATTTCTGGAGATTATTTGTTAAACTCTGGAGTTGCAGATTATTCTAGACAATGTTCTGGAACCATGTGGGAAAAAGAAATTCATGGTGGAGACAAAGATGTTTTCTTATCTGCTTCAGAAGAATCTGTAAGTAATGTAGTAAAAGAAATTGACCCTAGAATAGAAACTCCAAATCCTACAGGAGATTATGGAAACAAAGCATTAGGTCAATTTTTATGGGAAAATGCAGTGCCATTACCTAAAAATACGTATCCTGGTAAAACGGTTATTTTAGGAGGAAATGATCTTGATGGAGGTCAACCAATATTATATATGTCAGAAAACGGTGATGTAGACAGAACCAATGGAAAAGTATATGTGTTACGTACCAAACAAATTTCTGATGGAGCAGGTGGAATTATTGATGCTCCTGCTGGAGAAAGACATGATGAAAGTGATTTTGATTTAAAAAACACTTATGATGTAGAGTTTTTAGAAATTCCAAATGCTAAAAACTTAAGCACAAACGAGACTTCTAATTATTATAAAAACACATTGTTTGCTACTTCTTTTGTAAGAATGGAAGATTTAGATTATCAAAAAGGAAATGATGAAAATGCACGTAATATTTACTTTGCTGTAACTGGAAAAGGTGCAGGAAAAGGAACGGTTAACGATCAAGGAAATGTATATAAATTAGTTTTAGATGCAGACTCTCCATTAACAGGTAAGTTGACTAAAATTATTAGTGGAAACGATAGTGATAAAGGGAAAGATGGTTATTTAAGACCTTTACAAAGCCCAGATAATGTTTGTGTAACAGAAAACTATGTGTATTTTCAAGAAGATCCTAACGGAGGTACTTGGAATAGAGGACATGCAGCTTCTATTTATCAATCAGATCTACAAGGAAACAATGTAAGAAATGTATTAGATCTTAAAGTAAAATCTTTAGGAAATAATAGTTTAAGTATTGTAGAAAGTGGTGAATTTGGTGCTTTAACAGATGTATCTGATAAAGTAGGTGTTCCTGGTACTTTTTTATTAAATATACAAGTTAAATATTGGCAAGACAACGCTTTTAAGGCTTTAGACGGTCATGATGGTCCTGGAGAATCAGACAGAGCTTCTCAAATTGTAATTTTAAGAGGATTGCCTCAATAATTAAATTAGTTTAAAAATTTAAGTCTGTTCCCAAAAAGCATTGTTGTTTTTTGGGAACTACTTTTAAACGTATATAAGAACTGTTACCATGAATTTAAGAAACCTTTTCATTTTAGCTTTATTTTTTTTGACACTCTTCTCTTGTAATTCCAAAAAAAAGGAAATAACAACTGTAGATTGGTCTGTTGTACATCGCTTTTATGTAGACAATCTAAACACTACCATTGCTTTGTTAGATGATTTAGATACATTACAGGTTCAATCTCCTAATAACCAAATAGTCTTAAAAAAAATAAGAACAGCATTTAAAAAATGTGAGCCTTTTGTTTCTTACTTAAATCCAAAATCGGGTCATAAAGTAAATGGACCTGCATTGCCTGTATTTAGAGAAAACAGTGGAAAATTGTTAGAGCCTATAGGGTTACAAAAACTAGAAGAATCTATATTTCTTGGAGATACGGAAACAAAAGATTTTGCGACCAACATACACGTTACAAAAGGAATTTTAAGTACGGTAAAAAAAGAAGTGGTGTATTATAAAGTAGATGCCAAACGTTTTTTTATAGCCACACATCAACAGTTATTAAGAATTATTAGTTTTTCTATGGCTGGGTTTGATACACCTGTAAGTCAATGGGGAATTAACGAGGCAAAAACATCATTAGAGAGCTTATTATTTGTTTATCAAAATAGTATTCAAAAAATTATTGTTGATAAAAACCCAACCTTGGACAAAGAATTAATACAGAATTTAAAAAGTGCTATTGATTTTATAAAACCAAATGTAAACTTTAACCAGTTTGACCGGTTTTCTTACATAAGGGATTATATAAATCCTATTACAAGAGCTTGGGTTAACGTTAGAAAAGAAAGCAATTTGTGGGAAACTAGCGGAGTGTATCCTTTTAATTTAGATGCTCCTACTTTTTTTGAGAATGATAGTTGGGATGTGAATCATTTTGCTTCTTCCAAAAATCAAAACTCAACAAAGGCACAAATTCAATTAGGACAAAAATTATTTAACGATGTCAACATCTCAAAAGGAGGAAAACTGTCTTGTATTAGTTGTCATGATCCCCAAAAAGGCTATGCAGATGGTTTGCAATTTTCAAAAGACAATACAGGAAAACCGTTATCTAGAAACTCTCCAACATTGATCAATTCTATTTTTCAAAAAGCTTTTTTTTGGGATGGAAAATCTGGGAATTTAAACGAGCAAATAAGCAATGTATTCGCTAACGATAAAGAGTTTAACGTAACTGTACATCAATTTTCTGATGAAATTTTGGTAGACACCACTTATATCAACCTTTTTAAAAACGCTTATGGAAAAGTACCCAAAAGCAATCATGATATTGTTAGAGCTATTGCTTCTTATGTAGGAACTTTAAATGGGTTTAATTCTAAATTTGATAGAAATATTAGAGGAGAAGCAAATACCTATACAGCATCAGAAAAAAATGGATTTAATTTATTTATGGGAAAAGCCTTGTGTGCAACTTGCCATTTTATGCCTTTAACCAGTGGTACTGTGCCTCCATTTTTTACAGATACAGAAAAAGAAGCTATTGGAGTAGCAAAGACTTTTAAAAATAGACAAATAGACAATGATTTAGGATATTACAATTCCTACAATCAAGAGTATCATAAGAGAATGTTTAAAACACCAACCATTCGTAATATTGCTTTAACAGCACCCTATATGCACAACGGAGTTTACACTACTTTAGAGGAGGTAATGGAATTTTATAACCAAGGAGGTGGAGCAGGTTTAGGTTTTGATGTACCAAACCAAACTTTACCTTTTGATAATTTAAATTTATCAGAACAAGAAATAAAAGATATGATTGCGTTTCTAAACACTTTAACAGACATTCCAGAAGAGGTTTATTAAGCAATAATTTTATTCATAATAAAGAGCAACAAACTTGGTTTGTTGCTCTTTTTGTTTTGGTGATTTTTTTAGATATCTAGAAAATTATGAAAATATTTTTTTATTACTAACCGATTGTTTAGTTTTGAGCCGTAATTAAGAATAGCATGCCAAGAATTAAAAAATATTGTGAACAAGACGTGATAGAAAAAGCCACTGTGTTGTTTTGGAAACATGGTTACCAAGCTACCTCTATGCAAATGCTAGAGAAAGCTATGGGAATTAACAAATTTTCTATTTATGCTAGTTTTAAAAACAAAGAAGGAGTTTTTTTAGCGTGTATTAAAGCGTACAAAGAAAAGTCTAAAGAAATGTTTCAACGTTTTCATAATGGAAATCAAGGGGTGGCAGACATCAAACAATTGTTTTACGACTCTATGTGTACTTGGTACCAAAATGATGAAAAAAAAGGATGTTTTGTAACCCAAAGTTATCAGGAGTTTGCAGAAACAGAAGCTATTTTTAAAAATGAAATTTGGGATCGTGAAGGAATCAAAGAATTGTTTAGAATTAAGCTGGCCAAAGATCCTCAAAAAGACGAAGAAACACTAAATAAGCAAGTCAATTTTTTAATATTGTCTTTACAATCTTTAGGAACTATTACCAAAGTAAGTTGCCCTAATGAGGTAAAAGATTATATAGAAATGGTCTTTAATCGAATCTAATATTTTTTTAACCTAAAACTAACCGATTGGTTAGAAAAAAATGAAATTAAAAAATAATAATATCATGGAAAAAACACAAGAAGCATTACAGCCACAGTTAGATGCTGTAAAAGAAAATTTTGAAGCCAAAGCAGATGAATCTGTCATAAAAAGTTACAACAATGGTGTGGAAACCGTTGCCAATAGCGGGATTTTAGAAAATGCTAAAAATGTGGGAGACAAAGCTCCTAATTTTAGTTTAACCAACGCATTGGGAACATCAGTCACTTTAGATGAATATCTTAAAAAAGGAAAAGTAGTGCTAACTTGGTATAGAGGCGGTTGGTGTCCTTATTGTAATTTAACGTTACGTGAGTTACAACAAGAGTTGCCCAATTTTAAAGTCAATGGAGCTACCTTAATTGCCTTAACTCCAGAGTTGCCAGACAAGTCTTTAAGCACCTCAGAAAAACACAATTTAGAGTTTGAGGTGTTGAGCGATGTAGGAAACAAAATAGCTAAGGAATACGGTATTGTGTTTAAGTTGAATGATGATGTGGCAGAAAATCACAACAAAGCTTTTGGTTTAAAAAAATACAATGGAGACGATTCTAATGAACTTCCGTTAGCGGCTACTTATATCATCAATCAAGAGGGAGAAATTACGTATGCTTTTTTAGATGCAGAATACAGAAACAGAGCAGAACCTACAGAAATTACTAAAAATTTAAAATCATAAATAAGATGAAAAACTCAAAATTATTGTCTTCGTTTCAATCGGAGTCTTTACAATTACAGAACCACGTTGTTATGGCACCCATGACAAGATCTCGTGCTATTGGGAACATTCCTAACAATATAATGGCGGAGTATTATGGTTTGCGTGCCAATGCAGGTTTAATTATAACAGAAGCTACTTCTCCATCAAAAAACGGATTAGGATACCCTAACATTCCGGCTGTTTATTCTGACGAACAAATAGAAGGATGGAAAAAAACAACGGAAGCTGTACATAAAAAAGGAGGAAAAATTTTCTTACAAATTATGCACACGGGTCGTATTTCTCATGAATTAAATTTACCAGAAGGAGGAGAGGTATTGGCACCTTCTGCCATTCAAGCAGCTGGAGAAATGTTTACCATGGAAGGAGTAAAAGCACACACAACTCCGCGTGAAATGACGTTGCAAGACATTAAACAAGCTCAAGAAGAATATGTACAAGCGGCAAAAAATGCTATTGTTGCAGGTTTTGATGGAGTTGAGATTCATGCTGCCAACGGATATTTAGCCAATCAGTTTTTAAACAAAGGATCTAATCAAAGAAAAGATGAATACGGTGGGTCTGTAGAAAACAGAAGTCGTTTTGTGTTGGAATTGGCAACACAAATTTCTAATGTAATTGGGAACGATAAAACTGGAATTCGTATTTCTCCATTTGGTGAGTTTAACGACATGGCTTTGTATGATGAAATTCCAGCAACTTTTGATTATTTAATTCAGGAATTAAACACTTTGGATTTGGCTTACTTGCATTTGGCTGCATTGTCTCAAAACATTCCTGATGGATATTTAGAAGGATTGGCGGCTAAATTTAACGGAAATATAATTTTTAACGGAGGCTTTGGATACGATTTGCCAAGAGCAGAAAAAACGGTTTCAGAAAACGATCGTTATTTGGTTTCTATTGGGGTTCCTTTTATTGCCAATCCAGATTTAATTGCACGTATAGAGCAAGGAGCAAAATTTAATCAACCAGATCAAAATACATTTTACACTCCTGGAGAAGAAGGATATTTAACTTATCCTACTTTGGCAAAAGCAAATTAAGACAAACCAGATGTTGTTGTATACAAAGTGCAAATCTAAAAAAGGTTTGCACTTTTTTTATCAAAATAAACTAAAAGAACAAAGGCGTTACAACCTACATTTTTTACTAATTTAGAGGTATGAATAAAATTGAAATTCGCACCGTAAACGTTATTCAGTACGTGCAACCTTTGAGAGAAGGAGGTTCTATGCCAGCCATTGTAGCAGCTGATGATGGTTTTTTGTATGTGCTAAAGTTTAGAGGAGCCGGACAAGGTAAAAAAGCTTTAATAGCTGAGTTTATTGGGGGAGAAATTGCCAGAGCTTTGGGCTTAAAAGTTCCAGAATTGGTGTTTATGAATTTAGACGATTCGTTTAGCAAAACAGAACCCGATGAAGAAATTCAGGATTTGCTAAAATTTAGTGTAGGTTTAAACTTAGGATTGCATTTTTTATCAGAAGC
This sequence comes from Wenyingzhuangia heitensis, assembly GCF_011762155.1. GTDB lineage: Bacteria > Bacteroidota > Bacteroidia > Flavobacteriales > Flavobacteriaceae > Wenyingzhuangia > Wenyingzhuangia heitensis. The sequence continues at coordinate 1,784,745 of NZ_JAASQL010000001.1, forward strand.
CATTACTTATGATCCTTTGGTGGGAGACGTAGACAGTTTGCTTGCTTCTAAAATAGTATTGTTAGACAGTTTAATTAGCAATATAGACAGAACGGTAAAAAACACCAATTTGTTAAACTGGAAAAATGAACTTTGGATTATAGACAACGGAGCTAGTTTTTATTTTCATCACAATTGGAAAACTTGGGAAAACCATTTAACTAGAACGTTTCCACTAATAAAAGACCATGTACTTTTAGAAAAAGCCAAAGATTTGCAAACGGCTGCTACAGAAATTACAGCTGTTTTAAATACAGAAATAATAACTGAAATTGTAGCAAATATTCCAGAAGATTGGTTAGAAAGTGAAGTGGATGAAATGCCAACCACAGAAATGAGACAAGCCTATGTAGCGTTTGTAAATAGCAGATTGTCTAAAATTGAGGAATTAGTAAAAGAGGCTGAAAATGCAAGATAGATGTACGTATGAATATGCAATTGTAAGAATTGTGCCCAAGGTAGAACGAGAGGAATTTGTAAACGTGGGAGTGCTTGTTTTTTCTAAACGTAAAAAGTTTATTGGGATTAAACACCATGTAGATACAACCAAATTAAAAGCTTTGGCTCCAGAATTGGATCTAGAATTGTATCAACAATATTTAAAGGCTTGGGAGTCTATTTGTAGTGGAACTACAGCAGGAGGAAAAATAGCACAAATGGAAACTTCAGACAGGTTTAGATGGTTAACAGCAGCTAAAAGTAGCACTTTGCAATGTTCTAAAACACATACAGGTTTGTGTCATCAGCCAGAAAAAACATTAGAAGTTTTGTTTGATAAATACGTTTTATAAAACAATAAAACACATAAAATTAAAAGGAATAGAGCTGTGGCTTTATTCCTTTTTTTGTTGATTTAATAGTTAAGTGTTGTAAAATTTACCTTATTGGGCTATTGATTTGTCTTCTTGGGCTACTATAAAAGTTTTTGGTTCTCTAGTTTTACAAAGTCAAAACAAAACCCAAAAAAATGAAATTAAAATTACTTTTAACACTTTTGTTGACCTTTGCTTTTGCGAAGGCAGAATCTTTTGATTCAAACGGAATACGTTACAATACTACTGATACTAACACTATAGAAGTAGTTGCACTATCTTCTGGTAAATATACAGGAGCTATTACAATTCCTAATACAGTAACTTATAATACAGTAAATTATACGGTTACAGGTATTGGAGATAATGCTTTTATGAATAATGAAGAACTAACAAGTATTGTGTTACCCTCAGGACTTTTGTATATAGGTCAAAGCAGTTTTCAAAGTTGTAAAAAATTAGCAAATTTTACGTTTCCTAATAGCCTTACAGAAATTGGTTCTACTGCTTTTTATGGTTGTGAAGCTTTAACAAGTATTACAATTCCAAGTGGAGTTACAGTAATGAGCGATCAAGTATTTGAATACTGCCCTAACTTAGTATCGGTAAGTTTGCCTAGTGGTATTACAAGTGTAGAGCGTGAAGCTTTTAATGCTTGTAACGATTTAACAACCATTAATTTACCAGAAGGGCTTACAGAAATTGGAGAATCTGCCTTTTCTAGTTGTAGTTCTTTAACCCGCATAGAGTTACCAAGTACGCTTACAAGTTTAGGAAATAAAGCATTTAAATCTTGTGAAGCTTTGGAAATGGTAATTGTTAAAAATACAACTCCTTTAGAAATAGAGGCTACTGTTTTTGCAGAGAATTCAGAACCTTCACCATTTGATGAACCCGAAGAAATTTTATATTTGGTAGTTCCAAATGGAAGTGTAAACACTTATGAAGCTGCTGATGCGTGGAATATTTTTTCTGAAATCCTTACTACAGAACCTGTGTTCTTTGTAGAAGGTGGAATTCGTTATGCTAGTTTAGGTGGAACTGTTGTTGGTGTTATGCCTTTAACAAGTGGAAAGTATGAAGGAGCTGTAACCATTCCAGATACGGTAACTCATAATAGCATTCAATATTCTGTAACCAAAATTATGTCTAAAGCTTTTTATGAATGTTATGAATTAACAAGTGTTGTTTTACCTACAAACCTTAAAACTATTGGTACTTCTGCTTTTTATGAATGTGAAGGGTTAACAAGCGTCACCCTTCCTAATGGAATTACCACCATTGGTACTTCTGCATTTAGTTCTTGTTCTGAGTTGACAAGTATTACCATTCCTGATGGAGTTACCACTATTGGGAACTCTGCTTTTAGTTCTTGTTCAGAACTAACAAGTGTGACTCTTCCTAGTGGGATTACAACTATTGGTTCTTTTACTTTTTCAGAATGTTTTAAATTGACAAGCATTACGCTACCTGCTGGACTAACAAGTATAAGTGCTTATTCTTTTTATGATTGTACTAGTTTATCTAACGTAGTCGTAGAAAATTCAACACCTATAAGTATTACGAATGTTTTTGTGGTTGCTGGAATGGGAGGACCTCCTGTAGATAATGTTAGCAATATAAACTTAACGGTACCCAGTGGAAGCAAGACAGATTACGAAGCTGCAGCGGTTTGGCAAGATTTTAAAACCATTACAGAAACCGTGACGTTAAGTGCAGAGAAAGAAACTTTTAATAATAATTTTAACATTGTATTTGGTCAAAATAGTTTGTCTATACAAGCAAATAACGGAATAGAGGTTACAAAAATAAACCTATTAGACATTACAGGAGCTGTGGTAACAAGCACCACACAGGCTACGGTTAATGTAGCAACACTTTCTAAAGGAGTTTATATTTTAACCATAAACACCAACAAAGGAGTTTTTGCTAAAAAAGTAGTAAAACAGTAATTTATATTAAATAGTTTTTTTTAGTTTAAAACGCTCCGTTGCAAAACGGAGCGTTTTTTTGTTGAATAATAAAACTAATTCTTTTAGGGGGAGTAAGGGTATTACTAATGTTGTTTAAAACTGTTGGGTTTTATATTATACCCCACAAATAAAAAGATACAAATAAAAAAAGGCTAAAAAACAACCAAAAGCCAATGAAAACGCTCTATACGGGCGTTTTTTTATGTTTAAGAAGTAATCTTCATAATGTGAAAATGCTTCCATATACTTCACTTATACTTCCTCTTTTAAAAAGCATTTAAGGCTTTTGCTGTAAAACACTACTCTTTTACGAATAAAACACTCTTTAAACCTAGTTAAAACAAGGTTTAAAACCATTTAAAGGTGTTTTAAATACGATAATAACAAACTATTGAGGAGTTTTACTAAACCTCTTAAAAGGCTTCTATTTGTTGGCTTTCTGTTTTATTGCACAATTCTACTTAATCTTTAAAACTCCATTGTTTAAAAATGTTTTAATTTTTTAAAGAATGCTGTTTTTTGGGTTTAGGGGTTCGCTTAGGGGGTCACTTAGGGGTTCAAAAAACAATACTACAATAAGTCATAATTTGCCTATTTTGTGAGTTTAGGTGTTGTTAATGTTTGTTTTAGTTCTTTTAACTAGGGTGAATATACATTTAAAAAACGCTTGAAACAGTCATAAGTGATTGATTTACAGGTTTATTGATCAAGAAGGGTTCATAACAAAGGTTATCTGGTGTATTTCGAGGATATCATCTTTGTATATTTTGAATTTTGAATAGTTAGGGGAAACACACCAAAGTATGTTTTCATCATTGTCATCATGTTGTATGTATTTGATCATTCTCTCTTCATTAGTAATGATTAAATGTTTTTTATCGGTTCTTAAAATCTCCCATCTATTCAGTATTTGCCTAGCTCCAATAACAGCATTCTCCATAACCTCTGGAGCCATAGAATATCCAACAACAGGGAAAATGTTTTCTGTTTGTTCAAATCCTGGTATTCGAATCCCTTCCATATATCCAACAGGCATAATGTTAGAAATCATTTCCACTAACTTTCTACCGCCTGATACTTGTAGATTCCAAAAAGGTTTAGCTCCTCGAGGAATATCTCCGTTGAATTCCTTTATTAAATTTAAAGGATTTTGTGCTTTTGGTTTATTTTTTTGACCTGCAATCAACCAATCTAAGGAAACATCAAAATAGGCAGATATATCCATTAACTGAGGTATTGTAGGTCTAATTAATCCTCTTTCAATCTTCCCGAAATGACTAGAATCAACCTTTATTATGTCTCCAAAATCACTTTGAGTCAAATTATTACTCTTTCTTAACTCTTTGATTCTTAAATATATATCCATTTATTTATGATTAAATAGTAAAATAATGACTATTTATGTTGTTTATTAGTAAAAATATGCCTTAAACTTGTCCAGTAGTTGGACACTACTAAACAAGTTTTAAAAGTATTAAAAAAGAAAACAAAACAAGATTGTTATGGCAAAAAAGATATACGATAAAGAAGTTATCGATGAATTGGCATTAGATAACAAGGTTAATGAGAGAACTATCAGGAGATATTTGTCCCCTGCTAATAATTCTTTAGAGGCGGATATAATTAAGAAAAAATATAATGCAATTGTATCTGCTAAGAAAAGCTTTGTTAAAGCTTTTATTCAAACTATTTAATAAATTCTTATGTACGAATATCACAGCAATACACTTTCTATTCCTGCAAAACTTCTTTATGATGATTGGGCTTTAATAGCTTATGAAACATATAAGACTTGGTGTAAAAGAGGAAAGTTGGTAAGAACAAAACAAGGTCGTGGTGCTAGTAACGAGGCTTTTGTAAGCTACAAGGACCTACCCTTAGATATTAAAAATATCTGTTTAAAAGAATTAGGAGATCCTAAAAAAGTAGCGGTAAAAAATATTTTAGTAGAGTATCTGGTACCGGACCACAATGCAATTTCATTTTTTGCTCAACACAGGAAACCAGATGGACAACCTTTGGCACAAGATATACAGGTTATTAGAGCTACTAATGTGATGATTTTAAATGCTATTAGAACGGTGTTGAATGATTATGGTGTTGCTTCTAAAGCTTTTGGAAGAAAGAAAACTCATATCTGGAAGAATATTAGTGATGCTGTAAATGCAATTCCTACCAGAGAGTGGAAATATTCCTTACCCGGTAATGACAGAAGCTTATACAGAAGGTATAATGAATATTTAAAAAACGGTTATGCTTGTTTTATTCATAAAAATGAAGGAAATGAACATAAACTAAAGTTAAAACAAGAGGTTAAAGACTTCTTACTAGCTACTTATTGTTTGCCAATAAAATATACTACTCCTGAGCTGTTAGAAAAATATAATAATGTTAAAGATGATAACAGCTGGCCTAGTATTTCTGAATCTGCAGTAAATCAATTTTTAGATCAACCTGAAAATAAAAGAATTTGGATGCTTGCTCGTCATGGTAAAGAGGATTGGGCTAAAGAGTTTAAACACACGCTTACTCGTAATAAAAAAGGATGGTTTCCAAACGTGTATTGGGCTATTGATGGTACAAAATTGGACTGGGTGCATTTTTGGGATGACAGCAGTAATAATATGGGTGCCAAACTTAAGATTGATGTTGTTTTTGATGTGTTTAGTGAAAAGATTATAGGATGGTCTTTAAGTTTTACAGAAAGTCATGTAGATCACTTTAAAGCTATTAAAATGGCGGTTAATGAAGCAGGTTGTAGACCTTATTTGTTTACATACGATAATCAAAGTGGTCATAAAATGGATAGAATGCAAAATCTGTACAGTTCTTTAGTTGCAAAGTCTGATGATGATGGAAAAAATGGAGGAACACACTATCCACACAAAGTAGGAGAACACAACTCGCCTGCGGAACAATTGTTTAAAAGATTACAGCAGCAAGTAATTACAAAGTTTTGGTTTTCAGATGGACAAAGTATAAAGGTACGTAGAGCTGATAACAGAATGAACGAAGATTTTGTTTATGACAACAAAGATATTCTTAAAACACCTGAGGAACTCTATCAGGCATGGGAAACAGCTGTTAATCTTTGGAATGATAAAAAACATCCTCATTTAAAAAAATTAACCAGAACACAGGTTTATAATCAAGAAATGCCACAAAAACAATCTTTAAGCCTGTTTGATATTATGGATAAAATGTGGATTGAAGAAAAAAACAGACCAGTTACCTATAAAAAACATGGTTTAGACCTAAGGATTGGAGATGTAAAATATCAATATGAGGTGTTGGATGTTGATGGAAATATTGATTTAGAATTCAGAAGAAAATACATAGGTAAGAAATTCATTATTAGATATGATCCAGAGTATTTAGATGGCTACATACAGCTTTGTTTAATGGATGAAAACAAAAAGGTTGTAAATATAGCTAATGCACAGCCTAAGAGAAATCACCAAGCTGTACCTATTCTAATGCAAGATGGAGATAATGAAAAGAGAAAAGAGGATATGAAGGTTAGGGATATTGAGTTTGCACGTGATGAAGCTGATTATAAAGCTTTGGTAAGGAGAACGGGAATATCAAGAGAGAAAATGATAGAAGATCAGGATTTACTAGTAAAGTTCAAAGGGCGTTTGCCAAAAGACCAACGCAGTAAAGTAGAATCATCAGAAAATTTAACAAGCATAGCATCAAGATTTTAAAATTATGACACAAGAATTTAAACAATCTATAGCAGAAGAAGTAAAATTTAGAATTACTAAATCTTCACAGGTAAAAGTTTCAAAACAGGCTAAAGTTTCAAATGCTACCATTAGTCAAATAGTAAATGATAACTGGGAACACATTGCAGAATCTCTTTGGAGTAAAGTGAAAGTAAACTTAAGAATTGATTTGGCTTGGAAAATTGCTCCTACTCAAAACCTAGATGTGGTTGTAGGGGTTTTAGATAAAGTACAAGCTGGTAGCATGAGTGTGATGATATCAGACAAGCAAGGTAAGGGAAAAACTACAGGTTACGAGTATTACGCAAGAAACAACTCTAATGTAATTTTAATAAGCTGCAAAAACTACTGGTCTAAAAAGAGTTTTGCACGTCATCAATTGTTGGCTTGCGGTTTAGAAGATTATGGAACTACTGAAGAAATGATAGAAAGGTTTGAGGAACATTTATCTAAGCTAGAAAAACCACTTACTATATATGATCAGTTTGACAAGTTAAAAGAGGTTCAAAAAGATTTGTTTATGGATTATTATAACTCTTTAGATGGTCATGGAGGCTTTGTTTTATCGGGTGTAAACTTACATCATCAAGAAAAAAAAGGACGTAACAAAAACAAGACAGGTTACGGAGAAAGATGGTCACGTGTGGGGTCTAAAATAATATCTCTTAATGAATTGTCTTATAAAGATGTGGAGTCTATGTGTAGGGTTAATGGATTAGATGAGGAGGATGAGATACTAGAAATTTTTGACACTTGTTTAGGTGACAAAAGACGTGTAAAACGATCTGTTGAGCAGTATTTTTTAAAACTAGCAGAAAATAAATCAGCATAACATGGCAGATGAGAAAACAACAGTAAAAAAATCATTGTCCTACGAGGATATTACAAGAAAAAATTACAAAGTTTTTGATTTTGAAGGTGATTGGAAAAGACATCAAGGAGTTTTAGAGTGTGCGGGTTCAATACTGATTTATGGAGATTCTGGACACGGTAAAACAACTTACGCAATGGCAGCTGCAAAAGAGCTTACACAATTTGAGAAAGTTTTTTACAACACAGCTGAAGAAGGGATGAGACTTTCTTTTAAGCGATCGCTAATGTTAAATAATATGAAGTCTGTAAAATCAAAAATCACTTTTCAAAAAGAAACTTACGATGAAATGGTTTTGAGATTAAGGCGTAAGAGACAACCAAAAGTAGTTTTTGTAGATAGTGTTCAATATTGTTTTAGAGGCAAAAGAGTGACAGATTATTATAAACTGATAGAGGAATTTAACAACACTCTCTTTGTGTTTATCTCTCATATAGATAAAGTAGGAAGTCCAAAAGGAACTGTGGCACAAGAAATTTATTGGGATTGTCAAAACAGAATTTTAGTAAAAGATTTTAAGGCACATATTGAAAAAAGTAGATGTGGTGGTGATGAAGTTGAACCTTTTGTGATTAATGAAGAACGAGCTGCAGCTAGAGAATTAAAACTATTACGAAAATCTTAATCCTATGAAAAAAATACAAAAAATATTAGAATACACACCCAAAGAGTATGATGTGTTAGTGTTGTCGGTATATATGAACTGGTGTGACAAGCATTCTAATAGTGATAGAGAGCTGCAACAATTACTTTCTTATCAGGAACTTTTAAACTGGTTTAAAATGGAGTTTAAAGCCCTTGAAAATGAGTTTATAGAAAGCACTAAGCCGTATGTTAAAAATTTAGACAAAGTGGATGCTTTAAAGTATTACAGTAAGGTGGTTAGTAAAATATTAGAATTTTTTCCTTCCGCATTGTTTCCGGATAAACACAAGTTTACCAGCAGACCAAAACCTGTTAATTTTTTTGAATCTCATAAAAACTAAGCCATGGCAATTAAAAATGTAAAACACTACGTAAATGAAAATTGTTTGAATGCAAATATTGAAGTTTTAAACAATTGGTTAGATGCTAACCCAACAGGATCTAAAGAAAGGACTTTAACAATTATTAAAAGAAACTACTACGTGAATAAAATAATTGAGCTGGATAAAAGCCCTTTTAACTGTATACAGCTATGATAGAAAGAATATTAGCCCTTGATAGCTTGGTGAATGTTTTAACATTAAAAGAGCGCATGTGGTTGCAGTCACAAAGATGTTTGAAAGGTTTTTTGTTGATAGAGGCCCCATCAATGGTGATTGTATTAAAAAGCTTTGTAGTAAAGTATGATTGGCAGCCACCAGAAAGAAAATATAATGAAGATCGTGCAGAAATATGGCTAAATCAAACAACAAAAGAATGGCAACCTATAGAAATGTATAAACACAAAATTATAAACGAAGTTATTAATCAAATCCCTGTTAAAAAATGAGTACAGAAGAACAAACAAGTAAAGAAGCATTGAACCAAAACATTGATGAAGTTTTTGGAGCAAAAGCAAAAAGGTATTTAAAATGGCATGCCGGAAAGAAAAGAATTGAACGAGGTAAAATCATCATACCTAAGGAAAGCACTATTAAAAGGTTTGAGCTGTTAGGTATCTCTGAAATTTTAGCCTTTTGGAAATTTAACGACCTCGAGATAAAGAGATCTGGTGCTGGTTTAAAAATAGAATTTACAATTTAAAAAAGAAATACATATGTGGTTTATCGTAAAAGTAAAGTATAGCAAATTAGATGATAACGAAAAGATTAAAACCTTTAATCAACCTTATTTGTTTGATGCATTAACGCATACTGAAGCAGAAGCTCGTGCTAATGAAGAAATGGGTAAGTATTTATCTGAAGGTTTTATGATCACGGATATATCTATTGCAAACTTCTCTGAAATATTCCCTAGTGAGCATGGAGATCGTTGGTTTAAAGCAAAAGTTTCATTAGTGACTTTGGATGAAGACAAAGGATTAGAGCGTAGAACCAATACTTATGTTTTGGTACAAGCTTTAGATGTAAAAGATGCTTACGAATGGATTGAAGAACAATTTGCGGACACCGTTTCTGATTATTCAATTCCAAGTATTGCAGAATCTCCAATTATTGACATTTTCCCATTTTTTGATGGTGATGAATTGGACGAAGTGCCTAGTGAAACTCCAGAAGAATCTAATACAGAAGATGCTTCAAAAGAACCAGGCGAATTTTTAGACAAGCATGATCCTTTAACAGAGTCTTAAAATTATTACAACAATTATAAAAAATTATATATCCATGAATTTAGACGAATTAAGTCCAGAGGACAAAGAAAAATTAAGAAAGCAATTACATGCTGAGGAACGTGAAGCCAAGAAAAAAGCACAGGCAGATAAAGAGTCTTTTAAGGACTTGACTAAATTATTTGTGCTAGGGAATATTGATAATCTTATTGATTTTCAAAAGATCATTGAGGAAAAGGTTGTTGAGTTATTTGAAGACTACACCATTATTAAAGAATTAAAGCAACTGGTTTATGGACCAAGTGACCAAGATAGTCATACATCAACTTTACAAGATGGTTCCGCAAGTATTACCATAGGTCACAATGTGTCTATTAAGTTTAATGGTAACGAAAGCGCTGGACTTAAAAAGATAAATGAGTATCTAAACTCATTGGCAAGTGATGAGGAGAACTTTCAAAAACTTAAGAAAGCCATTGATATTTATTTAAAAAGAAACGCTAAAACAGGTGATTTAAGTCCAAATAAAATCATTGAACTAAACAGTTTACGAAAAGATTTTAACAGCGAATTGTTTAATGAAGGCTTGGATATTATTATGGATTCTCAAATTAGAACTCGTAACTCTATTTATGTAAGTGGTTGGAAGTTTATTGAAGATGCAAATGGTAGAAAGGTAAAAAAGGAGTTCCGATTTACCGTGTAAAACCAACCCCTCCCTAGTAAGTTTCAAGGGTAGAACTATAGAGTATGGTGGAGTCCAATATCTATGGTTGCAGGTTCGAGTCCTGTCTAGGGAGCTAAATCAAATTACAACACTATGAGAAAATTATTATTACTACTCCCTGTTGGGATTACAGTTTTTGTGGGGTATTCAATCATCCATAAATGTTTAGGAGAAATGTTACAAGGGCTTTTAAATGTGCTCACTTTTTTTATGTGGATAGCCATATTGTCAAACTACCTAACTCAAAAAGAAACTAAAAACTTAAAACGATGAAAAACGAAACAAACAATATCAACGAACAAAACAAGGTTGATTATCAAAAAAAGAAAGCTGAAAAAGCATTAATAAAAGCTAAAGAGGTTGAAGCGCTACAACTATCAAACGGTAAGCATTATCAACGTATCAATAGCAAAACTTATATTTTGATGTAATGTTAGCAACCAAGGAACAAAAAAAACTCATCCGTAAAAACTGTGAGTACAAAGTGGCTATTAAAGAGGAATTTGTGCAATGGGCTACAGAGGACAATAATAAAACTAGTTTGAATGATTTAACCTTTGATCAAGCAAACAAAATATTGTCTGCTCAAACAGGTAAAACAAATACTGCAGACAACTGGGCTTATTTTGATTATAAAAACCCAAAACACAAAACAATCCTTTCTTTATTAAGACAAGCCAATTGGACAGTACCCAATGAGAGACATGGATGTGTAGCAGATTTAGAAAGGTTTTCTAACTTTTTAAAAGACGGTAAAAGTCCCGTTAAAAAGCCTTTAAAAAAGATGGAAGATGAAGAGTTAGAAAAAGTAATAGTAGCCCTTAGAGGTGTAGTAGCAAGTAAATACAAAAAAAGGAGATAATATGGAACATTTAATGATTGACATAGAAACGTTTGGAAATAAATCACACTCAGTAATTGTAAATATAGGAGCTGTTTGTTTTGATTTAAAGACTGGAGAAATAGGTTCTATATTTCAAACATCTGTATCTGCAGATGATTGTGTAAAAAACGGATTAAAAATTAATGCAGACACGTTTTTTTGGTGGTTAGAGCAATCTAAAGAAGCTCAGGATAAAATCGTAAAGGATAGATCAGAAAAGAGTTTAAAAATAGCCTTATTGAATTTAGGAAGGTTTGTTTATGACAACTGTCCTCCAGATGTGCAAGTTTGGGGTAATTCTGCAAGGTTTGATTTAGGAATTTTAGAAAACGCTTATGATGCAATAGGCTTTGATCTTCCTTGGAATCATAAAAAAGAAAGGGATGTAAGAACCTTAGTAATGTTTAATCCTAAAATTAAAAGCGATTACTTAAATAAGCATGGAGTGGCACACGATCCAATATCAGACTGTAAAGGTCAAATAAGATATTGCTGTGACATCTTTAATACTATAAGCGTTCATCATGGTTAGCCACTACATCATAACAGTTGTAAAGCCTAACATGAAATTGAAGCTTACATACAAAAACAAACGTTTTTCTGCCATTAAACATTTGTCTGGTACGTTTGATGAATTTGTGATAAGATATTTGGGAGCCATATTACCTGTGTACGAAAATGAAGTTACTGCCAAAACCAAGGAGTACTCAGGTAGGGTAACCTACTCTTTAGAAGTTAAAGAAAAAACATTGTACACGCAGTTTAACGATGCTTGGCATTTGTTTTATATGGACTTTAAAAAAATAACACCAAAGTTTACAGGAGCTGATGGAAACGCTTTAAAGTCAATTATAAAGTACTTACAATCCATATCAGCCACAGATCAGGAAGCTTTGGCTATTTGGAAAGGTGTTTTAAATCAATGGCATTTGTTAGATGCCTTTCATAAAAAAAACACCGATTTAAAATATATCAATTCACGCTTAAACGTAATTATAGATGAAATCAAACGAATTACTGGTGTTGGATCAGATGGATCTAACAGTTCTACCAATGAAGCAGCAGAAAGCTTTACATATTAGCAAAATTGTATTACAGCAACCTAATGAGTTGGGTGCATTAGAAAGAAAACTACAGCCTACTGATGTGTTTTCTAAACCCACCTTAGGAGAAGTATACAAAGGTCCTTTTAGTAGTGTAGGTTATAAAACTGTTTTTGAATTAACCAATCGTTTTTTAGATGGCTTTGGTTTTGTTACCAAATTGTCTGAAGCACAAAAACAAATTATAACATCTGACTTGTTAGAGGCTTGTAAGTATGAAAGTTTAGAAGATTTGATACTGTTCTTTAAAAATGCTAGAAACGGACTTTATGGTGTAGCTAAAAAAGGAGTTGATGGCAATACAATTCTTGGTGACTGGTTGCCACAGTACTTAGAAGCAAAAACCTTATTAAGAGAGCAAATGGTGTCTCACAAAAAAGACTTGCATTTAACAATGGTTACCGATAAAGCTAAAACTATTGAAACTTATAAAAAACACTACGAACAAAAGGCTGTTAAAAAGAAAGCTGAGGAAATGAGAAATCTTGCCAATGAAGCTACTAAAAATTGTGACAGGCAAATGTTAGAAGATTTAATTATGACATGGGAAAGAAGTGTTGAGTTAAGACCTTATGTAAGGTTGTTAATTGTAAAACGTAAAGAGATTAGAAAATGAGAAAGGAATGGATTGCACATGGGGTGGCTTTGATACATACACCCTACTCAAAAGAAGAATTAGAGCCACAGAGTTATTGGAATAACTATAATAAGTAAAGTGATGAAAAACATTAAAAAACGAATTAAAAGAGCTTTGGCTGCCTTTCTTAGAGAGGAACTAATGGAGTATATAGGTTACAATCACAACATTCCATACATGTCATTAAATGATAGATTTAAAGTTGATGATTTGAATTTTGAAACTGTAGTAATGGAGCAAGATATTTCTATTGATATAGATAATAGAGAGTTACAAAGAGATCCTTTTAGGTTGGAGCGACAAATTGAAGATTGCAAAAGACAATTTGCAGATGAAGTATTAAAACATATTCATGTGGAAACTCAAAACTTAACCAACAGAGAACGTTTTATGAGACGTAGTGTTCGTTTTGTTTTACGTGTTCAAAGTGTAAAATAAATAAGATTTAATATATCTAAAATAATTTATATATTTGTAAGGCAAAACATTACCAAGGATAAGTCCTTAAAACAATTTTTTTAATTATAGCGAACCCCTCGCCACGTTGAAGGTGCTAGTGATAGCCCTAACTCATTCTTTGGAATGTTTTGCACAACCGACTCGAGGGGTTTCGTGTGTCTAAATTTTTCTAGTATGCAAAAAGAAAATGAAATGATGAAAGCGTTTGAGTTCAGCGCAACTAAACAAGAAATAAGAAGTCTTGTTGTGGAAAATGAACCGTGGTTTGTCGCAAAAGATGTTTGTGATGTTTTAGAAATCCAAAATAATCGACAAGCGATTAGGGAATTAGATAATGACGAAAAGCTGATGTATAAATTATATACGTCAGGTCAGAATCGAAAAACGTGGTTAATTTCACAAAGTGGATTATATGCTTTAATACTTAGGAGCAATAAACCACAAGCCAAAACCTTTAGAAAATGGATTACTAGCGAAGTAATACCTAGTTTGTTAAAAAAAGGATATTACAGCGTAAGTATAAACAAGGCTCATGATAATGTTATTGATGTTAGAGATATACCTTATAATATTGTTAAGATTAACGACAAAGATGTAAAAGTAGTTACTATTAAAGATGTACACTGGTTTAGTATTAACGACTACCATGCTGTAATTGGCAGTAGAACTGGAGCAACGCAAACAGCAAAAAAATTAAACAAGGTAAAAGAGTTGGCTTGTAAAATTTGGTTGTTTGGAGCAACAAACCCTAGTTGGTTTACCACAGAGGTAGGTTTGCAATTAATAGCATCGGGTAGTAAAAAAATACAAGTGAGTCAATTACAATTAAATTTAGGGCTATGAGAGTAACAAAGTTTTTTAAAACAAAGTCTGAAATGACTGCCTTTGCTAAAGAATTTGCAAAAGAGCAAACAGAAAACTGGTATTTGCGTACCACATTGCCGTGTAACCATGCGGTAAAAGAAAACAGAAAAGCCATTGTTTTGGTAACAAAAGAACGTATTACACAACGTTTAATTTGTTGTGGTACTTGTAAAAACGCAAACTCTTTAACCCTTAAAAGCTAAACATCATGAGTGTAAAATTAGATAAAAACGGAAACTTAATTATAGTGATAGAAAAAAAACGTATGTATTTAGACCCATTTGAAGAAATACAATTGCGTAAAGATGCTCTACACGATGCTATTGCAGAACATAATAGGGAAGCCTTTTTGGGAAGTAACCCATACAGTGGATTGATGGAACTTTTAAAAGACTTTGAACCTAGTACCGAACAATGGGAAAAAGTATTAAAATAAATTAAAAATTAAAGCTATCTAAACATAATTTGTTTAGATGGCTTTTTTTATTTTTGAAAAAAAACTCATGAATTTTTTTAGATTTATTTTCGGAAGTAAAAAACAAGAAGAGCCTTTAAAAGAAGAAGAGCCTTTAAAACAAGATATTACAATATCTGATTTTAGAAAAAAACAAGAGGCATATCAATTAAAAAAGTCAATAGAAAACATTGAGGTTTCTTTATATGTGAGTTATAGTATTTTACATGAATTAAATGATGAAGTTTATTTTACATATCAAAATAAATTTAATGATTTGAGAAAAGAGGTTGAAACTTTATCTAAAGCAAATATTAATAGCAAAATTTGGGTTAAAGCAAATAAAATGGCTAAAAAAAGATTCATGTCTGATTTTGATATTGATAAACTAGATGATGTAATGATAGATTTAAACTCAAACCCTTCTTTGTTTTTAGACAACTTGAATGCTTTTCATAAAGAAAAATTAATAAAAAGTATAGATGAGTTTTATAAATACTGGTTACGTGCGGTTAAAGCTCTAAAGCAGAAAGCAGCAAAAACGAAAAGGAAATTATATGTTATAAATGGTTACAAAGAGTTAAAAAAAGAACTTATAACACTCAAAGCATTAGATTTTGAGTTAGAGCTAATAGATAAAAAAATAGAACAAATATCCAATGAAGATTGGTCTAGTTTATGATATAAAACCCGATTTGCAAATTTAGCAAATCGGGTTTATTTTTGTCTTATGTGTAAGGCTATCAAACAGAAAATAGGAACGGAACGTAATAAGTTGTACAGGTACAATTTGATAGCTGAATACTATCAGGAAATTTACGATCAGTTTAAAGGCTATATCACGATGACAAAAATACATAGTGATTTTATATACCCTAAGTTTGGTATTAGCAAACAAACCCTGTACACCGTTTTAAATACCAATATTAAAGGTGATTTAAAAAAGCTAGATGAGTTTGAAAAGTCTCAATTAAGTTTGTTTTAAACGTCTGTAGCTTCAATTCCGTAGGTAATTTCATACTGTTGCACTCCATCATCTCTCTTTGTTCTTCTAAAGCGTTTACGCACCAATCTACTTGTATTTTCCATAATTCTAAAACCTTGAAGTTTCTCGTGTATATTTTGTATCTCCTCGTGAATACTCCAAGCGTGTTGTTTTTGTCCTACAGGAGCAAGCTTGCTAGTGTTGGTTAGTTTTAAATTAGCTACCGTAATTACAATGTCTCCAGATGCGTTTTGTCTGTTTATAGGTGTTTTTTTACGGTCTTTACCAATGTCACTAAAAACAACACTAGAAATATCTATCAATGCACATGGCCATTTAACAGGAAAGTTAGGGCTGTAATTGTCTAACTGCCCTGTGTCTTCATCAATATAAGCAATGCTTTGTATTTCTGATAACTTGGTTTGTATTTCGGGAATAAAATGTATCATCTTTTTAAACTGTTTTTAAGATTTTGCTCAACTTCTTTCATATTAACATCTACCACCTGTTTTAAAATACGGTGTACTTCTGGGTGTTCTCCAATAAACTGCCTTTGTTCAATTTTCATTTTAGTTCCTACGGGTTGCATGGCCATCGCTTTCCATTTTTGAGCTTCTGCAGACAACCTTTTATTACGTTGTGTATTTGCCATTGCTTTTTTTCTCACGTTAAATTGTATGCCTCCGTACACCTTATAATACATTGCCCAAAAGAAACTTTTCATTTTTTTAGTGACTTCTATTTCTCCACCTTCATTCTGAATCTTCATGTAAGGCAAATTACTGGACCAGGTAATATCTGTGTCTGTAGTAGTAGGGTTTTGTATGCTTCTACGTCCTTTACCAGAACGAACCAAAGTAGATCCTTTACTGTTTGGGTACTTGTCCGACTTCCATGCTTCATCAAAAAAAGCCTTGCGTTCAAAGTTCCTGTCAAACTCCTGACTAAGCTCTGTGTTAGCATCTTTTAATATTTGTTGACTTATTTGTTTGAAATCCATATCTTTGCTTTTATGATTACTATTTTTGATTTTAAACCCACACAGTTGGAATTGGACGATATTCGTTTTGATTCCCTCTCAATGACCCTTAAGTTTGGCTTAGAGGTTGAAGGAGATTTAACACCTGAGGTTTACAAAAAAATCATAACACAAGACAACGCTTATTATGATTTAGCGGTCTTATTTGAATTTAGAGAAGATCAACAAAAAGCTGATGAATTTTGGAATAAACTTCCATTATCCTATAAGATAGATGGCTTAGGTGGTGATTATGCTCTTACTTCAGTTTAGTATGTTTTTTAATATACTCGTTTGTTTTCCTTCCAATAGTACTGTAATCTTCCATTAAATAGACCATCAAGTCTTTAGATGCCTTTTTCTCATTAATTCCATTCTTTTTTAGTTGATCTCTAAAATTTGTGATCCAAGACTTATAACCATGTCCGTTCTCTAAAATTTCTTTTTGATGTATAGCTTTACCTCCTAGTTTTTCTAAAAAATCTACATAGGTATGTCTTGCACAAAATTGATTTACTGTTTCCATGTTCTTAACTCCAACCTGACCTAGTTTAAAAGGTTTGCTTTTGGTTTTAGCATGTAGTATTTCATGCCACATAGATTCAATAGAATATTCCTGGTTAAATGTTAATTTTTTACCTGATTTAATATTTGCTAAAGCATTTTTAAACTCCTCTAAAGGATTCATTCCAATACTTGTAAACGTGTTGCTACTAATTGAAATTGAAGAACCTCCTACCCAGTCTCCTGTAGATGGTCTGTATGACATTCCATGTTGCATTAAATAAGATTTAGCCTTAGCTACATTAACCTTTTCTAATCCGTTTCTAAAGTCGTTAGGGTTTAGTTTAGCGTATTCAAATAAAACATCTTTAACCTCCTTGTTTGTTGGAATTTCTCCTTTAATGTGTTTATTCAAATCAACAGTAAACTTGTTTGATTTAATGTTTCCTTTTCTTACTTCTTCTTTTACAAAATCAGCCCCTTTTATTTTATTGTATGGATGGTTTGGAGGGAAAATTATTTTTTTCTTCCCAGGATTAAAACGGAAAATTTCTAGTTTGTTTTTTCCATTCTTATCTATAGCAGTCGTTGCTTTTTCTCCTAACTCAATAGCTTTTTTACTGTCAGATGTTTTATGTAATGCTCTTAATAGTTGCACTACTAAACATCTACACCTCCACCCATTGGGAGCAAAATACTTGTCCCAAAAAGGATCGTCTTTAGGTAGCGTAATATTGTGCAATACAGCATGTGAATCTCTTACCTTGTCATCATTGGCCGTACGGTATTGTAATAAATAACGTTCATCATCACTAAAGCTTTCCCATCTATCAGCCATTTGAGAACCTCCTACAGCAAATTCATATTCAGCTTCTAAATAGTGACTATTATATGCTGTTACTATTTTAGAAACATCATATTCAAAAGTTGCAAAAGGTTTAATTTGTTTCTCATCGGTTAAAAGCTCACGAGAAAGCTCTAACAATTGTGTATGTGTTTTTACGGCAGAAAATGTATATACATCATTTTGTAGATGTTTTAACATCGTGGGCGATAAATCTACCTGCTTTAAAGCATAATTAAACACATTGTTAGTTGCATCAATTAAATGGATATATTCTTTGGTGTCCGCTAAATCTTTAGGGTGATAATTTCCTTTTGTATGTAATGTTTTTAAAGCCTTTTTAACAGCATTTAAAACAGGTTTAAAATTATCTTCTAAAGCAAGTGTGATTTGCTCTTTTTGATGTTTACAAGTTCCGCACTCACAATCATACAAATAATCGATACGGTTGTGTAATGCCCCAAAATAACTTTTAGGGCTTAAACGAAAAAATTGTTTGGGTCGTTTGAATCAACACCTAAATGTAGTTTTGCTTTACCATCTGGATTGCTTTGGTTTTTATCTCCAGTAACAGGGATTCCAAACTTATCTATAAACCATTTATCTTCTATGTTTTTATACGGCAATAGTTTTTCAGTCCATTCAAACAACTGGTCTAAATCTTCAGCATCTTCAAAATCAAACTCAACATCTCCTTTAAGTATTCCTAGCTTAATTAATGCCGGAATAACCTTGCTATTCCATTCTTGTTTTAAATCAACCAAATCAGCATTTACCAACTCCTGTAATACCTCTCTTGAACTTTCATCTTTTGAACGACTTCCGTTTTTAGTGTCTTGGCCAATAATAGCTCCGTTAATTAACAAACAGTTTTGATCATCACAAAGTTTTATAAAATTGGTGTAAAGGTCTCCGTTTGTTTTTACATTTTCGGCAAACTCAAAACTTTCACTTTCATCAATAATAAACCAAGCTGCAGAACCTAAATCACGCATCATTTTTTCTGCACGGTTCATCATTCCTTTATCATGTGTATTGGTTTTCATGACACGTGGAGGAATACCAGCTATTTCGCACAATTCAGAATTACAGCTTTGAGCAAACTTTTTAAATAATACATGAGGTACTGCATTGTTTAACAGTCCAAAACCTTCCTTTTCTACAAACTCTAAAACCCATGTACCGTATTCTCTAGCGTTACGGTAATCAATTTTATGAACATCATAGTAATCTTTGTATAGGTACCCATTAACAGGATCTAAGTTGTCTCTGTTAATTAAAGTAACTTCAAGTTCTTTGTTTTTATTAAAAGAAAACTCAATCAAAGATATTTTATGATACTTTTTATCTAGTATGTGTTGACTAATTTCACGAGACCAAATGGCGTTGTTGATGAAGTCTGTTTGTTCCTCGTCAATATCTCCGTTAGGTTTTCTAAGAAGTATTCTTTTAGATAGAGACTTTAGGTCTCTATTCTTTATTTGAGACAATAACAAAGGGTCTTTTCTAACCTCTGTTAGTAATTGTTGTAACAGGTACCATTTAGGATTATCAATCATACTAGCCAATTGCTCTCCTTTTTTCCAGTCCTTAATGTCTTTACGAGTTTGAGAAACCGCTTTAGGAGCAATTTGGTTGGCTAAATTCGCAGAACTAGTCACAACAGCACCCGGACTTAAATTTTGATTCTTTTTAGGATTGTATATTTTTTTACTCTTAGCCATAATTACTCGTGATTAAATTTTTTTCTTGAACCACTTCTAAAAGGTTCAGTTTGTTCCTCGTCTTCTGTATTAGGCTGTTCTAATACTGGTAAAGTGCTTAATGTTACTTCTCCTTTTGCTAATTGATTTAACCATGCTACAGATTTATCATAACGATCTTCTGCCTGTTCTTGAATCACATCGGCATTACATAACTCAACAATCCACCACTTGGTAATGGTTTTAGTGTGTGCTAATATTAAAGGGTTACGTGCAGCTCCTGCGCTGTTAAAAATGGCTTCAACATCATAAACAATACGTCCGTCTATCCATTCCCTTTGGTTGTTCCCCGTTAAATAACTCTTTACTTGGTCTATGGCTGCAGCAATGGCATTTAGAACTAAGTCATCATTTCCTTCTGTTATTTGATCTATCTGATAGTTGTAAATAACACTTCCTAAATCTTCTTTATTTAAAAACATAGTCTTAATATTTTCGGTTAGCTATGGCACCCATAGCATAACTTGTTTCAGTTCTTACAGTCCTTTTGTTTAATAACCAGCAACCTCCTTCTAATGCATCGGGTCCATCCATCACAGTTGCATCTTCTGACACTCCTAACATTTGCTCCACCATACGAACCATGTTAGGCTCTTTTTTTTGAGCGATGTTAAAAATCAAGTTTCCTAATCTGTTTAATGGTTCTAGTGTTCCCTCTATTCTAAAGAATTTATCAGGCTTTTTACGGGTGTCTGGAGTTATTGGTACGGTGTAACCATATTCATCTGCTTTTTGATATACTAATGGTAAAAGGACCTGTGTATAATGTGGGTCTTGTAAAGAGTTGTTTTCAACATGAACCCTTGCACTATCTACTCCTTTTTCTTTAATGTATTCGTAGGCTTCATAAAGCCAATCCACAAAATTTGCATTGTTTGTTTGATCTAACCAAACTTTGTATACATAACGTTTTCGTCCTTTTGCTCCTACAATCACAACTCCTTTGTGAGAGGCTTGTTTGCTTTTTCCTCTGTCTTTATTAGAGGTAGATGGATCTGCATAAATAATTACATGGTCACAACTTTTTAAAGGAGGACAAACACCCCATGTTATTTCTTTAAAAGTGTCTCCTTCAGACACTGGATTGTTATAGTATTCTTTTTGTTGAGCTGACCAAGGTATTTTTGAAAGTGTTCTATCTATTAAAGCTTCTGTGTTTTTTTGGGGCCATGTACTATTACCATCTTTGTCACGAATGTTAATTATTTCGTGCTTGTCAGCCACTTTAGCCATTTCTGTAATACAACAGAACTTTGCAATTAGGTTTCCACAAGCAATCCACAACAAAGGTTCAGACACTGAACGTGTAGCATATAAAGCTTCGTTGATCCATTTTACTTTGGCTTTGATACGTTTTTTGTTTCTGCACTCCTCATCAGTGTCAATGTCATCAATTAAAATAACGTCTGGTCTAACAGCATCGTTACGGGTACCACGTGGAGATTGTCCGGCACCTAAGGCTCTAAAACTTGCTCCTTTTTTGGTGACAAATTCATCTGCTTCCCATTTCCCTACTTTTTGCTGAACACCATAATCATTAATAATAGTTTCACTAGTTTCTAATAACAATTTATAAGGCAATAGCAAGCGTTCTGCATTGTCTTTAGTATTAGAAACCATTAATACGTTTTTCTTTCTACCTGTTAGAACTAAAAACAATACTTCCATCATGGTACGTCCAGACTTGGAAAGTTCACGAGACCATGAACGTACTTCGTACCATTCTGCATTTTTAAGAATACGCTTAGTAGCTGCTAAGTGAAAAGGGGCAGGTTCAGAAGTATAGAAGTTGGAAAAATGGTATTTAAACCACTTTTCAGGATGTGCTTCTAAATAAGTAATACGCTTTCTTTTTTCTGAAGGCGTTTCACTCTTGTCTACAGGACTAGATTTAAAAGCATTTGCTTTGTACTCTTCCCAGAGCTCTAAGTATTTTTTATTCTCTGTTTTAATGGTCATTACTTTTTAGACTTAAGCGTTATGTAATCATCAAAAACAGGTAATAGTGTTCTGTAAAGTTCAAAATCTGATTGCTTAACCATTTCTAAAACACCAGTTGATACTTCAAAAATTTCAGCTAAAGAAACCTCCGTTTCTAGCTTTTTTACGGCATTGGTAATGGAGGTGATCTGGTGAGATTCACTTGAAGTAGGAAAGTTTCCTACTTTAATAGGAAAGTCTTCAGGGTTGTAGTCTGGGTAGGTTACATACTCAACTCCTTTTTTATCTTTTAGCTTTGTTCCTTTTAACAAAGCATCTGGAATATCATATACAATAGGCCTATCTGCAATATGATCGTTTAATAGTTCTAATTGCTTGTAATAGCCCTCTATAATTTTAGGACGTGTAATTAAAACAGACGTACGTTGCTTGTCCCAATCTTCCTCTTTTATCCATTTTCGTAAAGTCCTTAATGATACTCCAGCACGCTTTGCTATTTCAGCAACATCGGGCTTTCCTTCACTTCTTAAATAGAGTTCTTTAGCATGTGATTTTTCGTCTGTTTTTGTACGTCCCATTCTTTGATTTTAAGAACAAAGTTGAGTTAACCATACCTCCAAATCAAAAAAGTGTAAAGCGGGTTTATAGTGTTAAAAGCTTTGTTTACAAAGGTGTTAACACCCTTTTCAACTTTTTTTTTACACCGTTTTTACTGCCAATATTTGTGCTCGATAGATGCAGAACATAAATAAAAACGGATGCCAGAAAACAAGAAATTAAGATTTGTATTTAATGACCCTTCACAAAAAAACAGCTATGGTTTTTATGTGCTAACATCGGGTATTGCATTACAAAGATTCAACGGTAACCCAATTATGTTGGATGACCATAGGTTGAGTAATCATACTGTTTTAGGGAGATGGTTAAATATTAGTGTTGAGGGTGATCTGTTAATGGCTGAACCTGAATTTGACACTGCAGAACCATCTGTACAAAAAATAGCTGGTCAGGTAGAGCGTGGATTTATAAAATCTTGCTCTATGGGATTCTTCTTTGATCCTAAAGACTTAAAGCTGATTGATGGAAAGTTAGTACTTACTAAATGTGAATTATACGAGTGTTCTATAGTTCCAGTCCCATCAAACTCAAACTCAGTAGCTCTTTATATAAAAGATGAAAATGGAAAAGCGCAATTAATGGATCAAGAAAAGATTCAACAACTGTGTTTGTCTATTCAAACGGCTTCGCAATTAGAAAATCACAATACAAATAATATGAAGAAAGTAACCTTATCCGCAGCTGCTTTTGTAGCGCTAGGAATGAAAGACACAACTGAAGAGGTTGATGTTGACGCTATTAATGCAAAAGTGCTTGCATTGAGTTCCGAAAATGAAAAAAATAAAGCCGATTTAAAAGTCTTTAGAGATTCTGAAGAAACTGCAAAATTAAAAGCTGTTCAAGACAAAGTTACAGCTGCTAGGTTAGCTGGTAAAATTGATGCTACAGAGGAAGCTGAGTATGTTCAGCTAGGAGTTTTAAATCCAACTGTTTTGGATTCAACTCTAGCTAAACTATCAGGTAAAAAGAGTCTTAATGCTGAGATTGAGAAAGGAGCACAAGACCCTTCTGAAGTAAAAACAGCTGAAGACTTTTTTAAGCTAGATGATGCTGCTCGATTGTCGTTTAAAAACGAGAACATGAGCCAGTATTTAAAAATATTCACACCTAAAAACTAAATAAAATGCCAGCAAATTTTCCAGAAATATGGTTAGGTAGAGTAATTCAAAACCTAAACACCGCAGATGTTGCTACCTTCTTAGAAGGTATTATGGAGCTAGATGTAGACGTTACGCAAATTAACGGAGGTACACCTACAGAAATGAATAAAATTTATGTGCCTACAACTGAGTTTGAAGCAGAAATTTTAATCAACAATACTACTTATCCTATTCCTTTTCAGGAGTACGAAGATGGTACTATTGAAATCACTTTAGATAAGTATCAAACCAAAGTAATTACGTTACCAGATGATAAAACATTAGGTTCTAGTTATGATATTATTGATACAGCTACTAAAGGTACTACAAGACCTATCTTAACCACTAAGAACAAAAAAGCAATTCATGCAATTGCTCCACAAACCAATACAGTTAAAACACCTGTTTTAGCAGCTACGGGAGGTGCTGAAGCTTTAGCAGATGCTTCTGGTAGATTAAGATTGACTTATGAAGATTTGGTAATCTTTAAAGGTAAGTGTGATGATGGTGAATGGCCAGCTGAAGACCGTAGATTAGTTTTGTGTACCAATCACTGGAATGATTTATTGTTAGATCGTAAAAACTTTGGTAATCAATTAATTGATTATGCTAAAGGAAAGCCAAACCCTGTAATTGCTGGTTTTGAATTGCATACATATATTGCAATGCCATTATTTACTGCAGCTGGTGCAAAGAGACCTTATGGTGTTGTTGCAGATCCAACTGATAAAACGGCATCTGTAGCTTTTGTTAAAGATGCTATTGCAAAGAAAACAGGTATTACTACTCAGTATTTTACACCTGCAGCAATTAATCCTACTCGTCAATCAAATGACCTTTCTTACAGACATTACTTTATTGTAACACCTTATAAGACTGAAAGAATCGGAGCGATTATTTAATCCAACAGAATACTAAACAATAAAAAGCCACTACAAAAGTAGTAGTGGCTTTTTTTACAAAATCACACCATGTTAGAAACTTTTTTATATCCAGTTATTGCATCTTTTTTGACTGCCTTAACTACATGGGGTTTTGCAAAAGGCAAAACAAAACAGCAGATACGAGCTTTACAAATAGAGAACGATGAAAAATCTGCTAAGTATTATCAAGGATTAGTTGATGATTTAGCTGTTAGGTTAAAAAAAGCATTAGACCAGTTACAAGATTTAGATCAAAAGTATAGAGGTTTATTAAACGACCACCAGGAGGTTTTAAGCATCAACAAAGAGCTGATTGATGAGTTAAGAAAATATAAACAATTACGCAAAGAACCTATAAAGACATGAAAAGCCCAACTAACAAAATAGTTTTAAGAGGTAACGACCCAACAGGGTATGGTTATTATGGAGCTAGCAGAAGCAATGGAACTAGAAAACATGAAGGTACAGACTACTGTGCTACACCAGGAGAAAATATTTATGCATGTATTAGCGGAAAAGTTCGTGTAGGTGTTGTTTATAGTAATTCTACAAAAATGAAGCTCGTAGAAATTACTGGAGCTGATTATCGAGTAAAACAAATGTACGTACAGCCTAATGTTAAAACGGGTGATTTTGTTAAGGAAGGTGATTGCATTGGAACCTCACAAGATATTTCTGCTTATTGGGGTGGTAACATGCTAAACCACGTACACATCTCAGTCTGGAAACATGGATTATTAACGGATCCTGAACCTATTATAAAAGAGTAAGCTATGTTTAAAAAGTTATTTAGCACTATAGGTAAACTATTTTCTCCTGGAGAACTAGGGAAAAGTATCATTAGTGGAGTTGACAAATCAATATTAACCTCAGAGGAAGGTATTGATTATCACAAGGAGTTTTTAAAGCTATATGAACCGTATAAAATTGCTCAACGTTTCTTAGCATTAATGTTTACGGGCGTTTATTTAATGGTTCACTTAATGACGTCTATAGCTCATTTTGTTTTAGTTCTAATGAAGCAAAACGCAGATCATGTTGTTGAATTATATCAATACAACAATGAGGGATTAGGAACAATAGTACTTGTAATTGTTTCCTTTTATTTTGGAGGTGGAGCTATTGAAGGCGTTGTAAACAAGTATAAAACTAAAAAAGAAAACGATAAAAATTAAATCATATGACACCAGTAGAAGTATTCCAGGAACACAAGAATTTAAAAGAATACCACGAGACATCAGATGGTAATAAATTCTTTGATGCATTAATGGCTAAAAACCATGCAAAAGGTTTAAAAGTTAAAGAGGTGAAGTCTTACAAACGTGAAGATCATAAACCTAAAAAGAAAGAAAAAGTTGTGAAGCTATCTGCTGAGGATAGAATTAAAGCAGTTGAAGTTTTAGAAACTATTGAAGCTGTAGAAGATGCTTTAAAAGATGAGACAGCAAAAACAGTATTAACTGCAGGTGAAAAAAGAATTGAAGAGTTGACAGCTGCTAGTTCTGGAGATGCACCAGACACAACAAAGTAATTAATCATAATAACACAAGAATATGTTACCAGGAGCGGATATACAATTTAGTAACGGGAATGTAGGTTCTGTAGTTGCTAGTGCAGATGGTTTGTTTGGACTTTTAGCATCAGCTGTTGCTGTTGCTACTAAGTTTGATTTAGAAACAGCCTATTTGTTAAAAGGAATGGCAGATGTTGCTGAGTTAGGTATTTTACCAGACTTAGACAATCATAAATTATACATCACTTTAAAAGAGTTTTACGAGGAAGCTGGAGAGGGTACTGAATTGTATTTGTATGCTTTTGGTAAAGACACAAAGGTTAGTGATTGGTTTACTGCAGATGCAGGAACTGGTAAAGTACCTGCAGAAACATTGTTAAATGTGGCTAATGGTGCAATCAATGGTTTGTTTACGTGTTATGATCCTACAGAAGCTATTACTGTTGCTGATGAAATGGATGAGGATGTTGTTTTAGCAAAGCAAAAAGCACAACTATTTGCTGAAAACTATATCAATAGTAAGTTTGCTCCCTTCTTTATTTTGATTGAGGCTTATGCATTTACAGGAGTACATGCAGATTTACCAGACTTAGAATTAGAAGATAATAACCGTGTAGGTATTGTTGTTGGTTCTGGTCAAAAAAGAACGGGTGTACCTGCTAGTTTAGGCTGTGTAAATCATGTAATTATGGGGCGTTTGGCTAGAATACCAGTAAGTTCTAATCCGGGTAAAGTAAAAGATGGAGCGTTGCAAATTTTAACCGCTTACATCGTTGATTCTCCTGTGGAAGAATATGATGTAGAATATTTACATGATAAAGGATATATCACATTAAGAACTCACGTGGGTAAAGCAGGGTATTATATTACAGATGATCCTTTAGCGACCAATCCAGATGATGATTATAGATACATCTCCAGAAGGCGTGTTATTGATAAGGCTTATAGGATTGCTCACGGTATTGCTACCAATGAAATTAATGAAGATTTTGATTTGCAAAATGATGGTACCATTGATCCTTTTTATGCAAAAACAGTTGAGGGATTGGTAGAGGAAGCCATTTTTAACCAAATGACCGCAAATGGTGAATTATCTCGAGATAAAACAGACAACAACGATTTAGGAGTAAAAGCAACTTTTGACACAACGGTAAATGTTGCTACTACAAGTACTACTAAAATGGATTTATATGTTAGACCTAAAGGCACAAGCCGATGGTTTAAAATAAACTTAGGCTTTAACGTAAACTTAAACAACTAACACAATGGCAAAATTTGATTCAAGAGAATACGAATGGGCAGACCTTACTTTAATTTTAGGAGGTCGAGATATAACAGGTATTAGAGCTATAAAATACAAAACAAGTATAGAGCGTGAGCTTTTGTATGCAAAAGGACGTTACCCAAAATCTATACAAAGTGGAAATATTAAGTACGAAGGAGAAATTAAAATGTTACGTAGTGAATATGAAGCTTTAGTATTAGCTGGAAGAGGAACTGTTTTAAGTTTGTCTTTAGATTGTTCGTTTACCTATGGTAATCCAAGTGAAGGAAATGCTTTGAAAACTACAAGAGCTTCGGGGATTAGATTTTTAGAAGAAGAGGTAAGTGATGAGCAAGGAAGTAAATTCCAAGAAATTACACTACCCTTTATTTGTTTAAGAATTAAAAACAACGCTTAATTATGGCTATTAAAGACATTACACCCGAACAGATACAAGCGTGGAAAAACGCTCATGGGAATATTTTTAAAATCACTATTGGTACAGGGAAAAGCTTCATTGTAAGATCTCCTAAAATTAAAGAGATTGAAGGTGCTCAGTATTTGTTAAAGGAAGGAAAATTTATCACTTATAACATTTTCTTATTTAAGCTTTGCTATTTAGCAGGTGATGATATTCCAGTAGATGAAGCTGAATTATCTGCAGCTGCAGATAAAATGTTACAGTCTATAGAAGTAGTTACTTCTGAAATGGAAAAGCTTTAGAGGAGGCTTCTTTAGAGTGGGATTCGCCCAAAGTTCAACAATCTCAGCCTAAGTCTCCTCAAAAGAAACATCAAACAGTTACAGAGAGTGAATGGTGTAAGTTGATGTTTGAATGGACGAGCTGGATTAGGAAAGAGAGCTTTATGCTTAAGTATTATGCCAGAATAGATCCTGATCAACTCTCCATTAATGAATGGGCACGCAATGTAGTTGAACTACGATGGATTAGACAACAAGAATCTAACACAGAAAACGAAAAGAACACTTAATCATAATGTCGAATTTACTAGAATATACACTAAGTCTAAACGACTCCATGAGTGCCAAGCTTAAAAAGATTGGTGTAAACTCTGGTGCGGCGTTAGATGTGTTTGCAAGACTGGAAGGTCAAAGCAAAGAAGTAGATCGTGTTATGAGAGGTACCGGTAATGCCGTTGGAGCCTTAAGACAAAAGTTAGAGCATTTAAAATCTGAACGTGATTGGATTCCTACAAGTAATATTAAAAGTATTCGTAGGTACAATACGGAAATTCAAAAGCTAGAACAAAGAGTAAGAAGGTTTGAGACCATTAGCGGATCTCGTACCAAAAGATATTTTAGAGAGGCATTTGGACAAATTCCCTTTGCTAATTTAATTACGAATCCTTTAGTGATTGCTGGAGCTGTTGGAGCAAAAGCTATTAAAGTAGGTATTGAGGAAGAAATGCAAAAAACTTCTTTTAATGTTTTATTAGGTGGTGAAGCTGCAGGGGAACAATTTTTTAAAGAAGTTAAAGAGTATGCAAAAAACACCCCTTTTAGAAAATTAGGAGTTGGAGATGCTGCTAAAACCATGCTTGGTTTTGGGATTGAATTAGAAAAAGTAATGCCTACGCTGAGAGCGATTGGAGATATTGCTGGAGGGAACCAGGAGCGAATGAAATCTTTAGCCCTTGCCTATTCTCAAATGAGTAGTACGGGTAAATTAATGGGACAAGATTTAAACCAAATGATTAATGCCGGGTTTAACCCATTAGACCAAATAAGCAAACAAACAGGTAAAAGTATTGGGCAGCTAAGAGAGGATATGAGCAAAGGACTTGTAACTACTTCTATGGTTGAAAATGCATTTATTACAGTAACTCAGGAAGGTGGAAAGTTCCACAATATGGCTCAAAAAATGTCCAGAACATTAGGAGGTCGTGCAAGTACTGTCATGGATAATTTTACTGATAAGTTTATCGCTATTTATGGGGCTATTAGTCCAGTTGCTATGTTGTTGTTAGATTTGGCTAATTATACGCTAACAGCTGTTAGCTCAGGAGTATCTTATTTAAACGATAAGCTTAAAGAAGGACACCCAGTAATGATGGTAATTGCAGGAACATTATTTACCGTTGCAGCTGCTATGGGGGTTGTAAAAATAGCATCAATGTCAATGTCAGCATGGACAACCATTCAGTTTTATGCTTTAGAGCTTCAAACTGCTGCTTGGTGGCAATTAAACGCTGCTATGTTGGCCAATCCTACTGTTTGGATTGTTGCTGGAATTATTGCAGCAATTGCAGCTATAGGTTATTTGGTTTATAGAGTTGATGGTTGGGGTCAGATGTGGGATCATACTATGAAAGGTATGAAAGCTGTTTGGAGTGGTTATGTTAGTTATGTTAAAATAGCTTGGCTAGGACTAGAACACTTGTTGCTTTCGGGTATTGAATCCATCATGATTGGTTGGTATAAACTTCAAGGTTTATGGAATGCAGATGAAGCAAATGCAGGACTTGAAAAAATAAAGAAACAATCTGAAGCTCGTAAAAAAGCAATTGTTGATGAAGGTAAAGAAATCATCAAACAAGGTAAGTCTGCTTTAGACCATTTTAAACAGGCTGGAGCTAGTTTAAGTTTTAATGATAAAAACTTAGGAGATCTAAAAAATGATTTGTCTGCAAAGCTTGGAATATCAGCACCTACTATTGGAGGTAAAACACTTACTACAAATTTATCTAACAATAAAAACACACAGAATTCTGAAAGTAATAGTAAAGCTGTTACTGGAGGAAGAAAGAATACAACCATTAACATTAAACTGAATGATTTAATAGGGGTTTTAAATATAGAAAACAAAGGATTTAAAGAAAGTGTTAGCCAAATGGAAGATCAAACAACCGATGCCCTTTTACGTGTGTTAGGATTAGCAGCAACAGCAAGTAGTTAGTTATGGAGTTAAAAGATACAGACATATTATATGCTTCTTTAGTTGGTTCTAAGATTGTAAAAGAGATACCAAGGTTAACAGCAGTTCAAAACGAATTGATGAAACATGTAATTCCGCCTATTAACTTTTTGCCATTTACAAGACAAACAGGTGTTAATAGTAACAATGGTTCTGTAGTTTCTGAAGATGAGTTGTGGAAATCAAACCCATCGACCCCTAAAGAAGATCAATTTTTTCCTTTAGAAATGTCTATAGATGATGGGATTACATGGTTTATGCTCCCTTATGAGCCTTTAATATCTGTAAACGGTAAGAACAATATTACTCGTAGAAAGGTTGCTAAGGCAAAGAATTTAGAAGGAACTGTAAAAGAGCACTGGTCTCGTGGAGATTATGATATTACCATTACTGGAGTGTTGTTAGGAGATAAAGAAGTTGGAGATGTAGCAGAATGTTTTCCTAAAGAGGATTTTGAAAGTCTTAAACAATGTATGACAGCCGCTAAGAGTATACAAGTAAAATGTGAGATACTACAGTTGTCTGGAATTAATAATATAGTAATAGAGGATTTTAGTTGGCCATTTACCAAAGGTGAAAATGTTCAGGCTTATGAGATTAAAGCGTATAGTGACAGTTCTTTTAAACTGTTATTAGATATAGAAGATTAATTATGAGAGCAATTATTTTAGGATTATTCATGTTTATCGGAATGGTAAGTATGACAGGAAACTCAGCAAACCTGCCACAAACAAAAGCTAAAGTAGAGAATATTAAAAGTAATGTTATGTATGCAATTAATTGGTATGTAGAGTTTGAAACGGAAGGTAAAAGAACTCAACTCGCTATTTTGGACGAATTAGAAATTATTGCATCCGTAGACAATTTAACAGATGTGGCCACTATTAGTTTACCAGAAGCCGTAATGAATACTGCTTTGAATTTTGAAGGTAAAATAAAGAGAGGTTCTAAGGTTTTAATAAAGTTAGGTTATGATTCAGATCTTAAAACTGAGTTTGTTGGTTATGTACAGGAAATAGTAAATAAAGATTCCTCTTTACAAATTAAGTGTGAAGATGCTTTGTTTTTATTTAGGAAAGGAATTAAAAGTGTTGAGCTAAAATCAACCTCTTTAAAAGAAGTAGGAAAATATATAGTTGATCAAATAGATGAAGGTTACACAGTTGATTGTGATTACGGTATTACTTATGAAAAGTTTACCATACATAATGCAACTGGTTATGATGTATTGAAAAAGCTCCAGGAGGAAACAAAAGCTAATATTTATTTTGATACCAATAATAAGGTGTTACATATACATCCTCCATATGTGACTAAAACAGGAGAGGTTTTTTATTCGATGCAAAAAAATATTGAAAATTCCTCTCTTGAATTTAAAAACAAAGTTGACGACAAAACCGAAATAATTATAGAAAGTACCGGTAAAGATGGTAAGGTTAAAAAGCTAACTGCAGGAACAACTGGAGGAAATAAGATTAATATAAAAGTAGGTCCCATGAGTGAGGAATCTATGAAAAAAATTGCTGAATCAGCATTAAAAAAGGAAGCTCAATCACGGTTTGAAGGAACTTTTGACACATGGCTTATTCCATATGTTTCTCCTGGTTATTCAGCAAGGATAAAAGACGAAGATTATCTAAATAAGTTGGGTTGGTATTATGTTGTTTCGGTAACCACAAAAATAAGCTCACAAGGGGCTGTTAGAACAATTACACCAGGAATAAAATTGAGCTAATGGATAAAGCTGCAGAACTAAAAAAACTATTACGTGTAATTGTTGGTTTTCAGAATAGTTTACCAATACCTGCAAAGGTTGTTGAAGTTGATGGAGATTCTTGTTCTGTAGAAATTGATGGCCTTGTATTAACAGATGTAAAACTAAAAGCAACTATTAGTGATAATACAGATCATTTATTAATCACTCCCAAAGTAGGTACCAACGTTCTGCTAATGAGTTTAACAGGTGAGTTAGACAATTTAACAGTTGTAAAAGTAGATGAAGTACAGTCTATTCATTTTAAACAAAATGGGTTAGAGTTTTTGGTAGATGGTTCTGATGGTAAAATTTCTGTAAAGAACAATGACACTTCTTTGCTTGACCTGTTTGGAGAATTAAAAGAGCTAATAAGTAAAATAACTGTGAGTACTGGTGTAGGTCCTTCAGGAACTCCACTACCTCCAACAATACAATCATTAACGCTTTTTGAAGATAATTTTAAAAAGCTTTTAAAGTAGATTAAAATGGCATTAGATAAAGTACAGTTAAAAGAAGATTTTAAGGCTTTGTTTACAGATATGCGAACCAGAGAGGAAAACGCAGATGATGAATTTGCAGAAAGGTTTGCCAGTTTAATGGATGCGTATATAAAAACTGCTAAAATAAATTATACATCAGGTTTGGTAACGCCACAGGGTACGGTTACAGGAACTTTTGTAGGTAATTTAAGTTGATATGAAAGATATAGCAATACAATTAGTAGACAACACCGATAGTAACGGTGAATTAATGGATGTGAAAATACAACCGGTAAGGGATGCTAATGGTAAAATAATTCAAGGAATTGTAATTGGAGATACACTACAACAAAACAAGGCTTTGATTTTAATTGCTCATCCTAATGATTTTAAAGCAAACCCAACTCTTGGTGTTGGTATTGGAGACATCACGTTAGATTCTGACTTATTAGACTACAGACACGAAATTAGGGAGCAATTCTCTAAAGATGGATTAAAGATTACGGAGTTGGATCTATATAGTGTTGATAGTGTAAAAATTGAAGCGCATTATGAGTAAAGTAAAACAAGGACAGTCTTTTTTAGACAAAGTAACTCAATTAACAGGGAGTTATGAAAATGCCTTAGAAATGGCTTTGTTAAATAATGTAAGTGTAACCGATGATGCTGTTTTAAAAACAGAATACAAAGTAAGTACAATTACTAAAATAGGAGTTGTAAGCTTTTTTAAATCACATGATGAACCTGCAACAGCTATTGGTGTAGCCGATCAAGTAGAACCGGATGATTTTGGAATTGGAGAAATGGAAATAGGATCCACATTTATAGTAAGATAATGGCAAAGAGTTTAAAAGACATAAAATTAGAAATGACCACCAAG
The DNA here is from genome assembly GCF_011762155.1 of Wenyingzhuangia heitensis. Classification (GTDB taxonomy): domain Bacteria; phylum Bacteroidota; class Bacteroidia; order Flavobacteriales; family Flavobacteriaceae; genus Wenyingzhuangia; species Wenyingzhuangia heitensis. Next base: position 1,818,111 of record NZ_JAASQL010000001.1, read on the forward strand.
TTTGTGAGCTATAATGTTGTAAAGACATTATATGGTTTAACAGAAGGTAAGACTTTTGAAGATGAGTTTTCTTTGGTGAGTTTTGAAAATATTTTATTTGATGTGATCGCCTATCCTATTTATTTAATGGGGCTTTTATTTGATCAGCATGAAAAAGAAATGACAGAAAAGCTTAGAGATCAAAAACGAGGTAGATTAACCTGGTACCGAACGATGGCTTTGCAGTATCAACATGGTTTTGACTTAGTAACAGATTCTGATATTTTTGATAATACCGGTGCAACACAAGATCAAATTACGGCTTCTATGATTATAAAAAACGCTTCGGTAAATGATGGTGAGAAACCAGGAACAATCGTTGTAAAAATTGCAGGTGAAGAGAATGAAGAATTAGCACCAGTTCCTTTAGATACCATTCCTTCTATTAAGGCATATTTTAAAGAAATCAAATTTGGAGGAAATAGAATCTCTGTTGTAAACTCATTGCCTGATATTCTTTATTTAGACTATGACATTTACATAAATCCATTGGTTTTAGATGTTTATGGAGTAAGTAGTAAAACAGGTAGAAAGCCTGTAGAGGATGCAATAGAGGAATTTAAAAGAGAGTTTTCATTTGATGGTGAACTTGTGTTAGAAGATTTAGACAATAAAATTCAAGCAGTTGAAGGTGTTGAAATTGCACATAGAAAATTAGTTAGATCTAGTTATATAGTTCCAGAGATTAATGGTTATGGTCCCCCTCAGGAAATTGAAGTGAAAAAAGTATTAGAGAGCGGTTATTTTGCTACTCCTGATTTTAATGGAATTAACTATGTGGTATAATATTGACTTTGATAAGCTGCTAAAATTAGTAACTCCTCCGTTTTTACAAAAAAAAGTATTTATGGTTTTTGTCTCTGTTTCTTTAGAGCCTATAAAAACTATATATAATGATTGGATAATTAACAGAGATGCTAGGTTATATAACCTTGAACACAATGGACAGGTTTGTTATTTAAGGAAAGTTTTGAATGATAGGTTTGATAGCACTCAACGCAGAATACAAATAGCGGATGGGAATCAATATGACCGAACTTATATATACACAAGAGTAGAACAAAACCCTAAGTATTTAGGAAAGTTAACACTTCATAGTAGGTCTGATTATGCCGACACAGGAGTTGATTTTATTGTATATGCACCAAGCTCTATAATTACAGAAAACAACTATGCTATAGAAGCTTTAGTGAATGAATATAAACAAGATGTTAAAAGATTTAAAGTAGTTGGATTATGAATTATATTAATTTTCAGCAAATAGGAGGTTTTCCATTGGAAACGGAAACATTGCTAGAGGTTCAAAAAGCCTATAGTATTTTTAATGCTTATGGAAAAGCCATGGGTGATAAAGTCATTGTTAGTGGCTGTACGGTTGTAGGGAATAATGTTAGTGATGGTTATATTTATTTAAACGATGAACTAATATCATTTAAAGGAGGAACACTACAATCTAAAATTTACATTAAAGAAGATGTTCAAAATGTTGAATTTGCAGATTTAGTAACTAAACCTGTTTACTATACAAGATATGCCACTTTTGGAAATACTACCAATAGTATTGATTGGGCAGACTTTAAAAGAATAGATCCTATTTTAACATTAATGTCCAGAATGGATGAGTTAGAGAAAACAAATGCAGTTTTTATAACTGGAGGAGCTATGGTTTTATGGAATAAACCAGCTAATGAAATTCCTGAAGGTTGGAAAGAGGTTGAAGACTGGAGAGGAAGAATGCCTATTGGTTTTGATCCTAACTATAATTTTGCATTTAATAATGATGAAGTTAATTACAGGCTTAATGTGTTAGGGCAAACAGGAGGTGTTAGAGAATCTAAATTAAATCTTTCTGAATTACCCAATTTTACTTTAAAGTGGAAAAATAGCCAAGGTACCAAAATAGATATCGCAGGAGCTCGCGATGCTATTGTTTACTCGGATATTTCTCAGAGTTCAGGAAATCACAGAAAAGACATAGATACGAGTCCTTTGGAATCTATAGGAGAAGGTAGATCTCATACTAATATGTCTCCATATAGAACAGTATTATTTATAGAACGAATTAAACCCTAAATAATGGCAAATTTAACCACAATTTTAAATTGGTTTAAAACAGGTTTAAAACCAACACAAAGCCAATTTGCACAATCTTTTTCGTCTTTTAGACATAAAGAAGATAAAGTGCCTGTTGCTGAAGTAGAAGGTATTGATAACCTTCTTAGTTCTAAAGCTGATGCTGAAGCTTTTCAAAACCATATTGAAGATGAAGAATTACATGGAGGTGCTACGGGTAAATACACCACCACCATTGCCGATGGCGTAGCAACAGCAGAACCATGGGGAGCCATTCCTGCGGGAACTGACGTTGCTACTTTAAAAGACAGAGAAATAAGTTCCTTAATAGATCAAGCATTATTTCCAACAGTATTGGCCTATATAAGTTCAAATAGAAGCTTAGCAGTTAACAACATGGACACCGCTACAAAAGAAGTTGGTACGAGTTATACTGATACTTTAGTTGATGTTATTTTTTCTCCAGGACAAATTAAAAACGGAGACGGATCTACTGCAGGAAATTTAACAGGAAACTTAAATAGAGTTGTTGTAAAAGCTCCTGATAATAGCACGGTGATTGATGACAATGCTCCAGGATCTAACAGCGTTCAAAAATCTATCCCTTCCTATAAATTAGAAGTAGGAAATAATGTGTTTACTTTTGAAGCCTACAACGCAGCAGGAACTACAACATATACCGACAACAAAGGAGGAACTGCAACCGTAGAAAGTATTGAAACTGCTAAAGCCATTGCAACGGCTATAACAGTTACTAAAACAATTGCTACAAGATACTACTACTTTGTGTATTTAGGAGCTAGAGATTCTCATCCAACAACATCATCAGGAATACGAGCATTATCTAATAAGAATTTTTTAAGTGCTAGCAATACTGCTAGTTTTTCTTTAGCAGTTCCTGCTAATACTTCTGAAGTAGTTATTTATACAAAGTCAGGAAAGGTAGTAAGCGCTAATAATCCTGCTACAAACGAGAATTTAACAGTTACACAATTACAATTTACAGAAGTAAATGATGCTGGTGGAGATGCCGTACAATACACTAGAAATGTAATTGATTTAGGATTAAACGGATTTTCAAGCATTGCAACTTTTAATATAACAATTGGATAATATGGCCACATTTGATTTAACAAAACCCGTAAAAAATAACCTTAGAGGAGATGACACCGCTAAGTTTCGTATGGCTAATGATGCTGCACGTGATGCTTTAATTACTGGAGACTTAATTAAACTTGGTCACATTATTTATCATGAAGCAGATGGTAAACATTATAAACTAAAAACTTATCCAACTTTTGGAATCCTTACAGGTGTTGTTTGGGACGAGCTTGGCGGTTCTCCATTAAACAACACTCTAACTTCTGACAGTACAACAGAAGCACTAACTGCAGCACAGGGAAAGGCATTAAAAACTTTGGTTGATAGTAAACAAGCCAAAACAACCACAGCTATTGCTACTGGAGGTATAGATTTAAACAATACATATAATAATAAAATAGTAACTATTGATTTGGCTACAGACTTTGTAACCATTAATGAGACTAATATTACAGATGCTGTTTTTCAAGTACAAATAACTACAAAAGCTATTGGAGCAGAAGTTCGTTTTACAGGCGATTCTGCCAATTTAGAGTACAATTCTTTAACCGATAATAAAATTGTATTTACTGATAGAAATATGTCAGTTTTTGTTTTTAAAAATGATAATGGTAAATTCTGTTGGCGTGTAGTTGGTAGTACATTGCCAGTACAAATTACAAGTGAGAATATTATAGATATTGTAACAAACGCTGGTTTTAGTTCTTATCCAAAGCCATATTTTAATAATTTATATCCCTTGTCTATACCCCCAACGCAAAGTAGGACTATTACAATAAATGGGGCATTTTTTAAGGAGCCAGTTGAAAATATGTTGGCTCGTTTTATTAGATATTCAGAAGAACCTTTATTAGACGTAAATGGACTACCAATACATGATGAAACTAAAGTAATTAGAGAGCTTCAAGTAAACTCTTTAACTTTTGTGAACGATAGTGTTATGGAAGTAAACGTAACAGGAGTTAATATTCATGACACAGCAACAAATGGAACAGGTGCCTTTGAATTAGACGGAACAACTGAAATAAATAACGTGTATTGGTTATTTCTTCATAACGGTGCTACTAGAATTTTTAAGAATGAATTTACTGTTAGCTCGGGAGATATTTATATACCAAGAGCTGGTTTGACTACTGATATTCCTGAGGGTGATTGGTCAGATGTCACAGGAGTTGTAGATATCACAGAGGGTGGTAGCGTTAGGTTAATTTCTTCGGAGTCTACAGGAACTGCATCTATTAAAGAAGATGGTATAGCTCTACCTATGGATAAAGATTGGTCTGTAAAATGGAGTATTGATATTTCACAATTTAGAAATGTTATAGGAGGTTACTCTGATCTCCGTGGAATGTGTCTTCAAATATGCCGAGATTCAGATGATGTACCTGTAATGGGGATGGTTTGGCTAAAGAATAATACTGAAGATAAGTTTTATTTTACCGAAGGAACTACTGGTGTAGTAGGAGGAATACAATCACCCTCTTCTCCTACAGATCAAGATAACGCATACCCCTTATTGACATCAAGGGTATTTGAATATAGGAGAGATAATGGAGTCTTTCAATTTAAGTATGGCGGTTACTTACTACAAGCTGCTAACCAATCTAATGTTCAAAAGTACATTAAAGCAATCTCTACTAAAGTTGATTTAGTTAATATTAGTGTAACAATAAAAGATTAAGTATGAAGACATATTTAGAAAAAATTATATCGGAAAAAGCAAATTGGCTATTAAATATATATCCAAATGTAGAATCTATCCCATTTGATCAATTAGGTTTTTTAATGGAGCATGAGCCTTATATTAACCCTAAAGGAGTTAAGGAGTATAAAAGAAGAACATTTAAAAATAAAGAGGTAGTTACCATATTTTACCAAAAACACTATGCAACCTACAAAGAGGTTGAAAATGTTTTTATAGGAACTAGTAAAAAACTTATCTATTACGCTGAAGACGGAACACCTGTAAAGCAAAAACCTACGGATTTCTACAAGCATGATGTAGAACCTGTACATAATGATGTTCATGAAGTAGTAAACTATGTATCCAGAGCATCAGAGGAATTTTTAAAAAATGAAAGGTCTAATGCAGAAAGTAAAATGAAGGCTTCAAATCCCATTATGTACGCTAAGTTTTACACAGCCTATAAATCTTTAATAGAGGATTGGAAAGCCACAGGAGATGCTACAGCATTAATTAGTGCAATAGATAATGAAACTGATCCCGACCTACTAGATGATGTATTAAATAAAATTGTAGAGGGCACAGTAGATACAACCGTAGGCAATTATATTAAGTATGTAATAAGTTAGTTATGTTCTGGAGTAAAAACAATTTTTTCAAACAGCAAAAAGCCGATGTAAATGAAGCTGGACGTTTACAACGTTTAGCTCACAAACGCAAGGTTGTAAAACGTCTTTTAGAAATTAAAAAGTTTCATGAATTTGAAATAGATTATTTCTTAGAAGCCTACGATTATATGGTAGAAAACAAAAATGTATTTGATGGTGCTACCATTGTAAAAGATGCTGATGATATTCCAAAACTAGAAATATCTGCCATGCTGCATGATTATCAATATGTTGCTTTACTTCCAAAATTTAAAGGTTCAATATGGTTTAAAATGAAAAATAAATTTGACAAAGAATACAGAGAGAATCTAATCAGATTTGGCAACATGCCCCAGTTGGAAATAAATAAAAAAGTAAACCTAAAAATATTTCAAATTCGTTTTTCATTCTACGTTAATTCAGAGCAAAGAATTAAAAACAGATATAATTTACTAAGAATTTCAACACCATTTTATTGGTTGATAAAGCTTTTTTAAAAATAAACTGGAGTGAATAAAAGTCCTCCAGCTGTAAATAAAAAGTTCCTACGCTTATATAAACACAGAGCCCACAGGCTGCTGGAGGACGAAAGTCTTCGAGTGCTTGTGGGCTTTTATGTATTAAACGTAGGAATAACAAATATAAACTTAAAATATGAATAAATATCATAAACTACTTAGTGAAATTGTGACTAAAGGAGAGTTGCAAACAAATAAAAAAGGTGCAATAAAGTATATTTTAAATCAAACATTAGAACTTCAAAAAGGAGATTTGTTGGAGGTGTTTGAAGATCATGCAATAGCTAGGAATAAATTAAAACAAGAACTTGATTTGTTTACACTTGGTGTTGAGCGAGTTGAGGAATACAACGAAGCTGGTATAAGTTGGTGGAATTACTGCGGTGAAAGGCTTAAAAATTCATATCCAAAGTATTTTGAAAAACTCCCAGAGCTGATTGATAAAATAAATGAGGAATTAAGAAGTTCTAAGAATTACGTTTTGTTCCTAGGCGAAAATGGAGTAGAAACTAATCAGCAACCATGTGTAAGTTTGATACAGTTTCAAATAAACAACGGAGAACTATCTATTACTGCTTATTTGCGTAGTTCTGATGCTAGTCTAGGGTTACCATCAGATATTTATCATTTATGGCTTATAAGTCGTAAAATAGGCTTGCCGTTAAACAACATAACGTTGATGTTGGCTAATGTACACATATATGAGAATAATCTAACTAATACAAAGAGGCTTCTAAGAGGAGATAGTGTTAGATTCAGTCTGAATGTTTAAGTTTATTTTAAACTGCTTTAAAAGACTGTTTAAAGCAGTTTAAAATAGATTGTTATCTTTGGAAAAAATGCACGTTTTGATTTGAAAATTTGTACTTTTTGATTTTTCGATTATAATATTTGAAAATTAGAAATTTTAACATAAACTTTGCTATTGAGAATTTGTTCTAAACATACTTATGAAAACTAAATTACATATATTTAAAGTTGTTGCTCAAAATTTAAGCTTTACCAAAGCTGCTGAACAACTATATCTTTCACAACCAGCCATTTCAAAAGCAATTAAAAACTTAGAACAAGAATATAAAACAACATTATTTATAAGAAGAAGGAACTCTATTGAGATGACACCGGAAGGGAAATCATTTCTTTTGTATACAAATAGAATATTAGCAGTTTATTCTGAAATGGATGAAAAATTTTTATATAAAAAAGATCACTTTCCTCAGTTGATAAGTTTTGGAGTAAGTACAACTCTTTCCAACTACACAATTCCTAAAATAATTGCAAAATTTAGAACGCAGTTTCCTCAAACAAAGTTTAAGATTGTCAGTAATAATTCTGAAGTTATTGAAAACTTAATTTTGAATGAAGATATTGATTTTGGTATAACTGAAGGAAGTACTTCCAACCCCAGATTACAATTTGAAAAATTTACTAAAGATGAAATTGTTTTAGTTACCAATAGCCAGAATAATACTTTCCCAAAAGGAAATATTGATATAAATACATTACAAAAAATTCCAATGATAGAACGTGAAATAGGTTCTGGAACTAAAGAAATTATTGATAATTTTTTATCAGCTAATAACATAAAAAAACTAAACTGTGTAGTCTCTTTTAACAGTACGGAAGCTATTAAAAGTTATTTATACAATTCAGATCATTACGCTTTACTTTCTATAAACGCTATTACTGATGATTTAATGAATAACAAACTTAAAATAATAGACATTAAAGATTTAAGCATTGAAAGGTGGTTTTATTTTGTAAAAAGAACAGGATACCTTTCTAGCACTTATGATTATTTTAAAAAATTCATCAAAAACAATCATAACTTTTAGTTATATAGACTAACTATATAATTTGCATATAGATTATTAAGTTGATTTACTTTTATATCAAATAACAATTCAGGATATGAAAGTTTTTTTTGCAAAAACCATTTACCTTTTTATAGTTTTAATTACTTTTTTAGGATTTATTAGTAGTCCTACAGCATTAATAATAGGTTTTGTTTACACACTACTTTTTAAAAACCCATTTAAGGTTTATAGTTATAAAGCAATTCATTTATTTTTAAAAATTTCGGTAGTTGGGTTAGGCTTTGGTATGTATTTAAAACAAACTATAGAAACGAGTAAACAAGGACTAAGCATTACCATTTATTCAATTATACTAACCGTATTATTAGGTATATCACTTTCCAAAATTTTAAAACTAAATTTAAAATTAGGATATCTTATTACCTCTGGAACTGCAATTTGTGGAGGAAGTGCCATTGCAGCAATTTCTCCTATTATTAAAGCCAAGAGTAAAACGATTAGTATTGCCTTAGGAATTGTATTTTTATTAAACTCTATTGCTTTATTTCTATTTCCTGTTATTGGACATGTTCTAAATTTAACGCAACAACAATTTGGTTTGTGGTGTGCTATTGCAATACACGATACAAGTTCTGTATTTGGAGCTGCATTAGGTTATGGAGAAGAAGCTCTACGAATAGCTACAATAGTAAAACTATCTAGAACTTTGTGGATTATTCCTTTATCTATTTTTTCAATGTTTTTCTTTAAATCAAAAGGCGAAAAAATAAAAATCCCATATTTTATTGTTTTTTTTATAATCGCTATTATTATAAATAGCTACCATATTTTACCCAATCCGACCACACATTTTATTGTTTTAATATCTAAAAGATTATTAATACTAACCTTATTTATTGTAGGTTCTTCTATTTCTATAACAGATTTAAAATCTACAGGGTTAAAACCCATACTATTAGCCGTGATTCTATGGGGTTTTATTTCTGTATTCTCTTTGGCTTTTATTTTAAACTAAAACCTTAAAAATCATTAATTTGATTTTTTTAAAAGAGTTACAACAACACATTAAACAAATATCCAGAGGCTATAATACATAAGGTAACCACACCAAAAAAGATGGCAATTAGTTTTAGAGTCATTACTTTTTTTAACAACATGGCTTCGGGCAAAGACAAGCCTACAACACCCATCATAAAAGCAATGGCAGTTCCTAACGGAATTCCTTTGGCAACTAATACTTGTACCACAGGTAAAATTCCGGAAGCGTTAGAATACATAGGCACAGCTAAAATGGTAGCAATGGGTACAGCAAACCAATTGTTTTTGTTCATATAAGTTTCAAAAAAACCTTCGGGAATGTAACCATGCATCAACCCACCAATGGCAATTCCTACAAGTACATATGGCACAATTCCTTTTAGTATATTAAGAACTTCTTTCCATATAATAGGCAAACGTTGTTGCAGTGTTTGTTTTTCGGCAATAAAAATATCTTGTTCTTTTTGTGCATTTTTTAGTACGTTTTTTACCCAAGGAGTTAAATAGGTTTCTAGGTTTAATTTTTGCAGAATTATTCCCGAAATGGTTCCTAATAAAATACCACTAATCACATAAATAATAGTGGTTTTAATACCAAACAAACCTATAAAAAGTCCAATAGCAACTTCGTTTACCAAGGGAGATGTAATTAAAAAAGCAAAAGTTACTCCTAAGGGAATTCCACCTCTTACAAAACCAATAAACAAGGGAACAGACGAGCAAGAGCAGAACGGAGTAACGACTCCAAAAAGACTTGCCATAAGATATTCTAAACCGTATAATTTATGGTTAGAAAGATAGTTTTTAACCTTATCTATAGGAAAATAACTGTTTACAATTCCCATAATAAAAATAACCACCAACAAAAGGATTAAAATTTTTACGGTGTCATAAATAAAAAAGTTGAGTGCTTCTGATAAGTGCAATCCTTGGGTCATGTTTAACAAATCATAAACAATCCAATTGGCCATATGTTGAATCCAGTCAAACATCTTTATGTGTTTTAATAGTTCCTAAAATAGAACAAGATTGTTTTACGGTATTATAGATGGTTCCAAACTTTACAATGTTCTTTTTTAACAAATCTAGATTTAAGGTATCATCTTGGGTATAAATAATTAGCGTATAAATAATATCATCCATCCTAGAGGGTTTTTCTAAACGGGTGGCTGTTACCTCTATAGTTGCTTTGGTATAGCTAAACTTCATTAGCTCAGAAAAACGTTCTACATTTTTTAAAACACAAGCTGCAAAAGAACTTAAAAAAAGTTTTGCAGGGTTGGGCAATGTATGGGCTGTTTGTGCTGTGGTTCCAAAATTTAGGCTAGACTTTTTAAAATAAATTTGTGCATCTTGATTAAAAAGTGAAGCTGCTTTTACTTGATAATTCATTATTTTTATTTTAAAAGTGTCAATACTTCATCTTTTGTAGGAATTCTCCCTTTAATGGTAATTACATCATCTATAACTAGAGCAGGAGTACTCATTACATTGTATTCCATAATTTCCATAAGGTCTTCAATTTTATCAATAGTTGCCTCTATATTATTTTCATCAACAACCTCTTTTACAACTTTTGTCATAGATTGACATTTTGCACAACCCGTTCCTAAAATTTTAATTGCTTTGCTCATACTATTTAATTTTTATTGTGTAAATAATTGATTTTATGTGTTTAAAAATCAATCAAAAAATTGCTGAAACAGTTCTTTTGCTATCTTCCAGTTTTTTTGATGGATACAATATTTTGTCTTGGGAGGTTTTAATTCACCTTGAATCAATCCTGCTTTTTTTAATTCTTTTAAATGTTGAGAAATGGTAGATTGTGCCAACGGAAAAACAATAACCAAATCGCCGGTAAAACAAGAACTCTGCTTTTCTAAATAGTTTAAAATAGCAATACGTGTTGGGTGTGCCAATGCCTTTGCATAAGCTGCCAGCTGAAGGTCTTTTTTAGATGTTGAGGCTCTTTCCATATCCCTATCGTAAAATTACGATGAGCATGGTGGTTTTTCTATGATATTTATCACGTATAGACGTAGTATCTAGTTTTTAAATAAATATTTTAGAGGACAATCCACTTGGTAAAACATCAAATAACAGTTATGCTATAAACTAGAAGTTTTTTGTATTAAACAGTCTTCTTTATAGAAAGATGAATACTAAAAAATTTTAAAAACAAAATCTCAATTATTTAGAACAGAGTTTTTTTATTTTACCTTTAGTTGTATATAGTTTATCTAAATTTATAACTACACTTTTAATGAAAACGAAAGAAAATATAAGTGATAAAATAGGATTAAAAGAAGCTATTTCTATAGGGATTGGTGGGATGGTAGGAGGTGGTATTTTTGCCGTTCTTGGTTTGGCTGTGGCTTTGGCAAAAGGTGGGACTCCCATGTCTTTTTTAATAGCAGGAATTATAGCTTTGATAACATCATACAGTTACGTAAAATTATCTCTTAGGTATCCAGATAGAGGAGGAACGGTAAAGTTTATCAATCAAGGATTTGGAGTAGGAGTTTTTAGTGGAGGAATAAACAACCTACTTTGGATTAGTTATATTATTATGTTGGCTTTGTATGCATCGGCCTTTGGTTCTTATACTCCTAATTTGTTTCAGTTAACCAACAACTCTACTTTAGATGCTCATTTGTACGCTTCGGGAATTATTGTTTTAGCAACGGCTATTAATTATTATAGCATTGCGGTGGTTGGAAAAATAGAATCGTATGCGGTAATTATAAAATTAGTGATTCTATTATCTTTTGTAGGGTTTGGTGTGTATGGTTTGTTTGGAAATCCACATTTAGAACAATTATCTTCAAAACATTGGGAATCCCCTTTTAAATTATTAACTGCCGGAATGGTTATTTTTGTAGCCTATGAGGGATTTGAGTTAATAGCCAATGCGGCTCCAGATATTGTCAACCCCAAAAAAAACATTCCCAAAGCTTATTATGGATCTGTAATTTTTGTAATATTTTTATATGTAATTATAGCGGCCATTACCGTTGGATCTTTAGATTTTAGTGTAATTGCAACGGCAGAAGATTATGTGCTAGCAGAAGCTGCCAAACCAATGTTAGGAAAGTTAGGTTTTACAATTATTACTATAGCGGCTTTAATTTCTACTTTTTCGGCCATTAATGCTTCTTTATATGGGGGGAGTAAAGTAAATTATGAAATTGCCGAAGATGATGAGCTTCCTAAAGAGTTTACGAGAAAGTTATGGAATCAACCAATTGGTTTGTTTATTACGGCTATTGCTACGTTGGTATTGGTAAATACATTAGAGTTAGAAAGTATATCAACCGCAGGTAGTGTAGGTTTTTTATTGATATTTGCTGTGGTTAATTTTACGGGCTTTAAACTATCTAAAGACATTAACGGAAAAAAGAGCATTCCACTTTTAGGAGCTATTTTTTGTTTTTTAGCGATGATTGCTTTACTCGTTCAACATTTTACAACAAGCAGGGGAGATGTATATATTGCTTTAGGCATTATTGTTTTTTGCTTTGTATTGGAATTTATTTATAAAAAAACAGAAGTTAAAAGTTCGTTATAAACGAGTTTAGTTCTTGTTTTAAAGTTTTTTTATTGACAGACAAGTAATAAAAAACTCCATCAGATGTTGATGGAGTTTTTTGTTTGTTTAACGTGGAATTTTTTTCTGAATATTAAAAACAATCCAAAGACCTAACATTCCAGATATGCAAGAAACAGATAGGTTTAACATCAGTAATAAATAATGAATTTTTGTAAGGCTTACTATATTGTTAGGTGCAAAGCCTAATCGGCCAAAAGATTTAAGAATAAAAATACTAACAAACACTCCTATAATACTGTTGGCTGTAAATCCTAAAGAATATTTGGGTTTTAGTTTACCAAAAACAACGGCTCCCAAAATTCCAAAGAGAATACTTAGTAAAGAAATAAGAGTTTCTGTCATTTTTTAAGTTTTGATTCGGTTTGTATTCAAGCCTTTTATGTGTTTGAGAAGTGAGCAATTTAATGTCCATATTCTCTATCATCAATCTTGCCTTTATTCAGTTTTTTCTGAATGATAAAGTAAGCTACAATTAAAATCCCTCCAATAATCATCCAAGGAATCGCAACAGACAATCCGTAGGTACTAGTCGCTGTATTATAAATAGTTAAATCTGGGTTTAAATTGTTGGTAGACGGTAATAAAACAGGAAACATAGTTGCCAGTGTAGAAGTAACTCCACCTGTAATAATTAAGCTAGAGAATATAAATCCGTGAACTTCTTTTTTTAGTTTTTTAATAAAGAACATCCCTATCAATCCTATAAAATATACAAGAGGAAAAACTAAAAATAAAGGATATTCTAAATAATTAGCCAAAGGATGAGGTTCTACAATATGCCATATACTTAAAGAAAAAACAGTTAATATAGCTAAGGCAATATTCAACCTAAAAATAACGGTTTTTAAATGGTTGTTAATGCTGGCATTGGTTTTTACAAGAATCCAATTGGCACCGTGTATGGCCAAAGTAACTACAGCTATAATACCAATAACAATAGTAAACCAATCAATAACACCAGGGTGTGTTGTAGATGGGCTAAAACTACTGTCCCATAAAGGCAAAAAGAAATAGTGAGGTTCGTAGGCAGACATTCCATATTCTACGCCTCCTAAATTTACACCTCTGGCAACGTTTCCTAGAGCAATTCCAAAAAACAATGCCAATAACAAACTAGAAACACCAAAAGCTTTGTCCCAAATAGTTTTCCATATAGAGTGATTGATCTGTGATCTTAACTCTAATCCTAAAGCTCTAAAAATAATTAACCACAACACAATAATTAAGGGCAAATAAAAGCCACTAAACACCGATGCATAAAAGGTAGGAAAAGCCATAAATAACAATCCACCAGCAGCTACTAACCAAACCTCGTTAGAGTCCCAAAACAATCCAGCAGCTTTAGATATTACTTCTTTGTCTTTGTCTGTTTTGGCAAAAAACAAATGAATAATTCCTGTACCAAAATCATAACCATCTAAAATAAAAAAGACCGTTAGTATAACTGCAATAATAATGTACCAAATAATTTCCATGATTTAGTGTTTTAAAGATTTAGGTCCGTGGTAAATTGTTTTCCCCACAAGAATTAAAAATAAAAGTCCTAGTAACATATACAAGGCAACAAAACCAAGCAATGTAAATAAAGTGTTTCCAGATGATACTGTTGGAGATATTCCATCTACCGTTTTTAACAAACCATATACTAAATAAGGTTGTCTACCCAATTCTGCCACATACCAACCGGTAATGTTTGCTATAAATGGAAAAGGAACTAAAAATAACAATGTCCACAACAAAGGTTTAAAGGTGTATAGTTTTTTACGATATAAAAAGACAACGGATAACATCATAATTCCAATAAAAATAGTACCCAAGCCTACCATAATATGATAGGAATAATACAAAGCAGGAATGTTGTCTGGTAATTCACTTTTTTTAAAGTGATCCATTCCAATAATTTGTTTGTTCCAATCTTGATAGGTTAAAAAACTTAATATATTTGGAACCGCTATTTTATTGTCTAACTTTTTTTCAACCATGTTTGGCTGCCCAATTAAAACAATTTCGGCACCTGCATGTTCTGTTTCAAAAATACCTTCCATAGCAGCAAAAGCAGCGGGTTGATATTTAGCTACGTTTTTCGCATTTAAATCTCCTGTAGGAAAAGCTACCAATAAACTAGCCACTAGTCCAAACACAATTCCTGTTTTTACAAATAGTTTTCCATGTTCCTCGTTCTTTTTTATCAGTAAATAAAAAGCACCAATACTAGCCACTACAAATGCAGAAGTAACTAAAGAAGCCATTTGATTGTGTAAAAAAGCGGGTAACAACCAAGGATTGCTAAATAGTTGAGAGAAATGAGTTAATACAAATTTTCCGTTTTCTAAAATTTCATAACCTACGGGGTGCTGCATCCAAGCATTGGTGGCTAAAATTAAATACCCACTTGCCCAAGAGCCTAAAAAGACAAAGAACCCTGTTAAGAAATGTAGTTTTTGACCCATAATTTTTTCACCAAAAATAAAGAGTGCTAAAAAAGACGATTCTAAAAAGAAAGAAAAGGTTCCTTCCATAGCTAAGGTTTGTCCTATAATTCCTCCCGTAAGCTCAGAGAATTTTGCCCAGTTGGTACCAAACTGAAATTCCATAGGAATACCCGTAATTACACCCATAGTAAAATTGATGGCAAAAATTTTCATGAAAAATTTAGCTGCATCGTTGTAAATTTCTTTGTTTGATTTTAAATAATATCCTTTAAAAAACAGGATAATTAAAGACAATCCCATAGTTAATTGTGGGAAAATGTAGTGGAATGTAATCGTAAATGCAAATTGCAATCGATCGTAAAAAATCATGTCTTCCATAGGGAGATAGATGTAAGCAAAAGTTAAAAAATAGTGAACTCAATTTTAGAAAAAAAATCAATTAGAATAAGGAATTTTTTTGCTAAAATTGTAGGTATAAATTTACGAGAATTACTTTGTTTATCTGTTACTTTTGATACATAAAAACCCTGTTTTTAATCATTTTTTATAGAGGATTCTCTTACTATTAAATTGGTTTTTATTTCTACAGTTTTATAATCCATATAGTTTTCTTTTGGATTGTCTATTTCATCAATTAAATAATTAATAGCGGTTTTTCCTACTTTGGAACCTGGCTGATCTACCGTAGTAAGGTTTGGATTTACTATTCTGGAAGCCAGAGAGTTGCTGAATCCTACAATGGCAATTTCTTCAGGAATTTTAATGTTGTTCTTTTTAAAAACTTGCATGGCACCCACTGCACAGTTGTCGGTAATACAAAACACAGCATCGGGTCTTTGTGGATTTTTTAAAACGGTTTCGGCCAATTTTCTTCCTTGTTCTAGCGGAATGTATTTAGAACTATATACTAGAGATTCATCAAAAGGCAAGTTGTTTGTTTTTAAAGCTCTTAAATAACCTTCATATCTTTTTAGAGAGTTAAAAGAGTCGTTGGTTTCTTTAAATATGGCAATTCTTTTACGACCTGTATCAATCAAATGTTTTACAGCATTAAAAGCAGCTTGTTCATCGTCTATAATTACTTGAGTACAAGGGACTTTTCTAGATACTTTGTCAAATAAAATTAAAGGCACCTGCTCTATGTATTTGATAATTTTGTCTACGTTATAGGTATCCCTAGTTAAGGATAGTAAAATTCCATCTACTCCCAAATGCAGCATGGTGTTTAACAATTCTATTTGTTTGTCATAACTATCTTTAGATCCTGTAATAATAACATGATATCCTTTTTTTTCCGCCTCTTCTAAAATAGCTTCTAATATAGTTGAGGAGTAATAATGAGTAAGATTTGGAACCACTACACCAATAAGATGTGTTCTATGTTTTCTAAAACCTTGTGCAAATATATTGGGAAAGTAATTTAACTCTTTGGCCTTTGCATGCACTAAAGCTATGGTTTCTTTGCTAATGTCTTTGTGGTTTTTTAAGGACCTAGAAACAGTAGATATAGATAGATTTAAAGCCTCTGCTATATGTTTTAAGGTAACGGTCTGTCTTTTCTTCATACAACAAATTTCTACAAATAAATAGATTACCGCAAACGTTTGCGGGTTAATTTTTGTAAATTATGTAAAATAAACTTGCTTTTAGTGATAATTTTGTAATAGAACAATTTAATAACTATAAATACGGAAATCATGAAAAAAATTATTTTTACAGTTTTGTGTACTATATTCTACCTAAACGGTAGTGCACAAACAAAGATTACGGGGACAGTAAAGGATGCAACGGGTTTTCCCATTCCTTTAGCAAATGTTAAAATTAAAGGAACCAATGCAGGAACTACTTCGGATTTAGATGGTAATTTCTTAATTATATCTAAAGAGTCAGGAGAAAAAACAATTGAAATTTCGAATATAGGAAACGATACGTTTACAAAAGTGATTGTTTTAAACGGAAAAGCAATTGTAATAAACGCTACATTAAAAGGAGGAGTTAGCAATTTAGAGGAAGTGGTACTAACAGCTTCTACTACGTTTAGATCTCAAAAAGAGGCACCCATGTCTATTAGTTCTGTTAAAGCAACAGAAATCACAAAATTATCGGCAAATAGCCAGGCAGATATTTTGCGTAGTGTACCCGGAATTACTGCCGAAGGTGGTGGTGGAGAGGTTGCTGCCAATGTATTTGTAAGAGGTTTGCCTTCTGGAGGACAGTATGTATTTAACCCTTTACAGTACGATGGAATGCCATTAATTAGTGCTTTTGGATTAAACTCTTCTGCGCATGATGTATATGCTAGAACAGATATTGGTTTTAAAGGAGTTGAATTTGTACGTGGAGGTTCTGCTATTTTATATGGAGCAGGTTCTGTAGCGGGTATTATTAACTATACAAGTAAAACAGGAGATACAGATCCAGGAAACATAGTAAATGTAGAATGGGCAAACGGAGGTAGAATTAAAACGGATTTTTATTCTGGAGGTAAATTAGGAGGAAAAGATTCTGATACTTACTATGCGTTAACAGGATTTGTAAGGTATGATGAAGGTCCTTTAGATGTTGGTTTGCCAACAAAAGGAGTGCAGTTAAGAGGTAATATTAAAAAGAAGTTTGACAAAGGTTCTTTTACCATGCACGGACAATTTATAGATGATAAAGTTCAATTTTATACAGGAGTTCCTTTAGATGGAGACTCTAGAGAAAGAATAGCAGGGAATGATGGAGAAGATGTAGAGCAATTATTATCTAGTCAATTAGCAAATACATCGTTTTTAACACCAAACGGTAACTATACAAGTCCTATTGGAGATGGAGTTGCAACAAAAGGGGGGTATTTCTTAGGAGATTTTAATTATAGGTTTGACAACGATTTAAAATTTAGAGCCAAAGCTAGATATGCTAAATATCAACACAGTTTTGCTTTATTAGGTGGTGCTGGAGATCCAACAAAATTAAGTGATTTGGTTAACAATATTGATGCTAACAACACGGGATATAGTGCGGTTTATCAAGGTGGTGGTAATATTGAAATAGATGGAAACACAAGAGTTGTAAGTAACAACTATACAGACAGAATTAGACCTATGACTGATTATTCTGGAGAAGCTTCTTTAACCAAAACAATAGAGTTAACTAATACAGAGCACAACATTACGGTAGGTACTTTCTTATCTAGAACAGAAGCAGAAGATATCAACTATCAATTTTCTTACTTATCAGAATTTAACAACGATCCTAGATTGGTAAACTTAAATTATACGGATGCTGGAGGAAATAACGTAATTTATTCTCAAGGAGGAATTTACAACAGAGCAGGACAAACTGCAAATAAGTATTTATCACAAAATAGATCTGCATTTTATATTTCTGATGAAATTGTAATGGATAAATGGAGATTTGATGTTGGATTTAGAGTAGAAAGTACAAATGGTGAGTTTATGGATGGAAATATTGTAGAGTCTACCGTATATACAGATCCTGAATTAACAAGTGAATTGGCAAACGTAAAGTCAGCAGATGGAACTTTTACAAAAGGAACAGTGAGCGCAACAGATTGGGCAGCTTCTTTTGCAGCATTATATAAATTAAATGATACGTTTAACTTATACGGAAACCTTTCTAAAGGATATTTCTTTCCACAGTTAAGAACCTTTACTCCAGTAGCGGGTATTCCAGAAACTAAATATGATGCTGAAAAAATTTATCAGTTTGAGTTAGGTACCAAAATTAGTACTAGTAAATTTAGTGGTGCAGTAGCTGTATATGCAGTGTTTTTAGAAGATAGAGTAAAACTTCTTCAAGAAATTGATGCAACAGGATTGTTAATAGATAATTCTAGAGAAACACAAAGCACTCAAACGTTTGGTATAGAGTTAAATGGAGATTTAGAAGTAGTTAAAAACTTACACTTAAGAGGTACAGCTACATTCCAAGATCATGAATTAACAGAAAACATCAGTGAAAATTTGGTAGACAACACAGTATCAAGAACCAACGAAGGAAATGAATTGGCAAGACAACCAAACTTTATAGGAAGCTTAGGGTTGCACTATGACAACAGTAAGTTTGATACTAGTTTTACAGTAAACCATACAGGAAGTAAGTTTAACCAAGATGTAAATGAAGTGGAGTTAGATCCAATTACAATTGCACGTGTGAACGCTGGATATACTTTTGATATAGAAGATGATAAAACATTAAGATTAGGAGCTTCAATATTCAATTTATTTGATAGTGATGGAGTTACAGAAGGAAACCCAAGAGGAGATTCAGTTTCTGGAACTTACTTTAAAGGTAGACCAATTTTACCAAGAAGATTCTTTGTAACGGCTTCATTCAACTTCTAAGAAGCATACAAACAATACCAAAGTAGTTTAGTTAAGTTATGCTCATCATCCTAATTTATATAAGGTGGATGATGAGTTTTTTAAAAGTGAAAATCATGAAAAATTTAGAAAACGAAGCAAAAAGAGTGCTTTTAGGGAACTGGAAAGATGGATTTAGTGTGCCGTGTGCCAATTTATATCCTTTTCAATGGAAGTGGGATTCAGGATTTATAGCTATTGGTTTTGCTCATTTTGATATGGACAAAGCAGAAAAAGAAGTAGCTACTTTATTAGATGCACAATGGGACAACGGATTTATTCCGCACATTGTGTTTCATACCAAAAGTGACACCTATTTTCCTGGACCAGAGTTCCACCAATCGGAATTGCATCCAGATTCTTCTAAAAAATATAAGTCTACAGGAATGACTCAACCTCCTGTAACAGGTTTTGTGTTAGAAGAAATGTATAACATTAGCAAAGATAAACCAGCGACGTTGGCATATATTAATTCGGTTATCGATAAAGTATATCACAACCATCAGTATTTTTATGAAAATAGAGATCCTCATCAAGAAGGTTTGGTATACATCTATCATAACTGGGAGTCAGGTACAGATAATTCTCCTATTTGGGATGATATTTTTGCAACCATGAACCCACCACATTATGAGTTTACACGAAGAGATACCACACATGTAGATGCTTCGGAAAGACCAACTAACAGAGAGTATGATCATTATTTACATATTATAAACATTGCCAAAGAGCACAATTATAGTGATGAAAAAATAGCGGAATTGTCTCCGTTTTTAGTACAAGACCCTTTGTTTAATTCGATGTTGATAAAATCTAACGAGGCATTGATCAATTTGTACAAAATGATTGGAGGTAATGATGATAAAATTAAACAGTTAACGGAATGGAATACCAAATCTGTGCATAGTATGAATACCAAGTTATACGATGAGAATTTGAAAGTATATGTACATTACGATTTAAGAAATAATAAACCAATTCCTTTTATTACATCTTCTTCTTTTTCTCCAGTATTTGCTAACATTGCTACCCCAGAACAAGTGGAAGGACTTGTTACTGTAATGTTAGACAAATTTGGAGGAGAAGATAAATACTTGTGTGCTTCTTTTGATCCTACTAATGAACGTTACAATCCTAAAAAATATTGGAGAGGTCCTGTTTGGGTAAACTTAAATTGGATGTTATACAGAGGATTAAGAAAATATGGATACAGTGAGTTGGCAGAAAGAGTAAAAAAAGATACCATAGAGATTGTAGAAAAAAGTGGGTTTTATGAGTATTTTGATGCTAGAAAAGAGATACACAATACCGGTAAAGCTGGTTATGGAGGAGGAGACTTTTCTTGGAGTGCTGCTTTGTTATTAGATATGTTAAAAGATTAATAAACAACATGATGAATAAAGGTTTACAGATCGTTTTTTTTATTTTTTTATGGAGTAGTTTAACAAACTATGCTCAACAAAAGGTGGTTTCTCCAGATAAAAATATAGAGGTAAATATAGAGTTGTCTGAGGTGATTGTTTTTTCAATTGCATATAATAATCAGTATTTAGTAGATAAGGGAATCATCTCTTTAGAACTGCTAAAAGAGGTTTTGGGAAAACAACCAAAGTTACTAAGAACAGAAACAGCTACTGTAAATGCTTTTGTAAACCCTGTTATTTCGTTAAAGAATAAAGAAATTGTAAATCATTACAATTCGTTACACTTGTTTTTTGAGAACGATTATCAGTTAGAGTTTAGAGTTTTTAACAACGGAGTAGGGTATCGATTTATTACCACCAAAGACCAAAACATTACAGTTGTAAATGAACAAGCTGAATTTCAATTGTCTGACAATTATAAAAGTTATATCTCTAAAACAGAAAAAACATATAGCAATTATGAACACGCTTATGATCCTGTTTGGTTGCAAGATTTTAATACGTCTGAAATAGCAACATTACCTGCATTTGTAGATGCTCAAGAATCTAAAATGTTAATTGCAGAAGCAGATTTGTATGATTATCCTGCAATGTTTATTCAGGGAACTAAAGGAAATTCTGTATCGGGTTGGTTTCCAAAATATCCAACCAAAATAAAACCAGGAAAAAGAGTAGATAGAAGGTTAGATATTGTAGAAGAAGGTAACTTTATAGCAAAAACTTCGGGAAATAGAAGTTTTCCTTGGAGAATATTTGCCATTGCAAAAGAAGACAAAAATATTGTGACTAACGATTTGGTTTATTTGCTTTCTAGAAATTCTACCTACAAAAATTTTGATTGGATAAAACCAGGACAAACCTCTTGGGAATGGTGGCACGCAAGTAATATTATTGGAGTAGATTTTAAAGCAGGTTACAATACAGAAACTTATAAATATTACATAGATTTTGCCTCTCACTACGGAATGGAATATACGTTAATGGATGAAGGTTGGTCTTATAGTGTGTTAGACATTACCAAACCCAATCCAGATATTGATTTAGAAGAACTAATTCGATACGCAAAAGAAAAAAATGTGTCTATCATACTTTGGGCATCTTGGTTGGCCGTAGAAAATACACCTACTTTTTTTGACTATGCAAAAAGTTTAGGAGTAGCGGGTATTAAGATTGATTTTATGGATAGAAGTGATCAATGGATGATGAATTTTTACGAAAGAACAGCTAAAAAAGCTTTTGAAAAAGAATTGCTGGTCGATTTTCATGGTTCTATCAGTCCAAGAGGATTGAGAAAGGCTTATCCCAATGTTATTTCTTACGAAGGTGTAACGGGAATGGAACAAAATAAAGGAGGAGGTTTTGATACTCCTAACAATCATGTGATTTTACCTTTTACCAGAAACGTTGTAGGGCCTATGGATTATACTCCAGGATCTATGAAATCTGTACATCCAGAATATTGGCATGCCAACTGGACAAATCCAATGAGTATTGGAACAAGAGGACATCAACTAGCACTTTTTGTTGTTTTTGAAAGCGGATTACAAATGTTGGCAGACAATCCATCAGATTATTACAAAGAAGATGAGTGTACTCGTTTTATAACAGACGTACCCACAACTTGGGATGAAACCATTGTGATAAGTGGAAAAATAGGAGAACATATTGTGGTTGCCAAAAGAAAAGGCAAAGATTGGTATGTTGGAGGAATAACAAACGATGAGGGTAGAAAAATAAGCATTGATTTTTCTTTTTTAGAAAAAGGAAATAAATACGAAATGGATTTGTTTGTTGACGGAGTAAATGCAGATAGTTATGCTATTGATTATAAAAGAGAATCAAAAAGTATAACATCAAAAAGTAAGGAAGTAATAACAATGACCTTAAATGGAGGTTTTGCTGCAAAACTTACAATTAAGTAATGTTTCTTAAAAACGTATCTTACAAAGAGAATTGTCTTTTTAGATAGGCTAAAAATATAGCTTAGTTGTTTAATTTATATAAAAATACAAACAACACTTTGTAAATGAATAATAATCTTATAAACTAAATATTATGAATTGGTTAGACTATACAATAGTAATTACATATATTCTTTTCTTTTTAGGAATGGGCTTCTTTTTTAAAGAGAACAAAAACTCTAAAGATTACTTTTTAGGAGGTAAAAGCTTAGGGTGGTTTCCGTTGAGTTTGTCTACAATGGCAACACAACTTTCTGCAATTAGTTTTATTTCTGCACCTGCCTTTGTAGGGTTAAAATTAGGAGGAGGTATGAAATGGTTAACATTCGAATTTGCCGTACCGTTAGCTATGATTTTTATAATGATTGTAATTGTACCTCCTTTATTTAGATCTGGTGTAGTTAGTATTTATGAAGTGGTAGAAAAACGTTTTAGTGCCTCTACACGATTGATTTTAAGTATTGTTTTTCAAATTAGTAGAGCCTTAGGAACAGGAGTAATGGTATACACTATTGCTATTATTTTACAAGCTGTTTTAGATATAGATTTTGTGTATACTATTTTAATAGTGAGTGTTATTACTATTATTTATTCTTGGCAAGGTGGTATGAAGGCGGTAGTCTGGGGAGATGCAATTCAGATGATTATTTTGGTATTAGGTTTAATTATTTGTTTGACCATTGGATGGAATTTATTGCAAGATAATGGAGGATTGCCTAATGGTTTTGATACCGAAAGATTACAAGTAATAGATTGGAATATGGGAGTAGGAAAAGGAAACGATTATGGTTTTTTACCCATGTTAATTGGTGGTTTCTTTTTGTATGTTTCTTATTATGGTTGTGATCAAACACAAGCACAAAGATTATTGTCTAGTAAAGACGAGGGAACAATTAGAAAATTGTTGTTAGCTAATGGATTGTTACGATTTCCTGTCGTTTTAGTCTATTGTATTATGGGATTGGTTATTGGAGGTTTGGTTTCTGTAGCCCCTGGTTTTTTAGAAGAAATTGTAGCTACAACACAAAAACATTTTCCTGTAGCTTTTGAAAAAACAGGAATAAAAGCAGATTTAATGTTACCTGTTTTTATTATGAAATATTTACCTCACGGGTTGATAGGTATTTTAATGGTAGGAATTTTATCTGCAGCCATGTCGTCATTAAGTTCTACGGTAAACTCTTTATCAGCAGTTACTGTTGAAGATTTTTTTAATAGAGGAAAGGCAAAAGATAGTTTAAGTCCCAAAAAATACATGATGATTTCTAAAATAGCAGTTGTTTTTTGGGGAATTGTTTGTATCAGTTCAGCCTTTTTATTTGGAGGAAGTAAAAGTGCGGTAATTGAAATTATCAATGCTATTGGTTCTGTTTTTTATGGACCTGTTTTGGTAACTTTTATATTGGCTTTCTTTTCTAAAAAAGTAAATCATGTGGGTATGAATGTCGGAATTATATCAGCAGTATTAATCAACCTTATTTTTTCTAAAACTATGCAAGAATTACTTCATATAGATTTAGGAATTCATGTATTTTGGATTTGGTTAAACTTTACAGGAGTTATTATAGCATTGGTAGTTGCCTACGGAGTAAGTGCACTTACAAAAAATGTAAAAGTTAATACACTAATGGAGGTGAACTTTACACTTAAAAAGAAAGACTTTTTTATCAAAGAGGTATATATTTTAGTAGCCTTTTTTATAGTAATTGTTGTGTTCAGTTTTTTTCTTCCCAACCTTTTAAGTTAATCGTATGAAATTTGTAATAGCCCCCGATAAGTACAAAGGTTCTTTAACAGGAATTGAGTTTTGTAATGCGGTAGAAAACGGAATTAAAAAAGTGATAAGTAATGCTGAGTTTCTTCATATTCCTTTAGCAGACGGAGGAGATGGAACTATGGATGCTTTATTATACTCTTTAAAAGGACAAAAAGTAAAAGTTGAAGTAAATAATCCTTTGTTTCAAAAAATAGGAGCAAATTATTTATGGGTTGCTTCTAAAAAAATGGCGGTTATAGAAATGGCAGAAGCCTCAGGTTTAAGTTTGTTAAAATTAGAGGATAGAAATTGTATGCATACCACCTCTTTTGGAACTGGTGAGCTAATTGTTGATGCTATTAAAAAAGGAGTAACCACTATTGTTTTAGGAATAGGAGGTAGTGCGACCAATGATGGAGGGATGGGAATGGCTACAGCTTTGGGATATCGTTTTTTAGATAAAAATGATGAGGTTTTAAAACCTATTGGATCCAATTTAGATAAAGTGGTTACAATAGATAAAACCCAAGTACATCCATTATTAAATAACGTAACTTTTAAAGTTGCTTGTGATGTAAAAAATCCTTTGTATGGAAAAAATGGAGCCGCTTATGTTTATGGTACTCAAAAAGGAGCTTCTGATGCTGAAATTGAAATTTTAGACAAAGGATTGCAAAGTTTTTCTCAAGTATTGTTAAAGCAATATACTATAGATTGTCAACAAATGGAAGGAGCTGGAGCTGCAGGCGGAATGGGTGCAGGAGCAGTTGTATTTTTAAACGGAGTTTTAACTTCTGGAATAGAATTGGTTAAAGAAATTACAGACTTTGATAAAGTAATTAACAATGCAGATTGGATTATTACAGGAGAGGGAATGTTAGACAATCAGACATTATCTGGAAAAACAATTACAGGTGTACTTAATTCTGCTAACAAACAAAATATTCCGGTCGCAGCTTTTTGTGGAAGCGTAGTTATCACCGAAGAAGAGCAAACAAAACTGGGAATTACATATGTAACCTCTGTATTAAAGAACGTTGTGGATATTGATACAGCGATAAAAACAGCTTATAAAAACCTAGTCTTTAGCACCTATAATTTTGCAAAATTGATACAATAAAAATATTTGTTTAGATTTTAGTTTTTTTATTTAAAACCATCTTTTGTATCTACAGTAGATGGTTTTTTTGTTGATTAGAATTAACTAAGGGCTACAAATATTAGTCTTAAAATAACTTGTAATTCTATTTTATCGATTGTATTTTTAGCCTACTAAGTAATCAATTAAAAACACATAAGTTTATGTCTATTGCTATCCAGCCTTCAATATTTCAGTTCTTAAATGCGTTAAAAGAAAACAATAACCGAGAGTGGTTTGCAGATAATAAAGCTTGGTTTGTGGGAGAAGAAGAAAAGTTAAAAACTTTTTTTACCAATGTAATGGAGGGGTTAAAAGAAGAAGATGATATTGAGGATATGAAAGCGTATCGTATATACAGAGATGTACGTTTTTCTAAAGATAAATCTCCTTATAAAGTTTATAGAAGTTGTAGCTATAAAAGAGCTACGGAAGCTTTAAGAGGTGGCTATCATGTAGAAATTACTCCAGGAGGTTCTTTTTTAGCTTGTGGTTTTTGGCAACCCAACAAAGAGGATTTGTTAAGAATTAGAAAAGAGTTTGAATTGGATGCGAGTGAAATTAATGAAATTATAAATTCAGTAGCTGTACAAAAAACATTTGGAGGTTTTTACAAAGGGGAAGCTTTAAAAACAGCTCCTAAAGGTTTTGATAAAGAGCACAAATCTATAGCCTTAATCCGTAAAAAAGATTTTATGTTGTTACGCAAATTTACGGATGCTGAGGTTTTATCAGAAGATTTTTATGGTCAAATTTTACAGTCTTTTAAAATAGCTAAACCTTTCTTAGATTATATGAGTGATGTGTTAACAACCAATTTAAATGGCGAATCTACTATTTAGTTTCTTGTTTATAAGTATTTCCTTTTTTTATGGCTTTGTGATTTTCATAACATTCTAAAACAGCTTCTATTAATTGTAAATCTGTTGCTTTACTAATAAAGTAAGGAGAGTAGTTACATTCTGA
This sequence comes from Wenyingzhuangia heitensis, assembly GCF_011762155.1. Lineage (GTDB taxonomy): Bacteria > Bacteroidota > Bacteroidia > Flavobacteriales > Flavobacteriaceae > Wenyingzhuangia > Wenyingzhuangia heitensis. Next base: position 1,844,682 of record NZ_JAASQL010000001.1, read on the forward strand.
CAACACTTGTGTTAACTGATTGATATCCATTTGTAAATAATCTAGAATAATTTCTCTATCAAATCTGTTGGTAAGAATCTCACGAGTGGCATCCTTTTCTTTTAATTCTTTTAAATCTTTTAGTTTTTTTGGTTTTTTTCCAAACAAGTTGTAAACACCATCTACAGGATTTTGTAAAGATTTTAAAATATTTCCAAAGCCAGAAACAGAGCTATTGCTTTTTCTTATTTCATAGGTTTGTGGCAAACCATTAATATGTATTCTATTGTACTTGTCTTTTGGTACATTTTTAATATCAATATCTAAAACTCCTATCAATTTATGACCAATAACTACTTCGTCAAGGTTTTGTATTTTAGGATGTAATTCAATATTTAGTTCTGTACCTTTAGATAAATCTCTAGTGATTTTAAGCTTAATAGATTCGTAACCAATATGAGAAACCAATAAAGTATCACTTTCTTTAATTTCAATTTCAAACAATCCATCTTTGTCAGATACCGTTCCATCAATATTTGTTAAGTTTAATAATGTGGTTCCCGATACAGAAGTACTGTCTAATGCGCTAGAAATTTTTCCCTTTAAAGTAAATTTCATCAAATCTTGAGAAAATCCTACATTAATGGTAAATAAAAGAATGATGGTTATGTATAGGTAATTGTTTTTCATGTTGGTGGGGTTATTTTTGTAGAAGTTTTGCTCTTCTTTTTCTATAAATAGGTGCTATAAATTCAGGATCATTTTTTAAACATTTATCTAATTCTTCGGTTACGTTAATAAATTCAGAATTCATAGTTTCTTTAGTTCCCTTGTTTAAATACCATAGTGTTAATCGTACTCTTTTTCCGTCTTTACACCTAAAGGCATATCTACCTGGATCAGTTTTCCATCCGTCATATAACAAATCAGACTCGTTTATGTTCTCTCTAACAGGAACTCTAAAATCGTTAAAAACAGAATATCTTTCATTATCCTCAGATACTTCTTTGGTTACCGATGTTTCATTCTTTGTGTTTGTTTGTGAAAAAACAAGCTGAAATGACATCAGAAAAAGCAGTGTGCAAGTAAGTTTTAAGTAAAGATGTTTCATTCAATAAATATAAACTAATTATTCAAGTTGATTCTTGCCATAATAGGGAAATGATCAGACATTTTTGAACTAAAAGAAGTAAACGAATTTACTGCCATATTATTGCTAGGTAAAATAAAATCTATCCTAAAAGGAATAAAATAATCATACGATTTTCCAAAACCTTTTCCAGCTTCTACAAACGCATCTTTATGAGTTTCCATTAATTGTTTGTAGTTCCAAGAAAATGCTGTGTTATTAAAATCTCCTGCTAAAATGGTAGGATAGGGACAAGCTTTTATGTGTTTTTTTAATTGTAAAATTTGTTCTGATTGTTTTTTAAAAACATCTTTAAATCTTAAAAATAATGCTTCGTTATTTTTACTTCCATAATGTTCTTTTTGCGTATCTAAACTAAAAGACTGAAGATGGATATTATAAATTCTAATAATTTTTTTATCAATTTTTAGATCTGCATAAATAATATCGTTAGAAGTGTTTTTAAAATCAAAAGAACCAGAATTTACTACAGGATAGTTAGAGTAAATAACCAAACCACTAGATTGATTTTTCTTTTCTATGGCTTTCGTAAGTTTAATAGAAATATTTTTGGTGTTAGAAAACTCTTGCATACAAACAATATCTGCTTGCTGTTGATTGATAAAGTTGCTAATATCTTTTTTAATATTACGGTCTTTAATCCATTTATACCTGTTAAACTGTCTAACATTGTAGCTAATTAAAGTAATATCGTTTTTGTTCTTTATTTCTTTTTTAGCAAAAGAAAATAAAGCCTTGGTGTGACTAAAGCCAATTGCAATAACAATAACAGATAATAAAAATTGTTTTTTAAGTTTAACAATCCATAAAATTATAAAGACTAAATTAAGAATTAATAACGAAGGATACGTTAAACTTAAAATAGCAATACTAGGATAGTTTATGGGATTTATATATGGAATTATATAGCTAATAATTAATAAAGCAGCAACAAGACTGTTTGTAAAAAATAGAAACTTGTCTAAAATATTTAAACGTTTCATCGGTTATTTTTTTCCTTGTTGAAATAAAAACTCTTTCTCTTCTTTAGAAAGGGAATCGTAACCAGATTTGCTAATTTTATCTAGTATGCTGTTTATTTTTTGTTGATTATCCGCTGTACTAGTTGGTCTTGTGTTTTTTCTACTTGTTGATTTGTAACTAGTCTTTAAAGGAGATTTCTTTTTAAATAAATTTTTGAATGGATTTTTAAACTTAAAACTGTTTTGATAATAAATAGCTAAAAACCCATAAAGTGCTCCTCCTAAATGAGCCAAATGGCCACCAGTATTATTGTCTGCTAAGTTGATTAAATCTAATCCAACAAACACTAAAGCAATTATCCAAAGCTTAACATAGCCTATAAATCTAAATTTTAATTGGTAATTAGGCATGTAGGTAGTTAAACCAATTAGAATAGCCATAATACCAGATGATGCTCCTACCAAGGTTGCGTTTTGTTGTTGCAGCGCAGGAAAGTAACTATAACTTACCATAAAGACAATTCCACCAAAAATGGTTCCCATTAAATAAAAGGTAAGTAGTTTTTTAGGAATAAAATAGTCGGTAAACAGATTTCCAATATAGAATAAATAAATTAGGTTAAACAGAATATGAATAAAACCTCCGTGCATAAAACCATAGGTAATTAATGTCCATGGCTTTGTTACAAAAGAATTTAAATCTGCTGGGAGAGCTAACCATTCAAAAAACACATTGCCATGTGATCCCATTAAGGTTCCTAAGCTATCTATAAAGTAGGTAAGTATAAAAAGTCCAATGTTTATAAATATTAGTTTTTCTACCAACGTACCTGTTTGGTATTTGTTCTTTAGTTGATTAATTATATTCTTCATACTAATACCTTCTATATTGATTTTTTTTCCAAACAATGGCAATAATTAAACCAATTATGGCACCCCCAACGTGTGCAAAATAAGCTGTGTTTACAGGGCTAAGTAAAGGTTGTCCTGTAAGTCCCGAAAATAGATCGGCCAGTACAATAACGGGAATAAAGTATTTTGCTTTTATTTTTATAACAAAATATAGATATATTTCAGATTCAGGAAAATTCCATCCATAAGCTGCTAACAAACCAAATATAGCCCCAGAAGCTCCTAGCAATCTCATGTTGTAAATGCTATTGGCTGTTTGTAGGTTTTCATCAGCGTATCTTTTGGTTGTACTAAACAAATCATAAATTTCTTGTTTGCTAGCTCCCATATTTTGTAATGTGTTTAATACACTGGTAAACTCTATTTGTCTTTCAAACAAATAAATCAAACTGGCTCCAATACCTGCAGAAAAGTAGAAAAATAAAAATTTATTCTTACCATACAATTGTACTATTGGTGAGCCAAAAAAGTAAAGTCCAAGCATATTAAAAAATAAGTGACCTATACTTGCATGCATAAAAATTCCGGTAACTAATTGCCATGCTCTAAAGTTTGGATTTTCCCAATAGTGTAGATTAAATAATTCATTTAAATCTATTGTTTTTATACCCCAAGTTGCTGCAAAAAACAATACGTTAATAATGATAATGTGCTTTATTACTTCTGGAATTCTATTCATGTGTTTTAATCTAAATTAAAAAGAACATCTAGTTTTTTGTTTGAAATACTAGAGTATATTTTTTTTCTGAATGGCGATATATTTGCTTCTTTACAAGTAAATAAATCATTAATTAGTGCTTCTTGTTCTGGTTCAGTAAGTCTGGTTCCTGTTTTAATAGCCAGTGTTTTAGATAAGGATTTTGCAATCATATCTAGTTGACTAAAACTGTTTTCTTGAATGTCTTCCTGAAAATCTTCTATCAATTGTTCAAAAACCATGCTAATCTGACTTTCGCTAATAGTTGTAGGAATACCTGTCACAATTACATTCTCTTTGGTAATTTCATCAAACATAAACCCCGTACTTTCTAATTCCATTTTAATGTTTTTTAAAATATGAATCTCTTGTTGACTGTAGTTAATGCTTATAGGAAATAATAATTGCTGACTAGAGGCTTCTTTAACAGTTATGTTTTCCAAAAAATTTTCGTACAAAACTCTTTGGTGTGCCAAATGTTGGTGTACTAAAAATGTACCTGTGTTTAAATTGCACAAAATATATTTGTTCTGAATTTGAAACGTATCTTTTATTAGCTTAGTTTCTTTGGTTTCAAATAATTGAGGAGTTAGTTTTTGGGTGTCAATCTCGGTATTGGCAATAGATTCTATTCCGTTGTACAATACTTCCCAGTCATTTTTCTTTTTGGGTACAGAGGAACTACTATCAAAACTTTTAGAGTGTGAACTATTATTTGCTGTAGTTGTTTTAGGACTATCCGTTTCAAAAGGATTAAAGCTAGTTTCCGTTTTAAAAGGATTAAAATTAGGGTCTACCTGTATTCTAGGTTCACTAATTGGTTTGTTTTTATAACTATATGGAGTTTCTAGGTTTTTGTCTTTGGTAAAATCTAGAGAGGGCACAACGTTAAATTGACCTAAACTGTGTTTTACGGCCGCTCTAATAATTTCGTACAATACCTTTTCGTTATCAAACTTCACCTCTGTTTTGGTTGGATGAATGTTAATGTCAATAGTATTGGTAGGAACTCTTAAATATAAAAAATAACCAGGATGGCAACCTCTTTCTATCACACCATCAAAAGCAGCATTTATAGCATGATGCAAATAAGGACTTTTGATAAAACGATCGTTGACAAAAAAGAATTGTTCTCCACGTTTCTTTTTAGAAAATTCGGGTTTCATAATAAATCCATCCAAACTTAATACATCTGTATCTTCGTTTATAGGAATTAAACGTTCGTTGGTTTTATGACCAAATATATTTACAATACGTTGTTTTAAATTTCCGCTTGGCAAATTAAAAATTTCAGAATTGTTATGATTTAAGATAAAATGAACCTCAAAATGAACCAAAGCTACACGTTGAAATTCATCAATAATGTGTCTGGTTTCAACAGCATCAGACTTTAAAAAATTTCTTCTGGCAGGAATGTTAAAAAATAAATTCTTAACAGCTGTATTAGTTCCTGTTGGAGTAGAGGTAAGCTCTTGATTGGTTATTTTACTTCCTTCTATTTGTATGCAGGTTCCCAATTCATTAGGAGCCAATTTGGTTTTCATTTCTATTTGAGCAATTGCAGCAATAGAAGCCATGGCCTCTCCTCTAAAACCTTTGGTACTTAGGTTAAACAAGTCTTCGGCTTCTCTAATTTTAGATGTTGCATGACGTTCAAAGCACAAACGAGCATCAGTTTCTGACATTCCAGAACCATCATCAATTACTTGAATTAATGTTTTTCCGGCATCTTTAAGAATTAGGTGTATATTTTTTGCACCTGCATCAATGGCATTTTCTAATAGTTCTTTAACTACAGATGCGGGTCTTTGAACCACCTCTCCAGCTGCTATTTGATTTGCGACATGATCAGGTAATAATTGTATAATGTCAGACATTAAAAAATAGGGGTTATTTTAGTATGTACATAGCAATACCTGCTAATATTGCTATAATTAAAGCAAGTCTATAGGTAGATTTGCTATCGGCTTTAGCGTTAGATCTAGTTCTAGACCACTCGTTTTTTAAATTGTTTTTAGACAAAGTAACCTCAAACTCACTATCATCAGAAGCTTTTTCTTGTTTGTAGCGTTGTTCTAAAGCCTCCAAACGTTCTTTACGCTCATCATAATAACGAGGTTTGTAATTAAATACGTAATGCCCGGTGGGCTTAAATGGAGTTTTAAACATAGTATAAAAGAAAAAACATTATCATCAAATTTACGAAAAATTCGACAATAATGTTTTGTATTTAAAGAAGGATTAGCGTTTGTTTAACTCAGCCATTTTAATAGCTGCCACAGCACACTCAATTCCTTTATTTCCTAGTTTTCCTCCAGATCTATCTAAAGATTGTTGTTTGTTGTTATCTGTTAACACACAAAAAATGGTAGGAGTATCGTATTGAATATTTAAATCTTTAATTCCTTGAGTAACTCCTTCACAAACAAAATCAAAATGTTTGGTTTCTCCTTGAATTACGTTTCCAATAGCAATAATAGCATCAACATTACGGCTTTCTAGCATTTTTTTGCAACCGTAAATCAATTCAAAACTACCTGGAACTTTCCAAGTAATAATGTCTTCTTGAGCTACACCATTGTCTAACAAAGTGTCTATAGCTCCTAAAGTTAAGTTTTCTGTAATTTCAGGATTCCATTCAGAAGTAACAATTCCAAAACGGTATCCTTTTACATTGGGTAAACTTTCTTTATCGTAAGTAGATAAGTCTGTGGTAGCCATTAGTTAGCGTATTTTGCTTGGTTGATGTATAAATCGATGTTTCCTGCTTGAGAAGACGTTGGATAGTCTTCTTTAATGTTTGTAAACAACTCTTCTGCTTTGCTATAATCTTGTAAAGACAAGGCCAGTTTACCCGCTTTTAATAAATAAACAGGTGCAACAGCAATATTGTCTGATGCAGCCGCCGCTTTAGAATAATAATTTAAAGCTTCTTCGCTGTTATTGTCTGCTAAATAAGCATCACCAATACTACCTTTAATTACTGTGTTTAAAACCACATCATTACTAGTAACACTTGTTAAATACTCAATAGCATTGTTGTATTCTTTTAAGTTTAAATAAGAAATACCAGCATAATATTTTGCTAAGTTCCCTGCTTCTGTACTTCCGTATTGTTTGGCAATATCAACCAAACCAAAATTACCTTGAGCACCTTCTAAAGCTGTTTTATATGCTTCAGTATCGTTGCTGTTTGTTGCTTTTGTAAATTCTTGTTTAGCAAACACCAATGCATTCGCTGCTTTCTTTTGTGCAGGAATTTCAATAAATTGAGTATATCCCATATATCCGAAAATGATTACAACAGCAGCAATTAAACCTATAAATAAAGGTTTGCTATTTTTCTCAATCCATTTTTCAGATTTGTTAGCAGTTTCGTCTAATGTGTTAAAAACTTCTGCAGTAGTACTGTGTTCAGTATTTCCGCTATTGTCTACGATTACTTCTTCTTCATTTTCAATCGTCTTTTTATAACCTCTTTTTTGGTATGTAGCCATGGACTTATATAATATTTTATTAATTAACTTTTTTATGTGAGTTGGACAAAAATAGTTTTTTTAATTGAATATCAAAACAGAGGATTCCCCAAAAAAATGATAAATTGCGAAACCTTTTTTAATACGATAAAATAAACATGCATCTTCAAAAATTATCTTTGGTAAATTATAAGAACCTTTCGTCAGAAAATTTTGCTTTTGATGCTAAGATCAACTGCTTTGTAGGTAACAATGGAGTAGGAAAAACCAATGTGTTAGATGCTATTTATTATTTGTCTTATACCAAAAGTTATTTTAATGCTGTAGCTACCCAAAATATTAGGCACGGTGAAGAGTTTTTTATGGTAGAGGGAGATTATTTAATGGATGAAGATAGGGTCGAGAAAATTGTATGTAGTCTAAAAAAGGGAACTAAAAAGATTGTAAAAAGAAACGGTAAGGCTTATGATAAGTTTTCGGATCATATTGGAAATTATCCTTTGGTGATTATTTCTCCATCTGATAGAGATTTAATTATTGAAGGAAGTGAAACTAGAAGAAAATTTATGGATGGAGTTATCTCTCAGCAAGATAGAGCTTACCTTCAGAATTTAATGAATTATAACAAAGTGCTTACACAAAGAAATGCTTTGTTAAAATACTTTGCAGCTAACAGAACTTTTGATGCCTTAAATTTAAGTGTTTACAACGAACAACTTTCTGATTTAAGTGCATACATTTATGAAAAAAGAACGTGGTTTTTAAATGAGTTTGCTCCTATTTTTAATGCCTGTTATCAAGCGATAAGCAACTCTAAAGAAGAGGTGAAGTTGTTGTACAAAACACAGTTACACGAAAAATCATTGTTAGAGCTGTTTGAAGAAAACTTACCTAAGGATAGAGTTTTACAATATACATCGGTAGGAATTCACAAAGATGATTTACAGTTTGAATTGAATGATTATCCTATTAAAAAGTTTGGATCGCAAGGACAACAAAAGTCTTATTTAATAGCATTAAAATTGGCTCAGTTTGAGTTTATGAAACAAGTAACAGGTAAGAAACCTATTTTATTATTTGATGATATTTTTGATAAATTGGATGAAAACCGTGTAACACAAGTCATTAATTTGGTAAATAAAGATCATTTTGGGCAAATTTTTATTACAGATACACATAGTGATAGAACGGAATCTGTAGTAAAAAAAACAAATCAACCTTATAAAATATTTCATTTGTAATGGCAAAACGTAAAATTGATCAACGAACGGTAAGACAAAGTGAAGCCAATCCTATGAGTGCTTTGCTAAAACACTTTATTAAAGTAAATAATTTAGAAAAAGGTTTTCAGAAAATTAATGTAGAAGAAGAGTGGGTAAAGTTAATGGGACCAGGAGTAAAATCTTATACAGAAAATATTAGTTTAAAAGGAGGAACTTTAATTGTTAAAATATCTTCAGCAGCATTGCGTACTGAACTTAGTTATGGGAAAGAAAAAATTTTAAAAATGATGAATGAAGCTTTGGGAGATGCTATTATTACCAAAGTAATTTTAAACTAAAACAATGTAGTTGTAATAAAAATACCACTCACAAAAATGTTGTTTGGGTTGGTAATATCTTTTTCTAACAAATAGCTACCTCTATAACCAATTCCTATTTCGGCCTCTTTAATATTAAAGAAAGTATTGTCAAAAATAACCTCAAACCCAACAGAACTTTGTTTGGTTGTTCTATTGTTAGAGAGCGTTAGTTTGCTATAATCGGCAAATAAATTAGCTCTAATTCTTTTAAAATAAGTAATTCCTATCAATCCAAAATCGGGATAAAACAAAGGCAATTGATAGATGTAAGAAAAACGATGTGCTTTTACAGATATTATAGTGTTATAACCCCTGGCATAGGTAAAACTGTCAGATTGTAAAAGGTCGTCATTTCTTTGATATCCAAAAGAAAAATAACTGTTGTGGCTGTTAACAAATCCGGGTAAAAATAAACGGTTTGATGTAGAGAAATAGGTGGCATCACTTCCTGTTATTCCTTTGCTAAAATTATTAAGAGTTGTAAAACCGGCTTTGGTATTTATGTTTTGCGTTGCTTTATTTCTTTTGGTAGAAAGATATATAGAAGAATTGTAAGCTGTAAATTCGATATTATTTAATTTCACCTCTCTCTGACTTTCATCTAAAGTGAATTTAGAATTAAATCCTCTTAAGTATTCATATCCTGCGTTAAAAGAAAAATTGGTGGTATAATTTCCTTTTATTTGAGCTAGTGGAATGGTAACGCTAGGTGTTAGAGAAATAGTATTGTAGCTAATTGCTCCATTATATAGCGTATTGTTTTCATCAGGAATAGCGGTATTGTAATCTCTATGATTGTATTCTAGTTCTAAATTTAATACAGGAAACCATTTTTTATATGAAGCTATTGCTCCCAAACTAAAAGAACTGTTTTCGTTTAAATAAATATCAGTATAGGCTACGGTGCTAAAATCATTTAAAAGATTGGTAGCCGTAACGTTTGCTGTAATTTTCTGATTGCTAATACCATATTGCCAATCGTGAAATTTTAAATCTTCAAAAATAGAGGTATAGCTACGAGTTGAGTATTTTTTTTGTTCTATTTTATTTAAAATATTTCCTTGTTCAAAAACAATGGTTTTCTGATTGTTCCAGTTCATAAAAACAGGTTCTATAAGCTTATATTCTTTTGCTTTAATTTTTGAAACTGAAATTTTGGTTCCCGTGCTAGTTTGTTCTGTAAAGTATATTTTTTTGTCTTTTACAAAAGGTTGATAAGCTCCAATATTGGCATTGGTTATTTGATAAATATTAGAACTACCGTCTAAAGGAGTTTTATAAATATTGTCTATTCCGTTAAACGTAGCACTGTAGTAAACAGCATTTTTAAAAATATTAATATTGTCTATAACATGACTTGTCCAAGGGGTTAACTGTATTTCTTTTAAATTAGTATCTGTTTTAAAAATAGCCAATTGGTGTTGTAATTTTTTAATAAACACAAAATTATTGTTGTCTATAAATTGAGGTCTACTTATAAAACCATCAACAGAAATTTCTTTTTCAACAACACCATTCTGAGCATTTAAAAGAATCAATTTACTTTTGTTTTGATTTTGTTCTGTAACCAATATTAAAGTATTGTCTTTGTTAAATGTTGGTGAAAAATATCTTTTTTGATGACTAAGTCTTTTTCTTTTTTTGGATGTAATATCATACACAAAAACATCATTATAACTAGTATTGTTGTATCTGGGATTTAATGAAATACCCGTGTAAACCAATTGATGACGATGGTAGTTAAAATACGAATCTACCTGATTGGTAGCAGAGATTATTTTAGTTTCTTTACCTAAGCTATCTATTTTATAATAAGTAGGTATTTTGTGTAAGGTGCTTTTTAATGCTATAATATTTCCATTCTCGGTTACTTGCGGATATTTATAAATAGCCACATTTTTTTGTTTTTTAGTAAATTGATTGTAATTTTTAACCTGTAAAGAATCTCTTTGTAGCTGCCACAAACGTGTGTTTTCTTCAACGGTTTTTTGATACATTTTTGTAGTTCCTAATCCGGTTTCTTTTTTTAGTTGATAACTAAATCCATAAAAAGGAAAATGAAATCCAGCAGCTTTGTGTGCAATATTATCTAGTGTAGAAGCATTGTAATGATTGCGATAATAGTTTAAAATTTGATAACCTTCTTGATAATGGTTAGGCAAAAGATCTTTGTAAGAACCGTTTCTTGTTTTGGCATAGTCATATATCTTATTTTTTTGATATAAAGCTCTTTGCAAAGCAGAAAAGTTAGGCAATCTTCCTCTACCGCTTTGCGTTAATGCGGTTTCCATAACAACAGCATCTCCTTCAAAATACCAATTAGGTACGGCTAAAATACTACCTACAGCCCAACCAGATTCACCAAATAAATAATACAAAACATTGGTTCCTCCTGTTTTATGATTTATAAATTGTTGTACGTGTCTGTATTCGTGTATAGCCAATGTACTTATCCAGTTGGTCGTTCCTAAAGCATTAAATTCTTGTGGCGGAGTGTTAAAAAACTCACTTCTAAATGGGCTATAAGTTACAAACCCGTTAGATTCTACACTATTAGCTCTTAAAACAATAGTAATAGGTTGGTAGTGATAACCGATAGATTTGCTATTGTTTTTTTGAATGTAAGATATTGTATTGGCTATTTGTTGTGCTTCTTTTTTTTGCCCTATTTTATAAATTACATTTACATAAGTACTGTTTAGTTTTTCCCAGTTTTGGGGTTCGTGTTGGTCTTGCGACCACAAAATAAAAGGGAGTATAAAAACAATACTCTTAACAATTTTTTTTAAAAACATAGCATTTTTTACACCCATAAATATTTTTTTTCTATAGGTGATTTATTTTTTTCTTTTTGCTGCTACTACCAATTCAATTTTATCTAAGGTAGTAGTAGTGGTAAACATTCCGTAATTAATCACTACTTTTTTCTTATCTATTTTTTCTATAGTACCACAAGCTCTACTGTCTATCAATCTAACTTTATCATCAATTTTAAACACATAACTAGCTTTTTTAGCCGCCGCAACTTTTTCTTCTTTTTCCTTTTCTTTTCGTACTTCTACTACTTTGTTAAGTACTTCTTTTTCTATTTGTTTTAAAACTTGTGCAGCTTCTTTTTTTGCTTTTTGTTCTGTAGCTTTTTGTGGCTTTGTCTTTTTTACTTTTGGATGCGCTTCGTTGTATTTAATTTTTTCAATCAACACCCATTTATCAAATTCTGTTTTAAATTCTTTTCTGTTATTGGTTTGAAAATATTTATTTAACAATTCATTTGTTTTTCTACCAATACTCAATATTTTTTGATTGGTGTCATACAGCGTTTGAAAACTTTCTAATTTTTCTTGAACTTTAGATTCTTTTTCGGCCAATTGATCTGCATGTTCCTTTGCTTTAGAGCTTTGCTGCTCCATGTCTAACGTGTTTTTTTGTAGGTTATTACGTTCTTGTTGCAGTTTAGAAATGGTTTTGTCAAAACGAACTTTGGATTTGTCTATTTTCTTTTTAGCTCTATTTATCAGACTAAATGGAATTCCGTTTTTTTGAGCCACTTCAAAGGTAAAAGAGCTTCCTGGTTGTCCAATTAGCAACGTAAACATTGGCTCTAGTGTTTTGTTATTAAAAGCCATGTTGGCATTTACTACGTTTTCTAGTTCGTCAGCCAAAACTTTTAAATTGGTGTAATGTGTAGTTATAATTCCAAAAGCTCCTTGTTCATAAAATTCTTCTAAGAAAATTTCTGCCAAAGCACCTCCTAATTCTGGGTCTGATCCTGTTCCAAATTCATCAATTAAAAATAAGGTATTGTTGGTACATTTTCTTAAAAAACCGCGCATGTTTTTTAGTCGGTAACTGTAGGTGCTTAGCTGGTTTTCTATAGATTGATTGTCTCCAATATCTGTTAAAATATGATCAAAAAAGTGAGTTGTGCTGTTTTCGTGTACGGGAATTAGGATTCCGCTCTGAATCATTACTTGTAACAATCCAATGGTTTTTAAAGTAATACTTTTTCCACCTGCATTGGGACCCGAAATGACGATAATTTGTTGTTTTTTGTCTAAGTTTAGTGTTTGCGGTACAACGGGTAGTTTTAAACTTTTGTTTTTTTGTAGTAGTATAGGGTGATAAGCATCAATATAATTAATGGCTTGTTCTTTAGAGAATTCGGGTTTTACTCCTTCAATTTCTTTTGCATAAAAAGCTTTGGCTTTTAAAACATCTAAAGCAACCAGTAGATCTAAATATTCTTTAATTAGTGGAGCAAACGGACGAATATTATTTGTTAAGATTCTAAGAATTCTGTCAACTTCTTGTTTTTCTTCTAAAATTAATTCTTGTAATTGTCTATGGTAATTTAAAGTGCTTTGAGGTGCTATAAAAACAATGCTTCCTGTTTTAGAGGTTCCTAAAATACTTCCTTTTACTTTTTTACGATGAATGGCTTGTACGGCTAATACAGGTTGATTTTCTATAATAGATTCACGAATATCATCTAAAAAACCAGCTTTGTTATACTTAGCCATTTCACTATTAAAAGAAGCTGTAATTTGGCTACGAACTTCATTTAAGTTTTTACGAATTCTGTTTAAAAGTTCTGAGGCTTTAGGATGAACTTCTCCATAATTGGTGATTATCTTAAAAATGGCATCAGAAATACTCTTGGTAAATTCAATATTTTCTGTTAACAATTCTAAAGTAGGGTAGTAGTCTTTAAATTTTCTAAAATGCAGAATTAACTCATTAGATGTGTTAGAAATATTGGCGATTTTTAAAAAAGCATCTGGTAATAATTTACTGTTTTCAATCTTTAACAGTTTTACTTCTTTTTCAATATCATCAAAATAATGATTGGGAATCCTGTTTTCGCTAACCAAAGAGCCTAAATACTCATTTACTTGAGCTAAGGCTATTTCTAAATCTGGCTTGTTAGAAATAGGAACAATAGTTAATATTTGTTCTTTTCCTTTTTCTGAGGCACAGTGTTGAGAAATGTTTTCTAAAATAATCGAAAACTCTAAATCTTGTAAGGTTTTGCTATGTATTTGACTCATGCTTTTAATTGTGTACTTACTGTAGATATTGTTATTTTGTAAGCAAAACAAAAATACACATTCAAACATTAATATGCAGAGTCTACTTCCAAATGATTGGCAACAAATTTTAAAAGCTGAATTTACTAAAGATTATTGGTTAGAGTTAACTAATAAAATAGAATTGGCTTATTTAGAAAAAGTTTGTTATCCGCCTAAAAAACATGTTTTTAATGCTTTTAATTATTGTGCTTTTAAGGACGTAAAGGTGGTTATTATTGGTCAAGATCCTTATCATGGCAAAGGTCAGGCAAATGGATTGTGTTTTTCTTATGTAGATACTAAAAAGTTTCCACCTTCTTTAAAAAACATTTACAAGGAAGTTGGTGCAGATTTAGATATAACAATGCCTGCTAAAAATGGAGATTTAAGTGCTTGGGCAAAGCAAGGAGTTTTGTTGTTAAACACCACATTAACAGTGCAAGAAAGTTTACCTAATAGTCATCAAAAATATGGATGGACTGCGTTTACAGATACTGTGATAAAAACCATATCTGATGAAAAAGAAAAAGTTATTTTTTTACTTTGGGGAGGGTTTGCTCAAAAAAAAGAAAGTTTAATAGACGAATCTAAACACTTAATTTTAAAAGCAACGCATCCGTCTCCTTTAGGAGCCAATAAAGGAGGTTGGTTTGGTTGTAAACACTTTTCTAAGACAAATGTTTATTTAAGTAAAAATGGTAAGAAAGCAATTGAATGGACGTTGAAAGATAAAAATCAGCCTCCGACTCTTTTTACTTTGTAGTTTTCTTTTTTAAGAATTTCCATAATTTTATCTCGGTGTTTTCCCTGAATAATAATTTCTCCATCCTTAATACTGCCACCAACACCACATTTGTTTTTTAAGAGTTTTCCCAATGCTTTTAAATCGTTATCACTACCAATAAAACCTCTAATAATAGTGACTGTTTTTCCGCCACGACCTTTGTTCGAAAATATGGCTTCTAAATTTTGTTTGTTGTTGGGTAATGTTTCCTCTTCGGTTTCACCGTTGTCAAAATAAACATCATCATTTGTAGAGTAAGCAAACGCTCCTAATGCAGATAAATCGTTTAGTTTTTTAGCCATTATGTTTGAATTGATTTTTGCTTTACAAAGATATAAATAGTTATCAATTGAAAAACCAATCCAATAGCAATAGATACGTAATAAGGTATTTTAATAATATCAATATTAAGATCTCCAATAAGTAGACCAAATAATATAAAAATAGAACCTATAAAAATTAAAAATAATTTAAAGGTATTTAATCGGTTTTGTTTTTTGTTTTTTGACTTTTTCCGTCTGTATTTTCTTTTTTTTGTAGAAGACACCCCCATCTTTTTCTCTCTTTTTTATCAAAAATATAAAAAAGATAACAATAATCAGTAATTACTTAATTAAACCTAACTCTTTTAGTCTTTCTGTTAAATAATCACCAGCGGTAATGTCTGTAAATTGTTTAGGGTTTTGGTCTGATATACAATTATTTAAGCAGGTTAGATCCATGGTTGGTACAGGATGCATAAAAAATGGAATGGAATAACGAGAGGTTCCCCACAATTCTTTTGGTGGATTCACTACTTGATGAATGGTAGATTTTAATTTGTTATTGGTCAATCTAGACAACATGTCTCCAACATTAATCATCAACTCATTAGGCTGGGCAATAGCATCTATCCATTTTCCTTCTAAATTTTGAACCTGTAATCCTTTGCCTTGAGCACCCATTAATAAGGTGATTAAATTAATATCTCCGTGGGCAGCAGCTCTAAGAGCTCCTTTGGGTTCTGATTGAATAGGCGGATAGTGTATAGGTCTTAAAATACTATTTCCGTTGTGTATAAATTCATCAAAGTAAGTTTCTTGTATGTTTAAATAGATAGCCAATGCTCTTAAAACATACTTGGCTGTTTTTTCTAATTGCTGATATACTTCTTTTCCAACTTTATTAAAATCAGGAAGTTCTTCTACTATAATATTAGGAATTAGTACTTTTTGTATAATGTCTAATATTTCTTCATTTTTATCTACATACTGACCAAAATGCCAAAACTCTTTTAAATCTCCTTCTTTTTTCCCTTTGGCACTTTCTTTTCCAAAAGAGGTATAACCACGCTGTCCTCCTAAGCCTTTAACTTCATACTTAGCTTTAACTTCTTGTGGTAAATTAAAAAAGTTTTTTACTTCTTTATAAAGTTTCTCTACCAATTCATTAGACAAAAAATGACCTTTTAGAGCTACAAAACCAATAGTACTAAATGCATCACCAATTTGATTTACAAATTCTTGCTTGTTGCTTTTATTTTCTGATAAAAATAATTGTAGGTCTATAGATGGAATTTGTTGCATGGGTTTTATTTTTTATAAAGAGGAATTCTATAGGTTAGCGTATAGTTTATATTGGCTCCAGTTCCGGTTTTAGTTATTTTACCAAAGCCAGGACTGTAATTGTTTTCTAAATTATCGGCTTCTTTACTTGTGATTATTTTATTAATGTTTACCATAAACCCTAAATAAAAGTTTTTTAGAACTTCTACTTTAATTCCGGCAACAAACTCTACCCAATGAGCATTTAAACCGTTGTATTTATTGGAAGATGTTACTTCTTTGGCTTCAAAATATTCACCTTCTTGAAAAATAGTGTAATTGTTTAATTCGTTGGTAAAAGAGGCAAAACCATATCTAGCACCTAAATAAAGTTCGTTATCCATATCTAACCAATTGGTGTATAAGTTGTAGTTAATACCAGCTTTTAAGTAACTTCCCTTTACGGTGTTGTTAAAAGTATCTTCTTCTAAGGCTCTATCTGCATAACCTGCTTCTGCGGCAATAAATAATCGGGTGTTAATCCTATAATCTGCAACTATTTCTCCTCCTTTAAATTTTCCGTCCCAAGAGTAAGTTAAAATGGGTTTAATAATATCTATACCAAATCTGAGCCCATATGTTTTTGGATTGTAAAATTCACCAACGCTATCTTTTACAACTTCTAAATCTTTAGTGTTTTCTACTATTTTACTTACAAGTTCTGGGTTTGTTTTTTCTTGAGATACAACGTTAAACTGCATCAAAAATATAGCTAAAAAACTAATGATATATTTTAACATGAGCTTCTGTTTCATCGTTTATACTTTGTTTAGTAGTTTCGCTATCTAAAATCCAATTATTTTTAGTTGTGGTTGTTGTAACATTGTTATAAATACTTTTAAAACCACATGCTTGAGATACAAATATGTCTTCTGTTGTATAATTTATAGTTAGGTCGTCTACTGTTCCGTTTCCTAATTCATCTTGCATAGATAAATGGTAGACTACAAAAGTGTTTTGAGTGTCTAAAGGAAGGCTAAGGTTTCCTGTTTTAGAAACAGTACCGTTAAAAATTGTGTCTTTGGAGTTTGCCCATACTATTAAATCAATTTCTTTAAGGGAGTCTCTTTCGGTATTATTGTAAAATTCAATCACCAAACTAGGAGTGGTGTTGTCTAAACAAAATTCATCTTGGCAACTATTAAAACCAATAAAAGTCGTAATGATAAGTAAGGAGAATAAAAGTTTCTTCATGCGATCAAAGATAATAGATTTCGTGTAATTGTAAACGTTCAAGCAAGTTTCTTAGTACAAAAAAAGAGGGCTATTTTTAATAGCCCTCTTTTTTATATTTTTTAAAAGAAATTAATCTCTTTTACGTCCCCAAGATTTGTTTTGAACGCGAGAAGCTCCACCACTTCTGCTTTCTCTACGTCTTCCTTTAAAATCACTACTGTTGTTGTCTCTATCTCTACGAGGTCTATCGTTTCTATCTCCACCACGGAAATTTCCACCATCTCTACGAGGTCGTCTATCTCCACGACCACCTCCACCACCTCCAGAGCGACGTTTTTTAGTGATTTCTACATTTACAGATCTTCCTTCAAACTCTGGGTTATTAGCTAAAAAGGCATCAATAGTTTCTTTTTCAAAATTCTTATCTAATTCAAAGAAAGAAAAAGTATCTAAAATTTCAATTTGTCCAATCTCTACGTTATTGGTAATATTTTGATCGTTGATCAATCCCATTAAACGAGGAGGAGTTAAACTATCTTTTCTACCAATGTTGATAAAGAAACGAGACATGTTTTCATCATCTCTTCTTTTTCCTCTATCATCAGATTCTCTAGCAGGTCTGTTGTCGTTAATGTCATTTGCTTTAGAATAGTATTCTAAGAAAGCATTAAATTCTACAGAAATAAATTTCTGTATTAATTCTTCTCTAGATAATCCTTCAAATTGTGTATAAATATTTTCTAAGTATTCAGAAATAGCTTCAGTATTTATTTCTGTACTTTTTACTTTTTCAACTAATTTGAACAATTGAATTTCACAAATTTCTTTTCCGTTAGGAACTTCTTTTTTAATGAATTTCTTTTGAATTTTACGTTCAATAGGTCTTAATTTTCCAACTTCTCTGTTAGTTACTAAAACAATAGAAGTACCAGTATTACCTGCTCTACCTGTACGTCCACTACGGTGCGTATAAGCTTCGTTTTGGTCTGGTAATTTATGGTTAATTACGTGTGTTAAGTTGTTTACATCCAATCCACGTGCAGCAACATCTGTAGCTACTAACATTTGAATGGTTTTGTTACGGAATTTTTGCATTACACCATCACGCTGTGCTTGTGATAAATCTCCGTGTAAAGAATCTGCATTGTATCCATCTGCAATTAATTTCTCTGATACTTCTTGACATTCACGTCTAGTTCTACAGAAAATAATTCCATAAATATCAGGGTTTACATCGGCAATACGCTTAATAGCTGCGTAACGATTTCTTTCTGTAACTACATAGTATTCGTTACTAACGTTGTCAGATCCTGTGTTTTTTGTTCCTGCAGAAATCTCTACTGGTTGGTGCATGTAATTACGTGCAATAGCCTCTACTTCTCTAGGAAAAGTTGCAGAGAATAATAAGGTTTGTTTTGTTTCTGGAGTAGATTCTAAAACAGCATCCAAATCATCTTTGAATCCCATGTTTAACATTTCATCAGCTTCATCTAAAACTAGCCATTGTAGGTTTCCTAATTTTAGTCTTCTTCTGTTAATTAAATCTACAGTTCTACCAGGAGTTCCCACAACAATTTGTGCACCTCTGTTTAATTTTCTAGTTTGATCTTCAATACTTGCACCACCGTATACAGTTACAACTTTTAAACCTCTAATATTTTTAGAAAACTTTTCAATTTGATCTCCAATTTGTACCGCTAATTCACGAGTAGGAGATAAGATGATTGCTTGAACATTACTGTTCTCTACATCTATTTGTTGAATAATTGGTAAACTAAAAGCAGCTGTTTTTCCTGTTCCTGTTTGTGCAAAAGCCTTTAAATCATCAGTTGATGTTATTACTTGAGGGATTGCTTTTTCTTGAATTTCTGATGGAGTTTCATACCCCATATCAATAAGTGCCGAAAGAATTTCTTCTTTCAAGCCTAATTCGCTAAATGTCGACATGTATGTTTGTTTATGATCCACAAACCCATACGACTAGTTTGCAAATCTGATTATAAAAATGCAAATGTACATTATTTAATTAGAATGACCTAGCTAATTGTGGTTAAACCTATTTAAGATTATGTTTTGTAGATTTTATTTTAGTAGAAAACAAACTTTTTTAATTGTTGTAGGTCTAAAGGATGTGGTGTAAATTTAAAAGTGTAAATAAATTAAAATATTTTTTTTGAAAAACGAAGCAGATTTTATTAAAAAGTTACTGAACCCAAGACAGCGAGACAGGGCTTTTGTTAAGTTATTAGACCTGTATCAAGAAAGGTTGTATTGGCATATACGTAAATTGGTTGTTAGCCACGAAAACGCAAATGATGTTTTGCAAAATACGTTTATAAGAGTATATAAGAGTTTGCCCAACTTTAAACAGCAAAGTTCTTTGCATACTTGGATGTATAGAATAGCTTACAATGAAGCCATACGATTGTTAGAAAAAGAAAAGAATAAAACACATTTTTCTGTAGAGGGATTGGAAGAAAGACATTTAGATAATTTAGTAAGTGATGATTATTTTGATGGGGATGAAGCTCAATTAAAACTTCAAAGGAGTCTTTTAAGCTTGTCTGAAAAACACAGAAATATTTTTCAAATGAAATATTATGATGATTTAAAGTTTAGAGAAATATCAGACATTCTAGACATAAAAGAAAACACAATTAAAACCATCTATTACAGTGCCGCTAAACAGATAGAAAAATATATGTTAGAAGTAACACTGTTAGAAATAAAAGAATAAATAGTTATGAAGTTAGATACAAAAAATACACAAACTAAGGTACACAAAGATATTTCCTTTGATAAAAAAAGAAAGGATAAACATGTTAAGGAGTTAGGATATAAAATACCAGAAGATTATTTTTTAAATAGTAAGAATCAAATTTTGGCAGAAACAGTTGCTAAAAATAGAAAAACTAGAGTTGTGAAATTATTAAGTTTTTCTGCAGTAGCTGCTGTAGTAGCATTATTGTTTACTGCAATTAATGTAAATAATAATACCACAGCAGATATAACGATTAATGATGAAGAAAGTAAAGTTTTAATATCTTCGCTTTTTATGAATGATAAAAAAATTGAAGCTTTATCTGATTCTTATATGTTAGAAGATTTGTATGATGAAACCAATCCTATATATTAAATAAAAAAGATTTTAAATTGATATCAATTCACATGAAAATAGTAAAACAAATAATAGTAACTGTTTTTACATTGGTAATTGGTCTATCTACAACACAAGCACAAGAAGATAGATTTGACAAAGAAAATGTTTTAACAGAGGCTCAGAAAAAAATGATTCATGAGCAAAGAGAGCAAATGAAAGCCAATAGAGAAGCTTTTAAAGCCAATATGACAAAAGAACAAATGGCTATTATGGAAAATAAAAACTTGTCTAGATCAGAAAAAAAACGTGCAATAATAGCTACGTTTACTGAAGAGCAAAAAAAAATGATGCATAATCACAGAGAACGTATTAGGGAGGCAAAAGAAGTTTTTAGAAAAACACTAACCAAAGAACAAAAAGAATTAATGCAGAGCCAAAGAGGTTCTCATCATGGATTTGAACATCTGCCTAGGGGAGGATTTCACGATAAATTAAAAAGAAACAATTCTTTGGAAGAAGAATAGTATTGATAAACAAAAAAGGATTATAGTTTTATAATCCTTTTTTTTATGGGGTTTGGTGTATAAGATGCTACTTAAAGATTGTGTATTTTTTTATATTCTAACCAATCTAAATATAAGTTTTCGGCTTTTGTTCTAGCCCAAGGTGTAATTCTTAAGAATTTTAAACTGCTTTTAAAGGTGGGATTGTTTCCAAAGCATTTAATACCTGTTTCTTTTTCCATTTCTTCCCATCCAATATTTTCTATTAATTCAGTTAATATATCCGCTAATTTTATTCCGTGCAAAGGATTGTTTGGTTGTGTCATAAGTAATAAATATAAATACAAAAATAGGCTCAAAAAATGAATAAAGCCATTAATTACATTAGAGAATATAATTAATGATTTTTTTAGATAAATAACACAACTGTGCAGGTGTGTTTTCTTTTACAGTATATGAAATGTGTGTATATGTAAATAAGTAATTTCTGTATTAAACGTATTGTTTTTAGAAAAGTCTAAATCTTGAAAATTAAAACTAAAAATTAAACCAGCACATGAATTTTTTATCAAAAACAATCCCTTTAATAGTATTACTCTTACATGTAACTGTATGGAAAACGAATGCTCAAAAGACCCCTAATTTACTATATATTATTACAGATGAGCACAATTTTAGAACCATTGGTGCTTATAGAGATTTGTTGTCAAAAGAGCAGGCTTATATGTGGGGTGAAAAAGCATATGTAGAAACTCCATATCTAGATTACTTGGCACACAATGGAGCTATTTTAACAAGTATGTACGCTACATCTCCGTCTTGCACACCTTCAAGGGCTTCAATGTTTACAGGTAATTATCCACATACTGTAAAAATGCCCAAAAATGGGTATGTGCTGGCTCACAATGTTCCAACATTAGCAAATGTTTTGGCAGATAATGGGTACACTACTAGTTATACTGGAAAATTACATTTAATAGGAAATCCAAAACCTATGTGGAATCCTGAATATGGATATGGATTTCAGCATAAAAAATATATGTTTAATGGAGGGCATTGGAAAAAATTTGGTTTTAATCCTGACGGAACTCCAAAGGTAGCAAGTCTAAATTCTAAAGGAGTGCCAAACACAAACTTAAACGGAGCAGATGAAAAAACGTTTGCTACAGATTGGTTAACGGACAGAGCTTTGGAGTTTTTTGATGCTCAGAAAAATTCAAAACTTCCATTTTTTGAAGTCGTAAGTTTTCCAGATCCTCATACAAATAATACAGTAAGAGCTCCGTATGATACTATGTATCCTATAAAAAATATAGAATTGCCTAAAACGTTTAATTTAGAATATCACAAGGAGTTACCTAGTTGGAAAAATCCAGAGATTGATTTTGCTGTTGATAAAACCACCAAAGAAAGAAAGTTTAAAAAAGGGTTTACTCCCGAAAAAGTCAAACAAAAAATGAAAAGCGATATTTCTCAATACTTTGGTATGGTAAAATGTATTGATGATAATATTGGTAAAATGATTCAAAAATTAAAACAAAATGGTCAGTTAGAAAATACAATCATTATTTTTTCATCAGACCATGGAGATTTATTGGGAGAATACGGACGTGATAACAAAGGTGTTCCACAAGAAGGATCTGCAAAAATTCCTTTTATTGTGTATTATCCAAATGCCATTAAACCAGGAACTGTTGTAAACAAAGCAGCTAATAATACAGATTTAATGGATACGGTTTTAAGTTTAATGAATGTAAAAAATTACGATGCAAACACAACTGATGGAAGGGATATTAGTCCGTGGTTGTTAGGTAAAAAAAATAAAGATTTAGAAGATATTACATTCGTTCGTTATCAATGGTGGGCATCTGTGATTACAGATAGATATAAATTAATTTTTGATAAAAGTAAAACAGAACCTTGGTTGATAGATTTAGAAAAAGATCCACAAGAATTAATAAATTATATAAAGGATGAAAACTATAATGAAATTGTTAAAAAATTAGCAAAAGAATTAAAAGCCTATGGGCAAAAATACAATGATGATATTGTGTTAGATGCTAAAATAAAAGAACAGATAGATGAATTAATTTAAAAATAATCAACTCCATAACACAACAGGCTATTGTATAAAACGATAGCCTGTTTTTGTCTAATTTTTTTAAACAAAGTTTACTTTGTTAATTTGGCCTTAAAATAAACACGTTTTTGTACTTTTGCACCAAATTTAAAACAAGAAGTATGTTAACAGTTTCAAATTTATCGGTACAATTCGGAAAAAGAATCTTATTCGATGAAGTGAATACAAAATTTACGCAAGGGAATTGCTATGGAGTAATTGGTGCAAATGGAGCAGGTAAATCTACATTTTTAAAGATTATATCTGGAAAAATGGAGGCTACATCAGGACACGTTACTTTAGATCCAGGAAAGCGTATGTCTGTATTAACTCAAGATCATTATGCTTTTGATGAGTATACCGTTTTAGAAGCTGTTTTAATGGGGAATAAAGAGTTGTATAAAATAAAAACAGAAATTGATGCCTTGTATGCTGATTATACAGATGAAAATGCTGAAAAAATTGGAGAGCTACAGGTTAAGTTTGAGGAAATGGACGGTTGGAATGCAGATGCTGCAGCAGCCACCATGTTATCTAACTTAGGTATTAAAGATGATATTCATTATACATTGTTAGCCGACTTAGATGGTAAAACAAAAGTACGTGTATTATTAGCACAGTGTTTATTTGGTAATCCTGATGTGTTGATTATGGATGAGCCTACCAACGACTTGGATTTTGAAACCATTGCTTGGTTAGAAAATTTTTTAGCAAATTACGAGAATACAGTAATTGTGGTATCACATGACCGTCACTTTTTAGATGCGGTTTGTACGCATATTTCTGACATCGATTTTGGTAAAATTAATCACTTTTCAGGGAATTATACTTTCTGGTATGAATCTTCTCAATTAGCAGCCAAACAACGTCAGCAAGCCAATAAAAAAGCTGAAGATAAAAAGAAAGAATTAGAAGAGTTTATTCGTCGTTTTTCTGCAAACATGGCAAAGTCTAAACAGGCAACGTCTCGTAAAAAAATGATAGAAAAATTAAATGTTGATGAAATTCAACCTTCTAGTCGTAGATATCCAGCAATTATTTTTGATAGAGATAGAGAAGCGGGAGATCAAATTTTAAATATCGAAAACTTATCAAAATCATTTGAAGGAGAGTCTTTGTTTAAAGAGATAGATATTAATTTATCTAAAGGGGATAAAGTACTGGTGGTGTCTAAAAACTCAAAAGCAGTAACTGCTTTTTACCAAACAATTATGGGAAATGAGTCTGCAGACACAGGTGAATACAAATGGGGAATTACGACAAACCAATCTTATTTACCATCAGACAATTCATCTTTCTTTGTAGATGAGAAATTAAACTTGGTAGATTGGTTACGTCAATATGCTAAAACAGAAGAAGAAAGAGAAGAAGTGCATTTAAGAGGTTTCTTAGGGAAAATGATTTTTAGTGGAGAAGAAGCTTTAAAAAAATGTAATGTTTTGTCTGGAGGAGAAAAAGTACGTTGTATGTTGTCTCGTATGATGATGACTAGAGCCAATGTATTGGTGTTAGATGAGCCTACAAATCACTTAGATTTAGAATCTATTCAAGCATTAAACAATTCGCTAAAAAACTTTAAAGGAACGGTTTTGTTTTCTACACATGACCACGAATTTGCACAAACGGTAGCCAATAGAATTATAGAAATTACTCCAAACGGTGTGATTGATAAATACGCTACTTTTGATGAGTATTTAGACGATCCAAAAATTAAAGAATTAAGATCTAAAATGTATTAGTAATATACATTTTATATAATATAAAAAATCCGATTCATGTTAACATGAATCGGATTTTTGTTTTTGGAAGAATAGGTTAATTATTCTTCATTAGTACTAAAAGATAAATCAGCAGCTCCTTTTATTTCGGTAGACATTTCTCCTAAAAAACCTAATTCTAGTTGAGCACCCGTATATACTTTTATAAAATCAATTCCTTTTAAACTTACAGAATTCATATCGGTATCTACAGCCCAATCAATATCAAAAACATTTCCATTTCCGTTTTCTTGGTAGGTGCTGTCGTAATTATCTACATATCCCCATTCTAAAGGATCTGTTGTTATAAATCCAGTTCCGTTTACTGTAGGAAATAGTCTGGTTCCGGAATAGATAACTTGATCTTGTTCACTAATAAAAAGAGGGTATTTGTTAAGAGTTCCGGCTGATACGCTGCCGTTACTTCCATTGTTATCTGTCCAAGTGACTGCTTCTGTATCGCTTTTTGGGTTGGTATACGTAGTTTTGTATTTATGTAACGTTGCTGTTTTAGTATGAGCACTCCCAGCAATTTCATACCAAGTGTCATCTGCTACTCCGTTTCCGTTTTCATCAAAAGAAACTTGAACGATTCCAGGTTCCGAAAAAGTAGAAAAAGCATTCCCATATATAATAAAATCGTTGTCATCTATTCGATTCATTACAGTGTGGTCAAAAGTAAAAATGATAGAACCTCCCCAAGCACCCAAAGAAATAAGACCTGTTTTACCTCCTACTATAGTTTCGGCAGAATCTAAATTTCCTAAGTTTTTATTAATGTATTGCCCAGGAGCAGGTCTATAAGATAAAACTTCAGAAATATATTCACTACTTTCTGATGTTGTTGGACGAGAATATTCTTTAAAAAAATCTATAGGTTCAGGATCTTCTTCTAGAGGTTGTTCTATATTCTCTTCTAAAGATTCAATACTTTCTTCTTTTTCACAAGCTGTAAAAGTAAAAAGGGATACGCTTAAAAAAGCGGCTAAAAAATGTTTGTTTGTCATTTGTTTGTATTTAAAATAGTTGATAATTCAGATTATTTTAAAAACAAAACACCAAGGAATAATAGGATAAATCCAATAAAAATTTACCCAAAGCTATAACTCCCGAAAGCTTTGTTTTTGTAATTATTGGCAGGTATTCTGACTCATTTCACTTATTTAACCCTTCCCATCATTTTACAGACAGTGGTATTGTTAAAAAGTTGTTTCTGTATTTTTAATACAGAGAAATTTACAGCAGCGGGAACTGTTCAGGATTTACACCTGATTCCCTTTTAATGCAAATGTTTTACAAACAAGTACAACCAAAAATCGTGGCAAAACTAATGTATTCTAAGGGTTATATAAAAGAAAATATAAAATAAAAAAAGGTGTTAATATTCGTGTTTTGGAGGGGTGTACATATTATTAATCAATCCATGAATAAAAGTATTGTGATTGCTGTTTATATTTAACCAACTAGTTGTTGCTTCTATAGAACTAAAAACTTCATAATGGTGATTGGTGAAATGATCATTCAGTGTATAGATCATAGAAGCAACAACCTGTTCTGGGTTAGAGGTTAGAATAGCAAGTCTAGCCAATCCTGTAAGTTTTAAGTTTTTTGAAACCCATACACCACAGTTGTAAAGATCCTCTTTACTCATTTTTATATAGGTTAGTCTAAGATCTATAATAAAAACACAATTGCTATTAAATTTTGGGTCATTAATAATTTTTGATGTTAATTCTTTAACGCTTTCTAGTGTAAAGTCTCCTTGATAATATTCTATAATTAAGGACAGGTCGTCTAGTATAGAATACTTGTATACACTTGGAATTTGAATATTAGTAGGTTTTCTGTTCATAACTGGGGTTGGGGGTAATAACAAATAAAGATAGTATAAATATAAAAATAAGTAAACTGAGTGTTTTCGCAATCATTTATAAAACAATTCTTTAATTAAAGCTATAAACCTTATATTTGCCTGTCAAAATAATGAGTAAGAATTATCTATAATTCCGACCACTTAGCCAAACAAAAATCATGGCAGATATTAGAGAAGAAATCAAAAAAAGAATATTAGTGTTAGATGGTGCTATGGGTACCATGATTCAGCAATACAAATTTACCGAAGAGGATTACAGAGGAGAACAGTTTAAAGATTTTCATGTATCTGTAAAAGGAAATAATGATATGTTGTCTATAACACAGCCTACAGCTATAAAAGAAATTCACGCAAAGTATTTTGAAGCTGGAGCAGATATTGCAGAAACCAATACATTTTCTAGTACCACCATTGCCATGGCAGATTATGAAATGGAAGAGTATGTGTATCAGCTAAACTACGAATCTGCAAAAATAGCTAAAGAAGTTGCTGATGAGTTTACCGCAAAAGAACCACACAAACCTCGTTTTGTAGCGGGATCTATAGGGCCTACAAATAGAACATTAAGCATGTCTCCAGATGTAAACGATCCGGGGTTTAGAGCTGTTTCTTTTGATGAGTTACGTATTGCATACAAACAACAAACAGAGGCTTTAATAGATGGTGGAGTAGATGTTTTATTGGTAGAAACTGTGTTTGATACCTTAAATGCAAAAGCAGCTTTATTTGCTATAGAAGAAGTAAAAGCAGAAAGAGGAATTGATATTCCTGTAATGTTAAGTGGTACAATTACGGATGCATCGGGAAGAACCTTGTCGGGACAAACAGCAGAAGCTTTTCTAATATCAGTATCTCATATTCCGTTATTAACCGTAGGATTAAATTGTGCTTTGGGAGCAGATGCTTTGGTACCTCATTTAGAAGCCATTTCTAGCAATACACAATATGGTGTATCCGCACACCCTAATGCAGGATTGCCGAATGCTTTTGGTGAATATGATGAAACTCCATCACAAATGGCAGCTCAAATTCAAGGTTATTTAGACAAAAATTTAATCAATATTATTGGGGGATGTTGCGGTACAACACCTGCACACATAAAAGCAATTGCTGATATTGCTGCTGTGGCAAATCCAAGAGAAATTGCGTAAGCAATTTAGTAATAAGTTATACATTTTATGAGTCTTTGTACTTTGTACGCTGCACTCAATACTAAGCGAAAGTAATGAGCGATATTAAACAAACAAAATACATGAAATTATCAGGATTAGAACCATTGGTTTTAGGTCCAGATATGAATTTTATCAATGTTGGAGAAAGAACAAACGTAGCTGGTTCTCGTAAGTTTTTAAGGTTAATTAAAGAAGAACAATTTGATGAAGCCTTAGCCATTGCCCTACATCAAGTAGAGGGTGGTGCTCAAATTATTGACATCAACATGGATGATGGTTTGATTGATGGAAAGGAATCTATGGTTAAGTTTTTAAATTTAATTATGGCAGAACCAGACATTGCTCGTGTGCCTATTATGATAGATTCTTCTAAGTGGGATATTATAGAGGCAGGTTTACAAGTAGTACAAGGTAAATGTGTAGTAAATTCTATTTCTTTAAAAGAAGGAGAAGAAATTTTTAAAGAACACGTTCGTAAACTTAAAATGTACGGTGCTGCTGTTATTGTTATGGCTTTTGATGAAGTTGGACAAGCAGATGATTATGAGAGTCGTTGTAGAATTGCAAAACGTTCTTACGACATTATGGTGAATGAATGTGGGTTTCCATCAGAAGATATTATTTTTGATTTAAACATATTTCCTGTAGCTACAGGAATGGAAGAGCACCGTAGAAATGCCATCGATTTTATTGAGGCAACTCATTGGGTACGTACCAATTTAACCAATGCAAGTGTAAGTGGTGGGGTAAGTAATGTTTCGTTTTCTTTTAGAGGAAACAATCCTGTGCGTGAAGCTATGCACTCGGTTTTTTTATATTATGCCATCAAAAAAGGAATGAATATGGGGATTGTAAATCCAGCCATGTTAGAGGTGTATGATGACATTCCTAAAGATTTATTAGAACATGTAGAGGATGTAATTTTAGACAGACGAGATGATGCTACAGAACGTTTGTTAGATTTTGCAGAAAGTTTTAAAGGAGAAGTAAAATCTGAAGAGCAAAAGTTGGCTTGGAGAGAATTGCCTTTACAAGAAAGAATAACTCATGGATTGGTAAAAGGAATCGACCAATTTATTGTAGAAGATGTAGAAGAAGCTCGCTTGCAGGTTGCAAAACCATTAGAAGTAATTGAAGGTCATTTAATGATTGGAATGGGGGTGGTTGGAGACTTGTTTGGTGAGGGGAAAATGTTCTTGCCACAGGTGGTAAAATCTGCTCGTGTAATGAAAAGAGCTGTAGCCCATTTAATGCCTTTTATTGAAGCTGCTAAGGATGAGAATAGTCCTGCACAAGGAAAAGTATTGTTGGCAACCGTAAAAGGAGATGTACACGATATTGGTAAAAATATTGTAGGAGTGGTTATGGCTTGTAACAATTATGCCATTGTAGATTTAGGAGTAATGGTACCACCAGAAAAAATATTACAAGCTGCTATTGATGAGAAAGTTGATGTAATAGGTTTGAGTGGATTAATTACTCCATCTTTAGATGAAATGGTTCATATTGCTAAAGAAATGCAACGTCTGGATTTTAAAATCCCTTTATTAATAGGCGGAGCAACCACATCCAAAGCGCACACAGCCGTTAAAATTGCTCCAGAATACGATGGAGGAGTAGTACATGTCTTAGATGCTTCTCGTTCTGTGCCGGTAACAAGTACCTTGATTGGTGAGGATAAAAGTATTTCTAAAGCATTTAAAGATAAAACGTATGCTGAATACGATAAGGTTCGTGAGGGGTTTTTAAACCGTGCCCGTAAAAAAGTTTACATTCCTTTAGCAGAAACTAGAAAGAACAATTACAAGTTGGAATTTAATCAAGATACTGTTTACACTCCAAACAAAACAGGGGTACAGGTGATTGATAATTTACCTTTGGAGGAATTGGTTCCCTATTTAGATTGGACACCATTTTTTCAGTCATGGGAATTACATGGGAAATATCCTGCTATTTTAGATGATGAAATTGTAGGTATACAAGCAAAAGACTTATATAACGATGCTCAAGAAATGTTAGCTAAAATCATTAAAGAAAAATGGTTTGTAGCCAAAGCTGTTTATGGATTGTTTCCTGCAAACACAGTCAATTCTGATGATATTGAAATTTATACAGATAATTCTCGTTCAGAAACCATTCAGACTATGTTAACGTTACGTCAGCAATCAAAAAAAGCAGCAGGGAAACCTCATATTGCTTTGGCAGATTATGTAGCACCAAAAGAAAGTGGTTTAGAAGATTATATAGGAGCTTTTTGTGTAACAGCAGGTTTTGGGGTAGAAGAAAAGGCAGAAGAGTATAAAAATAGCCTAGACGATTATAATAGTATTATGGTAAAAGCATTGGCAGATCGTTTTGCAGAAGCTTTTGCTGAATACTTACATGATAAAATTAGAAAACAAGATTGGGGGTACGCTAACGGAGAAGATTTATCTAATGAAGAATTGATTAAAGAATCTTACCAAGGAATTCGTCCTGCTCCAGGATATCCATCTTGTCCTGATCATACTGAAAAAACTCAGTTATGGGAGTTGTTAAATGTAAAAGAAAATATAGGTGTTGAGTTAACAGATAGTTTGGCTATGTTCCCTACAGCATCTGTTTCTGGACATTATTTTGCACATAAGGATGCTCGTTACTTTGGATTAGGTAAAATAACCAAAGAACAAGTTCACAATTTTGCAGAAAGAAGAGGATTGACTCATGCAGAAGCAGAACGTTGGTTAAGTCCCAACATGGCGGAGGAATAAAATTTTGTAAGTATCAAAGAGATTGATAGACTTATAAATAAAAGCAATTGTAGAAAACTTTGATAAGTTGAATAATTGTATATTTTTGTTAAGAGAAACAATTGAAGTAAAACATTAAAAAAATAAAATTATGGCATTAGAAATTACAGATGCAACGTTTGAAGAAGTAGTATTAAAATCAGACAAACCAGTATTAGTTGACTTTTGGGCAGCTTGGTGTGGACCTTGTAGAATGGTAGCTCCAATTATTGACGAGTTAACTGAAGAGTATGAAGGGAAGGCAGTTATAGGAAAAGTAGATGTGGATGCAAATCAAGAATTTGCAGCTAAATACGGAGTACGTAACATACCTACAGTATTAGTATTTAAAGGAGGAGAAGTAGTAGACAAGCAAGTAGGAGTAGCTCCTAAAGCAACGTATGCTGGTAAAATTGATGCAGCAATTTAATTACTATTTTACATAGATATAAAAAAAGATCACAATTTTGTGATCTTTTTTTATGCGTAAAATTCTGGTTTATAGCTAGGTATAATTAGCTGTGTGAAAAAATCAAAAAAAAGCCTACAAACCCTTTGCACAACTGTGATTTAGTTGTATATTTGCCACCGCTAACAGCAACGGTCTGGTAGTTCAGCTGGTTAGAATACCTGCCTGTCACGCAGGGGGTCGCGGGTTCGAGTCCCGTCCAGACCGCAAGAGAAAAGTTAATCTCTTCCAAAACCTTATAAACATTATGTTTATAAGGTTTTTTTGTATGTGACTATTTCATATAAAATCAAAGTATTTTATATATTTGGTTCACAAATCGGTTCACAGTTTTAAATTGTGATTTTTGTGAACCAGTTTAAATGATTTAATAGTTGATTTGACTTTCGTCCATTGTTTAACCACAAAATGACGATACTATGAAATCATTAACAACTTATTCTATCCTGTTTTGGATATACACCAATCGTGCAAAAAACGGTTATACTAGTGTATTTGCAAGAATTACAATCAATTCACAAAGAGCAAATATCAGTCTTAAAAAGAAAGTAGAAATATCAAAATGGGATTCTTCAAGAGGTAGATTAAAAGGTAATACCATTGAAGCTCGACAAATCAATAATTTTTTAGACAAGGAACAAGCTAAAATATCCAAAGCTTATCAAGAATTAGAGTACGAAGAAAAGTTAATTACTGCACAATTAGTTAAAGCAAGGTATTTAGGTACTGACCAAAAACATAAAACTTTACAAGATTTAGTAACTTATCATAATCAAATTGTAGAGAAAAAAATCCATAAGGACACTTTACGTAGTTACAAAACTTCTCAGAAATATCTTTTTTTGTATATAAATGAACTACTAAAAACTACCGATTTATATCTTAAGGAATTGGACTATCAATTTTTGTTAGGCTTTGAAACTTATCTAAGAAGCTACCAACCTACAAACGGTCAGTTAAAAATTCAGAATAATACAGTCATGAAACACATTCAAAGACTTCGTAAAATGATAAAGATGGCTGTTGAATTGGAATGGATTAACAAAGACCCTTTTATTAGATTCTCTCCTACTATTGAAAAGAAACAAAGAGAATATTTAACGGAAAACGAATTAGATAAAATTCAAAACTATCATTCAAACATTCCAAGATTACGTTTGGTAAAAGACCTGTTTTTATTTAGTTGTTATACTGGTTTATCATACATCGATATCAGAAATTTATCTCCAGATAATATTGTAAAAGGAATTGATGGGGGTAATTGGATTTTTACCAAAAGACAAAAAACAGGAACCTCTGTAAAAGTTCCATTGTTAGAACCTGCTGAAAATTTAATAGAATCATCTACCGAAAACTACCGAAAAATTGATTTCAATAAAATCTTCCCAACCATCTCTAATCAAAAGGTAAATAGTTATTTAAAAGAAATTGCAGACGTATGTGGAATTACTAAAAATTTAACCTTTCACATGGCACGTCATACTTTTGCTACAACAGTTACTTTGTCCAATGGAATTCCTATAGAAACTGTATCAAAAATGTTAGGACATACCAAGCTTACCACGACTCAGATTTACGCAAAAATTGTAGATAAAAAAGTAAGTGAAGACATGAATATCCTTAAGGAAAAATTCTCTTCCAAGTCTTATATACAAAGAGTTTCATGATAATCAACTTGAGCGTTTTCAACATGTTTTAAATAAGAGCTTTCTAATCAAACAAAGTTTATATCCAAATTATCTTTAAATCTTGTTCGTAAAATTGAATTAGAAGATGCATAAAAAATCGGTAGTTTTTGGAACTACCGAAAATAGTATTTTTACAAAAATTATTTAAATAAATTCTAAGTTACAAAACCTCAACCCCTATAGACGTTGAGGTTTTGTTTTTTAATATTTTTTTTTCGGTAGTACCGAATAGGTACCGAATAAATTCCATCAAAGCGTTGCAATTTTGAAAAACGAAAGTCAAATCAAACTATTAGTTAATCTTTAAAATTGTAAAATATGCCAACAGCAATTATTACTACAGATGATTTAAGAGAATTTAAAATTGAATTATTAGAAGATTTTAAAAAACTCTTAGAATCAAATTCATCCACAAAAACCAAAAAGTATTTAAAGTCTAATGAGATTATGGAGTTACTTCAAGTGAGTCCAGGAACCTTACAAACACTTCGAATCAATGGTACTTTACCTTACACCAAAATTGGAGGAATTATTTATTACGATGCTGAAGAAATTCAGAAAGTAATGGATGAGAACAAAGTAAAACATTGAGTTTATGGTTGAGATTAATTACATATCACATCTCAGTAATTTCTTTGTAAAAATACAAACCGACTCAAAAATGAATCCTACGCATGTAAGCATGTATATGGCTTTATTCTATCACTGGAATAAAGCCAGATTCTCATCGGAATTTTTTATCAATAGAAATGAAGTGATGCAAATGTCAAGGATTGGATCTAAGGGAACTTATCACAAATGTTTACGTGATTTATCAGAGTGGAAATATATCATTTATAAACCCTCTCATAACCCTCATATTGGAAGTAAAATTCACATGTTCAATTTTGGGACAAGTAGTGAACAAGTAGTGAACCGATACCGTACCAAAAATGGGACAACTACCGTATCAAAAGTGGGACAAGTATCGGGGCCTTATATAAACAATAATAAACATAGTAAACATTATAAACAGGAAAATCAAAATTCGGATTATTTAAAAGTTGAAAATGATAAAGATTATAACCAACCACTTTGATGGTCATCGAGCGCAGTCGAGATGAAAAAAATAGTTCCGGCCGATTTTAAAAAAATGAAAATCTTGTAACAAATGGCATACAAGATTATTTCGTAAAAATGAATCCAAAAATGTTAATCAAAATGAATTTGAAAGTTCCAAGAAATAAGTCATGTAATCATGGAAGTGCGTTTCGAAGAAGAGGAGCATGGAATGATGGAGTGACTGGTACGAAGTAATTTCATAGGAACCTTCTTGATTTTTGCATACTTTTTACTTGTGCTGAGCTTGTCGAAGTGTCAAGAAAAAGTATGGGAATAAAAAATAACAAACCTCATGCACCCACACATCATACACGAAAAAGAAACCCTATTCGAATTAGGAACCATTGAAAATAATATCATTCACTACGATTTTGATAAAATTGTAGCTTACCTCAACTACAAAGGCAGATTAACTTTTGGCAAAAACTTTAAAATTTACGAAGATGACATGTTTTTACTCTATAAGCTTTGCTTGTATTTTATCAGAGATTATAAAAAATGTGAAAAATATGGACTAGATCCCCACAAAGGAATTTTACTTTCTGGTCCCGTGGGTTGTGGAAAAACAAGTTGGATGAAATTATTAAAACATATATCTCCAAACGTTATCAATTACGAAGTAATTCCTAGCAGATTCTTAACCTTTCAATTCAATAGTAAAGGTTTTGAAGTAATAGAGAAATACGGTTCTAGCTTTTCATTTTGTTTTGACGATTTAGGAGTAGAACCAGATGGAAAACACTTTGGACAAGATTGTAATGTCATGGGAGAAATATTACTCTCTAGGTACGATTTATTTATTCAAAGTAAAAAACTAACCTTTGCTACTACCAACCTCAACGCAGAAGAAATAGGCAAACGTTACGGTTCTAGAGTTCGTTCTAGAATGCGACAGCTTTTTAATCTAGTTGCGTTTGATAAGAATTGTGGGGATAAAAGATAATGTTAATTGAGTATTTTTATACAAATTATTATTTTTGATATAACAAGTTAGGCATAAATCAAACAAAAAAACATACAATGAAACATATAGAAAAGATTTTTTCAATTGGTTTGATAATACTTATTTTATCTTCTTGTGCTGTTACAAAAGAGTATGAAAGAGCAGTTTCAACTAATTCAATAACAACATATGAAAATTATCAAAAAGAGTTCCCCAAAAGTAAGTATAAAGTAGACGTTGAAAAAAGGTTAGCATTTTTATATGAAGAACAAGCATGGAATAAGGCTGTTTCAAAAAATACAATGTATGGCTATCAAGACTATTTAAGTAAATATCCAAGTGGGAAAAATGTAGAAAATGCCAGGAAACAAATTGGTAAGATTGAAAAACAAAACGAGATAAATAAGACATGGAAGAGTGCAAAATATGAAAACACCATTGAAAGTTACAATTCATTTTTAGGTTTATATCCAAGTTCAAAATATACGTATGATGCTAAATCTAAGATCAGGAGGTTAAAGGAAGAGAATACTTGGAAAATTGCCTCTGACAAAAATACAATTAATTCATATTCCGACTATTTGAGAAGTTATCCCTATGGGAAGTATAGTAGTTCTGCAAGTGATAAGATAGGGAAACTAAAAGAGGAAAAATATGTTTTGCCTGCTTGGAATGAAACGAAAAGAAAGAATACTTACAATACATACTCGGAGTTTTTTAATAAGTATCCTAATTCATCCTATGCTTATTTAGCAAAAGACAAGATGATTAGAATTGAACAAAATGATTGGGATAAAGCCAGTCGGATTAACACAATTAAATCTTATAAAGCTTATAATAACAAATATCCATATGGAGCATATGTTAAAACTTCGGAAAAGAAAATAATTGATTTGGAAGTGGATAAAATTTTCAAAGGTGATTATGGAAAATTACCACCAATGAGTAAAACATCTTATGGTTATTCTTATAACTCTACAAATGCTATTGAAATATACAACAATACTGCATATACATTGACCATTCGATATAGTGGAGCGGATAGTAAAAAAATCGTTTTATCCCCTCGACAAAGGACTACAACAACACTTAAAAATGGAAAATATAGGATTGCAGCCTCTGTAAATGCCGCTAATGTTCAAAACTATGCAGGTAATGAAAACCTATCAGGTGGAGATTACGGTTCTGAATATTATATTAAAACAGAGTCTTATAAAACTTGGGGATATTAAAATCTGTGAAGTTAAAGAAAGATATGAATTAGCTCCTATTAGGTAAATTAGAAATGTTAGCTTATAGTGCAATCATTTAAGTTAGTGGGAAAA
Source organism: Wenyingzhuangia heitensis (assembly GCF_011762155.1). Lineage (GTDB taxonomy): Bacteria > Bacteroidota > Bacteroidia > Flavobacteriales > Flavobacteriaceae > Wenyingzhuangia > Wenyingzhuangia heitensis. Next base: position 1,880,870 of record NZ_JAASQL010000001.1, read on the forward strand.
GGTTGTAAAGCTCTGTTTGTTGTAGATATAAGCTTACTTTTTGTACGTCAGCTATAATATTCCAAAATCATAGAAAATAACAGTAATTAAAAGAATAATGAGACCAATTTTAACAATACTTTTTTACTTAGTAGTAATTTTAAACGGATTTACTCAAAACGAATTGACTTCACAAGAACATATGAAATTTAAAGGAATACCAATAGATGGTACTTTAAAAGATTTTGTTTTAAAATTAGAAAAAAAAGGATTTACGTACGAAAAAACAGAAGAGGGTATAGCATGGTTTGGTGGAGAATTTGCATCCTATAATAATTGTATTATAGCGGTTGTAAGCTTAAAGCAAAAAGATTTAGTATGCAAAACAATTGTTCTATTTCCTGATAAAGACACATGGTCTAGTTTGTCAAATAACTATTTTTTTTTAAAAGAATTATTAACAGAAAAATATGGAGAACCATCTAAAGTGGTAGAAAAATTCGATTCTTCTATACAACCAAGTGACGATGAGGACAGAATGAGAAAGGTAAAATCATACAATTGCAAATACTATACAAACTATATTACAGACAAGGGTAAAATTCAGTTGACTATTTACCATAGTGAAAAAGATTTATACTCTAGTTGTTTTGTACGATTGTCTTATTACGATAAAATTAATGGTGAAATAATAAGGCAGAAGGCACTTAATGATCTCTAAAAATAAACCCGAATACATAGCCCTTCATAAAATTAATAAGAGGTTTGGTACTTACTCAATGTCTTGCTTTTTTAGTTAGCATAATACCTTGTTATTCTAATTCTTTGAGGTAGTTTAGTTTATACAATAGAAATAGACCCCTGCTAAGCTTAGTCAAAACCGTTGTGTTTTTTCGCTTAACGGTAAGAAAGCCTATATAAATTCTAAAATTGTATCTTATTTTAAATTAAATACGTCACTGATCTAAATGAATTAGGATGTTTTTTAAAATCATAATAACAAATGATATTATTTTGTATCAAAAAAATTTTTCATTTAAAATGAGTTACTATATTTATACAAAAATTGTTAATCATTAAAAAGTAATCACCTCCTGATTCAAAAGTTTTTAAATTATATATAAAATCATAAATCTATTGATTTTATAGTATATAAATATATTGTATGAAATATCAAAAAGAAAAATTACATCTTATAACAGGTGTGGTTTTAATGTTATTTAGCTTATTAGTTTCATGTGCAAACGAAAGAAAACCAAGAAGAAATTCGACAAACGAGAACAAAGAAAACACATTAATAGAACAAGCTTCTAATTATTCAAACACGCCAAAAACCAATTCTACGGTTACCCAATTGAATGAACTCCAGGGGGTAAATGTCTTTTTTGAAAACTCTTTAAGTATGAATGGTTATTTAGGGGGAACAAGTTTTAAAACTAATATGTTTCGTATTGATGAGTTTGCTTCTGTATATGGGGAAGAGTATCATAGTTATTTTGTAAATACAGAAGAACATCAGATAACTAATTTTTGGAAAAGAATAGAAAAAAAACAGATTAAGAAGGGAAATATTTATCAGTCTAATCATGAGTTTATTTTAAATAACGCACTTAATAAAGCATTAAATGATAGGCTTAGTATTGTCATTACAGATGGTATCTATTCAGTAAGTAATGGTGATTTAGATATTGTTCCTTTAGATATAGAAAGGGCTTTTAAAGATGTCAATACAAATGATGATATAGCTACATATGTCATTAAATTATCTTCAAATTATAATGGGACTTATTATTATGAGAATTGTGAAGATCGAAAACAAACAAAAATCAACCAAGAAAGACCTTACTATATTTTACTTTTTGGAAAGCCAAACCATATTAATGAGTTTTTAGATGCTCACAAAAAAGATCTTGTTGGCATTAAAGAATTTACAAATTTTACAAATCGTACTAATTATAGTTGTGATTATACTGTTTTAACTAAAGGTGAAGAAAAGATTGGTGATTTTGAAAGCATTAGCAGAAGTGTTTTTCCAGTTTTAAATATAAAAGATGCTGAAAAAGGAACTCCAAACAGAGCTAGTGGTAAAAATCAACTACAATTTGTGATTGCAATTAATTTAAATGATCTAAGTCTTTCTCAAAACTATTTGTTAGATAATGATAATTATACGCTTAACAATACCAAAGCTGATTATTCAATAGAATCGATAAAAGCTATAGAGAAATTGGATAAAAATTCAAAAACATACCATGAGCTTGAAAAGATTGAAGAAAGACGTAATAAAAAATATTCACATATTATCGTTGTAAACTCATCAGCTAAAATTTATGGAGACATAAATATCAAACTAAAAAAACAACTTCCTGAATGGATAAAACAAACAGGAACCAATAACGATTGCGATATTGTAGAAAACACTTCTCAAACGATAGCTTTTGATAGGCTTATCAATGGAATTTCAAAGGCTTATAAAAGAACAACAGATAAAGATGACTATATCGAGTTTTCAATAAATATTAAACACTAAATTATGAATGATTTTTTTGCACTCTTTTTTGAGTTTCTTTTTGATTATGATGCTAATCAGGATTTATTAGATGCTGTTTTTAATAATGGTGATTATAAAATGATTGGTTTGTCAATAATTCTTATATCAATTATAAGTCCTTTTCTTTTTTATAAAGTATGGGACCCAATACAAAAACAACTCTTAAAATATGTTATAACACTTTTAATAGTAGGAATTATTCAATTTGTTGTAACAAACTATGTGTTAAATATCAATAATGATATTTTAAATTTAATAGGAAACTATAGTTCAGAATCATACCATATGGATCCAGACTTATTCATAATGACGATGGGGGCTATCTCAATGATATATGTGATCATAATATCTTTTTTAACCTCTAGGGTTATAAAAAAAATGAGTATCAACAATAAATACAATCCTTTTTAAATATGGCTAAATTATATGTTTTCGGAATAGGAGGTACAGGTTCAAGAGTCATAAAGTCTTTAGCAATGCTATTAGCTTCTGGGGTAAAGTTAAATGGAAAGTTTGATACTGTTGTTCCTTTGATAGTAGATCCAGATACGGCTAATGGAGATTTAAATAGAACAATTGATATTTTAATTAAATATCAAAATATATACAATGAAATAGGGACTGATAATAATTTTTTTGGAACTAAAATTAAAACCTTAAATCAATTATTAGAAGATACGACTCCTACGGTTTCGGATCATTTTAAATTTGGATTAACCAATACAGGAGAAAAATTCAACGAATTTATTGGTTATAATGGATTAGATGAAGAGAATAGAGCTTTAATAGATTTACTTTTTAGTGAAAATAATATAGCAGCTGATATGACTGTGGGTTTTAAAGGAAATCCAAACATAGGAAGTGTAGTTTTAAATAAATTCACAGAGTCAGATGAGTATAAAAACTTTTGTAATACATTTAATGAAGGAGATGCCGTTTTTATTGTAAGTTCTATTTTTGGAGGTACTGGAGCTTCAGGGTTTCCATTGCTACTAAAAAATTTAAGAGAGAATGATGCTGCTATTCATAATTCAAACTTTATTAGTCAGTGTAAGATTGGAGCTATTAGTTATTTACCTTATTTTAAAGTAGCCGAAAGTTCAGGAACACCTGAAAGTGAAATTGATTCTAAAACATTTTATAGCAAAGCAAAAGCAGCTTTAAATTATTATGAACATTCCATATTTAATAAAAAAGATTCATTAAGTGCTTTTTATTATTTAGGAGATCATTCTAATAATATAATGCCCTATGCAGAAGGAAAATCTTCTCAAAAAAACAATGCACATTTTTTAGAACTAACAGGAGCTTTATCTGTTGTTGACTTTGTTAAAAACATAGACACTTTTAATAACAATAGCTCAATTATAAAAGAGTTTGGTATTGAGGAAGATTCTAAAGAAAAATTAGTCTTTAAAAACTTAGGAGAATGGTCTAAAGATACATTAATGCTTCCTATTGCTAAATTTGTATTATTTGATAAGTTTCTAACAAAATCTTTAAAAAATTTAAAAGAGTCTAAAGGAAGTTTTAAAGGAGAAAATGGAGTAGAATTAGCTTTTTATAACAAAGATTTTTACAACTTATACCTGTCTAAGTTTTTAAATTATTTTTCTGAATGGATAGATGAAATGGATGACAACGATATTTCTTTTGCTCCGTTTCATGACAATCAAGAGCATAAATATTTATTAGATTTTATAAAAGAAACAGAAGTTTCTAGGGGAGGTTTCCTTAAAACAAATAATGCAAATGGAGACATTATTATAAAAGAATTACATAAAATTATAAGTGAAAAAAAGTTTGATAATGAAACGGTACCATCAAGATTTATAAAATCGTTTGATGTAGTTCTAGAGAATCAAATTAATACTATAATACACTAAAGCTATGGGGAAAAAAGTTTTTAGAATACATAATGAAGGAGCTAATAGTGTTGATTGGTTTTCTTCAGATAATATTAATTCATCTGTCATTGAGTCAATCAAAACAGATGGAGGTAACGGTCAATCATTACCTACGTCAATCCCAAGTCCATTTGCTAGAATAGACCTTGTAAGAACTGCTTTTAAGACATTAGGAACTACTGGAGAATTAGATGGAGTAACAAAAAATGGAATTTGTGTAGCAACAGACAATCACAAATTAGTATCCGATGCATTAGATATTGGGCAGATTTTTTTCAATTTTGACAAACATCAAAAAGATTTACAACTTATTTCATGGTCAAAAAAAGATAGTATTGAAAAACTACTTAATTCTGGAGATCCTAATCATGTACATCTAGGTAAAACTTTAGAGTTGTTTTTAAAACAAGATAGCAAACAATACAACTTTAATGAACTTGAAGAAATTGTAATTCTTAAATACAAGTATAAGGTTATAGGTGGAACTTCTCCTAGAACACTTTTCTTCGCAAGTCCTAATCAAATAGAAACCAGTATTAATTTTGGTCAAGACACCATGTTAGACCAAAAATTATTACCACTATATAAAAGAGAAAAAAATTACATAAAATATTTATTTGCACTTAGCAAACAATCAAAATTTGATTTTTATTTTCCTGAATTAAACAGTTATCTTTTAAAAACATGGGAACAGTTAAGATCTTTTAATGCTCAATTATTTGATGAATTAATGTCAATGGACATTACTACTTATCTGGAATCTTTAAGCCCTGTTTATTTTTCAAACAATACAGGCCACCCTCTTAGTATTATTGAAAATATTTCTATAAAACAATTTAAAAGAAATATAATAGCACTAGCAAAAGAAAGTGATTTTGTAATTGACTCTATCAAAGAAGACATAAAACCTTTAGTTTTACCTACAGAGCATTTTGCTTATAAGTTAAAGTATACAGAAGATTTTTGGAATCCAAAAACGGAAGTGCCTTATTTTGATCCAACACCTGTTTTAGAAAGAACGTTACCGGAGCAAGGAGATAAATATCCTTACTTAACTATGAATGATTTTCTTGCGGATGAAATTATAAAATTGCCATATAAAATAGATACATCTAAATTTGTTTCTTTTGGCAGTGAAGACTATTTATTGCCATTAAAAGATACTTTCTTTGATTATTTTACAACGGAAGATTTATTAACAAAAAAACTGTTGGCTATAAAAGAATTAGCGGGTGAAAGTGTAGAGGTAAGTTTAAAAATTCCAATTAAAAAAGGATACATTAGTTACAGAAAAATTTATCACACAAAACAATCCGATGATATTTTGGTGTCAAATGATAAAGGGGTAATCAAAGAAGCTTCATTCGCTTTGGCAATATACCCATTCACCAAAGGTGAAAATATTCAACAGCAATATACAATAGGTATTGCCAATCCAGCGTATGATTTAAATAGTATAGGAGTAGAAATATACAATGATGAAGCTAATAAAAAATTAAAACCGCTAACGTCTCAAAAGAGAAGTCAAAATATTTGTGAAACTATTCAAACAGTAGTGAGTGAATCTTTTGATAGGGTAAAAGTATCTCTAGATCAATTCTATGGTATGCTAATTCCTGCTTTTGTAAATATAGAAGCTAATGGTGGTGATGTATATACCTTTTCAATAGATTTAGGTACTACAAATACTCATATTGAATATAAAATAGAGGGAAAAGGAAGTTCAAAACCTTTTGATATCTTAAATAATGAACAACAAATAGCGTTTAGTTTCCCTTTTGAATTGTCTTATAGATCTGATATTTTAGGTAGGATTAAAGACAGTCAAAATTATTTAAAGCAAGAAATTATACCCGTTTCTATTGGAAACGACTCTCTTTATAAAGTACCGTTTAGAACCAGTTTATTAGAAAATAAAAACATTAATTACAACAAACCTTCTTTTCTTTTTGCTGATGCAAATATTGCTTTTGATTATGAAAAAATACCATTAAGACCTTATTTAAAGTCGATTACTAACTTAAAATGGTCTACAGAAACAAATAATGAAAAACAAATAGCTCATTATATTGAAGAATTGTTACAACTATGTAAAAACAAAGTAACAGTTAACAATGGAAACTTAAAGGAGACTAAAGTAATATGGTTTTTCCCAGTGAGTATGACTACAAATCATTTAAGAAAATTTAGAAATATTTGGGTTGAAAAATTTGAAAAAGTATTCAATAAAGATGCAGAAAACAATTTATCTGACTTTCCTGAAAGCGTAGCCCCTTTTTATTATTTTAAGGAAGTTGAATCAATCAAACATTCTGCAAAACCTTCTGTTTCAATTGATATTGGTGGAGGAACAACGGATATAATGATTTTTGAGAATAATAAACCACAAGTTATATCTTCCTTTAATTTTGCAGGGAATTCTATTTTTGGAAATGGATTTAATGGGAATATAAATTCAAATGGTTTTGTACAAAAATATAAAGAGAGCATTTCAAAAATATTTGAAGAGAATAAGTTAACAGATGAGCAAGTAATATTTGATAGAATTTACAATGAATATCAGTCTTCTTCAGATTTTATAAATTTCTTATTCTCTTTAATCGACAATCAGAAAGTCATTGATAAACATTTAGATTTAGATTTTAACAAAATGTTGTCTAATGATGAGGACTTTAAGATAATATTCCTAACATTCTATTCTTCTATTATTTATCACATTGCTCAATTGATGAAAATGGATGGATACGATATTCCCCGAAACATTGTTTTTAGTGGAACAGGATCTAAGACGGTTAAGATTTTAGATAATAGCAAAAAGTTAGATACACTAACAGATGTTTTCTCTAAAATTTTCGAGAAAGTTTATGGAGAAGAAGTGGATCAGATGACTCTAAAATCAACAGAAAATCCTAAACAAGTAACTTGTAAAGGTGGTTTCTATATTGATAGTGATTTTACTATCAAACACAGTAAATTAACCAAAATAAATCTGGGTGCTTTTGATAAAAATATTATTCAAAATAAATTTTTAGATGATGATTCAACTGTTTTTTATAAAGATTTAAATGATGATTTATATAAAGACGTTATTTTAAATGTAAATCAATTTTATAAGTTTTTAGAGGAAATAATAAGAGAATTAGATTTAAAGAATGAAATAGGCTTGTCTAATAACTCAATTGAGATGTTTAATAAGTTAAAAAATCATGATCAGTTAGATCATATTATAAATGGGGTACAGTTATTAAAAAAAGATACAATAGATACTGATGTAATAGATCAAACACTTTTCTTTTACCCTATAATTGGATTAATTTATGAAATTTCATCTGAATTAAACGATTTAAATTAGTAAATATGGTGACATTAAATACAACAAATATTACAATTATTTTGTCTGCTTCTCTTGTAGTGGCTATGGTTATAATCTTTTTTTTAATGCTAAAGAACAAGAAATTAAAATTAGAAATTACAGATATAAAAGAAAAGCTTAGAAAAATAAAAAAAGAGTTGGAGTTAAGAAATTTTAGACCTCGAGAACCTAGGAGTAAGCAAATTTTAAAAGAAGAAAGTGTTCTTGTTAAAAACGAGACTCCAAAGATTCAAGAAGTAGCGAAAGATGATGTAATTTCCGAAACCATTGAATTAAATGTGTCAAGTAAAAGTATTGACAATACAAGAACTGTGATTTATCTACCTGGACCTTTTGAAGATTCTAAGTTTGCTGTAGAAGAGGCAAAAGATATTAAAAAAGAAAATACTTTATACAAAATAACACTAGAGAATAAAACGGCAACTATTGGAGTCTTAGAAATCCTTTCAGATGTAGATTTTTCAAGAGCTTTAAGTTCTTCAAAACAATATCTGGAAACTGCATGTAGCTATAAAAATGCATTCTCTATATCATCTAAAAAAATTAAACAAGTTGAACCAGGTAAAGTAGAATTAAGAGGTACAGATTGGGTTGTCTTAAATAAAATTAAAATTGAATTTCAATAAAATAAAAAATGCTAGTTATTTTAATAGAGAATATAAAAGGTTTCAACTTATTACAAAAAACAGAATTGGTTTTTGTAGGTTTAATTATAGCTTATCAAATATATCTATTATTTAGATTAATAAATCTGGTAAGTATTTTTAAAAATATATTTAAAATTTTGCCCGTAGTAAATAATATTAATGGTGATGTTAAGAATGAAGGAAGTGTAGGTGATTACTTATCAATTACAGAAGCAACAAACCCTACGTTCCAAAGAATTTTAGATGCTATTAACAACTATTTAAATAAAAATAAAGGGGCTACAGTAGAATTTAATATTCTTAAAGATATTGTCGATAGAAATGTTGACATAGACGAAGAAGATATCAATAATAGAATCCCAGCTCCTTTATATGCAGGATTAGCAGCAACCATGTTGGGAATTATTTTTGGTTTATTCAACATGGATTTTGATATAAACACAGAGTCATCGGATTTAATTAACAATATTGAACCCTTAATATTTGGTGTTAAAATTGCAATGATTGCAAGTGTAACGGGATTAATAATAACTACGTTTTTTTCAGTATTTCTGTTTAAAAAATCCAAAACCCAAATGGACATTGGTAGAAATGATTTTTTAGGGTTGTTACAAAGAGATTTGTTGCCAAGAATGGAACAGTCTAAATTACCAGAGGTAAGTATCCTTTCTCGTAAATTAGATCATTTTGCATTAAATACTATAAGTTCTATAGATAAACTGGATACTGTTGTTGCTAACTCAATCTCAGTTATAGAAAATGAAAAGAAATTAATTGAAGAAATTAAGTCATTAGATATAACAAAGGTTTCTAGTTCAAATTTAGATATTTTCAACAAATTAAAAGGAATGATGGATTCCTTTGATAAGTTTGCTATATACTATACTACGCTTAATAAATCTCTTGCTACTACAGATAAATTGCTAGTCAATCTTGACAAATTTGTAAATGCTACAGAAAATGTCAATGCCATTTTAGAATCAATAAAAAATCAAATTGTTACAACGGAAAAAGCAACAAACTTTTTTAATCAACACATCAAATCTTTTGAAAGGTATCAAGAAGCTATAAATGAAGCAATTGCATCAACAGACTCTAAAATGAGTGATGCAATTATTAAGCTAGGTGAATCGGTAAGTAATCAGATGGATGTTTTTAATGTTGCCGTGTCTAGTTATGATGAAAAATTAAAACTAGCTTTTGAAAATTCTACTAAAAATTTCACAGAGGTATTAAGATCACAAGCTGAACAAAACGGTATTTTAATCAAAAACTTAACAGAAAAAGTTACAATTACACTAGAAGATAGCTATAAGAATCAATTAAGAACCAATGAAAAGTTAATTAGCAATTTTTCTGATGAAATATCAAATACATTAAAGAATAGCTTACATAGTTTTGAGCAATTTAAAGAATTAAATAAACTTGATGAACTTGCAATCATTAAGAATGAGATTCAAACAATGAATACCAATATAAGGACCAGTCAAGATGAAATGGCTGACTTTATAAAAAACACATTGGATGCAGAAAAAAAGGCAAATACAATTACGCTTAAGCCAAAGAAAACTTTATTAGAAAAAATCAATGTATACGTGCAATTTGTGACCTACATATTAGTTATTTCTATTTGTATTTGGTTTCTTATTAAAGAACTAAAAGCATGAAAAAAAGTAGCTACTTTTGGGTGGGATACTCTGATTTAATGACAAGTATGTTTTTTTTAATGCTTGTTTTATATGTGGTAACCTTTACTCAGTTAAAAACTGAAATTCAGAAGCTAATTGTGACTCAAACAATGGTGGATAAAATAAAAGAAATTCAGAATGCTTTAAATTCTTTAGATGAAAAATATTTCGAATTTGACAAAGAAAGTAAAAGGTACAAGTTAAAAATTGATGCTAGTTTTAGACCAGGGAGTAAGAATATTTTTGATATCCCGACAGATAAAAGAGAGGAGCTTTTTGATGCAGGGAATGAATTGTATAACAAATTAGAATCAATTATAAAGCAAAATAAAAATGTAGATTATCTTTTAATTATTGAAGGAAATACGGCTAGGTACCAGAATAATTATTTAGAAAATCCTGATAGAGGTTATGAGTTGAGTTATCAAAGAGCTTTAGCGTTAAATAATTTTTGGAAATCTAAAGGAATAGACTTTATAAAATTAGCACCTCAATGCGAAATTATTTTAGCGGGTAGTGGTTATTTTGGTCAGTCTCGTGATAATATCATTGAAAGTAATAACAAACGTTTTACCATTCAAATTACTTCTAAAATAGGTAAATTAATAGAAAATGATTAATAAGAGAATTGTAACCTTTACATTTTTAATCATATTAACAACCATTGTTACTTCATGTGTGAATTGTTCTAGGTCTGCAAGATCTAAATTAAGAAACACAGATGAAAACCATCAGATTCATAATACGAATAGAGAAAAAAAAGAAGTCAAAAAACAAACAGTAAATAATTTACCTTCATTGTTTCAAAAACTTCAAAAAAGTGTTTTTATGATTTATGGTGTAGATAGCCATAATGAAATAATTCAAGGGAGTGGTTTTGTGATTGATAAATCTGGAATTTGTATAACAAATTATCATGTACTTAAAAACTTAAATAAATGTAAGATTAAATTATATGATGGTAAAACATATCATATAACAGAAATCATTCAAGCTAGTAATCAAGAGGCTTTAGATTATGTGATTTTTAAAATAAATACAACTTTCAATCATAGTTTAGAAATTAGCAAACAAAACTCTCAAATAGGAGATGATGTGTTTGCGATTGGAAGCCCACGTGGTCTCGAAAATACACTAACAAAAGGAGCTATATCTCAGTTCAGAAACAATAAATACATTCAAATTGATGCAACTATTGATCATGGTAGTTCTGGAGGTCCATTATTTAATATGAAAGGTGAAGTGATAGGAATAACAACTTCTGGAATTGAAGGATCAGACTTAAATTTTGCTATTGATATCTCAAAAGTTCCAATTAAAAATATATTCAGAGAAAAAAAAGAGAAGTTAAACATAACTTTTGATAATCATACTTCTACTACAGGTCAAATAATACATCATAGTTTTTACACATTGTCTTATGTTGAAAAATATGAACAACCAGAATGGGTTGCATATAAGTTAATCCCTCAGTATTTGGTTAAAAAAGTAGAACGTAGGAATCGTTTTAAAATTGACAGAGCAGTAAAAACAGGTTCTGCTACTTTAACTGATTATAAGGGTTCAGGTTATGATCGAGGTCATTTAGCTCCTGCTGGTGCGATGTCATTCAGTAGTGTTGCAATGGAGGATAGTTTTTATATGAGTAATATGTCTCCACAAGTACCAGGTTTTAATAGAGGAATTTGGAAAAGTTTAGAAAGTAAAGTAAGGTATTGGACTTCATCATCCGATAGTTTGTATGTTGTTAGTGGTCCTATTCTAAAAAATATATCAAAAACAATCGGTGAAAATAAAGTAGGAGTCCCAAATTATTACTATAAAGTAATTGTAAAGTTCAAAAACAACAAAACTCAAGCTTGTGCCTTTTTATTACCCAATAAAAAAAGCAACAAAAAGCTAAATGATTACCTGTGTACAATTGATGAAATTGAAGAATTATCAGGGATAGATTTTAATGTGAACTTTCCTAATAGTTTAGAAAATGAATTAGAAAAAAAATATGATTTTTTCTAAGTAAACAATAACCTTTGTAAAGGTTATGAGAGTTTATAATCAATTAAAAATAGTGTTATAATGTTAAAAGAAATAAAAGATACGGTAATAATAAAAGTAATTTTAGTTATATTATTATTCATGTGTTTGTTAAACATGCCCTATGGATTTTATCAACTGGTTCGTTTTGTTGCATTAGTAGGTTTTGGTTTTTTGGCATACAAATCGAACGAAACCAATAAAAGTACTGATATGTTTATTTATGGAGGGCTTGCCTTACTTTTTCAACCTTTTTTTAAAATCTCATTAGGTAGAGAATTATGGAATATTTTAGATGTAATCATTGGTATAGGACTTTTGATCAGTCTGTTTTTTGAGAGATCAAAACTAAAAAAAAGCAAATAATTTTCTTTTAATAGATAAAACTTACATGAGAAAATTTACAGATTTAGAAAACGGAATTAATATTATTAATTGTACAACTTGCTCTTTTACGCTAGAAATTAAGATTGAAGAATATGGTCCTCCCAATTTACCTAAGGTAAGAAGTTATGTAGGTCAATGTGAAGAGTGCGGTACAATTATATATAATTATAGAAAAGAGCAGTGTGCTTGTGGAGGAAGTTTTGAAACGGAAGCTATCATTTTTTGTGAATCATGCCATGGTACAGATTTTCTAATAGATAGAACTAATGAGTTATAATAATTGATAAATTAAAAAAAGACTAACATCTGTCTACTTGTCATTTCGAGTAAAATACGAAACGTAGTGCATTATTTTGTATCGAGAAATAGGTTTAATTGCAGTTAGGTCTTTTTACTACTCATCTTTTTACTTTCTACCCAAAGTCTTTTACTATAAATCTTGATACCTACTACTTTCTACCTCCCTGTCATTTCGAGTGAAATACGCAACGCAGTGAAGTATTTTGTATCGAGAAATAGTTCTATTATTAAAATGTTTAATTTTATCTATTATTCATCCTTCTACCTTCTACCCATAGTCCTTTTACCAACTACCAGATAGCTACTACCAAAAATGCACCCCACCCACACAAATCATAAAAACCATGTCAATTATCAACAAAACCAATCAATCTATTGGAATGACTTCGTATATTTAACTAAAATTGTGGTCAGTTGTATAATTCCATGTTTATTTTGTCAAAACATTATTAAGAATAAGGTTTAGATTAAGAACTAAGTAAAAATGTACAACTGAGAAAAACAGGAATAAAGATGACAATAAAAGAGGCTATTTTAAAAAGTTTAAGTGACATAGGAAACCTTACAAATTCAATCGAAGTTTGTCAACACATTATAAAGCATCAGTATTATAATTTTAAAGAAGCCAAAACTCCTCCAGCAACAGTCTCAGCTTTGTTGGGTGATTTTATTAGGAATGGAGATTCTAGAATAAAAAGAATTAAAGGTAAAAATGGAACATTTTCTTATTACTTAACTAAAAATGAAACAGAAATAGGTGTTGAGGTATTAACCCAAACAGAACCCAATACAAAACGAATAAATAAGCAAAATACCTACGCAGAAAGAGATTTACATTTGCTGTTAAGTACTTATTTAAAAAGTAACAATACCTATGCAAAAACTATTTTTCACGAACAATCAAAAAGTAGTAGCGATAGTCACCAAAAATGGATACATCCTGATGTGATAGGAATTAATTTTTTAAACCTTCAGTCCAAAGCCAGTCAAACACTTTTAAAAGCAGTAAATAGGGCAGATGTTTTTAAAATAACATCTTACGAGGTAAAAAAAGAAATAAATACCGATTACGAGCTTAAGAAAACATTCTTTCAAGCAGTTTCAAATTCAAGTTGGGCAAACTATGGCTATTTAGTAGCTTTTGAAATTGCAGACAGCTTATACGAAGAAATGGAAAGATTAAATCAATCTTTTGGTATAGGGGTGATTGAATTAAAATCAAATCCATACGAAAGTAAGGTGTTGTTTTCTTCAAAATTTAAAGAATTAGACTTTAAAACAATAGACAAACTTTGTAAGATAAATACGGATTTTGAAAAATTCATCATTCAAACAGAAAAGCTTTTAACAGCCAACGAAAAATACATAAAGTCTACAGAAAAGGAACTAGAAAGTTTTTGTGATTCATATTTTGAGAGTGATTCAGAAATAGAAGAGTATTGTAGAGTAAAGAAAATTACTAATGAATAATAGGTTGTTGTAGAGTTGTTTAACAAACAAATAAGAGTGCTTTATAAGTAGAGCCTTCATAATTGCTTAGGATTCTACACAAATAATCAGAAAGACAATACAAGGTCTTTGTATATTGAACCAAATTTTTTAATAAAATCAAAACTGCGAAAGTAGAAATCTTACGGATTAATAAATTATATGAGTAAAAAATTAACGTTATCATGGTTAGAAGGTTTTCTAATGGATGCCTGTGATATTTTAAGAGGAAATATGGATGCATCTGAGTTTAAAGAATATATTTTTGGAATGTTATTCTTAAAACGTTTAAGCGATAAGTACGAACAAGATCGTGCAGTTCGTTTAAAAGAATTACAAGCCAAAGGACTTTCAGAACAAAAAATACAACAAGCCTTAGAACGTGCCAATGCATACCAATACTATGTGCCTACAGCTGCACGTTGGAACTATAAAAAAACAAACGAAGAAGGACAAATTGTAAATGATGGAATCTTACATCTCAAAAAAGATGTTGGAGATAAGCTAAATATAGCGCTAGAGGCTTTGGAAGAAGCAAACCCAGATAAACTATCGGGAGTATTAACCAATGTGAATTTTAACAGAACCATTGGGAAAAATAAAAATGCTTTAAGTGATGAAAAATTAATAGAGTTCATTACACACTTTAACAAAGTAAGTCTAACAGACGATCGTTTTGAATTTCCAGATTTGTTGGGGACTGCTTATGAGTATTTAATCAAATACTTTGCAGACAGTGCGGGTAAAAAAGGTGGAGAATTCTACACTCCTAACGAGGTGGTAAAGCTATTAGTAACACTTTTAGAACCCGGAGAGGAATCCTCTATTTACGACCCTACATGTGGAGCAGGAGGTATGTTAATAGAAAACAAAAACTATGTAGAAGCGCGTTATGGTGATGCTTCTAGGTTGAGTTTTGCAGGTCAAGAGTTAAATGGAACTACCTGGTCTTTGTGTAAAATGAACATGCTGTTTCACGATATTTTTGATGCAGAAATTTTACAAGGAGATACCATTGCGAACCCTTTGCATATAGAGGATGGTGAGTTAAAACGTTTTGACATTGTCATTGCCAATCCTCCGTTTTCTGCAAATTATAGTGATATCAAAAACTTCCGTGATCGTTTTCATTATTGGATGCCTAAAAAGAAAAAAGCCGACTTTATGTTTGTGCAACACATGGTATCGGTGTTAAAAGACAACGGCCGTATGGCAGTAGTAATGCCTCATGGGGTCTTGTTTAGAGGTAGCGAAGAAAAAAGCATGAGACAATGGTTGGTAGATCGTGGTTTGTTAGAAACCGTAATTGGTTTGCCTTCTGGTTTGTTCTATGGTACAGGAATTCCTGCTTCTGTGTTAATCATCAATAAAAAAGGGGTTGCACAGCGTAAAGAAGTACAGTTTATCAATGCAGATAGAGAATACAAAGAAGGTAAAAACCAAAACAAGTTAAGACCAGAAGATATAGCCAAAATAAGCTACATCTATAAAAATAAAGAGAATTTAGATGGCTACGCAAGAAAGATATCTAAAGAAGTTTTAGAAAAAGAAGAATACAATTTTAACATTCGTAGGTATGTAGACAACAGTCCGCCAGCACAACCGCAAGATGTAAAGGCACATTTACATGGTGGTATTCCAACTGTAGAGGTTGATGAACTAAAAGCCTATTGGAATAACTATATAAACTTACGTAGTACTATTTTTGAAATATCAGCAAAAGAGGGTTACGATCAATTTAAAGAGAACATCAAAGCAAAAGAAGATATCAAAACATTGGTTTTAACTCATGACGATATTCTTTTTAAAAGAGAACAATACACCCAAGGAATAAACCAATGGTGGTCCAACAATGTGGCTAAATTAGAAGCCTTGCCTACCGAAAAAAACGTGTTTGACTTACACAGAGATTTTTCTGTAAGCATTGCCAATGATTTTAGTGCCTTGGGAATTTTAGACCTACACAAAAGCCGTGGTGCTTTTGCTGCTTATTGGAACAGTTTAGAAACTGATTTAAAATCGATTGCAGCCAGTGGTTGGAATGCAGAACTAATTCCTGCCGAAGATATTTTACAATCACAATTCCCAGATGTGTTAGAAGAACTAGCAACCAACGAAGCTAGAAGAGACGAATTAGAAGCTTTGTTTAACGAAGTTAATGAACTAGAAGAAGGGGAGTTTGACGAAGAAAACTACGAAGTCTTTCCTAAAGAGGTATTGACAGAATTAAAAGCAAATATTAAAACGTATAATGCAGAAATAAAAGAGCTTAAAAAGGAAATAAAAGCCTTAAACATTAGAATAAAAGCGAATGGAATTAAGGATACTGAGCGTAGTCGAAGTGCCGTAGATGGGGAGTCATTAACAGATATCCTATCCCAAAAACAACAAGCCCAACAACAAGCTGAAACCAAAAAAGCAACCATAGAGCAACAACTTGCCAAACACACAGAACTCACCAACGAGTTAAAAACCTGCAAAGCCACCATTGCCGAAATAAAAGCCAAAAAAGAAGACTTAGTAGCCAAAGCACGCGAAAAAATAACCCCAGAAGAAGCCAAAGTATTAATCCTAAAACGTTTTAAAGACGTATTACACCATACCGTAATGGATTATGTAAATCGTTACGAACGTGCTTTAATTAACGAGTTAGAAACACGCTTTACCAAATACCAAAATACACTGGTTAATATTTTAGAGAGCAGAGCACAAGCGGCTAGCCAATTGAATAATTTTTTAATGGAATTGGGGTATGAAGGATAATTGGAAAAAAGTGCCTTTAGGTGAGTTAGTAACAATTCAGAAAGGTAAAATTTCAGAACAGTCAACATATCCAATTCAAGGATTTGCCCCAATAATTAACACAGATGTATTAAGAGGTAATGTAAAGGTTTGGGGTAAAATAAAAGGAAGTGTCAATTGTCTTGAAGACGATGTATTAATACTATGGGATGGTGAGCGTTCAGGATTATGCGCTATAGGTCACAAGGGTGTTTTGGGTTCAACTTTTGCAAAAATGAATGTTTCAAGTGAGTTAGTGCCTGAATATTTATTCCGAGTTGTAGATTTTAATTATGATTGGATTCAAGGACAAAGAACGGGAACAGGCGTACCTCACGTTCCAAAGGACTTAAAAACAATATTTAAAGTTAATTATCCACCACTACCACAACAACAAAAAATAGCCAAAATCTTATCTACAGTAGATGCCGTTATAGAACAAACCGAAAGCGCTATTGCCAAATACCAAGCCATAAAACAAGGTTTAATGCACGATTTGTTCACACGTGGTATAGATGTAAGCACAGGAAAACTACGCCCAACACCACAAGAAGCACCAGACTTGTATAAAGAGAGTGCTTTGGGTTTGATTCCTAGGGATTGGGAAGATTCTGTATTTAAAAATCATCTAATCAAAAACTTATATGGACCAAGATTTAGTGGTGATGATTATGATTCAGAAGGAAACGTAAAGACAATTCGCGGAATGGATTTTTCAAAAGATGGTGAGATTTTATATAGTCAAGCACCAATTGCGTTACTTCCTAAATCAAAAGTTTATTCACATTTATTAGAAACAGGTGATGTTGTAATGGTTACAACAGCAGATTGTGGTTTAACAGCAGTCTTTGAAGAACAAGATTTTCAATTTATACCAAGTGCATATTCTGTGAAATTTAGATTTAATGAAGAAATTGAACCATATTTCATTAAGTTTTTCATGCAAACTGATAAAGCGAAACGATTGGTTAACAAATATGTTAGACAAGGAACTCTTGGCAATTTACCTGGTTCAGATGTTTTAGGTTTCAATATTTCTTTGCCTAAAATTGATGAACAAAAAATAATTATTGAAAAGTTGAAAGCTGTTGAATCAAAAATCCAAACCGAACAACAAGCTTTAGCCAAATACCAACAACTAAAATCAGGTTTATTGCAAGATTTGTTAACGGGTAAAGTGGAGGTAGGAGTGTAGTTTTAAAAAAAGTTAGAGAGAAAGAGAAAAATGGCTACAAAAAAAAATATTGCAAATTATTTAGGAGAACATACCAATAAAACCTTTGTCGTACCTGCATACCAACGTGGTTTTAAATGGGGTGTTACTTATGAGAATAATAAAAGTGCAGCAACGGTATTATTTAATAATATCAATCAAGCTATACAGGCAAACAAACAAGAATATTTTATACAAGGTGTTACCGTGTATGAAGAAGGTACCAATGTTGTATTAATCGATGGACAGCAACGTACAACAGTCTTGTTTTTATTATTGAGTTTGTTGTTAAACAAGTTAGAAAAAGAGAAGTATTTGTTTTATCAAAATAGTTTTAAAATTCACTATACTATTAGAGAGCAATCACATACAGTTTTAGAACAAATTTGTAAAGGGAATAGTATTCATAATACAGAAGAAAATACTCCGCAAGATATTTTCTTTTTTCAACAAGTAATAGAACAGTTTAATGAGTTGTTGATTTCATTTACAAATGAAGAAAAAAACAAATTAAAAGACTACATACTTAACAAAGTAAAGTTATTTTATATAAAAGTTGCCAAAGAACAAGCCATAAAACTATTTACCATGATGAATGGAGCAAAAGCGTTTATGAAAACTGACGAATTGGTAAAAGCAGATATTCTAAGCAAAGCATCTATAATTGATTACAATAGACAAGAGTCTCCAAAAAACATTCAGGAGAGTTTAGAAATACTTAAAGATCAAATTGGTGAAGATTGGAAATCATCTGCTTTACGTAGTGAGTTTGCTCGTCAGTGGGATAAGTGGATGTATTGGTGGAACCAAGAAGAGGTAAGTCTATTTTTTAATAGTGGAGAGCACCCTATGGGCTTATTGTTAAAATATTTTTATGAGAGAAATTATAAAAATGAAGAAAACAATAGCCAAAAAAAAATAAGAGCTACATATACTAACACATCTTCAGAAGTAGCACAAATGTTTGGTGATTTTCAAAACTTGTTATTACAAGACAAAAACAATGCTCAGCATAATTTTGAAGCTTTAAGAAAATTACAAAAACGTTTTGAAGATATATTTACCATAATTCCCATATACAACTATTTTGGTTTGGCTTTTGAAACTTTAAAAAGTAAAGAAGATCGAAATAAAATCATTAATTTTTTTCTAGAAAACTATAAAGAGATAGCTGTGATAAAGGAATACGTATTGTTAAAAATACTCAATTTAAACATAGATAAAACTGAAACAATTAAATATGAATTGTCTGCTGTTTTTGAATCATTAAACAATGCAAAGGTGTATGAAGAAGATGATAAAGAGTTTGCTTTTAGATTGTTATTAAAAATTAATGTAGAAGCAGCTATTGAGCGAAATGTTAAATTTGATTTTTATATAAAAAATGATGATAAGTTAGAAAGTTTGTACACTAAAAGATCATTAGAACACATATGGCCAAAGTCTAAAATAGCTAAAAAAGATGTTGTAAACACCTATCTGGATACCAATAACAATATTATAGAAAGTTCTGATTTAGAGAACTATCTTAAAATAGAAGAACTTGATAAAGTAAGTTTATCTCAACATCATATAGGGAACTTAGTGTTATTACACAGAAACGACAATTCTACTTTTAATGACAAATTACCAGAAGCTAAAAAGAAAGTCTATTTTGATTTAAACAAAAAGTTGTTAAGCAGAAACTTATTACACACAATGAGTGTTTTTGCATACGATAATTGGAGTGTTACTAATGTGGCAAATACAATTAAAGAAAATCAAAAGAACGTTTTAAAATTAATGAAAAAAGGATATGATGCTTATGTTAACTAGTGGAGAATCATATAGTTTGTCTCAGTTTTTCAGTGGTAGTTACAGCATTGTAATTCCAGATATGCAAAGAGAATACTGTTGGCCTTCTGTAATATCAAGAACCAATAATAAAAATCTAGTAGAAAATTTTGTAAAAGATTTACTAAGCACAGATAAAAATGAGGCAATACAGTTAGGATTGTTATATGCTTATGAAAGCCCTAAAAATGATATGCAACTCTGTGATGGTCAACAACGTGTAACAACTTTGTATTTATTTTTAGGCTATATGTATAGTTTGGTAAAAAATGATAAAGTATCTCAAGAAATAAAAGATTTTTTAATTTCAAACAATAGTTTTAAACCAAATCGTTTAAAATATGCCATAAGAGAAACTACACTCCACTTTTTAAGTGATTTGGTAGCGATGTTTTTATCCCCAAAAAAAATAACAGATAATGTAAAAACTTCTGGTTATATAAAAAATCAAGAATGGTATTTTAATGAATATAATTTAGATCCATCCATTAAAAACATATTACAAGCACTAGATGTTTTTGATAAATTTAAGATGGAATTAGATGCTTCCTTCGCTAGTTTTTTATTACATAAAATAGAATTTTTGTTTTTTGACATGGTAAATAGAACTTATGGCGAAGAACAGTTTGTTGTTTTAAATACCACAGGTGAACCATTAACCAAAACCGAAAATTTAAAACCACAATTTTTAGGTGATTTGGATGATGGGGAGAAAGTAGATCATAATCATACCAAAACAAAACTTAGATATTATGCAGATTTATGGGAAGATTGGGAAACTTTTTTCTGGCATAATAAACATTCGGAACATAAAACAGCAGATAAAGGGTTTAATGAGTTTTTACGTTGGATATATATTTTAGAAAAAGTATCAACGAATGATAAAATAGATTCGGAAAAAGATAAATACAACAAAGCACAGATTGCTTTAGCTGATAATAACTTTGATATTTTTGATTTAGAAGATGATAAAATTCAAATATTAAACACAATACAGAAGTACTTTACAGCATTAAAAATTCTATGTCTCGATGATGATATCAAGAAAAGATTCCTATTTAATCAGCAGCCACTTGCTCAAATTTTAGTGTTTGAGTTTTTACCACTATTGTATTTTATAAAAGAATTTGATGAAAAAATAGAGAGTATAAATTACTCCAGGTTAAAGCAATTTTTTAAATCTAGAGCCAAAGATGATAATATATCAAAAGCATCAATAACTACTTCTATAAGAGCTGTTCAAATAGTAAAAAAAATGAAACAAGCAGATGAAAAAGATATTGCCAACTATGCATCATATAAAGAAGTAGCATCTGAAACTATTTTAAACAAGTTAGAGATATTTAAATTTGATATTTTGAGGGAGTTAGAAAATAGAAAGGATGCTGAAGATGCATTTTGGCAAGCTGAAAACTATAACACTACACAAGGAAATATAGCTTTTCTTTTTTTCAGTCAGCAGCGTAAAAATAGGATAGAAGACTTATCGATAGAATTATTTGATTTAGATGAATTTAAAAAGGTTAAAAACATTGTTGAAAGTTCCTTTGAAAAAAATTCAGATTTAATGAGAAGATCTTTGTTGACTTTTGGTCATTATTATCAATGGAATGGTCATACAACAAGTTTACAATCACACAGATATACTTTAGGAAATCACCCCGAATTTTATGGAGCTATTGCTAATAATTATGAAAATGAACATCAAGGAATTTTGCTTGAGTTTTTAGATAAAGCAAAAAACATTCAAAACATTAGTATGGTGACATTAAATGATTGGATGCAAAGTACAATTGATAATTTTACCTCAATTGATAGTGGTATATACGAAAAAACTAGATATCTACTGATATCAGAAAAAAATATGATTTCTGAGATGGGTAAAAAATTATTCTGTGTATCATATGATAAAGAAAAATCATATATTTTATTTCAACAAAAAGTAACAAGAGATAACTCTTACAGGGAATTGTAAATTATGGCAGAATACATCAATGTAGAAAAACCCTTTTTAGAAAAACTAGAAGCACTAAATTGGCAGGTAATAGACCAAGGTAGTTTTGGGATTCCACAAGACCCTTCCAAAAGTTTGCGTACAAGTTTTAAAGAAGTTACGCTTAAAGAAGCGTTTGTAAAAGCAGTTAAAAAAATAAATTTGGTGAATGGTGTAGCATGGCTAACCGATAAGCAACTAGACGATATATACAAAGAAGTTACAGCCGTAGAAAAAGCCAATTTATCTTTGTTAGAAGCTAACAAACAGGTTTTTGAAAAACTGATAGGAATCACCAAAACAACCGTTGCCAAAAACGAAATAACAGGGGAAGAAAATCCATTAGTAAAGCTTATAGATTTTAAAGATTGGGAAAACAATCAATTTGTAGCCATCAATCAGTTTAGAATTGTAACGCCCGGAGGTCCAAGAGAAGGAATCATTCCAGACATTGTGCTTTTTGTAAATGGATTGCCATTTGCAGTAGTAGAATGTAAAGATGTGGAGGTAGCAGATCCTATTTCTAGTGCAGTAGACCAAATTATGCGTTATGCCAATACTCGTGAAGATGATTTTGGGTATAAAGAGGGAGAAGAACGTTTGTTTTACTACAACTTATTTAGCATTGCTACACATGGTGAAGAAGCTCGTGTAGGTTCCATTTCAGGGGATTTTGAATATTACTTAAACTGGAAAGATATTTTTCCGGAAGCGTATAAAAACATAGATGTCAACAACTATGTAGAAGAGGAAATAGCTAGATACCAAAACAACGGATTACAAAACGATCCAAGAGTACGTCAAGAGGTATTAATCAAAGGTATTTTAAACAAAGAAATTCTCTTAGATATTTTGCAGCACTTTACTTTATTCATGGAAATAAAAGAAGGGGTGCAAATCAAAATTGTTTGTCGTTATCAGCAATACAGAGCCGTAGGTAAAATATTAGATAGATTACGCAATGAAACCACTGGAAAAACACGTTCGGGAGTGGTTTGGCATACACAAGGTTCTGGAAAATCTTTAACCATGGTGTTTTTGGTGCGTAAACTTCGTTCTCAAGAAGATTTAAAAGATTACAAAGTCATCATGATGGTAGATCGTAAAGATTTAGAAAAGCAATTGTCTGCCACAGCACGTTTAACCAATGAGTTTAAAGAAGCAAATATTGTTAGTGCTCGTAAAGAGTTAAAACCAAAATTAAGTGGAAATGCCTCCAATTTAAACATGGTCATGGTACACAAATTTGTGCAAGAAGAGTTAAAACATTCTAAAGCATTAATGAAAGCTTTTGTAGAAGAAGGGCGAGTACCCGAATTCAAACCTTTTGAGGTTGTAAATACTTCAGATAGAATAGTGGTGTTAATTGATGAGGCTCACAGAACCCAAGGAGGAGATATGGGAGATAACTTGTTTACAGCGTTTCCAAACGCAGCCAAAATTGCCTTTACAGGTACTCCGTTACTAACAGAAAGACACAAACAAAAAACCCACGAACGTTTTGGAGGTACTGGGGAGTTTATTGATACTTATAAAATTAGAGAAGCAGTAGATGATAGAGCTACCTTAGATATTATTTACATAGGTAAAACAACCAAGGACAACATAAAGTCTAAAGAAGCTTTTGATGCTGAATTTGAAGATGTTTTTAAAAAACAAAACAAAGAGGTAAAGGAAGAAATTCAAAAGCGTTACGGTACCATGCAAGCCTATTTAGAGAACATGGATCGTTTACGAAAAATAGCAAAAGATTTAGTCAAACATTATGTAGAAGCCATCTTACCAAATGGATTTAAAGCCATGGTAGTGGGGAGTTCTATTGTGGCAGCTGCTCGTTATCAATTTCTAATACAGGAAGCTTTAAATGAGCGTGTAGCCTTAGAAAAATCAAAAGCAGTACCAGATCTAGAACTCATAAAAAAAATGGAGTTCTTAAAAATAGGAACGATAGTAACCAAACAAGATAACAACGAACAAGCTTTTATTAGTGAAGCAAGAAAGAACGCTAGAGAGATAAAAGCCGTAGATAATTTTAAAAAGGACTTTGATTTTAGTACAGACCAAGAAGGAAATTATCTAAAACCCGAAACAGGGATAGCTTTTTTATGTGTATGTGATAAATTATTAACAGGTTTTGATGCTCCCATTGCGCAAGTCATGTATTTAGACAAAAGCATAAGGGAACATGATTTATTGCAAGCCATAGCACGTGTAAACCGAACCAAAAGAGACAAGTCACATGGTATTCTGGTAGACTATTATGGAGTTTCAAATCATTTAAAAGATGCTTTAAATATTTGGGGAGCAGAAGATGAAGAGGATATCAAAGAACTGTTGGAATATTTTAGAGACATCAACAAAGAGATTCCTGTGTTAGAAGCACGCTACAATAGAATGTTGCAATTGTTTACAGACAAAGGAATTACAGAGTTTAAAAAGTTTGCAGAACAACGTATGACAGATAAAGAAGTAGAATTTCAATTGGCAGAAGATTGTATAGAATTAGCAGCTTCTATTCCTTTTAGAGCACAATTTGATACCTATGTAAAAGCATTTTTTGATAGTTTGGATTTATTATTTAATTCAGAAGCTGCAAGAAAATACTACATACCAGCCAAACGTTTTGGATACTTATTAGTACGCATTAAAAATCGTTACAAAGATCCAAGTATGGATTTAAAATGGGCAAAACCTAAAGTGCGTAAAATGATTGATGCACATTTAGAAACTTTAGGAATTGATAGTCGTGTGGCACCTGTGAGTCTATTGTCTAAAGATTTTCAAAAAGAAGTAGGAAAGCTAGGGAAAAACACCAAATCAAAGGCATCAGAAATGGAACATGCCATTAGAAGACACATCAAAGTAAATATCAACAAAGATCCTGCCTTGTACAAACGTTTTTTAAAACGAATGGAAGAAATCATTGAACGTTATCAAGGAAATTGGGAGGCAATTGTAGAGGAGTTTGTAATGCTAAGAGAAGACTTAGCCAAAGGTCGAAAAGGAGACAATGAAGAAGAAGGCTTAAGCGAACAAGAATTACCTTTTTATGATTTTATAGTGTTCAGTACTTTCAAAGAGGAAACCCTAACAGAGGTTGAAAAAGAAGTAGTAAAATCGTTAACAATAGAATTAGTATGTTTATTACAAGAGGCTATAAACAAACCTAACTTTTGGAAAGGTAGAGCTGCAGAAATAAGAAAACTACAAGGAGAAGTAGAAGATTTAATATCATTTAGTGAGTTAGACAAAGTAGCCGAATTACACGCGAAATTAAGCGTTGAAGTCATGAATTTAGCCAAACGTAGACATCAAGAATTGACAAAGTAAATGGTAGTATCAGGAATAGACATAACAATTCATAAAAGTGCACGAAAAACAGTGAGCATCTTTGTAGAAAGAGATGGCTCTGTTTCTGCTCGTGTACCTGAAAAATTGGAAGAAGAAGAAATTGAAGAAATACTAAAAGCCAAAGAATATCAAATTTTTAAAAACTTAGCAGAATGGACACAATTAAACCAAAATGCTGTTGAAAGAGAATATGTAAATGGTCAATCATTTTTATATTTAGGTCGTAATTACCGTCTAAGATTTGTAGAAGATAATATAGAAGGGCTTCAATTTATTAAAAACAAATTTTTAATAAATAAAGAAGAAAAACACAGAGCAAAAGAGCTATTTGTAAAGTTCTATAAAAACAAATTACTGACTAAGATTCATCCTATCATAGATCAATATAAAATGCAACTAGGAGTAGAGCCTAAGCAGATTAAAATCATGGAATTACAAAATCGTTGGGCATCATGTACTTCAAACGGAAATGTAAACTTCCATTGGAAATGTGCTATGGCTCCAATAGATGTTTTACAATATATTGTTGTTCATGAACTAGCTCACTTAATTCATTTAAATCACACAGCAGAGTTTTGGAACGAGGTTGATAAAATTTTACCTAACTATGAATCACAAATGAATTGGTTAAAGCTAAACGGTGCTGGAATGGATTTATAACTTCTTCATGAAAAAAACACAATCGAGATATTCCGGTTATGATTTAGTAATAAATGAAGTTTATAATGTGCATAGAGATATATTAACAGAATTAATTTGTATTTAAATAATATGAATCCAAGTAAAACTTCAAAACTATTAAATAGTCAAAAACTTAAAAAGGTCAGTATTAAAAATGTCATATGTCCAGATCAAAAAGTTGATACTTTAGCTACTGATAACAAAGGTTTTTTAATTAAAAAAACTTTTAATAATTGGCAACGTAAGACGAATTTAAATTCGTCAAATCATCGAATAATCTTAGTATTAGAAAGTCCACACATAGAGGAGTTTAAAAATAGTATTGGACCTGCAAAAGGAATAACTGGAAAAAATATAGCTAATTATATATCTATGGTTTTAGGAAATTCTATTTTAAGTCCTAATACAAATTATGATTTGATATTGATGAATGCTATTCAATATCAATGTTCTATGGGAGTTAAACCAATTTATTTTAGAACCTTAGCATTTATACATCTATGGTTTGATGGAGGGAAAAGAGATTTTATTTATAGGATAATAAACTTAAAACTAAAAAAAGATGATGTATTAATTAACGCATGTACTAAGGGTAATATTTCAAATTGTAAAGAATATTACAAAAAAACTTTAACAAAAAAGAATATTAAGTTAATTTTAAAAATTAAGAGAAGTCTGAACTTTAATAAAAAAAACAATTATTTAAAAGGACTTATTAATGATATTTACTATCTATTTAAAAATAAAATTCCATGTAAATGTTATGAAACAAATCATCCAAGTTCATGGTATAATAGTAATAGCAGATTAATAAAAAAATTGTAATATTTACTGTTTATTATGTACTAAAATGAATAATAGTTTATTAAAAAAATCAAAATTAAATAAAAAAGGTAAAGCGGTGTTCGTCCGTTCAATCGTCAGCAAACAACCCCGCCAAAGTAAATAGCACTTTTTTTAAGCATTTCTATTCATCATAAAGTTTAAAAAAGAGCTATTTTACATTTCATGTGCCCGGCCTGTCCTGAGCCTGTCGAAGGGCACTTTGTCACGGTTGTTGCGTTCCTCAATCAGTCCTCACGGCAATTCCTTTGTCTGTTTTTGTCACTTCACTTCATTCACACTCATGGCTTCGGTTCATTTCGTTCAGCCACATCACAGCCAACCATTGCCATAATTTTAGCTCGCCTTGCAGGTCGCTACGGGCTGCGGGTTCTTGATTGTGTTGCCTCCGCCTTTTTGCCAACCACATCACCCAACGCACAGGCTCTAGCCAATAAATCTGTCCTCTTGTGTATAGTTCCGTTTCTCTCTAGGTTTTTGTTTGAAAAATTACAAAAACCTGCCTTTCAACTCCACACATAGCTGCAAACCACATTCGTTACCTCATGCACTTTTTGCACCACCCGTTGCTCCACTCGCAAGGCGGCTCGCTAGCGCTTGGTCTGTGTCCGCAAACCGTTCCACTATTTGCACACTCAGCCCACCGTTTGGCTCAAGGCTGTTTTACCTCATTTCAATTCGATTAATCATTTTTTTAAAATGAAACTAGATGTATAATTATAGCAATGTTTGTGAATCCTTGATTTTTTGATTCATTTTGTACTTGTGCTGTGCTTGTCGAAGTATCAAGACAAAATGAAGATACCATCACCCCATGTGCTTGTGGGCATTGGAAGCTTTTAAGAAATAATAAAGTTTACAAAACAATCCCCTCAGCACCGCACAGCAAGAGGTTTTTCATTCCACTACGTTACATTACAAACCACTTGCTTTATGCCTTTTCTTAATTTATGATGAGGTTATTTTGATTAAAAAAGCATGCAAATATAGTTGCTTTCCTTCTGTCAACGCTTTTTGCAGTAAAGGTCAAGCCCTCCGGGTTTTGATAAAAACTTTGAGTAGTATTTCCTTAGTAAACAAAAATATCAGTCCAAACTTTTTACCAAAAACCTTGACAGCATCTGCCACAGCAACAATGTTATAGGCATCTTTTTTCTCCAAAAAAATATTGTGGCGAAGCGTAGCGAAGCAATTTAAATTGGATAGCTATGCACTGTTTTGTAATCAAGACCCACCGTGTAGGGATGACCTACGACAAACCTCATTTTTTTATTTTGAATAAAGGATTGAACAGTGGCAAGCCACTGCACAACCCTTGTCCGAACTGTTTTGTGATAACCACTACCACTGAAGCGAATAAAAACATCTTATTCCACTTATCAATGATGCTTCAAATAGGAGGTTTTTATGCTTATTATTTAAAAGGTAGTGTTATTCCATTCATTAGCATAAATGATTGCTCTAAAACATTAAAAGAAGGAATGATTTTAAATGTTGAGGTTCATAAGCACATCAAAATTATTCAAGCAATTAACCAGGAGCAAGAAAGATTATCTCAAGCATTGGAAAAAATTCAACTGTTAAAAAAGGCTTTTATACAAACTTGTTTTAAAGAAAGTAAAAACAAAATCAGTGCATAAAAAATGCCTGGAGAATTCCAGGCATTTATTTATGATCTTACAGTAGATTTACTTCAAAAAAATCTTACGTAACAGGAGCGATACAAAGAAACTGACCACAGCACCAATGACCGCCATGATAATGGTGAAGTAAACATCGTGAAGTTGAATATTTGCTACAGTACTAAACAACGTTCCTCCAAAAATTGTTGATTTTAATTGAAGATTTCCCATAGCTTTTTAGTTTTTGTCTGAAACCACAGCTTGACTGACCGCAGTGGCCACCGTTCCAGCAACTGCTACATAACCGGCAATGCTAATAACTGCTGCAGGTAACGCAATTGGAGCGGCCAAAATGGCTCCACTTGCAGCTGCTAATGCTAGACCAATGTTTCTAAGTTTTCTAAAAAAGGATGGTGTTGGATGTTTTAATCGTTCTTGAATTTTCATAAGTTCTAAGATTTTATAATAAGATTAACAGTTTCACCTCTATCAAAAGCTTGATAACATTTGGAAACCAATTTGTTTAATAAACTTCTGGAAGAAGTACCTTTTCCAATGCCTGATAAACAAGTTACAGGAGCGATACAGCCTCTTAATTCTTTCAAAGCATCATTGGCAGGATGAATTAAAATAAGTGTCCTATTTTTAACATTTTCCAAAATCAAATGATGCCCGAATTTTTGAGAATACCGAGCTTTCAAAATGTAAGCTCCCTCTGGAATGCAAGAAACATTTCTACGATTCTCTAACCAGGGCAACTCGATACAGAATCCAAAAAAAGAATCGTGAATAAAGAGAGCACCGTTGGTGCCCTCTTTAAAGTAGGTTCTATGCAAATGGATATCCATATCCTTACACTTTATCAGCTATCTTAATAGCTAAAGCATTGTAAGAACCATTTTTTAATGAATACATTTCACCATTCACTTCTTGATAGAATTCAATACCTAACACCTGAACAATGGGAAGTACAGAGTTTGCAGGAGCTGAAGCAGTCAAGTCAATAATGGCAGTATCATTACCATCGTATGGTAAAATAGCGGTTTCATCATTGTCAAAAGCGAAAGTTTCATTCTTAAAATCTAATTCTGCCACACCAGTCACAATTTTAAAGTGAGTCGTTCCAGAAGGACCTGCAATGTGAGTTGTTGGTTTAAAAGCAGGAATGTTTACGGTGGCTTCTCCTGTAGCTCTATCCAAAGCATTGTTGAAAGTAGCAAATAAAGTTGCTCCTAATTTCCCATTGATGTTGAATTCAAAATTAGTTAACAATCCAAAAGTTCCATCTTGAATGGTTCTTTCCCCACGAGCATGCGTAGTATCTGTTTTAACTACTTTTAAAACAGTCGTTGTTAATCTACTAGAAACACGTTTGTCTTTTGCATTTTGCAAAAGAATGCGAATGGCATTTCTAAGTAATTTACCACCTTTACCAGCGGTTCCAAATTCAGAACCATTTTCACGAGTTCTTTGAAACGCAGGATCGTTTTTAATACGTTCTGCATCCACACCCCCTTTTTCACGAGCCAAATGCCCGTCTGTTGTTTTGTAAAAAGAAATACCACCGATAGTTCCTTTTAATTTGATAATACCTGTTTGTTTTGCCATAATAATATGATTTAAAGATTTATAGCAAAAGAATTAGTATCTTATGTAGAAATCAAAAACAGGGTGTTATACAGGCCGTTAAAAGCCTTTCTTTCCGAAATGGTGTATATTTACCCCAAGGATAAAGTATAGTTAAAGTATTAAAACATGAAAATTACCAGAGCATGTATTTATCCAAAAGATGTTCAGTGTATAACTGGAAGAAGTGAACGTTATGGTAGGAGGCTATTAAAAGAGATTAGAGAACATTTTGATAAGCAACCACACCAATTTATTACCTCTGAAGAATTCGCTGAATACAGTGGAATAAATATCGAAATCATTAATAATTATTTGAAGCAAGTATCATAAAATTTAACACTATTTATATTGATTTATAGAGTGTTAAATCGTAAATTTGTAGAAAGAACGATAGTTAAATAATACTAAAATTATTTAAACTTTAGGTTCACAAATCGGTTCACAAAAATAATTTATAAGTGTTAATAGCACTGTTTATAAGGTATAGCGGGAATAGTTCGAGTCCCGTCCAGACCGCAAGAGTTTATGTAAATTCTTCTAAAACCTTATAAACATAATGTTTATAAGGTTTTTTTCTTTTTTAGGTGATGACTAAGGAGACGAAATAAGATATATGTAAATACACTGCATATGTAGACGGTAATTTTGTTTCATAAAAATAGAACTATGAGAGAGCTTATTAGAAACCTTATCTTTTGTATGATAATTGTCTTTATAGCATTGTGTAATGCGTGTTTTAAATAAAGTGTTTTATGTAGTAAACAGAAAAACTTCTCCATTCTTTTTACCAATCACAGTTAAAATAAAATTCTAGATTCTTTAGGGTTAATGTGTTGTTTATGAGTTAAAGGAATACAATACTCTTTTTGTTTATTCTAAATTAAAACTAACTTATTTTACCTTATTAAGTGAATAGTAATCAGAAAATAATACTGATATTATAAAATAACGTGTAACTTTAAGATAACATTTGTTTATAAGGAAAAGAAAATGGTGTTTAATTAGAAACTTTATATTATACAAGTATTCGTAAAATAAAGTGGTAATCACTGTTAAATATCTAAAATATGGAGGGGAAAGGATATTATATCGTAGGAATTGGGGCATCTGCAGGTGGGTTAGATGCAATAAAACAATTATTTGATAATATACCACCTAAAACAAAAATGACTTTTGTTATAGTACAACATCTTTTTCCAAATTTTAAAAGTTTAATGGCAGAGTTGCTGGCTAAGCATACTCAAATGAAAATTTATATAGCAGAGAATCATCAAAAAATTGAACCTAACTGTATTTATCTTAATCAAAAAAATAAAGATATTTATATAAAGGAGAATAGACTTTATTTGACAGAAAAAAACACCAACACACCACTTAACTTACCTATAGATATTTTTTTACATAGTTTAGGTAAGGAGTACAAACACCAATCTATAGGTATTATTCTTTCAGGAACGGGATCTGATGGATCTAGAGGTATAAAAAGTATTAAAGAATTTGGAGGAACTCTTATTGTTCAAGATCCTAAAAGTGCTCAGTTTGATGGAATGCCTAACTCTTCTATAGCTACTAAATTGGTAGATTATATTTTATCACCACCAAAAATTGCAGAGATCCTTATAAAGATATCAGAACATAAAACTTTAACGACAGAAAATAAACCAGAAACAGAGGAGACTATTTTTACTCTGATATTAAATTTGATATTTAAATATTTTGAAATCGATTTTAAAGAATATAAAAAAAACACTTTGCAACGTCGTATGGAAAATAGGATGAATGCAAATAACTTTACAAATCTAAAAGATTACCATACCTATTTAAATAGTAACTATGAAGAGGTAAAGAAATTAAAAGATGATTTCTTAATAGGAGTTACCAGCTTTTTTAGAGATGAAGAAGTTTTTGAACAGTTAAAAACTAAAGTATTTCCAGAACTAGTTAAAAAAAATATAAATAGTAATAAGCCTATAAGAATTTGGGTGGCTGCTTGCTCTACAGGAGAAGAAGCCTATACAATTGCTAT
Source organism: Wenyingzhuangia heitensis (assembly GCF_011762155.1). Taxonomy (GTDB): domain Bacteria; phylum Bacteroidota; class Bacteroidia; order Flavobacteriales; family Flavobacteriaceae; genus Wenyingzhuangia; species Wenyingzhuangia heitensis. The sequence goes on from NZ_JAASQL010000001.1 coordinate 1,913,196, forward strand.
TTTGTTAGATGCTTACTTAAAGAAAAAAGAAATTGATATAGATTTTAAAATTTTTGCAACAGATATTGATCAACGAGCAATAAACAAGGCAGGAACAGCTATATTTTTACCTAAAAACATAAACCATATTTCTGAGGAGTATATAAATACGTATTTTGTTAAAGAAACTAAAAACGTAAGAATTGTAAAGCGAATTAGAGAACGTATTGTGTTTTCAGTTCATAATTTGCTAAAAGATCCTCCTTTCATTCGCATGGATTTAATATCATGTCGTAACCTACTTATCTACTTTGAATCTAGCTTACAGAAAGAAGTTTTAATCAATTTTCAATATTCTTTATACCCTAAAGGTTTTTTGGTTTTAGGGAATAGTGAATCTTTAGGAGAGCAATCTCGCTTTTTTAATCCAATAAGTTCCAAACAAAAAATATATCAGTGTTTTGTAGATGCCAAACATTTTATGATACAAGATTTAGCTAAACAACACATAAAAACTATGAGCGCTAAGAAAACAGAAAAAGTTGAAAAAATAAGTCAAATATATAAGATTGAGGAAAGTCCCGAAAATTTATTTTATAAATATATGGGACAAAAATTTAGTCCTACCATGGTGTTTTTAGATGCCAGTTTTAATATCCTCTTTGTAAATGGAAATATCACTTCACGTTTGTCTATCAACCAGGGAATGTTTCAAAATAATTTGTTAAAAATGGTTAATAGCAATATTGGCAACATTATTAGAAGTAGTATTTATAAAGTAGAAAAAGAAGATGTAGATATTGTGGTACGAGATGTAGAAAACACACTTGGTAAAGAAAAATATTGTTTTGATTTAGGGTTTCATGTCGTTAAAAATTTTGCAGGATTAGATAAGGTCTATGTCATTCATTTTAGTAACGACAAACCTTTTCAGTCTAAAAAAGTAATTACAATTCATAATTCAGAAAGTAAAGACATAAATAAACAGCGTGTTGTAGAGCTAGAAGATGAATTAAAAGAAAATAAATCGCAATTACAAAATGTGGTAGAAGAATTAGAAACCAGTAACGAAGAGTTGCAGTCTAGTAATGAAGAGTTAATGGCATCTAATGAGGAGTTACAAAGTACTAATGAAGAGTTACAATCAGTAAACGAAGAACTTTATACTGTAAATGCAGAATTGCAAGAAAAAAATGGAGAACTATCTTACATAAATAATGATGTTAACAACCTCTTGAATTCAACAGATATAGGAACCCTGTTTTTAGACATAGATTTTCGTATTCGTAAATTTACCCCTGCCTTACAAAAGCATTTTAATTTGCAACATGATGACGTAGGTAGAAGTATTTCTAGTTTTGCTTCTAACTTTAAGGAGAAAGATAAAAAATCAATGATTGAGGATTGTAAAAAAGTAATCAATGATTTGAAAGTAATAGAATCTGAAGTGAGTGATGAGGAGGGAGTTTCTTTTTTAAGAAGAATAAGTCCATTTATTACTTCTGATAAAAAAATTAACGGTCTGGTTATTACTTTTGTAAACATAACAGAAGTTTTAAAAATAGAGACTGATCTTAAAAAAAGCGAACGAAAATTTAAATCTGTATTTACCAATGCAGGTTTAGGAATAGCTACGGTTTCATCCAAAGGAAAATTATTATCAGCAAATCCAGAATTAGAAAAAATTTTAGGATATACAGAAAAGGAATTGATGTCTTTAACTTTTTCGGACTTTACATACCCTGATGATTTAGAAAAAGATATGAGTCAGTATCTACAACTAGTAGAAGGTAAAATAAACTCCTATAAAATGGATAAAAGATATATTCATAAAAAAGGACATGTTATTTGGGGACAACTTACCGTAACAACAGCTAAGAATGAGGATGGAAAAGTTCTTTATTCAGTAGCGATTGTAAAAGACATTAGTAAACGTAAATTAGCTGAAAAAGAACTTTTAAAAGCTCAAAAACTAACAGAAGTTAGTGAAAATAGCTACAAAGAGTTGATCGCTAATATAAGTGTTGGGGTGGTTGTTCATCATAAAGACTCTACAATATTATTAAGTAATTTAAGATCTAATGAATTGTTAGGGTTAAGTTTTGACCAAATGAAAGGCAAAGTAGCTATTGACCCAATATGGAAGTTTGTATATGAGGATAACACCACAATACCTGTAGAAGATTATCCGGTAATGCGAATATTAAAAAACAAAAAGGTTTTAAAAGATATGACTCTAGGTGTTTTAAGAAAAGAAAACGACTTAGTTTGGCTTATGGTTAATGGATTTCCTGTTTTTGATGAAAATGGAGAAATTAAGGAGGTAATTATTAGTTTTATAGATATAACTGAGATTAAATTATCAGCACAAGAACTATTAAAAGCAAAAGATAAGGCAGAAATCGCTAATATTTATAAAAATCAATTTTTAGCTAATATGAGTCATGAAATACGAACTCCTATGAATGGGGTTGTTGGTTTTGCAGATTTACTAGATGATGATGATATAGATGCAGTTACAAGAAAAAACTATATCAATATTATAAAAAATAGCTCTAGTCAATTACTAAATTTAATTAATGATATTATTGATATCTCTAAGATAGAAGCTAACGAACTAACCGTAGATCAAAAAAACTGTGATTTGATAGAGTTGTTAAAAAATACAGAATCTACTTTTAACGAAATCAAAAAACAGAAAGACAAAGAGCATATAAATATAGTTTGTAATATTCCCCAAAATTATGATCAATTAAGTATTAAAACAGATCCTTTACGTTTGCAACAAGTCTTTTCTAATCTAATAGGGAATGCTCTAAAATTTACAATAAAAGGGAATATTGAGTTTGGTTTTAAAATACTATCTAAAGACAAAATTTATTTTTATGTAAAAGACGAAGGAACGGGTATTCCATATGAAAAATTAGATATTATTTTTAAACGTTTTGAGCAATTAGAGCCCCAAAAACATGTTATGAATGAGGGAACTGGGTTAGGTTTAGCCATATCTAGAGGAATTATTAATTTGTTAAATGGAGACTTTATGGTGGAATCTGAGTTAAACAGAGGAAGCGTATTTACTTTTACAATCCCTTTAATTACAGCAACCCCTCTTCCTATAAAAAACAACTTCAAAGAAAATGATTTAGAACTAATTCGCAATGCTACCCTAATTGTTGCCGAGGATGAACCTGTTAATATTGAGTATTTTAAAGCTTTTTTTGAAAATTTACCAGTCAATATTATTTACGCACATAATGGAGAAGAAGCTGTTGAGGCTTATCGTTTAAACCCCAAAGTAGATCTTATTTTGATGGATATAAGAATGCATATAATGGATGGTTTAGAAGCTACAAAACAAATTTTAAAAATAAATTCCAAAACAAAAATTATAGCTCAAACAGCTTATGCTATGTCATCAGATTATGATAAATATATACGTTTAGGTTTTACAGATTATATATCTAAGCCCATAAAGAGAAAAGAACTGTTAAAAAAACTGATATTAAATATTCAGAAATAACCAATAGATGTTTTTACTAGTTTTCTTAAAAATGACTTTTCATTAACATTTATGGGTGCCTTTTTACTTTCGTTTATGTACTAAAACTGCCATTTTATATGTTTTTCTAAACATTAATTATTGTTTTTAAAGCATTTAGAATTGTCTTTACAAGAAAAGTTTAACAGTAGTATTGCTAATAATGAATATTTCATGTCTTTTTAGTTTTAATTGCAGTTTATGGTGTTTGTACAGGGGATTAGATTAATGTTTAATTATGGTTTAATCTTTTTTTAAACTAAATACAGACTTTTTTAGCATAAAATATGTGTCAATAGATATTAGGAATTATAAACAATAAAAAAGAGCTATTAAATTAATAATAGCTCTCTAAATGGATAAAATTGGGGATTACTTTGCATCCGTTGCATCGTCTACTTCATCCTTCATTTCTTCATACCCTTCTTTAATATGATCTCCGGTATCGTGTGCACCGTCTTTAATTCCGTCTCCTACTTCTTCTAAACCGTCTTCTACTTTTTCTTTTGGCGATTTTTTACAGCTAACTGTTAATGCAACTACGGCTAATACTATGGTACTGATTGTAAATAACTTTTTCATTTCGATTTGTTTTATAATTAATAATTGATTTGTATTTTTAAAAGTCGAATCCTAAGGACACTTGTAAGACTCTATTTTTTTGATTTTCTTCATCGTATACTTTGTTTAATCCAAAATAATATCTAACTCCTAAATTTATTCCAGAATCTGTTTTAAAACCAGTTCCAATATTCGCTCCAAAATCATAATCGTTGGGAGAAAATTCTGTAGTGCTATCAAAAATATCAAAGTTAGCATCTACTTCTTCTGTATGGTTTACTGCTACTGCAAACTGTGGACCTGCTTCTATATAAAAATTATCAGATAGGTATCCTTTAAATAGTACAGGCAAGGTTATGTAATCTAATTTTTGGGTAAATTTTCCACTATCGTTGTTTACTTTATACCCATGTTGAGAATATAATAGCTCTGTTTGTATAGCAAAATGTTGTTGTAAAAAAATTTCGTTGTAAAATCCAATATGAAAACCATGCCTTTGATCTACGTTATTGTCTCCATTAATTTGTGCACTTGCCAAATTGTATCCCCCTTTAATACCAATGCTAGATTTTTTGTACAAACTTTCTTGCGCAAACATTAAGGTAGATGTTAGTAATGATAAAATTAAAATTGACTTTTTCATGTTTTTTTATTTTTAGGTTATAAATTTTATTAAAACTGATATCTAATTCCTAAAGCGGTATCTATATCTAAACCATCAGAATAATCATTATTAAAACTAACCTCTGGTCTTAAATCTAAAGAAATAATTAACGGAATTTTAAAATTGTATTCAATCCCTATATCACCACTAGCTACTACAAAAACTTCATCATCGTTGTTAATATTGTTATTGTCAAAAAAACCAATTCCACCACCTGCACCAACAAACCAGTTAAATCTATTTTCTATAGGATATACCCATTGGTGAATGGCAGAAAATTTCATAGCATCATAATTATTAGTGTTTCTCCATCCTAAATCTAATTCTAAACGAGTAGCATTTCCTAAAGCTCTTTGATAAGAAATTTCAGAACCAAAACCATCATTATCTCCAGCTCTAATACCAATAGCATTGTTTGCAATTGTTTGTGCATTTGCACTAGCTACTCCTAAACCTATAGCACACATAAGTGTTAAAATTTTTCCTTTAGTTGATGTTCTCATGTTATGTTGTTTTAATATTTGTATACTGCAAAGTTAGGAGAGAAGTACGTTGTTTAAATTGATGAATGTGCAGGTGTAAATTGATTTTGATCAATTTTAAAATTTAACTCTATTAAACATGTTGTTTATTAATTATCTTTGAAAAAACAAGTATAAGAGTCCTGTATATTATGAGCGAGAATCACATTTATAGTGAAAAGTTTACATCTATATTAAACAATCTATTTCACGGAGTTATTTTAATGACTCAAAAAGGGATGATATTAGAATTTAACAAAGCTAGTTTAACCTTGTTACAAAAGCAGCCTAAGGAATTAGATGGGGTGTTGTTAAGTGGTTTGTTACCAGATAATTACAAAGATCCGTTTCAGAATTATTTTGAAAACTGTTTAAATTTAGAAACCAAAAATTACGGTAAGTTCGAAATTAATTATTTTCAGCAAAACAATGAATTGGTGATGCTAGAAATAGATTGCAACCAAAATTTTGTGTCTGATGAAGACAATAGCGTTTATACAATTTGTATTATAAACGATGTAACCAAGCGTAAAAAATTAGAAAAAGAATTAGAACATCAGAAAAAAACCAAAGAGGTTATTTTAGAAAAACTAGAACGAGAACAAGAGTTAAATGATATGAAATCTAGATTTATATCTATTGCTTCTCACGAATTTAGAACACCTTTGGCTGGAATATTATCATCTGTAGATTTAATAGAACGTTATTTAAAAACTGATGAAAAATTATGGAGTCAATTTATACACCAAGTAAAAGTAGATTCTCACGTTTCTAAAATTAAAACATCTATAAAAACATTAACCACTACGTTAAATCAGTTTTTGTCATTAGGTCAGTTAGAAGAAGGTAAAATAGAATATCACGAAGAACGTTTTAATTTAAAAAAATATTTAATCAAATTAAAGGATGAATTTGCTTCCCTAACCAAAGAAAATCAAAACATCCATTTTGATTTTACCACCGAAGAAGAATATGCGTATTTAGATAAAAATATATTAAGACATATTTTTACAAACTTATTGTCCAATGCAATTAAATATACACCAGCAGGAAAAAATATTTATATAGTTGCTTTTATAGATCAAGAAAACATACATATTTCTGTAAGAGATGAAGGAATGGGAATTCCAGATGAAGATCAAGATAATTTATTTAGACGTTTTTTTAGAGCCAAAAACGTAACCAATTTGCAAGGAACAGGTTTGGGTCTAAATATTGTAAGAAAATATGTATTGTTAATGAAAGGATCTATTTCTTTTGATAGTAAAGAGAATGTAGGTACAGTATTTAAAATTTCATTTCCAAGAAAAAAAAATAATCAAGAGAATACAGATATAAAAAAAATGGTATAAGCTTATGAAAAAAATATTATTAATTGAGGACGATTTAATCATGAGAGAAAACATCTCTGAATTAATTGAGCTAACAGGATACCAGGTAGAAGTTGCCGAAAATGGAATGGTAGGAGTAGAGAAAACAAAAACATTTCTTCCGGATCTTATTATTTGCGATGTAATGATGCCAGAATTAGACGGGTACGGAGTTTTGTATATTTTAAGCCAAAAACCAGAAACAGCTACCATTCCTTTTATATTTTTAACCGCAAAAACAGAAAAAGAAGATTTGCGTAAAGGAATGAATTTAGGAGCAGATGATTATTTGTTTAAACCTTTTGAAAGTACAGAACTTATTACCGCTATAGAAAGTCGCTTAAAAAAGAACGATTTGTTAAAACAACAATACAGTTCTGGTAGTGATGGTGTTCACGAGTTTTTAAACCAAGCTAAAAAAGTAGTTTCTTTAAAAGATATTAAAGAAAAATCTTATGCTTTTAGCTTTTCACCTAAAGAATATATTTACAAAGACGGAGAACATGTTCATTTTGTCTACTATATAGAAAAAGGAAGTGTAAAAACGTATAGGTACAGTGATGATGGTAAAGAATACATTACCTCTGTTTATAACGAAGGACAATTTTTTGGATTTCAACCCATTTTTGAAGAAAGAACGTATGATGAAATTGCAGAATCTTTAGAGGCTACAGAATTAACCAAAATATCTAAAGAAGATTTTTTAACCTTAGTGTACGAAAACAGAGAAGTAGCACAACAGTTTATGAAAATAATATCTGAAACACTAAGCTCTAAAGAACAAGACCTAATGCTAATGGCATACAGCTCTGTTAGAAAAAGAGTTTCTAAAAAGTTACAAGAATTATTGGCCGATGAAGATGAAATTACTTTACTAAGAACCGATTTGGCTAAGCTAACAGGAACGACTAAAGAGAGTTTAACAAGAACATTGACCGAATTTAAAAACAGTAAAATAATTAAAACCGAAGGGAAAAAAATTATTCTAGTAGATAGAAAAAAACTACAAAAAATGGATTTAATCTGGTAATACTATTTTTTTATAAAAAACAACAAACCCCACTTTTTAGTGGGGTTTGTTGTTTTAATGCCTTAAAAGTTGACGAGAATCAACTTTCTTTTCGGTGCTAATCAACAATTTTAGGGAGTTATATTTAGAAATTTGTAATAACAAACAACAAGATATACTTACTAAAGACAATGATAACATTAAAGACACACATATCTACAGAAGATTTTAAAGATTTGGCTAGCACCACAGATTTTAATTGTGTTTCTATTTATTGTCCTATTCATACTGGAGAAAAAGTATCAAAAAATAATTTATCTCTTTTAATTACCAAAGTTGAGCAAAAGTTAATAGCAAAAGGAATAGACCATTCCGAAGCTCAAAACATAATAGGCAGATTAGAACAAATACTAAATAATGATTCTTTATGGGAAGAAGAAGAGTTTAAACAAGACAAAACGTTAATCATTTTTTCTAATGATAATAACATACAAACCTTTATTGTACAAAACGTTTTTGATAATTGCATACACATAACCTCTAACTATTATTTGTTGCCCCTGTTTAAAAAAGCAAGCAACACGCAATTAATAGAAGATTCATTAAAAATTAAGCAAGTAGTTTTTAATGAAGACTTAACCACTAATAGATTAGAAAAAATAATCCCTTTAGCGTTTGAAAGTAAAATAGCAAGACTGTATGTGTCATCTAAAAATGGTGTGTATGGAGTCTATGATACAGTGAACAAAACAACCATGATTGATAATGAAAAAAACAATCAAAATATGTCACTTATCAATTTAGCGGCTATTACTACATATTTGTATGGAGGTCAGGTTAATATAGTAGATCCAATGTTTATGCCCACAAAAGGGACAACTATACAAGCTATTTTAAAAACCAAATAATCAACCAAAAATAATCAACATGGAATATTTTAATATCAATAAATCTTACGAAATAGTAAAAGAGAAATTAGTAGGATGGGCAGAAGCAATAATTGCCATGCTTCCCAACATAGTATTGTGTATTGTGCTTTTAATTGGATTTTATTTTTTGGCTAGGTTGGTTAGAATGTTAACCGAAAAAGGAACTAAAAAAATAACCAATAACCAAGCACTAACTAAGCTAATAGGAACCATATCTTTTATTGTTTTTATGTCTTTAGGTTTTTTTGTAGCGCTTAGTGTGTTAAAATTAGACAAAGCAGTAACCTCTTTATTAGCTGGGGCTGGGGTAATAGGTTTGGCATTAAGTTTTGCTTTTCAAGATTCTGCTACCAATTTTATTTCAGGTGTATTTATGGCGGTAAGAAAACCTTTTAGAATAGGTGATGTTATAGAAACTGCAGATGAAATGGGAGTGGTACAACACATAAATTTAAGAAATATTGTAATGCATTCTTTTAACGGACAAGAAGTAATAATTCCTAACAAAGATGTATTTCAAAACAAAATAAGAAACTACACCTCTTTGCCTAATAGAAGGGTAGAAATTAACTGTGGAGTTGCTTATAGTTCTGATTTAGTACATGTAAAGGAAATAGGAGAAAAAGCCATTAGCGCTTTAGATTTTGTAAGTAAATCAAAAGATGTAAACGTATTTTTTAACGAATACGGAGGAAGTGCTATTAATTTTACGTTGTACTTCTGGATAGATTCTAATGATCAACCAGGGTTTTTAAAAGCTAGAAACGATGCTATTATAGCTTTAAAACAAGCTTTTGATAAAAATGATATTGGAATTCCATTCCCTATTAGAACATTGGATTTTGATCTACAAAAAATAAAAGAATTAATCACAAATAGTAATAATCAATAAAAATTAAAAACATGAACACCACAGGAAAAGTAGTACTATCATTATTTGCAGGAGTCTTAATAGGTACAGCTGCAGGAGTTTTATTTGCTCCCAAAAAAGGAGAAGAAACTAGAGAAGATATCAAGAACAAAATTTTAGAGTTAAAAGGAGACGTTTTGGATTTGATAGAAAAAGGAGAAGATATTGCTTCTGAAAAAATTAAAGAAATAAAAGCCAAAATTGCAAGCTTAGAAAAAGATTTAAAAAACGCAATGCCTTGTTAATACACTAAAAACTATTGTTATGAAAGATGATTTATTAAAATACTTAGATTTACAAAAAAAGCTATATCACTTTGAAGCTATTGAGAAAATAGGAGAAATTAGAGCTAAAATATTATTCAGAATTTTTGCAACCCTTTTTCTATTTACATTTTTAATGTTTTTAGGTATTGGTACAGCGTTGTACTTAAATCATCTTTTTAATAGTATTTATTTAGGTTTTACATTGGTTTCTTTGTTGTTTTTTATCGTTTTAACCATGTCTTATATTTTTAAAACCAATATTAAAAATTGGATGTTTAAAAATTACATAAACAATAATATTCCATCTTAAAAACACAACGTTATGAAGAAATCAAATTTTTACCTACACAAACAATTATTAGTGAGAGAATTAGAGTTGCAAGAAAGAATTGTAGCGCATCATTTACAAAAACCTTTTAACGTAGCAGAGGTAGTTTTATCTGAGGGAGTATTAAAAAAAATAGGATTTTCTAAACCTTTTGTTCATATGCTTCACACTAAATTTAACCAGTTACACAGTTCTATACACAAACTAAAGGGAGTTGCCTCTATTGTAAAAGAAATTCAAAGATTCATTCAAAAAATATAAAATGAAATTATTAAAACTTACCTATCTGCGTTATGTTACCTATTCTTTAGTTTCGTTAACATTGTTGGTTTTTGCCGTAGTTAAATGTAAGTTTGTTTTGGCACCTCTTGTTATTTCTATTTTAATAAGTTTGGCATTGTGCTCTGTACTTTCTAGGGTAAAAAAGTTCATCAAAAATAACTTTGTAGCGGTTACATTGGTCACAGGAACCTTATTTGCCGTTATTTATTTAGTAGTTTATTTAATAAGTTCTCAAATTTCTGATTTTTACAACGATTATCCAGATATAGAAGAAAGAATTGTTATGTTAATTACCCAAACAGAAAATTTATTAGAGAATGTTTTTGGTATTTCTAACCTTAATTTTATAGAAGCCACAGAAGAAAATAAAGAACAAATATTATCTTCGGCTTCCTCTACAATTTCTTCATTTTTTGGAAATATAGGAACATTCATCGCCTATATATCTTTAATTCCTATTTATATATTTTTATTGTTGTTGTATAAAAACACCATCAAAATAACGGTAAAAAATATTTTGCAATCTATGCAAATTAAATCTAGACCTCTTTTTAATGAAACCACCTTATTAGTACAACGTTATTTAAAAGGGTTGTTTTTAGTAATGTTAATTTTAGGACTGGCAAACTCTGTTGGTTTGTTTTTTATTAAAGTACCTTATGCATTTGCACTGGGGTTTTTAGTAGCATTTTTAGCTATTATTCCATATATAGGAGTAACCATTGGAGCCATTTTGGTAATGTTGGTTTCTTTTATTATCAACCAATCGGTATCTCAATTAATTTCTATCTCTATTTTGTTTGGAGTTATTCAGTTTATAGAAGGAAATTTTGTTACTCCCAAAATTATTGGGAATAAAATAAACTTAAATCCCTTATTAGCTCTTATTGTGTTGTTTGTAGGAGAACAATTGTGGGGAATAACAGGTATGATTGTAGCCTTGCCTCTAACAGCTATTATATCAATTACGATAAAAAATTTAAAGAAAGAATCGTTTTTAAAACCAAAAGTATAAAAACTACGTATATGATAGTGAGTGTATTAAAAAATAAAGCAGTTGGCATTAGTATTTTAGTATTGATGATGACAGTTGTTTTTTCAATTACTTCATATGGTCAAAAACAGAATCAAAAAAAAATGAATGTAACTTTTACAAATATAACAGATGAGCAAATTAAAGACAGCTTTTTAGAGGTATATAAAAAGTACACAAATATTCATGACTATAAGATAACTGTGATTCAAAAAAGAATAGGATCTACCACTATGCAAGCACAACCTATTATAGGTATTAAACATTTGTTTAATGGTAAAAAAGAATACAAAATTGTAATAGGTAAATATTTAAAAGACACCAATATAGAGTTGGCAGAAGTCCCTTTAGAGGTGTTAAAAGGATGGTTTGCACATGAGCTAGGGCATGTGTCTGATTATAAAGAGTATTCTAACTGGGGAATGATTTGGTATGGAATAAAATACCTAACCCTTAAATCTTTTAAAAAACAAGTAGAACACAAAGCAGATTATATAGCATTAACCAAAGGTTTTAAAAATCAACTTTTAAAAACCAAACGTTATATTCTTTTGAGTGATGTGTTTTCTAGCAAATATTTAATCAACATGAATAAATATTACATGCCTTTAGATACTGTAAAAAATTATATAGAGGATAAAGAGGGGGTTACTTTATCTAAAATGTATCACGATTGATAAGTATTTGATTAGTAGTTTTAGCCTGTGTTTTTTATCAATAAATCATATATTGTGTTAATTAAGTTGTGAATATTTATTTTAACTCTGATTAATTGCATTTTTGATAAGTAAATTATACTAATCAAAAATATTTTAAAATGAAAAAAAGTATCCCAAAATTCAGCAATGTTCTATTGCTGTTTGTTTTTATGTATTCTTTTGTAGTAAACGCACAAAACACACCAACTTTTAATAGTGATCCTAAACCTGTAGGTAAAACCTGGGTTAAGGTAGAGAACATGTCTGATGAATTTAATGATGGAACTACATTTGATACTAATAAATGGCATAGAGATCCTAAAGGAAATGGATGGTCTTGGATAGGAAGAGAACCAGGATTGTTTGAAGAAGAATCTGTAAACGTTTCTGGAGGAAATTTAAGATGTACCGTTCTTAAATATGCAACTCCTAAAGTAGTAGATGGAAAAACTTGGTTGTACCGTGGAGGCATTGTTCGTTCTTTAAACTCTGCAGGTTCAGGGCATTATTTTGAATGTAAAATGAAAGCCAATGCGACAGAAATGTCTTCTACATTTTGGTTAAAACCTAGAATTACATGTGGTAAAAATTTAGAGTTAGACATACAAGAATGTGTTGGGCAAACAGGTTCTCTAACTCAACCATATGCCCAAGGTTGGGATAGCATTATGCACAGCAATATGTTTGATTTTAAAACCGATTGTGGACCTGATGCAACGGTACAAGTACAAGGATCTGTTAGAACTGCAGAAAAAAATCACAGTCGTTATTTTATTTATGGATGTTATGTAGAATCTCCTACCAAAGTACACTTTTATTTAGATGGAGCTTACCAATACTCTATAACTCCCCCAAGACCTTATGATATTGATATGTTTATTACAATGGCTATGGAAACATATGATTGGAATCCTGTGCCTGCTGGTGGAGGAAAAGTAGCTACAGGTACTTGGGCAGAAAGAACAACTCAATATGATTGGGTGCGTACCTGGAAATTAGAAGCTTCTCAAGCTCCTATTCATATTCAGAACAGGGCTTCTGGTAAAATTATTAGACCACAAGCTAATGTAGACAACGGTATTATTGCACAAGCTCCAGTAAGTTGGACAGGAAACTGGACTCAGTGGATTATAGAAGATGTAGATGGAACTTATTTTCATTTAAAAAATAAAGAGACAGGTATGTATTTAAGACCTGGTACAAGTGATTTAAATTCATCGGTAATACAATCTTCTACCGGAATAGATTCTCAATGGCAAACACAGTGGAAAAAAGTAACTGCTTCTGATGGCTATTTTTATTTACAAAACAGATGGACAGCAGATTATATTAGACCTATTGGAGATGATGACTTAGATACTACTACAGGAAATAATTTTGGTTTAGAACAAGTAGCTACTAGTTTAACTTGGCATTATACACAATGGAGGTTTGTAGATATTGGTAGCAGCTTAAATCAATCGGTAACTGTAGGTACAAATACCTTAGAAGATTCTGTTAGCTTTAGCATACAGCAAAGTCCTTTACAAGTAGGTTCTATTCGTTTAGAATTGCCTGTGGCTAGTAGCGGGAGTGTAGCTGTAAATATGTATACTTCTCAAGGAAATAAAGTTTATCATAAAAAGACAAACTTGACTTCTTTAATAGTAGATACCCATGCTTTTGCTAAAGGAATTTATTTTATAGAAATAATTGTGAATGGTGAAAGAGAGGTTAAAAAAATAGTGGTTGAATAAACCATTTTTCAACTAAAAAGAGAGCAAAGCCTTGTACAAGGCTTTGCTCTCTTTGTTTTTATGTTCTTTCTATATTTATTGGTTTAAAAATTCTAAATAAGTTAAAATTCTCTCTTCCGTCATTACTTTAGGGGTTTTTATCTGTCCTCCATTTTTCTTTTGTGCTTTTAGATACGCATGGTATTTATCTTTGTTAATTACAAGTACATCAATACCTCTTAATGCTTTGCTACGGGCAACCCTATAGTTTTTGTTTGCTTCTTGCAAGCAATCATCCATAAAGTTTTTACAAGCCTCTGCATCTAATTGTTGGTCGGTTACTAATATCCATTGGTGAAAATAGTCTTCTCCTTTTTTAGTAGCTCCCACGGTATATTCGTTAATTTCTACGTCAAACTTTTTTGAGGCATCTAATACCGCTTTGTCTAGCTTTTCTTCGCTTAACTGAGATCCTACTACGTTTAAAAAGAATTTGGTTCTACCGGTTATCTTAATTTCGGGTTCTTCAATATTGGTAAATTCAATAGTGTCTCCCACCATATATCTCCACGTTCCGGCACAAGTGGTAACTAGTAATGCATATTCTTTTCCTTTTTCTACCTTGCTAATGTCTACTACTTTTGGATTTTCTAATACGTTTCCTGTTTCATCAAAACCTTCTTCATTAAAAGGAATAAATTCATAAAACATGTCATGCTGTACAGCCAATTTCATATCCATAGTATTGGGTCTTGCGGTGTAGGCAAAAAAACCTTCGGATGCCAAATAAGTATCTAGAATGGTTATTTCTTTTCCACAAATTTTTTCAAAAGAAGCTCTGTATGTTTCAAAAGCCACTCCACCTGTAGAGTAAATACTAAAGTCTGGCCAAATATCGTGAATGGTGTCTAGGTTGTTTTTTTCTATAATGGCTTTTAGTACTTCTAAAATCCAAGATGGTATTCCTGCAATGGCACCAATATCCCAATTAGGAGCTTCTTCTGCAATTTTTTGTTTTCTTGTTTCCCAATCATCAATCGTTGCAATTTCTTTTCCAGGTCTGTAAAACACATCGTACCAATCAGGAAAATTACTTACGTTAATTCCGCTAATTTCCCCTTCTTTAAATCCGTTTTTATGATTTTTTAGTTTGGCAGAACTACTTAGCATAAATATTTCTTTTTCAAATACATTGGTAGGAAAATCAAAATTTGCCAAATCTTTAATCATAGAAGTACCTACACTTCTTACTGATGAAATATAATCATTAGTTACCGGTATACGTTTGCTTTTTTTACCTGTAGTACCACTACTTTTTGCAAAAAAATTAGGTTTACCAGGCCAGGTAATATCAGGATTAATTTGTTGTTGTTTCCACCATTGTTGATTGATGGTTTTGTAATCAAAAAGGGGAACGGTTTGTTGGTAGGCTTCTATAATATTATCACTATCTAAGATTTTTAAAAAATTATAGTACTTACCAAAAGCAGTGTCTTTTGCATTGGTTAATAATTTTCTTAATTGTTCTTCTTGATGTTCTTGAGCATTTTTAGTATCAAAACTAAAAGTGTCTAAGGTATCAATAGTTGTTTTTATAATATTTCCTAGAATTGCCATGTTGATTTTTTTTATAATGTTAAAAGGTTAAAAAGTGTTTTTTATGACAAAACACTTTTTTCATCTTTAAGAAATGAAGTGAACATCCAGTGTGTTTTTTCCATCTGTACAATAAAACCTCTAATCATATCATCGGTACCACGATCGTTAATACTTTCGGCAGCATCAATTACTTTGTTCATTTGGTGTAAAAGAATTTCAAAATCATGTAAAATTTCTTTAACCATTTGGGTAGCGGTTAGTGGAGTTGTTGTTTCAGTAATTTCAGACTCTTGTAAATATTCTTTTAAGGTTCCTGTTGGTTTTTTACCAAACACTCTAATGCGTTCTGCAACTTCATCAATGTTTAATTTTACTACATTGTATTGTGTTTCAAATTTTTCGTGTACATCAAAAAATTCGGGTCCAACAACACTCCAGTGGTAGTTTCTAATTTTTTGATAATGTATGTGGTAAGAAGCTAATAACTTATTTAAGTTAGAAACAATTTCGGCAGTTTCTAAATGAGTAAATCCTAATTTTGCAAAGGGCTTTGTTTTTTCTATTGAATTCATGTTTATGAGTTTTATAATTAATAATACTCAAATTTATAACTTGTATAGAATGTATTGATTGAGCCAATCGATAGTATATATTGATATCAATCAACAAGTAAAAAACAATAAAAATTAGTAGGTTTTAAATTCCTTCGGCCAATCTTTTTAAACCTTCTTCATCTATAATAGTAATAGACTTTCCTGTTAGGTCTATTAAACCATCTTTTTTAAAGGTAGATAAAACTCTAATAGCACTTTCTGTAGCAGTTCCCACAGAACTGGCAATTTCTTTTCTACTTAACTGTATTTTAATAACTCCAGCATCTGTAGCTCCGTAAGTGTCTTTTAAGAAAAGAATTAAATCTGCCATACGTTGGTGTACGGTGTTGGTAGATATATTGGTAATAGCGTTGTTGGCTTCTTTTAAATCGCTACATACGGTTTTAAACATAGCGGTAGAAAACTTAGCATTTTCGTCTAAAGGTTTTTTAATTAATTCTTGTGGAATAAAACAAGCAGCAACATCGCTTAATGCGGTAACTGTAATGGTATTTGCCTCGTTGGTAATAGCAGATTGATATCCTATTAAATCTCCTTTTTTTGTAAACTTTACAATTTGCTCTTTTCCGTTTGCGTTTAATTGAGAAGATTTGCAAACTCCATCTTTAATACAATATACTCCAGATACAAATTTACCTTCGCTAAAAATAACTTCACCTTTTTTAAATACATGAACATCTTTAGAGTCAGATATTTGTTTGAGTTCTTCTTTAGACAACGCATTTAGGTTGTTAAATTCTTTAATTAGGCATTGCTCACATCTACTCATCATACAAGGGAAGTTTTCTTAAGTATTCGTCATTCAAATATACTAAAACTAAACCAATATAAGACAGTTGTATAATATGCTTTATTATGATATTAGTCATTTTTAAAATTAGGAGAATACTAGTAATTTGCACTACATAAATAATAGGGAATTGATAAAAGAAAATACATGTTATCACTGTGGTGATGAGGCTATAGATGAAATTGTTTTGTTTGATAATAAAACGTTTTGTTGTAATGGTTGTAAAACCGTGTATCAGATTTTTAACGACAATGATCTTACGGATTATTATGATTTAGAATCCAATCCTGGAATTTCTCCGGAAGCAATACAAGGGAAATATAGTTTTTTAAGCAATCAAACCATTGTAGATAAATTATTAGATTTTAAAGAGGAGGGAATTGAAATTGTAACTTTATACATTCCACAAATACATTGTAGTTCTTGTGTTTGGGTATTAGAAAATTTACAAAAATTACACGGTGGAGTTGTAAATTCTAGAGTTCATTTTTCTAAAAAAACGGTTCAAGTTACATACAATCATCAATTAAAATTACAACAATTGGTAGAACTGTTAGCAACCATTGGTTACGATCCTTATATCAGTTTAAATGATGGAGAAAAAAACAAATCAACCAACAAAACAAGTACTTATAAAATAGCGGTGGCAGGTTTTGCTTTTGGAAACACCATGTTTTTGTCTTTTCCAGATTATTTTGGGAAACCCGATGCTTGGCTAACTCATTATCAACCTTTGTTTTCTTTTTTAATGTTGTTGTTTTCTTTGCCTGTAGTTTTTTATGCGGGGAATGATTATTTTATTTCTGCCTTTAAAGGATTGCGTAAAAAAATAGTAAATATAGATGTACCTATAAGTATTGGTATTGCCATGTTGTTTGGTAGAAGTTGTTATGAATACTTTACCCAAACAGGGCAAGGGTATTTTGATAGTTTGTCTGGGTTGATCTTTTTTTTATTATTAGGAAAATTATTTCAGAAAAAAACCTATGATTTTTTATCGTTTGAACGAGACTTTAAATCTTATTTTCCCATAGCAATTACTACTTTGGTAAAAGGGGAAGAGGTAGTTGTACCTGTAAATGAAATTAAAGTAAATGATATTTTACTAATTAGAAATGAAGAAATTATTCCTACGGATGGAATTGTGTTAAAGGGAAAACCTTTGTTAGACTACAGTTTTGTTACAGGAGAATCTAATTTAATAGCAAAACAATCTGGCGATACTATTTTTGCAGGAGGAAAACAACAAGGAGAGTCTATTACAATAGAGGTTACAAAAACGGTAAATCAGAGTTATTTAACCAAATTGTGGAGCCAAAACTCTTACGGACAAACCTCTGTGTTAACCAATATAACAGACAAAGTAAGTCAGTATTTTACTTGGGGATTGTTGGTAATTACAGCAATATCTGCCCTTTTTTGGTTTTTTGTAGATCCTTCTCAAATCATCAACGTAGTTTCTTCTATTCTAATAGTAGCCTGTCCGTGTGCATTAGCTTTATCGGCACCTTTTGCCATGGGAAATATATTGCGAATTTTAGGAAAACAAGGTTTTTATTTAAAAGATGCCATTGTAATAGAACATATGGCTTATGTACAAACGTTGTTTTTTGACAAAACAGGAACTTTAACCACTAGAAATAAACAAGATTTTACCTACCTAGGAAAAGAGTTAACAGCTACCGAATTGTCTGTTGTAAAAACATTGGTAAGAAATTCTAACCACCCATTAAGTAGAACTTTATTTAAAAAATTAGAAGCACCTCTTTTAGCTTTAGAAACATTTAGAGAGATAGAAGGAAATGGACTGCAAGGTTTGTTTAAGGGAATAGAAGTAAAAATAGGGTCGGCTACTTTTGTGGCAAGCAAAGAAACAATTTCAGAAACAGAGAGTAGAGTTTATGTATCCATAAACAAAGAGGTAAAGGGATATTTTAAATTTGGAAATGAGTATAGATCTAATATTTTAAAAATGTTAAATGTACTTTCTCAAAAAAATAAAATTAATATTCTTTCTGGAGATAATGATGCAGCCTTACCGTTTTTAAAAAAACAATTATCTAGTAGTACACAGTTTTATTTTCGTCAATCTCCTCATGATAAGTTGAATCATATCCAAAAAAGTCAACAACAAGGAAACGCTGTTTTAATGGTTGGAGATGGTTTAAATGATGCAGGAGCATTGTTACAAGCACAAGTAGGAATTGCAGTTGCCGAAGATGTAAACGTATTTTCGCCCGCTAGTGATGCCATTATAGATGCTAAAAAGTTACATCAATTACCCAAATTTATCAAGTTGTGTAAGCAAAGTTTATATGTAGTAAAAATTAGTTTTTTACTATCGATACTTTACAATGTTGTGGGCTTGTATTTTGCTGTTTCTGGTGTGTTAACTCCTTTAATAGCAGCTATATTAATGCCTTTAAGCTCTATTACTATTGTTGTTTTTGTAACGGTTGCTACAAATGTTTTAGGGAGAAGATTACAGTATTAAATCTGAATTTTTTCTAACTCTGTACAAATAAACTCCCATTTTTTAGGCATGTCTGCAGTTAGCGTATGTGTTTTTTGAGTAAACGGATGTATGAACTCTAACGTTTTAGCATGTAAAAAAAGGCTATCTATATTAAATTTTTCTAAAAACATGCGGTTGTGAAAACGATCTCCGTATTTAGGATCTCCAATTAAAGGATGACTTATTTTGTTCATGTGAATTCGTAACTGATGCAATCTTCCTGTTTTGGGTTGCAATGCTACCAAACTATATCTAGAAACTTTATAAGGTCCCACTTGTATAGGAATACTGAATATTTTTATACGCTTGTAATACGTTAAAGCCTCTTTGTGTACATTGGCATCACGACCTTTTACGGGACTGTCTATTTTTCCGTTTTCTGGAATAAAACCACGCACCAATCCGTAGTACGTTTTTTGTATTTGATTGTTTACAAACAGATCCTGAAACGGTTTTACAAATTCCTTTTGTTTGGCAAATAAAATAATTCCAGACGTTTTTCTGTCTAACCTGTGTACCGGATAATATTTTATACCCAACTCTTGCTTTAACAATTGCACCAAAGACAATTCTTCTAGCTGGTTGTTTGCCATGGCAGAATGATGTACCAACATATTGTTGGGTTTGTAAACGGCTAAAATATATGTGTCTTCAAAACGTATGTCAATCATTAAAAAACTTTAAAAGCGGGTAAAGATAAGGGATTTGGTTTTGTGTGAGTTTGCGAAAGTAGCAAACAAATATTAACTATGAGCAGGTGTTGTGTGCAGTTTTTATTTTATGAATCGTTCAATTGGTGAGTTCTTGATTATATGCTCTTTTAAATTTGAAAGAGGTATTTGAAAAGAAAACCCTTGGTAATTGCCACCAAATCCAAATAAAGTTCCATACATACCACTGTTAAATTCAATACTTTCATTAGTAAGTACAAAATTATTTGGAAACTTGTTAAAGTCAGTTTCGTTTTCTGTTAGCTCGAATTCAGTTAAAAATATTGAATAGATAATTTTTTTTGCATTTGAGTTAAAGATGTCGTCAAAGGCAATTTTTTTTTGTGATAAATAATCATAATATGTATGACGTTCAAAACCATATCCATGCGCTCCTCCTGTGTATTCGGATTCTTTAAAAGATATTTGAAATATGCCTTTATCAATATGTTTGATGTCTATAGTTGATGAAAATTGAAAGTTTGTACTATCAATATCATAACTGTTTCTGCCAAATTTAATTCTATGTAGTTCTTCTTTTATATCAAATATTAAAGGTTCGCAATATTTATTTTGAATTTCAAATCTTGGATCTTTAGGAGATTCATATAGAAGAGTATCAATCTTGTTATTTTTTATGCTTAAAAGAAATGATGCTTGAATTTTAGACTCATAGAATTCAGATTTTATAGCTTTTAAATAATCAATAATTACTAGGGTGTCCTTATTTAAAAGGACTTGTTCGCTAGATATTTTACTTTTAAAAACACTATGTTCTTGAGCAAATATCGAAGATTGAATTAAAATACAGATTATTATGTATGTCAAGTTTTGTATTATACTGAAATAGGTTGACTCTTTTTTAGTTAAAATTCTCCGTTCTTAAATTGTCAGCCCAGCCACAAACTTATATTTATTTTGTGTTTTTATCTTTGTCGACCTAAAAATAATCAAATAAGAATAAGCGACATTATAAACAAGCACAAAACTTTGGGTTAAACCTAAAAACCCACATTAATATTATACGTTGTTGGGTATAGTTTAAATTTCTTCATCTATTAAAGTTAACATTAATCCTTCCAACGTATATCTTCTATAGAACTTAACAAATGCAACAAAGGATACAAAAGAAATAAAACCCAAAATAAATACAATTGTCAATATTTTGACGTCAATCGGATTGTTAAAATCAAAGTTTTTTAAACCAG
Source organism: Wenyingzhuangia heitensis (assembly GCF_011762155.1). GTDB lineage: Bacteria > Bacteroidota > Bacteroidia > Flavobacteriales > Flavobacteriaceae > Wenyingzhuangia > Wenyingzhuangia heitensis. The sequence goes on from NZ_JAASQL010000001.1 coordinate 1,934,438, forward strand.
TATAGGTATAAACCCAAAATAAAATTATTGATGTTAAAGAAATATTTCTTAGGAATCCATAAAGAGCAACATAATTAATCATTTTGAATTGATGTGATGTGTTTTTTTCAAACGAATGATGAAGTATAATTCTATGAAAGTCATGTTTCTCCAAATCGAAATCTGAAACTTCAATTTTCAATTTGACTAATAGTCGTTTTATTTTAAGGGTTATTTGATCTCTAAGAAATGGATCTAAAGATTTAGTATAATTTTTCTTTACGTTAAAAACTAAATCAATCGTATAAATAGGTAACAGTAATATGCCTATAATTAATCTCCAGAAATTCGTTTTAAGGTCTTTAGTTATTTTTCCTTTTTTGAATGTTATTTTTTTAAAATAATGACTTCGTTCTCCTATTTCTAAAAGATATTTTGAAGGATAATTATATTTTAAATTCGAGTATTTTTCAATAGTAAGAGATGAAAGGAAACTTAATAAGTGTCCAATAATATATGAGCAAATAATAAAAATAAATATTCCTTCTGCATTTATATTACCAAAATCTTTCAATGTTTTCTCTATACTTTCAAAATGGTCAGTATTAATTTTTTCAATAATTATATATGAATATATAAGAGTTGATCCAGGGATTATATATCCTAAGAAGTCATATATTGAAAATTGACTTTGTTTTATCATATTTTAAATTATACCCAACACCTGATAACAATACCAAAAGTAAATTTACTTTAGATATAATGAGGTGGTTGTTTTTATGTAAATCTAGCTATAATAAGTAATTAAAGAAAGTCATACTTTTCCACAAAGTTTAAGAGTTTTTAACAAATGTTATTTATTGTCACTTCGAGTTCATTACGCAATGAAATGGAGTAATGAGTATCGAGAAGTATTTTATACAAGTAAGTCCTGTTCTCGATACTTTTTTTACTTCCGTTTTACTACAGCAAAAAGAAACTCGAACTGACAGAATAGTTTTTTAAAGTGTAATTGTCACTTTGAGTGTTTTCGGAATGTAATGGAGGAAAAGTATCGAGAAGTATTTTATACAAGTAAGTCCTGTTCTCGATACTTCTTTTACTTCCGTTTTACTACGGCAAAAAGAAACTCGAACTGACAGAATGGTTTTT